>CAZFKE010000004.1:193378-208336 GCA_964519475.1 uncultured Sediminibacterium sp.
GGGCAGGGTTGATGCCGGCTTTGCGCAGGTTATTGTGTAATTGCAAAGACCCATCCGGTTCGGTATGGCCAAGGCCGGTATCTAATAAAATCACATCCTTTTCAGTAATGATGACGAAGGGTTGGATCTCAACCAATAAACTACCTACGGGCCTGGAATGTAATTCTTCAGTAGCCGTATTAAAAGGAATAAATACTTTGGTTTTATCGATGGTAAAAGCGCCTTCTGAAAGTGGAATTATGTTCATACCCCCTGGCCCCTTGAAGGGGAAATTAAATATGTAATAAAATACAAATGTAGTTATAGCCGATCAAGAAAGGGAATATGCATCCATTCCCTTTACAAGGTAAGGGTATTACCTTAGCACCATCTGCCTGTCTGCATCCAATCTTAATAAAATGAAAATAAGAATGGTAAACGTTAACAAGGATGAACCGCCATAACTGATCAATGGCAATGGAATACCCACAATAGGGAACAAACCAATGGTCATACTTACGTTCACGGCAATATGGAAGAAGATAATACTGGCTACACTGTAAGCATACACACGGCTAAACGTACTTCGCTGGCGCTCGGCCATTTTTACAATGCGGTAGAGTAGGAAAAGATAGATACTGAGAAAGATGGTGCAACCGATAAATCCAAATGCTTCTCCCAAAGAAGTAAAGATAAAATCTGTATGCTGCTCCGGTACATATTTACCGCGTGTTTGGGTTCCTTTTAAAAAGCCGCGACCCATTAAGCCACCCGAGCCGATGGCGATCTTGCTTTGTCTTACATTATAATCATCCGGTTTACGGGCAGCTTTTTCTCCGCTTTTTCTTTCCGACTTTTTGTTTTTGCTGCAATCATATTCCTTACCCACCATGCTGTAGATACGGGTACTCTGGTAGCACTCCAGCACGTTATTAAAAATATACGGCACGCCAAATCTTTGTGTGCCCACGCAAAATAGCCAGATGGTAACGATTAATACCATCGCACTTTTATTTTTCTTATTCTGTTTTCGCACCAGAAAAATAATAATGCCGGCAATGATGGTAAGTGATAAAGCGAGTATATTGGGATCAACGATCAGGGTGGCAATCACTAAAACGGCAAAAGAAGAACCGAAGATGAGGATCTGCGCCGGTAAACCCTCTCTATACATTGCCACAAGGAATGCAGAGTAAACCAATGCCAATCCTAATTCATGCTGCCCGATAGATAATGCTGCCGGTGCAATAGCAATGGCTCCTGCAATCAGCTGCGATCTTAGTTTACTAAAGTCTGTTTCCTGTCTTGATAAGAATTTAGCGAGTGCCAATGCGGTAAATATTTTGCACAACTCTGCAGGCTGCAGGTTAAAACCGCCGCCAATCGGTATCCAGCTTTTAGACCCGTTTACATTCTTTCCCAACACAAAAGTGGCCAGCATTAAAAAGATACCAAAGGCATATAGTAAATTAGCAAGCGCTGTGAACAGTTTGCTATCCGTAAGTAAAATAAAAGTGGCTACTATAGCACATATACCGGCAAAAATGAGCTGTTTGCTATAATTGGTTTTACCGCCTAAAAATGTTTGCAGCCAGTTAGTATCGGTACGGTACTCTACCATAAAAATGCAAAGGATGCCGATAGATACCAATATCGCATACAACCAGATTATGGTCCAGTCAACTCCTGCTGATATATTGTTATTGCGATGGTTCATTAACCTACTTTATAATTTTTTTTGTTTTTCTTATCGTCGTTGATCAGTGCTGCCGGTGAAGTGTTTTTCTTTTTGGGTGGCGCCGGTGCCGCAGGTGCCGGCGCTACAGGTTTTGTTTCCTGTTCGGTATTTTCGTCTGACTCGCTTGAGTCATTGGCTTCACGGCTCATACGTTGCTGTAATAATAATTGTGCTTCCCTAATCTGTTTCAAAGAATCCCTTTTGGCCATTTCCAAACGGTAACGTTGCGGTATCAGGTTTTTTTTACTGAACTCTTCCAGCATATCCTGACGTTCTTTTCCCTTAATAGAGTCACGTAAATATTTTTCTATCAATAAACTGGCAATAGGTGCTGCGGCCCATGCTCCCTGGCCTGCATTTTCGCAAATCACCGCGATGGCGATTTTCGGATTATTCCTTGGGGCAAAAGCACCAAAAAAAGAATGATCCTGCTGAGGAACCATATGGCCATTTATTTTGGCTGAGTTTTGTACGGTTCCTGTTTTGCCACATACCACAATATCGGGTATTCTTGATCTTACAGCAGTTCCGTAATCCACAACAGCCTGCATACCATCCTGCACGGCATCAAAAATGGAATCCGGTATCCGCTTATCGGTATAATGTTTCTCATGGAAGGCCGCCAACATATTATTGTCATCGCCTCCTTCAATGGAATCAACCACATGTGGTGTGTAATACCATCCTTTATTAGCAATGATGGACATCACATTCGCCAATTGTACAAGTGTTGTATTTACCTCGCCCTGGCCAATAGCGTTCGAAATAATATTGCAAGAATACCATCTTGGACCAAATAGTTTTCTATAAAAAGAAGATACGGGGAGTATCCCTTTTTGTTCCGCCGGCAGATCAACTCCAAGTCTATGTCCCAGTCCAAAAGTGCTTGCATAACTATTGAAAACAGTTAATGCGCTGTCTGCACCATGATACCTGGGCTGATCAAGCGTTCTTTTAAATACTGTGGAGAAATAACTATTATCACTGTGTGCTACGGCTTCTTTAAATTGAAACGTTCCTTTATCTAAGCATTTGGGTTTACCCGTTCCGCAGCCGGTAAAAAATCCCGGACAGGTAACGGTTGTTCTTTCATCAATCACACCTTCCGTCAAACCTACAATACCCACCACTGTTTTAAAAGTAGAGCCCGGCGAATAGTAGGTGCCGATACCCCGGTTATTGAATATTTTTCTTGGGTCGAGAAACAGTTCTGCAAAATGTTTTCTCCGCTGGCTGCCGGTAAGATAATTAGGGTCATACGTTGGAGCACTGACCATACAAAGAATACCGCCTGTTTTCGGATCGATGGCCACAATACTGCCTACCTTATTGGTCATTAACTGCTCGCCTAATTTCTGCAGTTCCACATCAAGGCTGGTATGAACGTTTTTGCCGGCAACGGCGGCCGTATCGTAAATGCCATTCTCATACGCTCCCTGAATACGGCTTTTGTTATCGCGGATATAATTCTTAACCCCCCTCTGCCCCATCAATACTTTTTCATAAGAGCGTTCCAGGCCGGTAAGGCCTGCATAATCGCCCATTAAATACCCCTCGTCTTTGTGTTTGCGGAGAAAAGTGGTATCTACTTCAGCCACATAGCCCAATACATGTGCTGCAATAGAATAAGGATAACTTCTAACAGAACGTTCCCGTAAAGAAAAGCCGGGAAATTTATAAATATTCTCATTCAGCCGAGCAAACATTTCGGGGGAAAGGATGGGTTCGAAAATGCCAACGCGCACGCTTCCTGTTTTAAAGATGATCTCGCGCATCCTTTTTTTATATTCGGCTGTATCAATGTTCAATAAGTTACAGAGAGAAACCGTATCCACTCCTTTGGATTCGGAAGGGATCACTTCCAGGTCGTAACTGATCGTGTTTTCAAGGATCGCTTTTCTTTTCCGGTCGAAGATGATACCCCTATCCGGGTAGATCACTTTACGGAAAATGGCATTATTCTCCGCAGCCAGCTTATATTTCACAGAAAATAACTGCAGGTTTACAAGCTGTCCCACAATCACTAAGAATACACCCGCAAAAATGATCTTGATGATCCCACCCCTGCTTTGATTAAATACCGGCATATCAATTTTCTAAGAAGTACGAAATAGTCAATCGGAAGTATGTTACAAAGTTGCTGAATTGAAACAGTGTTTGTATCAATCGTTTGGTAAAAGTTATTAATACTTGTGAATGGAATGATGGCCATGGGCTATCAACCAGCAACTAAGCGGTATTTGTGCGCAAACGTCCTTTACGGTTGAATAGCATCTCTACCAAAAAGATCATCAATAAACTGATAGCGGTGGTGCCGGCTACTTTGCCAAGGAAATAAACAAAGTTTCCAAACTGCAACCATTCGATAAGCACCAAATAGAAATGATGCACAAACGTAAGGATGCTTACATATAAAGCATAGGGCGCCCAACCCATACTGTTACGGCCAGGTTCAACAAAGCTCTGCTCGGTTGTTTCTTTAGGGATAAGCACATTTAGCAGGAAAGGCCTGATATAGGCGATGAGTACACAAGGTGCGGCATGCAAGCCGGGTGTACCGGTAAAATAATCGAGGGTTAAGCCAAAGAAAAAACTGACCACCAATAACCAGAAACGGTTGATCTGAAAAGGCAGCCACAGAATATATAAAAAATACAGATAGGGAATGATAAACCTGTGTAATGGAGGTATCTGGTTAAGGATATATACCTGCACCAGGATAAACAACGCAAAGCGAACAATATTTTTCAGCAGGTTGCTCATGGGTTCTTGGGTGTATTGCTTTCTAACTGTACCTGTTCTGCATATCGCACATTCTGTATCAGGTAAACGTATTGTATGTTGAAGAAGCTGGTAGCAGTTTTTATTTTCAGGCTATAAAAATTACTGGCAGATTCCGACGCGATCTCTGCCACTGTTCCAATCATAAGCTTTGGCGGAAAGTTTGCCGAATAGGTACTGGTTAGTACCGTATCGCCTTTGCTTACTTTGGCGCCTTTGGTCACATTTTTTAAAGTAAGATAGCGGGGATCTGTTCCATCCCATTCAAGGCTGCCGGCATTTTGATCCCTTTTCAGCATAGCGCTTACTTTGCTGTTGCGGTGAATAAGGCTCATTACTTTGCTGTAATGCGGACTTACTTCTACCACCACGCCTACAATGCCATCTGGACCGGTAACGGCCATTCCTTTTGTTACTCCTTCGTCAGCTCCTCTTTCTAATGTTATAAAATTGGCCTGAGAATTATATGAGTTGCCCACCACCCTTGCCGGCAGGTAAGTAAATTTTCGATAATGGCCTGTGGAATCTTTTACAAGTGAATCAATCACATATCTCTTTCCATCATTCACTGAATAAAAATTGGATGCCAGCATATTTTTCAGCCTGGTATTTTCTGCAGTTAAGGAACGGTTGGTTTCTTTTAGCGTAAAGTATTCCCTGAAGCCGCTGTATTGCTTATTAATACCACCGGTAACTTCATTGGCTGCGGATGCAAAAAAGGATTGGTGTGTTTTACTGGCACTGCTCAACATAATGATAGCCGCCACCTGTAACAGCAAAAAGCTGAGAAAGGTGAAGTATCTGCGTATGAAGAAGAAAATGTTTTTCAAGAATCAAGGTTCAAGTTACAAGAATTAAGGTTCAGGAAACAAGTTGTGCAACCAAACCCTTGGCCTTGCATCTTGTTTCTTGGGTCTGGCGCCTTGTAGCGTACTTAGTTATCTCATAATAAATGGAAAACGCTGGTAATTCTTCAATGCCAGTCCGGTACCCCGTACTACGCTTTTCAGCGGATCATCGGCAACATGCACGGGCAATTTGATCTTGGCGCTTAATCTTTTGTCGAGGCCGCGTAAGAGGGCACCGCCGCCTGTAAGGTATAATCCCCTGCGATAGATATCTGCAGCCAGTTCCGGAGGGGTGGTTTCCAGGGCTTTGAGGATGGCTTCTTCTATTTTGAAAATGCTCTTATCCAGCGCCTCAGCAATTTCCTGGTAGCTTACCATGATCTGTTTCGGAATACCGGTAACCAGGTCGCGTCCGTTTACAGGAAGGTCTTCAGGAGGATTATCCAGGTCTTTCATTGCCGCTCCTACATTGATTTTGATCTGTTCTGCCGTACGCTCACCAATCAATAAGCTATGGTAACGGCGAAGGGCTTCCATAATATCTGCCGTAAACTCGTCACCGGCAATACGGATACTCTGGTCGCAAACAATACCTGCCAGAGCAATCACGGTAATACCGGTGGTACCACCGCCAATGTCGATGATCATATTACCTACCGGTTCTTCCACATCGATTCCGATACCCAGGGCAGCTGCCATGGGTTCATGAATCATATATACTTCTTTAGCACCGGCCTGCTCGGCGCTATCGCGAACAGCACGTTTTTCTACTTCGGTAATGGAGGAAGGGATACAGATAACCATACGCCAGCTGGGTGGGAACAAGGGTTTTTTAGGGTAGATCATTTTGATCAACTCCCTGATCATCAGCTCGGCAGCGTTAAAATCAGCAATTACCCCGTCTTTCAGGGGCCTTACGGTGCGGATGCTTTCATGGGTCTTTTCATGCATCATCAGGGCTTTCTTACCCACGGCCAAGACCTCTTTCATATTGTTCCGGTTAAGGGCAATGATTGAAGGTTCATTTACTACCACTTCATCGTTATGAATGATCAGGGTATTGGCGGTACCCAGGTCCATGGCAATCTCTTGTGTATAGAAGTTAAACAATCCCATTGTATATAAAAAGTTCGAATGTGTTAATAAATGAAAGCAAAGGTGACTGAAATTACTTAATAAACAAAGCCAAAATACTGAATTTTCGGGGGTTTTGTGGCGGCGCGATAAAACATCCGGTATGAGGGACGAATCGTAAGCAGACCTGTTTGCTGCATAATTCATGCATGATTCATGACTGGCGATTCACGATCAAGTAAATTCATACCCGATATCTTTCCGATAATACATCCCTTCAAACGAAATTTTCTCTAATACTTTCTTTGATTTAGCAACAGCTTCAGTCAAATCATTTCCATAAGAAGTTACCGCTAAAACTCTTCCGCCATTTGTTACAACCTCTTCTCCCGATTGTTTTGTACCTGCATGAAAAACCATTGAATCCTTATCCGCCCGACAATCCGACAATCCGTTAATCTGTAAATTCTTTTTATAGTCACCCGGGTATCCGCCGCTCACAGCCATCACAGTTGCGCAGTACCTTTCATCAAAGGTTATGTTCGTATCAATTAACGTGCCATTGTCCATTGCAGCAAATAGGGCAACCAAATCTGTTTGTAATAATGGCATCACCACTTCTGTTTCCGATCACAAAGGGTTCTCCTTGCACATTCATCAAACCAAAAAAAACAAAACCATGGTAGTTTAAATTTTCTTTGGATAATCCGTTGATGGTGGGTTTAATAATTTTTTCTTCCACTTTTTGCATAAACCGTTCATCCATAAAAGGCACGGGGCTAACGCATCCCATGCCGCCGGTATTAAGGCCTGTGTCGCCCTCGCCTATCCGTTTGTAGTCTTTTGCATGGCCGATAATCTGATACACTTTTCCATCGGTTAATGCAAACACGCTTACTTCAATTCCCTGTAAAAATTCTTCGATCACCACTTTGCTGCTGGCATCGCCAAATTGTTTGTTGATGATCATTTCTTCAAAAACCTGTAGAGCTTCTTCATGTGTATTCACGATCACCACACCTTTGCCTGCCGCCAATCCATCTGCTTTTAAAACAACCGGTAAAGAATGCTGTACAATATATTTTTTCCCTTCTTCAAAATTTTCAAAAGTAAACTCTGCATAACCGGCAGTAGGAATATTATGTCGCTGCATAAATTTTTTACTGAAAGCTTTACTTCCTTCCAGTTGCGCTGCTTCTGCCGAGGGTGCTACCACAATTATATTTTGTAATTGCGGATCTTTCTGAAAAAAATCATAAATACCTTTTACAAGTGGTTCTTCCGGCCCCACTACCAGCATATGTATTTTTTGTTCAATACAGGCATATTTGATCGCCTCAAAATCGTTCACCGATATATTGAGATTGGTGCCAAACTCCGATGTGCCGGCATTTCCGGGCGCTATAAATAATTGGTCGCAGTGGTGGCTTTGCAGCATTTTCCAGGCAAGGGCATGTTCACGTCCGCCTGATCCGAGTAGTAGAATGTTCATGAGTAAGGATTGCAGCGCGAAAGTAGCACGGGAATAGGAATTTCCATTGTATTATTTAGGTAGTTATTCGTGAGGCGTGAATCGTGAGTCGTGAGTGAGGGCAGATTTATTAGTCTGACTTCACAGCTAACTCACGACTCATATCTGATGATTCACGATTTCCTTAGGATTCTTCTTCCACCCCCACATAACTCTTTTCCGGTAAACGTTTTGCCACGAGGAGAAATAAAACAAAAGACACAGCGAGAATACCTATAAACATCCAGTAATATTTTGCTCCGGTAAATTGGCTGAAGAAGCCTTTGCTTACAATATTTCCATTGATCAATCCTACCAGCAAATTGCCGGCAGAAATGCCAAGCAGGTATAAGGCACTCATAGTGCTTTTCATCGATTTGGGTGAATGGGTATACGCATACTCAAGACAGGTAACGGAAACCAATATTTCCGATGCTGCCAAAAGAATATAGGCCAGTATCTGCCACCAAACAGAAGGTTTTCCTCCGGCATCTATTTGCCCCTGAAGAAGCGCAATGATTACAAAAGCCAAACCAATGATAACAAGTCCTGCTCCGATTTTGCGCAAGGGGGTTGGCTTGATCCCTTTTTTTTCTAAAAAAGGAAAGATAAAAGAAGTAAAAACCGGGATCAGCAATACCAGGAATAATGGATTGATAAAATTGATCTGTTCAGGCAATATGTTAAGATTACCCATCAGGGTAAGATCCAGACGGGTTGCCTGCAATACCCATTCCGAAAGGTTTTGATCCCATAATGCCCAGAATATGGGGGTAAAAGCAAACACGGCCAATACACGATATACTGCTTTAATACCATCAATCGATTTTGCAGAATATTTTTCAGCAACGGCTTCCCATACTTTTTGTCCGGGTTTGCGGCTGAATAATTTCAGCAAAGCATATACTGTAATGGTAAAAAAATTCTCTTTTTTTATTCCTGCAGGAGGCACTCTTTTATATTTTTTTCTTCCCAACCAGAAAGTAACCGTAGCGAGTGCCATTAATATACCCGGAACACCAAAAGCAATCTCAGGCCCATAATATTTTTTTAGTAATGGAATAAACAAAGGGGCTAAAGTACCACCCAGGTTAATACTCATATAAAACCAGCCATATACTTTGGAAAGCAGGTGTTCGTTGGATTTATCAAACTGATCGCCCACATTGGCAGATACACAGGATTTGATACCGCCTGCACAACAGGCAATCACAACAAGCCCTATACTGAAAAGGGTATAACTGCTTCCCGAAACGGACAACATGAAATGGCCGAAAGTATAAATGATGGAAACGAAAAGGATTACACGGTATTTGCCAAAGAACCAGTCGGCCATAATGGCGCCCACGAGCGGCATAAAATAAGCAAGTGTAACAAACAGGTGCGACATTTCATTTGCTTTTGCATCGGCCTCAGCAGTTAGTGAGGGGTTCAGGGCAGGATTGAAAAAAGCAACTGCCATATAAGTAACCATAATAGACCGCAAACCGTAAAAACTAAAACGTTCTGCTATTTCGCTGCCAATAATAAAGGGAACGGATTTAGGCATCCCGGTTTTCTGCATGTCGCTTTCTATTTCACTCATAAGTTGTATTTTGGGTTTTAAAGATAATGGGAAAAGCGCTTGATCGGTTAAAGTAGTTAAAAGGGATAAATTGGTTAAAGGGCTTTCTGCAACCCTACTAACAAGACCGACTATTTTAATCACTTTAACGCTTGTAACCATTTTGCCTAAACTGCCCCCTAACGAAAACTACAAACTATGTCCGGAGAAAAAAAAGCGTTCAAACCCTTTGTATCGCCCGAAACGAATATGAAGGAACTTACTGTTAAATCAATATTGGTAGGTAGTTTATTCGGGGTCATATTCGGGGCTTCTACTGTATATCTTGCCTTGAAAGCGGGATTAACCGTTTCTGCTTCTATTCCCATTGCGGTGATTGCCATTACCTTAGGCAGGCGTTTTTTAAAAACGACCATTCTTGAAAATAATATCATTCAAACCACAGGTTCTGCGGGAGAGAGTATTGCGGGTGGCGTGGCATTTACTTTACCGGGTTTTCTTTTCTTATCAGCACCGAGCAGTGCGGATTATTTTAATTACGTAACGATTCTGATCCTTGCGATCGTGGGTGGTTTGTTGGGCACCTTATTAATGATCCCATTGCGAAAGGCTTTGATCGTTAATGAACATGATACACTGCCTTATCCCGAAGGAACCGCCTGCGGTGATGTATTAAAAGCCGGTGAAAAAGGGGGTGATTTTGCCAAGACAGCTTTTTGGGGTTTAGGTGTTGCATTTGCCTATGCCATCCTGCAAAAGATCTTACACGTAATTGCAGAAGTGCCTTTTTATGCAACCAAACAAGCTAATAAATTTTTCCCTTCAGCTAAAGTAAGCGGAGAAATTACACCGGAATATATGGGTGTGGGTTATATCATTGGTCCGCGTATTGCCGGTGTATTGGTTGCAGGTAGTGTGCTTAGCTGGTTTGTGTTTATTCCATTATTATCTTCCCTGGTACCGGCAGATGTGATTGCACGCCAGTTAAATAAACTTGGTTACCTAGCGGATATTGCCAAGCCGGGCGGTAAAGGTGGGTGGGATCCTGTTACGCATACGTTTGCCGATTATGCAGCGGCAGTGTATTATGCATTTGTTCGCCAGGTAGGGGCCGGCGCTGTAGCAGCAGGCGGTATCATCACATTATATAAAACGATTCCCACCATTATCAAATCTGTAAAAGGCAGTATGGGCTCTTTGAGTGCTGCCAAAGAAGCGGGTACACCGGCTGTAATCCGAACAGAGCGTGACCTTAGTTTGAAAGTGGTTGGCTTTGGGAGTCTGGGACTGGTTGCATTGATCGCTTTATTGCCGCAGGTACCGGGAGATACTTTTATGCAAAAATTATTGATCGGTATACTCGTTTTATTTTTTGGCGCTTTGTTTGTAACAGTGGCTTCGCGTATTGTAGGGTTAATCGGAACTTCAAATAGCCCTATCAGCGGTATGACCATTGCTACGGTAATGGGAACGAGTTTGATCTTTTTAAGTGTGGGATGGTCAGGACAAGCTTACGAGCCATTGGTATTAGTAGTAGGCGGTATGATCTGTATTGCTGCAGCCAATGCCGGCGGAACTTCACAGGATCTTAAAAGCGGTTATATAGTTGGCGCCACGCCACGCAATCAGCAGATCGCATTATTTATTGGTGCAATTGTTTCGTCTGTAGTGATTGGCATCACCGTAAAATTTTTGGATAAGCCAACAACCGAAATGTTATCACAGGGTATTCATCATGCGATCGGAACAGAAAAATATCCCGCACCACAAGCTACTTTAATGGCTACCCTCATCAAAGGGATCTTATCACAAAACCTCGACTGGCAATATGTAGTGGTTGGAATTTTTCTTGCCGTAACCATGGAGTTATGTGGAATCAAAGCTTTGAGTTTTGCGATTGGTGTATACCTGCCTTTGGCAACAACCTTACCTATTTTTATAGGCGGTGCGATCAGAGGATTGGTTGAGAACAAACAGAAAAAAGCTAATATCCAGGTTAATCCTGAAGAAGAAGAATTGGGGAAAGGCAACTTGTTTGCAACCGGATTGGTAGCCGGCGGCGCAGTTGCCGGTGTGATCATCGCTTTTTTTGCAGGATCTGACAGCGGTGAGAAACTGTTAAATAAAATCAGTCTTGAAGACAATTTCAAAACATGGTTATCTCAAGGTGGTTATTTCCTGGCAGGCACGGTATTCTTTGCTTTGATGGGATGGATACTGTATAAAGTAGCTACTAAAAAGGTTATGGAATAAAACAGATATATCGTTATTTTTTTGAAAGCCTGCTATCATTGATAGCAGGCTTTTTTATGCTGAAGCGCCCGTTTCGATGTGTTCACCTATCAGTTTTCATCGTTCACCGATTGCCCGTTAAACTATTTGAATCTAATGATATCTAATCTAAAAATACCGATATGAATGTCAGGCGTATGTATAAAACCTTTACGGTAGGTGCTTTGATGACGGTTCTATCTGCTTTTGTGCAGGGCGGCGTTTTCTCCTCTGATATGAAGATCAACATGCCGTATAAAAAAATGGGGCTTTCGCAGGAGCAGGCTGCTGCACATTTGCTGAACCGTTTTACATTCGGTATCAAACCCGGGCAGGTAAAAGAATTATTGGATATGGGTTTGGATAAATGGCTGCAGCAACAAATGGACGGAAAACTACCTGATGAGGAAATTGCCCGCCGATTGCCTGCCGATGATTATGAGGCATTGACAATGAATGATGAATTGATCGTGAATACATATCTCAATCCGGGACAGATCATACGGATAGCTGCAAAAAATTATTTATTGGATAAAGATTCTATAAAAAATTTAGACAAGCCGGAGTACCGTGCCCAGTTAAAAAAACTGATGGATGCACAGGGATACAAAGCCCCGCAGGAATTACAGCGCCAGATCGTTAACCAGAAAATTGTACGCGCGGCTTACGGGCAAAACCAGTTACACGAAGTGTTAACAGATTTTTGGTTCAATCATTTTAATGTATCGCTTACCAAAGGACAATGTCAGCAGTTTGTACTTACTTATGAACGTGATGCCATTCGTCCAAATGTGTTGGGAAATTTTGAAACGATATTGGAGGCTACTGCCAAACATCCTGCTATGCTGGAGTATTTAGATAATGATATGGCAAGGCAACAGGAAAAAAATGTTATGGCAAGAGTTGCCAAACAACGTTTATGGGATATGGCAAACGATACATCAAAACCCGGCGCTAAAATTTTACAGCAAACCCTGAATGCAAGAAAAACACAGGGTTTGAACGAAAACTATGCACGGGAAATTATGGAACTGCATACATTGGGTGTAGAGGGTGGTTATACACAACAGGATGTAACCATGGTTGCCCGTGCATTGACAGGCTGGAGTATTATGCCATTATACAAAGATGGCCCGGGAACAAAATTACTGGAAGCAGCAGGGCCGGGTTTTTTAAAAAGAAAGGGTTTTGTGGTGGACGGTGATTTTCTTTTCCGTGCAGACAAACATGATGAGAGTGCAAAGACAATACTTGGTAAAAATTTTCCGGCCAATGGAGGGTATGAGGAAGGAAAACAGGTTTTGAAAATATTAGCCACTCATCCCTCTACTGCAAAATTTATCTGCACCAAACTGGCTACCCGGTTTGTTTGTGATACGCCATCGGCAGAGCTGGTAGGCAAGATGTCGGAAACATTTTTAAAAACCAATGGTAATATCAAAGCAGTATTGATTGCGATGGTGAACAGCCGTGAATTCTGGGATAACACCTCATTACGTGAAAAAGTAAAATCACCTTTTGAGTTTGCCATTAGTGCTATCCGTGCTACGAATGCGGATGTGCAACAACCCTTTCAAATCTATAACTGGTGTACAAGAATGGGGCAGCGTTTCTATTATTACCAGGCGCCCACAGGATTTCCCGACCGCGCCACTTACTGGATTAATACGGGTTCTTTATTGAATAGAATGAATTTTGGTTTGGCATTCGCTACAGAAAAGATCCCCGGTGTAAAACTCAATCTCGCTGCATTGAATGATAACCATGAGCCCGAAAGCGCAGAAGCTGCACTTTCTATTTACAGTAAAATATTATTGCCGGAAAGAAACCAGGATGATAATATCCGCCGTTTAACGGCCATGGTGCGCGATGTGAACCTGGGAAAAAAAATCAATGATGCGGTAGATAAAACTGTGCCGCCACCAACAGGTCTGATGAATACAGAACAGAATGATATGATGGCAGGAGCTGCACCCACTACCCGTAACAGAACACAAAATCAAAAAGCTTTATTAAGTAAAAAAAATTTACCGGTTACTACTTTATATGTGGCAGGCAATACAAATACCGTTTCACAAGTAGCAGGCATTATTATCGGCTCGCCTGAATTCCAACGAAAATAAAACTGCGCCCTTGCGCCTTTGCGTGCAAATTTTCCCACAAAGATGCAGGGGCGCAATAAAATAATCAATATGATAGATCGAAGAGCATTTATGAAATCAGGCGCACTCGCTTTGTTTGCCACAGGTTTCGGTGGGGTACCCAATTTTATTGCACGCGCTGCTGGCAGTTGTAAGATATGGTCTCCCTACAAAAAAAATAAAGTGCTTGTTTGTGTTTTTCAACGAGGAGCGATGGATGGTTTGATGGCAGTGAGTCCTTATACAGACCCTAACCTGAAAACACTACGCCCTTCTTTATATATGAGCCCTGCAGAAACGGAAGGCAGGATGGTTGATCTGGACGGACGGTTTGGCTTACATCCTTCGCTTGATGCATTTGCACCTTTCTTCCGCGAAGGCCGTATGGCTATTGTGCATGGTGTAGGAAGCCCGAATACAACCCGCAGCCATTTTGATGCACAGGATTATATGGAGAGCGGAACGCCTTTCAATAAAAGTACCGGTAGCGGCTGGTTGAACAGGGCCGTGGGTTTGCTGGGACATGAAGGAACCCCTTTCCGTGCCGTAAGTTTAACCAGTTCATTGCCGAGAAGTCTGTATGGTGATAATGAATCTTTAGCGATCAATAACCTGCAGGAGTTTGCGATACAGATGCGCGGTAATCCTTTCGCTTCCAATCTCGCTTCTAAATCATTCGAACAATTATATGATCAAACATCCAGCCAGCTATTAAACAAGACCGGTAAAGAAAGTTTTGATGCGATGAAGATGCTGAATGTGAATACAATCAATAGATACCAACCTGCTGCGGGCGTAGTATACCCTGTATCGGCATTGGGTAATTCTTTAAAACAGATTGCTACCTTAATCAAAATGGAGGTAGGGATGGAAGTAGCTTTTGCGGAAAGTGGCGGATGGGATACACACGTTAACCAGGGAGCAACCAATGGCGCATTGGCCCGTAACCTGAAAGATTTTAGCGATTCTATTGCTGCTTTCTGGAAAGACATGGAAGCCTACCAGGATGAAGTAACCATAATGACCATGACCGAATTTGGCAGAACCGCCCA
>CAZFKE010000004.1:208383-280862 GCA_964519475.1 uncultured Sediminibacterium sp.
GGGAAAGTATATCACAACATCAAATCACTGGCAAAAGAAGATCTCGAGGATGGCCGCGATTTACCGGTTAGTACCGATTTCCGTTCTGTATTCAGTGCGGTGGCAAATGGACATTTAAAGATTAACGATAACAAAAAATTATTCCCGCAGTGGGATGGGCAGAGTTTGAAATTGATGAAGGGATAATGAATAGGGAGTAAAAATAGAAGCCTCAGATTTACGGATTATTTATAAGGAATTCATCTCTGCTTCCGCGGCACTTTATTCAAATAGTACAAGAGATTATTAATAATCATAAACTAATGTTGTCAATTTTTATTTTGTAACGATGGTCTTTAATTATTGAACAGATCAACACTTACCTTCACTATTGATACAAAGATCTTAGCTGATTAATTAGTCACATTTACCCTATTTGTTTTTTCCCTTGGGTAACTGATTGGAGTATATGAAAAATTGTAATTATAATGTTGTAATAAACCTTTGGAAGCAGAAAAGCTAATAGCCGTACTATCGTAAGATCCGCTTATACCACTAGGCGCGCGAGTACTGTATATAGATGAAATAAAAAGATCGCTCAGGTATTGGCGGTTCTGGAATAGAAAACTATTGCCAATCGGTTTTACGCCTGAAAGCGTAATACCAATATTGATTAAAGAAGGGTCTGTTCCAAGGGAAATTGTACCTGAGGATTGTACAACCCGGCTTATTTGCGGCATGATAGCGAAATAGGATTTTGAAAGAAAAACAAATTCAGTATCTACCGTATTTCTTGATTTATTATTAACCAGTAAAATACTGCAGTTACTGCTGTCTTTTGCCAGTGAAGCATCGGGGTAGTTTACGATATAAGAGAAATAATTATTATAATAAGAGGGAAAGCTTGCGCTTGGATTCAGAAAATACTTTTTCAGTTCACCGATGGTAATGGTTCCTCTAACAGTAAACACCTCATAACTGCTGTCTCTGTAAGTTCCATAATTCGGACTTGTTTTATCTAATGTATCAAGAACCAGATTTTTTTGCCACTCGCCTGTATATGGATGAAAACTGTAACCCAGTAGGGGAGTGCCACCAATGGTATCAAAACGGTAACAATTCCAACTGGTACCTTGTTGCATCAATAACTTTACATGATTGTAATTAGCAACAGAATCCGGTGGTGGATTGGAGCCAGTTCTGGGGTCCACACCCACTTGTGCGGAACCGCTATTGGATTTGGAACATGCATTTATTGTGATGAACAATACATACAAAAATATGTAGAGAGTGGTTTTCAAGAAATACTGATATAGCTAAATTTATTACTTCTAATCAAGATTTCAAAACAAATGCGTTGTAAAATAAATAGCGTATAACCCGAAAGTGATGGTTGTCGGAGAAGTAATTTATCAATCTATCTTATTCCACCTCCACAATCATCTCTACTTCCACCGGCATATGAAAGGGCAGAGCATTCATCCCAACAGCAGAGCGGGCATGTTTTCCTTTTTCACCAAAAATGGCTACCATCAAATCTGAATAGCCATTGATCACTTTTGGCTGATCAGCAAAATCTTCTGTGCAGTTAACCATGCCCAGTACTTTTATAATGCGTTTTACTTTGGAGAGATCGCCGAGTTCTTTTTTTAATACGGCTATCTGCATAATGGCGGTGAGGCGGGCGGCTTGGTAGCCTTGTTCAATGGTCATATCTTTTCCAAGCTTCCCCGTTACATATTTTCCATCGGCTTGTACCGGGCCCTTACCGGCCAGGTACAAAAGATTTCCCGTGCGAACCACATTCACATAATTGGCCACAGGTGCCATTACTTCGGGCAAAACAATCCCAAGAGATTTTAAATTTTCTTCGGGCGTTTGCGACAATGCACCAATAGATATGATCAAAAGCAACAGAAGAATAAACTGTCTCATATAGCTTGTTTTATGAAGGGTAAGTGTATGTATTTATAAAACTACGTAATCTTACCAAACCCTTAACCCATAAACTATGTACAGTTTTGCATTCATTACGGTAATTTTGACGCAAACCCGGAAGCATGTCCATTGAAGTTTATCAATTACACAAACAATACGGCGAACAAAAAGCGGTGAATAATGTATCCTTCAATATAAAGAAAGGAGAGATAGTAGGTTTCCTTGGCCCAAACGGCGCAGGTAAGAGTACGACGATGAAAATCATCACGGGTTATTTACAGGCTGATAGCGGGACAGGCATAGTATGCGGATTAGATGTGGCAAATAATCCTATCGCGGTAAAAAAGAAAATCGGTTATTTGCCGGAAGCCAATCCCTTGTACACAGATATGTATGTGCGCGAATACCTTTCTTTTGTCGGGGGCGTTCATCAATTGAAAGATGTAAAAGCTGCTGTAGAAAAAGTGATCACACTTACCGGATTAACTATTGAATCTAAAAAGAAGATCGGACAATTATCAAAAGGATACAAGCAGCGTGTGGGATTAGCCGCTGCGTTAATGCATGACCCTGAAGTATTGATACTGGATGAACCCACTAGCGGATTGGATCCCAACCAGATCATCGAGATCCGTAATGTAATCAAACAACAGGGACAAAATAAAACCGTTCTCTTCTCCTCACATATCCTGCAAGAAGTAGAGGCGATCTGCGACAGAGTGATCATTATTAATAAAGGAAATATTGTTGCGGATGATAGCTTGAAAAACCTGCAACGAACTAAGAGCGATATGCATATAGTGAGTGTAACGTTTCAGGAAGTAGTAGATGTATTGCTATTAAAAGGGTTAAATGAGGTTAAAAATGTAGAACAACTCCAAACTTCAAACTTCAAACTCCAAACTGCCAATCCCGATGCTGTTCGTAAACAGTTACTGGAATTAGCGATCAACCATAATTTCAACATCGTTTCCCTGCAAACAGAAGGGCATAGTTTGGAAGAAGTATTCCGTTCGCTTACCCATAAGTAACACAAAGACAAAAGAGTCATTAACTTCACTACCATGGATTATTTACCCGGTATCCATCCCCCCGTTTCGATTGGCAGATCTTCCTGCACAGAAGATTTTCAATGATGTGCAGAACTGATGGCATCCAATGAACCCTGGATCACTCTGCAGCGCAATTATGATCAATCCATTACATTATTGGAAGATCCTTTGAGTGAAGTGTATATAATAAAAGAGGAAGCAGAGCGTCTTGGCTTTATCATGATCAAATTAAAAGGGGCATTTACCGGATACATACAAACGATCGTTATTTCTGAACGGGCCAGGCGCAGAGGACTGGGAGAAGCGGCCATTACATACGCGGAAAAACTGATTTTTAAGGTAAGTCCAAATGTGTTCATCTGCGCCTCATCCTTTAACAGCGGGGCTTTGAACCTGTATCAGCGGATGGGGTATGAGGTGATCGGCGAGATCAAAGATTATATTGTAAAAGGCCATAATGAAGTATTTATGCGGAAAACCATCGGCCCCCTGCATGATTTCAAACCATAAAAGCCCTTAATTACTTACCTTGCAGCTCCGATAACACAAAACGGAATCCAACAACAAAAATCATAACAAAACAAGCCTGACCATGAGTTACATTATTGAAGTACACGCCAGACAAATCTTAGACAGCCGCGGTAACCCTACTGTAGAAGTAGATGTAGTAACCGACGACGGCGCTATGGGCCGTGCAGCCGTACCCAGCGGTGCCAGCACCGGTATTCACGAAGCTGCTGAACTGCGCGATAACGATAAAAAGAAATACGCAGGTAAAGGTGTTCTGAAAGCGGTAAAAAACGTAAACGATATTATTGCTGAAGGCATTGTAGGTTACGATGTTGCACAACAGGCTGCCATTGATGAAGCCATGATCGCATTGGATGGCACACCTAATAAAACCAAATTAGGCGCGAACGCTATTCTCGCCGTAAGTATGGCTGTTGCCAAAGCGGCGGCAGAAGAAGCTGCCCTGCCGTTGTTCCGTTACATAGGTGGCACCAATGCAAAAACATTGCCCATGCCGATGATGAACATTCTTAACGGTGGCGCACACGCTGATAACAAAATTGATTTCCAGGAATTCATGATCATGCCGGTTGGCGCCCCTTCTTTCTCTGAAGGATTGCGTTGGGGTGTAGAGATCTTCCATGTACTGAAAAGTGTATTGAAGAAAAAGGGCTTCAGCACCAACGTTGGCGATGAGGGCGGATTTGCTCCCAATATTCAAAGCAACGAAGAAGCCATTGAAACGGTTCTGGAAGCGATCTCTGCCGCAGGTTACAAAACCGGTTCGCAGATCGTAATTGCCATGGACGCTGCCAACAGCGAATTATGGGATGCCAAAAAGAAAAAATATGTATTCCACAAAAGCAGTGGTAAAGTAGTAAGCAGCGATGAACTGGTTAAGTTCTGGGAAAAATGGGTGAAACAATACCCGATTGCTTCTATTGAAGATGGTATGGCCGAAGATGATTGGAATGGCTGGAAAGCCCTTACCCAGGCAGTAGGCAGTAAATGCCAGCTGGTAGGCGATGACCTGTTTGTTACCAATGTAAACCGTTTGCAAACGGGGATTGATAAAAGTATTGCCAATGCATTGTTGGTTAAAGTAAACCAGATCGGAACCCTTACCGAAACCATCAACGCTGTTACGCTGGCACAACATAACGGTTACAATACCATCATGAGCCATAGAAGCGGCGAAACAGAAGATACTACCATTGCCGACCTGGCCGTTGCGCTGAACTGCGGACAGATCAAAACCGGTTCTGCTTCACGTACCGACCGTATCGCCAAATACAACCAATTGATCCGTATTGAAGAAATGCTGGGAACAACCGGTGTATATCCAAAAGGAAAGATCAAGTTTGGTAAATAAGTAAGTTTTAGCTGTGAGCTATGAGCAGTAATTTTTGCTCATAGCTCACAGCTTTTTTAACATCTGTTGATTAGTTTATCACTGAGGACAATTAGTTAATCTCTATTTTTGTCAGGAACCAACATCCGAATTCAGTAGCCTGTATCTATCAACGAGTATGAAAAAAATTTTCACCATCCTTACCAACAAATACCTGGTAGCCTTCAGCTTCTTTGTAGTTTGGATGCTATTCTTTGACCAGCGGGACTATTTTCAGCAACGCGACAGGCAGGAAGAGTTAAAAAAGCTGGAAACCAAGAAACAATACTATGTTCAGGAGATAGAAAAGACCAGGAAAGAGCTCACAGACCTTCAAAATAATTCTGCCGCCCTCGAAAAATTTGCCCGGGAGCACTACCTGATGAAGAAAGAAGGAGAGGATATCTACCTTATTGAAGATTCTGCCGTCCGCAAAAAATAAATTTCCCCCAAAATCGTTGGATCGCCCCATTTCAGGCCTGTTACAATAATCTGTAACAAACCCCGTTTTATATAAACGCCGTATCCTCTTATTTTAAGTGGTAATCCTGTTATGAAAAAATTCAAAGAAGAGGATCTGATCCTGTATCTATACAAAGACTGCACGCCCAAAATGAGCGCTGAAATTGAGGAAGCCCTTGAACTTGACCTGGAACTGAATAACCGTTTACAGGTATTACGCCGTACAATACAGCAGCTGGACAAATTAAAACTCAAATCCCCGTCTAAACAATCGATCAGGGCTATTCTGAAACATGCGGGAATACAGTCAAGTAATAATAAGTAGCCCCTGATTTTCACGCATAGTATAGAAATCGCAAAGCTTTCTTTGCGTGAAAAATCAGCTGATTTTAACAGTTAGCTATGCACTATCGCCTGTTTTCGCCTAAATTTATCTGTACTAAAATTAACCGTATGAAAAACATTTGCCAAACACTATTGCTGATACTCTGCTGCAATCTCTCCATTGCCTATGCGCAACCCGCCGGTAAAGTACTGGAAACAAGAATTGTGAAAAGCACCATTCTCGGGAAAGAGGTTCGTTACACCGTATACCTGCCCGCAGATTATGAAACCTCAAACAGAACTTATCCTGTTGTGTATTTATTGCATGGATACACAGATGATAATACCGGTTGGTTACAATTTGGTGAGATCAACCGCTATGCTGATAAGGCGATTGCAGACGGAACGATTCCACCCATGATCATTATTATGCCTAACGGCGATTCGAGCTGGTATATGAATGCTTATGATGGTAAAGAAAATTATGAAGATTTTTTTCTGAAAGAATTTATGCCAACGATTGAAAAAACCTATCATATTAAAGCAGAAAAAAAATATCGGGGTGTGGCAGGGTTATCTATGGGCGGGTATGGCACTTTGCTCCTGTCTATGAAACATCCCGAATTGTTTGCTGCCGCTGCACCATTAAGTGCAGCTGTGTTTGATGATGATGCTTTGCTTGCCTTTCCTGAAGCCAGCTGGGCAAGAACTTTTGGCCAGTTATTTGGCCGCGACCTCAAAGGGAAAGACCGGTTGAATAAAAGCTGGTATGATAATTCTATTCTTAAGATAGTAGAAACCAAATCTGTAGATGAGCTGAAAAAAGTACGCTACTGGATCGATTGCGGGGACGATGATTTTTTAACCAAAGGAAATTGTTTGTTGCATATTGCTTTATCGGAAAAGAAAGTCCCGCATGAATACAGGGTTCGCGATGGTGCCCACACTTGGACTTACTGGCGAACAGGTATTACCGATGCGTTGAAGTTTATTGGGGATAGTTTTCATCAGTATTAATTTTTTTGCCACAGATTTTACAGAGTAACACAGATTTTTTCTGTGCCAATCTGTGAGATCTGTGGTTATATTTTTTCAGCATGACCAGGAAAGAACGCTATCAACACATACTCGATTATTTTCAGAAAAATGTTCCTGAAGCGGAAACGGAATTGGTGTATGATAATCCATATCAATTATTAGTAGCTGTCATTCTTTCCGCACAATGCACAGATAAACGTGTAAACCTTACCACACCTGCTATTTTCGAAAAATATCCTGTGCCACAGAAAATGGCGAAAGCCACGTTTGATGAACTGTTCCCTTTGATCAGGAGTATTTCTTATCCCAATAATAAAACTAAACACCTGATCGGCATGGCCAATATGCTACTCGATAAATTCGGTGGTGAAGTACCGATGACGGTTGATGAACTGGTGCAATTGCCGGGTGTAGGAAGAAAGACCGCTAATGTAATTACCAGCGTAATAGATCAACAACCCAATATGGCTGTGGATACGCATGTGTTTCGGGTGAGTAAACGTTTGGGACTCGTTTCACAAAAAGCAGCTACACCTTTAGCTGTTGAAAAAGAACTGATCAAACATATTCCTAAAGAACTGGTACACAAAGCGCATCACTGGCTCATATTGCATGGCCGTTATGTTTGCCTGGCGCGTAGCCCGAAATGTGAAGCGTGTGTGTTGAAGGATTGGTGTAATTATTATCAAAAATTGGAAAAATAATTTTCTCTGCAGGAATCTTTCCGTTCTCTGCGGTTGGATAGATATATCACCAACCGCAAAGCCGCAGAGAGGCAGCGGTCTATTTTTTATGGCTTTTTACAAGGTTATACGAATCATCAATAAATTCCTGCATGTGCCTGTTGGATAAAGTCCCATTAACCACAATCGTATTCCAGTGTTTTTTATTCATGTGATAACCAGGCAGAACCGCACCGGGATATGCTTCTCTTAATTCAATGGCTTTATCAGGATTGCATTTAACATTGAAGCGGAGAGGATGGTTATCAATCCCCGTTAATAAAAATGCTTTTCCATTTACTTTATATACCAAAGTATCCGGCCCGAAGGGAAGGGTTTCTTCCACATCGGGTTTGTGTAAACAATATTCGCGGAGTTGTTCAATATTCATTAGCATAAACCTACAGAAAAATTACAACGGGCTTTGCATAAAAAAAGAGAAGATCATAATCAATCTTCTCTTTTTTGTTTGCAGCTTACAGCTGGGCTACAACATCTTCTTCACTACATCCACCAGTTCGCCTTTGGTAATAGGAATACCCATCACTTTATTATAAGGCACTGCGTCTACCATATATTCATCGCGGATAATTTTTACCAATTGGCCGTTATTGATTTCGGGGATCAATACTTTATCAAAGTGCTTAATCATATCTCCCAGGTTCTTAGGAAAAGGACGCAGGTAACGGATATGTGCATGGCTTACGGCATGGCCCTCTGACTGTAATTGTAAGGCGGCACTTTTAATGGCGCCATAGGTAGAGCCCCATCCGAGTATCAGCACTTTTCCTTTTTCAGGGCCGCTATCGATGGTTTGTAAGGGAATATAATCTGCGATCTTATCAACCTTAGCCTGGCGAACATTTACCATGTGCTGGTGGTTCTCCGGTTCGTAGTTGATATTACCGGTTACGTCTTGTTTTTCCAAACCACCGATACGGTGCTCCAATCCCGGTGTTCCGGGGATAGCCCATGAACGGGCTAGTTTTTCATCCCTGCGGTAAGGTTGGAATTTGGGCTCGTCTTCTGCCAATGCTTTTTTGAAATTAACCGTGATCGGTTTCAGATCTTTTGCATTGGGGAATTTCCAGGGTTCAGCACCATTGGCAATATATCCATCGCTTAATAAAACAACCGGTGTCATATGCTGTACGGAAATACGGCAGGCTTCATAGGCTGCATCAAAACAATCACTTGGCGTTGAAGTGGCAATTACGGGCATCGGGCATTCGCCGTTACGGCCAAAATAAGCCTGCATCAGGTCACTCTGCTCTGTCTTGGTTGGCAAGCCGGTAGAAGGGCCGCCTCTTTGAATATTAATCACTACCAAAGGAATTTCCAGCATTACAGCCAATCCCATCGCTTCGGCTTTCAACGCCATACCCGGACCGGATGTTGCGGTTACACCCAATGAGCCGCCATAGCTTGCACCAATAGATGCAGCAATGGCAGCGATCTCATCTTCTGCCTGAAAAGTTTTGATGCCAAAACTTTTGTATTTGCTTAATTCGTGTAAGATATCGGAAGCGGGTGTGATCGGATAGGCACCCAGGAAAATTTCGAGGCCGCTTTTTTCTCCTGCTGCAATCAGCCCTAATGATAAAGCCTGGTTACCCATAATGCTTCGGTACAAACCCGGATTCATTTTTGCCTTATCTACTTTGTAACGGGTAGTGAAAGTTTCTGTAGTATCTCCGTAATGATAACCAGCCTGTAATACTTTAATATTGCTGTTTAAGATAGTTGGTTTTTTTCCAAACTTTTCTTTCAAAAAATCGATGGTGGTTTCGAGGCTGCGGTTATACATCCAGTAGATGAAACCGAGAACAAACATATTCTTGGCGCGGTCGCGCTCTTTGTTACCCAATTCTGCAAAATCTTTTAAAGACTCGCGTGTCATTTTGGTAACATCCATTTTAATCACATCATAACTGTCCAGGCTGCCATCTTCCAAGGGGTTTACGCCATCCGGATAGTTGGCCAAACGCAGATTCTTTGCATCAAAACCTTCCAGGTTAACAATGATCTTTCCGCCGGGCTTGATGGCTTTCAGGTTTACTTTTAAGGCAGCTGCATTCATAGCTACCAATACATCTGCAATATCCCCCGGTGTAAATACTTTATTGGAAGAGAAATGCAATTGGAAACCACTTACCCCGGGTACGGTACCGATCGGGGCGCGTATCTCAGCCGGAAAATCCGGGAAAGTAGCCAGGTCAATCCCCAGCATCGCTGTATTATTGGTAAACTGTTGTCCGGTAAGCTGCATACCGTCTCCGCTATCGCCTGCAAATTTGATTACAACGTCCTGCAGTACTTCATCTTTTTTAGCCATCGAAGTTTAAATTGTGCCCGCGAAGATACTAATTAACGGGGCACGATAAATACTGATTTTTATCGTTTATGGGCATTGTTTTTCATAGATGAGAATGAGCCGGGAGCGGTTTCTTTCCATTGGCTATCTTCGCACCCTAAATTAAGGGAACCGGTTATGAAGGGTAAAAAAGACAGGTGTATGATGCTTAGTATAGGAACCATGATCTTGGCTTTGGCAATGGCATGCAACAATGGTCGTGCAGGCGATGGACCGGGTGCCGATTCGAGCAAAACTGATGGGAAATCAGGTAAAATACAGCCCGTTGACAAGTTTACATGGCAGCCCCCGGTCTACGACAGCAGCAAAAAATACATCTATCTAACCTTCGACGACGGCCCGCAGCATGGCACGGTTGAGTGTTTTAACCTGGTAAAACAGGAAGGGATAAAAGCCAGCTTTTTTATGGTGGGACTGCATGCCGCCAGAAAAAGCGACGGCAAAAATATCGTTTCCATGATCCGGGAAAGCTACCCGCAGGTGTTGCTGGCCAACCACAGTTATACGCATGCTAACGATAAATACATCGATTTCTATCACCATCCTTATTTTGCCGGGCAGGATTTTTATAAGGCGCAGGATTCGCTGCAGGTTCCCTACAAGATTATACGCCTGCCGGGTAACCGTTCCTGGGTAAGGGAGGGTGAGGTAAAAGCAACCAAATTGGTAAGGCCTGTGGCTGAACTTTTAGACAGTGCTGGTTATAATGTGATCGGTTGGGATGTGGAATGGCATTTTAACCATAAAAATGCCCGCCCGGTTCAATCACCCCAGAAATTAGCCAATGAGGTTGACAGTGCTTTTGCCCGAATGGACACACATTCCCCCGGCCACCTCGTAATTTTAAGTCACGACCGCATGTTCCAGCGCCCCGGCGACCTGGACTCGCTGGCCAGGTTTATTCATATCCTGAAACAGAACCCGAATTATGTATTTGAAACAGTAGATCATTACCCGGGGTTGAAGAAATTGCGTCTATAAGTCGCTAGTCCATCGTAGGATAAAAAATGAATACAAATGGCTATAGGCCAGGGACCAGGGTGTATTAACAATTCTTCAGGAATTTTAGTGTTTCCTTAAATCCCCCAACACAATAAACCCTTATTAGTTTTCGTATATTTGGCATTCTAAATTTTCATAAACTATGGCAATGTTTAAATCGGGTAATCCCACCTTAACACAGAAAATGTTCGACAAGAGTATGCATCTGGATGCAAGCATGCAGGGAACAATGAGCGTTCGCGGGGCTATCAACAAATTTGGTTTTTTAATGCTGATGGTGATTGCCGGTGCGGCGTACAGTTGGCATTTATTTGCTGAAGGGCAGACAGGCACCGTAACAACTATGCTTTTTGTAGGCGTGTTTGGCGGATTGATCACCGGTGTGGCAATTTCTTTTAAACCCAACTGGGCCGGTTTCCTGGCTCCTTTATACGGATTGCTGGAAGGCTTATTTATTGGGGCGGTCTCTGCGATGATGAATGCGGCTTTTGCCGAAAAATATCCCGGGCTGGTAATGCAGGCAGTAGGACTCACATTTGGTGTGGCCATCTCTATGTTCCTGTTGTATAATTTCCGCATTATTAAGGCTACCGAAAAATTCAAATCGGTGATCATTATGGCAACTATGGGTATCGGTATTTTTTACCTGCTTACTATGGTATTGCGTTTATTTGGCGTACAGGTGAGTTTTATGTACGACAGCAGTATGCTGAGTATTGGCATCAGCCTGTTTGTAGTAGCCATTGCTGCTTTAAACCTGATCCTGGATTTTGACATGATCGAACAAGGCGCAGAAAGAGGTGCGCCTAAATTTATGGAATGGTATGGAGCTTTTGGTTTATTGGTAACGCTGGTATGGTTATACCTTGAGATATTGAAACTGCTGAGCAAACTGGGCAGCCGCGACTAATCTTCAACGAATTCTAAGGAAGCCATTTCGCCTTGCGGGATGGCTTTTTTTTGCGGGTAAGCAAATACAAGTAACTTAGTAAATTCGTACATCGTGCGTCTGCAAATGGTTTATCCACGACTGTCGATTCACCCCCCTCACGAATAACAGTGTAACGGAAAGAATAATGAATTTTAATCGCGAACAATTTACCAACGAAGAACTGATTTATATCTACCGAAACCTCCTGATGCCAAGGATGATAGAGGAGAAGATGCTGGTATTGTTAAGGCAGGGAAAGATCAGCAAATGGTTTAGTGGTATTGGGCAGGAAGCTATTTCTGTAGGCGCAACGCTTGCTTTACAACGCGATGAATGGATAATGCCTTTGCATAGAAACCTGGGTGTTTTTACTTCAAGACAAATGCCTTTGCATAAATTATTCATGCAGTGGCAGGGGAATAAAGAGGGTTACAGCAAGGGACGTGAAAGAAGTTTTCATTTTGGGAGTAAGCCACATTATATCTGCGGTATGATCTCGCACCTTGGCCCGCAACTGGCAATTGCAGATGGTGTGGCACTGGCGTATAAACTTAGAAAAGAAAAAAAAGTATCCCTCACATTCAGCGGTGATGGCGGAACCAGCGAAGGCGATTTTCATGAAGCCTTGAATGTGGCTGCCGTATGGGATCTGCCGGTAATTTTTGTTATAGAAAATAATGGTTACGGGTTAAGTACACCCGTTAATGAACAATACCGCTGCGAAACCCTTGCGGATAAAGCCAAAGGTTATGGCATGGAAGGTGTTCGCATTGATGGTAATAATGTATTGGAAGTGTATGATACGATACGGGGCGTTCGCGATTATTGTATCGAAAATCAAAAACCGTATTTGATAGAGTGCATGACCTTCCGCATGCGTGGACATGAAGAAGCCAGTGGGACCAAATACATACCCAAAGAATTATTTGAAGAATGGGGCAGAAGGGATCCGATCAAAAATTTTGAACAGTTTTTGATCTCAGAAAATGCGATCACTGAAATGCAGATTGCAGATATACGAAATGAGTTTAAAGAATATATTGAAAGTGAACTACAACTGGCTCCTGAGGAAGAAAACTTTGTTGTTAACGAAGAAGCGGAAATGAATGATGTGTATGCCAAAAAGTCTGGAGTCAGGAGTTTGGAGTCTGAAGGGTTAATTATTGATTCACCAGACTCTAAACTCCAGACTTCTAACTCCAGACTCCTCGACGGTATTAAAGAAGCATTGTATCAAAGTCTGCAAAAGCATCCCAACCTTATCCTTATGGGACAGGATATTGCGGCATATGGCGGCGCTTTTAAAATAACAGAAGGATTTGTAGAAGCATTCGGTAAAGAAAGAATCCGTAATACGCCTTTATGCGAAAGTGCGATAGTGGGAACTGCATTGGGTTTGAGTTTGGAAGGGTATAAGAGTGTGATGGAAATGCAGTTTGCTGATTTTGTAACGGTAGGGTTTAACCAGATCGTCAATAATTTAGCGAAAATGCATTACCGCTGGGGACAAAATGCAGATGTGGTAATACGTATGCCAACAGGTGCGGGTGTAGGCGCCGGTCCCTTCCATTCACAAAGTAATGAAGCCTGGTTTACGCATGTGCCGGGATTGAAAGTTGTTTACCCGGCTACACCCCATGATGCAAAAGGATTATTAATTGCAGCTATTAATGATCCGAACCCTGTTTTATATTTTGAACACAAAGCTTTGTACCGAAGTGTAAGTGGCGAAGTACCGGAAGCATATTATGAAGTTGAAATTGGTAAAGCCAAATTGGTAAAAGAAGGCGATGACGTTACGGTAATTACATACGGTGCAGGTTTGCACTGGACCAACGAATACCAGGAACAACACCCGGAAACTTCTTTGCATATTCTGGACCTGCGTACTTTATTACCATTGGATTACGCGGCCATAAAAGAAGCGGTTGCTAAAACAGGAAAAGTATTGTTATTGCATGAGGACACATTGATCGGAGGTATCGGCGGTGAGATCAGTGCCTGGATCAGCGAACATTGTTTTGAATTACTGGATGCGCCGGTAATGCGTTGTGCCTCCCTGGATACACCCATTCCTTTCAACTTAGCATTGGAAAAAAACTTCCTTGCCAAAAACCGTCTCGGCGGATACATCGAAAAATTAAAATATTATTGATTGGCTATAAAATACGCCCTCGGATCTTTCATGACGATTTATGAAAAGATGCGAAGGCGTATAGTGTATGATTCCTGATTATTTACCGGAAGGCCTATGATAACGGATAGGCGTCGATGGTTCTTTCTTTAATTGAATACCCTGTGATGGTAATAGTTTCAACGCTTCCTGCACAGCCCTTTCCAATTGCGGATCTTTTCCTTCTGCTACAGATCTGGGGTCCTGGTTTACTTCTATATCAGGTGCTACCCCGGTGGCTTCTACTGCCCACTCGCCATCTGTGTCATAAAATCCGCCACGGGGTGCTGTCATGCGGCCGCCATCCATAAATAGCGGTGTATCCCATATGCCTACTAAGCCACCCCATGTTCGTGTACCGATCAATGGCCCGATCTTCATCTTTTTAAACATATAAGGAAACAGGACTCCACCGGAACCCGCGCTTTCATTGGCAAGCATCACTTTCGGCCCCCAAATGCCGGCCATAGGAGTAGTTGAAGGTTTGTGTCCGGCAACACGGTTATTAAAATACCCCTGCAGTTTTCTGCTCATGATATCGATCATATAATCGGCAGCAGATCCGCCGCCATTATTTCTTTCATCAATCACTACTCCTTTTTTATCCTGTTGCGAAAAATAATAACGGTTAAAATAGGTATATCCGGCATTGCTGGTATTCGGCACATACACGTATGCAAGTTTGCCGGCGGATAACTCATCTACTTTTTTCCGGTTATTCTCAACCCAGTTGCGGGATCTAAGGCCGGCTTCAGTTGCTATGGGAACTACGGTAAGGGTACGCGCCCCCTCTAACACAGGTTTACCATTCACTTTTATTTTTATCTGCCGGTTAGCGGTTCCTTCAAATAAACTATACACATTCATGGATGCGTTTAAGGGCCTTCCATCAACTTCCAAAAGATAATCGCCTTCTTTTACATCCATACCGGGGCCGCTTAAGGGTGAGCGCAGATCGGGGTTCCAGTTTTCGCCGGTATATATTTTTTTGATCTTAAAAAAGCCATTGTCTATTTCATAATCTGCTCCCAGTAATCCAACAGGAATAAAAGGGATATCAGGCAAATCGCCTCCGGAGGTAAATGAATGGCCAATAGAAACTTCACCTCCTAAAATATCAATGATATAATTCAGGTCGGTACGATGTTTTACATGTGCCACCCATGGTTTGTACCATTCATATATTTTATCCCATGGCGCGCCATGTACATTTTCAACATATAAAAAATCTCGCTGAAAACGCCAGCCTTCACGGAATATCTGTTCAGCTTCTTTATTTGGATCAACATATACTTTGATACCCTCTGTGGCCAGTTTTCCTTCGCCCGGGCGTGGTGCGGCTGCAGTGGCAACAATAAACCAGTTGCTGCCGGACCTGTATAACAAATTTTTTCTGTCGAAACTGCTGGTAACATAATTGATGGCTCTTCCGAATTCTGTTGGCTTCCTGTCTTTCAAACTATATTTATACAAAACAGAACCGGGTTCATTTGGAACAGATTCAGTATAAAAAATGGTTCCTTCCGGCCCTGCTGTTAATCCATCATAATTACGTGCCGGAATATTCACAGATACAATTCTTTGTTGAATTCCATCAAAATCGATCTTCACTTTTACACCGGTTACGGCAGGTGGTTTAGCGGCTGCTTTTGAAGTATCGGCAGGTTTCTTTTCCTCCCTAGCAGGTTCTTCATCACTCTTGGGTTCAAAAGGCGAAGGGGCATCTTTACTTAGAACAGCTATATATAATGCGCGGTTTACCGGATAATTATAACTGCTCATATCCAACCAACCGATGTTTAGCCCATAATCGGTACTTGCCAGAAAATACAGGTACTTTCCACTTTCATCCCATTGCGGATCGATGGCATCCGATAGCCCGTCGGTAAGTTGTGTGCTTTTTGCCGTTTCCAGGTTATATAATTTTACAGCCTTGAACTGGTTCTCCTGTATCTGAACATAAGCGATCCATTTGCTGTCGGGTGACCAGCATGGATTCAATGTTCTGTTGGGATGTGCCAGCCTGTCTGTATCGGCTAGTTTCAAAACACCTGTTGCAAGGTCTATATACCAGAGATTATAATCGGTATCTGTAAAAGCAATGTATTTACTATCCGGTGACCATATTGGATTAAAATAAAATTTCTTATTCGCGATTGGATACGCTTTTGGCGTTTGTAAACCGGATTGGTCCGCCACCATTAATTCGTATTCGCCACTTGCATCCGAGAACCAGGCAATCTTTTGTCCGTCGGGAGACCAGGTTGGATACCTGTCTGCCACACCGGTTGAACGGGTGATATTTCTCCAGTCGCCATTTTCTTTTGGAACCGTAAAGATCTCTCCGCGTGTTTCAAACAATGCACGCTTACCGGTGGGAGATAAACTGGCATTGGTTAATGCTGTGCCTGAAACATTGTTCCATCTTGGGCGGCCCCAGTTAAGGTCGCCATTTGCATTGATCACAAGTTTTGTACTTTTTCCTGTTGATAGATTCAGGCTATGCAGGTAACCCGCCTGTTCATATACGATGGAATGGTTATTCGCTGAAAGGTTTTTTACATCAAAGTCCTTATGAAAAGTGATCTGTTTCTGGATTTTCGTTTTAGGATCATAAGACCATATATTACTGGCAAAGTCCTGTTCAGATAAAAAATATACTATACCATTATCCCAAACCGGATTCATATGCCTTTCTTTATCGCCTTGTACTGTTTTGGTAGTTTCTTTTGTTTGCAGATTATACAACCAGATAGGTTGAGCCTGGCCACCGCGATAGTTTCTCCACTCTATATCAGAAAGCGGATAAGGCTGATAAGCCAGTATCTGTCCATCTTCAGACAAACAGGATGTATAAGCAAATGGGATTGGGAAAGCTTCAGGCATACCGCCGTTAACACTTATTTTATACAATTTTGTAGTGGCAGTTGGAAAGCCTTCGCGGCCGGAAATAAAATAAATGTATTTGCCATCCGGTGTCCATCCCTGCACAAGATCATTACCGGGGTGCCAGGTAAGTCTTTTGGGTTCACCGCCTTCTATGGGCATCACATATACATCTGTGTTGCCATCGTACTGGCCGGTAAAAGCCACCCATTTTCCGTCGGGGCTGATCTTAGGACTTAATTCAGAGCCAACAGCTGAAGTAAGTCTGCGAGCATCGCCACCTTCGCGGCCAACTACCCAGAGATCATCTCCATGAACAAAAACAATATGGTCTTTGCCTGCACTGGGTTGCCGTAATAACCTGGTTCCCTGTGCAAGTGATATACATGTGATAAATACACAGGCTGCAAGAAAAAGCAATTTTTTAACATGCCATAAAATGGTATACATAGTCATTAGTTTGGATAAACAATGTAATCAAAGAAAATAAGAAAAGAAAGTATTTGGGATGGATAATATATAAGAGCCGGAAGCTAGTAAGCGAATCATCTGGAATAAATTAGTTAACTTGATTACAGCTTTTAAAAAATACATATGCGGATAACTATTTTATGCAGGAAAGTTATATTGATGGCTATTACGATCACTTCCCTAACAGCGGGCGCACAGAATGCAACCATCATACCTAATCCAAACACAGCGTACCGGCCGCCTGCATTTGCCGATCCGGACCGGTTGCAAAAAATACAATCACTTTTTCCGGTAGTTGAAAAAATCTATAAAGACTATTCAGAGAAAAATCATTTTCCGGGGTATGCTTTTGGAATTGTGTTGGATGGCAAACTGGTGTATTCAGGAAGCGGTGGATATACAGATATTGATAAGAAGATTCCTACTACTGCAAAATCCATGTTCCGTATCGCATCCATGAGTAAAAGTTTTACGGCGATGGCGATCTTGAAACTGCGTGATGAAGGCAAATTGAAATTAAGTGATCCAGTTTATTTGTATATCCCCGAAATGAAAGGGCAGAAATTAACCAGTGATGCGCCGGAGATCACGGTGCTGAATTTATTATCACATTCTGCAGGTTTCCCGGAAGACAATCCCTGGGGCGACAGGCAACTAGCCAAAACAGATGCAGAAATGATCACGATGATCAAAAAAGGAATTTCATTTTCGAATGATCCGGGTTTGGTGTACGAGTATAGTAATATGGGTTTTGCGATGCTGGGTTATATCATTAAAAAAGTAACTGGCATTCCTTACAGCGAGTATATTGAAAAAAATATCTGGAAACCTTTGGGCATGAACCAGGCGCAATGGGAATATACCAAAGTGCCTGCCAGTGAACTTGCACATGGATATCGTTGGCTTACGGATCATTGGCGTGAAGAAGCTTTGTTGCATGACGGTTTGTATGGCGCGATGGGCGGGATGATCACATCTATTGAATCATTCAGTAAATATGTGGCTTTTCATCAATCAGCATGGCCTGTAAGAAATGATGCAGAAGCCGGCCCTGTAAAAAGAAGTTCTGTTCGTGAAATGCACCAGCCATGGCGTTTTGCTTCGCTGAATGCAAATTATATTTATCCAAGCGGTAGGGCCTGCCCGCTGGCAGCGGCGTATGCGTATGGCTTACGCTGGTCTAAAGATTGCGAGGGCCGTGAAACCATTGGCCATAGTGGCGGGTTACCGGGTTTTGGCAGCAACTGGGTGATTGCACCGGAATATGGATTGGGTGTGATCTATTTTGCCAATGCTACTTATGCATCTACATCGTTGGCAAACACAATTGTATTGGATACATTGATCAGAGCGTCACAATTAAAACCAAGACAATTACCAGCATCCAAAATATTAACACAAAGAAGAGATGAATTGGTAAAACTCTTACCTGATTTTATCAATGTTACAACCTCTGGCATATTTGCAGAAAATTTCTTCTCAGATTATTTTACGGATGTAATGAAGAATGAAGCCAATGCTGCTTTTACAAAAGCAGGTAAGATTCTTAAAATAGGAGAAGTGATTCCTGAAAACCAATTGCGCGGTTACTTTATGCTGGAAGGTGAGAAGGCAAATGTTTGGGTAAGCTTTACCTTAACACCCGAGAACCCTGCTTTGATACAGGAGTATCATTTGCGATCAGTAGATAAATAAATAACCCCGATCTCCATTTTATGAAAGGATCTGTTACATCCGAATTTAGCTTGTATATTAAGAATATGGTCTGCCAGCGCTGCATACAAGCGGTAGAACAAATCTTGAAACGCCTTGATATTGACCCGATAGAGGTAAGATTGGGGGAAGTGATAGTAAAGAAACCGCTTGTCAGCTCCCTCAAATTGAAATTGGCAGTAAAACTGAAGGAACTGGGTTTTGAATTATTGGATGATGATAAAAAAAAGCAGATCAACAAAATAAAGACGATCATCATAGAATATATTCATCATAAAGAGGATGAAAAATTTATTTTTACAGAGGTTCTTTCTAAAGGTTTATTAAAGGACTACTCGATGATCAGCCGTCTTTTTTCTGAAACAGAGGGGATGACCATCGAGCAATATATCATTCTGCAAAAAATTGAAAAAGTAAAAGAACTGCTTACTTATCATGAAATGAACCTGAATGAGATTTCTTTTAAACTCGGGTATAGCAGCGCCTCACATGTATCTTCTCAATTCAAAAAAGTAACGGGCCTTACTCCTTCACAATTTAAATCACTGGGAATTCATCACCGAAAATTCATTGATGGTATCTAATGTATCAATAGGATATAAATCTTACCTATTATAGTATAACAGCCTCTTTTTTTCAGTCTGTAGTTTTGTGATAAATACAATAGTCATGAAACATACATACGATATTACGGGTGTGACCTGTGGTTCCTGCGAAAAAAAAGTTACGGATGCCCTTAACAAGATCCCCGATGTGGAGAATATCCGGATCAACCGGGCAAACAATACCGTAACCATCGAAATGCATCAACATATTGCCACCCAAACACTCCAACAGGCACTGAAGGAATATCCGAAATATCAATTATCTGATATCCAAACTGTTTTGCCGGTAATGGAATTTACAGGGGAAGAACAAAAGTCATGGTTAGTTACCTACAAACCTATCTTTCTTATTTTCGGCTATATTTTTTTGATCTCGGTTATCTCTGGTTTTTCGGAGGGTCATCTCCATTACGCGAAAACTATGCGGATTTTTATGGCAGGGTTCTTTCTTGTTTTTTCTTTTTTTAAGTTGCTTGATCTCGATGGATTTGCCGATAGTTATTCCATGTATGATATCATCGCAAAAAAAATCAGGAGCTGGGGATATCTTTATGCCTTCATTGAACTCCTGTTAGGCCTGGCATTCGCATTAAATATTCTGCCAATGATTACAAATGCAATAACACTTCTTATAATGTTATTGAGTATTGTTGGTGTTCTGCAATCTGTGTTTAACAAGCGTAAGATTAAATGTGCCTGCCTGGGTTCGGTCTTTAACTTACCCATGAGCACGGTAACCATTATTGAAGATGCTTTAATGATCGTGATGAGTTCTATCATGTTGATCCAGCTAATGTAATAGAAGAAGGGGAAAACAGTTACCCAATGTTGTTCGACTGACTAGTTTTCTGATTGCTGTGTTGTTTATCGGGCGACCGACAACGGCGGGATAATTTTACTTTTCCCCCAACCAACTCTTATAAATTGCCGCCTGTAATGCATCAGGATTGCTGATGGGTTTAATGGTATAGGGCTTTTCTTTTTTTGTGCCGATCCTGATCTCTGCTTCTTTCTGTATACCATTCAAAATATAAACCAGTTTGATCCGGTCTCCTTCTTTACCTGCTGTTATCAATTCACGGAATTTTGTTTCGGTAACCGATTGATCATTAATTTTCAAGATCAGGCTCCTGGTTCTCAAACCCGCTTCCCATGCGGGTGATGGCCAGTCAATAGAATTGACAAACACACTATCATTTCTTGTTCTGGTGTTAGCACCGATCCATCCACCAGGCAATACATATGTTGATGTATCGATACGCAGTCCGGCATATTGCAGATAGGATGGATAATCCACCGGTTTAAGTGTATAGATATAATCAAAAAAATCAGCCAGTTTAACGCCTGCAGTTTTTTCTGCTGCTTCCTGAAATTCTTTTTCCGTAAATCCGCGATTCTTTTCTTTATAGTATTTCTGATACAAGGTTCGCATCAGGTCGTCTAAAGAACGTTTATTTTTTGTTTCATGGCGGATCTTAAAATCCAGCAATATGCCAAGAGCCGGGCCTTTATCATAAGGAGAAATCGTTTTGTTTACTTCATCCCCGGTTCGGCCAAAGGGGCCGTCTTCCCATGTGGTAATGCTGGCTTCGGCCGGTGTTTGAAAATGTCGGCCGGGTTTATTCTCATAATCTTTGATCGAATTACTGAATGTGGCCAATACATCTTCTGCATTGGTAAAACCGGCTCTTTTTACAATCAGGTATTCATAATAAACGGTGATGCCTTCTGAGAGCCAAAGCATTTTGGTACGGCTGCCTTTATCATAATCAAAAGGGCCAAGTTCAATCGGGCGGATGCGTTTTACATTATAATGATGGAAATATTCATGCGCCAGAAAATTATATGTTCTAACCATTGCCTCTTTGGTATTCATCCTGCTGCCCTCAAAAGAAATAGATGCCGAATTCAAATGTTCAATACCACCGGCACCCGGGCCAAGGGAAAGAAATGTATAATGATTGTATGGAATATCGCCAATGATACCGGAGGCGGTGGTAACCATCTTCTGCATATCAGTCATGAACCTGACTTTATCAAATTCCCCTGGTTTATACGCAACAAAATAATGCGGAATATTATTTACGGTAAACAAAGGAAAAGACTCCAGTTTACCCATCAGAAAAGGGCTGTCGTATAATACATCATAATTAGCGGCGGTATAGGTATACGATTTCCCTTTTACCTCGTCAAGCCCGGTTGCAACCGCATTCCAGCCTGCCAGGGGTATGATGGAAATATTTACGGAATGGGTAAGCATATGATCGGGATACAGAAAAACACCGGCCGGTGAAATATACCCTCTTTCTGCATCAAGATAATTGGCAGCAACAAATGCACGGGTAGCTTTTACATCATAACTCAGCACAATATGGGTTTGGTTTCCATTATTCACTTTCCAGCTGTTAGCTGATTTTTTTTTCCATACCAATTTTTCTCCTGCAGCAGTGGTTGCAGTAAAACCGGATATATTATCTGCATAATGCATGAGTTGATAATATCCGGGTGTCCATTCCGATAATTTAAATTCGATCTCATCTTTACGGATACCTTCGCAACGGAATTCGATATGATATAAATGTGCTGCGGGATCTTTTATGGAAACCGTAAAAGAAAGAATTACCGAAGCCTGTTCCTGGGCATTAACTGGATAGCCGCCAATACAGATTGCAAAAAGAAATGAGGTTATATACTTTTTCATCGATAAAAAGTTCATTCATATTTTTTATTGCCATCTTTCATGATCGCCTGTATCAATTGCACCAGACTTTGCAGGTCATGAAAATCCATCACCTCAATCGGCGAATGCGAATACCTGCCAGGCCAGGATAAAGGAATAGAAGGGATGCCATAGCTCAGAAAGCCCTGTCCGTCAGTTCCACCGGCCGTCATGCCATATTGGGTTTTGATATTATTTTTAGCAGCAAGGCTCTGCACATATTTCAAATTTTTACGAGTGACGAAATTGACACTTTCCAGCACACGGATCACCATACCTTTTCCCAAAGGACAATTACCGAATATCTTTGATTCCATTGGCGCATCAGAAGAAACATACGTGTCAATCGGATATACCATGTCAATATTCTGTAAACGCTTTGCCGCAAATGTGGCACCTGTTAAACCGGTTTCTTCTTCAACAGACCAGATAAAAGTTACGGTAAAAGGAAGTTGATCAGGATGGATATTTTCGAGTGCCAGTAATAAAGCGGCACAACCTGTTCTGTCGTCAAATCCTCTGGCCGTGGCTTTGGACTCGCTTAACCGGATCATTTTTTTAGGCATTGTTACGGAAGTATGACCTTCTTTCACACCCGCTGCAATCGCTTCCTCTTTTGAATGAAACCCTGCATTAACAGTTAACGGAATACTGCCATTAAATCTTTTGCCAGCCAGCTGGTAATTATTGCGTGGTTCAAATAATGCAGGAATATCTTTTGATCCGGTATGCACAAGTGCGGCATGCCCTTCCCAAACCCAGTTAAAGAACCCGCCTAGCTCTTTAACCACAAGTATTCCATCATTTCTAATACTATCAACCAAAAAACCTACTTCATCCATATGTCCTACAAAAGCTATATGCTGCCTGCCTTTGCCGAAAGTGATTTGGATATTTCCTTTTTCATCTACTTCAGGTTTTGTCCATTTTGGTAATTGAGAAAGAATATGTTCACGCACCGGTTGTTCGGTTGTGCTTACGCCATATTTTGCTACCAGTTGAGAAACCGTGTTTTCTTCCTTCAAAAACCCTTTGAAAGAATTTGTGCCAAGGTTTAGAGGTAATGGTTTAACAGCAGCCAGGTCCCAATGGATATTATTAACGGTTTGAAGCCAGGTTTGCGCCAGTTCATTGATCGCACCCATTGAAACCATTTCAACAGGTGTGGCTGTATAGTTTGAGGGCAAACCGATAGCAAACACCGTAGCTTTTCCCCAGTTTGGCTGCACTGTGGAAGAATGGCGGAATGCCATGGTTGGGTTTACTATTTTTTGAACTGTTGAAATACCCGGAATCATTTTATCAACCAATATTTCGTTTGTTTCGCCGATAGGGCTGTTGAGAAAACGGTTGAAACGGATCACCTGGTCAAATGGGCCGTATTGGTTTACCACGGTTTCTATTCCTTTGCCGTTGATTAATTCGAGTGTGGTAAATGCAATAACCACCGTACCGACAAATTTCTGTTGTAATAAAGTTTTGGCAACTGCTGCCAATGCGATGACAGCAGATTTGCTTGCGGCTGATGGGGCAGCCATAAACTGATTGGCAATGACTTGGGGTTTTTTGTTGATGGTTAAGGGATCAAGCAAATGAATGCCTTTGGCTTCCACTGCTTTGGCAGAAGCTTCGCCCACATCAATAAACGATTCCTGCCATTGAAATACATTCTTACTTTTTTCAGGAACAGCGCGCAAGCCATCATAATGAGAAGAAGGAACGGTTGAAACACCATATACGATCCTTGTATCCGTATTGATCTTTACTTCATTACCTTCCAGGAATTGATGAAATAAATTTCCCTGATGACCAAAACCAACAGGAGTAATACGCAAGTATCCATCATCCTGTATCTGGCTGATTACATAACCGGGCTCATCTAACGGAGCGGTAAACAATTGTTTGGGCGAACCCGAACCGATGCTGATCACAAGATTGCCGAGTTTATCTTTTTTACAGATACCTTTTTCAAATAATGCATGGATATAATTGACAGCTTCTTCTTCGCGGCCGGTTACGGAACTGGTATTGGCAAAGGATTGTATGGCAGGTAATAAAGAATTAGTCAACGCCGTTTTTTGCGCAAAGAGTTGAAAGGGGAATGCCAAAAACAGAATAAATTTTTTCATGTGATATGGTTCGAATTATATTTTTTGCATGATTGCGGTGGTTGTTCATAAGATCAGCCTCAACCGGCTGCTACTTACCCATTTCCCAACCCGGCGAATACGATCTTTCTATATGCTTCAACACATCTTCTTTATAAAATAGAACTTCTTTAAATTTCCCTTTGGTATACATCTCGGCCTGGTCGCCAAAATGTGGCGAATGAATATCGCCGCTTTCACCACCGGCTAATAATGATTTTGCCTTGATACGTTTACCGAACTCAATCGCACAGATAAAACTATTGCCGTTGTAGCCATAACGAAGATGAGTACCCGGATATGTTCTGCTTACAAAAGAAGGCAGGCTGCCCCATGTTGATGCAGCAAAGCCACAAGGGAGGCTTGGTTGATTGTCATCAAATTTTTCTGTAAGCTCGCCACTCAATCTTTGATAACGGTTCACCTCGCCCCAGGGTTTTTGCCAGGTGCCGAATTTTTGGGTAAGGCTATTGACAGAACTTGCCAATGCCTGTAATAAATAATCGCCGGTAGCTTTGGCAGTGAAGCGTTTGGTTTTTTCAACCACATCGGGTGATTCTTCGGGATCGCCACTGCCTCTCAGAATGCTGGGCCAGATTTTTTCGCCCCATTCAATAGCAACGGTAGTAGCGATGGATAGTTCCGATGAGTTTCTGTCCCAATCCTTTAAAATGTTTATGGGTGCAGCCAATGATTGAAAGGCCGGATCAGACTCTTTACCCTGGTAAGCATTGAATAATGCCGGTAATAAAATATCAAAAGCCGCCAGATGTGTATTGTATCCTGAGGAGATAGCTTTGTCGATCGTATATTGATGATGGCTGTTCAGGATCTGTGCAGCATTTACACCACGAAAATTTTCTCCATTGGGCGCCATATAAACAGGGAAATTTTCTTTTTTGGGACTGCTGCTGCCTGATACTGTGAAAGGGGTTGAGTTGCAATTTTGAATCCATCCCGTTGCGGGATTATGAACCTGGATTAATTCATGTAACGGATGCAGGCCTTTCCATTCTGTAGCACTGGTAGAACCATCTACCGGTTTGGACCAGTTATAAACCGGATCACGTTTTGGCATAAAATTTCCATGCCAGTAAGCAATATTCCCTTTATCATCTGCATAAACTGTATTGTTGGAGGTATTAGCCAACAGCTCCATGCTTTTGGTAAACTCTGCGAAATTTTTTGCTTTGGTTCTTTCCCATGATTGGATAATGCCTTTGATAGAACGGTTATTGGCGCGTACGCTGATCCAGCTACCATTGCGTTTGGCCATCACAGGTCCGTGATGCGTGTAATAGGCAGTAAATGTTTTAGAAAGATATGCACCGTTGTAGAGATAGTTAAGTGTAATCTTTTTTTCAGTTACCGGTCTTTTTGTTTTATCGTATTCATATACATACCCATTTCCCTGTTTGGTTACTTTTTCTATATAAGAATCTGCTACATCACTGTAACTGGAAGTGTGCATCCAGCCGCAGTGTTCATTAAATCCCTGGTAAATAAAAAATTGTCCCCAGGTTACGGCGCCATACGCATGCAATCCTTCCTCACTTTGGACGGACACTTCGGGACGGAAATAAAACGTTACATGCGGATTGATATACAGAATGGAATTACCTGAAGCGGTTTTGGAAGGCGCGATCGCAAATCCATTGGAACCGCCGGGTAATGGATCTATTTCTTTTGAGATCAATGAGGCAGTAGCGGAACTTGTATCGCCCGAATAGAAGTTCTTTATCTCATTAACCTTTACATCGGCAATATCAATGGCGCCAATACTTCCATCCGTCCATAATAACGGATACCAGGGTTGAAAGCGGGTTAGTAGCGCAGGTTTTACATTGGGATGTTTGTACAGATAATAATTGATGCCGTCTGCATACGCATTCAGTAATTTCTGTAACCATGCCGGACTTTCTTGATAGTCTTTTTTAGCTTCCGTTGTATCAATGATCATTCGAATTTCCAGATCGTTGTACAAATCTTTTTCACCGTTTACTTCGGCAAGCCTTCCCAGTTTTTCAACATAATTCATCTCTACCCGCTTAAAATCATCTTCGCATTGAGCATATAATAAACCAAAAACGGCATCTGCATCGGTATGCCCATAGATATGGGGAATACCCCAGTTGTCGCGAATGATGTTGATGCGTTTTGCCTGCTCATTCCATTTGGAAGTTTCGGCTTTGGTAAAGGGTTGTGCGGACAATGTAAGGGGAAAAAGTAATAGAAGAAGAAGCTGTTTTCTCATGTTACCAGAAATTGGGAATATCAATAAAATATGATTAACGACAGGATGAATTTAGGCGATTTACCACACAAAACTGTACCATGGCCACTCCGTATGCAAATCTTCTCTCAAAGACGCAATGAAAACCAGTATTGTTCCTTAAGGACACTTTACCCAAAATTATTTACCATGGTATAGCCTCACTTCAACTTTCTCCCAAAATACTCCGCCACTGCCCCATATACTTTCACCGCATTATTCCAGTTCATCCAGTGGTGCGTATCATCAACGATCATTAAAGTCTCATAGTTTACGCCTTGTTTTTCCAAACGGTTAATCAGGTCAACACTCTGGTTAAATCGTACATTCCTGTCATCATCGGCATGAATAATAAATACCGGTGATTTCCATGTTTTGATGGATGAAACAGGAGAGGCGTTCCATGCGGTTTTTAATGCGAGTTCATAGTCGGGTGCTTTTTCATATTTTTCACCGGCAGTTATAAGTGCGGCCTGTGTGCCCCAATCATGCACACCATGGATATCTACTCCCGCTGCAAACATTTTAGAATCCCTTGATAATGCCATCGCTGTTAAATAACCGCCATATGAACCGCCGTAAATGCCGATTTTACCGGCATCTATAAAAGATTGCTGTTGCAGCCATTTTCCGGCCGCCTGTATATCCTGGTATTCGGCACCACCTGCAGCACCGCCTTTGGGTGCCTGGTGAAATTCATATCCATAACCGATCCCCAAACGGTAATTCACAGATAATACTACAAATCCCTGGCTGGCTAAATATTGATTAGAGGCATACGCATTGGAATAATAATCAGAATAATTCCAGCCCAATAACATTTGTCTTGGCGGGCCGCCATGTACATAAACGATTGCCGGTTTTTTCCCTGCACCACCTTCGGGTATGAAGAGCTGCGCATGCACCGTAACGCCATCTGCGGCTGTAAAGATCACTTGTTTAGGTGTGACCATTTTATTGACTGGAAAATCAGCAGGAACGAGTTCTTTACCGATTAACTGGATGCTCCCGGCATTTAATTTCTTTACAGCTACCAATGGACTCTGTTGCGGAGTGGAGCTAATAAATGCAGCGGTATTGCCGTCATCTGTTAATACCGGAGTCCATTCCAACCCGCTACCAGGTGTAAGAACCTGCATATCGGCTTTATCCACACTTACTTTTAGGGCATGTCTTCTTTCAATATCCAACGGATCGGTTCCTGTATTGCCACTGAAGGTTAGGTATTTTTTATCGGCACTGAGGGTGATGTGTTCACACATAAAATTTCCGGGCGTGAGTAACGATTCTTTTCCACCGGTTGATGCAATGGAATATAAATGCGGCCATCCATCCTGGTAAGAAAGAAATACAATTCGGTTATTGGCTGCCCAATGCAGGTTGGTGCCACCATGCGTGGTTGGAACGGATCCACGCAATGTGCCGGGGGCTTTCCACAAAAAAGTTTCTTTACCAGTTGTTATATCTGCTGTATAAATGCTCCATGGCTGGTGCTTTCTGGCTAATAATGAATCCGGCGCACCACCTGCGCCCGGCCTTCTTACAAAAACAATTTGATTGCCATCAGGCGACCAATGTGCAGAATTATCACGATAGAAAGAAGCGGCTATCCATTTGATGGGCGATGCGGCATGTGTATAAATACCAATGATAGAATGATCGCCCCGGTTTGCTACAAACAGTAGTGAATTGCCATCCGGACTCCATTCCAAAGATCCTGCTGTACCTCTTGTGGTGAATAAACTTTTTGCTGCTGCAGATCCGTCAATAGGCGCTGTAAACACTTGGCCAGCTTTGATAAAAGCGACTGTTTTACTATCCGGAGAAATTTCCGGTGTATCCCCTTCAGATAAAAACCGGGTATCACCACCGGCAAATAGCACACTGCCTACCTGCACTTTAAAAGGATTGGTTTCATTAGCTGCATTGATCGGTAATCCGCCATCATAATTGGCACCATGATCGCCGCCACGAACAAAGACTACCCATTTGCCATCATCAGAAATACGGAGGCTGGTTAATTCCTGCCCATCGTTTTTGGTAAAGTTGGTTATTTTTTTTGCTGTGTATGAAGGCCCTTCTGCCACATATACATTGCGAATCCCCTGCTCATCCATGGCCCAGGCAATTTTAGAACCATTGCTTGCCGAACACAATTCTGTCGGGAAGGGATAGCTTTTAAATGATTTAAACGGAATGGTTTGCGCGAGTAACTGCAATGGCAGTAACAATAATAGCAGTAATCTTCTCATAGTATGTATTTGATGGTTTGTATGAATATTTTTTCTGCGGTTCATTCTGCTAATCTGCGTTTGGGGGTAACTCTATTCAACCGCAGAATAACAAAGAACACGGTGGATTCCGCAGAGGGTTTACTTGCCTTTTATCTTATGCCAAAAAAATGCAACAGCAAAGCCAAGAATTACATACATAACAAGTTTGATTAATAATTGTTTTGTTTTTGTGTTCATTCAGATGCATGATATTTTATTAAATGGTGGACTATCGCGCCTGTTTATTCTTTTTATAACAGGGAGGCTTTCTTTATAACTTCATCCACCGCTAAGCCTGCGCCGATGCCAGTAATGCAGGTTAGTTCATTAATATCTTTCGCTGCTCCCTTAGCAAAAGATATTAATGAAGTCACAGGTTACATAGCAGAACAATTCTGTGAAATCTGTGTAAGCTGTGGCTGAAAAAGCTGTTTAATTCTCGTTTGCCTTCAGCACCCTCAAAATATTACCCCCTAAAATTTTAGTCACATCCTTTTTACTATATCCTCTTTCCAATAAGGCTTTAGTAATTAACGGATAGGTAGTTACATCATCCAGCTGCTGTGGCGCTACGCTGATGCCGTCAAAATCAGAACCCAATCCTACATGGTTAACGCCAATCAATTTTACAATATAATCCAGATGATCAAGCAACATACTTAATGGGGGTTTGGAAGCCTGCACTTCAGATGCATATTTTTCGGAGATCAGTGTAAGCGCATATTCCTGCTGAACACCTGCTTTCTTTAGTGAATCAAGCTCTTTAGCATGACTTAACGCAAATTTTATTTCTTTATTTTTGAAAGTACTATCCACAAACCCCGCATAAAAATTTAAATCTATCACACCCCCATTCTTTCCAATGGCCAGTATCTGTTCATCTTTGAGGTTACGAAAGATTGGACATAAGGTCCATGCATTACTATGCGAAGCAATTACAGGCTTAGTAGTGGTATTGATTACATCCCAAAAAGTTTGTTCGCCTACATGCGATACATCAACCATCATACCTAATTCATTCATTCGTTTTACAACCTGTTTGCCAAAATCGGTTAAACCTTTATGTGTTTTTGCCAGACTGTCTTTCTTGGTTGTTTCTAACATGGCAGATGTGGCCCATGAAGTAGAATTATTCCAGGTAAGCGTCATGTACCTTGTGCCGCGTGCATACATTTTATTCAGGTTGTCTAAATCATCTGCCATCATATGTCCGCCTTCAACACCAAACATAGCGGCGAGTTTGCCTTCTTTCACGGCTTTCTTTAATTCTTTCGAATTTCTAACGATGGCAATCCTGTCGGGGTTTCTTTTGATCACGGCATCCAGCGTGTCCATCTCGCGGTTGGCCCAGGCATTGGGGTTGGGCTGGTTACCATCGCACCAAACAGAAAAGATCTGTACATCGACCCCGCCTTCTTTAAAACGTTTGAGGTCTGAATGAGTGCGGCCTTTCAGGTCATTGTCCATACTCACTTTCTTTTCCATACAGGCAGTAAGGATATCATTATGCGAATCCACTACAATGGCTTTGGTATGTACTTTCTGGTAGTCCTGTGCATGAACATAAAAAGGAATGAGTAAGCAGATTAATTTTTTAAGCATAGTACTTTATTGTGAGATGAGTGTTTGTAATTGTTTTATGATATTTTCAAACTGGTCAGAATAATTATTGCAAAGGATGATCAACGTAGCTTTCTTTCCGAGAAAACGCATGATCTCCGTCTTGTAACCAGGGTTATCGCCATTGTGCCATACAATTTTCCCGGTTGGATTGTTTGAAATGATTTCCCAGCCAAATCCATAAGAAGAAATTTTGCCATCTTTTAATACCATTGGGGTAAATGCTTCTTCCAATGTTTGTTGATTGATTAACTTGTTTGCATACAAAGCCTGATCCCATTTCAAAAGATCTTCCACCGTAGAACTGATGCGGCCCGGGCCTTTGCGGTTACCCAGCCAGATGGTATAATTGGAAGAAGGGAAGGAATCCGCACGGATGAATGCATTTTTTTCTTTTACATACATATGCCCGATAGCGAAATTTTTTACAGCCGCTTTTTCCTGTAAAGTCCTGATGGCAGTATGCTTCATACCTAGTTTTTGAAAGATCTCGGTATTGGCAAATTCAATAAAATCTCTGCCACTGGCTTTTTCAGCAATGCTTGCTAACAGAACATAACCTGTATTGCTGTATGTATATTTTGTGCCGGGCTCAAATAATTTAGGAGGAGCATATTGATTGAGGTAAGCAATAATATTTTCATTACCCGCTACTTTTGTTTTATCCCAGTGTTGATCCATGATATCCTGATAATCCGGTAATCCGCTGGTATGTGTTAAAAGGTTGCGGATACTGATTCCTTTATAAGGGATGTTTAGGTATTTTTCCACAGGATCATCATACTGCAGTAATCCTTTTTCTTTCAGCATCATGATGACCATAGCGGTGAATTGTTTGCTGACAGATGCCAGTTCGAAGATATCTGATTTCTTCAGCGGCGCCTGCTGCGCAAACTCTCGGTAACCAAAGGCTTTCTCATATGTTATCTTACCTTTTTCTGCAATCAACACTACGGCGTTAAAGCGGCTATTGGTCACAGCAGATTGTATGATCGAATCGACTTTCGGATAATTGATACCTTGTGCAGTAACTGATACACAAAAAATGATGCTAAAAAAGAAGATGTTTTTTTTCATCATTTCGAGTTTAAATGTAAAGTGGTTCCCGCTCTTGTGCCATTGTGTTTACTTTCATCTACGGTAACCTGCCCGTTTACCAATACATATTTAAAACCGGTTGTGTATTGGTGTGGTTTATCATAAGTAGACAGATCCTGCACTTTATCTGCATCAAACAGTACAATATCTGCTACAAAACCTTCCCGCAATAAACCACGTCCCTGTAGCTGAAATTTTTGTGCCGGTAAGGAAGTCATCCTGCGCACCGCTTCTTCCAGTGTGATCACTTTTTCATCACGTACATATTTGCTCAATACCCTTGCATTGGTGCCGTAGCTGCGTGGGTGAGGATTGCCAGATCCATATACCCTTATGCCCGCATCACTCGCAAACATGTTAAAAGGATATTGCATAATGGCTTTCACATCTTTATCACCCATACCATGGAATATCATGGCTGCGCCACCTTTCTCCATCATTTCAATAATGGTTTCGGCTTCTTCGGCAGACTTATGTTTTCTTCCTTTCATCAGATTCACTTCTTCAATGCTCTTGCCGTTAAAGCTGCTGTCTGGTTGATACAGCGCTACAACCGGGTAACTGAAATTTTTCAGTTTTCTTTTTTTCAGCCGCTTCAACATAAAATCGGTTATTTCTTTTCTTATCGCAGGCCTTACCAATCGTGCAGTAATCGAATCCTGTCCATCCGCCAATACCCAATCAGGCAATAAGGTACTAAGCGAAGTGCTGCTGGCTGTATACGGGTATTGATCAATGGTTACATCCAAGCCCTCTTCCCTGGCTTTGATGATCATGGGAATGGTTTCTTTACTGCGTCCCCAGTTCTGCTGGCCGCTTAATTTAAAATGCGAGATCTCTACGGGCATCTTTGCTTCGCGGCCGATATGCATGGCTTCTTCAATGGCCTGGGTTACACTGTCGCCCTCATTTCTGATATGGCTTGCATATACCCCATTGTATTTAGACGCGGCTTTCGCGAGGCGTATCACTTCTTCTGTTTTGGAATAGGTGCCGGGTATATAAATTAACCCGGTTGATAAACCTACGGCCCCGTCTTTCATGGCCTGCTCCACTATGGATTCCATTTTTTTCATCTCTTCTTCTGATGGGTCGCGGTTGGCAGAGCCCATGGCGGCTTTGCGTACATCGTTATGGCCAATCAGTGTGGCTATGTTGATAGATAGCTTCAAACTATCCAGCATTGAAAAATAGGCGCCAATGTTCACCTGCGATAAACCGCAATTGCCGGTAACCACCGTTGTAACACCATCATAAATAAAATTGTCTGCGGTAGGCTGTTTTTTTTCTTCGCCTTCAATATGGGTATGCACATCAATAAAACCGGGGGCTACCATCAATCCGGTGGCGTCGATGGTTTTGGCAGCGGTCCATTTGGCTAGTTTACCTATCGCTATAATCTTACCGCCTTTCACGGCTATATCGCCGTATACCCAGCTATTACCGGTGCCATCCAGTATTTTTCCGTTTTTGATCAAAATATCTGCCTGTTGTGCAGCTATGGAAAACGGGAACAATAAAAAAATAATGATCTTTCTCATTCGTTTGTAGGATATTTTTTTCTCAATAATGCAATGTCATGTTCAGCTTCTTTCTTTTGAAAAGCAAGAAAAACACAATAGCCATTGATAATCTGTTTCTGCATAAAACATTTATTATAAAACAGCCGTAATTTATCGGGGTTGTTACTCAGGTAGAAAGAAGGGTTTGCGGTTTTTTTCTGCGAAACAGAAAAATCCATGATGTCTTCCACATGTTCAATATTTCCATGGTTGACTGGTAATATGCTCCACCCTGTTTTTTACTGAGTTCATTAATCTGGTCATATTCTGTGATGCGATTAACAGCAGCAGTATCTTTGATCAGCCGCAATCCACCCGCATTTTTTAACTGGGTAATGGTACCGGTTTCGCTTTCAAATAAGATGCTTCCGCCCACATTATTACTGTTACGATAAACATTTTTCACCATAGAATCGGAAACAGTTTCTTTTAAATAAAACAGAAGCGAATCCAGGTCTTTTATTTTCTTTCGGTTTGCGTGAATAACCTGCTGGATCTGCATAGTATCTTTCTGCAGGTCGTTGATCATGCTGGTAATATATTGTTGTGCTTTTTCCTTATCAACATAATTCTCCCGGAGGTTTTCGGCAATAAAACCTGCAAATACAGCCAGGAAGAGCATCAGGAATTCAGATACATAATTTTTCCATGATTTTTTATCATGGCCCTTATGTGAATGTGGGTGTACTTCCATCCGGCAGTTATTTGGGCATTTAAGATACTGAATTCTGCCTGCCAAAACAGCCCCTGAGATTGACTTCTGTAAAACCCGCCAAAAACGGTACTTTTGCTGCCTGAATTTTGAAAAGATATGCTGGATAAGCTCGATGCAATAAAAGCCCGGTTTGAACAGGTAGGTATCGCCCTAACCAACCCCGAGATCATTAATAACCAGAAAGAATTTGGTGCCTACAGCAAGGAATACCGTTCGCTGGAGAAGATCGTACAACCTTATGAGGAATATAGAAAGCTGCTTGACGAATACCAGTTTGCCAAAGAAGCGCAAAGCAGCTCTGACGAAGAAATGCGTGAACTGGCCAAAATGGAATTGCCTGCCCTGGAAGAAAGAAAAACCATTCTTGAAAAAGAGCTTACCAAACTACTGATACCGAAGGACCCGCAGGATGATAAAAATGCCATCCTCGAGATCCGTGCCGGAACCGGTGGTGATGAAGCCAGCCTTTTTGCCGGCGACCTGTTGGGCATGTACCTTCGTTATTGCTCGCGCAAGGGCTGGAAAACGGCCATAGTAAGTGAAAGCGAAGGAACGGTTGGTGGTTATAAAGAAGTAATTCTTGAAGTTACCGGTGAAGATGTTTATGGAACCCTCAAATTTGAAAGTGGTGTTCACCGCGTACAACGTGTGCCGGACACAGAAACGCAGGGCCGCGTACATACATCCGCTGCAACGGTAGCCGTAATGCCCGAAGCAGAAGAAGTAGATTTTGAACTGAAAGAAAGCGATGTAAAAATGGAAACCGCACGCAGCGGTGGCGCGGGCGGACAAAACGTAAACAAAGTAGAAACGAAAGTATTCCTTACCCATATTCCCACCGGCGTGGTAGTGGTTTGCCAGACAGAACGTTCGCAGTTAGGCAACCGGGAAAAGGCCATGACCATGTTGCGTACTAAATTGTATGAAGAGCAGGTACGTAAACAGGAAGACGAGATATCCCGACAAAGAAAAACATTGGTAAGCACCGGCGATAGAAGTGCCAAGATCCGCACCTATAACTGGCCGCAGGGCAGGGTTACCGATCACCGTATCGGATTAACTTCTTATAACCTGGATGCAGTAATCAATGGGGATATTGATGAGTTTATCGAGTCTTTACAAATGGCAGAGAACTCAGCAAAAATGTCGAATCAGTCTTAAAATAATGCCACAGGTTTTCACAAATCCTTTTCTGGAACATCTGTGTAATCTGTGGCAAAAAATTAATTGCTTTTTACAATTTCCTCCGCCTCTTTTATTTTCAGTTCCCAGTCCCAGGCAGTCTTCATCATATCTATCAGGTTGTATTGGATCTTCCAACCCAATTCGGTAACTGCCAGGTTATTGTTGGCATAAATAGCAACCACATCCCCTGCTCTGCGGGGGCCAATTTCATAATTGAGTTTTACACCGCTTACTTCTTCAAAGGTTTTGATGGCTTCCAGAACAGTCACCCCGTCGCCGGTTCCTAAATTAAAAACTTCACAGGAGTTTTTATTGTTTGCTGCCCCAAGGTATTGTACAGCTAATGTATGTGCATGTGCAATATCGCAAACATGAATATAATCGCGTAAACAACTGCCATCTCTTGTTGGGTAATCATTACCATACACCAGCATTTTGGGAAGTTTACCAATGGCAGTTTGGGTTATGGCCGGCACCAGGTTCTGGGGTTTGCCTAGCGGTATTTCTCCGATGAGGATGGATGGATGTGCACCAACCGGATTAAAATAACGCAGCAAAATAACAGAAGTGCCTGCAGATGCTTTCGTAAAATCTTCCAGGATCTGCTCTCCCATTTGTTTGGTAGCGCCATAAGGCGATTCTGCTTTTTTGGTAGGTGATGTTTCTGTAACCGGAATCGCATCCGGATTTCCGTAAACGGTGCAGGATGATGAAAACACAAAATCCGTTACATCAAACTCCTGTACACATTTGAGCAGGTTGATTAATCCAAAGATATTATTCTCGTAGTATGACAAGGGTTCTGCCACCGATTCGCCAACTGCTTTGTATGCTGCAAAATGAATTACACCGGTAATATCAGGGTTTTCCTGGAATACGGCACGCGTTTCATCAAAATTCTTAAGATCAACTTTATAGTTCTTGATTTTTTTCCCGGTGATCTTTTCAATACCTGTAACGGAATAGGCAGAAGAGCGGGAGTTATCATCTATGGAGATAACATCGAAACCATTTTCAACCAGGTCAACGATGGTATGTGAGCCAATATAACCGCAGCCACCCGTTACCAGTATTTTAGCCATACAGAAATTATTTTCTGCAAGATAAGCGGATAAATTTTATCAGTGCGGGCTTAATGTGTTAGATGAATAACTTCAATATATAAAAAACGGCCGCTGCTAAAATTGCGGAGATGGGAATGGTGAGAATCCAGGCCCATAGCAGGTTAACGGTTACGCCCCATCTTACCGCACTTAGCCTTTTTGTGGCGCCGACCCCAATAATAGAACCGGTAATGGTATGCGTAGTAGAAACGGGTATCTTAAAATGTTCGGTAAGAAATAAAGTGATGGCACCTGCTGTTTCTGCGGCTACCCCCTCAAGCGGTGTTACTTTGGTAATACGGGTACCCATGGTCTTTACAATTTTCCAGCCACCACTCATGGTGCCTAAGCCAATAGCCAGGAAGCTGGTAAAGGGCACCCATCCGTATTGGGATACGAACTGGTTAAAATCCATATGGTTACCCTTGGTTCCTTCGTAATAGATCATGGCTGCACCAATAATACCCATTACTTTCTGTGCATCATTACCGCCATGCCCTAAACTAAAAGCGGCAGATGAAACCAGCTGTAAACGCTTGAACCAGTTCTCTGCTTTATACGGGTTAGATCGTTTACATAGGTGAACGATCAGTATGGTTATGAAGAAGGCAATGAACATGCCTATCAAGGGTGCAAAGAAAATGAACAGGAATGTAGGAACTACTTTTGCATAGTTGATTACATCCACACCTCCTGCACTAAAACCATGTGCATTGGCGAGCGCCGCACCCACAAAACCACCCATCAAAGTATGCGATGAGCTTGACGGAATGCCAAACCACCACGTAATCAGGTTCCAGATAATGGCCGCAATAATACCGGCTAATATCACCTGCAACGTAATAAATTCAGGATGCACCCATTTGGCCACAGTATTGCCAATACCAAATTCTTTAAAGATATATTTTGAAATAAAGAATGCCGCAAAGTTGAAAAAAGCTGCCCAAACCACGGCCTGGAACGGCGTTAGCACTTTGGTAGATACAATGGTAGCAATGGAATTGGCGGCATCGTGAAAGCCATTGATATAGTCGAAAATGAAAGCGAGTACGATGATGACGATCAGTAAAGTGAACATGGCGCTAATTAGTAGTTAGTAATTAGCAATTGGTAATTAATATTCCGGGTTAGACCGTCGTAATCAGGCAAGAGTGCTCTCACTTCAATTACTAATGATTAATTACTAATTACTAATTAAATCTTATGCATATTTAATGATAATGGATTCGATTACATTCGCTGCATCTTCACATTTATCGGTAACAATCTCCATCACCTGGTAGATCTCCCTTTTCTTGATCACTTCCTTAAAATCATTCTCCTGCTGGAACAGCATTTCAATGCTCATATCAAACACATCATCTGCCTGGTTTTCGATACTGTTTACTTTTACCATGGCTTCGGTCATCTCGCGCAGGTTCTTCATATCGCGTAATCCGAATACGGCTTTTTTGATCTCGATAGAACCCTGTAAGATCAGGTCGGCCATTTTCTGGATACCGGTATCATTCGGGTTAACGCTGTAAAAATTGATCTTTTTAGAACAGGCATAAATATAATCGCAGATATCATCCAGCGCAGTAGCCAGGTAGTGGATATCTTCTCTGTCGAACGGTGTTATAAAATTTCTTCCTAATTCAGTAAAGATGCGGTGGGTATTATCATCATTCTTATGCTCCAGGTCTTCTATCTGCGCAAGAATGGCGGCCCTTCGGTTAACATCGGGTTCGCTTACCATTTCTTTCAGCTTGATACCCATTTCATGTACTTTCTCGGCTACGTCTTCAAACAGTTCGTAAAAGACCTTGTTCTTTGGCATGAAAAAACGTCCGAAGTTATTGATTCCCATATGGAAGAAATTTTGGCAAAAATAGCATTATGCAACTGATAGTTGCCGGATGCCCAATAATTAATGATTAGATAATATTCGAGCTTTTTTCTTTTTTGTATATGTGATTTTCTGTTTCAGGCTATTTGGTAACTTTTTGATGGTTTTGACTTCATATTGGCTTAATAGCCATGCCTCAATTTTACCTCTGGTTAGTATGGAAGCAGTTTTCTCATGGGACCGCCCCGATCTCTATCCGGGCGGTGTTTTTGTGCCTGTAATTGTAAGATCCGATACTTCATTTAACTATTCCTATAGGTCCTTAGTCTTTTTTTGTATCTAATGTAAACCCGATGGTTGTTCCTATATCAAGCTTGCTTCTCACATGCATGGTCTGGCCATGGGCTTCAACAATGTGTTTACAGATGGCCAGTCCTAAACCGGTTCCGCCTACATCGCGGCTACGGCCGCGGTCGGTTCGGTAAAATCTTTCAAATATGCGGGGCAGGTGTTCTTCGGAGATACCAATACCATCATCGCTTAGTTCAATCAAAACATGCCTGCCATCGGTTTTATAAATACTGGCTACTATACTGCCATCCTGTTTACCGTATTTGATGGCGTTTTCAATGAGGTTAAGGATTACCTGCCTGATTTTTTCTTTATCGGCAAAAACGGTGATTGGCGATTCGCAGCCTTTTTTGATACTGCATTTGATATTACGCGCATTGGCTTTGATAGAAAGGCTTTCAAAAGTTTCGCGGATCATATCCTGTATCACAAAATTTTCTTTGTACAAAGGTTGCTGGCCGCTTTCCAAACGTGAGATCTCATCCAGGTCTTCAACAAGGTTTACCATCCTGTCTACATTCTTCGCGGCATTCTCTAAAAAGCGGATACGCACATCGGGGTTATCAATGGCGCCATTTAATAAAGTATCTACATAACCCTGTATCGCAAAAATGGGTGTCTTGAATTCATGCGCAAGGTTTTGTAAAAACTCTTTTCTGTACGCCTCATTCTTTTTTAATAATTCGATTTCGGCACTTCTTTGCTCGGCCCATTGTTCCACATCTTCCCTTACTTCATCAATACCTTTCTGGGGAAGGATATACTTATAATAAGTCTCCTCTCGCTTGGAGGCCTTTGTTTGATAAATAAATTTATAAATGAGCTTGATCTTCCGGTAAATAAATGATTCCAATACAAACCGGATCAAAAAATAACTGCCGATAAAGATCACCACAAGGGATATTGCTGCTATAATCCAATCGGGACGTAATATCCAGATACCAATTGCCAGCGGCACGGATAAGATAAGTGCGGTAAATGCGGATAACTGCTGTGGAGAAAGATTCTTGGTTTTGAACATGTTTTGTAGAAAGGCACAAGTTACAAGATTCAAAAGAAAAGATTTGAGAACAGCATTTTCCGGATTCCTGAACTGGGTATTGAACCTTGTTCTCTACATCTCAAACTTATACCCCACACCTTTTACCGTGGTAATACAATCCACTCCCAGTTTCTGCCTCACTTTTCGGATATGTACGTCAATGGTGCGGTCGCCAACAATCACGTCGTTGCCCCATACCTGCGAAAGGATCTCGTTGCGCAAAAAAACCCGTCCCGGCCGGGAAGCGAGCAGGTATAATAATTCGAATTCTTTTTTGGCAAGGATCACTTCCTGTTCGTCGATGGTTACCAGAAATTTTACCGGATCTATATTAATATTACCCAGTTGTATGCTTTTGCCACCATTGTCTTTATTATGGGTTCTGCGGAACAGGGCATTAACCCGGCTTACCAGTACTTTAGGACTGATCGGCTTGCTCACATAATCGTCTGCACCGGTTTCCAGTCCTTTGATCTGCGAAGCTTCATCGCTCAGAGCGGTGAGAAAGATGATCAGTGTATCCTGAAAAATGGGTTGTGAACGGAGTATCTGGCATACCTCCACGCCCGTTTTTTTTGGCATCATAATATCCAGGATGATGAGTTCGGGGTGCAGTTGCTTGGCCCTTTCTATGGCTTCATTACCGTCTTTGGCTGTATAAATCTCGTAACCCTCTCTTCCAAGGTTATAACTTACTATTTCCAGGATATCCGGTTCGTCATCAGCAATCAAAATCTTCCTTGGCTTTCCTTCCATGTTAACCTAATGTTTACACAAAATTAATTTTAAAGAACCGCAATTCGGTTATTTGTCTTTATTATGTTATTGTTAACGGAACCAAGACCGAAAAGCGTGTCTTGGTATAAATGGCAGTATTTTTGCCTTTTCTATGCAAATGAAGAAGATCTGTACAACTGTTTTAGGTGTTTTGATAGTTTTGGCTGTTTTTTCGCAGGAAGAGCTGCCTATGCCGGCCATCCCTGATGCGAGGTTTTATCACCACGACCAGATATTGCGCTCGCTTACGGCCATACAGAAGCTGGGTAAAAATGCCGATAATGTTTTTCCGGTAACCGGTGATATAAAGCTGGATATAGCCATCAACCGTTCGGTAACCTTGCGCATTAACAATCTTCGTGCCCGTATTGAGCGGGATTCTTCCTTAACGGATAATGATAAATACAAATGGCTCAGAAGTATAAATGAAGTACTTAGCGGTTACCTGTCATCTTACCGGGCCCATGTGATTACAGCTGCTTTATTCCCTATTTTAATCAGTGCCTATGAAGAATCGGTGAAAGCCGAATTTGCCGGCCGTTCGATCTATACCATCCTTGCTGATAATGAACCGGAAGTAGGTAATATTCTGATGGCCAATTATGCTTTGAAAGATAATCCGGGTATACCGGCCGCGAAAGAACTGATGGTGCTAAAAGCCTGCCAGAAGAATCCCGAAAAAATCCTGAAGATATTGACCGATTATCCCAATAATCGTTTTGCCGACAGCCTGATCATTAAAGCCGCTTTTCAAAACCAGGAAGAATTTTATTCCTATGCAGCAGTTCCAAACGGGTTGGGAAGAAAGATCCAATCGGTAAATCATCCACTGGTAAAGATCCTTGGCAGACTGGCCCTGATGCAAACGGGTAGGATGTATTTTCCTTTTCTTGATAATCTTTATCACCAAAAAACCACGATCGATGCTATCCTTCCATTGGTGGCGAATGATTCATCAGGCGGGTATTATAAGTTATTGGTGCAAACCAGGATTAACTATGCCCAACGCATGCAGAAAGGAGATACCCCGATGGGGGTTGTTGCATTAACCAACAAACTTAAATCCAAAGCCATCGACCTGTATGTTAATGAGATCAATGCTTTGCATGATGAACGCAACGAGAATATCCGGTTTAAAAAATTAGAAGCACTGGATGAGCAAGATCTGTATTACCTCGCAGTACTTGCAGAAGAAGAGATCTATACCTCCAGCTTTGTAAATGGTGTGTATCCAAGAATCTTTCAGCGGATGAATATCCCGAGATCGGACAGTTTATTGATGTTGCTGCATAACGACTATTATAAGAAATTCATTAAAATGTGTGCAGCCTATAATACACTGGATAATTTTCTCAGCCGCATGGATCGAACAGCAGCTGAAGACCTGATGAAGAATTTTGTCAATGGCCTTGAAACCACAAGCACACTTGAAGATGCAGTAGATGTTGCCGATTCTTATGCAAGCATTTATAACCCTAAACTACGTAAACTGATACTGGAACAAGTGCAGGCAAACCTGGCAACCAATAAAAAACAGAAGAATAAAAAAGGAGAATTGGTGTACGACCTGTTGAATACTATTTTCCTTTCAATGGATCCTGCCAACAAGATCGATATCGCTGCTAAATTCGGGATAGATCCGGTATATGTGATGCCAAGAAGATCTTTAGAGGATTCATCAGGACGCGTCATCATCCAACAATTTTCTTATGGCGATAAAGATGCTGTTAATTATTTTAGTGCATTCATGGCGCGATTTAATAATCCCTCATGGAAAATCATCCGTAAACCCAATTGGGTAGAGATCAATTCTGCCAAAGGCAGTTCGCCGGTTACCATTTATGCGAACCTGCCACTGGATGAAAAACAGGAACTCGATATCCAGGCACAGGATAGCCTGATCCGTTACCTGGAAGAAAATAATCTTGCGCCCCGTATTGTTATTCATCGTGGCCACAGTTATTATCTGCAGGAAACGATCAACCGGTTACCGCATAGCGCCAAACTGGTGCTGTTGGGCAGTTGTGGGGGATATCAGAAACTGAATGATATTTTGAAGATCTGTCCTGCCGCACAAATCATTTCTTCCAAGCAGGTTGCGGCCGGTGTGGTAAACCAAAGCCTGATCGATGCCATTACAGATAAGTTACGCCTGGGCAAAGACCTTAACTGGGATGAGCTCTGGAAAACCGTGCAGGTAAGGGTTGGCGCGGGTTATCGGGATAAGTTTGACGATTATATTCCGCCTCATAAAAATCTGGGAGCCATTTTTATTATGGCTTATGATAAAATAGCCCGGAATTGATCTTACTGTAAAAAAGGATTATTCCTTTTTTCATGCCCGATAGTAGTTGCTTCACCATGACCAGGATATACCAGCACATCGTCAGGCAGCACAAATAGCTGCTCGCGGATACTCCTGAGCAGGGTGGCATGATCGCCGCCGGGAAGATCTGTTCTGCCAATGCTTTCCTTGAAAAGTACATCACCGCCGATCAGTATCTTTTGTTGCGCGCAATAAAAGCAGATACTGCCGGGTGAATGGCCTGGGGCAAGGATTATCTTTAATTCATCATCCCCCAGCTTTACAATATCGCCCTGATTTAGAAAATGCAGCGGCCCTTTGTAATTATCGAAGGGTAGCCCCCATTTTTCGCCCGATAAGGGGGCCAGTTTCAGCATCTTTTCTTCATCGGGATGGAGCCATAATTCGAGTCCCCAGGTATCATATACCCATTTATTACCAAAAACATGATCCAAATGACAATGAGTATTCAGCAACCTTTCAGGGGTTAAGCCCGTATCTTTTATGAAATTTTTTAACGTTTCCTGTTCAGCGGTAAAGTAACATCCGGTATCTATTATAATAGCTTTGCCCTGTTCATTATAAAGCAGATAGGTATTTTCCTGAACGGGACTGAAAGTAAAAAACTTGACCTTGATCATAACTGTATTTTTACCGGCTTTTAATGGTAAATGACTAATTTTAAAACACTAAAGTTCGGATATGCAATTGAATCGAATCGCCAAAAGGATGGTTTTTGTCTTTTTTCTTTTCCCGTTCCTTACCCTGGCGCAGGTAAACTCGGTTGAGTTTGGAAAAAACCGTGTACAGCATAAAAAATTTATCTGGAAATTTTACCAATCTCCCAACTTCAATACGTATGTGGCACAGGGTGGGGTAGAACTGGGCAAGTTTGTGGCCCAGGTAGCAGAAGAGGAATTACGTTCTATCGAGAATTTCATTGAGTACTCTCTTCAGCGCCGCGCCAATATTGTAGTGTATAATAATTACGATGATTTTAAAAGCAGCAATATCGGTCTGGGCAGTGACTGGCAGAATGCCGGTGGTGTTACCAGGCTGGTGAATAATAAACTGGTGATCTATTTTGATGGTAACCATGAACACCTCAAACGCCAGATACGCGAAGGCATTGCCAAAGTATTAACAGATAATTTATTGTTTGGAGATGATATAGGAGAGTTTGCCAGCAACCAGGCCCTGCTTGATCTTCCCAAATGGTTGGTAGATGGATATGTGGCTTATGCCGGCGAAGCGTGGAGTACTGATAAAGATGATGAACTGAAAAGCGCTATCCTCGGTGGCCGCTACAGTTCCTTTTACCAGTTTGCTTTTGAAAAACCACAATTGGCAGGCCATGCTTTCTGGAATTATATCGGCGAAAAATACCGAAAAGAAAATATCACCTATTTATTATACCTATCGCGTATTTACAAAAACCTGAACAATGCCTGTTTACGGGTTTGCAAAAGAAAGTTTAAAGAAGTGCTGTCTGATTTTATGCAATATGAACAGCAACTGTATGCACAGGATATCAGGCAACGCCGCAACCAGCCTAAGGGACAAATGCTGGTTTCGGAAGATGTAGCTAAAAATGATTATTTCCGGTTCCAGGCTAACCCTAACCCCAAAAGCCAAACCTATGCTGTGGTTGAGTTCAGAAAAGGCCAGTACAGCGTTAAGCTGATGGAAAATTTTTATGATGCCAAAACCTTATTGAAAATAGGCGTACGAACCAATGTAGGAGATATCAATCCTAATTATCCCATACTTGCCTGGGATGGGAAAGGCACCCGCTTAGTGGTGCTGTATTGGCAGGATGGGAAAGTGAAAATGTTTGTGTACGATGTGCTTGCTAAGTTCAAACGGTACAAACAGGAGATTACCGGTCTCGACCAAATATTGGATGCCAGCTTTATGCTTGATGCCAATACACTGGTGATGAGTGCTGTAAAAAATGGTCACTCTGATATTTTTACCTATAAAATTGAAGAACAGAAATTAACACAGATCACTAATGATGTGTATGATGACCTGGATCCGACTTTTGTTGCGTTTCCGAATAAAACGGGTATCATCTTTTCTTCCAATCGCCCCGATCCGAATGCACCCAGTAATGATACTATATTGCCAAGCAAATACCGTTTCAATATTTTCATGACGGATATCCTGAGCGACGGTAAGATCAAACAATTAACACAGCTCACCAATATAAAATTTGGTAATGCCCGTTACCCCATGCAGTACAATACCAATCACTTTACCTACAAATCGGATGAGAATGGTATCGGTAACCGCTGGGCAGGTTTTTTTGCTACACAGCGGAATGGATTAGATACTTTGTATTATATCGGAGATGAATTATTGCGTAACCCTTCTGTAAAAGAATTTGATTCTACACTTCGTGCCTGGCAAAAACCAGAGCCGGATAGCGTGAGTTATTTCCAGGTATATAAAGATTCTACGTATACATTCCCGATTACCAATTACCAAAGCTCTTTGTTGGAAACAAGAATTGCCGGCAATAACGGAACCGTGAGTGAAGTAAGAAGGGAAGGAGATTTTAAATTCCTCTATAAATTAAAAGTAGATGAGCAGGCATTGGCCAAAAGAAATGTAAATGCCCGCCCTACAGAATATGTGCGCAAATTAACAGCAGAGAAAAAAGCTATCGACGGTAAGGCCATCATCTACAATAAAAAAGCGGCAGCAGATACGGCGAAAAAAGCCAAAGACTTTTTCCAGAATGAGTTTGCAGATGAAAAACCGGATAGCGCCGCAACCGCTGCCCAAAACAAAGCCGTGTTGGCCTCACAGCAACCGAAAAGCTCAGTGCTTAGCAAATCAAGGTTATTTGATTACCGCCTGAAATTCAGTTCAGATTATGTATTGAGTGGCTTTACCAATAATATCCTCATCAACCGTTACCAGCCTTATGCCGGCGGTTCGGGCCCGATACAATTGAATAACGGAACTGATTTCAATTTCACATTCCGTGTAGGCGTCAGCGACCTGATGGAGGATACCAAATTTGTTGGCGGTATCCGATTCGGAACCAACCTGAGTGATAAGGATGTGGTTTTTACTTATCAAAACCTTCGCAAGCGTTTGGATTGGGGATTAACATATTACAGAAGCAACGTAAGCAATTTCTTTAACACCAGCTTTAATACCATGCTGTATACAAACCTGTATCAGGCAAATGTTTCGTATCCGTTTGATGAAGTAAGAAGCTTGCGGGCAACCGTCGGACTCAGAACAGACAGGGGTGTTTTACGTTCCTTTGATAACAATTCGGGTTTGCCTGATGCTAATGCATTAAAGTATAACGATACCGTAACCAAATTCATCGTATCGCGTCTTGAATATGTACATGATAATACCATCAATCCCACACAGAATATCTGGAACGGGCTTCGTTACAAAGTGTATCTCGATGTAAATATGCCCACTTTCAAAACGGCGCTCAATAATGGTAAAGCCACATTGAATTTAGGGTTTGATGCCAGGTATTATTATAAGATCTACCGAAACTTTATCTGGGCGGGTCGTGTTGCAGGTGATTTTTCATGGGGCGGAGAAAAGATCGTATATTATTTAGGCGGCGTGGACGGATGGATCAGTCCTAAATTTAACCGGAACCAGCCTGCGGCCGATCAGACATATGCATTTCAATCATTAACGGTAAATATGCGTGGCTACAACCAGAATATTGCCAATGGTAATAATGCGTTTGTGATGAACAGCGAGTTCCGTTTCCCGTTATTCTCAACACTGATCAATCGTCCGATCAATAATGCTTTCCTGCGTAATTTCCAGGTGGTACAGTTTCTAGACCTGGGTTCTGCATGGAACGGTAAATACAATGGGATCACCCGCCCCAGCGTAATCTATACACAACAGAACTCTCCCGTATTGGTAAGGGTGGATGCAGGCGGTCTCGGTCCATTTGCCGGTGGCTATGGGTTTGGTGTACGCAGCACCTTATTGGGTTATTTTATGAAACTGGATGCAGGATGGCCCATGAAAGGCGTTTTTATCGGTAAACCGGTTTGGTATTTTGCATTGGGATTTGATTTCTGATTCAGCCATTTTTTATACAGATAGGCATATAGGATTTCCTGTATGCCTATTGTATGTTCCTATATGGATTTAGCAGACAATATCAGCGGTAATTTTTTCAGGGTAAAATAAATCAACCCCAGCAATACTGCAAACAGCAGCGTAAATACCCATAGTTTCAGATAGTTCTGTGGTACCAATACATGGTGCGCCGAAGAATAGATCAACGTTCTTGGATCACTAACCACATCCCAGCTATTGAAGCGAAGGAACCTGCCAATAAAAATACCATAACTGCAAAGTAGCAGGCTGAAATACTCGCAAACAATTACCCATCCCGGTTTCAGGTGTTGCGATAAAAATTTTTCTACGTTCATTAATGAAGCCATACCCAGTATCAGGCCATTCCAGGCACCCATAATCACCAGGATGAGATCATACCAGAAAGGAACAGGAAAACGTTTCTCATAATGAAAGATATCTGTAATCATATACGGTGCGTTTGGGAAGAACAGCAACCATACGATCAGCAGGAGGATGGCTATCGTATCTAATTTTTTTATCCGCGCTATTTGTGTACTTGCCGCATAAGGGATGGCTGCCAGGCAACTGTTCCATACATAAAAAGAATAATCCAGTGAATCTGCGTAAATCATCCGCACAACCAACAGGGCCATTGAAAAACCAATGGATAATAAAAGCATTTTACTGAGGGGGGATATTTTCAGGTTCATAGTTTAGTAAATATTTTAGGAAGAAAAATCAACAGGCCAACTACTATACTGATCATGGCTGACCACAGAACAGCACCCGCCGCTACATCTTTAGCAATTTTAATCAAGGGGTGAGGCGCTTCATGTACGGCATCACAGAGTTTTTCCAAAGCATGGTTCGCCATTTCCAAACTGATCACCCATCCAATGCATAATAAAACAATACACCATTCCGGCAACGATATGCCAAAAAACCAACCCGCTGTTGCCACCATTGCAGCGATCAGGATATGGATCTTTCCGTTCCGGTCATCCAATAAAAAATGCCCGATACCTGCAAATGCATGCTGAAAGGCTTTAAGAAGGGAGTTCTGTTTCATTTGGGTTGATTAAAGTTTTATCGGCTATCCATTTCCACCAGAAAGCCGTACAACTGGCGTATACAAAAAATTTGTAAAGATCGTCAGAAACAGAATGGCCATTGCGTATGATAGCCATATAAACAGGAACCAGAAAAAGAATAGCTAACAGGGTAATTAACGCACCCATCGGATGCGTTGGGATGTAGATCCATCCGTATTTTTTGAACCAGTTCATAAAATGGGATTTGGGTTTACGATCAGTTTCTTTATCGAATTTGTATTACAGGCTTACTATTTATTCTTCCGACGCAAGGTACAGTCGTTTTGTAAATGGCGGTTTATTTAGCCCTATCTGTTTCATTTGCTGTTTCGTCTGCCAGCATAGGTTCTCGCAACTCAACAGGTTTGGCATTTCGTTTCAACATGCGCATATTCAACAGTTCCACCATAAAAGAGAAAGACATGGCAAAATAGACATAGTTTTTAAGATGCATATCGTGCGAACGCTCACTATCCCAACCCTCTACCAATAATACAAACCCGATCATTACCAAAAAAGAAAGAGCCAGCATTTTAAGCGTTGGGTGTTTATGAATATAGGAAGATATTGTAGGACTGAATAAAAACATGATGATCATCGCCACTACTACGGCACCGATCATTACTTCCAAACGTTTAGCCGTACCACCTGCGGTAATGATGCTGTCGAAACTGAATACCATATCAATTAAAATGATCTGGAAAACAGCCTGGCTAAAACCCAATGGTTTGGTTGTAATACCTGCGGCTATATCCGCTTCGCCTTCCAGTTTATGGTGAATTTCTTTTACGGTTTTATAAATCAGGAATAAACCACCGGCCAGCATAACCAAACTGGCGAGGTCAAAACTTTTTCCAAACAAGGTGATCAATGCAATGCCTTTTTGTGATAACAGCCAGCTTAGCCCAAACAATAAAATACTGCGGGAGATCATACCGGTTACCATCCAGGTTACTCTTGCTTTTGGCTGTAAGGTTTTAGGCAGACGGTTCATGATAATGCTTACGAAGATCACGTTATCGATACCCAATACAATCTCCAAAATAACCAGTACAAAAAAACTGATAAAATTTTCAGTCGTAAACAGTGCTTCCATTTTTATCGATTGATGGTAAATATAAAAGAGTGCAAGTAAGGCGGCGCTTTTTTAGGGTGAAAGATATTGACAGATATTTTTTACGATCGAAGGTCCTTGATACACAAACCCTGTCCACACCTGTACCAGCGAAGCCCCTGCATCAATTTTTTCTTTGGCATCAATACCCGTGAATATGCCACCGCTGGCAATGACCGGAATCTTACCCGAGGTTTGTTGAGATAGGTATTGTACCACTTCTGTGGATCTTTCTTTAAGAGGTAATCCACTTAAACCGCCTGCTCCGATAGCCTGGAGTCTGGCGTTTGGCGTTTGGAGTTGTTGGCGGTTAAGGGTTGTATTTGTTGCTACTAATCCGCTCAGTTGTACTTCAAATGACAGATCTATAATATCATCTAATTGTTCTTGCGTAAGATCCGGCGCAATTTTTAGCAGCAAGGGTTTCTGTTTTGTTTTTGCTGCATTTATGTTTTGTAATTCAGACAGTATTTTTTTCAACGAATCCTTTTCCTGTAACTCGCGGAGACCGGGTGTGTTGGGAGAGCTTACGTTGACAACAAAATAGTCAACACAATCAAACATTTCGGTAAAACAAATATTGTAATCTTTCCAGGCATCCTCGTTCGGGGTGATTTTATTTTTACCGATATTCCCCCCTACAAGCAGTTTTGAATTTTGAGTGTTGAGTTTTGAATTATTCCAATTGATCAGCCTTTTTCTGATTGTTTCTACGCCATCATTATTAAACCCCATTCTGTTAATTAATGCTTTGTCTTCGGGTAAACGGAATAATCTGGGTTTATCATTTCCGGCTTGTGCTTTCGGTGTTACCGTTCCAATTTCTACAAAACCAAAACCCAATGCTTTCAGTTCATTCAGGTACAAAGCGTTTTTATCAAATCCGGCGCCAAGGCCCACCGGATTACTGAAATTCAGTCCAAAAACGGTTTTGTTCAGCGCTGTTCCTTCAAAACCAAAACCCATTCGGATCAATGATTTAATGGGCCCTACCCGGCATCCGGCTTTCAGCATATTCATCGAAAAATAATGAACGTCTTCAGGTGAAAAGCAAAATAATAATTCGCGCAGGAGAGGGTAAATCATGCTGCAAAGATAAGTTGCCGTCAATGATGGATGTTGAAATTTTGCGATGCCTCATTTTCAGATCTATACCTGGTGTAGATGGCTCAAAGCCAAAATTTTCCCGTTTCAACATTCTCAAACCGATCTAATTGGTTGCATAAACAACCTTTTATTCAAAATTTTCTTACATTTGAATAGCTAAAACCGTTTGTCATGCAGGAAGCATATATCGTAGCGGGCTATCGTACCGCAGTGACCAAGAGTAAAAGAGGTGGGTTTCGTTTTTTCAGGCCGGATGATCTGGCTGTGGAAGTGATCAGGGGATTGATGGCTTCTGTACCACAATTAGAAGCGAAACGTGTGGATGATGTAATCGTGGGTAATGCTGTTCCGGAAGCAGAGCAGGGTTTGCAGTTTGGAAGAATCATCGCGGCACGTGCCCTTGGTATTGATACGGCGGGTATTACCATCAACCGATATTGTGCCAGCGGACTGGAAAGCATTGCAATGGCTACAGCTAAAATACGCAGCGGTATGGCCGAATGCATTATTGCCGGCGGAACGGAAAGTATGAGCCTGGTGCCCACTGCGGGATGGAAAACCGTTCCGTCCTATTCGATCGCGAAAGACGAACCTGACTATTACCTGAGTATGGGGCTTACCGCCGAAGCTGTGGCCAAAGAATTTACGGTGAGCCGTGAAGACCAGGACCAGTTTGCATATAACTCGCATCAGAAAGCGATGGCTGCCATTCAGAATGGCTATTTCAAATCAGGTATACTTCCAATCACGGTAGAAGAAACATATCTCAATGAAAAAGGTAAAAAAACCACCCGTTCTTATATAGTAGATACGGATGAAGGCGTTCGCGCAGATACCAATATGGAAGCTTTAGGTAAACTGAAACCTGCTTTTGCAATAGGAGGCAGCGTTACCGCCGGCAACGCTTCTCAAACCAGTGATGGGGCAGCTTTTGCTTTGGTAATGAGTGAGCGGATGCTGGTAGATCTGGGATTAAAACCGATTGGCCGTTTGGTGAATTGTGCCTCTGCCGGTGTACATCCGCGCATTATGGGTATTGGCCCTGTGGCAGCGATTCCCAAAGTATTGAAACAGGCCAATATGAACCTGAATGATATTGACCTGATAGAATTGAATGAAGCCTTCGCCTCACAATCCTTAGCCGTAATACGTGAACTGGGATTGAACCCGGATATTGTGAATATCAATGGAGGCGCCATTGCATTGGGCCACCCGTTGGGCTGCACAGGCTGCAAACTCACTGTTCAGCTTTTGAATGATATGAAACGATTGAATAAAAAATATGGTATGGTTAGCGCCTGTGTAGGCGGCGGACAGGGCATTGCCGGCATTATTGAAAATATATAATGCAGACAATGAGTCACGCTTTCATTACTAACTCAAATACTTTCCAACAATCGGCACCCTTCTTCCCACGCCAAATGCTTTGGGAGAAATACGGATGATGGGGCAGAACTGGTTCCGCTTGTATTCGTTGGTGTTAACCATTTTTAAAGTTCGGTCTACCAATGCGGCGTCGAAGCCCTGGGCTTTTATCTCAACCGGCCCTAGACGTTTTTCTATATATTGATAAAGTATTTGATCCAGAACGGTATAATCCGGTAAGCTGTCGCTGTCTTTCTGGTTGGGCCTGAGTTCTGCACTGGGGGCTTTGGTAATCATATTTTCAGGAATGATTTCTTTGTTACGGTTGATGTATTTAGCAAGTGCATACACTTGCAATTTGTAACAATCACCCAGTACGCCTAAGCCTCCCGCCATATCGCCATATAAAGTACCATAACCTGTTGCCAGTTCACTTTTGTTGGAAGTATTTAATAAGATGTAACCGAATTTATTGGCTATACCCATTAATAAATTTCCACGGCTGCGGCTTTGTATATTTTCTTCTGCAAGTGAAAAAGGGAGATCGCCAAAAATCGGTTTCAGTGTTTTTACAAATGATTCATAGACATCATGAATGCGGATGATATCGTAGGGATTGCCCAGGTTCTTGCTTAAGGCTACTGCATCATCCACAGAATGTTCTGTTGAATAAGGCGATGGCATTAATACCGCTCTCACATTTTCTTTTCCCAAAGCATCGCAGGCGATGGCTAAGGTTACTGCCGAATCAATACCGCCCGACGAACCCAGTATCGCTTTGCTGAAACCCATTTTGGTAAAATAATCCCGGATACCAAGTATCAATGCATCATACACTTGTGCAATATTCAGTTCAGGTTCCAGTGTTGCCGGATTTAATTCTTTATCCGGTACACGGCTTGCCGGTTCAATGATCGGTGCATCAATGGTTCCGTCATCCAATAAAATAACACCTGTCATGGCTTCTTCAAACATAGGCAGGGCTTTGCAGAGATTGGCATGTTTATCAAATATCAGAGAAGCGCCATCGAATACCACTTCTGTCTGGCTGCCGATGGCATTGCAATAGAACATAGGTAGATGATATTTTAGCACATTGGCCTTGATCACCGATTTCCTGTCCTCATCATGCGTATAATCAAACGGCGATGCGCTGATATTGAGCATGAGGTCGGGCTTTTGTTCCATCAGTTTATCCATCGGACAAATCCGGTACAAAGGATTATCACCCAGGTTCCAGATATCCTCGCAAATCGTGATGGCTAGTTTCTTGCCTTTAAAAGGAACTACCTGCCAATCAAAAGAGGGTTCAAAATAACGGTACTCATCAAACACATCATAAGTAGGTAATAATGTTTTGTGGATCTCTGCTTTGATTTTTTTTTCGTGAAGAAAAAAAGCAGCGTTAAAAAGACTTTTGCCTTTGTGTTGGGTATTCCTTGCCGGACTGCCAATCAACACGCCAATGGTATCTGCATGTTCTTTGATCTGTTCAACGGCTTCATAACATTTTTTGATGAAATCATCGAACTCTACAAAATCCCTTGCAGGATAACCGCTAACACACATTTCACTGAACAGGATAAGGTCGCCGCCCTGCGCTTTGGCCTCTTCTACAGCCTGAATGATCTTTTTTGTATTGCTTTCGAAATTACCGATATGATAATTCTGCTGGGCTAAAAATATCTTCATGGTATAAAGTTCCGTAACTTTTGGATAGGTTTTCCTTTTTCAGCCACAATCAATAGTATAAAATATTCCCCACTTAATCCTTTAACAGACAATTAGGAAAACAAAACGTTTTGTTGGCAGGCCGGGTTTACATTTGTACCTGTTCTATATATAACAACTATGAAGCGGTATGTTATCTGCACCTGTTTATGGATCAGCTTTTTGGGCTGCAAAGCAAAAAAAGAAATCCCGGATGTATCGGGTATCCAGGTATCCCTGGCGACAGAAAGGTTTGAAAAAGATTTCTTTGCAGTAGATACTTTGCAGCTGAGTGCATCGTTACAAAACCTGCATCAAAAATATCCCGGGTTTGCGCAGGATTTTTTATTCAATATCTTAGGCACAACGGCGGATAGTGCCGTAAAAGATATACCTCTTTTTCTGCGCACATACGAGCAGATGAACGAGGCAGCCATTAAAAAGTTTACAGATTTTTCAAAAATTGAAGCGCAAATTAAAAAAGGGTTGCAGTTTGTACATTACTATTACCCAAACTATCCGCTGCCTAAAAAACTGATCACCTTTATCGGGCCAATCAATAGTTACGGAAACATTATTACCCCGAATGCCCTGGCTATAGGACTACAACTATACCTGGGTAAGGATTACCCTTTGTATCGTACCGAGCAAGGGCAGCAGTTATACCCTGTATTTATCTCAAGGCGTTTTGAGCCGGAATATATTCCTGTAAATTGTATCCGTAATATTATCGACGATATGTATCCCGATAAAAATATCGGGAGGCCCTTGGTAGAGCAAATGGTGGAAGCAGGTAAACGTTTATACCTGATGGATAAATTTTTGCCTGAATTACCGGATACTTTGAAGATCGGGTATACCCGGCAACAATTAACCGGCTGCTATGAAAGTGAAAAAAATATCTGGAGTTTTTTTGTACAGAACGATCTCCTATTCAATGCCGATCCCAATCTTACCCGTGATTATATGAATGATGGGCCCAACACCGCTGCACTGGGTGAAGCTTCCCCGGGTAATATCGGCCAGTTTCTTGGATGGCAGATTGTACATAAATGGATGGGAAAAAATAAAAAAACAACGCTCTCAGATTTGATGAAGATGCCGGCCAGACAAATTTTTGAAGAAGCAAAGTACAAACCCAAATAAGAAGCTAATTCATTTTGGAAGGAACGATCATTTCAAAAGAAGGAATATTTACAGAGAACAACTGTTTGCTGTTTTGATTCTCCATCTGATAGCTACCATGCATACGGCCCATTTCGGTACGCAGGTTGCAGCCGCTTACATATTGGTAGTTCTCACCGGGATTTAATACCGGTTGCACACCTACCACACCTTCGCCTTCTACTTCGCGATGCTCGCCATTGCTGTCGAAAATATACCATTGACGGCGCAGGAGTTTTACGGTAAAATTATTATGGTTCTCAATAGTGATGCGGTAGGCAAACATATACTCACTATTCAGCGGATTGCTGTAATCGGCCTGGTAAAAGGTCTCTACGCTTATTTCTACACCCTCTGAAATTTTTGATACCATTTGCAGTTGCTTGCTTTTAGTAAAAATAAGGAATTGAGTTTAAGAAACCTTGCAATTTATATGAGTGAAGAAGATGGGCCATAGTCCATAGCCCATGGCTCATCGTCTATAGACTAGGGACAAAATTCTCTACTCAAATTAACACGATTGTGTCTTCTTTGGGTGTAATTTCGCAACACAATAAAAAGATGGGTTATGACAAAAATTGCTGTTGCAAACGGAGATGGTATTGGCCCGGAGATCATGGGCGCAGTTTTATCGATTTTTAAAGCTGCCAAAGTACCCCTCGAATTCGAATTTGTGGATATGGGGAAATGGGTATTCGACAAAGGCTACAGCAACGGCATGACCCCCGAAGCACAACAAACCATCGAATCGCTTGGTATCCTTTTTAAAGGCCCAATGGAAACCCCAAAAGGTAAGGGCGTAAAAAGTGTGAATGTTACGGCCCGTAAGACCTGGAATACCTATGCCAACAAAAGAACTTTCCAAACCCTGCATGGGGTAGATACGGTTTTCAGCAAAGCGGGTATTCCTATTGATATTACGATCGTTCGTGAGAATATTGAAGATACCTATGGTGGTATTGAGCATATGCTTACCCATGATGTGGCCCTTAGCCGCCGATTTATTACCCGTCCCGGCAGTTTACAGTTGATCAAGTATGCTTTTGAAATGGCCCGTAAAAAAGGCGCCAAACGTATTACCTGCGGTCATAAAGCCAATATCATGAAACTCACGGATGGCTTGTTTTTAGATGTGTTTTACGAAGTAGCCAAAGAATACCCCAGCCTAAAATCCGATGATGTGATTGTGGATGATCTTTGTATGAAACTGGTTAGTCGGCCCGATCTGTTTGATGTGGTGGTACTAACCAACCTGCAGGGAGATATTGTGAGTGATTTGTGCGCCGGACTGGTTGGCGGATTGGGTTTTGCCCCATCAGCCAATATCGGCGACCACATTTCCATTTTTGAAGCCGTACATGGAACCGCCCCGGATATTGCCGGGAAAAATATGGCCAATCCAACGGCCCTATTGCTGAGTGGTTTTGGTATGCTCCGCCACCTGGGCCTGATGGAAGCGGCTACTATTATTGAAAATGCACTTTTGTATACCCTGGAAAGCGGGGTGCACACCGGTGATTTTGGCGATAAAAACATCAGCCCCCTCAGTACAACAGAATTTGCAGATGCCATCATCGGGAACTTTGGTAAACAGCCCGTTATTAACGCCAAGCCTTTTATCGCTAACCAGGATCCAACGCCAACCCATTTCAAATTAGAGAAAAACCCTATGCTTGAGAGCCTGGAATTAAGCCGGGTGGCTATTGTAGGGGTAGATATGTTTGTAGAAAGCAACCTTCAGCCCACGAGTATTGCCGAAAAATGCCTGACACATACGGCAGGCCTGTTTAAATTGGTTACTATCAGCAACCGCGGAACACAGGTTTGGCCAACGGGCTCGTCCTTTACCAATCTTGTAAACCAATACTGCTGCCGCTTTGAAAGCCTTGGCGGCGAAGCTGTTACACAGGTAGATATACTGGAATTGTATAAACGCCTGTCAGTAGACTTTAAGATCTGTTCAACCGAATTACTGAACCGATGGGGGGATAAGAAGGCATATAGCCTGGCACAGGGACAATAACTTTGATAAAACCGATATTCGGATGGCCGGGATAGACATTCTACCCCGGCCATCCCTTTTTTATCCGCTGGATCGTAGTTTTTTTTATCCACCTAATCATAGTAATTTCACGGCTCATTTTAAAGAGCAATCGAACTATGGCTGAAGTGATCTTAATGCCCCGTTTAAGTGACACCATGACTGAGGGTGTTATTGCTGCCTGGCATAAAAAGGTAGGTGATGCAGTAAAGAAAGGTGATCTGTTAGCAGAAATTGAAACCGATAAAGCCACTATGGAACTGGAAAGTTACCAGGATGGCATTTTATTACATACAGGCACCCCAACCGGGGGGAAGCTGCAGGTGAACGACCTGTTGGCTATTTTCGGAAAAGCAGGTGAAGATGTTACCGCTTTGGTTGCGCAACATGCAGCCGGTGGTTCTGCTCCTGCGGCCGCACCTATAGTAGAAGAAAAGAAAACCGAAGTGCCGGCTCCTGCAGCAGCAGCTCCTGCAAAATCTTCTATGGATGTATCCAGCATGGAAGAAGTAGTATTGATGCCAAGATTGAGTGATACCATGACCGAAGGCGTTATCGCCGGATGGCAAAAAAATATTGGAGATGCCGTAAAGAAAGGAGACGTGCTGGCAGATATCGAAACCGATAAAGCCACTATGGAACTGGAAAGTTATAAAGACGGTATTCTTTTATACCAGGGCGCGAAAGCAGGTGAAAAAATTTTAGTAAACGACCTGCTTTGTATTATTGGTAAACAAGGACTGGATATTGATGCGATTGTGGCAGCCGTAAAAGCAGGCGGCGGTTCTGCACCGGCCGAAGCAACAAAGGCGGCTGCTCCGGCTGCAGCCAGTCAGCCACCGGCTGCGGGTACTCCTGCAGTTTCAGCCGAAGTGGTAAATGATGGAAGAATATTTGCTTCGCCGCTCGCTAAAAAAATCGCTTCTGAAAAAGGGATCGATCTGCGTTATGTAAAAGGCACGGGCGATAACGGAAGAATTACCAAAATAGATATTGATAAGTATACACCGGCATCTGCAGCGGTTCCTGCAGCATCGGCCCCTGCTGCAAAAACAGTTGTGCCCAATGCACCCGCCGGACAGGTAAGTTTTGATGAAGTACCTGTTTCGCAAATGCGTAAAGTAATTGCAAAGCGTTTAAGTGAGAGTTTATTCACTGCACCGCATTTTTACCTCACCATGAGCATTGATATGGATGCAGCTGTTGCTGCACGTGCCAAGATCAATGAAGTGGCTCCGGTTAAGATCAGCTTTAATGATATGGTATTGAAAGCAACAGCATTGGCATTGCGTCAACACCCGAAGGTAAACAGCAGCTGGCTGGGAGATAAAATCCGTTTCAATCACCATATCAATATTGGTGTGGCTGTTGCGGTGGAAGATGGATTGCTGGTGCCCGTAGTGCGTTTTGCAGATGGAAAATCATTGAGCCAGATTGGTGCAGAAGTAAAGGAATATGCACAAAAAGCAAAAGATAAAAAATTACAACCCGCCGATTGGGAAGGAAGCACGTTTACTATTTCCAACCTGGGTATGTTTGGTATTGATCAGTTTACGGCTATTATCAATCCACCGGATGCCTGTATTCTGGCAGTAGGCGGTATTGCACAAGTACCCGTGGTTAAAAACGGACAGGTAGTTCCCGGTAATGTAATGAAGCTAACCATGAGCTGCGACCACCGTGTGGTTGATGGAGCAACCGGGGCCGCATTCCTGCAAACGCTGAAAAGCTTGCTGGAAGAGCCTTTGAGAATGTTGGTATAATAAATCAAAAATTATAGGGATAAGCTTCTGCCTGAAAAGACAGAAGCTTTTTTGTTGTATTTGTTACAGGGAAAGAGTATTTTGTTCAACACTTCTTTATTTTTTAATCAAAACAGACTGTCATGAGAAAAATACTTACCCTTTGCCTGCTCACATACATTAGTGTTAGTTGTAGCAATCCTGCCGGGAAAGAAACGGCTAAAGCAGATTCTGCCGGGGCAGCAAAACCCGTTTATGCATACACAATCGACAAACCGGATAACTGGGAAACCGGAAGTTCCCAAAACACGGCAGTGGCCTTAAGTGCATTGAAAGCGTTCGAGAGCAACAAGATTGATGAATGCCTCACTTATTTTGCAGACACAGTAAGATGGAGAGCAGATTATATGGATGCCAAACTTTCAAAAGACAGTTTGAAATCCATATTTGTAAAATCATGGAATGATATGACTTCAACGAAAGTTACCATGCATGATTTTGAATCGGTTATTTCAAAAGATAAAAAAGATGCGTATGTAACCCTTTGGTATGTACAATCTACTACCGACAAAAAAGGGAAAACAGATTCGATGGCTGTAATCAATGACCTGAAAATAGTGAATGGGAAAATAACAGAACTGGATGAATCCATGCGGCATTTTCCGGCAAAAAAATAAAGAAGATCCCAACAATCAATGCCCTTCAAAACTGAGGGGCATTTTTATTGCATTAACAGAATATTTAGAGAAGATTGAAGATATTTAGGTATGCCCAAACTACTGTTTTTGTTACTTCTTTCTGCTTGCTTTTCTAAGACCTATGCCCAGAACCTTTTGGCCAACAGCAGTTTTGAAGACAGGAATACCTGCACCGAATTACATGCGCTTTGTGCACCGGAAGCCTGGTTCCGGATACCCTTGGAAGCGGTATCTGTTAACAAAGGCACAGCCGGTTTTTTTCTGGGCAACCATCATGAGAATATAGTGATGGAAAATGTACTGCGTCCGGGTTTATTCAGAACCTATATCTATACAAAGCTGCTTTGCTGTTTAGAAAAGGGAAGGGAATATGTATTTAGTGTTTCATTGCGAACAGAAAATAATAATGAAAGCTTTGGACATCTTGACCTGCTATGGTTAGATTTTGAACCCTTTCATTACCTGGAAAGGGTTGCCCGCGCGAAAGAAAAGATAACAATCACCGATCAGCATAAAACCAGGGACCAGCGGGAAGGATGGAAAGAATACAGTATCCATTTTGTGGCAACCGGCGATGAACAATATGTATTGATGGGCAATTTTGCCCGCGAAACGTTTCCCGGAAAGCCGCAACAACGCTCACTCATCATTTATGAGGTGGATGATGTGTTGCTGCTTCCGGCAGATCCTGCTATTAAAGCCTGTGCAGAGCAGGATGAAAATAAAACTAAACTATACTTACACAATGATCGCCATACACCCGGTAAATACCTGGATGAAGAAGAGCCGGTACCTGTTCCTGAAAAAGAAACGCTCGTTGTTCAAATACCCGAAGTACTCAAAACAGTAGAACCGGTTCTGAACGATACATTGCTGATTCCTGATGTATTATTCCAATTTGATAAAAGTGAACTGAACCCTGTTTTCGCTTATCGGCTAGACACTTTGATCAGTAAGATCAAAAATAAAAATTTCAGGCGTATAGAAGTAGCAGGTCATACTGATCATTTTGGTAAAGAGGCATACAATCAGAAACTATCACAACGCAGGGCGGAAACTGTAAAAAAATATTTAGTAGATCATTTGCCGTATCCTTCTGAAAAGATTATTGCCAAAGGATTTGCAGCCAATATTCCGGTGAGTACCAATGTTACAGCGGAGGGGAGGCAGAAGAACAGGCGGGTGGAGATTGTGTTGGTGAGATGAGTTGGGACTTTGGAAAAAACAATGAGGACAAGATGTAACAAAAAAGTTCACCTGCCCTCATTAATTTATAGAATCATTACTCACCATTCACGTCTCAGGATCCTCAGTCCTCCTCATCCAAATCACAACCAATCGGTGCCCCGGGTGGAATTTCTTTGTGTTGCGGCAGTGCGATATCTTTTGGTTTACTGATGCGTTCTATGGCATAACTGTAATGTGCTTTTAATGAAACATTGCTGTTCTTCATTTGTTCGGCATATTGTTTTAAGGATTGCAGCCTATCAAAGCAAATTGATTTTACGATATAATTTGCATTCTCACTCTGGCTTAACCCGATCATCCAGGTAAGTACCATTTGTTGTGTTTGCAATTGTACTTCTCCTTTTAAACCCTTTTGTATCGGGGCTTTCCAGGTTTTGGTAATGATGGCATCTAATACATCATCCCATCCAATGGTATTGGCCTGTGCTTTAAATTGTGCCAAACGATTGGCTCTTTCAGGATGGAAGAGAAAGGCAAGTTCATAATCTGTTAAGGCTTCTGCGGCTGCCATCGGGTCAAAACTCATTCCGGTTCTTTTGAGAAATAATTCGCCAACCCCATAATATAAGGGCGGACGTGGTGGAATCATTTGCATAATTTTATCGGGCATGGTTAACAGCTCTGGTGATAAACAATCCAATGCTGCCTGTAATGCTTTTTGCTGCATGGCATTGGGAAGTACTTCCGGTTTTTGTTGCAGATCGCCGCGTACACTGTAACTGTAATTCATACCACCAATCAGTTTACAAATGGCTTCTAACTGATAGCGGTGATAATTATAAACGGGAACCAATACATCTTCCAATCTTGATAAAGGCGTATTCAAACGAATGGCCTGTTCAGAAAATTGGGCCATCGCTTTTTGGCGAACTTGTAAAACACTTTTTAATTCATCTACCGCATCTGTTGTACCGTTGTCCCACAAATGTGCTTTCGGGTGCATACCGCCTGCAGCACGGGAGTCTGCATCGGCAATAAAGAGTAAACCCTTTTTGGTATTTTCTTCAAGCAGTGCATTCAATGCTGTATTCTCATCAGTGCCGGGTGCAAAATCAGCATAACCGTAGGTGATGGCACGTTTATCCCAATCGCCTATTTCATTGGTATACACTTGTGTAAAATCGATTTCTCCTTTGCTGTTCACAAACACGTTTGGGTGAGGATAATCCATTACTGATGCACGGTTATTGAAACTGGAAGCATAGTTGTGCTGTAAACCCAGCGTATGTCCAATTTCATGCGCAGCCAGTTGACGAAGGCGTTGCAAAGCGGCAATCTTCATGGTTTCATTTGCAGGCTTGCCGGTTTCATACGGTGAAAGCAGTCCGGTGAAAATGAGATAATCCTGTCGAACACGTAATGAACCTAGCGTAACCTGACCTTTGATAATCTCGCCTGTTCTTGGATCGGTGATCGAAGCCCCATAACTCCATCCACGGGTTGAACGATGTACCCAGTTCACCATATTATAACGGATATCCATTGCGTCAGCAGAATCGGGTAATATTTTTACGATAAAGGCATTTTTAAAACCGGCTGATTCATAAGCCTGGTTCCACCATTTGGCACCATCCATCAGCGCAGAGCGGATGGGTTCGGGGGTTCCATTGTCTATATAATAAACGATGGGCTTTACGGCTTCACTGACTGCTGCAGAGGGATCTTTTTTTTCCAGCCTGTGGCGGGCAATGAACATTTTTTCGATCGGATCTGAGAAAGGGCTGCTGTAATCAAAATATGAGATACCAAAATAACCGCTGCGGATATCGTAATGGCGGGGTTTGTATTTATCATCCGGCAGTTGCACAAAAGAATGATGCATCCGAACAGTGATGGCTTCCGCAGAAGGCGTAACGGTGCTTACAAACCTGCCTGCATCACTACCACCGGTAAAAGTGATGGTGGCTTCAAACTCACTGTTCAATGGAAAATTCTTTGTATTGGCCATATACATCGCCGAGCGTGGCTCACTGAAGGCATAGGTTCCCTGGCGCATGGTTTTAATCCTGTCGGCCATATTCTGTGCATCTCTTACAAAGAAAGAAGTCGCATCTACCAACACTTTATCCCCTTCGTCTTCATCGATCACAAAACTGCCAATGGTAGACTGGGCAAAGGATTCTTTTACGGCCCTTTGTTCATTTTTATCGGTTGATGTGGCCCGGTAGCTGTAATTAGGCTGAACCAGAAGCAGTTTCTTACCTACTTTATTAAAGGAAACAATCCGGGTACCGGCAATCAAACCGCGGTCAAGGCCAATATCGTTGGATCCCAGTCCGGCGGGTAGGGAGTTGACATATAAAAACTCTTTATCGAATTTATCTACCTGTAACCAGATCTTGCCATTGGCTGCATCCCACCAGAAAGTGAAATAGCCGTCATAACGTTTCAGGTTCTTAGTCTTGTCGGCAATTTTAGAAAGCGTTTGTGCAGAGGCAAAAGATCCAATCAAACAGATCAATGCCATACAAATATGACGCATACGTTGGGTTTTGGTGTATTTGATAAAAGGATTTATGTAAAATGGAATACCTGTTTGCAATGATTCTCGTAGGACTTACCGAAACAAAAACTCCCGTCATTATTCTTTGCAGACAATAACAGGAGTTGAATAAAATATATGAATAAACTGATCCTGCTTAGTTACTACCGAACAGTGTTCCGTCGCCAGAAGTTGTTTCCGTTGTTTCCACAACAGGTGTTTCTACAACAGGCAATGATGCTGGCGCAGAAACGGGTGCTGCTGCGGGTTTCACTACTTTTTTAGGGGCAGGTTTTTTTACAGCTGCTTTTTTCTTAGGAGCAGCCTTGGGTGTTGCTTTTTTAGGGGCCGCCTTCTTTTTGGCAGGCGCTGCTTTTTTCTTTGCGGGAGCTTTTTTAGCGGTTTTTTTTACAGCTGCTTTTTTCTTAGGTGCCACTTTCTTTTTGGCAGGCGCTTTTTTAGCGGCTTTTTTCACTGCTTTTTTAGGCGCCACTTTTTTCTTAGGTACGACTTTCTTTTTAGCTATTTTTTTAGCAGCAGCTTTTTTAGCTGGCTTCTTTACTGCTTTTTTTGGAGCCGCTTTTTTGGCGGGCTTTTTAGCAGTTTTCTTTTTACTTGCTTTTGCCATGATGGTATGGGTTTGTGTTTTGTTAATGATGAGATAGGAAAGTTAAAAAAATATTTCTGTAAATATCATCATTTAACACGAGGAAAATTTTTTAGTTATGGGCATCCTGTTTATTGGAAACCCTGTCTCTGCAACCATTGTACGCATTGCATGGGCCATTGGTTCAGAACCGGGTCCTGGGGCGCCATTCCAAAACCATGCCCGCCATGATCGTAGATGATCATAGATGCTTTTACTTTATTCTTCTTTAATGCTGCATAAAAGGCAATACTGTTCATAGGAGGCACGGCTTTGTCATCATCTGCATGTACCAGAAAGACAGGAGGGGTATCGGCTGTTACCCTATTTTCGGTAGATAAAGCGTTCACGAATGCTTCGTCAGGTGTTTTTCCCAACAGGTTATCGCGGCTGCCGCGGTGGGCAAAGCTGGTATCCATGGTAATTACAGGATAAAGAAGAATTGCAAATGAGGGACGGGTATCGATACGCTTCAATGGATCTTTTGCAGAAGGGTCTCCTTTTTGCAGAATCGTAGCTGCGGTTGAAGCAAGATGGCCACCCGCTGAAAAACCCATTACACCCATTTTATCCGGATCAATGCCCCATTCAGCTGCCCTGTAGCGGATTGTGCGGATGGCGGTGGTTACATCATTATATTGATCAGGGTAACGGTGACCCTCCTGTTTTGCATTGTTTAGGCGATAGGTCAACACAAAAGCATCGATGCCATTATTATTGAACATTCTGGCTACCAGTGAGCCTTCTTTTTCCATAGACAGATGGGCATAGCCGCCACCCGGACAGATTAACACAGCTGTTTTTTTTGCGGATATATGGGTTGATGGATAATAGTCCATATGCGGAACCGTAGTGTCAAACCCTTTGATAAGAATACCTTCCTGTGAAGCAGGATATAAATCAATTCTTTGCTGGGCCCGGGTACTGAGTTGTGCAGACATAATAGCTATAGCAAGTACAAGTTTACGCATGATAAGGGGTTGTTTATTTCAGAAATGAATGGGAAAGTTAAGAAGGATTGATGAATGCAGTAATCAATATTCAACTAATTTTGGATGATGAAGAAAACGGTGGTTTTAGGCGCTTCGGATAACCCGGCGAGATATAGTTACCTGGCAGTAGAAAGGCTAAACCGTTATGGGCACCCGGTTATTGCCATTGGGAAAAAAGATGGCCAGGCAGGCACTACACAAATTATTACAGAACACCCTCTTGAGAAAGATGTGGATACGATAACCCTTTATCTTAACCCGCAATTGCAGAAGCAGTATTATGATTATATCCTTTCGCTGCATCCCAAAAGGATAGTGTTTAACCCGGGTGCAGAGAATAAAGAATTGTATGACCTGGCAAAAGCGAATGGGATAGAGCCCATAGAAGCCTGCACGCTGGTTTTGTTGGGTACCGGGCAGTATTAATAGGGTTCTGTCATCACCATTTTTGCTATGAGTATAATAATCCTTGTAATTTAAAACTTTGCCGTAAAACCGATATAAAACCCTCTTCCAATTGATGGTAAAATGCCTGGGCCGGGGTATTCGTCGGTTCGGCGTGTAAAATAGGCTTGATTAAAAAGGTTATTAATACCCGCTTTGACGGAGTAACGGCTGATCCGGTAAGTAGTACTGATATCAAATACCGTATAAGCCGGGATATAGCCGGCTACAGGGTCTGCACTTTGTTTACTATTCGTTGCATCACCGTACGCATCTCCCACAGCACTCATCTGCAGGGTGCCTGATAATTTCGAATCTGCATAGGTTACCCCAACTCTATTGATATATTTAGCCGCTGTTTCTACCCTGTTGCCTTTATATTCTCCGCTGGTATATTTTGCGTCAATTAACGAAAGCGAATGAAAAATACTAAGTCCTTTTTTTGAATAGGTATGCATGTATTTAAGCAGGTTAAATTCCACATAGCTTTCCAATCCTTTATGAACACTATTGGCAACATTGGTTCGTAAGGTATATTCATTTGTCATACCCGGGTTAACCAATACGGTACCGATTCTTTGATTGTAAGCAAGATAAAATAAGCCGATATCAAAATTGAGGTAATTCTTTACCGTGCCCCTGTATCCAAAGTCTGCATTAAAACCATTGGCATCTTTCAGGGCGGGGTCTATTTTGGAAGTAATGCCAAAACCGGTTAACTGCGAGTAATCTATGGGGCGGTATGATTGGCTGATATTGGCATATATATTTGTGTTAACAGCGATTTTCAATTCTGCACCCAATCCAAATAAAGGGATATATCTTTTCCTGTTTTCGTCGGTGATAATTTTGCTGCCATTTTCTTCTTTGTAACCTTTCCCGGTACTTTTCAGGTATTCCATCCGGAAGCCGGGTGTAATGGTTAGCCTGTTGCTAATCCGGAATATATTTTCAATAAAACTGGCCATATTGGTAGTGGTAAAATTAAGTTCATATTCATACGGGCCGGCTACAGATAAATCAAAATTCGTTCCGGTGGTTCCTTCACCTCCTCCCTGTCGTTTAAACCAGGCATAGGCATACCGTAAACCGCCGGATACTGTATTATCCATTTTACCCAACCGGTAAGTGTGCAATAAACGTATTTCTGTTGTGCTGTTATGCATGCTTTCATTTTCTACTTCCCGATGTACATACTCGCCCGTTGAAGGATCAATAGTATCCAATGCACCCGCCCCGCCTTCTTCGTTTCGCCATACCAGGGCACGGTTACTGAATAGCAAAGATGTTTTAACATTCAAAGAGGTTTGTGGCGAAAGTGTATAGTTGGCATATGCTGTTACAATATTCCATGGGCTTTTTAGCCAGTTCCGGCTTCTGAATGAAGTGCGTGCATTTGCTTGAAACATACTATCGGTGAGGCCCCCGGGCATTTGTACACGGTTTCGCAAAAGAGAATATTCTAAACCCATATTTAATTTTGCTGAAGGGGTATATTGTATTTTACCAAAAGCAGATACCTGCTTCTGTCCGCTATTGGGCCTCCATCCGTCCATTGTACGATATTGCCAGAAACCATAATAACTCCATTTTTTTATTGTGCCTGCCACACTGGTGAAAGTATTGAACAAGCCAAAGCTTCCCCCGGTTTGGGAAGTATATAATTCCAGGGGTTTATTTTTTGGGGCTTCATTTAAAACATAGTTAACCATGCCGCCAAACTGTGAGCCAAATTGCAGCGAAGCAGCACCCCGCACCATTTCAATTCTGCTTACAGCTTCCATCGGGGGAATATAATAGGCTTCATTGTATCCAAAAATATCGGCACTGATATTATATCCATTCTGCCTTGTATTCATTTCAATGCTTTGGGTAGCATTGAGCCCGCGTGTAGCAATGCCATTAGCCGTAAAACCACCTGTTTCAGTTTCAACTATGTTTAAGCCGGGAATTCTCCCCAATATTTGCCGGGTGTTGTTAACAGATTTATTGGCATCAAGACTATCCACAAGAATTACTTCATTCTTTTTACCCGCATAGATGATTCCGTCTTTTACTTCAGGCATATGCCCTGTACCCCGAACGGTTCTGATTCCCATAACATTCACTTCCTGTAAAAGAACGGTTTTCATACTGTCTTTCGGTAATTGTGCAGATGAAATGATCGGGGTAAATAGTATAACAAAAAATTGCAATCTCATGCTTATGTCATTTTAGAGTGCAAATGTGACTGTGATTAAAAATTGCCAGTTATACATTCGGGAAAAAAGGTTACGAGAAGGGGAATAAGATATATAAACACCGGAATGCAGGCAGGATATATATTTTTATCCTGCCCATCCCTCTCTATCCAGGCTCCTGTAATGGATGGCCTCTGCCAAATGTTCCGGTTTAATATCCTTACTGGTTGAAAGGTCTGCAATGGTGCGGCTTACTTTTAATATCCGGTCATAAGCCCGGGCACTAAGGTTGAGGCGTTCCATCGCTTTTTTTAACAGGCTTTCACCTGCGGAATGGATCATACAAATTTCGCGAAGCAGTTTGCTGCTCATATGTGCATTGGCGTATATGCCGGACTGTTCTTTATAACGTTCTGCCTGTATGCCCCTTGCTTTGATTACACGCTCTCTAATTACAGCGGAGGTTTCTCCATTTTGTTGTGCGCTTAATTCGCTGAAGGCAACAGGTGTTACTTCTACATGCAGGTCTATCCTGTCTAATAAAGGACCGGATACTTTATTCAAATATTTCTGCACTGCTCCGGGCGGGCAAGTACATTCTTTTTCAGGATGATTATAATAGCCACAGGCACATTGGTTTGTCGATAATGTCCCGATACGAAAAAACGATTCCTAAACCCTTGGGAATCAACTATCCAAGAGTGCCTAAAACCATCGGGGAACATCTCAGGAAACGGAGGATGGATTTGAATTTGCTTCAGAAGGATATTGCCAAAGTATTTGGAGTTGTCGAGGAAACGATCACGAATTGGGAGAATGGCCACGCTATTTTGCAGGTTCGGTACTATCCTAAACTGATTGCCTTTCTCGGCTATTACCCTTTCCCGGAAGATATAACAACCATCGGAGGGAGGATTCGAAAGTATCGCTATAGTCACGGGTTAAGTCATAAGAAAATGGGAAAGCTACTTGGAGTGGATGGCTCAACTATTTGTAGTTGGGAGAACAACCACACCGAACCATCCCCCAAAGTATTGCAAACTGTTCTTTCAGTTATTCAACACAACACCGCTTAATAGGCGGTGTTTTCTATTCTCCAGCCTTGTTCTTTTGGATTGCAACAAAATCATCTATCAATTTATTTTTCCTTTTTTGTTTTATTTCTTTTCGCTTTTTGTTTTTGGTCATGATTTCTTCCTCATAAGCATAAATTTCTTCTCGTATTGCTGCTAATTCTACAATCATACTTATCCCACTTAATACGAAACCAATTAACATTTGAGATATAAATAATGTATGCCAACTGAATTTAAAATAATAAAATATAGAAACATTGATAACTGTAAATATTATAAAAGGCCATCCGGTTTTTTTATTTACGAGTGTGATGATTTGCGAAGGGCAAAAAACTAACAATACAAAAAAGAACATTTCTATAGCAAACAAATACGGATTTTCACCTTTGTCTTTTATACTGACGGGTAATAGTTGATCCTGTTTCCAGTCAAGGTAAACCATTAGAAAACCTGCGATACTAAAAAGTAAAAGTAATACTATGACAATTACTGGATTTTCTTCATCTTGCTGTTTTGATTTATCCCACTCCTTTTGATTTTTCCATTCATTTCTAACACCTCTGACACCAATAATCATCCCATACGCTATCAACGTCCCAATTATAGAACCAATTATATAAGCCGGGATAGGAAATTTTGAATATTTGACAGATAGAATAAAACAAATGCAATTAACAAATGCATTTACAACAACAGCTTCGATAATGCTTCGTGCGCGGAAACCGTAAAGTGACGATTTTTTAGTCATTGTCATCAATAGGATATTTTTAAGAAATCCGCATATAGCTAACTTGTATTGTTCCATTACTTTCTATTCCTTGATAACTTTTGCCTATTTCATTAATGTGTAAAATGCAATCAACTTTTCTATTGTCTGTTCCAATGCTCACTTTCGTAAATGTAATTGTCATTTGTTCATAACTGAATGCCGCATTTTCAAGATCAAAATAATGTAAGAACGCAGGCGAATTTTCGGGTTTTGCGAAATATTGATTACCCTCAATATTGACTTCCTCATTTCCATTCATCGCGCCGGAATATGCAAGTTTCCACGTTCCGGGAAATAAATGCTCAATTGAAATACTATTTGAAATCGACTTTGCATGTTCTTGATAGGATCGCTGCGATTCTGGAGTTTCTGTAACATCGAGCGTGCTGCCTGTTGGGTTCATCGCAACTTCATATAGCTCTTTTGCGGTAGTGGAGTAGATTACATTTTGAACTGAATACACTATAAATAACTCCTTTGGAATACCAGGGAGTGGATCGCCTCCTAAATCTTCATTGGTAACAATAAAACGATTTCTTCCAGTTATTAACAGTCCCACTTTCGCGGTTGCATCAATAAAAATCTCATTTTTGCCATAGCGTGCAAATAATATTTTAAACTTAAATTTCTCTTGGGTAAGTATATCTACCTGCTCTTGCTTAATTTTTAGTTCGGTAACTTTTATATCAATTTGTTGTTGATTTTTTGCGGATTGTTCAGTTATTTCATTTCTGATTTGTGCGGATTGCTCAATGGTAAGGCGTTTTGTTGCATCCGATTGTTCTTTCCATGTACTCCGTTCCTTTTCAAATTTGAGATATATTTTGTATAACCAATTGCTCAAAAAAGGGACAAGAGTTATCAAAATTATTGCGGATACTAAAGGCCCAGCCAGCAGATACCATAAATTGCTATTATGTATTTTAATGTATTCGATTTTAGTCAATGGCTTAATATTTTCTTGGCTGACAAAAAATGTTAAATACATGATTTGCCAGTTCCAAATGAGCCATGAAAAAATAAATGAGCCGAAGAAAGGACTTGAAATACGTTCCTCGAAAATTGAACTGGATGATTTTTTAAGTTCATCAAACATACATTGTTGTTTTAATTAAAAAAATCTGTTGCTTTTCTAAAGATTAGCTATTTCGATTAAGGTAGTAATTTAAGGGCACACTTTACACGGTGTCCTTCTATTGCGAATGGCTTCTGATTTGGTCATTTTCACAATCGTATGGGTGCATCGGTTTAAGCCTCTACACGATGCCGACGTATGGTAAGCATAGGCCGTTTTGCTATCACAGATATACACGGTAGCTTCTTTCTTGTATGTGGTCTCCTTCCTTTTTTGGGCAACAACGGGAGCAGTTGCATTCAAGGTAAGGATAACGAATAAAAGCAGTATCCGTCTCATACAGGTAGGTGTTGGTTACCTAAAGCTATATATTAGATTCGGCAAATGCAATAACTATGACAACCATTACATACTTAAAGGGGAAACAACTCAAAGTGATTGAGTTAGACGAAATCGAACATAAGGCATGGCGAAAATTTAAGCGTACTCTTGCGATAACTGAACCGTGCAAAGAAGTAAAGATTAAAGAATTTAAAGTATATCTGAAACGGCATACAAGCAAGACGTTCTCTACTGTCGGTTAGAGACGACAGAATCAATTGGCTTGTCGTATTTCGGCAATTCAACATTGAACTTTTTAAACACTCGATCAAATTTACTGTTGAACTTACTAATAAGTCCGTCAAGCGTTAATAAATATGAAACATTAAATTTTTCCTCTTTGCCACGCGGATAATTAACTCTTGCTGCTTGGAGTCGATTTAGGTAAAGTACATAGCCATAAAATCTGGCTGCCAGAGCAACACAACTTGGATCTATTTTGCCCCAATTCTTTAGAATGACATCATATACATCAGTGGTAAAGTTAATTAATGGCAAATCAGTGTCTCCGTATTTCATAGCTTCAACCCACCAATCTCTATGGGCTGGTATAACTCCCAGAAGTCGGGATATTTCAGATAACAATGCCCTATTTATAGATTTACGCTCGTTATTCTTTATAATAAAGTAGCGAACAAAAGCAGCAACTACACCGATTAGTGCTGCAAGTACGGCAGGTTTCAAAATATCGGTGAGTAAGTCTTGCATATTAATTTTTTTATTGATTATTTGATTATGAATTTTGGGTAACTTATTGATTGACATATGCCCATAAAAAAATCTCATTTCTTTTATTGGTTAAAATTAATCGTGTGGCGGATTTGCACCGCTTGTAAGTTTTGACAAAATTGATAAATCTAATGTTATGCCAAGTGCCCACCCACTTTTCAATTTCGAATTCTGATAAAAGTTAAATTGGTCTTGAGTAACAGTTGAGGTACCCATTGTAAAATTTGGCATATCAAAAGTGGAAACCTTACGGATATTTTGCCCCACAAAAATTCCAAAGCCTTTCATTGGTTCAATATTAAATCCAACATACCAATTCGTTAGAACGCTACCATTGAGCCCAATCCCAATGGCCGGATAGATTTTTCTAAAAATATTTTTTTCATCATCAAGATAGCTTCTACCCCACGAATTATATCTATAGCTATTATCATTACCAAGCTCTGAATGCGGAAATATGACATTATACAAGGAAAAATAAATGGTGTACATAAAAGTTGCATTTACGCTTGCTCCCTCATCAGTTATCTTAACAGTTTGTGTTGGAGGCGTAGTGCCGTTTGGAAGCGTTGTTAATTGAAATGTAGGGTTTGAAAGAAACGTGCCAAAAAGCCCTGCGGTAAACGCGCCGTAATAGAATGGTGTTTTAGTAATTACATACGTTTGGATTTTAATCACAGGCTTAATTTTGCCATTTTCTTTTGGTATAACCTTTAAATCAAATGTTAAATTATCAGATGTGGGAAATATGTTGAACTCTTCATCTACTAAACCTTGACAATTAAGTGACGCTGATGAAAAGTTTTTACCTTTTACCGTATTGCTATTTGTTGTTGGCTTTACTGGATCAGTGGCGGCATTATAAATTGACATATTATCGCTTAAAGTCCCTCCAGTAGTTTCAACAGTAAAATGATATATGGTTGAATCACTTATTGAGTAAAGTACATGAATGACATAATGATATTTTCTTTCTATACCTGCTGGTTTTGAGCCAAACAAATAGTTGCCAAATTGATCAAAGAAAATGTGAACGGAATAGCGATCACTTTTGTTTTTAAAGCCTATGTCAAATTTTATATATAGATTATCGAGGACATTACTTTTATACACTCTTAGGCATTCTGGATTTAATGTATTCTCCGCAAGAATACTTGTTTCTGAATCTCTCGTTATATTAATTGTTCTACGTTTAGTTGTATCTACTCCAACATTTAATGACAATTTTATGAAATCATCATTTGTGATGTTCAACAAGTCAGGTCTAAGCGTAATTTTTAAAATTTTCGTAGTTGCGTTATACGAGATCACATTGGGAATAGCGCTAAGAGCTGAAAATTTTGTATTTGATACTTTATTTCCGGCGAATTGACCTTCGTACAGCGAGTTCTCTAAAAAAATTTTAACCTCATTTTCTTCAATTTCTGTAAGAATAATGGTGACTGCCTGACTGCCTTTCAAAGTTACGTTGTTGTCTGTAACACCAGCGGGCCAAGCAGAATACTTACATACAATAGGTGTTTCTTGGCCAGAGCAGTTAATGATACTAAGGAGTATCATTGCAAGGAAAGCTATTATACTTTTCATGCGAGAATGGAGTTTAATAATAAATGAATGCTCCAATGCTGGGGGTTACATTAGAAGTAAAAATGTGGGAGGAGACATAAATCTACATAACAAATTTTGTAAATACAAGAGGTAAATTTTTATTTTATATATAGAGCCTGTTTAAAAATAGAATTTAAAAAATTATAAAGGGCATAAGCTAAACTATC
>CAZFKE010000005.1:0-19783 GCA_964519475.1 uncultured Sediminibacterium sp.
GTCTTCATTGATCTTATTGATCGTTCCATGAATACCGGCGATGGTTACCACTTTATCGCCTTTCTGCATATTGTCTACAAATTTCTTCTGCTCTTTGGCCTTTTTTGCCTGCGGACGAATCATGAATAACCAGAAAACCACAATAATACCTCCCATCAATAATAACTGTACCATTCCTCCCCCACCCGGGGCAGCTTGTAATAAAATAGCATTCAATTGCAACATTTCGATTGATTTTATGTAAATGATTGATTTCCTGTTTAGGGAAACTGCTAACCGCAGCTTTTAAAACGCTGTAAAGATAAGCGTTCGCCCATTATGCTTTATGCTTAAAATTCACCTTCTTTATCTTGCCCGATTCCATCATTTCCTTGTGAATATTATCCAGGATCCCGTTTACAAACTGACCGCTTTGCGGAGTACTGTAATCTTTGGCCAGGTCTATATATTCATTGATGGTTACTTTGGTAGGAATGGTCTCGAAATATAATAACTCGCAAACGCCCATGCGCATCAATACCATATCCAGTACGGCAATACGTTCAGCATCCCAGTTCTTCAATTTGGGTTTGATCAGTTCTGCACAATATTCTTTTTTCTCTAAAGTGGTGCTGAGCAGGGTTTTGGCAAAATCCCATTTTTCAGCACTCAGCATTTCCTGCAGGTTATAACCGGCGGGTTTCTGTATATAGTTCAGCATCAACTGATCCATCATATCTGCATCATCATCCCAATTATTAAATAATTCTTCCAGATGGTTGATAAATGATTCATTGGGAAGCATTAACTGCGTAAATATGAGTTTGATGATTTCCTTCTCCCTTGCTTTATCCCTGCCCTGCAGGGAAATATATTCCTTGTATTTCTCGGTTTCGGTCAGATCGGTATAGATCTTCTTTACCAGTTCTTTTTCAATAAGCAGGTGTGGTTTGTCCAGCTCCAGCGCTTTCTGAAAAGAAGGGCTTTCGAGTATCTGCCATAGGAACTCATTACCCGCGATCTTGGTATTCACATTCAGATCGTCTTGCGAAGGCAGGTTGCGGGATGCCCTTTTCTGAGCACTGGTTTCGGCATACCGGGCCACTTCTGTAAGGAAATAAAGCAGGTAAACGAATAGTTCGCGGCTTCTGTCGAGCTGTTTCTGCAGCTCTTCAACGGGCTTTTTAAAGGCAACCAGGTTATCAGCAGCTTCTATCATATAAAGTAGCTGCATCACTTTCACACGTATATTTCTTCTGCTTATCATCTGGTAAGAACTTATTTGGGAGCCGCAAATATATTGTATAAACAGCCCCGGTCAAAATGAAAATACCCGTTCGGGAACGAACGGGTCTCAACCTTGATACAACCTTGCTTAAAGCTTCTTTTGGTTTTTCACAATCAGTATCTGATTGTTACGGTCTTTTTATAAAAGACCATAGATATAGGATTTGGTAATAAAACGGGTGCTTTTATTTATTTTAGGTTTCCGGAACTGATATACGAAAGATATGTTGCATTGGTTTTTGGCTAATCTGTTTTTTTTGAAAGAAAAAAACAAATCCAAAAAATCGTCTTTTAAAAAATCCACATAGCAATTGCTCCCGTAACTAACCCTTGTAAACCTTATTTAAACTTTATTAAAGACTCATTTTATGAAAACAAAAAAAATCGTTTTGGCAATACTTGGCTTGGGCATCGTGGCTGCAGGTATTGTATTTGCCGCCGACCATGCCGATACACCTGCTGTAACCGGTAAAACAACAGACATTACAGATGTTTATGCGTTCCAGGGACAGAACACTGCGAACATGGCATTTGTGATCAATACCCAGGGCCTGTTATCACCCAGCGCAACCGGTGCAGCTGCATTTGATAACAATACCATGATCGAACTGAACATTGATAACAATGCTGACAATGTTGAAGACCTGGTAGTACAGTGTGTATTTAACAACGGTACCATGTATGTATATGGTCCTGTTAAACCATCAATGACCGGATCGAAAAGTGTGGTGGAAGGTACAGCTACTGTAAGCGTAGGCGTTACTCCTTATGGTGCCAGTGCTCCAATCATTGCCACTTCAAACAATTTTATGGCATTTGCCGGACCAAGGGATGATCCGTTTTTCTTTGACCTTGACCAATTTAAAAAGATTCTCGCAGGTACTGCTACCGGATTCAATAACCCGGGTAATGACTCATTCAAAGGAACTAACGTAATGAGCATTGTATTGGAATTCCCTAAAACGCTATTAGGCGCTACCAATGGCAAAGTAAATGTTTGGGCTGAAGCCAAAAGAAAAATTTAATTAATCGATTAATCTATAAAAAAATGATCATGAAAAAATATAATAACACCATCAAATCAACCTCACTGATCCTTGCTGTAATGGTACTGTTAAGCGCCTGTTCAAAAAGTTCAGATACCACAAAGGTAAACCTGTTTGCCGGCATCACTTATCAAACGGAAGACCAGATGGCCCGACCTGCTATCAATACCGTATTCAACTTGGGTGCAGACAAAGATGTTTTTAATACCGCTATCCCTTCTGCGATGGGTGCTGCTTTCCAGTCAAAATTCCAGGCACGTTTGTTGGCATTAAATCCTGGTTATACCACAAATGCACTCGGCCTAACCGCTTCTGCTTTTACCGGTGTTCTGGCTACTGATGTATTAACTGTTTCTACTACCGGTACCACTACGTTTTTTGACGGCACCAATGTATTAACCGGAAGGGCATTAGGTGACGACGTGATTGATACCGAATTGCTCCTTATTTTTGGTGGCTCAGCAGGTACTTCTAACCCAACATTAACTTCTGATAAAGTAAATGCAAACGACAAAGCATTCTTAACAGCTTTCCCTTACCTGGCATCACCATGGTAGGATAGTAAGTAGTTTATTTAAAAGCCGTTCCCTTACCGAACGGCTTTTTTATTGTGATAAGGTAAGAACCAGAATGAGTAATCTGCCGTATATCTAATGTAACCACGTTATTTAACCTGTAAAGCTAATTTTGCTTACGAAACAATATGAAAACAGCCATCCTTTACCTGCTTCTGGTTACCTACGCCACCAACCTGCTTAGGCCGGTATTGCCGTATGTAAGCGATGCTGCTGCTCATATCTTCTGGTATTCAAAACATGTGTCTACCGTTCACTATGAAAATGGTAAATACCATGTGCATGTGGAAGCTTTGAATGCCGCTAAAAAAACGGATATACCCAAATCAAATATTCCCGGTAAATCAGTAACCAGCCTGGAAGAACATCTGTTGAGTAATAGTGATTTGATCGTTTGCTTCTGGCCCTCTTTGCTGCAGCATTATGCCAGACCCGGTCTGAATTATACTCATTCTTTTTCTTTCGCTGATTATCCACCTCCCAGGATCTGATCCTTTCATTTATTATACAATCTCTGTTGTGTCTTTAGTTGATCAAGTGATCAAAACCGATGCAACCGTTTTCATCATTCTGATTGTTTACATCTTATCGCATTAGCGATGGGTTGTACAACACCCAATATTTATTGAATTATAAACAGGGTAAAAATGAAATGGATCTTCTTAATTAAGCCAATTACCATTGGCCTACTACTTATTATATTTTCTTCAACACAAGCCCAACAAATAATAACCGGAAAAGTAATTGACGCGGTTAGCCGCCAGCCAATTGAAGCTGCGTCGGTAACCGTTATTTCTACAGAAGCACAGGGTACACTCACTGACCAGTATGGCCATTTTTCTATTCAGGTTAGTGAGAGCGGTAAATCAATCAATATTGTTTATGTGGGTTATAAAGCCGCAACCGTTAACATAGATAATCTCACAGAATTAAAAATTGCGTTGCAGCCGGATATTATCAATTTAAAAGATGTAGTTGTTCAGCAAAGCAATACCGGGTCTAAATTCAATACCCTCGCAAAAATAGATCTTGACCTGAAGCCGGTTCGAAATACACAGGAACTGATGCGTGTGGTGCCGGGTCTGTTTGTTGCGCAGCATGCCGGTGGCGGAAAAGCGGAGCAGATCTTTTTGCGCGGGTTTGATTGCGATCATGGAACCGATGTGCAGGTAAGTGTGGACGGATTACCCGTGAATATGGTATCACATGCCCATGGCCAGGGCTACGCAGATGCACACTTTATTATTCCTGAAACCATTAACAATATTGATTTTGGCGCCGGGCCTTATTATACACAGCACGGCAACCTGAATACGGCGGGGTATGTTTCTTTTGGCACCTACCGTTCCATAACAGACAGCCGTGTACAAGTGGAGGCCGGCCGTTTCAATACGTTCCGCACATTAGCAATGTTTGATCTGTTGAAGAAAAACAAGGATAAGCAAAGCGCGTATATAGCGGGCGAGTTTTATAGAACGAATGGCCCAACCATTAACCCACAAAATTTTTCACGTTTCAATGTTTTTGGAAAATATAATCTGGCGCTAAGCGATCGTACACAGTTCACCGGTTCTTTATCTGCTTTTAAAAGTAAATGGGATGCATCCGGCCAGATTCCGGAAAGAGCAGTAGAAAGCAGCATGATCGGCCGTTTTGGCTCTGTTGATCCCACAGAAGGTGGTAATACAGAAAGATACAATACCAACCTTCAACTCTCCCATCGTTTCAATGACAAGGCCTATTGGGATAACCAGTTGTATTTCAGCCGCTACAAATTCAATCTCTATTCCAATTTTAGTTTTTTTCTGAATGATCCTGTTAATGGAGACGAGATCAACCAGGCCGAAACACGCAATGTGTATGGCTTCAATTCCACCTTCAATCAAACCCATATCCTTAACAACTGGAAATTACGGTCAACCTATGGTACCGGTATCCGTTATGATGCAACGGATAACAGTCAACTGGCACATGTTGTGAAAAGACAGTTCCTCGATAATGTTAAACTGGGGGATATTCATGAAGCCAATGCTTTTGCTTTTATACAGCAACAGGCAACCATCGGCAAATGGTTAATTGATGGCGGTATCCGTTTCGATTACCTGCATTTTACTTATATAGATAAATTATCAACGCTACAGGATCCTTCACAAGGCAAATCAATCATTAGCCCGAAACTGAATATCCAATATACGGTTAACCGCGATCTTCAATTGTATGTAAAAGCCGGCAAGGGCTTTCATTCAAACGATACAAGGGTGGTGGTTGCCAATAAGGGCCAGGAAATTCTGCCTGCCGCGTATGGAGGAGATATTGGGTTTATTATCAAACCCACCCCCAGACTATTGCTGAATGTAGCGGCCTGGTATTTATACCTTGACCAGGAATTTGTGTATGTGGGCGATGATGGCAATATTGAACCCAGCGGTAAAACAAGACGTGAAGGGATTGATGTGATTGCACGTTATCAATTAGCGAATCATCTTTTTGTGAATGCCAACCTGAACCTGACCAATCCAAGATCTGTAGGTCAACCCAAAGGACAGAATTATATACCTCTCGCTCCCACTGCCAGCAGCACCGGTGGCATTTTCTATAAAACAAAATACGGGTTTAACGGAAGCCTTACGTATCGTTATATAAAGAACCGCCCGGCTAATGAAGACAATTCAATTGTTGCTAAAGGTTATTTTATAACAGATGCTTCCATTAACTATACAAAACCGAAATATGAAATAGGGCTTGCGATGGAAAACCTGTTCAATACCAAATGGAATGAGGCTCAGTTTGCAACAGAATCAAGGTTATTTAATGAGCCTGCCCCCGTAACAGAATTGAATTTTACGCCGGGTAGTCCTTTCTTTGCAAGAATTAAATTCGCTGTATTCTTTTAGACCCACTTACTGTATTTTGCAATACCTATTATGATGCTTTCAAAAAATACAGTTAGATTTTCCACAGGATGTATATTACTGGCTTTGTCAATAACCATTCCCGCTTCTGCACATGTAGTTGTGCAGGAGCTGGATAATGTGAGCCAGGGCGATGCTGCTATGATCTACCTGGTTCTTGGGTTCAAACATATCCTGCCATTGGGTTTTGACCATATTCTTTTTGTGCTGAGCCTCTTCCTGCTGAGTCCGAAACTGAAACCGATCATCCTCCAATCAACGGCATTTACTGTGGCGCATTCTGTTACTTTGTGCCTGGCTGCTTATAATATCATCAATCCTTCTCCCAGGATCATTGAACCCCTCATCGCATTGTCAATCCTATATGTTGCATTGGAAAATATTTTTTCCCCAAGATTAAAACCGTCAAGGATCGGTATCGTGTTCTTATTCGGACTGGTTCACGGACTGGGTTTTGCAGGCGCATTGGCAGAAATGGGTTTGCCGCGTAATGCTTATTTCATTTCCCTCGTTATGTTTAATGTAGGTGTGGAACTCGGACAGTTAACAATTATTCTGGCAGCCTGGTTTTTACTGGCTAAATGGTTTGCAACAAAATCCTTTTATCGTTCCCGTATCGTAATTCCGTTGTCCATCATTATTGCCTCCATCGCTGCTTTCTGGACAATTCAAAGAATATTTTTTATTTAAAAAGCAACGTCTTTTGATCAGATTAGATTTTATCGCTAATACAAAGCCAAAAAAAGAGCGTCTGCAATGAGGCTCATTTTTTGGCTTTGTTCTTCCCTATTGAAATACTTACAACTGAGCTAACAGGTCTTTTTGTTTAAGGGGAGAAAGATCAAAACGGTTCTTATCAGCTGCTTTAAAAAATTCGCCTGCATTATAAGTTTTTCCCAAATCCTTCATCATCCTCCCCATCCAGTACAATTCCAATGCCTCCAGGGGTTTGCCTGAAACCTGTGCTTTGAATACTGCAAGGGCCTTATTATCCTGATGCGTTCTATGTAAGCACCAAACCAGCCATGCCCAGGTTTGTGGCGTGCTGCGATTATGGATCTCCTGGTCGGCAATAGCTAATGCCTTATCCGGGGCGGACAGGATACCCGTGTATAATTCTACCAGGTATTTGTTATACATCCCGCCATAGATCGGATCAGTTGCTTTCTCAGCAAACAATTGTGCGTATTTTTTTTGCGATACACTATCACCTGATTGCTCTGACACCCACTCAAGGTTATACAAAGGGTCGGGTAACTGGTTTTTGGTGGCGATAAAACGGAATATTTTTTCAGCCATTACCGGGTCATTGTCATTCATTAAAGCAATACGGCCTAATCCCAGCAAGCTATGATGGTCTGATGTATTGGCTTTCAGGTTTTGCATATAAAGAGAAGCAGCTTTCTTTAATTGGCCTTCATGCATATACAGATCGGCCATATTGGACAGAGCCGTCTGCTTCAGAAAAACGCTGTTACCTGCCCAATCGGCAGCTTTCTGCATATAAAAAACCGCGCTGTCTGTTTCACCTTGTAAATGTTTCCATTTTGACAGCCTGAAAAAATAGCCATATTCATTACTGGCTGCACAGGTCTTCAAGGCTGTAAAAGCAGGGATATAATGCCCGAGTTCAAATTGTGTATCAAAATACAACAAGGTGGATGCGTATTTCTCAGATCCGATGAAGAGTGCTTTCTGTACAAGGCTGTCCGCTTCTCTAAAGCGGTGACGGGTAATGTTAAGTGATGCCAGTGAACGTAAGATACCGGCCTCTTTGCCCCCGTTTTCTTTGTCAAGTTTAGACAGGATCGAATCTGCTGCCAGAAGATCATTCATTTGCCCATAGAGGTGAAAACGGAATATTAAGCCGCCTGCGTATCTCGATAAAGCTGTATAGGCTCCGGGGTCGGCTTCGGCACGCTGTTTCCAGAACAAAAGATCTGCGTTGGCTGTTTTTTCAAGTGAGGCGCTGTCCGGACGGGTAATCAGGTTATCGGTAAAAGTTTTATCTACCAAAGGTTTCGAAACGCTTTTACAGGAAAAAGCATATAAGCTTGCCATTAAGGCTAAAAGGATCAAGGTTTTCATCTATCAGGTTTGCCCAATTTACGGTAAAAGAAGTTGTTCAGATTGATTTGCAGATAGATAAAAACAGGTTACCTTATGCAATTTTGACACCACCAATTCAAAAACTTCCCCCATCTTTGCGTCCTTTCTGACAGTCTATGCTTGCTATCGGTTGGGTTTGGCCCGGTTTCTGAAAATTTGACCTGATTCTCCCTTATGGCATAATAATCGTAGATAGCCAGATACATTATTAACTCAATCAATTAAAAACCTATAACCATGGCAAAAAAGGTAAATTTTGAACTCTATGATGACAGAGTTCTTATTAAACCAGCCGCAGCGGAAGAAAAAACTGCTGGCGGTATCATTATTCCTGATACAGCTAAAGAAAAACCACAAAAAGGAACTGTAGTTGCTGCTGGACCAGGCAAACACGCAGAACAGACAGGAAGTCTGATCCCCGTAAAACAAAAAGTTGGTGATGTAGTTCTTTATGGTAAATATGCCGGAACTGAAATTAGTGTTGAAGGAGAAGACTACCTTATTATGAGGACATCGGATATCCTGATGAAAGCTCCTCAGTAAGTTTTATTTGTTACTGAATAAGTAATCAAATTTCAAAATTTCCCAATTCCAAAATTTCAAAATTCTATTTATGTCAAAACAGATTTTCTTCGATATCGAAGCAAGGAATAAAATGAAAAAAGGCGTTGATATCTTAGCCAACGCAGTAAAAGTAACCCTAGGACCTAAAGGCCGTAACGTGGTTATTGAAAAGAAATTCGGCGCACCACAGGTAACCAAAGATGGTGTTACCGTTGCCAAAGAAATTGAGCTGGAAGACCCTATCGAGAACATGGGTGCACAGATGGTGAAAGAAGTGGCTTCTAAAACCGCGGATATTGCCGGTGATGGTACCACTACTGCCACTGTTTTAGCACAAAGCATTATCAGCGAAGGTTTAAAGAACGTAGCTGCCGGTGCCAACCCAATGGATCTGAAACGCGGTATTGATAAAGCCGTTGCCAAAGTGATTGATAGCCTGAAAGCACAATCACAAACCGTTGGTAACGATTCTAAAAAAATTGAGCAGGTAGCTACAATCTCCGCCAACAGCGACAGCGAAATTGGTAAATTGATTGCCACAGCCATGTCTAAAGTTGGTAAAGAAGGTGTGATCACTGTAGAAGAAGCCAAAGGAACCGATACCACTGTTGATGTGGTAGAAGGCATGCAATTTGACCGTGGTTATATCTCTCCCTATTTCGTTACCAACAGCGAAAAAATGGAAGTGGAACTGCAGAACCCATATATCCTGATCTACGATAAGAAGATCAGCGCTATGAAAGATATCCTCCATATACTGGAGAAAGTGGCGCAAAGCGGCCGTCCATTATTGATCATTGCTGAAGACCTGGAAGGCGAAGCACTGGCAACACTGGTGGTAAACAAATTGCGTGGTACGCTGAAAGTGGCTGCTGTTAAAGCTCCTGGCTTTGGCGACCGCAGAAAAGAAATGCTCACTGATATCGCTATCTTAACTGCCGGTATCGTTGTTAGCGAAGAACAGGGTTTCAAACTGGAAAGCGCTGACCTGACTTATTTAGGTTCTGCGGCTTCTGTAACGATCGATAAAGACAATACCATCGTGGTAGGTGGTAAAGGCAAGAAAACAGATATCGTTGCACGTGTTAACCAGATTAAAGCACAGATAGAGAATACCACTTCTGATTATGACCGCGAAAAATTACAGGAGCGTCTCGCTAAATTAAGCGGTGGTGTAGCTGTATTGTACGTAGGCGCTGCCACAGAAGTTGAAATGAAAGAAAAGAAAGACCGTGTTGACGATGCACTGCACGCAACAAGGGCGGCTGTTGAAGAAGGAATCGTTCCCGGTGGTGGTGTTGCTTATATCCGCGCCGTAGAAAACCTGGAAAAACTGAAAGGTGCCAACGAAGATGAAACTACCGGTATTCAGATCGTAAAAAGAGCAATTGAAGAGCCTTTACGCCAGATCGTGATCAATAGCGGTATTGAAGGTTCGATTGTAGTTCAGAAAGTAAAAGAAGGAAAGGCTGATTTTGGTTTCAATGCCCGTACAGAAGTGTATGAGAACATGTTCAAATAAGGTGTTATTGATCCTACCAAATTTACCCGTGTATCATTGCAAAATGCAGCGTCTATCGCAGCTATGCTGTTAACCACAGAATGTGTGATTGCTGATAAGCCAAAAGCAGAAGCGCCTCATGCACATGGTGCGCCTGATATGGGTGGCATGGGTGGATATTAATCAATCCCGTCAATCAATGATTGACAAACGATACGATCCCCGTTATGGCAACATAGCGGGGATTTTTTTTCGCGTGTTTCGTATATCGGGAAATTAAAATGAATTCACAGGCAGGTATGCTTTGAGAATGCCTTTTACAAAAAGATATTGTGCCCAGCCGTATGTTAGCATTACCAAAACAAAAACATCCTTGTCGCGGTTCCAGTGAAATTTATTCAGTGCAACCAATGCATTTTCCAGCAGGAAAATGACCACGGCGGGAATAAAATATTGCTTAGCCACTTCCCTGTATTTTTCATCAGCTGCTACATTCACAGCTGTCATAGTGGTAATAGCAATAGCCACCATATAGGCAATAACCGGGATTTTATAATCGCCCAGTTTTTCTTCGATATAACCCATCAGCCATTCCCCCAAAAAAATAAGCAGTATCAGCGTAGCCAGCACAGGCAATACTTTTCGCATGCGAAATTGAGCCAATGACAAAAATGAATAACTGTAAAAAAGGTTCACGAAAAGAAATGCAATCATCCCGCCGAGAAAAAAGGTATCATTGATAATGATCAATTGTACATCTCCCAGGAAAGCCAGCATCAGCCCGATATAAAAAATGAATTTGCCCGCAGGCCTGCCGATATTATTATCGTGAAGTAGAAGATGCAATAATAAAAGAGGAACCAGCATAGGTTTGGTAACCGCCACATAAGGAAGCTGAAAATACTGGAACATACAATGGATCAATAAAATGATCCAGAAAATAAGGAGTGTTCTTTTGTACAGGAATGCTTCCATAATTGTTAACTACAAATTACCCCGTTTCTTTTACAATTCATACTGGTTTGTGTATGTACTATTAGCAATGGGCTGCTCTGCGGCTAAAACCCTTTACCAGCAGGCATTGGGCAAGACCATAGGTAAACATTACGGCAATATCCAGTAAAGGTTTCTGGTAATAAAATTTATTGAGTGCGAGTAAAGCATCCGATAACACAAATAAACCGGCACCGGGAATAAAATAGCGGATGGCGAGGTGTTTTAATACAGGATGGTTGAATGTGTTTGTGGCAAAAACAGCCATACAACAGATGATGACCATGTATAAAATAATGGGTTCTCTAAAACCACCCAGTGTATTGCCTAGCATACCCATCACTGCACCCGAAACAAGAACCAGTACAAAACCGGCTATTAATGCAGCATTGTTCTTGACAAAACTCATGGGTTGCAGTTGCAGAAAATAAATGCTGTTACTTATATGTGTGCCGATAAAAGCCACCATCCCCAATAAAAAATACAGATTGCCGTTCTGGGTCAATAACGCATCGCCGAAATAGGCAAAAAACAGTCCGGCAAATGCAGGCAGGTTGATATCCCGCCCCGCTTTTTCTGCAGAAGCATATAAACAGCAAACCAGTATGGGAAGCAACCATAGCTTGGAAAAAATCCTGAGCGCTGTGTTTTCATTATACATAAAAAAAAGATGGGACAACAGCACGATGCCAAACAAAAGAATACCATATTTTTTTATCAGATGCATGGCAGGCGGGTTTACAGATAGAAATGCAATCTATTAAAAGTTACGCTTTTGGGTTGAAAGCAGTTAAAACCACTACCCTATGGTTATTCCATAAAGCGATTTTATACAGGAAGAATTACTTTTGCGCCATGGCGCCGAATGATAACGAGACCTTTCTGGCCTACTGGGCAGAAAACAGGGAAAAGGAAAAAACCAGTTCCCGCCCGTTTATGATTGGGTTATCATCGGGTTTTGCCATCGGAATTTGTGTGATAGCAGCGATGGAAAGTGGTTGGTACGAGCGGGCTAATATGGAGGCCAATGCAAAGTTGAATTACCTGGTTTTATTACTGGCCATTATGGGGCTCTCCCTGTTTATGGCATTTATTTACCGGAAATTCAGGTGGGAAATGCAGGAACAACGCTACCTGGAATTACTGGCGGCTAAAAAAAATGCCCTAAAAAAGGAGGAGATGCAGCCTTAATTGATAAAATCAAGTCTATTAAAAAAAACGTTCATGAGAAAATTATTGGTATTTCTGCTTATGGGTTCAGGGTTATTGTTGAATGCCTGTGGTAAAACGGATAGTGGTTGCCAACCCGCAACCGTAGCTTCTGAAAAAACGGCTATGGTAGCGTATTGTTCTACAAATGGTATTAATTATAAAGAAGACCCAAGCGGTATCTTATATGAAATTGTACTTCCCGGCTCAGCCCCTGCACCAACACTGAGTTCCACCATTTCAACAGTATATACCGGCAAACTGTTAAACGGCGCAACATTTGACGCGGCGGCTAACCCGGTAACTTTTCAACTTTCCGGTGTGATTGATGGTTGGAAAATCGGTATCCCTTTGATTAAAAAAGGCGGCCGCATTAAAATGGTGATCCCCTCTGCCCTGGCTTACGGTTGTACAGGATCCGGAAACACCATTGCACCCAATAGTCCTTTATTTTTTGATGTAACCTTGACAGATGTTAAATAGGCATAGTAGTAATGCAAGGAAAATGCCGGAACAATATGTTGGTTCCGGTATTTTTTTGGTAGGCTACCCTCCCTGAAAATCTATTTTTAACGAGTAACCCTACCCTCTAAAACGCCCTATACTAAGGTGGAAAAACATAAGCCGGGGTCAAAAAACCAATCTCAGGCGCAGATAGCGGATTTCATTCCCATTCCCCTATCTTTGCCGCTCTAAAAAAAATAAACCGTTACTAATATGCAACTGAAAGGTTTAGTGCGATTTTTTGCGATTGCTTTGATACTTATCTGCCTGTATCAATTATCCTTTACCTGGTTTGTGAAGAGCCATGAAGGAGAAATGGATAAAAAGGCCACAGAATGGTTGAAAAGGTTTCCCACTCCTGAAGCAAAATACGCGGGTAATAAAGAATTACAGGCTGCGTATGCAGATAGCCTGGCTGACCTGAAAAAGGAAAGGTTGAAACGCTTGCTCGACAGTACCAAAGACACCAAACTGGCTTTAGGACTGACTACTTACCGCGATGCGAAAGAGAAAGAACTGATGCTGGGTCTGGACCTGCAGGGGGGTATGAGTGTAACGATGGAAGTAGGCCTCGATGGTTTATTGAAATCATTGGCTAACTATACCAAAGATGTACAGTTTAATAAAGCGCTTGACCAGGCTGTTGCCCGAAAAGCCAATAGTGGCGCAGACCTGATTACTTTATTCCGTGAGGAATTAGGTAAAGTGAACCCGAATGCAAAACTGGCATCTTTTTTTGCTGCACGCAGTAATGGTAAAGTGAAATTTGATGCAAGCAATGATGCGGTGGCCACTTACCTGAAAGATCAGGCGAATATTGCCTTCAATACCACTTATCGGATCCTCCGTACACGTATTGACCGTTTTGGCGTGGCATCTCCCAATATCAACCCCGATCCTGCCAAAGGCATTATCAGTATTGAGCTGGCAGGTGTAACCGATAAAGAAAGGGTACGTGCTTTCTTACAGTCTACCGCTAACTTACAATTCTTTGAAGTCTATACATTTGAAAACAAAGAACTGCAAAATGGTATTGTGGCCGCTGATAAAGCAGTACAGGAATACCTGAATGGTGTTACGCCTGCTGATACCGCAAAAAAAGCGGCTGTAACAACGGATACAACCCTTTCCAAATTAAAATCAAAAATAGCAGCGGCAGTGGGTTCTAAAGCAGCTGATACTGCTAAAACCGCTACCATTTCTAATCTCACTGGTAATGCTGCCAAAGGATCTGCGAAAGTTGATTCTGCGAAGATCAAAGCGAACCTGAATCCTATTGCCCGTTTGATCCAGTTTACACAACCGTATCAGGGAACAGATGGTAAGGTAGTTTATCCGGCCGCAGTAGGATATATTCCTTCAAAAGATACCGGTACTTTAAATGATTACCTGCGTATGGATTTTGTGAAAAGCAAATTCCCTGCTAACCTGGTATTCATGTATGGTAAAGCAGAATTGAATGATCCCAAGCTGAAAGATATTTTGATGTTGTATGCGATCAAGACGCTTGATAATGGCCAGGCTGAACTGGGTGGCGAAGGTATCAGTGCTTCCCAGGATTATGATGAGCGTGGCCGCATTGCGATCAAAATGAATATGGACAAAGCCGGCACCAATGCATGGGCTAAAATGACGGCCCGTAATGTTGGAAAGCCCGTAGCCGTTGTGTTGGATAATTTTGTGTACTCTGCCCCGAATGTTAACGAACCCATTACTACCGGTAATTCGCAGATATCCGGAAGCTACACTATTAAAGAAGCACAAGACCTTGCAGAGATCCTTGAAAGTGGCAAACTACCGGCTCCTGCCAAAATTGTTCAGGAACAACAAGTTGGGCCAACGCTGGGTAAAGCATCTGTAACAGGCGGTGCCATGTCATTCCTGATCGCTTTCGTGGTGATTTTCGCTTTGATGCTGTTATACTTTAATACCGGCGGATGGGTTGCTAACATTGCCCTGATCCTTAACCTCTTGTTTACCATTGGGATTCTGAGCGCACTCGGCTTTACGCTTACAGCACCGGGTATTGCAGGCTTGGTGTTAACCGTAGGTTTAGCGGTGGATACGAACGTAATCATCTTCGAACGTATAAAAGAAGAACTGACCAAAGGCAAGAGCTACCAGAATGCGGTTAATGATGGTTATAAACGTTCACTGTCTCCTGTATTGGATGCACACGTTACTACTCTTTTAACAGCCATCATCCTTGCTTATTTTGGATTGGGCCCTGTACTGGGTTTCGCTACTACCCAAATCATCGGTATCCTTTTATCCCTGTTCTGCGGTATCCTTGTTTCAAGGCTGATCACAGACTGGTACATGAATAAAAACCGTCACTTCGAATACTTTACAGGGATCTCTAAAAAGATATTCAAACACGCTTCATTTAAATTCATCGAGTACAGGAAATATGCATATGTATTATCTGCCATTATTCTTGTTCTGGGTGTAAGTACTTATTTCAATGGCTTTGATGAAGGTGTCGAATTCTCAGGTGGTCGTAGCTATACCGTTAAGTTTGATAAAGCGGTTAGTCCGGATGAAATCCGTGATGAACTGAAAAAAGAATTCGGTGAAGCGGTGATCATTAAAACCGTGGATGTTAAGAACCAGGTGAACATCACTACTTCTTACAAGATCCATGAAACCGGCAACAATGTGGATTCGCTGGTTGAACAGAAATTATTTGCGGGCCTGAAGAATCATTTACCGCAGAACATCAACTTCACCGATTTCGAAAAGAATTATAAACAGAGTTCACAAACGGTATTGCCAACAATATCCGATGACCTGAAAACGGGCGCTCAGAAAGCGACCATCTTTGCGATGATCATTATCTGTCTGTATATCTTCATCCGTTTCCGCGACTGGAGGTATTCATTGGGTACCATTGTTTCTTTGTTGCACGATGTATTGGTAACCTTGATCGTATTCAGTTATGCCCGTAAGATTGTTCCGTTCCCGTTAGAGATAGACCAGCACTTTATTGCGGCTGTGTTAACCGTAATTGGTTTTTCAATGAACGATACGGTGATCGTATATGACCGTATCAGGGAAGACAGCGGATTGATGAAAGGCGCGGATAATGGAGCCGTCATCAACCGGGCGATCAACGAAACCCTGAGTCGTACCATTATGACTTCACTTACCGTGTTCTTAACCATCCTCATCCTCTTCATCTTTGGCGGTGAAGTAACCAGGGGCTTTGCCTTTGCGATGTTGATTGGTGTGATTACCGGTACCTATTCTTCTATCTTTGTAGCAGCGCCCATTTTGGTGGATTTTGCAAAGAACAGGGCTTTGGGAAAGACCAAGGATAAATAATAAAGCATCCTATTCATAAAAAAGCCTGCAGCATCCACTGCAGGCTTTTTATTAAAAAAACATAAAAGGGGTGCATTAACAAAGCTTTAATAAACAGATGGCTTTATTTTGCATTCGAATTATATTGTGAGGCAACATTTTTTACATATCACCCGGTTTATTTTTTTATGGATTATGTCGCTCCAGGTATTGAATCTGAGTGTTGATTCCATTGATTTTACACCTATTGCCTCAGCCAATTTTTCTGAATTTAATGATCTGAATACGATCTCAGAGTACCTTACTGAAGTAGTACTCGGCCATTCAAATACATTTCCCGAGTCATCCCATAAAGAACAAAAACAGGCCCAGCTTCAGAAGCACTTGAATGTGAAATTGTATGAGACCTCAACCGTTTACACGGAAACAATTGCCCTTCCTGCCTCTTTGGAATTTGAATTTCCATTGGATGAACATTCTCATTACCAGTTTTGTAAAGAAATTAATCCACCGCCACCCAAATATCCGGGTAACTTCGCATAGCAGGATTATACACCGTTTTTACTTCTTTAAAATATTTCATTATGACCGTGTGGCATAATACCCTTTCCGCTGGAAAGCTATTGATGGTATGCTTATTAACGATAACTGTTGTTAATGCACAGGCTCAAGACAAGACCACGGATACCCTTTCGATGAGCCTGCAACAGGCAGAGAAATTATTCATGGACAGTAACCTGGTTTTGCTGGCTGCTCATTATAATGTTGACGCACAAAAAGCGTTAATACAACAAGCGAGATTATGGGACAACCCGGTATTGAATACAGACCAGGTGATTGCAGCCAATGGTAAATTTTTTCCGTATGGCAAAAATGCCGATGGCTCGTATAATGGACAATATTATATCCAGGTTCAGCAACTTATTAAAACTGCCGGTAAAAGAAATAAACTGATTACCCTTGCCAGCACCAATGCCAGGTTAAGCGAGTTACAGCTTCAGGATGTTCTAAGAAACCTTCGTTACCAGTTGAGGACTGATTACTATACTATTATTCAGCAATTAGGCTCCCGTCATATTTATGAAGGGCAGATGCAGCAGTTAAACAAATTGCTGAATGGTATGCAGGCACAATTGAATACGGGCAATATTGCACAGAAAGATTATCTCCGGATACAGGCATTAGTGATATCACTGCAGCAGGATATGACAGACCTGGATAAAGCGATCTCTGATAGTGAAACTGATTTTAAAACCTTACTTCAGATCAAAAATGAAAGTTTTATTAAACCGGTTGAAGGTATCCTTTCAAATATCAGCCTGGCAGCTACGATAGATGCATTGGCAGAAACGGCAAAACAAAATAATCCTTACTACCAGCTACAGCAAACGCAAACGGTATTTCAGCAACAGAACCTTGCCTATCAAAAAGCTTTGCGTGTACCGGATCTTACACTGGGGCCAAACTTTGACCGCAATTCAAACTTTGCACCAAATTATGTAGGGTTAGGGATCTCTTTACCACTCACCATACTTAACAAGAACCAGGGAAATATCAAATCGGCTGAATACAGTATAAAACAACAGCAAACAATTACCCATAGTGCGGAAACAGAATTGAGGAATAATATTAGTAATGCGTATACAAAGTTATTACTCACTTTACAGCAGAACAATTCGGTACAGAAAGAGTTCTATACGCATTATCAATCTATGTACAGCAATATTCTGCAGAGTTACCAGCAAAGACAGATAAACCTGCTTGAGTTTCTTGATTTTTTTAACGATTATACTGCCTCACAGCAGCGCTTACTGCAACAGCAGTTTAACCTGCAACTGGCCAAAGAAGAATTGAATTTTCATGCAGGGATAGACATTATTAAATAAATATCCACCTAACGCTTTATTATTTATTATGAACAAGTTTTTATCTATCATTCTTTTATCTACTGTACTTCTTGGTATTTCCTGTAAAGAGAAAAAAGAAGTAAAAGAAGAGCCTAAAAAATTCGTGTTGAGTGACTCGATGGTTAAAATGATCACGCTTGATACGGTAGGCAGCAGTCATATACTAAACGAACTTACCCTCAGCGGCGAAGTGAATTTTAATGAGAATAATGTTAATAAAATATTCCCGAGAAACAGCGGGCAGGTTATCGAGTCTAAAGTAACGCTTGGTGATAAAGTGCATGCAGGCCAGGTACTGGCCATTGTTAAGAGTGCTGATGTAGCAGGCAATTACGCAGACCTTAGTAGTGCCAATGCAGATATCAATATCAGCAAACGCCAGATGGACAATACAGAGAATCTTTATAAAAATGGTATTGCCAGCGAGAAAGAATATACTGAAGCGAAACAGAATTATGAAAAGGCATTGGCGGTTAAAAATAAAATTCAGTCGCTTATTTCCATTAACGGTGGGAATAACAGTAATGCAGGCGGAACGTATTCCATCCTCTCTCCCATTGTCGGATATATTGTTGAGATAAAAGTAAATGCAGGCAACTTCATCAGAGGCGATATGGGCGATTATCTATTTACGGTTTCAGATCTTAAAAACGTATGGGTGAATGCTAATGTGTTTGAAGCAGATATCAGTAAAGTAAAAGAAGGGTATTCTGTAAAAGTAAGTACCCTCGCCTATCCTGATAAGGTGTTTACCGGTACCATTGATAAAATAAGTGAAGTGCTTGACCCTTCCAGTAAAACCTTAAAAGCACGGATCCGCCTGGATAATTCTGAAAAATTATTACGCCCGGAAATGTTTGCCAAAGTAGTTGTTTCTAATAAAGAAAATACGATTGCCACAACCATTCCTACCAAAGCATTAATCTCATTGAATGGTAAGTCGTATGTAGTGATATATAACAGCCCCACCGATATGAAGATTGCAGAAATTACGATTCTGAAATCTGCCGGAGACAGAACTTATATAAATAGTGGCGTAATGCCGGGACAAAAAATCATCACACATAACCAGTTACTGGTATTTCAACAATTATTAAATGAATAAGTATAGCTGGTCTTTCATTTGAATGAAACCCTTCTATCAACTTCTAATTGTTTCTTTATGTCTAAGTTAATTAAGAGCATTATACATTTTTCACTAAGGCACCGCTATTTTGTTTTCTTCTTAACAGCGATACTAGCCGGTATCGGCTTTGTAAGCTATCAGAATACGCCTATTGAAACATTTCCGGATGTAACCAATACACAAGTGATTATTATTACTCAGTGGCCCGGACGAAGTGCAGAAGAAGTAGAAAAATTTGTAACCGTACCACTGGAAACCGCTTTAACATCTGTACAAAAAAAATCGAATCTTAGAACCACTTCTGCGTTTGGTCTTTCTTATATACGCATCATTTTTGAGGATAATGTTGATGATGCATTTGGCCGCCAACAAGTGTTAAGCCGTATCGGGAACGTTGAACTCCCCGAAGGATTGAAACCGGAAGTTGAGCCCCCCTATGGCCCTACCGGCGAGATATTCCGTTACACCTTAAAAAGCAAAACAAGATCGATACGTGACCTCTACACAATACAGGACTGGGTATTGGATAAAGAATTCAAAAGGGTTCCCGGTGTGGCCGATGTGAACAGCTTTGGCGGAGAAGAAAGAAGTTTTGAGATCAGTGTTAACCCAAATTACCTTACCAAATACGGACTTACCTCTCTCGATGTATTCAATGCGGTTGGTAAAAGTAATGTAAACGTAGGCGGTGATGTAATAGAACGAAATGGACAGGCATATGTAGTTCGGGGTATCGGTTTGCTGAATGATATTTCTGAAATTGAAAAT
>CAZFKE010000005.1:19793-49858 GCA_964519475.1 uncultured Sediminibacterium sp.
GTTCCTTTTGTTGTTAAAACCGTGGCCCAGGTGAAAGATGCAGGCAACCCACGCCTGGGGCAAGTCTCGAAAGACACAGTGGGAGATGTGTTGGAAGGAATTGTTGTGATGCGTAAAGGTGAAAACCCAACAGAAGTACTGGCAAGGCTTCATGATAAAGTGAAAGAGATCAATGAATCTATTTTACCCAAAGATGTGAAGCTGGAAACTTTTTACGACCGAACCGTATTGATGGATTTTGCCACACATACCGTAATTCATAACCTGATTGAGGGTATCATACTGGTAACCTGTATTGTCATGTTGTTTATGGCAGACTGGAGAACAACCGTAACGGTTAGTATTATTATTCCGCTTTCCTTACTTTTCGCCTTTATGTGTATGCGGATGAGAGGCATGACTGCCAATCTTCTCTCTATGGGAGCTGTAGATTTTGGTATCATTATCGATGGGGCAGTGGTAATGGTGGAAGGTTTGTTTGTGGCGCTGGACAGTCGTGCAAGAGAAGTAGGCATGGAGAAATTTAATAAGCTGGCAAAACTGGGTCTGTTTAAACAGGTGGGTACAGAAATGGGGAAAGCCATTTTCTTTTCTAAGATCATTATCCTTACCTGTCTTATCCCCATTTTTGCTTTTCAGAAAGTAGAAGGCAAAATGTTCTCACCACTTGCCTATACACTGGGGTTTGCTTTACTAGGTGCCCTCATATATACTTTAACCCTTGTGCCGGCATTATCCAGTATCCTGCTTCGAAAGAACGTAAGAGAAAAACATAATCCTGTTGTGATCTTTTTTGAGAAAGGGGTAAAATATGTTTTTGAGCGAACGTATCGTGTGCCGAAATTAAGTTTACTGGTTGCCGTAATATTTATGGCACTTACATTCTTCTCTGCCAGATTCCTAGGCAGTGAGTTTTTACCGGAATTGGATGAAGGTGCTTTATGGGTAAAGGCACAGCTTCCCATGAGCGCCTCGCTTTCACAATCCAAAGAAATCTCTGATAAGATGACCAGTATCATCCGGAAATTTCCTGAGGTTAGGCATACCTTATCTCAGATCGGACGTACGAATGACGGCACAGATCCGAAAGGTTTTTTTAATGTTGAAATTGCCGTGGATCTTTACAATAAAGATGAGTGGCGCAAAGGGGTTACAACGGATATACTAATTGACAGCCTTAACAGGCAATTGAGTAAAATCCCTGGATTACTGCTGAATTATTCGCAACCAATCCGTGATAACGTAGAAGAAGCAGTAGCAGGTGTACCCGCTTCTTTAGCTGTTAAAATATTTGGTAAAGATTTTATGGTGTTGGATTCTCTTGCTGATAAAGTTCAGTCTACACTTGGCAAAATACCGGGAATTGAAGACCTGGGTGTATTGCGTAACCTAGGACAACCGGAATTCCGCATAGAACTTGATCAGCAGAAAATGGCTTTATATGGGGTGAATACTGCCGATGTGCAAAGTGTTATTGAAATGGCTATTGGCGGTAAAGCCGCTACGCAGTTGTATGAAGGAGAAAGAAGGTTTGACATTCGGGTTCGTTACCAGAAAGAGTTCCGTGACACACGGGAAAAAATTGAACAATTGATGGTGCCTACCCAGGACACCACAAGAATCCCGATAAAAGAAATTTCTACCATCCGATCTTTAACGGGTCCTGCTTTTGTGTATCGTGATAATAACAGTCGCTATATCCCGGTAAAATTTTCTGTACGTGGTCGTGACCTTGGAAGTACCATCGCTGATGCACAGGCAAAAGTAAATGCAGCAGTAGTATTGCCTCCGGGTTACAAGATGAGTTGGAATGGAGAATTTGAAAATCAGCAACGGGCTACCAAAACATTGGCGAATGTGGTTCCGTTGTGTTTATTGGCCATCTTCCTCATATTATTTATCACTTTTGGAAATGTGAAAGATGCATTGCTAACCATCTTAAATGTGCCTTTTGCACTGATAGGTGGAATATTGGCTCTGCATCTTACCGGTATTAATTTTAGTATCAGTGCCGGTATCGGTTTTATTGCACTGTTTGGGGTTTGTATACAGAATGGTGTGATATTGATCAGTGTTTTCCGAAAGAACCTGCAGATGAAGATGACCCTGCACCAGGCAATACTTCATGGGGTGCTCTCGAGGGTAAGACCCGTAATTATGACCGCTTTAATGGCTGCTATCGGGTTGTTGCCTGCAGCCATCAGTACCGGTATCGGCAGCGAGACGCAAAAGCCATTGGCCATTGTGGTCATCGGCGGATTGGTAACATCCACCATTCTTACACTGTTGATTCTCCCTATCTTATATAGCCTGGTGCACCAATTCCTGCATAAGCGTGAAAATATGAAACTGCTCAAAAAGATGGGGGCAGTCTGATTTTTGAAACAAGGATGTTAAAATAATAGGCGGCACACAAAAAGTGCCGCCTATTTTTGTATTATCCAAATTTAATTATTTTTATTGCATGAAAAAATAATTTAGATTTGTCTAAATTTAATTTTAGGATAATGAAAATAATGGCATTGTGTATGCTGGTATTCTTTAGAATAGAGGCAAGATCGCAGAAAGACAGCGCAAAACCGGTCGACAAAAAGTATTCCCTTCATTGGCAAACTACTTTTATACCGCAATACCATTTCGATTGCTTCTCACCCTATGCCGGTGATAACAGTCTGCTGCCAAGTGAACCAACCCGTGCGTCTATTTCAGGTACTGCATTTTTGAATTATACCCCTTTTAAAAACACGTATCTCATATGTAACCCGGAAGCTGCCGGAGGCAAGGGCCTGAGTTCAACATTAGGCATTGCCGGCTTCCCGAACGGGGAAGTATATCGGGTGGGTGATCCCAAGCCCAAACCATTTATCGCACGGTTATATGCAGAACAACGTTTTCCTTTAAGCAATCGCAAAGAATATGCAGAAGATGATCTTAACCAGATTGCCGAAACCACCCACAAAGATTATCTCTCGGTAATCGTTGGTAAATTTTCACTCACCGATTTTTTTGATGATTCAAAGATCAGCCACGACCCTCGCACAGAATTCATGAACTGGAGCCTGATGGGTAATGGCGCCTGGGACTACCCTGCCAATACACGCGGCTATACCCTGGGTGCGGTAGTACAGGCTGTTTATAAGAATTGGGCTTTCAGAACAGCCCTAACCACCGTTCCGATAGAGGCCAATGGGCCTGAACTTCAATTCAAATGGGGCAAGGCCATGGGATGGGTTTGGGAAATTGAAAAATCACATCTCTTCCAAAAAAATGAAACCCATTTCAGCACATTACATGCCGGTGTTTTTCTGAACCATGCAAAAATGGGTAACTACCAGTTAGCCATTCAATCTGCCGGCACGCAACCCCCGGACGTAACCGATAGCCGATTATATGGCAGAACCAAATGGGGCTATTATGCAAGCATGGATAATCATTTTGGTTCCTTTCATCATTTCATCAAAACCAGTTGGAATGACGGTAAGAATGAAACATGGGCTTTTACTGAAATTGACAGAAGCTTTACAACAGGTGTACAATGGGATGGTGATTTATGGAAAAGAAAGAAAGATAAATTCGCCATTGCCTATGTAAGCAATGGCCTCTCTGATAATCATAAAACCTATCTCGCAAAAGGAGGGTATGGCTTCTTAATCGGTGATGGAAAATTAAATTACGGAAGTGAACAGATTATCGAAGCGTATTATTCAATCCACCTTATCAAACAGGTATACCTAAGTCCGGATTATCAATTTATAAGCAACCCGGCATACAACAAAGACCGTGGCCCCGTACATATAGTTGCCTTGCGCTTACATGCTGAATTCTAACATTATTGGCAGGAAAAAGACGAAGCCATCTGCGTTACAAATGATCGCGCATTAGATTTTGTAAACTAGCTGAAAGCAACCCGGTTTAATCTGTAAGGGTTTATTAATTGCATTTAATTCTTATCCGAACCACAGATTACTGCTTAGCTCCTCCCTGCAAAGACGGGGCGGCAAAAAAAAACCACACTAAAAAGTGAGGCAATATCATAATTAAGTTTTGAGAGTAAAGGTATTATACCGCAAAAGAAGTTCCACATCCGCAAGTCTTACTCGCATTTGGATTACTAAAGGTAAATCCACGGCTGTTCAATCCACCCTGCCAGTCTACTTCCATGCCAAATAGGTATAACTGGTGACTTTTATTCATCACGCATGGGATGCCTTCTATCTCAAAATGTTCATCGTCTGCTTCGGGCTGGTCAAATCCTAATACATAGGTCATACCGCTGCAACCACCACCTTTTACGCCTACGCGCAAACGCTGTGTGTTGTCAAACCCATCCTCTCCCATTAATCGTTTGATTTCATTAATGGCCCCTTCTGTTAAACTTACCGGCGTTGCAATTGCTGTCATGGCTTCCATAAACTTCATTTGTGTATGCAAATTTACAACTATTCCCGGTTCTTTGTTAATTGCGCATTTTCGATAGCGGAAAATTAAGGATTGCTTTTCGCCCCAAACTTTAGACTCCGGACTGCTAACTCCCTTCTCTTTGCCTTATTTTTGTCAAAATTGCAGCATGCTGGATAACCAGACCATTTATATCATTCTGATCGCCATTGCCCTAGCGGCGGTATTGGTTTATTTTTTTCTTGACAAACCCAAATCCCAAAAGGATGAAAAACCGGCAAACAGCGGTTCCAATGCACTGCAGTTACAGGCTTATGAACGATTGATTTTGCTGGTTGACAGGATTGCCATCCCCAATCTGGTGAGCCGCGCCAAGTACGAAGGATTATCAGCAAGGGATATGCAATTGCTGTTAACAAGGAATATCCGTGATGAATTTGATTACAATATAACGCAGCAGATCTATATTGCCCCCGAAGCATGGAATGCAGTAAAGAACCTGAAAGAAAAAAACCTGTTAATGATTAACCAGGTAAGCAGTGTATTACCTACAGATGCCAGTGCACTCGACCTGAACCGTACCTTACTCGAATTTTTACTAAACGATCAGCATGCGAATTTACATGAACTGGTAAGTGAAGCATTGAGTTTTGAGGCAAAAAAGCTTTTGTAGAAACTTTGCTGGTTTTATTAGTTTACGGGTAGTGTTTAACTTATAACGACAGCGATATGAGCGAGAAGAAAATTTTTACTGATAGCGGCATCGAAATTAAACAGCTGTATACAGCCGAAGAGCAACACCAAACTGAATTACCCGGCGTGTTCCCTTATACACGGGGCGTTCAACCGGATATGTACCGAGGCAAACTATGGACCATGCGCCAGTATGCCGGATTTTCTACAGCAGAAGAAAGTAATAAACGATACCATTATTTATTGTCACAGGGTGTAATGGGATTGAGTGTAGCTTTCGATCTTCCTACGCAGATCGGTTACGACAGCGATCATACACTGGCGGAAGGCGAAGTTGGCAAAGTAGGTGTTGCCATTGATAGTTTGGAAGATATGGAACAGCTATTCGATGGCATTACACTGGAAGAGGTAAGTACCTCTATGACCATTAATGCAACCGGGTTTATTTTACTGGCCTTTTATGTGGCACTTGCCAAAAAGCAGGGTGCAGATCTGAAAAAAATAACCGGAACGATACAAAATGATATTTTAAAGGAATACGCAGCCAGGGGAACCTATATCTATCCACCCAAACCTTCTATGCGCATTATCACCGATATTTTCGAGTGGTGCAGTAAGGAATTGCCCAGGTGGAATACGATCTCAATATCAGGCTATCATATCCGTGAGGCGGGCAGCACAGCTGTACAGGAAATTGCGTTCACACTCAGCAATGGTAAAGCCTATGTTAAAGCTGCACTGGAAAAAGGATTGGATATTAATGTATTTGGCAAACGACTCTCCTTTTTCTTCAATGCGCACAATAACCTGTTTGAAGAAGTAGCCAAATTCCGCGCAGCCAGAAGAATGTGGGCCAAGATGATGAAAGAACTCGGCGCTTCGGATGAAAAAGCATTGATGCTTCGATTCCACACACAAACCGGTGGGGCTACTTTAACGGCACAACAACCCTTAAACAATATTTCACGCGTAACCATACAAACACTCGCCGCTGTTTTGGGTGGTACGCAGAGTTTACATACCAATGGTTATGACGAAGCCCTAAGTCTTCCCACAGAAGAAGCTGCCCGTATTGCACTCAGGACACAGCAGATCGTTGCATTTGAAAGTGGTGCGCCTGATACAGTTGATCCATTGGCCGGAAGTTATTTTGTAGAATCCCTTACCAATGAAATAGAACAAAAAGCCAGGGAACTGGTTGAAAAAATTGATGCCATGGGAGGAAGTGTCAGCGCCATTGAAGCAGGTTTTATGCAGGAAGAAATTGCCCGCAGCGCCTACGAATACCAACGCAATATTGAAAGCGGCGAAAAGATCATTGTAGGCGTAAATAAATTTACGGTTGAGAAAGAAGTACCTATTCCCGGATTTAAAATTGATGACCATATTCGTGTACTGCAATCTGAAAAACTGAAGACGCTGAAAGCAAAACGCGAAAAACAGAAAGCTGAAAACTGTTTAACAGAGATTGCCTCCGCGGCGAAAGATGGTCGAAACCTGATGCCGTTGGTGATTGATGCCGTTGAACATTACTGCACACTGGGCGAGATATCGGATGTGTTAAGGAAAGTGTTTGGTGAATATAAGTGATCAGTAAGGAGTAATAATCTTTACACCGAGTGATACAATACAATTCGGTCTTGCCAATTTTTAATTCCTAATGTTAAATGCTTAATTGAATGATGTATTCCTTTTCTCTTGTAACCAATATCTCCGAGCTTTCACAGATTGCTGCGCTTTCGAAAGAAAACCTTCGCAATGCGCTTTCTGCGGAAGAAAAACAAACGCAGGGTTTTATTACCTGGGAATATGATCTGTCGCTTTTAGAAAAATTACACAGCATCGCCCCTGCGGTGATCGTTAAATATGAAGAAAAAGTAGTGGGATATGCATTAACTGCCTTTAAAGAAACCGCAGCTGTATTTCCCGATGTTAACAATATGATTCAACACCTTGAAACACTCTTTTATGAGGGCAAACCCATGAAAGATTATCACTATTATATTATGGGGCAGGTTTGCATTGCCAAAGATCATCGCGGCAAAGGATTATTTGACAGGCTTTACCAGTATCATAAAACAGCTTATAGCGCTGATTTTGACATATTGGCTACCGAAGTGTCCACTTCCAATCACCGCTCTTTGAAAGCGCATAAAAATACAGGTTTCAAAACCATCAATACCTATCGGGATGCTATTGATGAATGGGATGTGGTTATATGGGATTGGCGTAAAAGATAATGAGTTTACCGTTTTGAATAAGTCTTACTAAAAAATCAAAACGGTAAACCCAAAATCAACATACCTCTTATCCTAATACCACAATCAATGCATAAATTACACCGGGTAACCAGAATAATAAAGTCAGTAATACACTCAGCCAAAATCTTCCATTGATCGTGCCTTCATGCAGGTAAACTGCTAAGGGTGGTAACAATACAGCCAGTATGCACAATAAAACGGTATTGGTACTCGGTTCATTACCCGCCCTTTTTTCCGCTTTATATTCTTTAAATAATTTCTTGGCTTCCTGTAAACGCATTTTCCTTTCCACGCGTGAGAGGCTCCTGAACTCATGCAGGGCATCCATTGCTACGGCATCATCTAAAACAAGATTCTTTGCTGCGGCAGAGTCTGTACCGGTTTTACTTACAGGCTCAGTAATAGAGGCTTTGGAGGTAACCATACCGAAAAAGCCGGCAAATAAGAGAAAGAGTGTAATTTTTTTCATAAATAGGATTGATGGGTTTTGATTAAATCCGGCAATTTTAAATTCCGGTACTATAAAGTTCGTGGCATTTTACGATGTAATAGGATAGAATGGATAAAATATTTTACACAATTATGCGCCATCTTATTCACCCGACCGAATAAAATAAGGTTCGTAACCACTTTTCAGCACCCCATTTTAGTATCTTTCCCATTCAAAACTGATGAATGAAAAAACTATTGTACCTAAGTTTATTTTTTGCAACGACAACCACTGCACAGAACCTTCCTGCCAATTACGACCAGTTAGTTAAAGACGAAACACCCCGGGTAATTGAGTGGAGACGGTACTTTCACCAAAACCCCGAACTCTCTAACCGTGAAGTGAAGACCGGGAAAAAAATTGAAGAATACCTGAAACAACTGGGCATTGAAACCAGGCGTTCAGCCATCACCGGTGTTGTGGGTATTTTAAAAGGCGGCAAACCCGGCCCGGTAGTGGCCCTGCGTGCGGATATTGACGGGTTACCTGTTACAGAAAGAAATGCCCTTTCTTTCAAATCCAATGTAACTACCGATTATAACGGGCAAACCGTTGGCGTAATGCATGCCTGCGGGCATGACTCGCATATTGCCATGTTATTAGGCACGGCGGAGGTCTTATCCAAAATGAAAAATGAATTACCCGGTACGGTCCTATTCCTTTTCCAGCCTGCAGAAGAAGGCCCTCCCGGAACAGAAGAAGGTGGTGCGCCGCTGATGGTAAAAGAAGGCGTACTTGATAACCCAAAAGTAGAAGCCGTTTTTGGAATGCATATTGAAGCAGGGCTTGATCTGGGAAAAATCTATTACAAACCCGAAGCATTCATGGCTTCTTCTGATTGGTTTACAATTAAAGTAAAAGGACGCCAGTCGCACGGCGCGGCCCCTTGGAAAAGTATTGACCCGATTGTAGTAAGTACTTCCATCGTTCAAAACCTGCAAACCATTGTTAGCCGCCAGATGGATATTACCCAGGCACCGGTGATTATAACGGTCGGAAAGATCAGTGCCGGTGTTCGACCGAATATCATTCCCGAAGAAGCCATAATGGAAGGTACCATCCGTACACTGGACAGTAAAATGCAGAAAGAAGTGCATGAACGCATACGTACGATGGCAAAAAATATTTCCGAAGCGTATGGCGCCACTGCCGATATAACCATCAATACCAAAACACTGGTTACCTATAACGATCCTAAACTGGTTGCTCAATCGCTGCCTTCTTTGCAGAAAGCAGCCGGGGAAAACAATGTGCTGTTACACCATTGGGATACCGGTGCAGAAGACTTTTCTTTTTACGGAACCAAAGCACCTTCATTCTTTTTCTATCTGGGTGCCCGAGATCCAAAACTAAGTGCAGAACAGGCCCCTGCTCACCATACACCGGATTTTTATATAGACGACAGCAAACTGGATGTGGGTGTAAAAACCTTCTGTCAATTGGTATTTGATTATGCAAAGGCAAAAAAATAAATCATTCTTTCACTATACATTGATCGTATGAAACGTTTTCTATTCTTACTGCTGATCGCTTCATTTGCTAGTACTGCAAATGCACAAACCAAACTTACACCCGAACAACTCTGGAAATTTGGCCGGGTTAGCGGGCTGGGTATCTCAAAAGATAACCAATACCTGATCTATGCGGTAAGTACACCGAATGTTGACTCCAATAAAAGCAAAAGAAAACTTTACCTGATAGCTACCAGCGGTGGGGAATCTATTGAGATTCCGAATACGGATAGTGTTTTTGTCGATCCCAAAATATCTTCCAATAAAAAATACTATGCCAGTATAAAATCAACCAAAGTGATCGATGTTAAAGGATCGGATATATATACTGATCTGAAAAAATCGAATGTATATGTTTACAACTCACTCAATTACCGCCATTGGGATACCTGGGAAGATGGTTTATTTGATCATATTTACCTGTCGCCAATGATTAACGGTAAACCCGATATGAATAAGGTGAACGACATCATGTTCAACGAGCCCTTTGATTGTCCTACCAAACCTTTTGGCGGAGATGAAGATTATGTATGGAACCCGGATGGCCTTCACCTGGTTTATGTGGCCAAGAAAAAATTCGGAACAGATTATGCACTCAGCACCAATACCGACCTTTATGAGTATAATGCAGAAACCGGTACTACGCGGAACCTGACAGAAGACAATAAAGGGTATGATATAAACCCTGCCTACAATACCCGGGCACAACTGGCCTGGTTACAAATGAAACGGGATGGGTATGAAGCCGATAAACAGGATATTGTGGTTAGCGATGGGAAAAACAAAATCAATCTTACCGGAAAGCGTGATGATATTCATGTAGAAAGTTTCAGCTGGAGTAAGAGCGGGGATTTCATTTATTTTATTGCGCCTACCAATGGAACACTTCAATTATTTAAAGTTACCAACCCGCTTATTTTTAAAACAGATCCGGTTATTACACAGGTTACCAAAGGCGATTTTGATGTGAGTGCGATTGTAGGCGAAGCAGATAATTTCCTGTTTGTAGCCAGAAACGATATGAACCATGCCTCTGAGATTTATAAACTCGATCCCGGTTCCGGTTCACTTAGCCAGTTTACCCATGTGAATGATGCTGCATATGCTAAACTAAACATGGTAAAAACAGAAAGGCGTTTTGTAACAACAACCGATAACAAACAGATGCTGGTTTGGGTGGTTTATCCTCCGGGATTTGATCCTGCAAAAAAATATCCAACCTTATTATACTGTCAGGGTGGCCCGCAATCGCCGTTAACACAATTCTATTCTTTCCGCTGGAACTTTCAACTGATGGCTTCCCAGGGATATATTATTGTAGCCCCATCCCGAAGAGGTATGCCCGGCTTTGGCACCGAATGGAATGAACAGGTAAGTAAAGACTGGGGCGGACAGGTAATCAAAGATTACCTCAGCGCCATTGATGCGGTTTCGAAAGAACCTTTTGTTGACAAAGCCCGTTTAGGCTGTGTTGGCGCCAGCTTTGGCGGTTTCTCGGTATTTGCTTTGGAAGGGCAGCATGAGGGCCGTTTCAAAACTTTTATCTCTCATGACGGTGTATTCGATTTCAAAAGTATGTATGGCACCACCGATGAAATGTTTTTTGAGAACTGGGAAAAAGGCGGGTCCTATTGGGATAAGAACAATGCCGTTGCCCAACGTTCTTTCAGCCAATCGCCCAGTAATTTAGCGGATAAATGGAATACGCCCATCCTTATCATTCAGGGCGGCAAAGATTACCGTGTACCGATTGAGCAGGGGCAACAGGCTTTCCAGCTTGCACAGTTAAAAGGCATCAAAAGCCGGTTCATCTACCTGCCCGATGAAAACCATTGGGTACTGAGCGCGCAGAATGCATTAGTGTGGCAGCGTGAGTTTTATAAATGGCTGGATGAAACTTTACAATAAGAGCAGGGGGCGCAACGGGTTAATTCGGATAATGTCTTGCTCCAAACAACAAGCTCCCGATTCTTACCAGGGTGCTCCCCTCTTCAATCGCTATTTGATAATCGCCACTCATGCCCATGCTAAGGGTTGTCCATGGTTCTTGGCCGATGGCAGATATGCGGAACCGATCGTATAATGAATGCAGTGAACGAAATTCGTTCCTTACCTTATTCAAATCATCGCTGAAAGATGCCATTCCCATCAACCCCATAATCCGCACATTTGCTAATTCGCCGATCTGCAAATGAACTTCAGTGATCTCTGCGGCATCCATCCCGAACTTCGTCTCTTCCTGCGCAATATGCACCTGTAACAAACAATCAATTACCCTGTTGCATTTGGCGGCCTGTTTGTTGATCTCTTTCAAAAGTTTGAAACTATCCACACCCTGTATCAAATGCACAAATGAAGCAATGTATTTTACTTTATTACTTTGCAGGTGGCCAATGAAATGCCAGCGGATATCTTTGGGTAGTGCGGCTTCTTTATCAACCAACTCCTGTACATAGTTCTCCCCAAAATCTCTCTGGCCCAGATTGTAGAGGGCTTGAATAGCTTCGTTGGGTTTGGTTTTGCTTACGGCAACCAGGGTTACCTTCTTTTCGGAAAGTTCAGCAATGATCTCCCGGTATTTTTCTGTATTGACTGACATTCTGTTCTTCTTTTTACAAATGTAGCATAGATGTTACGCGAAAAGATGCAAAGGAAAACTTTGCCTCCTTGCGTAAAATAATTCAAGGCTTTTTTTTCAATGCCAGGTATTCCAGCACCAGTAAATTATTATACCCTGCACAATCATAATAAAACTTCCCCACCCCTGCCCCACCCATCCACTGCTTTAACGGGTCGGGCAACATAGACGCCATATTGGCGATAAAGAAAGAAAAGTTTCCCTCTTCAATCAGTTCTGCTAAACTATTCGCCGCATGCACTTTCATAACAGGCGGCTGAATGCCCCATCGTAATAAAGAAGTACACAATATCACTTCCTCCATAAAATTATCTGTCTTTGTCAAAGCCTGTTGGGTATCTGCTATCAATTGTGTTCTGTATTTTTCTAAAGAAGGGATCGGCTTAACCGACATCAGCCTCGATACATGATACAATATATTCGGTAGCTTATGATAATGCGGCGATACATAGGCAGGGGCGGTTAAATGCTTTTTTTCGTACAATACTTTTTCAATCAAATGCAGGCTGGCACTGTCTGCCGCCGTCCATTCCAGGTTATACCGCTGTACAAAATAAAGAATATTGGCCAGCACACACACATCAAAATCTACCGGCATTTTTTTTCCGAACCAGGTTGAGTAGGCACCGATATTCCTGTAATCTTTAAATGTATTCCGCACCTTTTTCTCACCATTATTAGTAAATGATTGCATTAAAGCATGTACCTGTTTAGCGGTGCTATCCGGTGCATTCAATGCAAGAAGCATGATTACCGTATCATCCAGATCATCGGGTAATGCCTGGCTTTTATCAAACACATTCAGCCAGCCGGCATTGGGAAAGATGCGGGGGGTATCGGTTTGCCAGAAATTGTAAGTGGGCCTTCCTTTTTGGTTTTGGAATTTAGGGTAAACGGGAAAACTGTTGGTTATGATCTGCCGTACCTGCAACTGTTGTGGCTTTGATAATCGCGGAATGATATCTTTTAACGTCATGGCAACCAATCCCGTAAAAAATGGGTTAATATCCGCTTTCTCCCTGTCTTTGTTAAGCGCATACATTCGGTAAGAAGGAAAACTGCCTTTGGGGAACACAGAGCTTTCTTTGGCCTGCAATTGATCTATCCGGTTTAATAATTGAGATATCAGTAAACTGTCCTGCGCATAAGAACAGCTTAGTACCATTGTAAACAGTAAGCTCTGTATGATCCTTGTATGCTTCATGGTTTGTATCTACGAAAATACAAGGGTTATTGATTGCGCGGTCGATTTTTACGCAACGGTGCAAAGATCAAAAAATAAAGCAACGGTAAAAACTTTTAGGCTTTGCCCCTTGACGTGTTTGCGTGAAAAAAAATAGTTGATTGAGATTCCTTATTTCAGGATACTTCTACTAATTACAATCCGCTGCACCTCAGAAGTGCCTTCATAGATCTGTGTGATCTTGGCATCTCTCATCAAACGCTCCACATGGTATTCCTTTACAAACCCATACCCGCCATGTATCTGAACTGCTTCAGTAGCCGTCCACATGGCCGTTTCTGAGGCGAATACTTTGGCCATGGAAGAACTGAGGGTATAATCAATGCCGTTATCTTTTTCCCAGGCGGCTTTTAAACACAATAGCCTGGCAGCTTCAATCCTTGTGGCCATATCGGCCAGTTTAAACTGGAGGGCCTGGTGATGCATGATCTCTTTACCAAAGGCTTTACGCTGTTTGCTGTATGCCAGAGCCAATTCATACGCACCGCTGGCAATACCAAGTGCCTGTGCGGCAATACCAATACGACCACCTGCCAATGTTTTCATCGCAAACTTAAAACCAAAGCCATCTTCGCCAATCCGGTTTTCTTTGGGAACTTTTACATCGGTAAACATAATACTGTGCGTGTCGCTGCCGCGGATACCCAGTTTATTTTCTTTGGCGGCCACCACCACGCCGGGTGAATTCTTTTCAACAATAAATACATTAATGCCATGACTGCCCTTTGCCAGATCTGTTTGGGCAATTACCAGGTATACAGAAGCGGAAGAACCATTGGTAATCCAGTTCTTGGTACCGTTAATCAGGTAATGATCGCCCTTATCCTCGGCCCTGGTTTGCTGGCTGGTAGCATCGCTGCCGGCTTCCGGCTCGCTTAATAAAAAGGCGCCGATATAGAGTTCACCGTTTTTCATACCCTGGGCAAGCGGGGTAAGGTATTGCTGCTTTTGTGCTTCGCTGCCAAAGGTTTCCAGTCCCCAGCAAACCAGGCTGTTGTTAACGCTCATACAAACGCTGGTGCTGGCGTCTATCTTGCTGATCTCTTCCATGGCCAGCACATAACTCATGGCGTCCATACCGGAGCCGCCGTATTTGGGGTCTACCATCATACCCATAAAACCCAGCTCGGCCAGTTTCATTACCTGCCCGCGGGGAAATTTCTGGAGTTCATCGCGTTCAATTACACCGGGTAAACACTCGGTTCTGGCAAAATCGCGCGCTGCTTTCTGGATCATCAATTGTTCTTCGGTAAGCTCAAATTGCATGGTTTGGAAAAGTTTGTAGTAACAAATTTAAGCTAACAGCTGTTAGGATTGCTAATTAGATAAAGATTTTTATTTTCTCCCATAATGAAAACTTGGTTTTAAGGGAGCTGCTGCGGATTTTGAACGAGTATCCGTTTTTTTAAGCAACAATTTTCTGAACCAGCATGAGGAAATTTACGCGGCCCGGTTGTGTCACACCCTTGTACAATGGTGCATAAGGCATCAGGAGATGGGTATAGCAGTTAAAAATGGATTTCTTTACGTGATAAATGATTTGTGGTTGCGTATATTTAAATCTTGTGCGCAATCTTACGACGACAACCCTACAATTTAAGCTTTTAAAAATAACCATTCAATGAAACAATTCATTTTGACAATTTTTTTATTATCTCAAACAGTTTTAAAAGCACAAACCATTGAACGTATAGAACCACAAAATTGGTGGATAGGTATGAAGTATAACACCATAACCTTATTAGTTTATGGTGTTAATATTTCTGAATTACAAGCGTCAATTTCTTACAAAGGTGTTTCATTGATTAAAAAAGAAAAATTTGAAAACAAAAATTATCTTTTTGTTACACTTAAAATTGGCCCATCTGCAAAGGCTGGAAATGTGAAAATAAATTTTACACTGAATGGTAAACTTATCATTAGTAAAGACTTCCCTCTTTTAGAACGAGAAAAAAACAGTGCGAATAGAGAAAGCTATTCGCAAAAAGACGCAATTTATTTGATAGTACCTGATAGGTTTGCAAATGGAGACAAATCAAATGATATTAGTCCTACACTTTTAGAAACTAAAATAGATAGAAATGGAGAAAGCAAAAGGCACGGTGGAGATATTCAAGGAATTAGTAACTATCTAAACTATATTCAAACAATGGGTTTTACACAAATTTGGTGTACGCCTTTGGTTGAAAATAATGAACCAGAATATTCCTATCACGGTTATGCAGCTACTGATTTTTATAAAATCGACCCACGATATGGCACTAATGAACAATTCAAACAACTGGTTAAAGAAGCCCAAAAAAAAGGAATGGGTTTTATTTGGGACGTTGTGTTAAACCATTGTGGCAGCGAATACTATTTTATTAAAGATTTACCTTTTAAGGAATGGGTTAATTTTCCCGAAACACATACTCGTTGCAATTTCCTTAAAACAACTCTAACAGATACTTATGCAACAGAAGTTGATAAAAAAGAATATACAGACGGTTGGTTTGACAGTCAAATGGCAGACTTGAACCAACGAAATCCACTAGTAGCAAAATATTTAACTCAAAATACAATATGGTGGATTGAGTATGCTTCTCTATCAGGGTTAAGAGAAGATACTTATTCATATGCCGATAAAGATTTCTTAACTCAATGGACAAAAACAATCCTTAATGAGTATCCTAAATTTAATATTGTAGGAGAAGAAATGACGCGAATTGTTTCACAAATATCCTATTGGCAAAAGGGCAAAAATAATTTTGATGGTTATAAATCTTATTTGCCAACTTTGATGGACTTTGCTTTAACGGATAATATTGTTTCAAGTTTAGCTAATAATAACTCCTGGGTCGACACATATCAAGGTGTTGCACAAGATTTTCAATATCCTAATCCAAATAATCAATTAATATTTCCCGACAACCACGATTTAGACAGAATTTACAGTCGATTGAATAAGAACTTTGATAATTGGAAAATTGCAACTGCAATTTATATGACAATGCGTGGCATCCCTCAATTTTTTTATGGAACAGAAGTTTTAATGACCAACGAAAAAATGGGAAATGACGGATTACGCAGGGGAGATTTTTATGGTGGTTGGGAAGGCGATAAAAAAAATTCAGAAAATGGAAATGGACTTAATGAAGAAGAAAAACAAGCAAAAGCATTTTTTACAAAATTATTGAATTGGAGAAAGACAAATTCGGTTATTGCAAATGGAAAATTCATCCATTATGCACCTCAAAGTGATGTGTATGTATATTTTAGGTATAATGATAAACAGAAAATTATGGTATTGCTCAACAAAAGCAATAAAAATCAAAAACTTGATCTTAGCCGATATTCTCAAATGATACCTAATAAATTCAAGGCAAAAGATATTATATCAGGCAGACATTTTGATTTTGTAAACACCTTAGAAATATCTGGTAAAACGGCAATGATATTAGAAGTAGAATAGTGAAAGCAAGACTGTACACAACACCACATTGCAGCAATTGGGACTGACAAATAACATTCTTCATCGGCAGCAGAATATATCATCAACTTTTGTAACTTTATTCAGCGACGGTAAGCCATGGGCGACGGAATATCATTCCCCAACCGCTTCAATGCCTGGACGTTACCGGTCATTGTATAGTAACAGAGAAGCAAATAAAAAATATCTATTAATTCGAAAAACAAATGCAGGAGAGTGAAAAATTATTTCTTTTTGATAGCAACAAGCATGATAGTATCAACTTGTTTTCAGACATCAAAGTCGAATGAAAATCATAACCAACAAGTTGAACATCAAACAAAGTCGAACATTTGGGGTGACTCTACTTTACCTCAGGAATTATTTAATTTAATCTATGCCGAAAAAATAATGGGAGAGCCTATGCATCTAACGGACAGCACAATCAAATACGAAAGAGGTGTTTTAAGTTACCTCTGTGGATACAAAGCAAATTCCGAAGAAAAGAAAAGCGGAAGAACCGGTGCCATTTATTTTCTATTTGAACAATTCGACCAGATTACTTCAGCACATGATAAATATGCTTCTACCAAGACTGCTAATGAACACAACGGAATTCAAACATTGGATAATTTAGGTGACGAAGCTTATTTTCATACCGATGGAGAGCATTTTTATTTTATAATGGTTAGAAAAGGAGGAAAAGTGTTCAATATAAAGGTGAACAAAATAACCAATACCACTTCGCTAAAAGAATTCAATGCGGTTGCAAATAAAATAGTAGCAAACATTTGATCCTGAAAACTATTTTATTATCAAGCACATCTTAACTATCAAAAATAGCAGAGCCAAATTCGACAAAAAACAAAGAATCGCTAAAATGAGTACTGCCTGCCATTCCCATACTCTCGGCGGCGAGTTGCAAAAGTTGGCTAACGGGTAGAACAAAAATTGAAATTAAAAGAGGTTTTTAAAAATCATACACATTTGATTTTCAACGCTCGAAAAAAACGTTAGTCAGAATTTTACGACAAACCCCGTATAAACTCAAAACAATAACAGAATGAATATGGAAATAAAAAATAGTACACCAAATGACATTAATGAAATTTTCCGTTTATATAAAATAGCAACTGACTTTCAGAAGACAAGATTTGCTGTTCATTGGCCAGAATTTGAAACGGGTTTGGTAGAAACAGAAATTGCAGAAAACAGACAATGGAAAATTGAAATTAACGGGAAAATTGCTTGTGTTTGGGCAACAACATTCAGCGACCCACAAATTTGGGAAGAAAGAAACGAAGATCCTTCGGTTTACATACACAGAATTGCGACAAACCCCGATTTTCGTGGACAAAATCTTGTTGGACAAATTGTAGAATGGGTAAAGATTTATGCTGTGGAAAATCAAAAAGCTTACATAAGAATGGATACAGTAGGTGACAATCCAGGTTTGATAAATTATTACACAAAATGCGGCTTTGACTTTTTAGGTTTATTAAAACTCAAAAACACAACAGGACTTCCAGCACATTATGACAATGCCACAGTAAGTTTATTTCAATTGGCACTAAATTGAGAAATAAAAATGGCAGGTAACATGAGGTTGTGTGCAAGCAGGGCTTGACGTTCAAACTTCGGCTGTTTGCATCGCTGTACTTTGGTTCGGGCTGGACAAACAACAATGTCCTGCCACCACAAAACCCTATTCATTGGCAGAGATATTTGCAGATAGTAGGTGCAAAATTTATAGTTAGCAAACGATCTTTTTTGTACTTTTAAACCATGTCATTTTATTTATACATTTCAACAAACTTGTGGATAGTTGACCAAGTATAAAATATTGCCATTCATGAAAAGTACATGGCTGTTATTTTTTTCATTTTTTTGCCTCGCGGATGCGAGCTTTTCTCAGCAAACAGGCAACCCTAAAAATTTAATTAATTTTTCCGGTAGCGTAAACGTAACCAACAATGGTATTTCGCTTGTTCCTAATTTTTCATTAGGCAAGCCTGCAGTTATTGTAAATTTGTCTGTTGGCCAAAGCAGGTTCAGCTTCGACCCCGATATTCGCTTTTCGTTGTCAGCAAAACCATGGACAATGCTTTTTTGGGGCAGGTATAAAGTTATAACAAACGGTAAGTTTCGTTTAACTGCAGGTGCGCATCTGGGCTTAAATTTTAAAATAGCCAATCTGCCTGTAAATGGGGATAGCACTGAAACAAATATTGTGCGCCGGTATCTTGCAACAGAAATTGTTCCAACTTATTTTATTAAAAAGAATATCAGTATAGGTATGTATTACCTGTATTCGCACGGCCTTGACGCAGGCACTGTAAAGAATTCCCATTTTATCATTTTCAATACAAACTTTTCAGACATCAAGATTTCGAGCAAGTTTTTTGCAAGGTTTACACCACAAATATATTTTTTAAAGCAGGATATGTATCAGGGCTATTATTTTACATCCTTTCTAAGCATTTCAAAACGAAGTTTTCCCATATCAGTTTCAGGAATTATCAATCAAAGACTTAGTGGTGATATTCCGGGAAGTAAAGACTTCCTCTGGAGTACGGGCTTGGTTTATTCCTTCTCGAAAAGCTATATTTCTAAATAGTCATCACTTAATATTTATCTTGATATATAACCTTTTTACCGTGTTGTTATCTTATCGTCAAGATAGGCCAGTCTTTACAAAAGCGTATGCCACAAATGCTGAAAACCCTGATCCTTGTTGTGCGTTGTGCTATTGCCCATGCTTCAATTATATTGAAAAAAATCCCGAGTTAAAGCCATTTTAGTACAGAATATGAATTTATGGTTAGATTATTCTTAGTTTTTAAAAAATGTAAGGGTCCAGAATCTTTTTTTAATAAAAATTTACGAATATTACCATATGAGAAAACATATTATAATATTCGCCGTATTTCTTTCCCTTCAATATATTTCCTTTTCCCAAACCATTGCTTCCTCTGCCCCTTATCCTCAAATAAGGGGATATGCAAGTATTATACACCCGATAGTTATTATAGATAACAATGGCAGTACGTTTAATTTTAATGGCAGTTACACTGTTGGGTTCCCTTTTGGAATTAACCTTTTAAAAAGTGATAAGATAGGTTTCAGTTTTGAATTAACACCAACCATCAAAGCCGAGAACGGAACAGACAGAGTTAGCAGTCTATTATTTCATCCCGGAGTTATGTTCCGTTTTCATCAGGGTTTTACATTTATCCAGCGATTGGCATTCGAAACCAATGGTCGTTATGGATTGACGCCTGTCTTCAATAAAGTTATTATCAATAAGCCGAATGTCAAATATTTTGTTGCGGTTCCGGTTCCCATTCGCTTTGGAAATAATGCACCCATTTCCCTTGGTGCAGGACTTCAATTGGGAATTAATTTTTAAAATTGCCCAATAATACACACCGTTTGAAAATGAGAAGCAGGAACGCATATTAAAAGGCCTGCCGAAAGACTTGAGACGGAATAGCCATCGTTAGTTATATTAGTATCGGTAATTACCGGGCTTGACCTGATTTTATTTGGCTCTTAGTGATTGGTTTCACAATCCGTCTATCCATCTGCCTAGTTGATGGGCAGACACTTTTAAAATTGGGCTTCAGCTATGGGCTGGCGGAATACTTATTCCCGGCATCGCAAAACCCTGAATAAGGAACCACCGGCAACATAATCAGACGCCTTAGAATACTTTATCCTGCTACCTAAACTGGAAAAGGGCTATGTGTATTTGCATGCCGTAAAAATCAGCAAAGACCTTACAATTTCCGGCGCTGTAAGCATGAACGAGTTTTAGATTGACAGATAACAGTTCCATAATACATCTTTACAAATAACACATACATGACAACAGACTCATCTAAAGTGACCATACATATGGTTTCGAGTCTTGATGGCTTTATTGCCAAAAAAGACAATAGCGTTGCTTGGTTTGAGACATCCGACTACTATGCGAAAGGAATTGATGAACAGGATGTGGAAGGATTTCTTAAAACAATAGGCTGCTATGTAATGGGAGCACGTACATATGAACATGCTTTGGCGCTTTCAAAATCTTATGGATGGGTTTACGGAGACGTGCCGACAATTGTAATTACGCACCGAAAGCTTCCGATTGACAGAAAGAACATTGAAATCTATTCGGGCGACCTGAACCATCTAGTAAATGAACGGTTAAAACCCAACTATAAGAATATTTGGCTTGTAGGCGGTGCTCTGCTGGCCAAAGATTTCATTCGTTTACAGCTGGCAGACGAAATACGGTTATCCATTATACCGATTATTTTGGGTGATGGAACCTTGTTGTTTGACCATATCGGACAGGAGCAGGCATTACATTTAAAAGACGTGACAGCTTATAAAAGCGGAATGGTAGAACTACATTATGAAATAAAAAGCGAATAGGAAATATGCAAACGCTAAGAAAGAAACAGATACCATTAAGATACCGAAACTATTAACCCCGATCAATAATTTAAAAATAGGGAAATACACCTTCCTGAATAAAAACACCAGTTCCCTGCAGACGCTTCCCGGAGAGGACTCTACGGTCTGAAGCACTTACTCTCCCCTGTTCGTGTGCTAGTTACGATTGGAACAGGATCTTTTTCTAATGCGGCAGTCTATTCGGTTATTCCTATAATCTATTTTACGTTCGGTCAGTAAACGTTAACAGTAACCCGATCGTCATCAAAAGGGTTTACTGTTAACGGTTTTATATTATTGTTTTGTAGCCGAGATCTGTCCCCTGATCTCTCCTGATGCATTAGCTGTAGTTCCCAACACGTAGTAACATTTGCCTGCGAGTAATTGTGCCTCCTGTTCTGCATTTAAAGTAGTACTGGCAGAAAAAGTTCCGGAAGCCGTAAGCCCGCTGCCCAATGTCCATGCATACAAAGAGGTACCTACTTGTCCTGCGGAGCCGATATACAGACCACCATTAACGGGCGGGCCGCTCAGATTGGTCCAGGTAGTGGTATATGTCATTATCCGTGTGCTAGTGTGATACATGCCCGACATAGTACCCGACCCGCTGCTGTTATTGGCTGGTGTTGCCTGAGATCCGTTACTGTTACCGCTGAGTACATACGAAATATCAGCTGTTACCGCAAGATCTGATTTGGTACAACCGGTAAATACAAGGCCAAGTACCATCATGCCAAAAGCAAATAGAGCCGGTTTTCTGAATTTGTTGATAGACTGGTTCATAAAAAAAATTTAGTGATGAATAAATACAAATTCCTTTTTTGAAGCGCGCATTCAGAAATCTATTAGTAAAAGCCATGCCAGAAATTGGCAAAACGAGATTTATCGGGAATAATCATTTTTTTTTGATTTTTTTTAACAGGCTTTCATCCGGGTTAACGCTAAGAAAAAAGCATATGAAAAAGATATACTGTTCAAGCCTACGAACATGTTCCGCAGATAGTATACCACAAATGCCAGCCATATCAACAGGTTTCAGTATATTCCTATTTATATTTTAATCTTTTTTTTGAAACGTATTTACAGATGTTAAATTAAACTCTATGCAAAGAATTTCTTTTTCAGTACTGGCCGGTTTACTAGGTATCCTTATCAGTTCTATTGCCATTGGACAGAATATGGATTCGGTTAAAATCATTACTACCCCTATTACAGCCAATATCTATTTTATACAGGGCCAGGGAGGTAATATTGCCGCCATCAATGGAAAAGATGGCCTGGTACTGATAGATGATCAATACGCCCCTCTTTCCCAAAAAATAAAAACTGCCTTACAAGCCATCAATCCCAAACCTGCCCGTTTTGTGATCAATACCCATTTTCATATCGATCATACAGGAGGCAATAATAATTTTTCTGGTGAGGGAGCCATCATCGTAGCACAGGAAAATAGCCGTAAGCGGATGACAATCGATCAGTTTATCACTGCGTTTAAAATTGCCCAGAAAGCATCAGACCCCGAAGCATTACCTAAAATAACATTTACCGATTCGCTCAGGTTGTACCTGAATAATGAAACATTCCAGGTAACGCATATCAAGAATGCACATACAGATGGCGATGCGATCATCTTTTTCAAAGAGTCGAATGTGTTACATGCGGGTGATGTGTATGTTCGTTATGGCCTGCCTTTGATTGACCAGGAACATGGTGGCAGTATTGATGGGATGATCAACGGTGTGAAACAAATGCTGGCGATGACTAATGAAAATACCGTGATCATACCCGGGCATGGCGGTTTAGCCAAAAAGAAAGACCTGCAGGATTACCTGCAAATGCTGCAAACCATTCGTTCGCGTATGGTAAAACTGATGAAAGAGGGAAAAACATTGAAAGAAATCATTTCGTCTAAACCGGTAGATGATTACCCGGCTGCTTTCCTGAGAGAAGTTTTTATAGAAACCGTGTATAATTCTTTGAAGAAATAGTGCAGTAGATCAATTAACTTTTATTACTGCTTACCGTTGTTATCATTGTCAAATTCAAATCATTCATCTTGCAAAAGTATATACCCCTCTCCCGCTTATTTTTTGTACTGCCTGTTTTTGTTGGTTTGTTTGGATTCAGCCAGAAAACAACTAAAACAAGTCAACCCATTAACATAGACCAAACGGTGGTGGAAGCTACCATTGCAGGTGTTCAGGGATCTATCAAAGAAGGTAAATGCAGTTGTGAACAGATTGTGCAAGCTTACCTGAACAGAATTGCGGCATATGACCAGCCTACAAAATTAAATTCGATTATCCTTACCAACCCCAATGCATTGATTACGGCAAGATCATTGGATAGAGAATGGCAACGTACAAAAAAAATGAAGCCATTGTTCTGTGTGCCGGTGATTGTAAAAGATAATTACAATACAGCCGGAATACAAACCACAGCCGGCTCACTGGCTATGAAAGGATTTATTCCTGCCAAAGATGCGACAACTGTCAGAAAAGTAATTGATGCAGGTGCCATCGTACTGGCTAAATCGAATATGGCAGAATGGGCATTTAGCCCGATGGTGAGCATCAGTTCAATTGCCGGAGAAACTTTGAACCCTTATAATCTGGAATATGTTCCTGCAGGATCCAGTGGAGGAACGGCTGCAGCGATAGCAGCCAGTTTCGGTTTAGTGGGATTGGGAACTGATACCGGTAATTCTATCCGTGGCCCATCTTCGCATAACTCACTTGTGGGATTTCGTACTACTCTGGGGTTGATTAGCCGCGAAGGCATTGCCCCACTCTATATGCGGAATGATGTAGCAGGTCCTATGACACGCACCGTAGAAGATGCCAGCAAAATGCTGGAAGTATTGGCCGGCAATGATCCTGCTGATAGTTTAACAGCTAATAGCCATGGGAAGATCCCTGCTAATTATACACAGTTCCTGAATCCAAACGGGCTAAAAGGCGCCAGGATAGGTGTACTGAGATTATTAAGCGAGCGCAACCCTGATCCACAGGTGAAAGATCTTTTTGAAAAATCCATTGCTGACATGAAAAGCCAGGGGGCAGAAATCATCGATCCCATTGAAATACCGAATTTTGATAGCCTGCGTCAGAATCAATGGTGTTCTATGTTTCAACACGATATCAATGAATACTTTACTACTTATGGCGCTCCTGTGAAAGACTTACAGGAAGTGATTGCATCCGGAAAATTTGCTCCTTACATTCAGAACAACCTGAATAACCATGTAAAGAATGCGGTTACTCCAACGGCTACCCATTGCACTGATGCCTATCATGATGCCAGGAGGATTGCTTACAGAAATGCGGTTCAGGGTGCAATGGATACATATAATGTAGCGGTACTGATCTATCCTACCTGGAATAATCCTCCTGCTAAAGTGGGCGATTTTACAGGATACAAAGGTGATAACAGCCAGCTTATCGCACCACATACAGGACAACCTGCTTTTACCGTGCCAATGGGCTTTACGTATGATAACCTGCCCGCCGGACTTCAATTTTTAGGAAGGATGTATGATGAACCAACGCTCATAAAATTGACCTATTCATTTGAACAGGCTACGAAACATAGAAAATCACCTGTACTGTTTCCTGCTTTAAAAAATATTGGCGATCGTGGAACTAAATAATGAACCTGTTGTGCGTTTTCATATGTTTATACGCACAACAGGTTAACTATCAAAATTATTTATCCCAAATAGCCCCCACGCCTGATTCCCACAAACGTTGGTTGAAAGCGGGAATATTTGTGTCCATAATTTCCTTACCCCTGCTTTGCAGAATGGCCCATTGAGCATCTAACTCTTTCAACAGATCCAGATCGGGTTGATTTACTTTTGGGATATCACTCTCTGTCTGGTTTAACAGGAACAGATAATTGGCCGTAAATTTATTCGGAAAATTCTCAACATCGTCATAGGCTTTTGATTTGCGCTGGATCATATCTTCATCCCATGCTTTCATCTTTTTCACCAATTCCTGCCCTTCTGTTTTAATACGATTGTATTTTTCTTCTGCAGGCAAGGTTTTCAGAATATCTTCCAACTGTATTCTTTTTGCATGCATACTGTTAACCATTTTGTGCATGGTTGTGAGGGCGGTTTCCATACCATTCATTACGGTATGGTATTCTTTGTAATCCGCAGCAGTAATGGCATACAAGGGATTGGCTAATATCTCTGCTTCCGTATTGATCTTTTGATCCCCTACCTGTAAAGTAACCGTATATTTTCCGGGTGAGGCCTTATGTCCATCATAACTGCTTTCTATATAGGCTCCCGGAATGGTGGGTATGGTAGGATAACGCATATTCCATACAAAACGGTTTAACCCTTTGTGTTTGGTTAAGACCGGTTCTTTTGCCGGAGCACCTATACTTTTATCGGGTTTTGAACTGTAGGCATGTACCCTGTTTCCATCTGCATCTGTAATCTCAAGGGTAATGGGAACAGAATCTTTTACAGCTGGTAACTGGTAGTACAACACCAATCCTGTTGAAGGGTTAACGCCCCTGTATTTATTTTGCCCGGTAAAGTTTTCATCTGTTTCATCAAGTTCACTCGATCCGTTTACGAGATAAGCCGGTGAGGGATTGAAAATAGTAAGCGCCGAATCATTTTTATATTGTCGAATCAGGCTCAGGTCATCGAGTATCCAGAAAGCCCTTCCGGAAGTAGCGGCGATCAGGTTACCCTGGTGAATCTTAAGATCTGTAACCGGTGCTAACGGAAGGTTTAACTGAAAGGGAACCCAGTCTTTTCCGGCATTCCATGAAATATAAACGCCCGACTCGGTTCCTGCATACAATAAATCTTTTCTTTTATCATCTTCTCTTACCACTCTTGTGAAAGCACCATTCGGTATACCGTTATTAATCTTTGTCCATGTTTTACCATAGTCGGTCGTTTTATACAATCCCGGTGTATGGTCATTGAATTTATACCGTGTGGTGGCAATATAGGCAGTGGCTTTATCAAAAGGCGATACTTCAATGGCATTGATCAGGCATTCTTGTAAACCGGCAGGTGTTATATTTTGCCAATGTGCGCCTCCGTCTCTGGTAAGAGATACTATACCATCATCACTTCCTGTATATATTACCCCTTTCTCCAATGGTGATTCCATGATATATGCGAGTGTACCATAATTCTCAGCGCCTACGGCTTCGTTGGTAAAAGGTATGCCGGGCTTTCCCTGTTTTTCTTTTTCATTGCGTGTAAGATCAGGTGAAGCTTCCGTCCATGTTTTACCCATTTCTGTGGTCTTCAATAAATATTGCGAGCCATGATAAAAAGTATTGGGTTCATGCTTGCTCCAGATAATGGGTGCATTCCAGTTAAAGCGATACTTCATGTCTTTGGCATCCCTGCCCAGGTACTGAATGGGTGCTGCCATAATACCGGTACTGGCTTTGGATTTGGTATCCAATACTTCAATGGTTCCCTGGTAACTTCCACCTAATACATATCTGGGATCATCCGGGTTAAACGCCAAAAAAGCACTTTCTCCACCAGCAGAAGCCGCCCAGCTTGCATTACTGATACCCGCGCCACCTAATTCCCTGCTGGCAATATTTACAGAAGTATTATCCTGCTGGCCTCCATAAATATGATAAGGGAATTGATTATCTACATTGATTCGGTAAAACTGCGCCGTAGGCATATTGGTTATCGGACTCCAGGTTTTACCATAGTTAAAAGAAATCGGCGATCCCCCGTCATTTGAAATAATCATATTGGCGGAATTATTGGGATTGATCCAGAGATTATGATAATCGCCATGCGGGGATAAAAGATTAGACCATGTTTTTCCACCATCTGTTGAACGAAGGGCAGGCGCATTCATTACATAAACGGTATTATCGTTTAAAGGATCTGTAAAGAGTTTAATATAATACCAGGCTCTTCCGATGATACGGTGATCATTGGTTACCTGGCTCCAGTTTTTACCGGCATTATTAGATACATATAAACCACCGGCTTCTTTTTCCCAATCACTTTCAATGAGCGCATATACTTTTTCTGAATTAGAGCGGCATACAGAGATCGACATCTTACCCATCTCCTTAGGTAAGCCTTCCGTCATCTTTTCCCAGGTATCGCCATCATCCGTTGATTTATATAACCCGCTACCCTTGCCGCCGCTGATCACTTTCCAGGGTAAACGGCCATGCTCCCACATAGAAGCATAGAGTATTCTTGGATTATTCATATCCATTGACAGGTCTGTACAACCGGTCTTTTCATCTACAAACAGGATATTCTTCCAGGTGATACCTCCATCGGTTGATTTGTAAATACCTCTTTGTTTGGATGCGCTATACAAAGCACCCTGTGCAGCCACGTACACAATATTGGGATCTTTGGGATTTACCACAATACGGGCAATATGTTGTGTAAGATCAAGCCCTATTTTTTTCCAGGTTTTTCCCGCATCTGTTGACTTATACATACCATCTCCATGATGTGTCATAACACCTCGTACAGCATGCTCTCCCATACCCACATAAACCACATTCGGATCACTCTCGGCAACGGTTACAGCTCCTACCGAACCTGATTTGAAAAAACCATCAGAAATATTCGACCAGGTAATACCCATATCCTCTGTTTTCCAAAGACCTCCACCTGTAGTACCCATATAATAGGTACTTATATTGCCCACCACGCCTGTTGCGGTAACAGAACGTCCACCCCTGAAAGGCCCGATATTGCGCCATTTTACAGGTTTGAAGTACGCATTGAGATCATGCAGGGAAGTATCCGCTTTGGCTTGTGCAACAGCCTGATCAAAAAGTGAAAGAAGAATACATAATACAAGGGTGCATTTTGACATATAGAGTGTATTTATGCTCAATATATATCATATTTTAACATAACAGAAGTTCTGATGAATGTACGTTTCCTGTCATCACCCCGGCCTTAACAAAAAGGCCACTCAAAAAATTCTGAGTGGCCTGGAAGATGATCTGAAAGCCATCTACTTATCTCCTATTTATTTTTTGATGAAAATATTTTTGGGCAGCATTGCGTGTACGCCCACATTTCCGTCAACCAATTCGGTAATATTCACATCTACGGCTATACTGCTTAACATATACGCATCTGCCTGTGACATATTCTTTTCTTCCATCAGGTATTTGATCATTTCACGAACGGCAATATGTGTGGCTGCATTCAGATCGCGGTCGCAGCCCATGGTAATGATATGCGTGGCCGTTTCAGCCCTTGGCCAGCTTAGTTTTTTACCTTTATGAACAATAAACTGCAGTTTGGCTTTTAAGGAAGTTTCAATGGCGGTAATATCTACTTCTCCATTACCCTGTGCGGCATGGCCATCTCCTATTTCAAACAAAGCGCCTTTAATATGTACGGGAATAAATAAAGAACTGCCTGCAACCAATTCTTTGTTATCCAGGTTGCCTGCATTGATCCATGGTGGCGCGCTGTTCCATCTGCCGGCTTCTTTTGGCGGCGCTACCCCCATGCTGCCAAAGAAAGGATGTAAAGGAATATCAATTCCTTCCGCAAAATAGCCGATCATTTTTTCTCTGTCAAGCGGTATGATTTTCATTTTCCGGTCAAAGATCTCATCTGATAAAAAACCATTCTGCCCAATCGCATTATAGCCATATGGTATCGCAAGATCTATGCTTTGTAAACGAACCTCCAGTATATCACCCGGTTCTGCTTCTTCAATATATATAGGGCCGGTAAGTATATGTCCGCCCGGGCCACGATCTTTTACCGATTGTACATCACGCAATTCTTTTTCCACCTGGTCGGCCGGGAGGCCCGCGCCTTCCAAACGTTCTGGATTGGAAGTAAGCAGCGTATGTACTTTTACATAATCGCCGGATTGTATCCGCATTACCGGTGGCATTTCAGACCAGTAATGCCCCCAGGCAACCGTTGCAGGCGAAGGGTTCAAAACATAAGGATCTGCCGAAGAGCCTTTTTTCTGTGCCGTTACAAAAACGGTACACAGCAGGAAATACAGAACGGTAGTTATTTTCAGGGAACATACATAACGCATAGAAATGGGGTTATAATGGTAAAAAATGAATTGCTCTATATTACGAATAAAATGGCCAGATCAAATACTTTGATGAATAAATCAATATGGCAGGTAAACAGAAACCAAACATTAATACAATGCTCTCAAGTCAGAACTCTCTGGGTGTTTGCAATACCGCTACCACAATGAGTGTGATAGACATGGGCATGATCAGCAAATGCACAGCGGAAAATCCAATCAATAAAAGATTAGTCAGTCCAAAAAAAAGGCAGAAAATCCCTTCTATAATAATCAGGTATGCATAAATCCTTATATTGGAAAGTACGGCAACAATAGTTAAAATACTAAAAACGCCCACCAGAAAAAATAAGATCCAGCCCAGAATAGCGTAGTTGGAGAATACAGAATCGCTGATAATTTCCCTGGGGTAAGCGAAAAAAAGTGAGTGACCATCGGTAGCCTTAGCCATCCGGTACCCGCGAATAAGTCCGACAATCGCAGAAACAGATAGTAAAACAAGAGAGAGCTTTCGATGTCCTTTCATACGATAGATAAATTTATTTATTCTTTCTATAACTCCGTTCATTCGCTGAATTATTTTTATAAAATCCTGAAAATTATTTGGTTGTTCGCTAACATACTGACAAATCCTTTCACTGGATATACGTGAACGGCTAAGCATCTTATTGAATTGCCGGAGCATATTGCCATTGTTCGCGGTCCGATCGTATTGGCACAGATACAGGCTGGGTGGCGATGGTGTGGATGAAGCCGCGATACCCGTAGCCTGTAAAGACGGTTATATAACACTTGAATAAACCGGTAATAAAACGGATGAGAGCTGGATACAGTTCAAAGCACCCTTCCAGCCGGATTCACATAAAGAAGTGCAGGCCACACC
>CAZFKE010000005.1:49868-187988 GCA_964519475.1 uncultured Sediminibacterium sp.
ATGCTTACGCCGGGAATACTTTTGATGGGCAATCACATTTCAGGGTATGGCTATCTCAATTATAAAATGTGGCAAAACATAAATAAGATACCCATGTAACGCTATTCTTTGATAGAAACACGCTTCTTTATCAGAACAGATCATTACATTAGTATGTATAAAACAAGGACTGTATGAAGCCCCCTGCAAAATCAATAGATCACTATCTTGCTGATCTGCCTGTAGAGGTAAGGGTAGCACTGGAAAAACTTCGTTATACAATTCTTTCCACTGCGCCCGGTGCCGTGGAATTGATCAGTTATGGCATGCCCGCTTTTAAACTGGATGGGTATATGCTGGTTGGTTTTGCGGCATTTAAAAAACATTGTTCCCTTTTTCCCTGGAACGGGCATACGGTGGAACAGTTTAAAGAAGAACTGAAGAATTATACCACTTCAAAAGGCACTATACAATTTACCCTTGAAAAGCCGCTACCCGTTGCATTAGTGAAAAAAATAGTAAAAACCAGGATACAGGATATCAAAGCAAAATCGAAAAGTGTATCTAAAAAATAAGCCTCTCAATACAAATCCATTGCTATGCAAAAGATCATCACTTTCTTATGGTTTAATGACCAGGCTGAGGAAGCTACTCATTTTTATGTTTCCCTTTTCAAAAATTCAAAAGTCATTGGCATAAACCGTATGGGCAATGGCGGCCCGGTTTTTTCTACTTCATTTGAATTGGAAGGCCAAACTTTTTATGCATTGAATGGCGGGCCTAAATATGCATTCACTCCGGCCGTTTCCCTGTTTGTCAACTGCTATTCACAGGAAGAAGTAGATACCCTTTGGGGAAAATTATGCGAAGGGGGCCAGGAAAGCAGGTGTGGATGGCTAACAGATAAATTCGGATTATCTTGGCAGATCATCCCGACAAGATTGAGTGAATTACTCTATAATACAGACCCTGCTGTATCTCAAAAAGCGATGCAAGCTATGCTTCAGATGAGTAAGATCATTCTGAAAGATCTTGAATAAACAAATCTTGATCTCTTACAAAGTGCATATAGTTAACAGATATATACACTTTCTGTTTCGTATATTCATCCTAAGTATCTACATTGTCAACTACCAATCCTTTGCTCATGAAACGATTGCTCTCGCTCGACTTTATGCGTGGCTTTATCATGGTTCTCCTTGCCCTGGAAAGTACAGGTCTGTATGAACACCTTTTTAAAGCCACAGAAGGAAATATATTGAATGGTATTTTTAATCAATTCTTTCATCACCCATGGAATGGCCTTCGTTTCTGGGATCTGATACAGCCGGGTTTTATGTATATGGCCGGTACCGCCATGGCTTATTCACTGCACAAGCAAAAAGAACATGGATTTACCTGGAACCAATCGTTTAAAAAAATATTGAAACGTTGTGGCTGGTTATTTTTCTGGGGTGTATTGGATTATGCTGTTCGGAAAACCGGGTTATCGTTTGAATTATGGGATGTACTAACACAATTGTCTTTTACCACACTCGTAGCATTTCTCATCTTTCAATGGAGTACGATTGCACAAATGAGTGTTTGTGTGGCTTTATTATTTGTAACGGAAATTTTATACCGGTTTACCCATGTACCCGGTTTTGATCAACCCTTTACCGACCAGCATAATTTTGGTAATTATATAGACCTGGTATTGATGCATAAGATCAACCATGGCGGATGGGTGGCTATAAATTGTATTCCCACTGCAGTGCATACGATTGCAGGCGCCTTAACCGGAAAATTATTTCTGCAAAATAATGGGAAAAAGATACCAATCCTTTTGTTTTGGGCCTTTGCCTGTTTGATTGTTGGATATGGTTTAGACTTTACAGGTATCACCCCTATCATTAAACGAATTGCTACCAGTTCTTTCACGCTGGCTTCCTTAGGCTGGTGTTTATTGGGATTGTGTTGCTGTTATGTGTGGATAGATCTGCTTAACCATCGTAAATACCTAAAATTCTTCACCATTGTTGGAATGAATTCCTTATTCATCTATCTCTTCTTTGAGATTGTTGGAGACAGATGGTTCAATGGGTATATCAGGGCCATCAGTACCGGATTATTACACTTTTTAAATACTCCGGAATTATTAAGCCAGGTCATATCTTCACTCTGTATTTTCGGATTGGAATGGGGAATCTGTTATTTTCTGTATAAAAAAAGGATATTCTTCAAAATATGAATCCAACAGAACTGTGAATTATACAATCATTTCAAAGTAGCGTGTAATACCAGCCCTGTAAATCCTGTTTACTTTTAGGAATACTGCCATAGCCTTCTCTTACGAATAATGGCATTCTGTATCCTGAATATGAAACCGCTCCGCTCTATTAGTATGTATTTTCTTTGGGCTGTGAGTTGTATGCTGGCTACGCCGGTAGCCTCCCATGCTTATTCTGTATTAACCCATGAAGCCATTATAGATGCTTTATGGGAGAAATCAATTCAACCATTACTCAAACAAAAATATCCCGGTTTAACAGAAACCCAACTAAACGAGGCACACAGCTACGCTTATGGTGGTGCTATTTCACCGGATATGGGTTATTTTCCGCTAGGGAGCCATTTATTTACTAACCTGGTTCATTATGTTCGCAGTGGCGATTTTGTGAACGCATTACTTGCTGAAGCAAAAGATGTCAATGAATATGCGTTTGCTTTGGGCTTTTTATGCCATTATATGTCAGACAGGTATGGCCACAAATTAGGTACCAACCGATGTGTTCCCATTGTTTACCCTAAAATGCAGGAGAAATTTGGTAATAAGGTAACTTTTGAAGAAGACCAGATTTCACACAAGCGTATTGAATTTGCTTTTGATGTTTTACAAACGGCGAAAGGAAATTATGCCTCACAATCCTATCATAATTTTATTGGTTTTCATGTTTCACGCCCTGTATTGGAAAGAGCTTTTTTTGTAACGTATGGATTTGATATCAATGATATTTTTAAAAGCCTTTCCGCTGCTATTGAAGTATTCCGTTTCTCGGTTACCAGCCTCTTCCCTATCCTTACAAAATCGGCCTGGGCCATTAAAAAAGCGGATATACAGAAAGAAATACCCACAGCTACCAGCCGAAATTTCCGATATAAGATGAGGAGGGACACGTATTACCAGGATACGGCTAATAAAGCAAAGAGACCCGGTTTTTTTGCATTTACTTTATCCTGGCTGGTGAGGGTATTGCCAAAACTAGGCCCGTTACGATCATTACAAATAAAAGCCCCGGGGCCTGTAGCAGAAAAAATATTTATTCAGAGTTTCGATAGCGTATTGGCAAATAGTAACGCTTCGATGAAAATGCTATCCTCGGGAAATATCATTCTTGACAATATTGATTTTGATACAGGGAATTCAACGGTTCCGGGGGAATATCAACTTGCCGATAATAATTATGGATTTCTCCTTTTGAGATTGGATGCGAAAAACTTTACGGATGTCAGTGCCGCTTTAAAATCAAATATTTTACAGTTTTACAGTTCTCCTTTGAAAAAAGCCATACGAAGACGGGAGCAAAAACAAACCGAGAAAATAAACCTCGCGTTAGCCAGGCTAAAAAAATGAAACCCGGCAAGTGGAGTGTATTCAAAAACAGCCATACAATAATATGAGCCAACTTATTATCACGCCATCAAGCCCAACTTTTTTCATAGCAGTTCAGAAAAATTACCGTAAAGATACTAAAGGACAAACGGATTTATTTAGAACCGGTTCTTTTAAAATTCAGGTCCTGAAAATCAAAACTGAAATCTGTTAAGGGCGAAATCGCTTTCATGGTAAGACCGGATGCTTTTCCATCTGCATCAAGACTAAACATCAGGAATGCATCTGCATCCATACTCCTGTCATCCCATTTAACCAGGAAACTACTGCCTTTATACGGAAATACTTCACCCGTAAGTTTCGGTGAACGTTTAGCATCAAACCTTGTCTTGCCATCCTTAACAGCTATTGTTATATCCCCAAACCATTGATCGGTATAGGTTCCTGTAAATGGGTTACTATCTGTCTTGCCTGTCGTATTTTTTTGCTGCGCCTCAATATCTTTCCATATATCTTCCGTTATTTTTTTAGCCTGTGCTTCACCGGCTGCAACCCTTTCGTGCATGAGCTTTATCCAGTCCATGCCCTTAATACCCAGGTAACTATCCATGATAATATTGGTTACTGCAGAAAAAGCCGCACCTGACTGTTGATTGGTAAATACAATAATACCCAGTTTCAATTCAGGTATCATGATCTCCTGGGTTACAATACCCGCAAGGCCTCCAGTATGGCTTATATGTTTATACCCTTTTACATCGCGCAGAAAAAATCCCAAACCATACCCTGCAAAATGAGAATAATAGGGAGCAGAAGTTCGCTCAGGAATAATGGTTTGTTGTGTCCACATATCGTCATGTACGGATTCGCTGAATAACCGTTTAGTTAATCCATCCCCATATTTACCATTCTCCATCTGCATGATCAGCCATTTACTGTAATCGGTAAGATTGCTCCAGATACCACCCGCTGCATTGGCGGTCTCACTCCAGTCAATATTAATCGGTTCTACTTTCCCATTCACCGGTGCATGCGGACTGATGGCATTGCTCCTGTCTTGTAAACGGGATAAAGATGCGGCACTTGCCGTCATACCTAATGGTTTCATTATACGGTTCTCAATAAAATCTTCCCAACTGATTCCTGAAACCCTTGCCACCACTTCACCTGCAACGATGTAAAGATTATTGTCATAATCATATTTGGTACGGAAACCTGATACCTGTTTCAGGTAACGCAGGTTATGAATGATATCTTTTTTGGTAAAATCGCTGCCATCGGGAAACATCATCAGGTCGCCAGCACCTAATCCCAGGCCGCTTCGGTGTGTAACCAGGTCACGGATGGTGAATTCATCCGTCACATAGGGGTTATAGAGCTTGAACTCGGGAATATAATCAGTTACCTTATCATCCCATTTCAATTTGCCTTCATCGATCAGCATACCCAGTGCCGCCGTAGTAAATGCCTTACTGTTGGATGCAATACCAAAAACTGTATGCTCATCCACTTTCTGCATCGTTTTTAAAGAGCGAACACCATAGCCCCTGGCATGAACCACTTTGCCATCCTTGATTACCGCTACAGCCATGCCAGGCACATCAAATGTTTTGAGCGCGAGTTCTGTGATGGAATCAATTTGTTGGGAATTGATTATCTGTGCAGTTCCTTGATCAACAATAAAAAATAATAGGAATACAAAAACAAGAAGGATCTTCTTCATAAGTAAGATTTTGGAATGATGAAAATAAGGATTATGCCCGGATTCTATTCGTCCTCAGCGGCAGACTGGACCGGAATATAAATCCATGACAGTAGATTACCCATAAGAGCTTATTTTTGCACCATGCAAAAGCGGGTCATTATTATTAAACTCGGTACTGCTGTTATTACCGGAAATAATGGCCTTATCAGCCGTTCCATTATTAAAAAAGTTGCTGCCGGTATTGCGGCACTCTCCAAAGACCATGATGTGGTATTGGTTTCCAGTGGTGCAGTGGGCAGCGGTAAAGCTTTTATCCGCAATTACAAAGGAACCCTTACAGAACGAAAAGCAGCAGCGGCCATCGGTAACCCTTTACTGATCAGATTATACCAGCAATTTTTTGCAGCCTACCACATTCCTGTTGCACAGGCACTTTGCGAAAGACATCATTTTTCTAACCGCTCACAATTCCTGCAGTTAAAGGATACTTTCCAGGCTTTTTGGGACAATGGTATTTTACCGGTGGTGAATGAAAACGACCTGGTAAGCAACGTAGAATTAAAGTTCTCCGATAATGATGAACTGGCCACTTTGCTGGCTATTGGTTTTGAAGCAGAAGCTTTGTTGATCTGCACATCGGTAGGGGGTTTTCTGAATGACAACAGAAAGATCATTCCTCTTGTAGAAAAAATAGACGCATCTGTAATGGGATTTGTAAAAACAGATAAAAGCAGCCTGGGACTGGGTGGAATGATCTCTAAACTTACATTCACCAGATTAGCCACTTCGCTGGGTATTAAAGTAGTGATTTGCGGACTGAATGAAACGTCTCCGTTTACCGCTGCATTACACGGGGAGACAGGTACTACTTTCTTACCGCAAAATTCGAATCTAAAAGCACGTCAGAAATGGTTGGCCAGCGGTTCTATTACCATTGGTACCATTGTAATTGATAAAGGGGCAGCCAAAGCGCTATTGCAACGAAAAAGCCTGCTTACCGTGGGTATTGTAAAAGTATTGGGAAAGTTTAATCCGGGTGAGATTGTTCAGCTGATGAATGAAGAGAATGAGATACTGGGTGTGGGAAAAGTAAAACTGGCTGCTGCGGATATTAATAAAAGTCTGCGTACAAAAAGTGTAGTGGCTGCGCATGCAGATGATATCGTTGTATTTTAAATGAAGACAAAGCAATGAAAACAGTAGAAGCACAGATCATACAAACTTATAAGGCGGCCGTTTCTCTCCGCAAACAGAAAGATGCTGTGCTAAAAAAAGCATTACGAGCTTTGGCAGATAGTCTTGAGGCCCATACAAAAAAAATACTCGCTGCCAATCAAAAAGACCTGGCTAAACAGGATCCTGAAAATCCGCGAATAGATCGTTTATTGTTAAATACAGAAAGGATTGCCGCTATCGCCGATAGTATCCGGAATATCAGTAAACTGCCCAACCCTTCCGGCAAACAGCTGGAACATAAAAAAATGCCGAATGGATTGGATCTCGAAAAAAGATCTGTGCCCTTGGGCGTAGCCGGTGTGATTTATGAATCAAGACCCAATGTAACTTTTGATATCGCTGCCTTATGTTTACGCAGCCAGAATGCCTGTGTACTAAAAGGCAGCAGCGAAGCGGAACATACCAATAAAGCAGCTGTTGCGCTGATCCGTACAGTACTGAAGAAATTCAATATCAATCCTGATTGTATCAGCCTACTACCCTCTAACCGCGAGACGGTTAATGTGTTATTCCATGCCACCAGGTATATTGATGTGCTCATCCCCCGCGGTTCCGACAACCTGATACAATATGTTCGTAATAACAGCCGGGTTCCGGTGATAGAAACCGGCGCTGGTGTTTGCCATGTATATGTTGAAAAACAGGCAGATCTTGCCAAAGCGGTTTCCATAGTAGTCAACGCTAAAGTAAGCCGCCCATCAGTGTGTAATGCCATGGATACAGTATTGGTAGATGAACATATTGCCAAAGATTTTTTGTGGCGCCTGCAACCTGCCTTAGCGGAATATGGAGTTGAAATATTTGCTGATGGAAAAGCTTTTCGCTTATTAAAAGGATACCCGGAACTGAAAAAAGCAAACCCGGAAGATTTTGGCCGTGAATTTCTTAGCCTGAAATGTGCAGTGAAAGTGGTGAAAGATATAGAGGAAGCCCTTGTACATATCCGTAAATATTCCACCAAACATTCTGAAGCCATTGTTTCTGAAAATAAAAAACGATGCGGACGTTTTTTACAGGAAGTAGATGCGGCAGCTGTGTATGCGAATGCCTCTACCCGCTTTACAGATGGGGAGCAATTTGGTTTGGGAGCAGAAATCGGTATCTCTACGCAAAAGCTTCATGCACGCGGCCCCTTTGCCTTGGAAAAACTGGTTACTGAAAAATGGGTTATAAGGGGTAATGGACAGGTTCGCAAATAATTTTTTATTTTTCTTCACTGTTCAACGGCTACATGTATTTCTTCTGTAGGTTATACAACACACTTCTGTCAATATCATTGATGCGTTTGGTTGTATCCTGTAAAAAATGGCGTTTGAAGGAACGGATGGCAGCGGTAGTGTCTTTTACATCATATCCTACGATCCGTAATGCCTGTATAGGATTAAAGCCTTGCGGAACTTCTTCCCTGTTATCATCAAACCATAGTCCAAAGCCTTTCTCGGCTAAAAGTTTCCACGGGAAGCGATAATTGGGATCATTCTTGCGCGTTGGGGCAATATCGCCATGGCCAATAAAATTGGCTGCAGGAATGTTGTAACCCTTTTTCAATTTAGCCAGTAAACTAATCAGGCTGTTAATCTGTAAACTGTCAAACGGTTCAAACCCTGTATTATCCAGTTCAATACCAATAGAAGATGAGTTCACGTCTACCAGATTTCCCCAACGGCTTACGCCTGCATGCTGTGCCCGCAGGTAATCGCTCAGCATATGGTGTACCGTTCCGTCTTTGCAGATCACATAATGCGCGCTAACAGCAGATTTCGGCGTAGTAAATGTTTTCAATGTTTGCTCACAGGAATTCTGTGCTGTATGATGAATGATCACAAAATTCGGTTTACGTATCCCAAAATTAGTAGTGCCCACCCAATTGGAAGGCAGCTTAATCGTATCATTCAAAGGATTTGTAGGCTCCAACAATATTTGTTTGGTGAGGTCTTTGGACTGCCTGCGATAGGCTTTATTGGTATCACTATAGGGCTTAGGGCTGCACGCATCAATGATGATTACTAGTGCGGATGATACGAGTAAGAACGATAGTTGTTTCATAATGATAAGGCTGTCTGCTTTCATTAAACGTTATGAGTAGTATGTAATTTTTTCTGGATACGCTTGTTGAGATAATATAACATAATCGTTGCCACCAGCATCGAACCGATTACCACATAACCGAGGGTATCATATTTTTCCAATTTTCCTGAAGTCGTTTGCACTACAATCATCCCGGCAATAATTGATGCCACACCGCCGGATATCTGTTGTGTTGATGAATTGATGCTCATAAAAGCACCGCGATCCTTTGCATCCGGCACAGCGGTTAACAGGGCAGCAGAGGCAATCATTCGTGCGGAAAGCCCTATAAACAATATTACATTTAACAATATCAATTGCCAAAGTGGTGTAATGCCTAAATGTGTATAGATCCCCACCATCGCAAGGGCAATAACCGTTCCTACACAAAAAATATTGAACTTTCCTATCCTGTCGCTAAGCTTACCCAATATGGGGCCAAATAAAATAGAGGCTATCCCCGTAATGAGATACACAATGGGTAACTGATCCAAGGTAATACCCAGGTTATGTATGCTATAAGCACTGCCAAATGGCATCAGCATAAAACCACCGGTTGCCAGCAGCGTGGTAGCAAAAAAAGCTTTTGCATAATCGGGTCGGGAAATCGTTGTCCATAAATGATGAAATGCGTTGGTATCGATTTTTAAATGCAAGTGTTTATTAACCGGTTTCAGTTTCATCAACATGACCACACCCAGCAAAGAACCTGCTCCGGCAATCATCCAGAATGGTGCATGCCATCCAAATTTATTAGCCAGCAGTAACCCGATAGGTAATCCCAAAACCTGGCTGGCTGCAAACGACATCTGTACAAAACCCATCACTCTTCCACGTACTTCTATTTTAAAAAGATCCGTAATGATCGCAAAACTTACCGAACCAATCACTCCGCCAAAAATACCGGTAATGATGCGTGCACCTAATAACAAAGGATAACTGGGTGCTACAGCACATAAAAGGGTACCGATAATGAAACCGGTATAAAAAAACAAGAGCAGCTTTTTCCTGTCAAACTTATCTGCAAACCCTGCCGTCAGTAACCCTGCCCCACCCGCACTAAATGCATAGGCAGATACCACCAACCCAAATTGGGAAGTTGTCACATGCAGTTTTTCCAGCAGGATGGCGCCCAATGGCGACAGCACCATAAAATCCAGGATGACTGTAAATTGTAAGAGGGATAATATCGCTATCACAAATACCTGGTAAGGGGTAAATATCCTTTCCTTTGTTTTGACGGGTTCACTCATAACTGCCGCTAAGATTTTGTCTAAAGATATTGATAGGGCTTCAAAAACTGACCCCTATCTTTGAAATAAAGATCCAGAATATGTCACTTACGCTCGGAAGAACACAATTTGGCGATCCTGCAAATACCGGAAATGTATTAACCCGTGAAGACGCAGCAACCCTTTTTAACAGCTGGGTACTGAATCCCAAACTTAAAGTACATATGCAACAGGTAGGCCACCTGATGAAATGCTGGGCAGCAGAAAAAGAAATGCTGGATGCAGCAGGCCAATGGAAATGGGAAATGGCTGGATTACTGCATGATGCCGATTGGGATCAATGGCCCGACCTGCATTGCAAAAAGATTATTGAAGAACTGGAACAAAGAAATATTGATCCGGAAATTATCCATGCCATCGCATCACACGGACATCTGCATTTTGGTGTTGAACCGGAAACCCAAATGGATAAAATGTTATATGCTTTTGATGAATTATCAGGCCTCATCCATGCTTACTCACTTATGCGACCCGGTGGTTATGATGGCATGGATACAAAAGGTGTGAAAAAACGTCTCAAAGAAAAATCTTTTGCCGCCAATGTTTCGAGGGAAGATATACAGGATGCCTGCAACCGGGCAGATATCCCGTTAGATGAACTGATTGCATTCATCATCCCCAGGCAGGCCATCGTTACGGGATAAATTTAGTAGTATGGAAACTGCATTTCTCTCCGCAGATTACTGGAACGAACGATATCGCTCAAACCAAACCGGTTGGGACATCGGTTATACTTCTACACCCCTGAAAGACTATTTTGATCAGTTGACAAATAAGAATATTCGCATCCTCATCCCCGGCGGGGGTAATAGTTATGAAGCAGGTTATTTACTGGAAAAAGGATTTACAGATATTACGGTAGTTGATCTTTCCTCTGTGGTGACTGATCAACTGAAAAAGAAATACAACAATCCACATCTTCATATAGTCACGTCTGATTTTTTTGCCTTACAAGGGCAATATGATTTGATCGTTGAGCAAACTTTTTTCTGTGCGTTGGATCCATCCCTGCGTGAGAAATATGTGCGGGCTGTTAAAAAATTATTATCAGACAACGGTAAGCTTGTAGGACTGCTCTTTAACAAGGAGTTTGAAAACAATCCCCCTTTTGGCGGAAATGAGGAAACCTACAGGCAACTATTTTCCTCTTCACTCCGTATACGGGTTTTAGAAAGCTGTTATAATTCTATCCCGGCAAGAAAAGGCACAGAATGGTTTCTGATGGCTGATAAAATCGGAATGGTTTAAAATGGCTTAGTAAAAATCATACACCCATTAAACACTGAACTATGGAAAGAAGAGAATTTCTGGGCAGTTTAACAGGTCCCGTAGCGGCAGTTTGTGCCGTATGTATGGGTGCCTGCAGCAAAAGCTCAGGTGGTACCAATCCAGGTAGCACAACCCCTTTGCCCGGCGGAAATTTTACAATAGATTTGGCTTCTAACCTCTCCACTGTCGGATCTTCATTGGTACAAGCCGGTGTAATTGTAGTCAGATTAGCAGCCGGCAATACCGTTAGTTCATTTACGGCCGTTCAGGTTGCCTGTACGCATGAAGGAACCAGTATTAACTGGAATGCAGCCAAAAATAATTTTCTATGCCCAAATCATGGGTCCACCTTTTCAAGCGGGGGGCAGGTAACACTGGGGCCGGCATCTTCCAATCTGAAAGTGTATAACCTCAGTATCAGCGGAACGATTATGACGGTGACCGGATAGTAACCAATCCGGATACAAGGCAAGGCATTAAATATAATTATACGAGTGGCTCCTGCTGGCTCAGGCAATGAAAACTGCCCAGGCCCCAGATAATGTCGGTAGAATCGATTCCAACCGTGTCCCTACCCGGAAAACAGGATGCAATAATCTGTAGCGCTTTGTCATCTTTATCACAACGAAAGGTTGGTACGATTACATGCCCGTTACTAATATAGAAATTAGCATAGGAACCCGGCAAACGCTGGTCTTCATAAATAATGGGATCAGGCATCGGCAATTCTATGATACTAAGTTGTTTGCCATTCAGCAAACGCATGGCTTTTAATTGTTTGAGATTGGTTTGAAGCAGGTCATAATTTTCATCGCTTCTATTTTCCTCTACAACAGTAATTACGGTATCCTCATTTACAAAACGAACGGTATCGTCAATATGGCCATCTGTATCATCGCCAATGATTCCTTCATCTACCCATAATACCTGCTCAACACCGTAATAGTTGTATAAATATTCTTCAATCTGCTGTTGATGTAAATGCGGGTTACGGTTCTCGTTTAACAAACAGGCGGTTGATGTGAGTAAAGTACCCTTACCGTTAAATTCAACCGAGCCGCCTTCCATTACAATACCCGGATTATAAACGGGAATATTAAAATGCTTGCCGATTAACGTCGGTATCACATCATCCAAATCGTATGGCGGATATTTATTACCCCATGCATTATAGTTCCAGTCAACAATTACTTTTTTGATCTGCGCATCAGGGTTAATCAAAAAAGCGGGACCATGATCTCTGCACCAGGCGTCATTGGTGGGGTGCATAAAAAATGTTACCTGATCCATATGCACACCCGCTTTTTCCAAATGCCGAAGGGCAAACACTTTCATCGCTTCATCCAGCACATTGATCCTTACCTTTTCAGATAAGGCAAGGTATTTAATAAACAAACTATAATTCGGATAAATCGTATCGATCTTGCCCGGCCAGCTGGCTTCTTTATGAGGCCAGCTTAACCAGGTAGCTTCATGCCTAGCAAATTCTGCAGGGAAAAAATATCCGGATTGTTTGGGATAAATCAGTTCATGGTTCATAGCTAATCGTTCATAGTTATGATCAGTGAAATACCATGATCCATTAGCCATGAACCATGAACTTACTACTAATCTTCGTCAATAAATCTTTTGGTGATAGGCTGATAAGAATCAATTCTGCGATCCCTCATAAATGGCCAGTGTGTTCGATAACTATCGGTTTTATTAGTATCTATATCTACTATCGCAATCTCTTCTGCATCATGAGAGGCTTTATATAAAAGCGTCCCAAATGGATTACTTACAAAAGAACCACCCCAGAATTTCATCGCACCACTTTGCTCTAAGCCAACCCTGTTTACACTCACAACGTGCACACCATTGGCAACTGCATGACTACGCTGAATGGCTTGCCATGCGTTGTATTGTTCAGTATTGGTATCCTCATCCTGAGAAGTGGCCCAGCCAATGGCAGTAGGATAAAACAGTATCTCCGCGCCCATTAATGCTGTAATGCGTGCTGCTTCCGGGTACCACTGATCCCAGCAGATCAACACACCCAGTTTGGCATATCGGGTATTGAATACTTTATAACCAAGATCACCCGGTGTGAAATAGAATTTTTCATAGAAAGCCGGATCATCAGGGATATGCATTTTTCGGTACTTGCCTAAATAGCTGCCATCCGCATCCAGCACGGCGGTTGTATTGTGATAAATACCTTGCGCCCTCTTCTCAAATAATGAAGCAATGATCACCACATTCAATTCTTTCGCCAGTGCACCCAATATATCCGTTGATGGGCCGGGAATCGCTTCTGCAAGTTTAAAGTGTTCGTAATCTTCCGTATCACAAAAATACAACGAGGTAAAGAGTTCCTGCAAACACACGATCTGTGCACCTTTTCCGGCAGCCTCTTTCACTTTCAAAATAGCTTTTGAAATATTATCTTCCTTAACAGCGGTACAACTCATCTGAACCAATCCAACTTTTACTATTGACATAAAATCGATTTTCAATTCATACAATCCAAATGATTAATCTTTAATACCCCTCAGGTAATATTTTGAATCAAGGCATCAAAACTTTTGATCCCGATCATTTTCTCCGAACAGAAACCTTCCGCATAATCCACCCCGATCCTTTTCCCAAACATCAATGCTCTTGCCCTGATGCCATCCAGAAAAGTAGAAGATGAAATATAGGTTTGCGGTTCATTCAAATCCGGATTATAGAACTGTGTGCCATAAGCCTGTATCGCTTCCATTTTTTTATCAAGATGCAAAGAAATATCTACAACAAAATCCGGCTCTACATACCTATCCTGGATATAATGAAACACATAAGAAGGTTTCCATACCGTTTGTACTACTCCATTTTCTTTTGTCTCGATTTTTCTCAAACCTGCTAAAAATGCAGCATCAGCTACCAGCCTTGCACTCCTGCCATGATCGGGATGACGGTCTTCAAATGCATTGGCCAGGATAATCTCCGGCTGGTACTTCCGGATGGCAGCAATTACTTTTCGCTTATTTGCTTCATCATTTTCAAAAAAACCATCCGCTAATTCCAGGTTTTCCCGTGCAGACAAACCAAGTATGGCCGCTGCTTTCTTGGCTTCTTCTAAACGGATCTCTGCTGTGCCGCGTGTTCCCAGTTCGCCCCGGGTTAGGTCAACAACCCCTACTTTTTTCCCTTCTGCAATGGCAGCCAGGAGCGTACCTGAGCAACCCAGCTCTATATCATCAGGGTGAACGCCAAAAGCCAATATATCCAGTTTCATATGATCGGTTTATCGGGGGCAAAGGTAATAGTTGAAATCCTTTCCTGCGCAGAAAGAAACGGCAAACCCTTTTCGGGCATAAAACAAAAATCCCGAAGATTTTTCTTCGGGACCTTACTATCATGGAAAGAAAACCTAGGCTTTCTTCGCGTAACGTTTGTTGAATTTGTCGATACGTCCTGCCGTATCTACCAATACATTTTTACCAGTGTAAAAAGGGTGTGAAGTGTTTGATATCTCCAATTTAATCAGGGGATACTCATTGCCATCTTCATGTTTAATGGTTTCTTTGGTTGCTGCCGTTGATTTGCTCAGGAAAGTAGTACCGTTACTCATGTCTTTGAAAACAACAAAACGATAATTTTCCGGATGGATACCTTGTTTCATTTTTTAAGATTTAGGTTACACGGATTTGGCCGTGTGATTATTAAAAGGAGTGCAAAATTAGCCCCAAAAAGGATATTTGCCAAATGAAATCAGGCTTATTTGGGCTAAAACGGGTCAAAAATTCGCTTTTATCAGTTTTTCATATTCACAAACTGAAGCGGGATGCCAAAATTATCCGTGCGACATTTAGCGATAACTTCCTGTAAATCATCAATTTTCTTACCGGTTACGCGTATAATATCGTCCATAATGGCTACCTGTACCTTAAACCCGCCATCCTTGATCATTTTAACGATCTTTTTCGCATCATCCTGTTTCAGGCCATTGCGAACACCCACTTCTTTTTTTACCACTTTACCGCTTGGGTATGCATCTTTACTAAAATCAAATGCGCCGGCATCAATTCCCTGTTTCATGGCGCGGCTAATCAATACATCGATCAGCTGGTAGATTTTCATATCACTTTCCACTTCCAGTAATATCTGGTAATCCTTTTTATTCAGCTCAACGGTAACCGGTGAACCACGAAAATCAAAACGGGTACTGATTTCTTTTTTTACCGTATTGATTGCATTATCCAATGTCTGGATATCTACTTCGCTGGCAATATCAAATGATGGCATAAACAGGGATTTCTGTAAAGGTAAAGCGAATGTTGAATATTTAATATTTTCCTTCACTTTCAGGACGAGACACCTCAAACGAAAAGCCCCGATAGACATCGGGGCCGTTTCTATATAATGCACATGAGAAAAAAACATTCGGGATGGTAAAGTTGCCGATATCGTTTCATTGGTAAAAGAAGATTTGTATGAACGGCGTTAATGAAAAGTTAGTGTAAACAGCCTCTTAAGACTTTCAGGACTTAATTGCTGTCTCCTGCTTTTACACGGCTGGCCTCTTCATTGGCTCCACCCCTCTTTCTTTGCGTATTGCCTATTTTACCTTTGCTGAAACGATAAGTGAAAGAAACATTTACCACCCTTGATTCACCAATCTGCTGAAACTTCGCATCAATATTGCTGTATTTACTTTCTCCCTGAATACGCTGGCTCCACAATACATCCCTCACACTTACCCTAACAGATCCTTTGTTCTTCAATACCTGTTTGCTCAGGCCCAGGTTCATCATACCAAATGCTTTGATCCGAAAAATTCCTTCCACACCTTCCGTTCTGCCAAAGCCGCTTATTTCTGCACCCCATCCTTTATTGAATTTGAACTGCTCCATTACGTTAAACATACCCGTGGTGGCACCTACTGTTACAGCATCTCCATTTACGATTCCTTTGAATTCATTATTGTAAACATTCACATAAATATTACTTGTCCACCATTTGGCAACCGGGAAGAATGCATTTACGGAAACACCGTACTGGCGCTGGTTGGCAATATTTGTCTTTTTGATATAGCTCTCATTCTTTGCTGTATTCTGCTCCAGCACATCCTGGATAATATCTGTTGTTTTGGTATAGTTCAGGGTAGTGGTTAAGAAATTATTGTATGTATGTGTTAACTCAATATTATGACTGAACTGCGGCTGCAAATTCGGATTCCCCTGTTCGTATGTATACCTGTCAAGAAACGTTACAAATGGGTTTAGGTCTGCATAGTCCGGGCGGCTGATTCTTTTACCATAATTCAATACATAAGTATTTTTCTGATTAGCCTGGTATTGAAGGTATATGGTTGGGAATACCTGTACATAATCCCGGTTAAACACCACACCGGTAGTAATCTGGTTTCCGCTGGAATGGGTATGTTCAAAACGTAAACCGAACTGACCACTGATTTTTTTGCTGATTGGCCTACTGTAATTTATATACCCCGCATTGATATTCTCTTTATAGAGAAAGTGATTGCTTCGGCCGTAATCATGAACAATGCCGCCATTCTTCAAACTATCATAATTGGCATTATTATCGGTTTTAACAAAACTGGATTTTATACCGGCTTCAAACTTTGCCCCTTTTTTTAAAGGCTTCAGATAATCTAATTTGGCGCTACAGATAGTAATATCCTGTGGCAGCTTACCGGTTAAGGTATCAGGCTTTGCTCCAGCCAGTGGTAAACCATTTGCGTTGTAATAACCGTTTGTAACCAATTGTGAATTGTTTGAGTTATAATGGATATAATCAACATCTGCCGTAATCTCAGAGCCTGTGGTATCTATTACATGCCGCATATTCAGATTGGTACTAAAGTTTTTCCATGTTTGATTATTTACAGAAGCAGCTTGGGTCTGACTTTGTAATACATTATTCGGATCAGAAATATTGATGGCGCCCATACTGCTGAACTGCTGTTCGTTATTACTTCCGTTAAACACGATGCCCAGTGTTGTTTTCTTGGTAACAAAATAATCCAGTCCGACCTTACCGCTTAAAGGTTTTTCATTATTGCGCAGGTTATTCTCCTGGCTGAAATTAGACGTAACGGCTTTTGTGGAATTATCAATAAACTTCCTTTGAATCTCCAGTTGTTGAAAACGATCACGATAGGCATAGCCAACATTACCAAACAGGTTGATCTTTCCTGTACGATAGTTCATATTTGCGCTACCATTGGCTTTTGGATAAACTCCCTGGCCATAACCTGCAGTAACACTTCCATTATAACCTACCTGTTTGTTTTTCTTGGTTTTGATATTGATGATACCTGAATTACCCGCTGCATCATATTTTGCAGGTGGATTGGTCATGATCTCTACCTGGTCTAACTGGCTGCTCTGCATATTGCGTAACAGATTCGCCAGGTCACTGCCGGATAAATACGTCGGCCTTCCGTCAATAAACACCTGAACTCCCTGTTTCCCTTTTAAGCTGATATTACCGTCTTTATCAATAGATACACCCGGTGATTTTTCCAATACTTCCAACGCACTGGTTCCGGTATTGGTAACCGATGCATCCACATTCAAAACCGTTCTGTCAATTTTCTGCTCAATTAATGGTTTTTGAGAAACGACAGTTACAGCACCCAGGTCCTTACTGGCTATTTTCAAATCAATCTTTTTTAAGGTATATTGATTGCTTATTGAAGAGATCTCAAACCAGGGACTATAGTATTTTGCATGTCCAATTGCCTGGATGGTTACAAGGTATTTGCCTTCCTTAACATTTTCAATGGAAAACTCTCCCAGTTTATCAGAGACAGCCAGTTTTACCACGGCTGAGTCTTTCGCACGCAACAATCCCACCGAAGCAGATTCAATCGGTTTTTCAGATGACACCACTACCCCGTTCACTTTTCCAGGTATGTCTATTTGTGCATGACCGACAAAAGAGAAGGATATCATTCCCAAAGCTGTCAGCAAGACTGCTATTTTTTTCATTTTGTTTGATTTATAAATGATTTATTTAGTTCTGGTTTTTACTAATTACAGGTCAAAACTATGTACTGTGTTTTGCATAGTACATAGTTTTGTATTTAACGGTAAAAAATGAGGATAAAAGGCAACTTGTTTAGCGTTCAGAATATTGTTGAAGGAGATTGTAAAACGAAAAAGACCGATATCTGATTAATACTCAATAAAAAAACTGGCATTCAGCCAGTTTTGAGTGATACTTAACAAATAATCAGGTGGGATTATGAGGTCTTATTCTTGGAAAACCAGCTTTCGGATTTAATGATCAAAATGATTCCTGCAATAAATAATAAAAGGGAAATAAGTTCAGCCTGGGTAGGATGAAAGGGCAGAAAATCATATTTGGTGTTCACTCTGATTTTTTCGATAAAGAAACGCTCAGCGCCGTTAAATACCAGGTAGATGCCAAATAGCTGTCCGGGCACTTTAATCCGCTTACGTATCAGCCAGAGAATACTGAACAAAAACAGGCAGGCTACAATCTCATAAAAAGGCGTGGGATACACTGGAACAGCCAATTGATTACAAAATGGCCCTGTACATCCGGCAATGGGTACACCCTCACCTACAACATTATGTGGGTATGAGTAGGCCCACATCCAATCTGGCAGCCAACTGAACGGTTTTGGGTGTGTATTCGGTATACCCCAATCACCATCTCCGCTAATCTGGCAACCTACTCTTCCCAACCCATAAGCCAGCATCATGGTGGTGGCCATGGCATCATAAAGATGAACCAGTTTTATTTTTTTGCTTTGGCAATATAAGGTTACCGCTACGCCGGCGCAGATCAATCCACCATAATACGTTAGGCCACTGAATGAAATCAATGAACCAATCGGATCTTTTACAAAATCATTCCAGTTCTCAAGGTTGTGAAATATTTTGGCACCCAGAAAACCAAAGAGTGCCGCATAAATAACAATATCGCCTACCCTGTCTTGCGGCCATATGCGTATAATTCTTTTTTCAGGTTCAGCAAGTTTTTGTCTGTTCTTTTCCCAGTATTTCAAAAAAAGGAATACAGCACCAACCAATAAGCCTATCAGCAAATTACCTTTTCCGGATAAAATGAAGGCCTGTGGGTCGTTCAGCGCATCGGGTATGGTAAAAGCACCAATGATCTTATACCCGAAAATAAATCCCATCACAAAATTGATAAGTAATTCTGAAAGCGTTGCAGACGCACCAATCGTAATGGTTTCTTCCGTATGAACAAATAAACCCTGCTGCTGTTTTCTCCTCAACTCCAGTGTTAACACCCAGGCACAAATTATAAATGCGATGGCTACAAAAAAACCAAAACTGTTAACCAGTTTTAATCCTGAGAGCTCAATGCCAAAAATATCTTTGAAGACGTAGTATAGATTCGGATACATGTATGGTTGTTCTAAAAATTAACGCGAGTATTCTGCAATGTTACTCAGAAATCACGATACTGAATCAGCCCAATAAAAGATGGGTTCTTCCTAAAAAAGCAAGGCTCCACATAAAGTGGAGCCGTTACTTACTAACCCATCTATGAACAAAACTAAGGTAAATTCTAGTTACAGAACTCATCAAAAACAGAAATCAGGTGCTGGGCAATTACCTGAGCCGGCCGGCCTTCAATCTGGTGTCTTTCTACCATACTCACCAACTGGCCATCTTTAAATAAAGCAATAGCGGGGGATGATGGCGGATAAGGCAATAAATGGGCCCTTACCTGGTTTACCGCCTCAATATCAAAACCGGCAAAACTGGTAGCCAGCCTGTCTGGCCGCTTGCTTGCATTATGAACCGCCATTAAGACACCAGGCCTACAACTCCCTGCTGCACAACCACATACGGAATTGATTACAACCAAGGTGGTACCCTGTTTTTGTAAGGTTTCGTCAACTTCTGCTGCGGAAACCATTTCGTCGAAACCACCGTCTGTTAACTCGGCTTTCATCGGTAATACTATCTCTGCTGGATACATATCTTATCTCTTTTTTATTAGAACGCAAATTTACAACAAAAGTTGAAACATCGACGAAGAGCTAACTAACAGCCATTATGTCTCTATATAAATAGATAAGTGACATTATGTCGCTATTTTAATGTGGGTTTCGGTCATTTTGATCCAATTAAATATTCATTTTACCAATGGTATATAGTTTGAACATATTTATTAAACATTTTTAAACTACTAAAAAATACTACTATGACACTCGTTAAAAACAACCCGGTTTATTTCGGTAATCTATTTGATGAATTATTTAACCAATTCCCTACAACATGGGGCAGAGATGCACAAAATGCAGTGAGCTTGGTTCCTGCTAATATTCATGAAACCAAAGAAGGTTACCATGTAGAATTGAATGCACCCGGCCGCAACAAGGAAGATTTTAAAGTAAACCTTGAAAACGGCTTGTTAACCATCAGTTTTGAGAAAAAAGAAGAAGCAGAAAACAAAGATTACACAACTATCCGCAAAGAATTTGCCTTCCGTAGTTTTAAAAGAAGTTTCAGCCTGGATGAAAAGATCAATACTGCAGGTATCCTGGCCAAGTATGAAAATGGCATCTTAAAAGTATACCTGCCTAAAAAAGAGGAAGTGGTTGTTCATCCACAGCAAATCAGTATCCAATAAGCAATTAAAATAACTCTGTTTCATAACAGTTGGTTTTGGTTTCGCTCCGTATTTTCATACGGGGCTTCTTTTTGCAGTTTTTCCGTTGATTACAGTAATAATTTACCGCAAATGACTACTTATGCAAAAAGCTTTTGCATGAAGAGGATTTTGGCAGCCTTATTTATACTTTTCATATTTATTGCACCTGTTGCTGCACAAACACCTAAATCATCCTTATTATGGGAGATTAGCGGCAATGGATTGTTACAGCCCTCCTATCTGTTTGGAACCTTTCACATGATGTGCAAAGACGATTTCATGATTTCGCAGGAACTCGAAACGATAATAAAATCCACAAAACAATTCTATGGAGAATTAAAGATGGATGACCCGCAGATGCAAACAAAGCTGATGGCCAAAATGATGATGCAGGATAAAACGCTGCAGTCTATGTTCGCTGAATCAGATTATAAAAACCTAAGCGAAACATTTCAAACCATCACCGGTTTACCGTTAATTGCCTTTGATAAATTCAAGCCTTTCTTACCGATAAGCTTATTGGCATTAAAAAGTATTACCTGTAATGAAACCGTACAACCTGAAACAGTATTCATGGCTATTGCCAAAAAAAATCAATTACCGATATTCGGTTTAGAAACGATAGATGAGCAGATGGATGCAATTGATAAGGAACCGCTTGATTCGCAGGTATCTGCCTTTACAAAAACAGTGCTTAATTTTGATAGTGTAAAAAAAGAGATGCTTCGTATGAGTTCCGTATATAAACAGCGGGATATTGACTCTCTTTATTCATTTATAAAAAATACAGGCTTTGATCTGGTTACTGAAAAGAATTTACTGATTGACCGTAACCGGAAATGGACACCGCTGATACATACTATCATAAAAAGGGAGTCAAGTTTTTTTGCCGTTGGTGCAGGCCATCTGGGCGGCCCCGAAGGAGTAATCAGTTTATTACGAAAACAAGGCTATATACTAAAACCATTACTATTTTAGGGATGCATGGCGTCAGAAAAGGAATTTATATCATTATTAAAGCAACACCAGAAAATCGTATACAAGGTTTGTAACCTGTATATGGACAGGCATTCTGACCGCGAAGACCTTTTCCAGGAGATTACACTACAGGCATGGAAAGCGTATGAGAATTTCAGGGGCGATGCAAAATTTTCTACCTGGCTGTACAGGGTAGCACTGAATACGGCCATTACCTTTTTCAGAAAAGAAAAGAAAAAACCCGAAACCTATACTACCGATATACTTCCGGACCAACAGGATGTACCCGATACGTTGATAGAAGAACAGGTAAAAGCCATGTATGCCGCTATCGGCGATCTGTCGAAGATTGATAAAGCGATCATCATGTTATACCTGGAAGATTATAGCTATGCAGAGATCGGAGAGATGATGGGAATTACGGCTAATAACGTAGCGGTAAAGATGAGCCGAATCAAAATAAAATTGAAAGAAGAAACACAAAAACAATTAGCTACCTATTAAAGTGTGCAATTATGGAACTTGACGAGCTAAAATCATTGATCAATTACAAATTGGCTACCGATCATACCAGCAGGTCTGCGGAGGATATTGCAGCATTGTTGACAAAGAAAACTGTTTCTGTAATCGATAAATTAAAAAGAAGCCTTTGGATCGAGATCATTTGCTGTGTATTTGTGATTGCAGGTTTTGCCTACCTTGGAATAGCCGGTCCCTATCATTCCTTTCATATATACTTCTCTGTTTTTGCTGTTTTATCAGTTGTATTCCTGGGTATTATCATTTACCTGCTGCGCCGTACCAATCAACTTAGCGCTACGGCTCTCCCTATAAAAAGTAACCTGCAAGCCATTGTTACACTTATCGAAGAATTTACAAAGCGATATTTTCAGTTTACCATGGCGCTGATACCGGTATGTTTTATTTTTGCTTTTTTACTCGGTTATAATGAATCTGAACAGATACCAACCATTGACAGTTTTGCGAAAAAACATTTTTCTGCGGTTTGGCAGATCATCGTTTTCTCCATTGGTTATATGGCATTATTGAGTGTAGGCATTTACTATTTTACCAAATGGTATATCAGGAAGCTCTATGGCCGTATTGTTGACCAATTAAGAGAATGTATTCAGGATCTGGGAGAAGAATAACTTATCCGCAAGGCTGTGTTCTGCGCGTATCAATGATGTACTGGATCTTCCATTGCCCGTACATTCGCACCATCTGAAAAGAATTCACACCACAATGACTGAATTGGCCTTTCAGGTAAAACTTATACGTTGTCCAGACCGTTGCCAGGGGACCGTCTACTTTTACCATATCAAAAATGATTCTTTCATCAGCGGCATCTTTGGGCATGTAGGCAATCACTTTTACAAAGTCAACAATATTTTCGGTTTTTACAATACTGTTCCCTAGCCTGTCATGCGCTATGGTTTGCATAATGGCACTATCTGCAAAGCAATTAAATACGGCTTGGCTATCACTGTTCTTCATAGCAAGAAAAAATCGGTTTACGGCCATTTTTACTGAATCAACATTTGTTTGGGCAAATGAGTCTGAGTTGCACAGGAACAGTGTAATTGAAAAGAAAATGGTTTTACGCATAGCCAGGGTTTTCCTAAAAATAAGACAGAAAAAACAAAATTATTGTTAAGCATCCCTAAATCAATAATTTGTAGCCAATTACTGATCGTGCTTAACAGCCTATATATGAACTGGATAGAGATTTTCTTTTATGTATCACTTATCATTGTCTGCTATACTTTTCTTGGTTATGGGATCCTGCTATATCTGCTTGTTTTGATCAAACGCATTTTAAAACCTGTTGATTCCAGGGCGCCTGCAGATTATGAACCTTTTGTGAGCCTGGTCGTACCCTGCTATAATGAGGCAGATCTCATGGAAAGAAAGATCATTAATTGCCGCGGGCTGGATTACCCTGCTGATAAATTATCTGTTTATTTTATTACCGATGGTTCCACCGATCATTTTGCAGAAGTAATCAGCAGATATCCGGATATACAATTATTACATAAAAGCCAAAGGGCCGGTAAAGCTGCTGCAGAGAACCGTGCCATGCAATTTGTAAAAACACCCATCGTTATTTTTTCGGATGCGAATGCAATACTTAATCAGGAAGCCATACGATATATCGTAAAACATTTCACAGATGAAAGAACGGGTTGTGTTTCCGGAGAGAAAAGGATTTTGAGGGAACATGCCGAAAATGCCAGTACTGCCGGTGAAGGGATCTACTGGAAATATGAATCGCTTTTAAAGAATCTGGATGCTGAATTAAACAGTTGTGTTGGTGCAGTAGGTGAACTGTTCGCAATACGGTCATCACTATATGAAGAACTTCCTGAAGACACATTGGTAGACGATTTTATGCAGTCGATGCAAATCGCTTCGAAAGGTTATAAAATCGCATATGAACCCAAAGCAATTGCTGCTGAAATGGCTTCTGAAAATGTGAAAGAAGAACTCAAGAGAAAAATCAGAATTTCTGCAGGAAACTGGCAAGCGATCAAAAGATTATCAGGTAAACTTCGTTTTACGAAAACGCCAATATTATTCTTCCAGTATATTTCTCACAAAGTATTGCGATGGTCGGTTGTGCCTTTTTTTATTATCCTGGTCCTTCTGCTGAATATTCCTTTAGCGGTAACAGGGGCCCTTGCTTATAAATATTTTTTATATGCCCAGACAGGTTTTTATGCAATAGCGGTGGCGGGATATGTTTTTAAAAACAGGCATATACATTTCACCGCTTTTTTTATACCCTACTATTTTTGTGTAATGAATTATGCAGCATTGGCCGGACTTGCCAAATTTCTTTCCGGACAGCAAAAAGCAACCTGGGAAAAAGCAAAACGAAAAGTTGCCGTATAAAAAATACGCCTTTGTGTCTTTCGAGAAAATTTCTTGTAAAGACACGAAGGCGCAGGAATCAATTCATGATGATAAACTACCTGAGATAACCTAATATCTTAAGCATACTCTGCGCAGATTGTTCCTTAGCATACACCCAATCTATCAGCTTTCCGCTCTTATCCTGTTCAACAATCACATGTTTTGGAGAAGGAATTAAACAATGCTTAATACCACCATAGCCACTGATCTGATCCTGGTAAGCCCCGGTATGAAAGAAACCTACATACAAAGGTTCTTTATTGGCTATTGCTTCTTTTGGATCAGGTGAAGATATTTTAGGTAGGAATACCTCATTGATATGTTCCTCTGAATCATAATAATCATGACTATCACAGGTAATACCTCCCAACACAACCCGATGGTATTCATTGTCCCATTTATTTACCGGCAGCATCAGGAATTTTTCGCCAATACCCCAGGTATCCGGCAAAGTAGTAATGAAAGAAGAGTCGATCATATACCAGCACTCACGGTCGTTCTGGATCTTTTGTCCAATAACGCTGTAAATATGTGCCATGCTTTCCCCCACTGTAAAACTGCCAAATTCAGTATAGATATTGGGCATCGGCACTTTGGCTTTCTTACAGGCTTTTTTGATATTGCTTACAATCTCATTAATCATGAACTGGTAATCATATTCAAAGCCCAGGGAGTGCTTAATAGGGAAACCTCCGCCGATATTGATAGAATCCAGTTCCGGGCAAATTTTCTTTAACTGGCAGTATAAGTTGATGATCTTATTCAATTCAGACCAGTAATAAATATCGTCCTTGATACCTTTGTTTAAAAAGATATGCAGCATTTTGAGCTGGAATTTTTCTTCATATCCTTCAATTTCGTCTACATAAAATTCAAGGATATCTTTTGCACGTATACCCAGTCGGGATGTATAAAAAGGAAAATTGGGCTCTTCTTCTGCCGCCACACGAATACCCAGGCGGAAAGGTTGTTTGGCACTTTTTTTATAAGCCAGCAATTCTTCTTTATTATCCAATATCGGAATCACATTTTTAAACCCGGTATTAATGAGTTTAGAAATGCGTGAAGTATAATTCTTCTGTTTATAACCGTTGCAGATAATATACGTTTCCTTATTGATCTTTCTGCGCTGATACAAACGGTTGATGATCTCTAAATCGTAGGCATAAGAAGTTTCCAGGTGAATATTATGCTTCAGGGCTTCTTCTACAATAAAAGAGAAATGCGAACTTTTTGTACAATAGCAATAAAAATATTCGCCTTCATACTTGTGCTTTTTGAAAGCTGTATCGAACATCTTTTTTGCTTTATTGATCTGCATCCCGATCTTGGGCAAGTAAGTTAACTTCAATGGCGTACCGTATTTATCGATCAGGGATTTAAGGTCAACACCGTTAAATTCAAGGTAACCATCCTCATTCTGGTCAAAGCCCTCCTGCGGAAAATGGAAAGTCTGGTTAACCAGCGAAGTATAGGTATTATTCATTGATGGGTCAGATATTAACTGTTAGCAGAATCATTTCTTATTTGGCTGCACAAAAATAGCGGTTTGTACAGTTCACTTAATAAAAAAACCGGAAGTGTACGAATACCTCCGGTTTACAGAATATTTAATAAGTAAGGTTATTTTACAGAATTTACCAATGCCTTAAAACTGGCCGGTTCGTTCATGGCCAGGTCAGCCAGCACTTTACGGTTCAGGTCGATCCCTTTCACGCTCAGTTTATTGATAAACTGGCTATAGGTTAAACCTTCTTCCCTTACGGCTGCATTAATACGTGCGATCCACAACTGGCGGTATTCGCGTTTTTTCAACTTACGGCCAACATAGCTGTAAGTCATACCTTTCTCTACAATATTTTTGGCAACGGTATATACGTTTTTACGTTTACCATAAAAACCTTTGGCTTGTTTCAGGATTCTCTTTCTCCTGGCCCTTGATGCTACTGCATTTACTGAACGTGGCATACGATTATTTTTTTAAAGTCAGCAAACTGACTGATTTGTAATTGGATGATTTGATACCGGGATTACCCTTTTAAACGTAATAAACGTAAAACGAAATCTTTGTTGGTAGAACCTACCACACCTTTCTGGCGCATAGCTCTTTTACGTTTTTTTGATTTCTTGGTCAGGATGTGACGTTTGAAAGCTTTTTGAAAGGTGATCTCTCCGGTACCGGTCACCTTAAAGCGCTTCTTGGCGCTGGAGTTTGTTTTTACCTTAGGCATATAAAAATAATCTTATAAAGATTACACCCTGCCGGCGGCCCCGAACAGACGGGACACTTGTTGAGCCATACGGGAAAATGGGCTGCAAAAGTACGGAGGTTTTGCTATATTTCAAGCAGAGAGAAGGATTAATTGGTAATTAGTAATTAATAATTAATAATTATGCATTTACACATGGTAAATATTACTAATTACTAAATATTAATTACTAATTTATGTCGCTATGATGCTGCTTTTTTCTTGCTGCCGGTTTTCGGTGTGAAGATTGCGAACATTCGCTTGCCTTCGAGCTTTGGCATACTTTCCAGTACACCGGCTTCTGCCAGGCGTTCTGCAAATTTTAATAAAAGCAGTTGCCCGCGGTCCTGGAACATGATTGCACGTCCTTTGAACTGTACATAGGCTTTTACTTTATTACCGTCTTTCAGAAAGTTTTCTGCGTGTTTCGCTTTAAAATTAAAGTCATGATCATCCGTTCCCGGTGTAAAGCGGATCTCTTTCACTTCGCTTTGCTTGGAATTGGCTTTCATTTCCTTTTCCTTCTTCTTCTTTTCGTAGAGGAATTTCTTGTAATCGATGACCTTACAAACGGGAGGATCGGCTGTAGGAGAAATTTCTACCAGGTCTAACTCCTGTTCCTTGGCAATTTTAAGTGCTTCTGCTGTTGGATATACACCAACCGTAACATTGTCGCCCACTAACCTAACCTGTAATGCACGGATTCTTTCGTTGATACGATGTTCAGGCTCCGGTTGCCTGTTAAACCTGGGATTAAATCTTCCGCCCCCTCTTGGTGGTAATGCCATTAAAACTTGTTTAGTGAATAATTATTGGTTAAAGATATGCATAAACAGACTATTCGCCTGATTTACGGTTTTCTATTTCGTCTTTTATGTTTGCAATAAAGGTACTGATATCCTGTGCCCCTAAGTCGCCTTTTCCCTGGCGACGCACGGAAAGCTTGTTCTCGTTCATTTCTTTCTCTCCCACTACCAGCATGTAAGGCACTCTCAATAACTCAGTATCCCGGATCTTTTTACCGATCTTTTCCTGTCGGTCATCAACTTCTACCCTAACGCCTGCTTTGCGGAGTTGTTTCCTGAGAGATTCGGCATAGTCCATAAACTTATCGCTGATCGGCAGAATTTTTACTTGTAATGGTGCCAGCCATACCGGGAATTTACCTGCATAATGTTCTAACAGGAAGCCGATAAATCTTTCATGTGTACCCAGTGGTGCGCGGTGAATGATCAATGGTGTTTCCGGCGCATTGTCTTTATTAGTGAATGAGAGATTAAACCGGCGGCCCTGGGCAAAATCTACCTGGTTGGTGGCCAAAGTAAATTCACGGCCGATGGTGCTCCATATCTGTACATCAATTTTTGGCCCGTAGAATGCACCTTCATCCTGAACCTCTACAAAGGGTGTTCCGGATTCTATCAATACCTGCCGAACCATCTCTTCGGTCTCCAACCATAATTCAGGTTCGTTGATGTATTTCTGTCCCAGTTTGGCAGGATCGTGCAAACTCAAACGCATCACATATTTATCAATACCGAAGATATCAAAATACTTCAGGTACATATCGTTCACGGCTTTGAACTCCTGTGCAAACTGCTCTTTGGTACAATAGATATGCGCATCGTTCATGTGCAGGCAACGCACGCGCATCAAACCAAACAATTCGCCGCTCTGCTCGTAACGATAACAGGTTCCATATTCTGCCAAACGATATGGCAAGTCTTTATAGCTTTTCTGTTCCGCATCAAAGATCTTATGGTGGTGCGGGCAATTCATGGCTTTCAGATAATACTTAGTTCCATCTAGCTCCATTGGAGGAAACATACTATCCTGGTAATAGGGTAAATGCCCGCTGGTAATATATAAATTCTCTTTTGCGATGTGTGGTGTTACCACGCGTTTATAACCGGCATCTTCTTCTGTTTCCTTAGCCAGTTTTTCGAGTTCTTCAATGATGATACTGCCATTGGGCATCCACAGTATCAAACCCGGGCCAATATCTTCATCCATGGTAAAGATGCTGAGTTCTTTACCCAGTTTTCGGTGATCGCGCTTTTTAGCTTCTTCCAGCATCAATACATACTCATCCAGTTCTTTCTGGTTAGGAAAGGTTACACCATAAATACGAGTAAGCATTTTATTTTTCTCATTGCCTTTCCAATACGCACCGGCAATACTGGTGAGTTTGATGGCTTTGATAAAGCTGGTATCGGGAATATGGGGCCCGCGACAGAGATCTGTAAAAGCACCTTGTGTATAGAAAGTGATTTCTCCATCAGTAAGATTGCTTAACAGATCGAGCTTATACTCATCGCCTTTATCGGCAAAATATTTTACCGCTTCCTCTTTAGGCACTTCTTTGCGGATATAACGGTTGGCCTGTTTGGCCAGTTCGTTCATTTTCTTTTCGAGGATCAACAGGTCTTCTTCACTCATTTTCCGGTCACCCAAATCCATATCGTAATAAAAACCCTTATCCAGCGCAGGCCCCACCCAAAATTTTACACCGGGGTATAAAGATTCAACCGCTTCCGCCATAAGGTGGGCAGAGGAGTGCCAGAATGTGTTTTGCCCTTCAGCATCATTCCAGGTCAATAATTTCAAAGCAGCATCAGACGTAATGGGCCTTGTAGCATCCCAAACCTGTCCGTTTACGCTTGCAGCCAATACTTTTTTCGCTAATCCTTCGCTGATAGATTTGGCGATCTCTAATGCAGTCATGCCGGTTTCATACTGTCTTACTGCCCCATCCGGAAAACTAATATTGATCATGTTCTTATTAATCGGCCTTTTATTAAGGAATGCAAAGTTACAAAATCGTAAGCAGACTAAAACCACTGTTAGCCACTATTTCCCATCAAACCTTAACGGTTCTTTATCAACGCTTATATTATATTGCAATTCAGATTTTATCTATGAGATTGAAGTATACCGTTTTCATTCTTTTATTGCTTAGCAGTACCGCCCAGGCCCAAAAAATTACGGGGATCTGGCGCGGATATTTCAGCTCTGTCAGCGGTTTATATGGCCAGAAAACGAGGGAAGAAAATTATAAATACGAGATCCAGATAGACCAGCAATCAACCAATGGTGTAAAGGGCGTTACATACTCTTATAAAACCACTGTTTTTTACGGTAAGGCGGAGCTCAGCGGTATTTATAATCCTACTACAAAAAGCCTGATCATTAAAGAGAGTAAACTGGTTGACCTTAAAATTATCGACAAAAGCGAGCCTTGCCTGATGACCTGTTATCTCGACTATTCAAAGATTGGGAAGCTGGAAGTGTTGGAAGGCACTTTTATCTCTATTAATGTAAAAGATAAAGGCGATTGCGGCAGTGGTAAAGTGTACCTGGAAAAGGTTACTACCTCTGATTTAAAAAAAGAGGATTTTCTATTAAAGAAGAAAAATAGCGACAGCATAAAAAGCAAAGCACAGGCAGCCGAAAAGCCAAAACAAGCTATCAGCCTTCCTTCTGGGGCTTCTTCCGGCAAAAAGGATAACCTGACATCAAAAGTTATTCCTATCAAACCGGCAGCACCACCGCAGCAAAAACCCGCAGCCGTTATACCCAATACGAAACAGCCGCTTGTAAAAAAGCCGGTTGAAAAAGCCCAAGCAAAAAATAAACCGGTTACCAAAGAAGATAAACCTGTTGTAAATACCAAGCCGGTTGAAAGAGTTCAGGAGGAAGGCATTCGTTCCAAGAAAAAAGATCTTGGAGAAACGCAGGGAACCGAAACTACATCCAAAAAGATACAGATACCAAAAGTGCTGCTTGAAAGAGAAAATAGCCTGGCAAGAACCATTACCACAAGTGAAGAAGACATTGTTGTTGATCTTTACGATAACGGAACCATTGATAATGATACCATCTCGGTTTATCATAATAATAAACTGGTAATAAACAATGGCAGGTTAACCTACAGTCCGTTAACGATCAGGTTAAAATGTAATAAAACAGATAGCCATCATGAAATTGTGGTTGTGGCAGAAAATCTTGGAGATATTCCTCCCAATACGGCTTACATGGTGATTAAGGCGGGCGGCTATAAAGAGCGTTACGAGATCAATCTTGTTTCTACTGAACAACGCAATGCAAAAGTCATCATCAATTATGTTCCCAAAAAATAACTCAGAATCTAAGGTTCCAGGTAACTGACGGAATGATAGGGAATAGAGAGACCTGCTTGGCCGTTACTTTCAAAGTGCCCTGTGTAGCGCTTCCTTCCTGGTCGTAATAAATAAAATACGGGTTAAGCCTGCTGTAGAGATTATACATACTGAATACCCAGTTACTGGTATACTTTCTTACTTTTTTAGGAATTGGCGTGTAAGTGGCAGCAATATCAAGCCTGTGGTAATCTTTCATCCGGTAAGCATTTATACGGCTGTATTCCTGCGTTAATACCCCACTGATAAAATAGAAACGCTCCGGTAAAGATGTTGCATTGCCCGTGCTGAATACAAAGATGGACGACAGTTTCCATTTCTTATTCAATTCGTAACTGCCTACAACAGAAAGATCATGCCTTCTGTCGTACCGGCTGGGATATTTTTCGCCAAAATTCAGATCGGGAAACTGTCGCCAGGTCCAGCTAAGGGTATACCCTATCCATCCTGTAAAACGTCCTTTTACTTTATTAAGAAAGAATTCTGTTCCGTAACTCCAGCCCTTCCCAAATACAAATTCTTCTTCCGGATCTTTTAGCGAAGGCGTATATCCTTCGCGGTATTCGATCTGGTTTTTCATTGTTTTATAATAGGCTTCTACAGAAGTTTCATACATGCCTTCTTTAAAGTTCTTAAAATAGCCTAATGCATATTGCCAGCTCAACTGGGGTTTTACGCGAATGGTACTGGGCACCCAAAGATCAGTGGGTAAGGTAGAACCGGCATTCGTTACAAGATGTATGTATTGAAGGTTACGGGTAATCGCAGCTTTGAATGATTCATTATCGTTGATGGCATAACGAAGTGTTGCACGCGGCTCAAAACCACCGTAGGTTTTTACATTTTGTCCGGGGGCATATGGCACACTATCGATTTTATTGCCACTAGCATCTCTTTTGTACAAAGTGTATCTGCCAACCTGTTGAAATACACTGTAACGGATACCGGCATTCAGTTTCCATTGGCCGCCCAATTCCCAGTCATCCTGAAAATACACGGAATATTCGTTGGCATATTTTTTTGTTGCATTATTGGGTTGAAAGATCACGCTATCCTGGTTGCCACTCAATACATTGGGCAGAAATGTGTGAAACGTATATTGCAAGCCAAACTTCCATTTGTGTTCAGGGGCGGGATAAAAATCAATATCTGTTTTGGCCGTAAGATCTTTAATTCCTGAAGAAAGATTCAGGTGAAAATTATTCTGTAATCCATCTAATGAAAACTGATAGTCATTGTATACAAGTGTTGTATTCGAGAATAGTTTTTTATGGAAGATATGGTTCCAACGCAATGTGGCCGTTGAATTACCCCATGGAATTTCTGTTTTAAAAGATCGTTTGTTGTTATTGAAATTAAATTTATCTCTTCCGAAATAACCACTCAGGTAAACACGGTCTTTTTCAGAGAACTGGTAATTTACTTTGGCATTCAGGTCGTAGAAATAATAACCGGAGCCATAGTAGTCGCTGCTTTTTTTGATAAAGGGTTTGGTCAATGCATCAATATAGGTTCTGCGGGCAGAGATCATGTAAGAGGCTTTATTCTTCTTCAATGGGCCCTGCATCGAAAAACGGGAAGCGATCAACCCAATACCGGCATCTATCTGCGTTTTGTTCTGGTTACCTTCTTTCATGGCAATATCCACTACAGAAGATAAACGGCCGCCATATTGTGCAGGCATGCCTCCTTTGATCAAGGTTACATTTTTGATCGCATCTGAATTAAACACAGAAAAGAAACCAAACAAATGACCGGTATTATAGACTACCGCATCGTCCAGTAAAATAAGGTTTTGATCGGGGCCGCCGCCACGAACATAAAATCCGGCATTCCCTTCTCCCCCGTTTCTTACGCCGGGTAAAAGTTGCAGGGTTTTGAGAATATCTACTTCCCCTAAAAAAGCAGGTAATGCTTTGGCAGTGTTTACACTCAATTCAAATTTGCCCATTTGGGCCGCTTTCACATTGTTATCGCGCTTTCTGCCAACAACCGTAACATCGGCCAGGGCATATGAACTGGGAACCAGTAAAATGTTTTCATGGATATTTTCTGCCAGGTTAATAGCAAATTCTTTGGACTGATAGCCGATAAAGGAACAGAAGACCTTATAATATCCTTTTGCCAGTGTGATGGAAAAAAAACCATATTGGTTACTGGTAATGCCTTTGCCCGCATCGCCAATTTTAAGGTTAGCTGCAATAAGGGTTTCACCGCTAAGCGAGTCTTTGATATAGCCATTCCAGGTATACTTTTCCTGGGCATAAAGCGACCAACCCATCTGCATCAATAAAACCCATATCAATAATTTCTTCATAAGCATTCTTGAAACAAAAAAACTTTGCGATGTTGGCTTAAGCGGATAAACACATTTTTTTATTTTATGGGCCTGAAATCAATCGAATCGCGCACCAATCCACAATCGATCATTTTTTTGGGAATATAAGGATTTCGTATTTCCGATGAATTACTTAGCCAGTTGGCACCCTGGTCGCTGAAAGCCATCGGGCAATACATATGATAAATAACCGAGCCATTATAATGAACCGTTCGGATCAGGTCATACATCTGATCACTGATCATTTGCAAAGATCTCCGTTTACCGTCCATGCCGGGTTCACCTGTCAACCCTTTTAATTCGGCACTGATTCCCAGAGCATATGTCCTGGCAGTTGCTAACAGGCTAGAATCTGCTTTCATCTCACCCAAAGCCAGACTATCTGCAGAAACAATCATATGCCGGGCGATTTTATGCAGGGATAAAGAATCTTTTTCGACAATAAAATCCTCTTTCAGGCTGTAATAGTCATTTAGTAACAGGCTAAATGACTGGTTAAATCTGTCAGAATTGATGTTTTGAAGCAAGGGCGCCGCCTTTTGGGGCTCTTTATCGGCTTTGGGGTCAGTACTTCCGCAGGCCATCAAAAAGATCACTATTCCGTAAAATACAGATCTGCGCATAGAAAAAATTTAGCCACAAATTTAAAGCAAATTGAATTGGGAGCTGTTTGCATTTACCTTTGCCGACTTAAATAGATGTTAAGAGATGCTTTTAGGATTACAAAATGTGACATTCGAGTTTGGTGCAAGGGTTATTGTGGAAGATGCCACCTGGCATATACAACCTGGCGACAGAGTGGGTCTTGTTGGATATAACGGAACGGGTAAATCCACGCTGTTAAAGGTTTTGGTGGGAGAATACACCCCATCCAAAGGAAGTGTGGAAAAGAGTAAAGAAACCACTATTGGCTATCTGCACCAGGATCTGCTAAGCTTTGATACCCATGATAATATCACTGAAGTAGCACTGGGTGCCTTTGAAAAAGTAAGGGAAGTAGAAAAGGAAATAGAACGTCTTGGATTGGCATTGGAAAAAGATGCTGAAAACGAAGACCTGCTGATCCAATACACCGATGCCCTGCATGAGCTGGATGTATTGGATGGTTACAATATTCATCACAAAGCCGAAGAAGTTTTGCATGGCCTGGGTTTCAGCAATGAAGACCTGGAAAGGCCTTATAAAGAATTCAGTGGCGGATGGCGGATGCGTGTGCTTCTTGCCAAAATGATTCTGCAGCAGCCCGATGTATTGTTGATGGATGAACCAACCAATCACTTAGACCTTCCTTCTATTGAATGGCTTGAAAAATACCTGCTGCATTATAAAGGCAGTGTAGTAATCGTTAGCCACGATAAATTCTTTTTGAACCGGATGGTGAACAAGATTGTAGAGGTTTACCAGCAGCAGATACATATTTACAGTGGTGATTACGAGTATTATGAACAGGAAAAGCTGATCAGGATTGATATGCAGCAGAAAGCCTTTGAGAACCAACAGGATTATATACGCCAGCAGGAACGCTTTATCGAACGCTTCAAAGCAAAAGCCAGTAAAGCTGCACAGGCACAGAGCGTTCAGAAGAGATTGGATAAGATCGATAAAATAGAAGATGTAAAACTGGAACGCCCCGACCTGCGAATTAATTTCCAGCTGGATAAAGTACCTGGCAAAGTTTTGGTTACATTAAAAGATGCCAGTAAACATTTCGGTGCGCTGAAAATTGTTGAGAACGCAGTGGCAGAGATTGAACGTGGCGATAAGATCGCATTGATCGGTGCGAATGGAAAAGGTAAATCAACTGTTTTGCGGATGATCGCAGGCACCGAACCGTTTAGCGGCGGTGAAAGGGTTTGGGGACATAATGTAGAAGAAAGTTTCTACGCACAGCACCAATTGGAAGCCTTAACATTATCGAATACGTTATTAGAAGAATTACAATCAGCAGGCAGTAAAAAAACAGATGTGGAACTCCGTGCGTTATTAGGCTCCTTCCTGTTTAGCGGAGATGATGTTGATAAGAAGATCAAAGTATTGAGCGGTGGTGAGAAAGCAAGGGTTGCATTGGCCAAGACAATTGTTAGCAAAGCCAATTTCCTAATATTGGATGAGCCAACCAACCACTTGGATATGCACTCTGTAGAATTATTGGCTGAGGCATTGAATAAATATGAAGGCAGTACAATACTGGTAAGCCACGACCGTTATTTCATTTCCAAAACTGCCAATAAGATTTGGGAGATTGTAGATCACCAGATCAAAGAATTCAAGGGTACTTATAAAGAATACGTGGAATGGAACGAACGCATGGCCAAGATAGCTGCTGAGAAACAAAAACTGGGATTTATAGAAACTAAGGCAGCACCTGCTCCTCTGCCTACCGCAAAGCCGGTAAACACTTCGCCCAAACCGCAGCAGCAGACTATTACCATTAATAAAGAACTACAGAAAGAATTACAAAAAGAACAACGAAGGTTAAGCAACCTGGAAATACAGATCAATAAAGCCAAGGAAGAAGAAGAAAGATTAGAAAAGGCTTTGGGCCATCCTGCAAATTATTCTGATAAAGATAAATTTGTTTCGATAGAAGCAGACTATCAGAAAGCGAAAAGCAACCGTGAAACGTTGGATAAAGAGTATGAGCAGGTTTTCGAAAAAGTTCTGGATCTGGAATCGAAATCGTGAAGCATCCCTTTCCCTGTATGCTTTACAGGGGAGATGAACGACGCGATATAAGTGTGAGTTAATTCGCCATTACGGCTTTTACAAAATCACTTACCAGGTAACTGATCAGTTTTCCGGTACTGCTATTGGTTCTACCATCCGATAATTTAGTAGCCCCTTCACTGATGTGCAGGTAGGCTGCTTTACTATCCGCTGCAGCAAAACTCACATATTGCCTTGCCTGGTTAGAACTAACACCAATGGGACTGGATGCACTGCTTAACGCATTTTCTACAACATCCAAATCCAATTCAATCCCGCAAAGCGTGTCTTCCGTGAAAGAAGTAGCATGTCCTACTGCCTGTAGAAAAGTACGCTTCTCATGTACAAAAATATCTTCGTAAGTAATGCAATCAATAAATGGATTGTTTACCATATCCATCCATACATTTTGTGGTAAATAATTTTCGTGAAGGCCCACCACACAATATTTTTCAAGATACCCATCCGCTTCTGCATAACTGAAACCGTTACCACTATGCCTTCCTTCCATCGGCCTGAAATCAGCATGGGCGTCTAGATTGATGGCATTGATCTGTGCAATAGGTAAGATCCCTGCCTTATAAAAACCTTTGGCGGAACCTTTGATACAGGGATAAGAATTATTATGTCCGCCCCCAATCACGATCGGGATCTTTTTATTCTGGGTAATGATATGAATAAGCTGTTCCACTTCATCATCGATGGTATTTACGGCATGGCGATAAGCGGCCAACCGTTCATCAAAATCATGTGCGTTCTTTTCGATCAGTTGTTCAATATCAGAGAAATCAAAATGGCCGAGTAGCAAAATATTGCCGCCTTCTAAGAAATCATTGCTTTGGATATTGAGAAATGCCTGTAAGAAAGAAAGCCAGGCAGAATCTGCGCCACCGATGCCCATGTTGGCTTTTACACCAATATCTTCCGGTATGCCTAATAACACAAAACCTGCATTGGATTCCTGTAAAGACTTTTCGAGTGCATTGGCGTCGGCCAATACCTGCACCCTTTCTCCCAATTTGGTCTCAAAACGGCGGATTCGGGTTTGTGAGAGAACATCTTTTTTGTCGTAGAATCTGAAATGGCTCATATGGCTGGATTTTAGCTAAACGAAAACCGGATAAAGGGCAATCAACCTGTTGTTTTATAAATATACTCAAATAAAAGCACCATTGATCATCACTTTCTCAATAAGATTCGAGCCAAAAGCATAAGGAAGATAGGCAATAGAAGGGATGGGTTTGGTGAAGATCAGGTTAGCCCGCTTTCCCGGGCTGATGCTGCCCAGTTCATGGCCCAATTCCATGGCATATGCCCCATTCAGCGTGGCCGCATTGATGGCTTCTTCAGGTAATAATTTCATACAGATACAACTGAAAGAAACAACAAGATTCATATTTCCGCTTGGGCTGGATCCCGGATTGAAATCAGAAGCTAATGCAATGGCACAGCCCCTCTCAACCAAAGTCCTTGCCGGCTGAAACGGCATACGTAGAAAAAAAGCAGGGTTTGGCAATAAAGTACCGATGGTTTCAGAACCTGCCAGCGCATTGATCGCTTGTTCATCCATGGTTTCCAGGTGATCGACTGATAAAGCTCCCAGTTTTACTCCGGTCTCTGTTCCACCGGAAAGATGCAACTGGTTGGCGTGGATCTTGGGTTTGAGGCCGTATTGTATGCCTGCCCGGCAAATTTTTTCTGTTTCTTCCGGGCTGAAAAATCCCGTTTCACAAAACACATCAATATAATCGGCCAGCTTTTCGGCTGCAATACGGGGAAGCATTTCCTGAATGATCAGATCAATATATCCTTTGTGGTTCTCTTTAAATTCCATAGGATAAGTATGCGCCCCAAGGAAAGTCGCTTTTACCGGTATGGGAGATATTTCTTTCAATCGTTTGATTACCCGCAGCATTGTCAATTCTCCTTCAACCGTCAATCCATAACCGCTTTTGATCTCAATCGCCCCGGTGCCTAAATGCATGAATTCCTGTAACCGGTTCCAGGCCAGTTCAAATAAACCATCTTCTGAAATTTCCTGTATTTTTTGGGCTGAATGAAGAATACCACCGCCTTTTGCCGCGATCTCCGCATAACTGAGTCCTTTGATCTTATCTACAAATTCCTCCTCCCGGCTTGCCGCAAATACGAGATGTGTATGGCTATCGCACCAGGTGGGTAAAACAGTAGCCCCATTCGCATCAATCACTTCTTCCCCCGAAGGTTCAATCCTCCCAATTGAAGACATATTTCCCCACTCTTTTATCAGTCCATCCTCAATCCGTAAAAAAGCATTTTCCATCACCGGCAAATCAGCCAGTTCTTTACCTCTCAAAACTTTGCTTTCCTTACGAACATTTACCAATTGATGTATGTTGATAATTAGCAGGTTCATAACAGCAAATTAGACAGATTCTGTTTGACAGCCAACGTCTTTTATCCGCTATACCTATAAACACATTATTTTCGGTTATGATCTGCACCCTTACCACTGTTCGCTACCCCAAAAGAATGGGATGGGCAGGTTTTTTATCCATGGCCTTATTTCGTTTGCCGCTTTGGCTTAATAAGGATATTGCTTTCTGGAAACTCATGGGCTGCGGAAAGAACGGGACCTTTGATAAAACACCGGATTGGCAGCAATGGGCGGTATTGCAGGTTTGTAGTCTGGAATCTGTGGTCTGTGCTTCAACTACAAACCCATCTGCAGACCACAGACCACAAGCCGCAGACTTTCTACATCGTTGGTGGAAGTTCTTCGGTTGTGAAATATGGACATTGGTTCTTGAACCCATTGAAGGCCACGGCACATGGGATGGGAAAGAATGTTTTGGCCCATTACCCAAACAAACCGATTATGAAGGACAGATTGGTATCCTTACCCGTGCAACCATTCGATTGCATAAGCTCAGCAACTTTTGGAAACAGGTTGATGCCGTAGCTTCTCAGATGGCTGCTGCCGATGGTTTTATCAATTCGCTGGGTATTGGGGAAATACCCTGGATAAAACAAGCCACTTTTAGTATTTGGGAAAGCAAAGCGCATATGAAACAGTTTGCTTACCAGATGCAGGAGCATGCTGAAGTAATCCGCAAAACCCGGAAAGAAAACTGGTATAGCGAGGATATGTTTGTTCGGTTCAAGATCCTGTCAAGTACCGGAACGATTCGCGGGATTGACCCATTCAAAAGAAAATTGTAATTTGCTGTCTGAATCATGAACCACTGTTCAACGATATCGTTTCTTACCGAACATTTTGCCTGGATGTACCGTGGCCTCAATTCAATGCCCGATCATTGAATCAGCGTCCTTTCTGCTTCCCCTGCTATTTTCTTGTTTATTTAACGATCATTAATGACATGATATGGATGCTAAATTATCTGTTACCTCCGAAATAGGTACACTCAAACGTTTATTGGTACATAGCCCCGACAGCGGACTTGGCAAAGTAGTTCCTTCCAAAGCGCAGGACTGGCTATTTGAAGACATTGTACACCTCGATACGATTCGCAGAAATGAGTATGATTATTACACAAAGATCCTGCTCTATTTTCTCGATCCCTCAAAAATAAAAGGTAAACTGGCAGATATCGATGCCAAAGAAGCCAACCGGAATTTCTATAAGCCCGATAAACCAGACTTCTTCCGCTCAGATAAAGTGGTGGAGCTTCAATGGTTACTGGCTGAGGTACTCGAGAACAAAGACATTCATTCAAAACTGGTCGCGTCTGTTTGTGCCATTGAAGGCTGTACGTATGAAACACAGAATGCATTACAGAATTATACACCGGTGCAACTAGCCAAAACCTTTATTTCCGGAACGGCAAACGATTCGCAATTGATATTCTCACCGATTCCCAATTTCATTTTCACGAGAGATATCGGTATTACCATCAAAGACCATGTATTATTAAATAAGCCTGCTAAAAAAGCACGAACCCGTGAGGCTTTACTGGCGAAATATATCTTCTTTCATCATCCATTATTTTCCGGTTATAAAAACAATATCATTGAACTGGCCGATTCGTACCATAGTTTTTTAATGCCTAATGAAGAAGATGAAAGAAAGATCACACTGGAAGGTGGCGATATTATGGTAGTAAGCGATAACCATTTACTGGTAGGCGTTAGCGAAAGAACTTCTTCTGAAGCGGCAGTTCGCATTACCAATACCATGTTTGAAAAAGAATTGATGGAGAAAGTAACCATTATCCGTATTCCCAAAAAAAGGGATTACATGCATATTGATACCGTTTTTACGCAAGTAAAACGGGATGTTTGGGTAATGCTCGGCAATTTTTCACGCAAAGCAGTTAAGCATGAAGATGAAAATGCCATTGAACGAATTCTAGAGATCAAGAAAGAAGAAAAGATTAAAATATTACAGTTCCACAAAAATTCACCGGATAACCCTGTTTCGTTTGAAAGCCTGGAGGATCTTTTATTGGATATCAGTAAAAACGACCTCAATTGTGAAGGGGATGTTCGATTCATTTTCTCCGGTAATAACGAATTTCCATACAATGCAAGGGAACAATGGACAGATTCCTGCAACCTTCTGGCTTTACAAGAAGGCGTTGTGCTGGGATACGACAGAAATGATAAAACCACGGAAGCTTTCAAAAATGCCGGTTTTACTATTATTCATGTAAAAGAACTATTGGAAGAACTGGAAGCAGGAACCATGAATATTGAAACGATAAAAGATACGTTGATCCTTATGCCTTCGGCAGAATTATCAAGGGCACGGGGTGGGTTTCATTGCATGAGTATGCCGCTCTGGCGCGAGCCGGTTGGTAAATAATCAGCTAAATACCCTTATCCTAAAACGCAACCATGCAACATACCTCCCATTTATTGATGATCAAACCTGTAAGATTTGATTTCAATGCCGAGACCGCAGTCAACAATTCTTTCCAGGTAAGATCAACTGATATGGCTGTTCAGGACAAAGCTTTGAAAGAGTTTGAAGCATTTATTGCCCTTCTTCGAAAGAACGGAATAGATGTTACGGTGATAGAAGATAGCCCCGAACCCCATACCCCCGATTCTGTTTTCCCGAATAACTGGATCTCTTTTCATGAAGATGGAACCCTGATCCTTTACCCCATGTTTGCAGCGAACCGCAGACTGGAAAGAAAGCAAACAGTTCTTCAGGCTATCAAGCAAAAATTTCAAGTAACAAAAACCATTGATCTGAGTATTTACGAAGCAGATCATATTTTCCTGGAAGGAACGGGAAGTATGGTACTGGATCGTGATCATAAAATAGCGTATGCCTGTCTTTCACAACGGACCGATAAAGCCCTGCTGCAGAAATTTTGTGACCAAACCGGTTTCACTCCGATCAGTTTCTCCTCTGTTGATGAAAATAACCAACCCATTTATCATACCAATGTAATGATGTGTGTAGCGGATCGGTATGTGGTTATCTGCCTGGAAAGTATTCAGGATAACCTGGAGAAATCAAAAATCACCCATGCGATCGAAAAAGGCGGAAAACAGGTTATTGATATCAGTTACCATCAGATGAATCATTTTGCCGGTAATATGCTGCAGGTTCACAATGCAGCAGGGGAAATATTTCTTGTCATGTCATCGCAAGCGTATCACAGCCTGACAGAAATACAATTGAAGAAGCTCGAATCTTTCAATCCAATAATCCATTCAGATCTCACTACCATCGAAACCAATGGCGGTGGCAGCGCCAGATGTATGATGGCCGAAATTTTTCTTCCATTGATAAGGCAATAGCCCAGTCAAACGCCGTTTCGGCAAGATTTATATGTGAATAAAAATATTTATCCCTATTTACTAACATTAGTTAGTTCAATCTGCTATAAATAGGGTCTCCCGGCATATTTTTCAGCAAAGCTCTTTTTACAGGATTATCATTGTAAACATTGGGCTTTCGGAAAAAACACGCATTGCATCGGGCAAAAAAATATAGATTATCCTTTGCTGCCAGGTTCATTTTACAGATGTGTAAAAAAATGTATGCATCTATCAGCACTTGGCATTTACTGTCAAATGCTTATTTTTGAAACTCCGTGTAGTTGATACACACTACTTTACACGTATGATTGCCGTAACTAATTCATTGCATTAAAGAAGAACTGCCTAACTACAATGTCAGCAAAACAAGTAACAAAAATTGGTGTACTAACTTCCGGTGGAGATGCCCCGGGCATGAATGCCGCCATCAGGGCCGTGGTAAGAACCGGGTTGTATCATAACCTGGAAATGTTCGGTGTTATGCGAGGCTACAGTGGTATGATTGATGATGATATTTTTCAGATGGACTCCCGTTCCGTAGCCAATATCATACAGCGAGGAGGAACCATTTTAAAAACAGCCCGCAGCAAAGAATTTTTTGAATACGAAGGCCGTAAAAAAGCGTACGATAACCTGAAGAAAAGAGGGATCGATTCGCTGGTAATCATTGGCGGAGACGGAAGTTTCCGCGGTGCGCAAAAATTCAGCAACGAATTTGACATTCCTTGTATAGGCCTTCCCGGCACCATTGACAAAGATATTGCCGGAAGCGATTTTACCATCGGTTTTGATACGGCTGTTAACACCGCAGTTGGTGCCATAGATAAGATACGTGATACAGCAGATGCACATGACCGACTTTTTATTGTGGAAGTAATGGGCCGTGATGCCGGTTATATTGCACTGCACAGCGGCATTGCCACCGGCGCGGAAAATATACTGATACCCGAAACCAAAACCGATATCGAGGAAATGGTGGCTTCCCTTACCGAAAAGGAAAAAAGGAAAAAACTGGTAAACCTGATCGTTGTGGCCGAAGGTGATGAATTTGGCGGTGGTAATGAAATTGCTGCCATCATTAAAAAACGTCTCCCACAAGCCGATGTACGTGTTTGTATTCTGGGCCATATACAACGTGGCGGATCTCCATCCTGTCTCGACAGGCTGATCGCCAGCCGTATGGGCTATCACGCAGTCGAATGCCTGCTTAACGGGAAGCACAATGTAATGGTAGGTATCCTGAATAATAAACTGCATTACACACCCTTAGACAATGCCGTAAAAGCCAAACAAAAAATTTCGGACGACTGGTTCAAGATTGTAAAGATCCTGGCCCGGTAAGATTGATCATATTTCATTACTAACGATTATCAACAACCCACCCCAAATGTCAAAAAACCTAGACAAATACCTGCATAAGAATATGGATAGAGAAGCAGGTCTTGACCATGTGAATCACAAAACCAAAATCGTTGCTACGGTAGGCCCGGCATGTGATACATATGACAAACTACTGGAACTGGTAAAAGCCGGTGTAAATGTATTCCGCCTTAACTTTTCGCATGGCAGTCATGAGGATAAACTGAATATTATTGATCATATCCGTAACATCAACAAAACAGAACCCTATAATATTGCCATCCTGGCAGACCTGCAAGGCCCCAAACTTCGTGTTGGCGAAATTGAAAATAATGGCATTGAAGTAAAAGCCGGTGATATCTTAACCTTCACAAACGAAAAATGCATCGGTACACTGGAAAAAATCTATGTTTCTTATCCAAACCTGGCGGGTGATGTAGTGATGGGCAATATCATCATGATTGATGACGGTAAAATTGAAGTAAAAGTAACCGGCATCGAAAAGAACGGCGATGTAAAAGTAATGGTAACCTTAGGCGGTATCCTTTCTTCCAAAAAAGGATTGAACCTGCCTGATACCAAAATATCGCTCCCTGCTTTAACGGAAAAAGACCTGATCGATCTGGAATTTATCATTGAACAGCAATGCGATTGGGTGGCACTGAGTTTTGTACGCAGCGTAAAAGATATTGTGATCCTGAGAAGCAAACTGATTGAAAAGAAAAGCAAGACCAAAATTATTGCCAAGATAGAAAAACCGGAAGCGCTTGTGAATATCCGCGATATTATCCTGGAAAGCGATGGTATCATGGTAGCCCGCGGCGACCTAGGCGTGGAATTACCCGTTGAACAGATTCCGTTGATCCAGAAAGAACTGATCCGGAAATGTATTCACCGTGCAAAGCCCGTTATTGTGGCCACACAGATGATGGAAAGTATGATCGACCGGGTAAAACCTAACCGTAGCGAGATCACAGACGTTGCCAATGCCGTTCTGGAAGGGGCCGATGCAGTAATGTTAAGTGGTGAAACAGCAGCAGGTAATCACCCTACACTGGTTGTACAAACCATGCGTAAGATTATCGCCGAAGTGGAAAAGAAAGAATACCGCTATAACCGCGAAGAAGACCTGAAACCACAACCCCACTCGCCTTCTTTCCATAGTGATGCCATGTGTTACAACGCCTGTAAAATAGCTACAGATGTAGATGCAAAAGCATTGATTGGTATGACACAAAGTGGTTACACGGCTTTTATGCTGAGCAGCTACCGTCCACAATCACCTTTGTATATCTTCACCAAAGAGAGAACACTGGTTAACCAGCTCAGTTTAAGCTGGGGGGTAAGGGCATTTTATTATGCAGAAGAAGACAGCCTGGATGATATCATCAATGACCAGATCAATATCCTGAGTGAAAGAGGTTTTTTAAATCCGGGAGATGTAGTGGTGAATACAGGAAGTACGCCTGTAGACCAGCATTTACCAACCAATATTATCAAACTCACCAGGGTAGTGTAGATAAGATTTTAATAATTATCAGAAAAGATTCCTCCTCAAAGAGGAATCTTTTTTATTTTGAGCCCTCTTAAATTGCCAAATGAAAAACCTGCTCCGGATTATTTGTACCCTTCTCCCCTTTGCCGCATTCGCACAGAATACCGATTCCACATGGATCGTGAATCATTACACAAAAAAAGAATTGTATATACCGATGCGCGATGGCGTCAAACTATTTACCGTAGTGTATGCCCCTAAAGACAATACAGAAAAACATCCCATTATGTTGGTGCGCACGCCTTACGCCTGTGCGCCTTATGGAGACGGAAAATTTGCGTCTATGTGGAACAGCCCCAGAAAATATTTTTTGAAAGAAAACTATATCTATGTCCAGCAGGATGTACGCGGCCGCTGGATGAGCGAAGGCAACTTTGTAGATATACGCCCGTATATCCCCAACAAAAAATCCAATACTGATATTGATGAAGCCAGTGACGCTTATGACACCATCGACTGGCTGGTGAAGAATACCGAAAACAATAATAATAAAGTAGGCGTATTCGGTACTTCCTATCCCGGTTTCTATGCGGCAATGGCCGCATTAAGCAATCACCCGTCATTGAAAGCGGTTAGTCCGCAGGCGCCAGTTACCGATTGGTTTATCGGCGATGATTTTCATCATAACGGCGCTTTTATGATGATGGATGCGTTTGATTTTTATACAAGTTTCGGGAAACCTCGTCCCAAACCCAGCACAAAAGGTCCAACGGGTTTTGATTTCCCGGTACAGGATAATTATGAATTCTTTTTACGCAATGGAAACCTGGAAGCATTAACCAGGATCATGGGTGATAGTATTGCTTTCTGGAAAGACCTGATGAGCCATCCAAATATGGATGAGTGGTGGAAAGCCCGCAACGACAGGAATTTTGTGCAGCATATCTCTCCCGATATCGCCACTTTGATAGTGGGGGGATTATTTGATGCGGAAGATTGCTTTGGCGCATGGAACCTATATAAAGCCATTGAAAGTAAAGCGAAAAATAATAACAAACTTGTTATGGGCCCCTGGTATCATGGCCAATGGGGACGGTTTGACGGTAGCTATTTGGGCAATATTAAGTTCGACAGCAATACCAGCGAATGGTTTGGAAAAAATATTGAGCTACCCTTTTTTGAGTATTACTTAAAAGGGAAAGGTTCTATAGACCAGGTCAAAGAAGCAAATATTTTCTTCAGCGGCAGCAATGAATGGAAGCAATTGCCCCAATGGCCTTTGGCTAGTATGCAGCCAAAACCGATCTACCTGCAAAATAATGGTACACTCAGTTTTGAGAAGAACCAGCACAAAGGCTATACACAATATACCAGTGATCCCGCCAAACCTGTTCCGTATACAGAAGACGTACACCTGGATCGTACAAAAGAATATATGCTGGATGATCAACGATTTGCCGCCAGAAGACCGGATGTATTGGTTTTTCAAACACCCATACTTACCGAAGACCTAACCTTGGGCGGCCCGGTGGTTGCAGACCTGATGGTGGGTATTTCAACAACCGATGCAGACTTTGTGGTAAAACTCATTGATGTATTTCCTGATGATTTTGCCTATGCAACCCCACTGAATACCCATTATACGATGAGTGGTTACCAGATGCTAGTTCGTGGAGAAATCTTCCGTGGCAAATTCCGTAACAGTTTTGAAAAACCCGAACCCTTTGTTCCAGGTAAACCCACACAAATAAAATATGCTTTACCGGATGTAGCCCATACTTTCAAAAAAGGACACCGGTTGATGATACAGGTGCAAAGCAGCTGGTTCCCACTGGCAGACAGGAATCCGCAAACCTTTACCGATATCTATCATGCAAAACTTTCCGATTTCCGGAAATCAGATATCCGTATTTATCACAACGCATCAAATATCATATTGCCGGTTATTAAATAATTGAACCCTCCCTCATATCATCAAAACATGAAACAAAGATTACTTGCCCTTGCTCTTTTATTTTCGGTATTTACAAATGCCCAGGATATCAACATCATCCCCAAACCATCCCGTGCAGTTAAAACAGAAGGTAATTTCAGTATTACCCCGTCTACACAGATCATCCTTGCAGAAACAGGATTGGAAAGATCGGCCCATTTTCTTAACGATTATCTGGAGAAATTTTACGGCTTCCGGTTACCGGTGCTTAATAAGGTATCTCACAGGAATAAGACCAACCTGATCAGGCTGGATATTGAAAAAAAAGGAAACCCCATACCAGGCGCCTACACCTTGGTCATCGATAAATCTACCATTACCATTGGCGGTGATAATGCGATGGGGAATTTTTATGGTATACAATCGCTGATACAATTACTGCCTTTAGAGAAAAAACAAAACCTTGCTGTACCCTGCGTAGAAATAGAAGATCGTCCGCGATTTGCATATCGGGGTATGCATTTAGATGTGGGGCGTCATTTTTTTAATGCAGCTTACGTAAAAAAGTTCATCGACTTTCTGGCTATGCATAAGATGAATACATTTCACTGGCATTTAACAGAAGACCAGGGCTGGCGTATTGAAATCAAAAAATATCCGAAATTAACTTCGATAGGCGCTTACCGGAATGGTACCATCATCGGACATCACCCCGGCACCGGAAATGATCATACAAAAGATGGCGGTTTCTATACACAGGAGGAAATTAAAGACATCGTGAAATATGCAACAGACAGGTTCATCACCGTTATTCCTGAAATAGAATTACCCGGCCACGCATCTGCTGCCATTGCTGCTTATCCGCAATTAAGTTGTTTCCCCGATGAACCAACCAAACACGCTAATAAAGTTGTCTGGAGCGGAGACAGCGCCGGCAAACAGGTACAGCAGTCATGGGGTGTTTATCCGGATGTATTTTGCCCAAGCGAATTCACTTTCAAATTCATTGAAGATGTAATGGACGAAGTGATGAACCTCTTTCCCGGTAAATATATTCATATCGGCGGCGATGAATGCCCGAAAGATAACTGGAAGCGCTCTGATTTTTGTCAGCAGTTAATCAAAGCAAAAGGTTTGAAAGACGAGCATGGACTGCAGAGTTATTTTATTCAGCGGGTAGAGAAATACCTTAACCATAAAGGCCGTCAGATCATTGGTTGGGATGAGATATTGGAAGGCGGCCTAGCCCCTAACGCAACTGTTATGAGCTGGCGTGGCGAGAAAGGCGGTATTGAAGCAGCCAAACAAAAGCACAATGTGATCATGACACCGGGCTCACATGTATATTTTGACCATAGTCAGATGAAAAAAGAAGATTCAGTGGTCATCGGCGGTTTTCTGCCATTACAAACGGTTTATGGCTATGAACCGGTTCCCAAAGAACTGACCATTGAAGAAGGGAAATATGTGTTAGGCGCACAAGGCAATGTGTGGACAGAATATATGTCAAACCCTGCCAAAATCGAGTACATGATTTTCCCGCGTATGTCGGCACTGAGCGAAGTTTTGTGGAGCGCTAAAGAATCCCGCAACTGGACCGATTTTGAAAAAAGATTACCTGCACAATTCAAGAGATACGATTGGCTGAAAGTAAATTACAGCAAAGCTTATCTTGATCCGGCTAATAAATAAATCTATAAAATGCATATTTTTGCAGGAATAGATAGGCATTATGCAACTTTATGCATGACTTAAGGATGAATATTATAGTTGTAAATATAAACCTGCATCACCATGGTGGATTCATTAGAAAAAATACCGGTAAAAATATTCTCAACCGTTAATACCGGTTCCAAATATGTAGCAGAAGAGATTGCCAAACTCATCCGCGAAAAAGGCGGCAGGGGCGAAACCTGTGTATTGGGTATGGCCACCGGTTCAACCCCTATCAAGTTATATGCAGAACTGGTTCGGATGCATAAAGAAGAAGGATTGAGTTTTAAAAATGTAATCACATTTAACCTTGATGAATACTATCCTATAGAAAAAGATGCCTACCAGAGTTACTGGAGTTTTATGCACAGGCATTTGTTTAGCCATATTGATATTGATCCGGCTAATATTCATTTACCCAATGGTAACTGGCCGAAAGACCAAATCAAAAAATACTGCGCTGAATACGAACAGTCTATGGAAGATGCCGGCGGGGTTGACCTACAGATATTGGGGATTGGATTAAACGGGCATATTGGCTTTAACGAGCCCGGATCCAGTATTTATTCCAAAACAAGACTGGTGAACCTGGATAATGTAACCCGCATGGCCAATACCTATGAGTTTCAGAATATTTCAAAAGTGCCCAGGCTGGCGGTTACCATGGGTATCAGCAATATCTTAAAAGCCAAGCGAATTATACTGATGGGTTGGGGACAAAAATCGCATATCATTGCCCGTGCAGTGGAAGGGGATGTTACCGAGCGGGTTCCGGCCAGCATTCTGCAGCAGCATAACGATTGTACGTTTGTTGTAGATGAATTAGCCGCATCTGACCTTACACGTATAAAATCGCCTTGGTTAACAGGTGAATGCAACTGGACAACCCAGATGATCAAAAGAGCTGTGGTACATATGGCTTTGAAACTCAATAAATCTGTTCTGAGCCTTACCCCGCATGATTATCTTGAAAACGGGCTTTCTGACTTATTGGTAGAAAAAGGCGAAGCTTACGAAATAAACCTGCAGGTATATTATTTGCTTCGCGATAGTATTACCGGCTGGCCGGGTGGCAAACCGGGCGCAGTTATTCCGGCACACCCCGAAAGAAGTGAACCGCATCCTAAAAGATGTATCATCTTCTCCCCGCATCCCGATGATGATATTATCAGCATGGGCGGAACGTTTATGCGCCTACACGATCAGGGGCATGAAGTGCATGTAGCTTACCAGACAAGTGGAAATATTGCAGTAGCAGATGAGTTTGTAACCCGTTTCATTGATTTTGCAGTGGGCTTCGAAGATATGTTTGGTATTGATAACAACAAAAGCCAGGCAATTCTTACTTCAGCCCGCCAATACATTGCTGATAAACAAAAGAACCAGCCGGATACAAATGAAATCCGCTCTATTAAAGGTTTGATCAGGCGTTGCGAAGCCAAAGCCACCTGCAGGTATGTGGGTCTTAGCGAAGACCGTTGCCATTTTCAGAACCTCCCTTTCTATGAAACCGGAACCATTGAAAAAAAACCCATGGGTGAAGAAGATGTGCTGATTACCATGGAGCTGTTAAAAAAACTAAAACCCCACCAAATATATTGTGCCGGCGATCTGGCAGATCCGCATGGCACACATAAAGTTTGCCTTGAAGTTGTATTCGAAAGTTTACGCAGGTTAAAAGCTGCCGGTGAGCCCTGGATCAAAGATTGCTGGGTATGGCTTTACAAAGGTGCATGGCAGGAATGGGACATCGCAGAAATCGAAATGGCCATCCCTATGAGTCCCGATCAGGTAATGAAAAAACGTTTTGGCATTTTTATACATCAATCCCAAAAAGACATGGTTCCTTTCCAGGGAACGGATAGCCGCGAATTCTGGCAAAGGGCCGAGGACAGGAATGCCAATACAGCCAATTTATACGCAGACCTGGGCATGACAAAATATGCGGCCATGGAAGCATTTGTAAGATGGCATTACTAAAGACTATCTATTTTTAACGGATGCAAGCCATGGAACAAAGTACTAAAGCGATCGCACTCGCATGGCGAAAAGCCTGGGGCCAACGCGCATACAGGGTAAAAACCATTACCGCAACCGTCTTGCTTCTGGTGATCCTGATGTCCTTCCCATTCTTCTTTGCCTTTATTGAACAAAGAGAAGGCATTCAGTTTAACGACAAGCTGCTAAAGCTTATCCCGCCGATTGACGTATCCGGTCTTACCTTCATCCTCATCTGGTCGATGAACCTTTTTATCTGTTTCCGATCGGCACAAAACCCGGATATTTTTCTTGTGATGTTAAGCTCGCTTGTATTGCTTTGCCTTTCAAGAATGATCACCATCACACTTATCCCCCTGAATCCTCCCATGGGTCTGATTCCTTTAAGAGACCCCATCAGCAGCCTTTTTTATGGGGGTACCGAGGTCTTTATCACAAAAGATCTCTTCTACTCCGGCCATACCTCCACCCAGTTTATGATATTTTTATGTCTTAAAAAAAGGAATGATAAGATCGTTGCTTTTTTTGCAACGGTTATCGTAGGTATACTTGTGCTTGTACAACATGTACATTACACCATTGATGTGCTGGCCGCTTTTGTATTTACCTATGCGATTTACCAGCTTGGAAAGAAGGTCTCGAATAGCTCGAACAGTAAAACAGCAGGCTGATAACTGCCTGCCACAGACAAACCCCATCCTTAAAAAGCTTCTCCCAACTGCAGATAAAAACCATTGTTCTTCCCTTGCCCGATACCATAATCCATTCGGATATTCAACTTCTCTTTAGAATCAACCGCAAACCTGATTCCGCCGCCATAGGAATATTTCAGGTCTGATAAAGAATAATCTGTGAATGATTTACCCACATTACCGCCCCCGGCAAAAGCCACAGCACTTAAGCGTTTGTAAACAGGAAAACGGTATTCTCCCTGCACGATCAGTTGGTTATCATCTTTATAGCGGCCATCATAATACCCCCGCATACGGTTGGCACCGCCAAAAGAAGCCAGGCTGCGAACAGGCACTTCTCCCGTATTATTGAAACTGAATAATTGAAGGGCAAGCACCTGGTTATTAAACGTGGGAATGTATTTTCTCAGGTCAAATACCACATTGGTATAATTATAATCAGATCCCCAGAATTTATCAAAATGGTTAACAGATAACTGACAGAAGAATCCGTTATCCGGGGCAAATGCATTGTTCCGTTTATCATAGGTGATGCTTGATCCAACACCCGAAACATGATAACCGTTTCTACCGGTTACTTGCTGCTGGTCAAATAGCCCTCCTGCCCTATAATCCAGATCCCATACTCTTTGTGTTTCAAAAAGCAATCCTACAAAGAAATCGGAGGCCACCTTCCGTAATAAATGCAGGTACACGTAGTATTGTTTGTATTTATAAGGCTCCTCATTGGCATCGGGCGTATTTTTGCCCAGGCCCCAGAACTTATCCGGAAAAGAACTGAAAGAGATCTGTTCGTTCAGAATGTATTTTTCTTTATCGAAATACTGCGATCCATTAATGGCCGTAACCAATTGTTTTTTTGTAGAATACAATAATAATAACTGCATATTGGACGTTCTTGATACTGTGTCCTGTTTAGAAACGCGAAACGTAGAAGAACCCACTGCTCCGAAAGACCAGCCGGTTTCAATAGAACGGGCAACCACAGGAAATATCAACAAATGTTTGGGCTGAACACTGTCTTTTTGTGCATAAATCGTAATATTCATGGCAAAAACAAGCGAAAAGGCCCCGAAAAAACGAAAAATCATGTTATTGTATTTTACTATAAGCGGTGTAAATTAACCTCTTATCATTTAACCGGGATAAAACTCTGTATAAATTGCTTAGATTTGCTCGTTTTTTAAGCTTAGCGCTTTTACGATTTTCGTAATAATTAATTAACATTACAGTCATAATTAACGTAACAGAAGAAAGAATGAAAAAATGGGATAGTCATTTTCAGCTGGGAGATACTGTAACCGCCGAGCAATTGGATTTTTTTGATGAGCATGGGGTGATCGTATTCCGGAATTTTATCAGCAAAGAAAAAGTGGCCGTCTATCTCAATGAACTCAAACGCCTCGAATCCTCCTGGTTAGAAGAAGGGCGCGATAAGGTGAATGGGATTCCGTTGAAATTCGGCAAAGACGAGCATGGCAACAAAACGATACAAAGATTGTGTTTCAGTTCTTTATACAGCGATGAGCTGCATAATCTGCTGGAAGAGCCTAAGTTGAAAGCCCTGATGGCCTTTTTAAACCCTTATGAAGCCCGTATAGCCGAAAATGAAAAGGATGGCCTGGTCATCAACAATTATATCAATACCCCCAACAGCACGTTTACCCAAATGGGCTGGCATACCGATTCTCCCCGCGACCTGTTTCTCGGACAAAAGATTATGCCGATGCTGAACGTGGGGATACATCTGGATGATTGTTCATTTGAGAACGGGGGTTTACGTGTGTTACCCGGAACCCATAAACAGAACATGCTGAAATTACTTTTTGGCAAGAAATATTTTATTGATAATAATGATGATAGCCGCGAAGTGGGCTTCGATATCAATGCCGGCGATTTATCTGTTCATGATGGTCGTATATGGCATAGGGTGAAACAATCCCCTAAATTTGGTGAGGAAAGCCGCAGAAGGGTAATGTATGTTCCTTTTATCACTGGCAAATACAAACCCAAGACAGAGGACAGCAAAACACCTTTTTATCACAGGTTTACGGGTAAAGTACACCATTGATAAACATAAAATCATTTCCAAAGAAGGTCAGCTGTCGGTTGGCCTTTTTTTATACAAGACCGATTTAACCCAACCATATGCCTTACGCACTCATTACCGGCGCCAGTAAAGGAATTGGCAAAGCCATTGCAGAAGAACTCGCGTCGAAGCAGATTGACCTGATACTGGTAGCCCGAAGCGGCAGCTTGTTGAAAGAGATCGCCGTTGATTTGACAACCCGGTACGGAATTAAAGCCGATTACTTAGCGGTAGACCTCTCCGACCCTGCTGCCTCTATTGAGATCACAGATTGGATACAACAAAAAGGGTACGCTCTAAACATATTGGTGAATAATGCAGGGTATGGACTCAGTGGCCCTTTTGAGCAGTATTCGGCCAAAGAAAACAGGGATATGATGCAAGTAAACATGAATGTACCGGTGGAACTTACTAACCTGCTGATACCCGCCTTAAAAAAGCACCCCAAAGCCTATATCCTGAACATAGCCAGTGCAGCCGCTTACCAGGCTGTACCGGGATTAATGGTATATGCGGCCACAAAATCTTTTCTGCTTCGTTTTAGCCGTGGGTTGGCTTTTGAATTGAAGAAAACCCATATCTCGGTAACCGTTGTATGCCCGGGTGGAACGGATACCGATTTTGCGAAGCGCGCCAAAGTTGGTTTGAAAGCCATAAAGGCCGGTGAAAAATTAAATATGACAGCAGAAGCGGTAGCCAAACTGGCCGTAAAAGCCATGTTTGCTCGGAAAACCGAGACCATCACCGGTTTCATTAACCAGTTGGGCGCTTTCCTGGTGTGGTTATTACCTAAAAAACTGGTAGAAACTTCTGCTGCAGGCATTTATAAAACGGATTAATTCTGATTAAGCACAGGATAGGTTTTGCCAATTCTTTTTTAGCCATTATATTTGCAGCCCCAAACGGGAACGGATGGGTGAAAAATAAAGCAGTAATTCGGCTGCGTAGCTCAACTGAATAGAGCATCTGACTACGGATCAGAAGGTTTCAGGTTTGAATCCTGACGCGGTCACAGAAAACACAAAGGGTTTCAGTAAAATGAAGCCCTTTTCTATGATTCGCTGTTTGCCAATATAAAGTATCAGTATCTACTCTGCATGATTTTTAAAAAAAAACAAATCTGTAACTTGCCCCTGAAAGATTGCGCATCACTAACTCTAATGCACAAAAAAAAATTACTACTCCCTTTATTATTTTTACCATTCTTTACGCTGCCTGCGGGTGCACAGGATAAGCCTGTTAGCTATGTTCAGCAAAGCTGGATAGGTTGGTACCCACAGGTAAAATTTTCAAAACACTGGGGCGCCTGGTTTGATTCGGAACTTCATACCACCGATCACTATTTCAATGGATTCTCGCAGGGTATTTTGCGTTTGGCCGGAACCTATTATAATAACAAGGGTAACAAATTTACCGCCGGTTATGGGTATGCAGATTATTTTCCGGGAGACAATCACAAATTCATCTCTATCCCGGAACATTATTCATGGGAACAATACCAATGGTTCCGTAATACCCGGAAACATAAATTGATGCAATGGCTGAGAATGGAACAGAAATTTAAGCAGAATGTGATTGATGATTATACCGCTGATAATAGCTACACACTCACTTATAAACTCAGGTATAATATTTTATATACCCTATCCCTTAATAAAAGAGGTCTTGTACCCGGCGCCCTGTCTTTAGCGCTGGGGAATGAATTGTATTTGTATTATGGCCCTCATATTTCTAACCATCTGTTTGACCAGAACCGGGTATTTATTGGATTCAGTTATGCGGTGAACAACCATGATAACTTTGTATTCGGGGTAACCAATATCTTCCAGGAAAACGGTGCAGGCAACAGTTACCTCAATAACAACGTATTAAGGGTTTCTTTGTTTCAGAATATAGGGTTGAGGCAAAAGGATTAAAAATATACACGCAAAGGCACGAAGTTGCAATTTGATTTACCAGGTACTGAATCGCTATATTTTTTTCATCACTTTCACCAGCATATCTGTAATCACTGCATAGCCTTTATCGGAGGGATGTAAACCATCATACGTTATATCCTCCGCCTCAACCGGATAGGGATACTCATCTGCTTCAGGATGAAAAGGGATATCAATGAATTTGGGATAAGGATAGTTTTGATAAACGCCGGTCTGCGGATCTTTTAAACGTTTATACTTTACCAGGTTCTCATGCTCCATCCCTTTTTTGTGGTAAAGATCCACTACTACGCAATGTTCATACTTACCGATTTCACTTATTGCATTGGCAAATTGTTCCAGTGTTTGTCCGGCTTTTTCTTTATAAGATCCGTAAGCGTTGTTTTTAAAGTTATGGATATAAACAAAATCAACACGCTGCATGGGAGTGATTAGAATGATCTTCGCCTGGTGATTCAAGCTGCGCAGTTTATCTATAATGGTTCTGAATGCGCCATAGACTGTTGCATTACCGGTATTGTTTTGATAATCTTGAAAACTTCCTAAAGGTTTACTTCCCCACCAGTCATTGGTTCCGAGAAAAATCGAATATACATCTGCTTTGGTTAAGCCCAGTTTCTCCATATCGGTAGCGATGCGGATAGCTGTCCAGCCATTATGGCCCTGGTTTATATAATGCATATTGGGAAGCTTTTCAATTACCCTTGTCATATAACCCTTGGAAATGCGGTTGCCGGTTTCTTCCGGATGTTCATTCAAATAAGTAATGGAATCACCAATCGCTACCCACGTAATATCTTTGGGTTTAAATGCAAATTGCAAACAGATGAGTGAAAGGATGAGTAAAAGCTTTTTCATACGGGCTATAGGTTAAGTGGTATGGTAAATATAGAACTCCCATTTATAGAAATGATCCTGAACGGTGCTAATCCATTAAATTTTCGATAATTTAGGCAATTGCTTACACACTTGCCATTATGAAAAAAGCCTACCTTATACTTCTTTGTTTATTACAAACGCAAATTTTTGCGCAGCCGCCATCGATCAACTATCCCGTTGATGCCGCTTCGGTAGAGCATACAGGCGTACCCAAAGGCGAAATGATCAAACTGGTATTTGACCATTCGAAAATATTTCCCGGCACTACCCGCGATTATTGGATTTATATTCCTGCACAATACAAAGCCGACAAACCTGCCTGCGTGTATATTAACCAGGATGGTATTCAATGGAAAGCGCCTACCGTATTTGATAACCTGATTGCTGCCAAAGAAATGCCTGTAACGATTGCGGTATTTATCACACCGGGACGCGTACATACAAGCGATACCGCTCATAGCCTCGATCGTTTTAACCGCAGCTTTGAATATGATGGGCTGGGCGATGCGTATGCGCGATTTTTACTGGAAGAAATTTTACCGGAAGTAGAAAAGCAGCAAACCAGTGATGGGCGTGCCATTCGTTTATCAAAAAACGGGAATGACAGGGCGATCGGCGGATCCAGCAGTGGCGCTATCTGTGCATTCACCGCTGCATGGGAAAGGCCCCATGAATTCTCACGTGTCTTTAGTGCGATAGGCACTTATGTAGGGTTGCGTGGCGGAGACCGTTATTCAACCCTGATCCGCAAAACAGCACCTAAACCCATCAGGATTTTTTTACAGGACGGATCAAACGACAATAATATTTATGCCGGCGATTGGTGGAAGGCCAATGAAAGCATGGAACGTTCCTTAAGTTTTTCGGGGTACGAAGTAACGCATGTTTGGGGAGAGGATGGACATAACGGAAAGCATGGCACGTCTATCTTTCCTGATGTAATGCGCTGGCTTTGGAAAGGCTGGCCAGAAGCCATCAAAACAGGGACCACAAAAAACCAAATGCTCTCCGATGTGCTGGTGCCGGGAAATGATTGGGAACTGGTTGGGCAGGGATATCAATTTACAGAAGGCACTGTTGCCAATGCAAAAGGAGAAGTATTCTTCCAGGATATCCCTAATTACAAATCATACAAAATAGGGCTGGATGGAAAAATAACGATGATCAATAGTAATTCAAAAAGAGGCAGCGGCACATGTATGGGTACAGACGGAAAAAGATATGTAGTTGCCGGTAACAAACAAATATTGAGTTATGATGAAAATGAAAAAGAATCCATTGCGGTAAATGATGTGGCAGGCAACGACCTGGTAATGGCAAAGAATGGTAATCTCTATATAACCGCACCCGATGGACGTGAAAATCCGAGTAAACTATATCTTGTAAGGCCCACCGGAGAAAAAGTATTGGTGGATGAAGGCTTAAAATATGCAAACGGTATTGCCTTAACGCCTGATCAGACACAGCTCTATGTTACCGAATCAACCTCTCATTGGGTTTGGATCTATTCTATTCAATCTGATGGAACACTGACCCATAAACAACGTTACGGATGGCTGCATGTAAGAGACAGTGACGATAATGCATGGTCGGATGGCTTGAAATGTGATCGGGATGGACGTGTATATGTAGCCACCAGGATGGGTATACAAATTATGGATCAGATAGGGCGTGTAAATGCGATGATTCCTGTTCCCGGGCCAGAACCTTCCAATCTTTGTTTTGGTGGCGCTGATTTTAATACGCTGTATATTTCCTGTCGTGATAAAATATATAAACGAAAATTAAAAGTACAGGGTGCTAATCCATTTGAGGACCCCATAAAACCGGGCGCTCCCAGATTATAGTATATGGTATTTCCCAATCCCCATGATGATGAATAGAGTAAACTTTTTTTCTGCTTTGTATGTATGCTGTTTTGTTTTTTATATGAACCCCTTTCGTCACAAGATAATAATTATCCCATAATCGACACCAGCGATTTTACTGATGCCGCCCATCACTGGCATGATATCAAAGACAAAGGCAATACCATTAACCCAAGGCCGGGACATCCTGTTTGCCGCTCTGATGAGATGCAGGCTGTATTGACTGCTGAACAGAAAGACAGCCTTATCAAAGCCAAAAAGTAAGCACATACCACATTTGATAATGGCAGTACGTATGCCCGGGAAATGATTACGCTTTTTACAGTTTCCAAACATGATAAGATTGTGGTGAATAGTCCGGGCGCCCCGCCTATCTGGACACGCTACTACGAATTAAAAACGCATCGCCCACTTTTTTGCAACAGTGACAGTAAAGTTGATTGCTTTGAAGATACTCACAAACATCAGTCAGAATGAAACCACAAAAAATGTCCCTATATCCGGTATTGGCGGTATCAGCACATGGAAAGATGCTGTGGAATTCATGCTATTAGGCGCATCCAATGTACAGGTTTGTACGGCTGTGATGAAACACAGCTTCCGTATTATAGAAAATATGTGTGAGGGATTGCATAACTGGATGGATGAAAAAGGTTATCAAAAACTGGATGAGTTTATTGGTAAGTCGGTTGAAAAGATCACACACTGGGAAGACCTCGATATTAATTTCCACCATATCGCCTGGATCAACCAGGACAAATGTATCCATTGCGGATTGTGTTATATAACCTGTGAGGATACCTCCCAGCAATCGATCAGTCTTATGTATGGTAATCCTTATAACACCTATACTATTAAGGAAGAAGCATGTGTAGGCTGCAATCTTCGTAAATTGGTTTGTCCTGTACCAGACTGTATCACGATGGAAGAACACCGTGTAGCACCTGAGTATATTAACTGGGAGGAGTATCAAAGGCTGGGATTGCCTTTAAATGATCATTAAAACTCAGTTTGCCAATTGCCCGGTTCCTTAATTTCCCAATTGTTCTCCCACTGCCTTATTTTTAGGCCATGAAGATTCAACTTTGGTCAGTAGGCAAACCTCATGAAGCATATGCGAAAGCAGGCATTGATGATTTTACAAAGCGGATCAATAATTATTTTCCCGCTCAATGGCATATTATTTCACCGCCTAAAAATGCGGGTAATTTATCAGAAACCGATCTGAAGAAAGCTGAGGCTGCTATTATCTTAGCGCAATTGTTGAAAGACGATTACCTGGTTTTGCTGGATGAACATGGCAAATCTTTCAGCTCTCCAGAACTGGCACAATGGATACAGCAAAGGGCTAATGAAAGTACCAAACGCATCCTATTCCTCATTGGTGGTGCATTTGGCGTAGATGATACGGTGATGAAACGTGCCAATCATACCTGGAGCCTTTCGAGACTGGTGTTTCCTCACATGTTGGTAAGACTGATATTGGCTGAACAGGTTTATAGGGCTTGTACGATACTAAGGAATGAAAAATATCATCACCAATAACATATAAGTATGTGGAAGACTATAACTGTAGGCAGCAGTTTACTATATACTCTTTCACGCAAAGGGGCATAAGGAGCAAAGTCGCAAAGTTATCTTGGCGTCTTGTTTTTCAACTTTGCGGCTTTGCGTGAAATTTTGCGAAAAGTTTTGGTCGCGACCAACAATGGCAACCCATATTTAACACAGGAATATTGATAACTGGCAAAAATCCTCAGCAATAAATATATAAATTGCACGCATGCTTACCATTACCCTTATCATATTGCTGGTCACCTGTGTGGTTTCATTCACGGCATTCTCAAATGATAACCTCACCAGTAACCTGATTTTCTACCCTCCTGCCATTACCAACCGAAACCAATGGTATCGTTTTATCACCTGCGGATTTATTCATGCAGATATTATGCATCTGGCATTTAATATGTATACTTTTTACCTCTTTGGCAATATGGTAGAAACCTCACTTGGTCAGATCTTTGGTGATGCCGGAAAAGCTTTGTATATCATATTATATATAGCCGCTTTGGTTGTTTGCTTATTGCCTACGTATTTGCAGCATAAAGACGATTATCATTACAGAAGCCTCGGTGCATCCGGCGCAGTATCTGCCGTTATTTTTATTGGGATCTTCTTATATCCAACAATGGGTATGGGCATCTTCCCGATTCCGTTTAGTATACCCGCCTTTATTTTTGGGCCGTTATACCTGATCATATCTGCCTATCTCGCCAAAAAAGGACATGGGAGTATCAATCATTCCGCACATATATGGGGGGCACTATTTGGGATAGTATATTTAATCATCACCTGCCAATTTATGAGTGAATTCAGGCCTTTGGAACATTTTATAACAGAGGTTTCTGCTTATTTGCGATAAGTTAATTGCAATACTTTTCTTGTTTGTCCGGTGACCTTAAAACGGTCATCAATCCTGAAACCAAGCACCCATATAATTTTTTTATCACTCTCCAATACCCAAACTTTTTCTTTATCTGTTTTCGATAATTTTAAATCGATCAAAAAACGACTGATCTTCTTTTTTTTCTGCATACCCAGCGGATAAAAATAATCGCCTGTTTTGCATTTACGCAGAAGCAGTGGGAATTGGATGTTTTTGAGATCAACCAAAACTTCATTTTGGTTATTTTGGATATTGAACGTTGCGTTGTCAATTGCTTCTATTTGTAATACCCCATTCTCAAATAAAATTTCCATTTCACCGGATTCAATAATAATATGCTGAGCCGTTTCTGTTGTAACAGGCGAAATGATCATCCAGTTGCGGTTACGGATGATGCGGTGGCTGGATGATGCAATATGCGAACCATTCACTGCGTCCAATAGTTTGATCACTTCAGGGGTTTGAGCGGCGGTAAATCCATAAGGCCTAATCAGTTCCCAGGTAAGGGTATGCAAAGGCATTGCTTTCTTCCATTTTAACACAGGAATATGCCATTCATTTTCTTTTCTTTCCACAAGTTTATGCAACTGTATCTTAACGGATTGCTCATATAGTTCGGCCACTTCAGAAAACCGCTGAATATTATGCAGCAGATTTTCTTCCACCTGCGAATACACCTCTTTGATTTGCGGGATCAGTTGATTTCTGAAAAAATTGCGGGTGTATTTATCTGATGCATTAGATGAATCTTCTACAAAAGATAAACCGTTTTCAGTTGCATATTCCAACAATTCGGTTTTTCTGAAAGGCAATAAGGGCCTGATCAATTTCCGCTCTTTGAGTAAGGGTTGGATCCCCGCTAAACCCTGGATGCCGGTACCCCGAAAGAAATGCATGAGCATGGTTTCGATATTATCATCTGCATGGTGTGCCGTAACTGTATACACATCAAATAAAAGATCCGAGATAGCTGATGGATCGTTGGTCTTTGCATCTACTACCTGCCATTTGCCAACAATCTCTTTGAACCATGCATAACGCAGGTCGCGTGCCGCTTCCTGGATAGAGCATTTGTTTGTTAAGGAATATTCTTTTGTATCAAACCGCTTTACCAATACTGCTTTACCATATCGGGTGCCAAGGCTTCTTACAAATTGTTCGTCTCTTTCACTTTCTTCACCTCTCAATTGAAAATTGCCATGTGCAATTTGAAAAATAAACCCTGCTTTATCTATCAGATCAACCAACACCACACTATCTACACCCCCGCTCACTGCCAATAATAGTTGACAGTTGTTAGTGGTTAGTTGACAGAATTCTTTCTGCCAGTGGTTAATAAACTTTTCAGATAAATTCATTGGTACATATAAAATGCTGCAGGTTTTACTACAGCATTTCTTTATAAAAAAATATTATACCCATATCAGCTATCCTGCATCCGGTAACGGTTATCCTTTCTTCACTTCCTTGGCCCAGGTATCTTTCAAAGTAACGGTACGGTTAAATACAAGTTTCCCAGCTGTGCTATCCTTATCCAAAGCAAAATAGCCTTTACGGATAAATTGGTAACGGTCGCCTACCTTATCCTCTTTTAATGCGGGCTCTGCAAATGCATTGGCAATTACATGAAGAGAATCATCATTGATATGATCTTTAAAATCACCTTCTGCATTACCTACATCTTCTACTTTAAATAAACGGTCATACAAACGCACTTCGATATGTATGGCATGAGCCGCACTTACCCAATGTAAAGTACCCTTCACACTGATGCCTGATGTATCTGAACCGCTTTTACTTTCCGGAATATAGGTGCAATGCACTTCGGTAATATTTCCTGATGCATCTTTAATCACTTCTTCACACTTAATGATATAAGCGCTTTTTAAACGAACCATTTGTCCGGGTGCCAAACGAAAATATTTTTTGGGAGCTACTTCCATAAAGTCTTCCCGTTCAATATAGATTTCGCGACTGAATGGAATATCACGGCTGCCTGCATTTACATCTTCCGGGTTGTTCTCACTGCCCAATAATTCGCTTACTTCAGGATAATTGGTGATCACCACTTTCAAAGGATCAAATACCACCATCCTACGCAGGGCAATTTTATTCAGGTGTTCCCGCACACAAAATTCAAGTAAACCTACATCAATCAGGTTTTCTCTTTTCGCAACGCCTATCCTGTCGCAGAACTCACGGATCGCTTCTGCAGTATATCCTCTTCTGCGCATACCGCTGATGGTTGACATACGCGGATCATCCCAGCCATTTACATGATGCTCATTCACTAACTGCAATAGTTTGCGTTTACTCATGATCGTATAGGTCATGTTCAATCGTGCAAACTCATATTGGTGTGATGGAAATATTTCAAGTTTCTCTATACACCAATCATATAGGTCGCGGTGTGGCACAAATTCGAGTGTACAGATGGAGTGCGTAATATGCTCTATAGAATCACTCTGCCCATGCGCAAAATCATACATCGGATAAATGCACCATTTATCGCCGGTACGATGATGATGGGCATGTTTAATACGATAAATGATCGGATCGCGCAGCAACATATTGGGCGATGTCATATCAATTTTGGCCCGTAATACCTTACTGCCATCTGCATAGTTGCCTGCACGCATCTCCGTAAATAATGCCAGGTTCTCTTCCACTGCTCTTTCAGCATATTGATTACGGATGCCGGGTGTGGTAGGTGTACCTTTCTGCTGAGCAATCTCATCACTGGTGCTGTCATCTACATAAGCAAGCCCCTTCTTAATCAGCTTTACGGCAAATTCGTATAACTGGTCAAAATAATTGGACGCATATAATTCATTGGCCCATTCAAACCCCAGCCAGCGAACATCATCTTTAATGCTTTCTACATATTCTGTTTCTTCAGTAACCGGGTTGGTATCATCAAAACGGAGGTTGGTCTTGCCACCATACTTTTTGGCCAGCCCAAAATTCAGGCAAATACTTTTGGCATGCCCAATATGGAGGTATCCGTTAGGTTCAGGCGGGAAACGGGTAATGATGGATGGATATTTCCCACTGGCCAGATCCGCTTCAACGATCTCTTCAATAAAATTCAGGCTCTTTTCTTCGCTCATTTAGTTGCTTTTCTAAGTGTGCAAAGATAAGGAGAAGGAAGTTAGGAGTTTGGAGTCTGGAGTGAGAAGTTGTTTTTATTGAATTCACTCCAGACTCCAGACTATTCCTCAATCTGATAAGTATTTAAAAAACTGATCGCTGCTTTCATATCTTCATGAAGTACACGATCTGCCTCATTAAAACTGATGAGCGTACGGAATTCAGTCATTAATTTTTCCAATACAGGCGAACTTTGTTTGGGTCTGCGGAATTCAAGGGCCTGTGCGGCGCTCAGGAGTTCTATGGCCAGTACTTTTTCTACATTATTGATCACCCGCAGGCATTTGGTAGCCGCATTGGCTCCCATGCTTACATGGTCTTCCTGGTTATTGGAAGATGAGATACTGTCTACTGACGCCGGTGTACACAATTGCTTGTTCTCGCTTACAATGCCCGCCGCTGTATACTGCGGGATCATGAACCCGGAATGAAGACCCGCATCTTTTACCAGGAATAATGGCAAGCCTCTTTGTCCACTGATCAGCTGGTAAGTTCTCCGTTCCGATATATTGGCAAGTTCGCTCATGGCAATGGCAAGAAAGTCGAGTGATATGGCCAGTGGCTGCCCATGAAAATTACCTCCGCCAAGTATCAGGTCATCTTCGGGGAAAATATTGGGGTTATCGGTAACCGAATTGATCTCCCGGATAAATACACTCAGAATATGTTCAAATGCATCCTTACTGGCTCCATGCACCTGCGGGATACAGCGGAAAGAATACGGATCCTGCACCTGTGTTTTGGATTGCTGGGCAATTACACTACCCTGTAGGTATTTACGCAAAACTGCTGCTGTATCTACCTGACCTTTATGTGCACGTATTTCATGAATATGCGGATCAAGCGGTTCACTTACACAATCAAAAGCATCGAATGATAAGGCGCTGATAAGGTCTGCCATCTGAAGCAGGTGCTCTGCTTTTTTCAAACAATACATCCCATAAGCGCTCATAAACTGCGTGCCATTGATCAAAGCCAAACCTTCTTTACTCTTCAGTGCAACCGGTTTCCAGCCAAATTTTTCCATGGCGTCAGCTGCTTTCATTTTTTGGCCTTGATGGTATACATCACCCAGGCCAATCAGCGGAAGGCTGAGATGGCTTAATGGAGCCAGGTCGCCGGAAGCACCCAAAGAACCCTGGGTAAAAATTACTGGCAGCACATCATTATTATACATTTCCATTAAACGGATCACCGTATCAATCTGCACCCCGCTATTGCCATAACTGAGCGATTTGATCTTGAGCATCAGCATCAGTTTTACAATATCCTTAGGCACTTCCTCTCCCAGGCCACAGGCATGGGATACCAATAAATTGTATTGAAGCTGCTCAATCTGTGCCTCATCAATCTTAACATCCTGTAAAAAACCGAAACCGGTATTGATACCATAATAAGACCGGTCTTTATCTTCCATTTTACGATCGAGATAGGCCCGGCAGGCCAGTATCCGCTCATGTGCATCAAAAGTGACAGAGATATGCTGATCAAAATCCAGTAAATGCTTAACCTGTGAGAAATGCAGCCATTTTCTGTCAAGCGGAAGATAATTATAACTCATTCGGCAATCGTTTCACACAAAGTAAAGCTATCGAAGCTTATTCCTCTAAAGGATGGCAGGTTTTGTTTCGATGGTATTTTTTACGTTATTTTGCAACCCTTGAAGGGGCTTTGTTGATTATCCAAATCCTTTTCCCCGGGACCGGTAGCTCAGCTGGATAGAGCACAAACCTTCTAAGTTTGGGGTCATTGGTTCGAATCCAATCCGGTTCACAAAACCATAAAGGTACGGCAGGAAATAACCTGCGTTCCTGGTATAAACAAAAAAAGAAAGGTTAAAATAGCCTTTCTTTTTTCGTTTATATCCCGCCGCATCAGTACATCGGGGTCTTCGAAATACTGTTCAGGCATCCGATCTGCCCATAAGTTAGAAAATGCCTGCACTTTAGCAGATTGATCAGCGCTTAGTTCCGCTCTGTATTCTGTAAAAGACTTTATTTCTTAAGACAGCCCTATCCTGCAACTGAAAACTTGCCCAGATTCTCTCTTTGAAAAAAAATGAAAAAAAAATTGCGAAACCGAATAGTTGCGCATATATTTGCAACCGATCAGCTGCGCAAGTAAAATTCATATAAAATGAGACGAGACATATTTCAGGCAATAGCCGACCCAACAAGACGGGCCATTGTTACCTTACTTGCCTTGCAGGCCATGACACCGAACACTATTGCCGACAATTTCAACACTACCCGTCAATCTGTTTCCAAGCACCTTCGCATACTCACAGAATGCAAACTGGTAAAGCAGGAACAACAAGGCAGGGAAATTTACTACTCGCTTGAAATTGAAAAAATGAAAGAGATCGATAAATGGTTAAACCAATTCAGAAAAATTTGGGAAACCCGGTTTGATCAACTTGATAAAGTATTATCAACCATAAAAAAACAGAAAAAATGAAAAACAATTTGCTATTTGATTTTACCGTTGACAAACCAACAAAAACGGTATTCGTAAACAGAGAATTCGATGCCGGTCTTTCACTGGTATGGGACGCTTTTACCAAACAGGAAATTCTTGACCAATGGTGGGCGCCTAAACCCTGGGCTTCAAAAACAAAATTTATGAATTTTGAAGTTGGCGGACGAAGATTTTATGCAATGGTAAGCCCGGAAGGACAAGAACATTGGTCAATTCAGCAATTTACTTCCATTAGCCCAAAAACAAATTTTAAAATGCTGAATGCTTTTGCAGACAAAGACGAAAACCCTGAATTGCCGGGCTCTGATTGGGATTTAACTTTCAGCGAACAAAACGGAACAACGACAGTCAGTATTACGATTAAAAATGATTCCCTTGCGCGCTTCGAGAAGATGATTGAAATGGGCTTCCAGGGAGGATTTACTATGGGATTACAACAGTTGGATGAACTAATCGTAACATGGAAGAATCAATAAGTATACCCACCCAAAAAAAACGGTAGCATACCTGGTAACTTGTTAAGCAATGGTTGAAGTTTTTAAAACAAATGTTCAGAAAAAGGCACAAAGCAAAATGCTGCTTTGTATTTTGTCTGAAGCATTCCCCTCGTTTAAAATTAATTTTGACCTTTCAGATTGTGATAAGGTGTTAAGAGTGAAAGGAGACAATATAGAAGCGGTAAGGATAATGATACTCGTAAAAGAACATGGGTTTACGTGTGAGATCTTAGATTAACAGCAAAAAGCGGGAGTGCTGAAAGCCGCGCAGTGTAAACAAAAAAATCCCGAAAGACGAGAAAAAATAAGTGTTGATTATGGGATCTAAACTGAACACGAGTGCCATACCAAATTTTTCAATAACAAGGAATCTTTCAAGTGATCATTGCAAATGACAGCCCGTTACAGGTAATATACCCGTGAAAATTTAATGGCTGATAAAAAAATATTATAGAGGCCTGTTGTCTGGTTTCTATCAACAAACATTATTGCGAATAGCATCAAATCATTGAAAAAAAGCATTTAAACTTGTACGACGGTTCACAAAAAGAGACGCTGACCGTCTCTTTTTATTTTTCCTAATTCATATCATCGGATAGCAATCGATGGCATTTTATCTTATCAGCACAAAAGTTCCCTGCTTGACCACCGGCACACCATCAGGATCTGTAAAACTGATGAGGTAGATATAAGCGGCATTGGGTTGTAGTTCCCCACTATACTTTCCATTCCATCCCTTGCCCATTTCTTTGGTATCAAAAAGTGCCTGCCCCCAACGATTCCAGATCTGCATATGATAATGGGAAATAGGGGCACCGATCAGGGGTCTGAAAGTATCATTCTTTCCATCCCCATTGGGAGTAAACGCTGTAGGTATCTGTATAGGAATACATCTTTGAAAAGATACCTGTATCGAATCTGAACCTATGCAACCTTTACTGTCTGTTACCATAGCACTATACATGCCGGCATTGCTGATTTCAAATATCTTATCGGTTACACCTGTATTCCAGCTTACACTGTTATATGCCGAGAGATTTATGGTTAGTGTTTTCCCGATGCATACAATTGAGTCTGGTGGAAGGAAAAATGCAGGCAATGGATTTACCTGTAATACGGTAGTCACTATCGAATCGCAACCCAATGCGGTCTTTAAGGAATCGGTATAGGTGCCGGATTTCGTTTGTTGTTTACCTGCGGCGAGATATGAAAATCCATTGCAGACTTGTACATTTACTGTCTTCCTGATCACCGGGTTAACAGTAAGGTTAAGTGTACGGATACTGTCGCAGGAATTAATCCCTTTAAAAACATTAATATAAGTACCTGAGCTGGTATAGCCTGCATAGTTCTCTCCCTGGCAGATTGTGATATTGGTAACAATACGAGTAACTGCAACAGATTTTACAGTAAGGTTAAGCACACGTATGCTATCACATCCACCAGAAGTGATAAAAAGATCGGAATAAGAACCTGAACGGGCATACCCTGATAAAGTATCGCCATTACAAATAGCACTATCTATCACTGTTGTTATCGGTTTGTATATCAGTGAACCGGTATTATTTGAATAATCCTTTTCTAAAAATGAAGTGTTGGGCAGTTGAACAGGAACCTGGTTGGCCGTATCGTTCACTACTGCATATATCAAACCGGGGGCCGTTTTTTTGATCTTGGCTGTAAAAGTTTTTTGTTTTACCAATGCCGTAGCAGGCAGTACAAATACAGGCGGAAGCAATACCGCAGAGGATTTGGACGGATCGTTACGATAAAAGGCAACCTGCAGTTTTTGTGGCAGTATCCCTCTTTTGAACGCATTAGATAACGTGAAGCCCACCTGCAAACTATCCGCACCCGAACAGGTAATATTGTTGATGATAACTGTATAATCATTGGCTGGCGGCACTTTAATGGCAACATAGGCTGTATCAAAACACTGGTATTGACTGGTGGCGATCACCTGTTTGCTGGTATTTGTATCTGCATACAAAAAGGTAGTACTGCATTTAGTACAACTCAAAGATGCAGCACTACTCCATATATAGGTTGAATTAAAATCAGGACTTGTTGTTGCCACCAATTGCAGGGTATCGCCCGGCTCCAAAGTAGCACTCGTTAAATTAGGTGTTACACGGAAGCGGAAATTTTTGATAGTGGCAATATTATTCTTGAAATCTTTTTCAGGCAGTGAAGTATTAGGGAGACTGAGTGGTAATATGCCTCCTTTATCTCCTACCACTGCATACAATTGGTTAAGGTTGCGGTAGCCAACATCAAGTATCTGCGTATATACCTTACCACAACAATAGCCGGTAATTGAATCGGGAAGGATAAAGGTCTTGTCTATCTGGTGTGCACCCGCTGTTGTAGGGTCTGCATCATAAAAAGTTACCGGTGTATTAACAGGAATAGGCGCGTATCCAAAATCGCAAATATAAAAACCAACCTGCACTTTCGTTTCCTTATAACAATTTACACCGGTGATAGAGATAAAAGCATCGGGTGTCGGATCCTGCACAAAGAAGAAATCCTGGGTATTGTCAGAGCATGCACCGTTAGTAGCGGTTAGTTTAATAGTATAACTTCCCGGAGCCGGAAAAACATAATTCAGATCCTCCGGATTACCGCCAGCGGCATTACTGGTTATGGTTTGGGTTGTACCCGGTAAAGAAGAATTCAGGGGCGTAAATGTAGCAGTCCATTGATAGGTTGTACCTGCCGGGCCTTCTGAATCATTTTTAAAAAAAATGGTATCCACCAATATACCTGTTTTAGATGCAATACTTCGCTTGTTATCATAAAACCTGGCTGTTACGCCACAGGTAACCATCATGTAATAAGTATAGGTGGCAAAACATCCTGCATTGTTAAATGCTTTCAGGGTTACCTTGTATTTATTGGGCGTAGTAAATGTTCGGCTAAAGCTGGAGCCGGTTCCCAACTGTTGGTTATTTACAGACCATTGATAAGTAGTTAGGCTGGTATTGACAGCAGTAAACGTAACCGTTTCACCTGTTTTGGGATAAGGCTTGTCTGGTGTAAATATGGCAGAAATATTTTCAGAACAAGGGCTGGCAATTGCATCCGACAAAAGCCCCGGCCTTTGTGTTTGAATGGCTGCTCGCATTCTGTCTGCCTGCCCCTGTGTAAACTGGTTACTGCAGGCTGTATTTCCATAATCCATAAAATTGGTAATCGGGTCTGGTACGTCTTTAGTGAAATATCCATTTGAATAATTGGATAATGTATCCGTATTGCAGGTATTGGTGGGCTTATCACAGGCAGCGGATCCAACCGTAGTTCCATCGGGTGGTGTATCACAAACCTTATCCCCATCTATGCTGCAGTTATTATTGGTACAGCCCCCTTCAAATGTGTGGTACAATCCCAGGTAATGTCCCATTTCATGTGCCAGCACTACACCAAAACCGGGTACTACAATTCCGTCGGTTGTGGATGGAAATATTGAACCCGTTGGCAACGTAGCATATCCCCCCGCCTGGCTCCTCATCCAGTTGCCGCAACTGAAACCGGCACTGATCTCACCCACGATATTCTGAACCAGCCAGATATTGATATATCGTTTGGGATCCCACTGTATAAGGCTCTTCATACGTATATCTTCCGTATACATATTGAGATTGGTTCCATAATAAGAAACCACGCGGTTAATGCCCGTAGTCATCCCACCAAGGGAATCTTTTTTGGCTAACACAAATTGTATCCTTGTGTCAGCACCAGTACTGGCTGCATAATTGCCGGATTTACTGAATGCATCATTCAGGTCTTTTATACCATTCACTACAGAAGCATCCGTAATGGAATTGGGATTAAGATTAATAATATGTACAACTACCGGTAAAGTAAGAATGGGGTCTGAAGGACTGTTTACATGTTTTTGAATAAGTTCATTCATTTTTCTTTCACGGTCGGCAAAATCTACATTTTTACGGAGTTCTTTGAGAAGGATATCTATCCCACAGTTTACCTGTAAGGCATTGGGCGATATAAGCGCAGAATCTACATAATGGGATGCCGGCCGCACCTGGCATATGACTGCCTGTGGAATCAGGAAAAAGAGCCCTGTTACAACCCAAACCAGTATTTTATTACGCATGTAACCCATTATTAACCGATAATAAATATAACTGGGGGGTAATATTTCGTGTAAAATAATTCATTTTTCAATCTGCCCGGCGGGCTTTTACCCGTTTATCAGAATTCTCCGGCGAATGATCAATTGACGAACCGTTTTTCGGGGATTTGAAAAAAATATGCCCCCGGCATACAAAATCCGATCCTGTTAACCAACTGACCCTGATATAGATCGGATTGTTAAAACCAACCGATCCTTTCCTGGGAAAAGCCCATTTCATCATGAATCCAAAGCATTTCATTAACTTGCAAATGCCTGTTCTATGTAACGCGCTTATGCTTTATTCTTTTATATGAAACATTTATTCATTTTAGTCAGTCTTCTTTTTGCCGGCATATTTTCCTTTGCCCAAAATAAAAATAATGCCACAACTGCCAGTGTTATGAAACCCTCCACTGAGGCGATCGCAACTTCTTTTGAAGCTGAGCTGGTTAGCGGATCACTGTCATTTATCAAAACATTTAAAAAGGGCAACGGAAAAGAATTCATACCCGTATATAGCCTCTCCAAAAATGATGTTTATTTTAACGGACGCAAACCCATACCTATCTCCTTATCAAAACAGTCGTTCGATTCCGTTTTTACCAAAACCACGTCCGATCTGGCAGGCAAATGGGCAACAATGAACAAATACATTGAAAGCAATAAAATATCTCTTACTGAAGAAAAGGGGTGGATAAACGTAATCAGTTATTTTAACGGTTTATAACCTAACATACATAATAATACAGAAGCCAGCTAAGTGCTGGCTTTTTTATGTCCCGGAAATTACAGACTCAATAAAACAGAAGCATTAGCAGCCTGATTTATTTGAATATTTCAGTATATTGTATTCCCGTTTGATAAGATAAGATACCTCCATTATATGCCACTATCTGCATGGCGATACATCAAACTGCTTTTGCTTCATGCCTGTAGCCTTATCTCAGTCATAACCTTTTCTCAATGCCCTCCTAATATTGGTTTTGAAGCGGGTTCTTTTGATCACTGGGATTGCAGCACAGGGTTTATCAGTGCGGCTAATGGTGCCATCAGCCTCAGCCCTTCCGGACCTGTATTTGGCAGGCATACACTTTTACAAAATACGTCCCTGCAGGGACGTGACCAGTATGGTGATTTCCCGATCAACTGTCCTAACGGCAGCGGATATTCCATTCAACTGGGAAATAGTAGTACAGGCAGACAGGCTGAGCAGGTGAGTTATACATTTACCATTCCTGCTAATCAGAATAATTACAGTATCATTTATAATTATGCGGTGGTGTTTCAAAATCCCAGTCATTCTGTATGGGAGCAGCCCAAGTTCACGGCTAATGTATTTGATGTAACCAACAATGCATATATAGGTTGCAGTTCTTTTTCATATGCAGCTTCTGCCAACCTGCCGGGTTTTAAACAGTCGGCTCAGCATGACAGTATTTTTTATAAACCCTGGACACCCGTAACCATCAAGTTATCCGGCTATGCAGGCCGAACGATTCGACTGGAGTTTACCACAAATGATTGCACAAGAGGCGGTCATTTTGGTTATGCGTATGTAGATGTAAATGAAAACTGTTCCTCGCCCATTTCCGGTAATATGCAATGTCTGTCTGATAGTTCGCAAACCCTTACGGCACCTTTTGGATTTGCCGGCTACCGCTGGTTTACTGCTGATTTCTCTAAAGTACTTGGTACAGGCAATACCTTACATATGGAACCTGTTCCGGCTCCCGGAACGGTCTTTGCGGTTGAAGTAACGCCTTTCCCGGATCAAGGTTGTATTGATACGGTTTATTCGACCATTATGTCTTCAAACGAAGTAATAAACCTAAAGGTTAGCAGCAATACCATCTTATCCTGTATATCTACACCTATAGACCTTACCTCCAGCCTGATCACTTCGGGGAGTTCGGGCGGTTTAACTTTATCGTATTATACAGATCCTTCACAAACAAATTATATACCTACGCCAAAACGGATCACTGTCAGCGGGGTGTATTATATTAAAGCCGTTAACAGCGTGGGCTGTACCGTAATGAAGCCGGTAACCGTAGAGATATCAAATTATCCGGTAGCCACCATTACAGATCCACCCTTGATTACAAGGCCTTATACCATCGATCTGCTCTCTGCCTTAAACGGAAACACAACCGGCTTATCCATTACGTATTGGAAAGACTCCTTGGCTACAATTGCAATAAACAACCCGCATGCCATCGAAAAAACAGGGCGGTATTTTATCAAGCTTACCAATGAAGGGGGATGTTCGGTTGTGTATGGCATTAATGTATCCATCAAAGAAGCAATCCTGTCGCCACCCAATGCATTCTCGCCCAATGGCGATGGTGTGCATGATGTATGGGAAATTGCTTTAATAGACCTCTATCCGCAATGTATAGTAGAAGTCTATAACCGGTTAGGACAAAAGGTATTTCAATCAACAGGGTATCTCAAACCCTGGGATGGGAAATTCAAAGGCATTGACCAGCCCGTTGCCACGTATTACTATATTATCAAACCGGGCCCTACCCTGCCCTCTATCGGCGGCAGTGTTACCATCGTAAGGTAAACTTGTTTTCGTTTATGTACATTCGTGTATCAAACAACTCCTTATTTAAACGGGTATTATGGATGTAAAAATGGAAGCGAGTTGGAAAGAAGTGCTGAAGCATGAATTTTCCAAACCGTATTTCTTACAGGTGGTTGCACAACTGAAAACAGAGAAAGCCACCGGTGCGGTTGTATATCCACCCGGCTCACTCATATTTAATGCTTTTCATACAACGCCATTTGATAAAGTAAAAGCGGTGATACTGGGGCAGGATCCCTACCACGGCCCCGGACAAGCGCATGGATTAAGCTTTTCCGTGCCCGATGGGGTTCCGCCGCCCCCTTCATTGATGAATATTTATAAAGAACTAAATAAAGATATCGGAATGCCCATTCCCAAAACAGGCAATCTTACCAGGTGGGCACAACAGGGTGTGTTCTTATTAAATGCCCTGCTTACGGTTCGCGCAAACGAACCGGCAAGCCATCAGAAGATCGGCTGGATGGATTTTACCGACGCCGTGATCCGAAAAATATCGGATGAAAAAAAAGGCGTGATCTTTTTGTTATGGGGAAGGTTTGCACAGGAAAAGCAGGTGCTGATCGATGAAACCAAACACCATGTATTAAAAGCCGCACACCCCTCGCCTTTCAGCGCGGATAAAGGTTTTTTTGGGTGTAAGCATTTTAGCAAAGTGAATGAGTTACTCATCAGGCAAAACAAAACAACGATAGATTGGAATCCTTCCGGCGCCTGAAAGCGTGTTACTGAATTTTACTAACTTATTTACTGCTTACTAATCAATGAACGATTCTGAAAAAATAAACCCTGGCAAATCCCCACTAGGAATTGGGACGCTGTTGACTGAAATATTTGCACGCATCTGGGCATTGTGGGCATTGCTTTTATTTATGGCTACGTTATTGATCGCCATTATTTTTTACAGCCCTTGCTTTTTCATGGAAGATCCTGCCAAAGCCAAATGGCATAGGCATGTTTCAAGAGGGTGGATGACTGTTTATTTAACGCTGATAGGATGCCCTTTACGTACCAGGGGGAAAGAAAATTTTATAAAAGGCACCAACTATATTGTGGTATGTAATCATAACAGCCTGATGGATGTTCCGGTGAGTACTCCGTTTATGCCAAGGGCCAATAAAACCATTGCAAAAAAAAGTTTTACCAGGGTACCCGTTTTTGGATGGATCTATCGGTTTGGCAGTGTGCTGGTTGACAGGAACAGTGATGCCAGCCGCAGAAAAAGTTATGATGAAATGAAACGCATGCTCAACATGGGACTGGATATGTTAATCTATCCTGAAGGCACACGCAACCGGACAAACGATCCTTTAAAGAAATTTTACGATGGTGCTTTTCGCCTGGCAGTAGATACCCGCAAACCCATTTTACCGGTAATTCTTTTTCATACCAAGAAAGTGTTACCCGCTAATAAATTTTTCTACCTCCTCCCCCATACATTAGAAATGCATTTTCTGCCTGCCATCGATTCTACACAATACAGTGCAGATGCGTTGAAAGAAAAGATCTTCAGGCTTATGTGGGATTATTATGCCGAAAACGATCATCAATAACTGGAGAAGGTCCGGCTGCGGTTGATCTTCAGATCACGTAGGATACCGGATTTGGGGCTGAGCATGATATTGAAAGAGCGGAATAAACCGATCGGTGTAACATTGATAGACAATTGCCAGCAATGCATTTCACGGGTAATAAAGGTGCTGATCTGGTTTATTGAATTTTTTGTTACATCATAATACCCTGTACCGCCAATTTTCCATTTAGGCGTAAGGCTGAAATCACCCGTAAAATTTACCGAGGAAAACGTTTCTGTTGTATACCCCGAATAATCTGGTTTTAGTACCCTGTTGAAATTCAGGGAATAAGACAAATTAATATTCCAGGGAATATTAAAATCTGTGAACTCTGCAGGATTAGCCCGGGCATACTGCAGTTGCCGTTGCTGTTCATCAGGTGTCATGAAGGGATCAACGGGTAATTGTTGCCTTGTCTTATCATCCTTGCCATCTTTCGATTTGCTTTTGAAAGAAGTGGAAATAGCGAGATTGCCACCTGTGATCCTTCCAAATTTAAATCTTGCAGGATCCCATAGTATTCTTTTTACCCGATAGCCTTTACTGTCAACATCATACGGATCCAGGTTGGCAGAAGCAGAAATATTCACTTTCTCAAACAAAGTGCTTCTGGCATAGAAAGAAAAATTACCCAGTGCAAAGCTATCGGCCAACAAATTATAAGATGAGTTAAAACCAAAACCATCCAGTAATTTTACTTTTTTACCGGTTTGTTTAGTCGTGGTATCGTTCTTATCGCGCACTTTCATCTCCAGCAGATTATCTATCCCAAAACCGATCCCGCCAAATGACCCTTCGGAAAAAGAACCGATCACTCCACCGTCAAATTGCGAGAAACGAACATAGTGTCCGCTGTTATCTACTTTTGTCGTGTAATAATATTTTGCCGCAAAATCAGGTTTATAACTGACAGTAAGACTGGGCCTGATCTCATGACGGATAGCCATGATATGACTGCCGGGTTTAAAATTATAGGTGCCAAAAATTCTGGTATTAATCCCCAGACCAAAACTCATCTGTCTGGCTGTGTAAAACCCCTTCTGTACTGTAGTGTCTACTTTCTGTTTCGCATCATCCCATCTTTTAAAATTTCTTTGCCCATACCAACGCTCTTCATAAGATACGCTGGGTGAAATATTGAGTGCGCCTAATTGGGGTAAGGATAAGGTAATCGGAATATTATGAACCGCACCCCATTGTACGGTATCGAGTAAGCGTTTAATATTAAACGCCGAATCATAGAAAGAAACCTGGTTCTGGAAATTACCGCTATAACCAATACCTATTTTCTCCCACCATTTACCAGCACCTATCTGATCATGTGGCTGCAAAGGATAAAAAGTAACCACATTAAAATTGGCTGTTGGCAAGTTCAGGTTCACCAAACGCGATATACTGTTCTGGTTATGGTTAATATTGAGCGAGAGATTATACTTCCCCCGCCAGTCCTTGGAATAGTTGATGGAAGAACTCAACTGGTTCTGGTAATTCTGAAAAGGGTTATTCAATAAATACTGGTTAAACCTGGTGCTACCAAAATTTACATTCGCAGAAAAATTGGTTCCCGGCCTGGCGCGGTTATCACGGCTATGGCTCCAGTTGATCATGTAAGATTTGGAAGTAGTAAATTCATCATCCGACAAACTGCTCCTGTTCAAAGCCCTGGTATTCTGGAAGGTGATATTCAGGTTACCCGTATACTTATACCGCTTGATATATTTTGAATTTATATTCAGGTTCCATCCCCCATAAGAATAGAGATTGGTGCGGAGCGTTACATCTGCATTATCATTCAAAACCTTATAATAACCCAATCCTTCCAGCCCTAACCCATAATCTTCACTCGATGCAAAGGCGGGCAATAATACTCCTGAATGTCTTGCCTGATTTAAAGGAAAGATCCCGAATGGAATAAAGATCATTGGAATCGGCACCAATTCGATTTCCGGATACACCCTCCCGGTAACACCCAGTTTATTGTTCACAATCTTCATCCTTCTGGAACGGAAAGCAAAGTGTGGCGTATCCAGGTTACAGGTGGTAAAACGGGCATCGCGGGCAAAGATCTCATCGGCATTCACCTTTTTAAGTACCCTCGCATTCAGAAAGATTTCCCCTTCCTGCAAAAACGTATTCTTGATCAATCCCTTACCGGTTTTCATATTATAGGCAATGGAATCACTAACGGTTGTCATTTCACCCTGTTTAAACTGAGGCTTAGCCATGGGATTACCCGTACTGTCTAAAGCACCATATGCTTTTACGGTTGAAGTCTTTTGATCAAAATCAATTGTGGCCGCTTCCAGGTTCAGGTCTTTATAATCGGTCTTGGCTTTACCGTAAAGAGTCAATTGTTTAGTAGCCACAATCAGTACGCCAGAATCCTCCGCATGGTATTTTACGATGGCATCTACTGAATCTTTCGACATCATCAGTGTGTCAATATGAACCACGGAATCGGGAAGCAGCTTACCGCTTGAATCAAATCGTACCTGCTTTTTAGCAATGGGTTTCAGTGAATCTTTTGTGGTAATAAGTGGGGTAGTATCCGAAATATTTGAAATAAAGGCCAATCCATTCACGCTGTGAACCTGGGCTTTTACATAAAACGTTAATATGAGCAAATAAGCCGCTACTACAATAGCCAGGGTCGTTTTTGCGTTAAATTTGCTGAGTATACTCATGTTTCTGTTGACAAAAATACGGTCTTAGCTGTGTAAAAGCTATTTCAGTAAAAATCCTTTAACGAAATGATATGATGAAGAGAAAATATGCTGCTGTGGTTTTGTTAAGCTTTATAAGCCTGTGTTTGTTCTCTTTCAATCCCGATACCCAAAAACCACAACAAAAACAAGCACTCAGAAAGATCATTATTGATCCCGGGCATGGCGGAACCGACCATGGCGCCAGGGGTAAATACTCGTATGAAAAAGATATTGCTTTGGCCATTTCATTAAAGCTTGATAGTATGCTGCGCGATGAGATACCGGATGTGGAAAGCTATATGACCCGCCGCACCGATGTTTTTGACCCAGTAACCCGCAAAGCCCAGATAGCCAATCGCGAAAAAGGAGACCTGTTTGTTTGTATTCATGTAAATGAAGGTGGCGGCCCGCAAAAGCATACCGAATTCATCGGTTATAAAGAAGAAACACGGTATAAAGGCAAAGGCAGGAAAAAGAAAGCCTATACAGTGAAAGTGAAAGATTACCGTGTATGGTATACGCCCAACCCTGCGAAAGGCACCGAAACCTTTATTTATGGCGTAAATAATCGTAACGCGGCCAAAGCAGCCAAAGCCCTCAATGGGAATGAAGAAATGTACCTGGACAGTGTATCTGCCAAGGAACTAAAAGACTTTAACCCACACGATCCTGCCAAAATGATGATCATTAATATGAAGATCCAGTCTTATTTCTCCCGCAGCGCCAACCTCGCCCTGACCATTGAAGAGGAATTCCAGAAACTGGGGCGGATCAGTCGCGAGGCTAAGCAAAGACAGACGCCTATCTGGGTATTGCAGGCGGTTGCCATGCCGGCTGTACTGGTAGAAACCGGCTTTATTTCCAATCCGGAGGAAGAAGATTACCTGAACAGTGAAGAAGGCCGGCAACAGATCTGCGAAGTATTGGTAAAATCCATCAAACGCTATAAATATTCGCTGGAAAAACAGTTATCCCATTCCGGCGGAACTAAATAGCCGCTTATTTTAACAGGCTTTAGACACAAACGACAAAGGAAGAAACCTTAGATTTGTGGCCTATGAAGATATCAAACGAAACGAAAGTGGGGGCCCTTACCGCTATCGCCATTACCTTATTGATACTTGGTTTTAATTTTCTGAGAGGAAAGACCCTTTTTAAAACAGGTAATTTTATCTATGCAAAATATTCCGATACCAAGGGCATCATGGTATCCAATTCTGTTTTCATCAATGGATTCCAGGTAGGCTCGGTATTTGAGATTGAAAATGCCGATCAGAACCTTTCCTCCATTGTGGTAGCCATCAAACTGAAGGATGATTATAATATTCCGGTCAATTCTATCGCCACTATCAATGAAAACCCGCTGGGCGCTGCAAAAATGTCTATTGCCCTGGGAGATGCCAAACAATACCTCAAATCGGGAGATACGGTGTTAACTGCTTCCAGTGCCGGTTTATTGGGTAATGTAATGAATAAACTTGGTCCGGTTGGCGATCAGTTAAAGGTTACTATACATTCATTGGACAGTGTATTAAAGAATATCAATTCCATTTTCGATCCGAATACAAAGAATAACCTGCAGGCTGTCATCGCCAATATAAATAAAGTAACGGCAAGCCTTGTTGTATCATCTGCTTCCATTCAATCCATGATGAACCAGCAAAGCGGGGCCATTACCCAATCAATGAATCATGTGGCGAGCTTTACAAAAAACCTGTCTGACAATAATGAGAAAGTGACGAAGATGCTGAGCAATGTAGAAAAAACCACAGACAATTTTGCCAAAACGGATATCGCTGGAACCATTGACAATCTGAAGACCACCATTGCAAACCTCAACAATATACTGGAGAAAGTAAGTGCAAAAGACGGTTCACTGGGTAAACTCATGAATGATAAAGTGCTGTATGATAACCTTACCAATACCGTTCGCAGTGCCAATATCTTAATGGATGATCTGCGCGTACATCCCAAACGTTATGTAAATATTTCTGTGTTTGGTAAGAAAGACAAGAGCGGCCCTTTACTAACGCCATTACCGGTTACGGATTCTACCAAGAAATAATTACATGGGGCTACAAAGGTTACTATATCTGTTTGTTCTGCTTGCGGTTGTATCTACCTGTATGGCGCAAAGAAATCCTGCTGACACCGTTCAACAGGCTGGTAAATATTTAGAGATCCTCTCTGCCGATAAAATTATTCTGAACACCGTAGATTCTGTTCACCGTTTTACCATACTGGTAGGTAAGGCCAAGGTAAAACAGGATAAAACCTTATTCTACGCAGACAGCGCCGTTTGGAATGAAATCGATAATTCGCTGGAAGCATTTGGCAATGTTCACATAAATGATGCCGACAGTGTGCATACCTACTCACAATACCTCAAATACCTGGGCAAAGAAAAAAAAGCTTACCTGAGTAAAAAAGTAAGGTTAACCGATGGCAAGGGCAATTTAACCACTGAAGAACTGGAATACGATGTAACTATTAAGATCGGCACTTACCTGAAAGGGGGCAAGCTGGTGAATAAAAAAACCGTTTTAACCAGTACCGAGGGGTATTACTATGGTGATACGAAAGATGTGATCTTTAAACGGAAAGTTGTTTTGGTAGACCCCGAATACAGGATCGTTACGGATACATTGCAATACAATACCAATACCGAGATTGCCACATTCACCTCTCCTACCGTTATTACAGACAGTTCTAAAAGAGTCATCAAAACCCGGGATGGTTTTTTTGACAGGAAAAATAAAAAGGGGATGCTCTTCAAACGATCTGTTATTGACGACAGTACATATACATTTACAGCGGATGATATGGCTTTTGATGATTCAACAAAACTCAGCGAATTCAGGGGTAATGCGGTGTATCGTGGAAAAGATTCAGCAGAAGGTTTTGATATGATAGCCAATAATATTAAGACCGACCGTAAGAAAGATATTTTGCTTGCCACCGAAAAACCCATCCTGCTGATTAAGCAGGGTAAGGATTCAATATTTATCACAGCCGATACTTTATACACCGCAAGACTGGCAGATCTGATGAAATCGCGGTATGTTCCTGAGATAAGGCAATTGGATACCAGCAGGGGCAACTACACTGCAGTAGATACGGTAAAAACAAAACCCGATAGCACCACCAAATATTTTGAAGCCTACTACCATGTAAAGATCTATTCGGATTCGTTGCAGGCAGTAGGTGATAGTTTATTCTATTCCTTAAAAGATTCTGCATTCCGGCTCTTCCGCAATCCGATTGTATGGGCACAGGAAAACCAGATAACCGGCGATACGATTTATCTATTCATCAAAAATAAAAAACCGGAACGCCTTAATGTATTTGAAAATGCCATGGCCATCAGCCGGGTTGACAGCACGCAATATTTTAACCAGGTAAAAGGCACCAGTATTAATGCTTATTTTATTGAGGGCAAGATCCATTTCTTACGGGCCAAGGGTAATGCCGAAAATGTGTATTATGGTCAGGATGAAAACAAACGGTTTACCGGCGTAGCCAAAAATAATGCTGATCTGATCGATATCCTCTTTGATGATGGTAAATTAAAACGCGTCACATTTGTTCGCAGTTTTGATGGCACCATGTATCCCATGCGGCAGGCGAAACATGAAGAACTTCGGCTGCGGGGGTATAAATGGCTTGACAATCTAAGGCCGAAAAGCAAGTATGCCATACTGATTAATTGATCTTTAAAATTGAAAACGGAATACTTGACTGAAGCAATACCGCAGCCATCCTGTGGCTTGGCAGAAAAACATCCCCAAAAAATATCTCTTGGTTATAACCTCTTTACTATCTTATATAAAAATCAAACCGTATGGATGAAATAGAAGTACCCACAGAACATCTTCATGAAACCATTCATGAGAAAGTGGAACACAGTGAAAGCAAATGGTTCCCTTTGGTAGCCATTTCAACAGCATTGATGGCGGTATTTGCTGCTATTTCAGGTTTAATGGCCGGGCATCATTCGGATGAAGCGTTGATATCGCAAATCAAAGCTTCTGATCAATGGTCTTATTATCAGGCAAAGGGTATCAAAGCCGAGATTAAAACATTGGAGATCCATGCCGGTATTGCTGATTCAAATTCCATCAGTAAATACAAAACAGAGCAGGAAGAGATTAAAGTAAAAGCAGAATCGTTTGAAAAAGAATCTAATTATCATTTAGAGAAACATGCTATCCTTGCAAAAGTGGTAACCTTATTCCAGATAGCAATCGCTATTTCCGCTATTTCTATTTTAACCAAAAAGAAATGGCTTTGGTGGAGCAGTATTGTGCTTATGCTTATTGCTCTGGGGCTCTTTATTACTGGTTTTATGTAAACGGATTACTTCAAAACAAAACAGCCATCCAAACCGGGATGGCTGCCTTTATCCTTTGAGAACTAACACCCGTATTTAATAATCCTGCCTCAAACGCTTAGGCCACAATTATGAATGATTAATTCCTTAATTCATCATCTTCACCAACTGCACAACTTTCCTTCTATTTCCCTGAATCAGTTCCGCATAATATGTTCCACTACTATAGGTTTGCCCAATCTGTACAGTACTGTTCGCTCCCAACTTGGATCTGGAATCGATCATACGCCCCCTGTTATCCATTACCCGCAGATCAACGGCTGTGGCATATTTACTTTCCAGCTTTAAGGTAAAGTATGTACTGCTTGGGTTTGGCATTACGGTTACTTTCAGTTCTTCTTCAGTAGTAGCTGATTTTTCTTCGGTGGTGGTTGAAACGTTTGCAGACGAACCATTATTCAATAAAGCTACAGGCCCGGCACTGCAATCAAAACTGTTCCATACGATGTTCTTACCATTACCTTCAATTTTTTCACTAATAAACAAGCCGGTCATATACACATAGCCGCTGGCCTGCCCATAGTAACGGTCATCGTCATCGTCTCCATCACAATCGCCTTTACCGTTGCCATAATCGCCATAACGATAGCCGCCGGTAACTTTCAGTTTTCCATTTGGCATATAGATATTGGCCGTTACCCTAGTATCGCCGCCTTTTACAGTGAACCTTTCATCATCGGATCTTTTATCGCTCATATAAAAAGTTACTTTGTTATTATCCGGGTTGATATACACCTGGCTGCCTATGCTTACACTACTGCTTACCAATATTTTGGTATCCTGTGCAAAGCGAATATAGCTGTACCCATTTCTGGGTCCTTTTACTATCTGCAGTTTATCAATATTAATCGTAGTAGCCATAAAGCTCAGCTTCGCACCCTGCTCAACACGAATGGTTCCGAAAGTATTACCGGTAAGAATGGTGTTAGAACCTTTCTTTAAAATAAGGTTCTTATAATTACCATTCACCGTTGTTGCAGTATTCGCCGCCACTTCTTTATTCGGCAGGTTATTGGTATTGGCCGTATTGAGGTACATGGTTGGTAAACTGATGCCCGTTGCTGCTGCGTAGATAGGATTGCTGATTACAATACCTGACCCATCCTTATCAATATTCTTAGCCTTTACAAAAGAACCCGGGGAAGAAACCGAACTGTTTTTATGAAATTCAGCCAGACCATTTGAAGCAGTTACCCCTATACTGCCACTGGCTACAGTATTGTTCTCGCCCAGTTCAATTTCTTTGTTAGCAAGGATGGTATAGCTGCTGATAAGGTATTGCTTATTGAATGTATAAGCAGCCGGTGTGCCGCTGCAACCATTGGTGGTTACAGTTACAGTATAAACGCCATCGCCATTGGCCTGGCCAAGAAGAAGTTGTTGATGGGTGCTGATTACTGCAGAACCTGATTTCCATTCATAGCTGTTGCCCTCGCTTGCCGTTAGGGTGATTTTATTACAGAACGCATCCGCATTACTAATGGTAATGCTGGCTGGTGGCGCAGTATTAATGGTTACCACTGTAGTACTTGTTACAATATGCCCTGCGGGATCTGTTACTGACCAGGTGATGGTTGATATACCCGGGTTAAAAGAACCACTTGCATTATTTCCGCTTCCGCTTCTTGCAGTAGCACCGCTGATCACATATGAAACAGATGCACTGCAATTATCAGTAGCTACCAGAGCTGGAATGGAATAAGTACCCGCTGGCGTATTACAGAAAACCTGTGCAGGAACCGGTGTCATCACCGGTATTTCGTTATCGATTACGGTGATCTTTTGTTTGGCGGTATCATTCACATTACCATTCACATCGGTTACAATCCAGGTAATAAGGGTTGTTCCTACCGGATAATCAGTAGACGGGTGATTATGGGCAATAGTAGCTACTGCACAGTTATCGGAAGTGACAGGCGGAGGAATACTCTTGATCGTAGCACCACATTTACCCGGATCATTCATTACACTATAATCTCCCTGAACCTGAACCGTTGGTTTCTGTGTATCAGGAATAACCGTCGGGGTAATGCTGGTTGTGGCTGTACATCCATTCGCATCGGTAACTGTGTAAGTATAGGTTCCTGCAGGAACGATAAACATACCGGTTCCGCTATAAGGCGCTTTGCCACCGGTTGCAATAACCGTAACGGTTGAAGTACCGTTGCAGGTAATTGAAGTAGCCGAAGCATTCACAATCAATTTAGCAGGTTCTGTAATGTCTACCGTTACCGATGCTGTATTTCCTCCACCATCGGTAATCAGAACCACATGTGAGCCTGGTGCCAGGCCATTGATTGCGAAGGAAGAACCGCTGATGACCGTTGCGGGTCCGCCATCAACCGTATAAGATGAGGAACCGATACCATCTGCAAAGCTGATGGTTGCCGAGCCATTCGCAGCGCCATAACAGGTAATATTCGTTTTGTTGTTTACAATGGCATTAGAAACGGCAGCCGCACAGGCACTCACTGTCTGAAAACCCGGAGCTGCAGCATCTGCATCCGCCCCACTCGCCAACCAGGAACTATGCACCACCCCTGCCCCGTTAATCAATGCATTAATGGCCGATGCCAAAGCTGTGCCCCACCAGTTACAATTCATATCCGCAGCAAATGTACCGGCACCCCTGATACCGGTGGCCTGGGTTACATTACTGTTGCTATTACCAGTGATAGAATTATGATTTGCAGCTAACACAAGTTTATTACCTGCTTCTGCTTCAAGATAAAAGCCATCTGTATTATTCCGGATATCATTATTACTGAATATGGCCGCTACATCTGTTGTACCATATCCAAAACGATCAGTAGTAACGTATACACCTGTACTGTTGGTTTTATGCTGGCCATCGACTGTATTACCTGTGAAAACAGAAGTAACGGATGCATTTTGTCCAGCACACGCTAAACCCACATCAACACCGGATACCGTATTGTCTTTTACTGTAACAGGCAGAAAAGGCGCGAACACCCAGATACCGTAACCGTTATAAATACTATTGTATACCTGGTTATTACTGATCAGGTCTGCCATACCACCAAACCCACCATTGTTATCGGTATGGATACCACTGCCGGATTGGGTTACGGTATTGCCCATATACACCGTTCCTTTTGACCAGTTAGAAGCAATACCATCAGCCGCATCGCTAACCGTATTGTTCGTAAAGCTTCCCGATCCACCATAATTGAATAAGGCAATAGAATTCCCATCAGCCTGAACATTGGTAACCGAATTATGATCAAAATTGAACGTTCCACCTGAAGAAGCATAGATGCCTCGCAGGAAAATATTCTTAACCGTAACATCATGCACAGACAGGTTATTAAATATTCCCAAAGGGTGATTGGTGATGATTCCGTTTCTGGCATCAATATCGGCCCCGCCAAATACTTTACCACTCGTAAGTGCGGGGTTATCGCCATCCACGGTTAACTGATCAATCGTTACATTATCCGCCTGAACCAGGAATACATTACTTGCCCCTGAACAAAGAGAATTGCCGCTACAGGAAGCAGGGTTTGATACAGCAGGAATGATCTTTGTGAATGCCTGCCCGCTTCCACGGACCTCAACAGCTTTGGTAACGGTAATATTTTCTGCATAGGTTCCGGCACCAATCTTAATAAGGTCTCCGTTCTGTGCTACATTGTTGATATCCGCTTGTATAATCGCACCTATCCTTTTTACATTGCTGAAATGATAGGTATTTTTTGTATAGTTATAAGCCCGGGGGGTAAAAGAGGATTCATCTGAAAGCGTAATTACGGCCTTATCAAAATGATTACTGTTCCAATATTGCGACCAGTTAAACTGACTATTATCCACTGAACCCCTGTGACGGATATATTGTTCGCCATTGACAAAACGATTCCCAGTAATCACAGCACCGCCCACTGAATGCACAAACCAGGGAACACCCGTACCTGATCCATTAAAACTAACCATGGCCCAGTCGCCACCGGCTGCATCAAAATAATTATTCAGGATCACCCTGTCGGAAGGGCTGCCCGTAAAACCTGCGCCATCACTGATATCGAGACTGGTGCCTGACTCAAATTTATTTCCTTCCACATGGTATTTGGTAATATGCGAAACATTATTGACGGTATCATAGCGCCAGTCATTGATGTATAATGAATTCCCATCTGTAAGTTTACAGGATTGTATATTGAAATTTTCACCCGTCACTTCAACGGTTTTATTTTGTACCCCGCCAGGATCGAGATAGATATTCAATCCGGTAATCGTTACATTATCCCCTTCCACAAATACACCACTGGGGCCAAAATTATTGGTTGCATTACACTGAACATTGGCCAGCACATTGGTATAATCGGATACAGGAATACCATTTGCATCCACACCTATAATACTGATACCAGGTTTTTCTGCAGAAACAAACAAACCGAAAGTATACAGCCCGCCATTAAATAACCTACTGCTAGGTGCAGATTCAAGGTAGGTACCGGGATATACATAAATGGCATTACCGGGTTTTGCAGCGTTGATAGCCGACTGTATAGATAAGCCTGGTGATACAGTAAATTGATTGGAAGAAAGCTGCTTGACAGATGAAGCTGACGGAGAGGGGATGAAGTTTGCAAAAGCAAGGGCATTGGCTTTGTTTTGAAAATAAAAAGTATAGCCCTTTTTACTAACGGGATTTTGAACCGTATAATCAAAGCCACCAGTAACCACAATATTTGTATTGGTAAAGCCTGATTCATCCTGAATGTACACACCTACGGATTCGGTGAATGAAGAGGTGGCTGCGTCAATCACTACATTATCCGATCCCCTGCCAAGACCCGATGGATATGGGTTTGAAACATATACTGCAAATCCACCCCATGCATTACCACTGGTATTGATATGATTGGCATTTACATTCCGGCACCCGCTGATCTGAACACCATTTCCCTTGCTGCTATTGGTTGCTGTTATATAACTCAGGGTAAGGTTGGTAACCCCGTTAAAATCAAACGCAGTTTTTTTAGCGGCATTGATTGTAATATGACTTACACTGATATTAGAGATTACCGGTAAAGGATTGCTACCGTTAGATCCTGCATGTATGGGAAACCCACCATCGATCCCATTTGGTTTAACGGTAAAATTGCTCAAAGATATATTGGAACGGTTTGGATTCAGTATCCACCCCCCTGCAATGGTATGTCCGTCAATGATCACACCCGCTTCGCTTTGGCCTATGACACTTACACTTTTGTTAAAATTAAGTGTGGTAGTAAGCGCATAGCTGCCGTTTGCAAGGTTAATGATATCGCCATCTGTTGCTATAAGCAGCGCTTCGGTAATAGTAAGTTTAGGAGTAGCGGCAGATAAACCGTTATTGGAATTATTTCCTGTTGGCGAAACATAATAATTGGTTTGCGCCATAGCCGAAAAAGATAGGGCAAACAGGATCAGTGCTGTGAAAAAAAAATTTATCCGTAAGCGATAAGTAAATAATGTTTTCATGAGTTGATTTTAATATATGGGAGCAATGCTCTTCCTGAATAAAGAGATTGAATCAATACAAATAAAAAAGGAAAGAACTGGGTTTGTGGGGATGTAATCAAGAAAGGGTCGCAATATATTTTTTTTGTAATGGAACCGGCATGCCAGAACCAATAACGTATAATGAAGTAAACCTGGCTAAGTTTAAATACATCGACACGGCTGGTTTGATTTAGTAAAAAGCCTGATGATATTTGAGGGGCAATGCTTTACCGTCTCATAATATTATGAAAAAAATAATATAAAAGATTGTATAGATTTTACTGTTTTTATTGTAGTATAAATACTATAATACATAAAACATTATTCTATCTAAAGCAACCATTGTTTCAATAACTTAGTTATATGTTTCATTTTGTAAGACGAAAGGTTATACACCCGTTGCAAAGATTTATCCACGACAGCCGTTCTGTGGGTATTACTTTATTAGCCTGCACAATCATCTCCTTTATATTGGCCAATCTGGGTTTTTGGAATGATGGTTATATCAATATGTGGTCGGCCGGTTTTACAGGGGTGAATGAACATTCGATTACGATCGGCTTTATCCATTTACCTAATACACCCTTATACATTATCAATGATGGATTAATGGCGGTCTTTTTTTTCCTGGCGGGAATGGAAATCAAGCGGGAACTGGTTAATGGTGAACTGGCTTCTATTAAAAAATCTTTATTACCCGTTTTTGCAGCAATTGGTGGAATGCTTGCTCCTGCCCTGCTATTCGGTCTGCTGAATAAAGGAACAGATGCCATGCATGGATGGGCCATCCCAACTGCAACCGATATTGCCTTTACCTTGGGTGTGGCGTCTTTATTAGGCAACCGTATCCCGGTTAGTTTGAAAATATTTATTACCGCATTAGCCATCATTGATGATCTTGGTGCCATTATCGTAATCGCTTTCTTTTATGGCGGCCACTTGCAATGGATTTACCTGGTTGGTTGTCTTATCGTTCTACTATTACTCTGGTTTCTTAACGTTAAGAAAAGGCCGTTTGGATGGCTGCAGATCCTGCTGGGCATATTATTATGGTACTGCATGTTCAACTCAGGTATCCATGCTACGATTGCAGGTGTATTATTTGCTTTGCTGGTTCCGAATGACTTACTAAAGAAATTTGAACTGGCTTTACACAAACCGGTTTATTTTATCATCATGCCCATTTTTGCATTGGCCAATACAGCCATTGCTTTTCCGGAGAACAGTTTGCAGGAATTAAATACACCCTTAAGCTGGGGCATTTTATTAGGGTTATGCATTGGCAAACCGCTGGGTATTTTTGGTGCCTGTTACTTTCTTGTAAAAAAGAAACTGGCAGATCTGCCACGTGGAGTTAACTGGCATAAACTCATTGGTGCAGGTATCCTGGCTGGCATTGGCTTTACCATGAGTATTTTTATTTCGTCATTGGCTTTCACTGATCCAGCAAACCAGGATATTGCTAAAATAGCTGTACTCATTGCTTCTTTTCTTGCCATCATCATCGGGTATGCCTGGTTTACTCTCGAGAAAAAACCATATCATTAAAAGCTAATGCCGCTGTCTGGCTCAATGTAAAAAAGGATCGCTTCGCAGAATCAGTTTATTCGTTTTATACTAAGAAAACAAAAAGGTTCAGTAGATCAAATCCGGCTGAACCTTCCTTTTTTATGAGTCAATACTAATTTTGTAATGAAAACCCAAGTCCCCAATCTCTTCCCTTTAACAGCGCAGGTACCCCATCAGTAATCCATTTCGACGGCTTCTCTCCTTTCAACATATAGTCGAAAAATTGTTGCTCGCGTATTTGAATATCTTTTCGGTTTCTTCTTTCTACCAAATTATGTGCCTCCCCATTATAGGTAAGCATCCATATTTTTTTACCCAAACGGCGCATGCCTGCATACATTTCAATACCTTGGTACCAGGGCACTGCATCATCCGCATCGTTTGACATGATCACCAGAGGTGTTTTAATCTTCGGCAATGAGAACAAAGCAGAGTTTTGAATATACAAATTCGGCTTTTCCCATAAGCTGGCACCAATACGGCTTTGTGATTTCTCATACTGGAACTGCCTAACCAAACCAGTACCCCATCTTACCCCACCATAGGCACTGGTCATATTGGCCACCGGTGCCCCCGCCCATGCAGCTGCATACAGATTGGTTTTGGTAATGAGATATACAATCTGGTAACCACCCCAACTCTGTCCCTGCAAACCGATCTTTGTACTATCCACAAAACCCAATTTTACCACTGCGCGGGTTCCGCTTAAAATGTGGTCATACGCACTTTGACCCGGGTAGCCTGTCTGATACCAGATATCCGGAACCAATACCACATACCCCCGGCTCACAAAAAATGGAATATTCAATCGTGACGGCGTAGGCGCTGGCGCCAGGTAATTATGTAATGTAGTATTGTTACGTTCATAGAAATAAACGATCATCGGATATTTTTTCTTTGGATCAAAATCTTCGGGCTTATATAGAATACCCTCTGTTTGTTTTCCTGTATAAGCTTTCCACTTGAACAATTCAGATGTTCCCCAGTTATAATTAGCCTGTTGCGGATTGGTATGCGACAACTGTGTGGCAGAACCTCCAATGGGATGAACATAAACATCCGTTGACCTGACAAAGCTTTCTTTTGAATATACCAACACATCTGCATTTTTGGCTTTCTGAACCGTAAGCACCAAACTCACCGGTTCTTTAAACAGGATAGTTATTGTACTATTTTTCGAAAGGTCTAATAAGGCCAACCCGGCTGTTTTATCTTTTTCATCAAACAAACGCAATAAGAGTTTTTGATCTGCTTTAATGAACTTCTCATCTGGATTGGTATTTACATAACGTATTTCTATTTTATCTTTTCTACCGGTTGTCAAACAAACTGATTTTTCTACTCCCGCCGGGTCTACTTTCCAGATATCATACCGATCATAGATCAACACATATTTATCATTTTCCATCCATTTAGCCACACCATAGGCATTGGGTTCATCAGGTACGTCATTTTCTTCATCAACTAAAGAGAATGCTATGTCTTTGGCAACAGGATTGATTTTCTTAGTAAGTGAATTGTAAATAAAATAACCCGGCTTCTTCTCATCATAATACAAAAGGTATTTGCCTGAATAAGATGCATTGATAATATTTCCTTTAAAATCTTTCGTAATAATTTCTGTTGCACCGGTTTCCGGATTTATGGTATACAAATCATTAAAAGTAAATCCCTGCCATTGTGATGCAATACGTTTGCCAAAATCGGAAGCAGCATAAAAAATATCACCATCTCCTTCTTTTGTCTGTATCAGGTTCCTGAATTTTTCATTTCCCAATTGAACCAGTTGTTTTGAAACAGGATCAACATTGGCAACAAAATTTCTTTTCAGTTCCGCATCCAGGTTCTTTAACTGAACCGGTTGTATATAATCATCGTTATAATGCCATACATCCACACTTACCCTGTCAAAATCAGGCAAAGTAGTATCTTTTACGGGGAGGATATTTACAGTTCCTGCAAACAAACGTTTCCCGCTTTTACTGAAACTGATATTGGCATTTTCACTAACGGTCCAGTTAGATGGCAATCCTTTGCTATTTCTATCTGCAATGAAAGCAGCACTATCTGCTCCGTCTTTGAAATAATAGAGTTTATAGAATTTCTGCAAAGACTTACTGCTGCTGTCTCTTTCGGCAACAAAAGCCAATTGCTTTCCTTCTTCATCCATGCGATACCCTTTCGCATCATTAAAACCCTGGAAAATAGTAACCGCGGTATTTTTCAGCAGGTCTATTTTTATTACGGCAGGTTTCACCTGCGGAGAATTTATTTTCTTTGTGGTCTCTATCACCAATACCGTTCCTTTCTTATTAAAGAAGAATTCGCTCACTAACGGGAAACTTTTTGTTTCGCCGGTTAAGAGGTTCTTTACAACCAGTTCTGTTCCTTCTTCAATAGGATCCTCGGGTGTTTTGGGTATTGTGGGTAATGTATCTCTTGCAGGCCTGCGTAAAACAGACATCCCTTTTTCTTTGATATCATTAGCTTTATTGCGGATACTATCGGCCATGTGCATCAGGCTATCTGCCATAGAAATCATGTTGTTAATCCTTGCAGCAGAATCAGTCTCGGTTCTCTTTGCAGGCTCCGGCAACGGCTTATCCAATAAATATGCAAGCCAATTGCCTGATTCATCCGGCAATTTAAAATTTTTAAGACGTGGGATTTTTATCGTAGGGTCTTTGCCAAGTTCGATAATCGCAAGGCTGTCTTTAGGCATATCCTCTGGCTTTTTCTTTTTGATCCTCGCCTCCCGGCTCTCTTTAAAAGCGGGTTTAATCCGGCATATCAGGTAGCGGCTGTCTTCTGTAATCACGGCACCATAGCCACGGGCAATTTCTTTTTTATATTCTCCATCAGCAGCTTGAACATACAAAATACCATCGCCTTCCTGCGGGTTTACCGCATACACTATATATTTACCATCATTACTTACCGAACGGTCGGCAATACTTTGCCAGCCATCATACACCGAATGATCGAGCGGTTTTTTCTGGGCGAGTGCCTGAATAGAGAGCATACAGAGTGCAACAAAAAGGAACTTCTTCATGTACAGTTAGGTTTGGGTATTCCGAAGATAATAAAAGAACCCTCTCCGTCATTTTCTGCAGGCGATAATTTTACAAGTGGTTATTTGACCCATGCTGGCAGGTGAACCCGAAAACCTGGTTTATGGTATCGGCATAAACCAGTATAAGCAGTATTCGAAATCCAAGAACCTGTTTTATTGTATGAAAGACATCCGCAGGAACTAATGAGTCCATCTCATTTCAGCCATACAAAACAAGGAATCCAGAGTCCATGAAACAAATTACTTTCTCCTGTTTTAATCCTTATATAAAACTTACCTGGCAAAATATTATTTGCAAAACAAAAATGTATTTTTACAAAAACGACAGCGTTGTTATAACGAGGACGCTGTAAATTGCAAATATGTGATGACCCCTTTTGTAATCGCAGCGTATAACAGAGGCTAAGCAAATAACCTATTTATGAAATACTTATTCATTACCCTTTTTTCCATTTCATTTTATATAGCTTCTGCACAGAGCCATAGCTTGGTAAAACGATGGGAGACCGACACTTTGTTAAGAACCCCGGAGTCTGTTTTGTATGATGCCAAAGAAAAAATATTATATGTATCCGAGATCGATGGTGTGCCTAATGAAAAAGATGGCAAAGGTGCCATTGCCAAAGTATCGTTGGATGGAAAGATCCTTAGTACCAATTGGGTTACAGGATTAAACGCACCCAAGGGAATGGGCATCTACAAAGGGAAATTATATGTAGCCGATCTTACCGAAGTAGTGGTCATTGATATTGAAAAAGCAAAGATTGTTCAACGCATACCGGTTGAGGGTTCTGTATTTTTAAATGATATCAGCATTGACAAAGAAGGTATTGTATACGTAAGCGATACCCGAAATTATAAAGTATACCGGATAGAAAAAGGATTTGTGGTAACGCTTCTGCAAAACCTGCAGGGGCCGAATGGCTTATTGGCCGTGGGTGATGAATTACTGATACTGGATAAAGGTGCATTGCAAAAAATGCTCGCATCCGGTAGCATAACCAATGTAACAGATGGCATGGATCCTAGTACGGATGGGATTGAATGTGTAAAGAAGGATGAATACATCGTAAGCGCCTGGAGTGGCGTGATCTATTATGTGTTTGCCAATGGATCCAAACAAACCCTGCTTGATACACGTGCCCAGAAACTGAATACCGCAGATATTGGATATGATGCTAGGAGCCGGATCGTTTATGTACCTACTTTTTATGGCAACCGGGTAGTGGCTTACGACTTGAAATAAATGATTTTAAAAAATGAATTGTCAGTTCTGCGTATAATTAATCTCTTACATTTACTAACTACTCATTATCACACCCGCTTTCTTTTCACCACCCGCAACATTTGCAAAGCCACCGATAATGCGATCAGTGAAAACCCAATATAAAAACTGTTATCCAGTTTTTCATTTTCCTTAAATAAAATAAAAGCGAGCAATATTCCATAAACAGGCTCAAGATTAAGGCTAAGCGTTTGGGTAAAGGCAGACACTTTTTGCAAGGATTGTAACATCAGGTCCATTCCCAATACGGTACAAAACCAACTTAGTATCAGAAGCCATCCCCAATCCGTTATGGTAGGGAAAATATATGCTGCCGGAACATAGTGGAGATACAAAGGCATAAGCAAAGTAAGGATCAATAAACCGCCACTTAATTCATACAACAGCAAAGTCTGGGGAGTTGCAACGTTTACGTTCTTTTTATTGAGAACAGAAAATACAGCGGCCAAAAGTGCTGATATAATACCCAGCAGAATCCCGGCCCGGTAACGCGTATCAAAATGAAAGACCAGGTAAATACCCAGTAAACTGATCAGCCCTAACCCTATTTCAGCCCAGCTGAATTTGCTCTTTGTAAGCAGCGGCTCCAGTATGGCAGTAAATAATCCAACCGAAGCAAAACAGATCAGGCCGATAGATACATTGGCTATTTTAATACTACCATAAAAACATACCCAATGCAAAGCGATCAGCGCACCTATACCCAGTAGTTTCCAAACAGCCGCAGCCGATACCCGGGAAATCTTGTTTTTCCAGCTCAGCCAGATAAATAAAGTAATTACGGTAATCATAATACGATACCATACCAGCAAACCTTCATTCAAATGAATCAGTTCGCCCAAAACACCGGTAAACCCTGCAAGGAACACGGCGATATGTAATTTGATCAGGGCTTGCTTCATCCTGGTAAAGAAACAGAATATTCTTTTATTGTGAGACCTGAATCGTAAGTAGTAAGTAAAGTATCAATAGCAGATTCTTTCCACTCTGCCCCACTATTCAGCATGCTGAAACCCATGGCAATCGCCTTCAGACACCATTGCCTGTATTCAAACACACTAGTGATGATTCTCCTCACGGTATAATCTGCCATTGCCTGCCGGCTGGTAACGGATGCAATAAAGAATAAACGCCGGGAGGCAAGTAGTATAGGTAATTATGAAAGCGGCTAATTAGCCGCTTTGGAAGTTAAAGAAGCCGTTACATCCGTATTCTTTACCTTTTTACGGTAATTATGAAAAAGGCTTTTCCATTGGATGCTTAATACACCCAATACTCCTTCTTTAATAATGCCTTTGCTCATCTTGCTTACGCCAATCTTTCTGTCAACAAAAGTAATGGGCACTTCTTTGATGATAAAACCGAGTTTCCATGCTGCAAATTTCATTTCAATCTGGAATGCATATCCCACAAACTGGATCATATCAAAATTAATCGACTCGAGTACTTCTTTTGTGTAACAAACAAATCCGGCAGTAGGATCATTCACGGGCATCCAGGTAATCAGCTTGGTATAAAATGCGCCTCCTTTGGAATATAACTGACGGTCTAAAGGCCAGTTTTCTGTTTTACCGCCGGGCACATAACGGCTGCCAATTGCTACATCCGCACCCTGGTTCTTACAGGCATCATATAATCTTTCAAGGTCAGAAGGATTATGAGAAAAATCAGCATCCATTTCAAATACAAAACGATACCCTCGTTCAATGCTCCATTTGAATCCATAAATATAGGCAGTACCTAAACCGAGTTTACCGGTTCTTTCTTCCAAAAATAACTGGCCGGGAAAAGATTGAATAAGCCCGCGAACAATAGCGGCAGTGCCATCCGGAGAATTATCGTCGATTACCAATACATGGTAATCCTGTTGCAAGGCAAACACAGCTTCTATAATGGCAGAAATATTTTCCTTCTCATTATAAGTAGGTATGATGACAATTTTTTCCAAACAATTGAGGGTATTGGGGGTAAAAACTAAAGTTACGACTTAGAATGTTTTCAAATATTAAATTCTTCTATAAGAAGAAAATAAAGTTGGCTACCCATTTTTTTTAAGGAGGGTACGGTTTAGTATTTCTGTCAGCTTCTGCTTGGTGTTCATAGGGAAATCACCTTTCATCATCCAGTCGTAATACTGGGGTTCTTCTTTCAAAACCTGGGTAACCGGCTTGCCTTTGTGCTTGCCGAAATTGAATATCTCTACCCCATTGTCTTTAACAAAACGACGTGCAAAATCAACAATATCATCTTCCCCTGTGAACTTAACAATACTTTCTACGGTATTGCCAATTTGCGGGTATCGTTCTACCTGGGCTTCCAGCACTTCCCAGGTGGCCGTAGCATCGGCTTCGGCGCCGTGGGCTCCTTCCAGTACTTTCTGGCAATAGAATTTATAGGCCGCACTGAGTGTTCGCTGTTCCATCATGTGGAATACTTTCTGAACATCTACCAGTTTTCTGCCATCGATAGAAAACTCAATACCTACTCTCAGAAATTCTTCAATAAGCATAGGAATATCAAAACGGTTACTGTTATAACCACCCAGATCGCAGTTCTCAATAAATTGTTTCAGTTCGTTTGCCACCTGTTTAAAACCGGGAGCATCTTTTACCATCTCGTCTGTAATACCATGGATATCACTGGAAGAAGAAGGGATAGGCATTTGCGGATTGATCAGTTTTCTTTTGGGCTGACTTGTGCCATCTGGTAATACTTTTATAATGGCGATCTCTACAATACGATCGGTACTGATGTTGATACCGGTGGTTTCCAGATCAATAAAGGCAATAGGACGGGTTAGCTGCAATTTCATGATAATTATGGGTGTTCTTTTCTTATAAGGTGATCTGTTTGGCGAAGGTAAGCATATCTAATCCATCATAGTTTCCACTACTCATTAAAAGAATATTCGTATTTGTAAAGGTTTGCGCTTGAAGCCATTCCCACAAATTTTTTGAATCATTCATCACCAATAATCCTTCTTTACCAAACCCGGCAGATACTTTATCTGCGGGAAGATGGGGCATCCGTTTTAATGCCAGTGCATTTTTGGAATAGAATACAATTCCGGTATCTGCTTTATCCATTGCTCCATTGTATTCTTTCATAAATTGTTCATTCAAACTGCTATAAGTATGTAATTCTAAAAGAGCAACCAGTTTCCTGCCGGGATATTGTTGTTTCACTGCTTCAATAGAAGCTTTTACCTTACTGGGTGCATGGGCAAAATCACGGTAAACTCTTGTTGTATGATTGGCCGCCAATAATTCCAGTCTTTTGGATGCCCCGGTAAAAGAAGTAATGGCCGGAACAAATTCCGCAGCAGTTACACCCAGTTCTTTGCATGCATAAAAAGCAGCCAACAGGTTCATCAGGTTATGGTTGCCAAATACTGCCAGCCTGCCCTTTACTTCATGTATGGTTACAGTCGTTGTTCCGTTATCAATCGTATGTTCCGGAACAGCATAGGGCTGGTAACGGATATCTTTTCTAATATTGGATTCAACCAGTTGTTTCAGCACAGGATCAGAAACATTATAGATCAACAGTCCATTCTTTTCAATTTTATGGATAAAAATCACAAACTGTTCCAGGTAACATTCGAAACTGGGAAATACATTGATATGGTCCCAGGCAATCCCCGTAAGGATAGCCAGGTGAGGAAACAGAAAATGAAATTTTGGTTTTTTTTCAATGGCGCTGGCCGGATATTCATCTCCCTCACAGATAATCACCGGGGCATTGGTAATATCCACTGACTGGTCAAACCCTTCCAGCCTGGCGCCTACCAGGTAGTCAAAATTGCGGTGCAGCTGTTTCAGTACATGCATGATCATCGCCGTAGTGGTCGTCTTTCCATGGCTTCCGCCAACCACTACCCTTTTTTTCAATAGGCTTTCGTGGTAAATATATTCGGGAAAGGAATAGATCTTGAGAGCCAATTCCTGGGCTCTGATCAGTTCCGGATTGTCGTTTTTGGCGTGCATGCCCAGGATAATTGCATCTATTTCATTGGTAATCAAGGCAGGTTGCCAGCCTATATGGGAGGGCAACAGCCCTTCTTTCTCCAGATTGCTTTTGGCGGGTTCAAAGATCTCATCGTCTGTGCCGGTAACCCGGTATCCCTTCCGATGCAAAGCAATGGCCAATTGGTGCATGACACTACCCCCGATTGAAATAAAATGGACTCGCATACGTTAGTATTCAGGAATTCCTCAACAAATTAACAAAATGTGTATGCCGATAAGGCAGCGTTTACACCTGAAAGTTTATCTTTGAAGAGTTGCAAAATACTGCCTAATCCCTTATCCAAACAAGAATATGAAAAAGATTACCCTTTTATTTTTGACCATTTTTGTGGCGGCAGCCCTATTTACATCCTGTGCTCCTTCCAGAAAAGGATGTCCTACCACTAACCCGAAATATTTCCGTCAGTAATTTTTTGAACAAAGTTTTTTGAAAGCTGTTAAGAAAGAAAAGAGATTGATGAACTGGATACCCCTTACCACAGAAGCACAATTTGATCAAATACTGGAAAGATCGGTTGAAAAGCCCCAGGTTATTTTTAAACACAGCACCCGCTGCGGCACCAGTTCCATGGTATTAAGCAGACTTGAACGTGCAACAGCACCCGATAGTATCGATTTTCATTTCCTTGACCTGATTGCGTACCGCAATATCTCCAATAAAATTTCCGAAGAACTAAACGTATACCATGAATCGCCGCAGGTATTATTAATTAAAAACGGCGAATGCATTTACGATGAAAGCCATATGGGCATCAGTATGGATGAGCTTGCCGAACAAGCGGTATAAACGTTAGTATACACAATCCTTTTACTGCTTTTATGGAAGGGCTTTTTGTTATGGCCTATTCATAGAAAATATATGTATCGGTGTCTATTACGGTACTTTATTCAGCATCTTTGTTATCCAACTTCAAATACATGGAAATTGTCGGATATTTTGCCGCTTTATTAATTGGCCTGTCTCTTGGTCTGATCGGCGGTGGGGGTTCCATACTTACCATTCCTGTTTTGGTGTATTTGTTTGGCCTTTCACCCAGTATTGCTACCGGGTATTCTTTATTTATTGTAGGGTGCAGCAGCCTTGCCGGTGCCTGGAAAAATTACCGGAAAGGTAATATACATTTCAAAGCCTCTTTTTATTTCGGGATCTCTTCTATCATCACCGTTGTATTGATCAGGAAATTTGTCATGCCGGTTTTGCCCGAACATTTTTTCATGATCGGTAATTTTATTGTTACCAAATCGCTGGTCACCATGTTATTGTTTGCGATGGTGATGATCGTAGCCTCTTTGAATATGATCAAAAAACAAGTGGTCAAAACGGATCCGGATGATCATCGTATTCACCTCACAAAAGCATTGATCCGTGGTGTGGAAGTTGGCATATTGACCGGGGTTCTTGGCGCCGGTGGCGGATTCCTCATCATACCGATACTGATTTTCTCTTTTCACCTGAATATGAAAGAAGCCATTGGCACTTCCCTGCTCATCATTGCCATGAACTCTTTGTTTGGTTTTGCCGGCGATCTTTTCCATCACCCATTCAACTGGGGCCTGCTCCTACCCATTACTTTCATATCCATTACCGGAACCTTTATCGGCCTTAGGCTTGGCCAGGACCTGCCCGAGGAGAAGTTGAAAAAATGGTTTGGGTGGTTTGTACTTGTAATGGGTATCTATATTATTATTCATGAATTGTTTGTAAGATAACCTGCCAGGGAATGCGCTAAGAGGCAAATTCATCAAATCTGTTAATCCGTAAATGCAGAATGCGCGAATCCTTTCTTATTTTTATTTTGATTAAAAACAGATCTATGACCGAATGGATACAAAAACCCTGGCCTTGGTATTTAGCGGGACCACTGATTGGCCTGATGGTACCTTTTTTATTGTTGATGGGTAATAAACGTTTGGGGATCTCATCATCCTTACGGCATATTTGTGCCGCCTGCCTGCCTGCCAAGATTCCTTTCTTTCAATATGATTGGAAAAAAGAATCATGGAACTTATTCTTTGTAACGGGTATATTAATCGGCGGATATATAGCTGTTAATCTTTTATCATCCTCAGCGCCCATACAGGTAAATGAAAAATTATTGGCAGAATTACAGCAATATGGCATCACTAATCATGATACGCTTGTACCTGTCGATCTTTTTAATTGGCCCGCATTATTTACCTTTAAAGGCTTTATGATGATGGTGGTTGGTGGTTTTCTTGTTGGCTTTGGAACACGGTACGCTGGTGGTTGCACATCAGGACACTCGATTATGGGTTTGAGCACCTTGCAGTTACCTTCGCTGATAGCTACTTGTAGTTTTATGGCCGGAGGATTTATTATGGCGAACCTGATTCTTCCTATCATTTTAAAATAACCACCATGCCGGTTAAAGAAATCAATACTGATTTTGAAGTGCGTTCACTTGATACTGTAACCTACAGCCAACATCCCTTGCCACTCCCGTGGTGGTATAATTTGAAATATCTTTTTGCAGGTCTTTTGTTTGGCATCATTTTAATAAAGGGAGAAGTGATATCCTGGTTCCGTATTCAGGAAATGTTCCGGCTGCAAAGTTTTCACATGTTTGGCGTAATCGGTTCGGCAGTGCTTGTAGGGGCAGTATCTGTTTTGATAATCAAAAGATATCAGATCAGGGCAATCAATGGTGAAGAAATTCATTTTGACAATAAAGGCTTTAACAAAGGCCAGGTAATCGGTGGATTATTATTTGGTTTTGGCTGGGCGATGACGGGTGCCTGTCCGGGTCCATTATTTGCCACGATTGGCGCTGGTGCAACGGTAGTAATGGTAACTTTGGTAAGCGCCATTACCGGAACCTGGGTATATGGTTTGCTAAGAGAAAAACTACCCCATTAACCCTCTGCTGACATGCCATGATTATGTTTTTTATTTCACCGCATAGCTGCAAATGATGGAACTGTTCACAGAGAAAATCTACCAGAAATGATGAAGTCCGTTTATTTCCTGATCTCGTGCCTGTTATTCATCATCGTTTCATGCAATCCCGATAAACAGGATAAGCCTATCAGCATCGCAAATACCGCTGATTGCTGGACGGGCGCTTCTGTAAACCAGATACCTGTTGACAGTAGTGGTGCGCTTATCCGTTATGGAAGAAACCTTATTGAAAAAACCGCTTTCTATTTAGGCCCCAAAGGTACCGTTGCCCAAATAAGCAATGGTATGAATTGCCAGAACTGTCACCTGGAAGCCGGCACCAAACCATGGGGAAATAATTACGGGGCCGTAGCTTCTACTTATCCAAAATTCCGTGACCGTTCCGGCACAAAAGAAAGTATTGAAAAACGGGTAAATGATTGCCTGGAACGAAGCCTTAATGGACATGCATTGGATAGTAACAGTAAAGAAATGCGGGCTATTGTTTCTTATATCAAATGGCTTGGAAGCGACATAAAGAAAGGTGTTAAACCCAAGGGATCGGGTATTATGGAGCTAACCCATTTAACACGTGCCGCCGATCCGGCAAAAGGACAGATTGTGTACACAAATGTATGTGAGAAATGCCACGGCAAGAACGGGGAAGGACAGATGAATACAGATCAGGCCACATATCTCTATCCGCCATTATGGGGAAAGAACAGCTATAATGTAGGCGCCGGTTTATACAGGTTATCAAGGTTTGCAGGATATGTGAAAAACAATATGCCCAACCCCTGCAATTACCATAATCCACAGTTAACAGATGAAGAAGCCTGGGATGTAGCCGCCTTTGTAAACTCACAACCCAGGCCCGGAATGGATCTGGGCAAAGACTGGCCCAATATTAAAAAGAAACCGTTTGACCATCCATTCGGTCCTTTTGCAGATCATAAAACAGAAGCGGAACATAAATACGGTCCATGGAAATGAGTAGAAATTGATGTGTGCTGCTATATAGCCTAATGAATGGAACCTGTGATAGTAACTGTTGCCGCTGTAGTCTCCCTGCAGCGATGATAAAATGCTATTCACCGAAGAGCCCCAGAGTACCTGGCATTTTCGCAGATAAGTCCATCCCTGCTAGTTTTTTTAAATCGCCCAACACGTTAAAAATGGATGATTGATTTTTTCATTAACCAGTCGCGCTGTACATCATTTCCTAAAATAAAATCATGTTCTGCAAATTTTTCAAAACCATATTTTTTATAGAACCCAATGGCTCTATGGTTATGTTCCCATACGCCAAGCCAGATATTGTCTTTCTGCCATTTACGCGCTTCTGCAATGGCAGCATCCATCAGGGCTTTACCAATGCCCATGCCTATGAAAGAGGTTATCGCATATAATCTGGATATCTCAACCGCATTTTTACTATCCAGGTCTTCATGAAGGGTTTCTTTCAGAAGCACATAGCCTGCCGGCTTTTCATCTGAATAAGCCAATAAAAAGGTATGGGTGGGATCTGCCACCTGTTGTATTAAATTTTCCCTGCTGAATTGTTCAGATAGGAATTTATCCATATCCTCTCTTGTGTTATATTCAGCAAACGTATCATAAAATGTTTCCCGACTGATGTCTGCAATGAGTGCTGCATCAGATAAATTTGCCTTTCGTATCCGGATCATACCTGTAAAGTTATTGCCACGTACAACACAGATTAGCACGGAAAAAATCTATGCGAATCTGTGTTGTCTGTGGCAAAAAAAAATAATTATTAATTGCTAATTCCTGATTAACTCAATCACCATCGCACTTGCCCCACCGCCGCCATTGCAAATACCGGCTGCTCCCATCTTGCCGCCATGTTGTTTTAAAACATTGATCAGGGTAACAATAATCCTTGCCCCGCTGCAACCCAATGGATGGCCTAAAGAAACGGCGCCTCCATGTACATTTACTTTGGCAGGGTCCAGTTTCATTTTTTGGATATTGACAATACCTACTACGGAAAACGCTTCATTCAGTTCACAAAAATCAATATCACTCATTTGTAAACCGGCTTTTGCCACCGCTTTGGGAACCGCCAGTGAAGGAGTAGTGGTAAACCATTCAGGTGCCTGTTCGGCATCTGCATAACTGCGGATAATGGCAAGGGGGGTTATACCCATAGCGTCTGCTTTTTCCTTACTCATCAACACTACTGCGGCGGCTCCATCATTCATGGTAGAAGCATTGGCTGCAGTAACCGTACCGTCTTTAGTGAAAGCAGGTTTGAGTTCAGGAATCTTTTCAAACTTTACATTGAAAGCTTCTTCGTCTTTAGCAAATAAAACCGGCTCTCCTTTGCGTTGCGGTATCTCAACCGGCACGATTTCTTCCGTAAAATATCCATTGGCCCAGGCAAACTGGCTTCTGGTATAGCTTTCAACAGCAAATATGTCCTGCGCTTCTCTACTCACGTTACATTCTTTTGCGCAGAGTTCTGCTGCATTACCCATGGCATAGTTATGGTAAACATCCGTAAGTCCGTCTTTGGCAAGCCCATCAATCAGGCTAACATGACCATATTTATTACCCCAGCGAAGGTTAGGACTGTAATAGGGCACATTGCTCATACTTTCCATTCCTCCTGCTACAATAATATCTGCATCACCAAGCAGTATGCTTTGTGCACCCTGTGCAATGGCTTTCATACCGCTGGCGCAAACCTTGTTTACAGTGGTGCAGATAACACTATCCGGAAGGCCGGCAAATTTAGCGGCTTGTCTTGCAGGTGCCTGGCCGATATTGGCCTGTAATACACAACCCATCAGCACTTCCTGTACATCTGCGGGTTGTATACCTGCTTTTTCGATAGCCCCTTTCATGGCGATAGCACCTAATTGTGGCGCCATAAACTCTTTTAAAGATCCTCCAAAACTACCAATGGGCGTTCTTACAGCAGATACTATATATACGGTTCTGTTACTCATTTCCGGAATGTTAAGCTGTAAAGATAATGATTTAGGCTAACAGCCGTTAGCACGGGAGTAAACCCCCTAAAAAAAGCAGGTTTTTCCCATAGCCGGGGCTGCGGAAGCGGCTTATTTTTACTCCATACAATAGAGATACATATGAATACATTTTATTTGCTTAACACGGAACTGAATTCAAGTCTTAGCAGCAGCAACCTGCTTTTTCAAAGCTGGTTTGTGATTGCTTTTTTATTGATCATTGCTTTTTCAAAAGATGATGCGCCAAAAGAAATAGAAAGAAGTAAAGAATAAACAGGGTATTCAAATGTATTACGATTACGAGATAAAATATTTCAGTAACCTTTTAAACGAAAAGTATGACTGTACTAAGGCCTGACATTAACCTTCTTTTATGGATGATCCTGGCTTTGATCCATCTGGCCCTGGTTATTTCTGCAAGTTTGCAACTGTTTTGCATACACTCATTCAACAGAAAAGAGAAACTGTTATGGTTATGCGCTATCGGCTGTATTCCTTTTATCGGGCCTGTATTCTTTTTTGTATTCCGCAACAGGGTAAACAGGATCAGGATCTTTTTATACAATACATAATAAGGATGCAAAACAGTTATCCTGTTTTAGCCAACCATCCAATGACCGATACCTTTCAAAACAGGCATACCTATCTTTTACGAAACTCAGGTACTATTTTCGATTTTGAAAACCTATCCTTGTATGTAAGTTTGATAAACCCTGAAAGTTGGTAAGAGTTTGTTTCAGTTTATAGTAACTGACCTGAAATTGAGAAATAGTAAAAGAATTATTTTGCGGGGCGGTGTGCGGACCGGTAATAAACAGGCGACTAATGCCTATCGCACAAATGGATTTACCCAATAGTGCGTTTTGAATACAATGATTTGAGTGATGATATGCTTTTTGAAGTATCCTGACAAGCCAACCGTTAAAATCTATTGATTAGATGATGGCTTTTGCAATACCATTACTTCATTCATTACAAACGTGCTTCCTCCATTGGTAACAATATTGTATACTTTTTGCAAACCGCCTGCCGCTTCCGAACGGCTCCATACCGTATACTTTTCATAAATGCCTGTTTGTTTATTCATGCAAAGGATCTCATCCCCTTCTTTTACCTCGCCTGCTTTCTTTTCGCCCTTAGCCGTAAACACCGGGTGATTGGGGGTTGCTTTTAATTCTTTCACAAATAATTTTACTTCATTGCCATCTGCTGTTTGTGTTTCATCTGCCCCTATTAAAACAAGCCGGGTAATCGCATAATTTTTTTCTTCGTGCGCCACCAGTGCCGTTACCTGCGTAGTAGTTGGGAGATGTGTTTGCGGATCAACGGTAATAATTCTGTCTCCTTCTTTGATATCACGCAGTATTTTTTTTGTTCCGTCCCACATTGCAACTTCCACAGTTCCTGGAAAACAGATATCACTCCCGTAGGTACCGGCCTCTTTGGAAAGATCTGCGCCCTGCCGGGTTGCTTTATATAGCTGAAAACCCAGTTCTTTGGATAAAACATAAGACAGCTTCAAGACAAAATTCGGTTCCATTTTATCAATGGCATGAATATCTTCAAAATATTTCTCCCATACTTTTGCTTCGGCTTTGAAATTGGGTAAACATGCCTGGTAAATTTTCCCTTTCTCGTTGGTATAAAACAATACGGTACCCATTTCCTGCAAACCTTCTTTTAGCAGAAACCGGTATATATCAATCCTTTTTTTCTGTCCATCATCGCCTGTTATAAAATAAGGCTTTCTTCCTTCATAACGATCCAGTACATATGTATTATCAAACTTAACATAGGTATCATTATCCAGGTCTTTCACTTTGAAAGTTTTTGCTTTTTCATATTCCTCCACCGTAAGCGAATGAGCCGCTGTTTTTTCCTGGGCATCTATTATGAATTGTGAGGATAGTAAACAGATAATAAGAAACAGTTTCTTCATGTACTTGTAATCATTTGTAGTTTTAAAATTAAACCAAGGCTTTAGTTATGCGCTACAGGCAAAATCCCGTAGCGCATAGCGTATCTTTTTTGTTAAGAGACTTCCTTAAATGCTGCTGCAAAAGCTTCCATCTCATCCATCCTTCCGATACTTACACGACACCATTGTTTATTATTGAACTGCCATGAACGAACGCCTACACCCCGTTTGTTCATCTCGGCAACAAACTTGAGGCTATCCATCTTAATCGGAAATAAAACAAAATTGGTATAAGAAGGTATATAATCATAGCCTTCTGCTTTCAGCACGCTGTATAGATAGTTTTTAGAAGCCAATGTTTTTTGTAAGGCCCCGCTTAAAAAATCCTTATCCTGGTAACTAACCCATGCCGCATGCAGAGAAGTGGCAGTGATAGAATTGGGACCTTCGGTGTATACAGATAATTTGGCTATCATTTCCGGCTGTGCAGCTATATATCCTACGCGTAATCCTGCAAATCCATGGAGCTTGGAGAAGGTGCGCGCTACAATAATATTCTTTCCGGTTTTAATGGTACTCATCATACTGGATGCACGTGGATCATCAAGATAATCAATATATGCTTCATCAATGAACACCGTTACTTTTTCAGATACACGATGGCAAAATGACTTTAATTTTTCAATGTCCAGCACAGTTGCCGTTGGGTTATTGGGATTACAGATATACACCAGGCTGGTATTGGCATCAATGGCTTTTTCCATCGCATCCAGGTCCAGCTTGTATTCTGAGGTAAGCGGTACTTTTACCCATTTGGTGTTCAGCCTGGTGGCTTTGGAAGGAAGATCTTCATAACTGGGATCACCGGTTACAATATTGCTACCCGGTTTTTTACTGAAGTATAATCCTGCGGCAAGTAATAAAGGTGACGAGCCTGCAGATAATAAAATATTCTCCGCTTTCAGCCCTTCATTATCTGCTATCAATTTAGAAAGGTCTCTTGCAAACATGAAAGGGTACTGGTAACTCTGCCCCATCGCTTCTTCGATCGCTTTTTTGGCTTTGGCAGAAGGGCCAAAAGGATTCTCATTGGCGAATAAACGTGCTTTTAATTCGGCCGGTGCATTAAAGGCAGCCGCCTGATCTGATATAAAATCATCCTGGTAACAAATATTGGCGGGCTTAGCTGCCAATTCATTAAAGAAACCGGAGGCGAGTGGTAATCCACCGGCCATAAATATTCCTGCTTTCAGCAGTTTTCGGCGATCCATTGAAGTTGACATATTATTGGGTTTTAGTGATTGATCAAATATGTTATAATTGCATAACCCTTGTATGTACGGCCGATACCACAGATCTTGCCGATTCAAAAGCGCCTGCCATCCATGCATTCAGGTAGGTAAGATGCTCTCCTGCGAAATACACATGCTTATCGGGTTGCAATAATGCCTTATAAACGGTTTGTCTCTCTTCATTTGAATACAATGCCCACCCTCCCAGGCTATATTTGGTTTTGTGCCAGCTGACAGAGAAAGAAGTTTCAAATTCTTTTGTATACTGAGGATGTATCAGACTGCCTTTGCTCAACGCAAGTTGTTCTCTTTGCTTTGGCAACAGATCGCCCGTGCGTTTTGCCTTTTCATTAAAATTATAATAGCCTATCAGGATGCCTTTTTGTGAGAGATAATCATAAGATGGATAGAAGATCTGTGTTAATTCATTGTTGGTATGGGTTATTCCACCATACACCTGTTCATCTTCTTCCCAGAAACGGCGTTTAAACTGAAGTCCTATTTTACCTGTGGAGATATAGGTAATATAATCTATAGCCCTGCTTACATCGGAAGAAAAATTATGATCGATATTACTGAGTACGGGCAAAGGAATGGTGCAGATGCATAAATCACCCTGTATTTTTTGCCGACCATCCTTATTCTTATACTCAACCGTTACGCCTTTTTCCGTGTTCTTTACAGAACTTACTTCAGATTGAAAATAGATATCCTTACCCAGTTTCTTTTCAAACGCTTTGGCAATCATATCCATCCCACCCACTGCCTGGAACATGGTCATCTGCAGTTCATAGGTATATTGGGCCACATGATAAAAATCCGGATCCAGTAAGCCCGAACTCAGCATATCCCGAAGCGAATGAGCAGAAGCAATATCGCCCGTTTGGGTTCCTGCACCCGGTGGGGATCTATACCCCCTTCTTGCCGAAGCGCGGTATAAATTATCGATGTCCAGCCCACCTTCTGCCCTTAGGTATTCAATGATCTTCTCAGAATCTTCTTTTGTCATCGCCAAATCCATCTGCTTATGGTCTATGGCTTTCACAAGTATCTCACTCATATAACCGCGCACATCGCTGTCAATTTCCCTGACCCTGATTTTTTTATGGGATAAAGGCCCTTTGCCTTCGCTGAAATAATAGGCTCCTTCATTAATATTGTTATATACCTGTACCGGCACTTTCAGTTCTTTACAATAATGTAAAGTGAGTTGATGATGATGCGGGATACGGGATGGGCCGGCATTATAGTAAAGCCCTTCATCAAAATAGGCTGTCTGGCTGATATTTCCCGTTTCTGTATTGGTACTGTTTTTACGGACACTCCAACAACGGCCCCCCACGCGGTTTCTCGCTTCCAGAATGGTACAACGATAACCGAGTTTTGTTAATTCATAGGCTGAGGCCAGTCCTGATAAACCTGCCCCCAAAATAATTACATGTTTGCCTTTGCCCTCACCTTCCAATTGCCAGGGTTTAACCGGAGCCTCCCTCAACATACCCAGGGCCATCATAGCAGGATAAGTACCACCAGCTAACATACCGGTACTGGATAAAAATTGTCTGCGGGATAACTTATTCAAATTATGATAAAATATATGTTATTATTTAAACCATTTAGAACCTAATTAAAAGGTATTGATGAGTAAATTATCCATTTAAAAGATAATTTACTTAGGTAAAATACTAATAATTGATATATTTTATCAAATTTATTATATATTAAATATTTTATAATTTATATAATAATACAATATCTCTAAAGAAATTTTTAGTTTAGCTTACCGAAATGTGGTTTTTTACAGTTGAACCCAGCGCTTGTCAGACGAAATAATGTGAGCTACGCGGTTTGATTTAGTGCCTTACAGATAACAGCGGATAATCTTTTTCCCCTGCTTTTATCAACAATGGTAAAATATTTTGTTTGGGAGGTAAGGGACAGGTAGCATAATTGGAAAATGCACAGGGAGGATTATAGGCTTTATTAAAATCGAGAATTGTATTTCCGTTTTCATCGGGAAGTTGGGCATATAAGAACCTGCCGGATGGATAGGTTTCTTTGCCGCTGGTGGCATCACCAAATATGATAAATAGTTGGTCTCCCTCAGTGATGGCGTCTAACTGATAAACCTTACCCTCCCATGTAAACGACAGCTTACCGGGAGAATCTTCCGGTTTTGTTTGACCGAGTACATTCGTGATCATCACCCTGGCTTTGGGCGCCGCTTCGAGATGAGCTGTTACCCGCCATTGTTCTTTTACAGGATAACGATCAATACCTTTAAATTGCTTAATACGGTTCGATGCAATATTCCGGAAACGGACGCCAATTTTATCATCGCGTTTAATAATATTCCAGCGAAACGTTCCGAGTGATAGCAAAGCAGGTTGTTTACCCTCCTCAAAAATCGTTGCTGAGCCAACAGCAGAATCATGGATAGTTACTACTATACCGGCTTCGGTTATCCAGTTTACGCTCCCATGCTCCCATTGAAAATACCCGGCCCGTTTGGGGAATATGGGATTGCTATATACGATATCATTTGAAGCATTACTGCCAAATGCATTCCTGCCAGGCTTTAACCAAAATAAGCCCTCGAGGTTTATCCAGCCATTCGGTGATAAGAGAGACTCAACACGTTTCTGATGCCAGCCGTTGATTTCCTGCTCATAAACAGTTTTATCCTGCGCCAAAAGCGTTACGGCAACAGGAATACTCAAAAAAATCATGGAAACAACCTTATATACACAGTTCATCCGATTCATTTTATCTGCTATGCTTTTGCCATATACATTATTTAGTAGATGCCGATTCACAAACGATATTACTGAAAATATTTTCTTGATCTGGCTATGAAGGAACCTGACCAGCCACTATTTATCCTTCTGCAACCAATTGAATACCTGTTTTTGTAAAAGCGATTTTCTGTTTTTTATAAAGCGTTCCGGTAGTCATCTTGAATGTTTTTTTGCTCATCCCAAAAAAATCATAGATCTCCTGCGGATCGGATTTATCGTGGTAAGGGAGATAGCCATCGTGTTCAACCAATAAACGTAGGATCTTTCCTGCTTCATCTTCTACTTTCTGGAAACCGGGCTTACCTAAAACCACGTCAATTTTATGATCCGGGCGAATGGTTTTAATAAAGCCCTGCATTTTATCACCAATATGTAAGCTGGTATATATTTCATTGCTATGCAGGATACCCGTATGAAGATTATTGATGATCATTACCCAACCCAATTCCGATTGGCGGTAAGCAAGGAGGTCAACCATATCTTTTTCTTTAACGCGTAATTCTTCATTGTTAAGTAAGGCTTCAATCTTTTCTGTAGCGGCTACCCTGCCGGTTTGTTCGTCGATATATAATTTTACAAGGTATTCAGCGCCTTCGCGCATACCGCCCAGTTGTTTGGACTTAGGAACAAACAGATCTTTCATCAGGCCCCAATCCAGGAACGCACCAAGGCCAGTAACCGAAATGCATTTCATCTTCACGATCTCCCCAACACAGGCTTTGGCTTTTTGGGTAGTGGCGATCAGGCGGTTATCTGAATCATGGTATACAAATACATTTATCTCATCCCCGATACGCAGCGTGCGGGGTGCAAAACGCTTGGGAAGAAGAATACCTTCTTCGCCATCTTCCAGATAAAATCCAAAATCTACCTTCCGGCTTACTTTCAGGGTATTGTATTGTCCAACTAGAACCGGGTCCATGTGCTTTTGGTTGTTTAGAAAAGTAAAGGTACGATTGTTTCATCTGACTCGTCCCGGCCCGCTCTGTAAAGCATAGAGGCTAGTCGCTTCTATGATAAAGATTAATTCCGCGAATGTTTATATGTTAGCAACTTTCAAGCTTTCGGGAGATAAGCCTTTACTATTTTGCGGGAAGTATGGTAAAACTGATTAAAAAGGTTCTTGTATTTTTGTTATTGGCCTCACAATTTCCCGCAGGGGCCCAGCAGGTTACCGGGCATTGGTATGGTATTGGCCTGTTACAAGGCAGCAGGCAATACAATGCGTATTTATCTGAATTGGTACTGCAACAAAAAGGAAAAGCCGTAAATGGTTACCTGTTGTATTATTTTAAAGACAGCCTGGTAAAAGCACCCCTTACGGGTTTGTATGATGATAATACGCACAAATTGACTATTCATCCTTTTTCTGTGCTGTATTACCTGTCGCCCAATGCGAAGAACAGTATTGATTGTTACATGTCGGGCAATTTTACCTTACTGGCTTCCAAAGCAGAATCTGTATTAACCGGGCGTTTGTCCGGAGATGAGGATCATAAGTATACGGTACCCGATATCAGCTTCCGTTTAACCAAATCAAATGATACGGCTTACCTCGTTATGAAAAATGATGAGCCGGAAATAAAAAAAGATACCGTAATTACCCGCAAACCCAAACCTTCAGAAAACGAGACCACTGCATGGGAGGCTTTTACCCAAAGAGGCAAAGTGGTTGCGAAAGAATTATGGGTATTCAACTCAAAGCTCAGGCTGGAGATCTATGATAATGGAGAAATTGATTATGATTCTGTTTCCTTATTCCTGAATAATAAACAGATCCTACCGAAAAGCATGCTTAATCACAAAGCCATCAGGCTTTCGATTGACCTTGACCCTAATCTTGAAGTAAATGAATTAAGCATGTTTGCAGAAAACCTGGGAATGATCCCTCCGAATACCGCTGCATTGATATTGTTTGATGGAAATACCCGTTATGAAACAATGCTGACAAGCGATTTGAGTAAAAGCGCCACTTTACGGCTACGACGAAAGAAATAAACCTTGCTCCTTGCCGGCTTTTCAGGGAAGAAAATTCTGGCAAAAGTATTAAGGTTACTGAAAGAATTTTATTGATAACTGATGAGTTCGGCATTTAGTTTTTTTGCCAGGCCTTTGGCGCCCCAGCCCATTACCACATCATGGTTATAATTGAATGCAGGCTTTAGCACACATGCAAGATAATTCATCCATGGTTTATTGGTAAATACCGTCCAGTTATATTGCACATGGGTAATGCCTTCTTTTTCTTCAAATAACCATTCACCTTCTCCTTCCAGTTCACCAAAAGCTTCGCCTTTCATGTGTTTGTGTTCTTCATATTCTGTTAAACGCATATTGAAGGCGAGTTCATAGGGCAAAATACTTTTCCATGTGTATTCCCGAACACCACCAATTCCATTGTGATCGCCTTTTTCCATTTCTCTTACCTTCACAACCCCTTTCCACCAGGAGGGCCATTCAAGAGAAGTATGTATTGCGTCCCATACTTCTCTTACAGGGGCTTTGATCTGCCAGCGTGTTACAAATGCATACTGTGTTGCCATAAAAGGTTTTTATAACCTACGATAAAAAATACCATAAGGTTGTTTAACCAAACAATTCGGGCTGTGCATGCTCATCTTTGGGTTTTTGTTCCCATTCCATTTCAATGGTTTTGCTGAAGTCGGTAAGCTTTGCCCCCACCGCTTTCCAACCCATTACTTCCACCATCTTTGCTACTTTGAATTTGGCTTTGCGCACCTGTTGCCCACGTCCTGTTTGCACCACCAGTACCGGTTCCTCATCGGTTGTTACAGCTTCTAACCGGTTTCCGTTGCCTTCTTTGATAAAAAGGAACTGAGATTTTAAGGTAGTGGTTTCTATTTTGAACCGTTTGATATTGTATTGCTGTTTATCATTATCGAGATATACGACGCTAATAATTTTTTCGGGATCAAATTTTTCTATCAATGCAATTTTTTCCGGTTCAAATCTTTGGGTAATCTCTGTATCGGTTAATTCATATGTACCGTCGTTATAAAAAACAATGATCTTCTCCTCTTCAAAACTGCCCAGATACTGGCCTTTTTCTTCTGTATTCAGTCTTCCAAATTTATCGTCAAACCATAATTTACGTCCCGCCAATGTACTTCTTCCCGCTTCTTTAAACTTAACGGTCTTGATGGGATACTTGGTAACCTGGTTACCCATACTGCCTCTTCCTTTGATTTCCAGTTCTTCAAAAAAGAAATCAAATTCTTTTTTATGTGCAGAACAGTTCGGACTCAGAACAATCTTTACCGCTTCTGCTTCTCCATTCAAATTAGCAGTAAAATAATGTACTTTACTTTTTTCCGATCCTTTGGTAAGATCGTATTCTTTCTCCCGGGTAATACCCGTTACATTAAAACGTTTCGCATAACTCACTCCCGATTTACCATCGAGGTAGATCATGTTATAAGTGGTACGCTCATCATTTTTCTGGAATACGGCTGCGTAGATAATATCTTTCCCGATAAATACTTTATCCGAAACCTTTACCACTTTCATCGTTCCAGACTTGGTAAAGGCGATGATATCGTCATAATCAGAACATTCACAAAGGAATTCATCTTTCTTCAAACCGGTGCCGATAAAGCCTTCTGCACGGTTCAGGTATAATTTGGTATTGGCGATAGCCACATGCTTTACCTGGATGGTATCAAATTCTTTGATTTCTGTTTTTCGTTCTCTTCCCTTAGCATATTTTTTAAGAAGGTTCTCAAAATAGGCAACCGCAAAATCAGTGAGGTGTTCCAAATCGTAGTTTACCTGTTTGATCTCAGCTTCGATAGATTTGATCTGTTCATTCAGTTCATTGATATCGAGTCGATAAATTCTTCTCACCGGTTTCTCGGTCAATTTGAGGATGTCTTCCCTTTCGATCGGCCTTTTCAGTTTTTTCTTGAAGGGATTGAATGCTTTATCAATGGCTTCAATAACTTTTTCCCAGTTCTCGTGCTTCTGTTCTAGTTCCTTGTATATTTTTTCTTCGAAGAATATTTTTTCAAGCGATGTATAATGCCATTTGTCCTCCAGCTCACCTAACCTGATCTCCAGTTCTTTTTTCAGTAAATCTTTTGTATGCGCTGATGAAACATTGAGCAATTCATGTACGGTAAGAAATTGCGGTTTATCTGCCACAATCACACAGGCATTAGGAGAAATGCTTACTTCGCAATCGGTAAATGCATACAAGGCATCAATCGTGATATCAGGAGATATTCCAGGCGCCAGATCGATCTGGATCTCAACCTCGGCTGCCGTAACATCAATTACTTTTTTGATCTTGATCTTACCCTGGTCGTTAGCCTTGGTTATGCTCTCCATCAATTGTGTAGTGGTAACGCCATACGGCACATCGCGGATCACGAGTGTTTTTTTATCCAGTTCTTCAATATGCGCCCGAACCCTTACTTTACCGCCACGTTTGCCATCGTTATAATTGGCAACATCAATCATACCGCCCGTCTGAAAATCGGGATACAATTCAAATTTCTTTCCACGCAAACATTTAATGGATGCTTCTATCAGTTCACAGAAATTATGTGGGAGAATTTTAGTAGACAACCCCACCGCAATACCATCAGCCCCCTGTGCCAACAGCAAAGGAAATTTCATGGGAAGGGTTATGGGTTCATTTTTACGCCCGTCATAGCTTAATTGCCATTCGGTGGTCTTGCTGTTAAAGGCAATTTCCAGCGCAAACTTCGATAATCTTGCTTCTATATACCTTGAGGCAGCTGCTTCATCGCCTGTTCTTACATCGCCCCAGTTACCTTGTGTTTCTATGAGCAGGTCTTTTTGCCCCAAATTTACCAACGCATCTCCGATACTGGCATCTCCATGCGGATGGTATTGCATACTCTGACCTATGATATTGGCCACTTTGTTAAAACGGCCATCATCCATTTCTTTCATTGCATGAAGAATGCGGCGTTGCACGGGTTTTAATCCATCTTCAATAGCCGGCACCGCACGTTCTAATATTACATAGGAGGCATAATCCAAAAACCAGTTACGGTATTGACCACCTAAGCCACTTTCGTTTTCAAATGACCTGTTCTCTACTTTTTCTTTTGCCATTTATTTAATCTCCTTAGAACCATTTATAAGTAATAAAAGTCAAAATTCAAAAGTAAAATCTATTTTTAATTTTTGAATTTTGACTTTTTACTTTTCTTCCAGCCTGAACGAATTCACCCTCCCTTCTTCCAGTGTATTCAATTCCAGCATAATAAAATCTGTTTCTGCAATCACTTCGTGCCATGTCCAGGCATACACGGTAACCATAGCCGGTGCAGCAATTTTTTGGGTTCCTTTACTTTCCGGGTTCCTGAGATCAAACCAATGGATCGTGATCTCTCCCGACATCAGTATAAATATTTCAGGGTTTTTTCCCTTAGACAATTCTTTATGATAATGTTTAGCATTATGGCTGCCTGCTTTTCGGTACACCAATACAAACTGTTCAGACCTGTCGGTATTGATGAAATGAGTGGTACCACGCTCATCACTGTGAATTATCGGAACTTCAGAAACTTTAATCATCTTTTTTTAGTTAAACCTGATACAACTCAAGCGGCTGCCCGTTCGGGTCGTAAAAAAAACAGAATGCCTTACCGGTGAATTCATCTATACGGATATCTTCCACTTTTACTTCATTTTTCTTCAGCCATGCATACCCGGCTTTTACGTCTTTCACTGCAAATGCCAGATGCCGTAATCCTTTTGCTTCAGGGAAAGAAGCCCTTTCCCTGAAATCGGGGAACGAGAATAATTCTACCTGGTATTGGCCATTTAAAGCGAGATCCAGTTTGTAAGAATTTCTTGCTTCGCGAAAATGTTCTGCTTCAATGGTAAAACCCAATACTGCCGTATAAAACTGTTTACTTGCTTCATACAATACCGTATCGGTAAGGATGGCAATATGATGTATAGCTTCTATCTGTAACATCAGGCTTCTGTTTCAGGTATTTCGGCAGCAGCCCGGTTTTCTCCGGGTAATTTTACTACCATGTCTTTCCAGCCCTTGGCCCAATCACCCATCACTGCTAATTTTTCTTCCTTAACCATTTCACGTATACGCCAAACCAGGAAGGCATCCCCTGTCTTCACTTTCATTTTATTCAATGCGGTGCTAATCAGTTTCCATAATTTTTGCGGGCCAAAGTTTACGATATTCAGGATATCACGATCATAAAAATCTACCCCTTTGGACGCTAGTTTTTTGCCTCCCTCCAAAAATCTTACCATCGCATTTTCTTGGCAGATTTTTTTCCATTCATCCGGGTCTACTTCAAATTCGCTCAGTGTGATCGGTCTTGCCAGCTTTTTGGCTTTTAAAAATTCTTTCGGCTGGATCTCAGAAAGATAAACCGGGTAAAAAATATTGCCCTTCTCATTTATAAACGGAAGATTATTCAGATAAAGCACCTGCACCCTTCCCTGGTATTCTTTTAACTGGCTCATCAACCAATAATATCCACAAACATCATGGGCGTTTTGGGCCATCCATATCCAAACTTCTTCTTCAGGTGCTTCTTCCAGTTTTGCGATCAGGTTGTGAACCGTCATCTTATCATCTACAAGATTCATTTGATCCATATAGGGAGAACCCTCCAAAACCATTTTCCACCAGTTCCTTCTTTGCTGGTAGCCTTCGGTTTCATAGATATCTATCAGTGGTCCAACCGCAAAATCATCTTTGATCTGTAAAATGGTTCCGCCAAGGCTATCATCCATTTGAATAACCTTTTCCATCAGCCCTACTTCATTCTCATTAAAAACTATATGAACCATTGTCATTCGTAATTTAAAGTTAAAAATGGATACTCTGCTATTACCTATTCACTCAGCAACCCATCATCGTAATAATTAATTTTCTACCAGATCAAGCTCTACTTTCAGGTTATTAATAATGAACTCCTGTCTTTCCATGGTGTTCTTACCCATATAATATTCCAGCAGGTTTTGGATATGATCTCCCTGCTCCAGTATCACCGGCTGTAAACGGATATCCTGCCCGATAAATCTTCCGAACTCTTCGGGGGAGATCTCTCCCAATCCTTTGAATCGGGTAATCTCAGGCTTGCTTCCGAGTTTTCTTACGGCTGCCTGTTTTTCCGTTTCGTCGTAACAATATATCGTTTCCTGCTTGTTACGAACGCGGAATAAGGGCGTTTCCAGGATATATACATGCCCGCGTTTTACTAAATCTGGAAAGAAATTAAGAAAGAAGGTCATCATCAGTAACCGTATGTGCATACCATCTACATCGGCATCTGTGGCAATGACAATATTATTATACCTAAGCCCTTCCAGCCCGTCTTCAATATTCAGTGCATGCTGCAGAAGATTGAACTCTTCATTCTCATATACTACTTTTTTGGTTAACCCAAAACAGTTCAAAGGTTTACCACGCAAACTGAATACCGCCTGCGAATCTACATTTCTTGATTTAGTGATACTTCCGCTCGCACTATCTCCCTCTGTAATAAAAATGGTAGAATTATTTTGCAACGCTATAAACTCAGCTTTGTTTTTTCCCGTAGGCTCATCATTCAGGTGAATGCGGCAATCGCGCAATTTTTTGTTGTGCAGATTGGTTTTCTTGGCGCGTTCATTGGCAAGTTTCTTAATACCCGCCAGTTCTTTTCTCTCTCTTTCGTTTTGTTCAATGCGTTTTTTTAGTGCATCGGAAACAGATGGGTTTCGGTGTAAGAAATTATCAAGCTCTTTAGCCAGAAAGTCTAAGATAAAATTCTTCATGCTTGGCCCGCCTTCATATACATTCTGCGAACCCAGTTTTGTTTTAGTCTGACTTTCAAACACCGGCTCCTGCACACGCACTGATACGGCGGCTACAATACTGGTGCGGATATCAGAGGCGTCATAATCTTTTTTATAAAAATCCCTGATCACTTTAATATACGCTTCCCTGAATGCCTGCTGGTGTGTACCGCCCTGTGTGGTGTACTGACCATTTACAAAAGAGAAGATATCCTCACCGTAGTCATTGTTATGAGAGATGGCTACTTCAATATCCTCTCCTTTTAAATGGATAATGGGATAACGTAACTCATCCGGATTGGTCTTGCGCTGTAACAAGTCCAGCAGCCCATTCTTGCTTACATATTTCTTACCATTGAAATGCATGGCCAGACCGGCATTCAAATAGCAATAATTCCACAACTGGTTATCAAGGTATTCATGTATGTAATGGAAATTGCGGAAAACCGTTTCATCGGGAATGAATTCCACAAAAGTTCCATTGGGTTCATCCGTTTTGGTTTCTTTATGTTCTTTGATCAGAACACCTTTCTCAAATTCTGCCGTTTTCTCCTTTCCTTCCCGGTAAGCCGTTACTTTAAAATATTGGCTTAATGCATTCACCGCTTTGGTACCCACCCCATTCAATCCTACACTTTTTTGAAAAGCTTTGCTGTCGTATTTGGCACCGGTATTGATTTTGCTTACCACATCCACCACTTTACCTAAGGGAATACCCCGGCCATAATCCCGAACGGTTACTTTCTTGCCTTCAATCACAAGCTCAACCTGTTTGCCATAACCCATGGTGTATTCATCGATACAGTTGTCGATCACCTCTTTTACCAATACATATACACCATCATCCGGCGCCGACCCGTCACCCAGTTTACCAATATACATACCCGGGCGTAACCGGATATGTTCTTTCCAATCGAGGGATTTGATCGATTCTTCGTTGTATTCAAATAGATTTTTTTCGTCTGCCATTGTCAATCGTTATTTACCAACTGTTCACCAACCCGCAAATCTAACCACCTCAGACAGCAGCCCAATTTTACTTTTCTACAAATCGGCTCAGAATGTGGATAAAACTTGCAAAAACCTGAATTTACTTATTTCTAAACGGGTAAAACTTAGATTTGTACCATCCAAACACCCACTCCCCATATTGAAACCGATCTTGAGCGCATTGCAGCTTTCTCAAACGAACATACAGAGGAAAACGACCGTTTTAAAGTATTTGTGAAGGAAAGGAACCGGGAACAGATAGACGAAATGGTATTTCGGTTGGATAAAACCATCTCCCCGCAGATCAGTTGCACCGATTGTGGCAATTGTTGTAAAAGCCTGATGGTGTTGATCAATGATACGGAAGCAGATAAGCTTTCCCAACACCTCGGCCAATCCAGAGAAGCGTTTGACAAAGAATACCTAGAAAAAGGCAGTAACGGCCTCATGATCATGAACCGTATGCCCTGCCCTTTTCTGAGCGATAAGCAATGCAGCGTTTATGAACATCGTTTTGAAGGCTGTAAAGAATTTCCTGCATTGCATCTACCCAATTTTAAAGACAGGCTGTTTACCACATTTATGCATTACGAAAGATGTCCTATTATTTTTAATGTGGTGGAGCAATTGAAAGATGAGATGGGGTTTGAGAGAAATGTATAGCATCTCTTGAGTCGTCAATCGTGAGTTTTTTTTGTGAATGGTGAATGGTCACTCACTACTTACAAAAATCATAATTACGTTAACTTTATTGGATGGTACAATTTGGCATAGATATATTATTGGCAGAAACACCTGAATGGAAAAGAGAAAGGATTGGATTGGTAACGAATCATGCAGCTACTACTAACCGGCTTAGCCCTTCCAGAAAAGCATTGTTGCAGCATTCTTTCAACATTCAAAAACTATTTTCACCGGAACATGGGTTGGATGTAATGGGTGCAGATGGACATGAAATGAAAGATGGAACAGATGCATTAACCAAACTGCCCGTTATCAGTTTATACAGCACCAAACTGGCGCCATCGGATGAAGACCTTGAGGACCTTTCTATTATTTTATTTGATATTCCTGATATAGGCAGCCGCTTCTATACGTATTTATGGACGATGACACATGTAATGGAAGCCTGTGCCAAACATAAAAAAAAACTGATCATACTGGACAGGCCCAATCCTGTTTCCGGTAAGCTTGGTTTGGCAGAGGGTCCGATATTGAATATAGAACAAACATCTTTTATAGGCCGCTGGCCCATACCCATCAGGCATAGTTGCACATTGGGGGAATTAGCTTTGTATTTTAATGCAGAAAGAAATATCAAATGCGATTTAGAAGTGATCAAGTGCGAAGATTGGAACAGAGATGATTTTCAAACCGATTGGGGAATTCCTTTCGTAGCAACATCTCCTGCTATACAGAATTTTCAAAGTATGCTCACGTATCCGGGGTTATGTTTACTTGAAGCCACCAATATCAGTGAAGGGCGGGGAACAAAGGATGCATTTCGATTGGCCGGTGCCCCATGGATCCATGAAGCATCATTAGCCGGTATGATCGCTGATATGGGATTGGATGAAATACAGGTTACTGCTCATTCATTTGTTCCGTCAGACGGTAAATACAAAGGAGAAAATTGCAAGGGTATTCATATAGAAGTAAAACATCGCGAATCTTTTCAGCCCGTCTATTTTGGGTTGCTATTGATCCGTATCATTAAACAATCTTATCCGCAATATTTTGATTGGGCGCCCTATCCTACCCTGGTAAATCCTGCAGGTAAGCAGCATTTAGATAAACTGTTGGGCAATACGGATAGTGAAAAATTATTTGTATTACCGCTTTCGAAATTCATCGCAGAGATTACTAAACTTACACAGTGCAGAAATTGGGCCACAGCCATACAACCCTATCTACTGTACTGAACTATTTTAAAAATTACAGCAACCCTTTGCCTCGTATATATTTTGCGTCTTTACGTGAAAAAAATAAACTTACATTTAATTTCTAAATATGACAGGTATGCGGCTTATCCATTCGGTAGTTTTTATTTTTCTTGTCAGTATCGCAACCTACGCGCAACAACCCACTATTCACATATTGGAATCCGGCAAACGGGTAAGCATTCGCGGATTGAGTGTGGTGAATGACAATATTATCTGGGCCAGTGGCAGTGCGGGTTCCGTAACACGATCAACGGATGGCGGCAATACCTTTAACTGGATAAAAGTACCGGGTTATGAGAAAAATGATTTCAGGGATATTGAAGCATTTGATTCTAACACCGCCATCATTATGGGTATTACCACACCGGCTGTTATTTTAAAAACAAAAGATGGTGGCAGGAACTGGAAAAAGGTTTTTGAGGATACTACGAAAGGGGCATTTTTTGATGCGATGGATTTTGCCAACTACGAACATGGGGTACTGGTTGGTGATCCGATCGGTGATGATATGTATGTTACCGAAACTTTTGATGGCGGGGAATCCTGGAGAGTTCTAAGCAGGTTAGATAAAATTCCCATGTCGGCAAACGGAGAAGCCTTTTTTGCATCCAGCGGAACCAATGTAAAACTGATCAAATCAGGCGGTACATTTATGGCAACAGGTGGAAAAGAATCGAATCTTTACAGCTTTAATGATATTGCTGATCAGCCGATTCCTATTATGAAAGGAGGTACTTCAACCGGGGCTAATTCTATAGATTATTTCGAAACAAAGAAGAAAGGAGTTATTGTTGGCGGCGATTTTGCAAAAGATACCATCGCTAAAAACAACTGTGTATTATTTTCTTATAAAAAAGGGAAGTTCTCATTCACCATTCCCAAAACCACACCTCATGGCTACCGCTCCTGTGTTATTTATCTTGATGCAAATAACCTTCTTACCTGCGGCACATCGGGTATTGATATTTCTACAAACGGCGGCCATAACTGGGAACTGATCTCCAAAGAAAGCTTCCATGTTTGCCAGAAAGCGAAGAATGGCAAAGCCGTTTTCCTGGCCGGAAGCAATGGGAGGATCGCCAAATTGATACAATGATCCTTTTCGCCACAGGTTCAATGATGTTCACGGATTTTTACCCGCCTGTTAAACCTTCTTTTTCCCTGCCTGTCTATTGACCAAACCTGCAACATGAAAAAGATAATTCCTTTTCTTTTAATGGCATTAATGGCTTTCTGCCTTCCGTCAATACAGGCTTCTGCACAAAAAAAAATACCTAAGGATCACCCGAGAGCCAGCTTAGACAGTTTAACGCCCGAGCAGAAAAAAGTTTTCCGTCAAAAACTAAAAGCAAGGTACGATAGCCTGCCACCCGAAGAGAAGGAAAAGATCAGGCAGAATATTATGAACCGGGTTGATACCCTGTCATCGGATCATAAGAAAAAATTAAGAAAGCGTCTCAGGGATCGTAAACAAGATAATGGTTGACATAAAAGTCTCTCTTTGCAGCAGGGTAAAACAGGGGCAGATCGTTTTCCGGGATGCCCTTTGTTATTTTTTAAAGGCGAAGTATACCGCACACAATATACATGCAAAACTGATCAGGTATTTATAATGAAAAGGTTCCTTTAGATACAGCACGGCAAAAACAGCGAATACTACCAAAGTAATTATTTCCTGGGTGATCTTTAATTGAAAGCCACTCATACCATTCTCAAAACCCGCCCGATTGGCAGGTACCATCAGGCAATATTCAAAAAACGCGATACCCCAACTGATCAAAATCGCTTTCCAGAGCGGGAAGCCTGTGTTTTTAAGGTGGCCATACCAGGCAAACGTCATAAAAATGTTAGAAAGGATCAACAAGCCGATTGTTTTCATCGTATAAAAGTTTACATTTAAGTGAGGCAATTTACTGTTATAAATGCAGTTGCCCCTTCTTCGGTTGCCAGTTTGCCATCTGAAAAAGTATTGCACGGATATTGCAGTACCCACCCAGTAAAACAGCAGAGAATGAAAAAGTTTCAGGCGATCATCAAATTTACCATGGACGAGGACTTTATGTCGTTGGTACCACCCCACCGGACCTATATCAACTATTTGATCAATAAAGGCTTTATTGACAGCTATGCGGTAAGCATGGAGAGCCAGACTTGCTGGATAACATTAAACACTGAAACCAAGAGCGAGGCAGATAGTTATATAGCCAAATCTCCATTATATAAATACTGGACCTATCATATAGAAGAATTGTTTGTATATGACAGCCAGCATTACCGTTTACCGGCTTTGCAATTCAATTAATTTAAAAAAACGCAAACTTTTTTTTGGAGGATACCGCTCAGACCCTATTTTTGCACTCCCAATAAACAAGGGAGCATAGCTCAGCTGGTTTAGAGCATCTGCCTTACAAGCAGAGGGTCCGCGGTTCGAACCCGTGTGCTCCCACAGAATAACCTCGAAGATCTTCTTCGAGGTTTATTTTTTTAATAGTATACGATTGTTGTTTTGTGATGAATTATTCAAAAACTAACTTTACAATCATGATGAGTACCCTTTTCAATGAAGCCGCCCAACCCTGGAAAGAAGCGGAGCAAGATGTGGATACGGCACTCATCTCCTCATATAGCCTGATCGTCTGGAACGATGAGGTGAATACATTTGAATGGGTAATAGAAACCCTGATCAAGATCTGCGGCCACACTCCGGAGCAGGCCGAACAATGCGCAATGTTCATCCACACTAAAGGAAAATACGCTGTAAAAAATGGTGAATACGAAACGCTCAAACCCATGTGCGATGCGATCACCGATCGCGGCATTGGGGCAACGATTGAAGTAGTGGCGGGGTGAGGGTTTAATTAGTAATTACTAATTAAACGCCTTTTATAAAAAACTTATCCATAGATGTTACCAATATTTTTAATTACGAATTACTCATTTTTAATTACCCTTCATGCCCGTTTACAGCCTCGATAAAAACCTCTGGTTCCCTCCGGTTGAAGAAGCAATGGAAGACGGTTTATTGGCCATGGGGGGAGATATGAGTGTTGACAGGCTTTTATTGGCGTATAAACATGGCATCTTCCCCTGGTATGATGGCGAGGTGCCGTTATGGTGGAGCCCGGATCCACGGTTTGTTTTGTTTCCAGAGGAATTGAAAGTGAGCAAGAGTATGGAAACCATTATCAAAAAAAGAAATTTTCATTTTACCACTAATAAGGCTTTTGCAGAAGTGATCAGCTTCTGTAAAGCATTGGAACGTAAAGGGCAGGATGGTACCTGGATCACAGATGAACTGGAATTAAGTTTTATAGAATTACACAAACTCGGCATTGCGCACAGTGCAGAAACCTGGCTCGACGGAAAATTAGTAGGTGGACTTTACGGCATACGCATGGGTAAACTTTTTTTTGGAGAAAGCATGTTCAGCAAACATAGTAATGCCAGCAAATTTGCATTTATTAGTTATGTGCGCGAATTACAAAAACAAGGGGTGCATTTAATAGACTGCCAGGTATATACAGAACACCTGGAAAGTTTGGGGGCGAGGATGATTAGCAGAATGATGTTTACGGATGCATTGAGAAAATACACTTAGCCCATAACCTATTGAACGAGGGTTTTAAGATTGGGTATATAAGCTATTGTTGAGATTTTTTACCGTGGAGGCGCCGAGTAGCAGCGTTTATGCAGAGGCATAAATCAAAAACATCATTCCTAGCCCTTACTATAGCCATACATTTTTTCTACATCCCGTACGATCTTTTCCATATCAAGGTCTTTACCAACAGGGTCATAATTCTGTTTCAGGTTACTGCCGAACACGATGGCAACGGTTTGCCAGAAAGCGGCACTGATAAAGCCTTTGTATTCATCAATGATCTCGTAACAGTTATTACCTGTTTCGCGATAGATGAGTTTCATCAACACTTTTCCCTGGTAAATGGATAATTGCGTAAGCTTATCCGTAAACTCTTTCTTTAATTCCTTCTCCCGGTTCTTAATGATCGTTTTTCGTTGCTTGCGATCCGTTACATTTACCAACTTGGCATTGATCTCATTCATGATCCTTCCCGCCGCTTTTGCATAAGGATACGTAACATATACCGCATTACGCAGCCTTGTCCAATCCGCCCAGTAATTCTTCCATTGTCTGGTCATCTTGCCATACACCAGAACAGGCGGTAAATTACTGGAAGGAATGGTATCCCCTCCTGCCGTAACATAGGCAAACACTTTCAGGGTGTCGTATACACCATGTTGCTGCGCTTTTGTTTCGGGCATGGTTATCAACCCCGCCAGTAGACAAAAAATAAAAATGATATGTTTGAATACACTTTTCAAGCCGGTTTAAAATTAGACACTTCTTCGCTTATTAATGCTGTCTGTGGCCAAAAAGTAACCTATCAGCTTGTTAAGAAACACGCAAATCACCCCTTTTGGAGGCTTTGAGCCGCTGGTAAACCGACATGATAAAACCAATCACCATGACTACCACGCCCAACCAGAGGATATTGATCATCGGGAATTCGTATACTTTAAGGGTAATCAGGTCTGTAATGGCGCCGCTTTCTTTGATACCGATCTCAAGGATACCTTTGTCTTTATCCGTTACTTTATTAAACTGCAAAACCAGGCTCTGCGAAACAACCGTATCAGGAAGGTTACGAAACTGGTCTGTGCCTTTGATGGCGATACCCGGCTTCACCGAGTAGCGCCTGCCATCTTTTGTGATTACAGACATATCGAGAAAAACAGCTGTCTCATCATCCTTGTATTTGCTTTTCTGTTCTTCCGGATTTTTATCCACTTTATTTAATACGATAAATCCATTTCCATAAAACAAAGTGTCTCCCGGTTTTACTTCGCGGCTGTGGAAGCTGGCCGTATCCTCACGGCTGTTTTCCTGGAAAGAAGTGATGTACACAAAAATATCTTTATACCAATAATGTTGCGCTGCAGGATTGGCAGAGAAACCTTCCCCACCTTTATTTTGTTTGATCACATCCGGGTATAAACTGAAAGATTCTTTACTGTCTTTGGCTGTAAAGTTGATGTCGAAATACCGTTTCCTGTCTTCAGGGTTCATCGTATCCTTTACATAGGTTACCATGTATTTACCCATGTCTGTGGGTACTCTTTTAAACAGGGTAATATTTTCTGCAGGATCGCCAACAGGGTTCTTACTGTTTTTTGTATCAGCCTGTAAAACGGTTACACCGGTTGTATTCCAGCTTAATACCGTTTTCTTACTTGATGAAATGAGAATACCGACCAATACCAGGCCAAAACCCACGTGAGCCACGGAAGCACCTGCCGCTTTGATCTTCCCTTTTAATCCCAGCCATATATATGAAGCATTAGCCACTACAGAATACACAGCGGCGAAGATGGCAAGATGTATGGCAAAAAGAAAACCAGGGCCTTTTTTATCATAACTGATATTACCAAAGAAACTGATTGCAAGACTGATCAGCACTGCGATAACTGTTGGGATTAGTATTTTCTTCCCAAAAAATTCTTTCGGCGTGTCTTTGTATTTGAAGTATTGAGTGATGGCCGTTAATAAACCGATCACTACGGCAACAAAAATCTGTATCTGGTTATAAGAAAACTCCGCATCTTCCGGTGGCGCTATTTTGGTGCCAAATAATTTATTGAATACAGGCGTAGAAGTTTTGGCGCTGATCACCATACCTGCCAGGAACAAAACCAAAGAACCGATAAACATCCAGAATTCACGGCTATATGTACTCTCTTCTTTTTGTATAGCCGGGATATTTTTATAATTTTTAAAATACATGAATAATGCCGGAACCAAAAAGACAAGTACAAACAATACCAGTTGAAAATTCATTCCCAGATCGGTAAAGGAATGTACAGAAGTATCGCCCAATATGCCGCTCTTTGTTAGGAAGGTAGAATACAATACAAGTACAAAACTGATGATGTAGAACAAATAAGTTGTTCGTAAAGAATAACCTGAATTCCGGTACACCAGGTTGGTATGAATACCTGCCACCAACGTAAGCCAGGGCACCAGGGAAGCATTCTCCACGGGATCCCATGCCCAGTAACCACCGAAAGATAAACTCTCATAAGCCCAGGCCGCGCCCATCATTACACCCAATCCCAGTATGGCCGCTGAGAATGATGCCCATGGAAGTGCAGGCTTGGTCCAGCTATGGTCTTTCTTCATCAATCCGGCAAAGGCGAATGCGAATGGGACAATGGTAGAAGCAAAACCCAGGAACAATACAGGCGGATGTATCACCATCCAGTAATTTTGTAACAATACATTTAACCCGGTTCCATCTTTTATCAAACTAATATAATCCTGCCGGAGTGCACCCGTATTAATGTCCTTAAAGATAGGTGCCATATCAAAAAAGCCTTCTGCCCTTGATAGAATAAATGGCTCAATACCGATTTTTACATCAAACACATAAATGCCGATCAACATGGTGGCTATGCAGAATTGTGCAAAGCTGATTACGGTCATTACACCTGCTTCCCATTCTTTGGCTGTACGTATCAATATCCATCCCAATACACAATGCCAGAAGCTCCATAACATGAAACTACCTTCCATGCCTTCCCAAAAACAGGCAAACAGGTATTGTGTCTGTAAATTTTTATCGCTGTGTGTGAATACGTATTTGTATTCAAACATATGATGGGAGATCATATAATACAGTGTGGCAAAAGAACCCAGCACACAGATCGTTTCTATCAAAAAAGCGATTCTCGCCAAACGGATCCAGGAAGCCTGGTCGGGGGAACCCTGCAAACGGCTGGCTTTATAAAAAGCAATCGTAGCCAGCAGCGAAACGATCAAAGCCAGTACTGCAAAAAAATGCCCAAGTTGTCCGGGAAATAAATGTTCGCCTGTATAATTCATGTAGATGGATTCAGTGGGTAATGCAGTTGGCTTATCTTAACAGGAATCGGAGATAAATGTTGATCAGACTAAGAACTTGTCTGCTGTAAATTTTTCTGAGCGGCTTTGGGATCATCCTTGTATTTGGAAGGGCATTTCAGCAGAATATCCTTGCATTCAAAATGATCGCCCTGTACCCTGCCCTTTAATACGATACGTTCACTTTTTTCCATATCCGTGGGCTTATTGTTATGATATACTACTTTGATATGGTTTCCCAAAGAATCCACTGCTCCAAAACTTACATAATTTGGATTCTTAACTGCATCATATTCAAGGGGTTGCCCTTTATCCATTTTCACAATCAGGTTCACAAATCTGCCTTCTTTCTGCCGGGCTGAAGCGATGGTTTCGTAAGTGGTAAGATCGCCGGTATAACTGATCAGTACCACAATAGCTGCGGCTATGCAAACAAGCAGGATAATATGCGTCTTCTTCATTTCTTGATTTTTCACCGCAAAAGTAGACCAAAAACAACATTTCGGTAGAAGTTTATGACATAGATCGGCGGTTTTGTAAAGTTCAAAGCGCTAACTCCCAACTTTGCTATAAATTTGCGCCCGTTGCATTTCAAGCAATCTTTATGTCAGATCTATCCCAGTTCGATCCCAATGCCGTAGGCAATCCCAATAACAATATTTTTGGCCTTCCCTTTTCAGAAGAAGAAGCGCGTTTAGTGATATTACCCATACCCTGGGAAGTAACCGTAAGCTATGGCGCCAGTACATCGCGCGCGGCAGAGCATGTGTACAAAGCCAGCAAGCAGGTAGATATCCTTGACTGGGATGGCAAACAGGGCTGGAAACAAGGATTTTTTATGCGCGAAGTTGACAGGCGCATACTGATGAAAAGCGATTACCTGCGTAAAGAAGCTGAATTATATATCGATTATATTTCCAAGGGAGAACTAGTAGAAAAGAATAAGTTCATGTGCAAAAGCCTCAAAGAGATCAATGAAGGCAGTGCGATGCTGAACCAGTGGGTATATGAACAAACCAAAAATCTGCTGGAAAGCGGTAAACTGGTGGGTATTTTAGGAGGGGACCATAGTACGCCGTTGGGCTACCTGAAAGCGCTGAGCGAGAAACATGGCGCATTTGGCATTTTACAGATTGATGCGCACTGCGATCTCCGTAAGAGTTACGAATATTTCAAATATTCGCATGCGTCTATCATGTATAATGCGTTAAATGAAATACCCGAACTGGAAAAACTGGTACAGGTGGGTGTAAGAGATTTCTGTGAAGAAGAATGGGACTTTGTATGTAACAGCAATTACCGTGTGATCACTTACCTGGATAAAGCGATCAAAGAAAGGGCTTATGGAGGTGAAACATGGAAACAGCTTACAGATGAGATCATTAATCATTTACCGCATAAAGTGTATATCAGTTTTGATATTGACGGGTTGGATAGAAAACTTTGTCCGAATACCGGAACCCCGGTTCCTGGCGGATTTGAAATAGAAGAGATCGCCTTCCTGATTAAGAAGATTAGTGACAGTGGCCGGGAGCTGATTGGCTTTGACCTGGTGGAAATTGGCGTAGGCCAGACCGACTGGGACAGCAATGTAGGAGCCCGCACTTTATGGCGTTTGTGTAATTTACTGGTGAATAACCATTCCTAAAAAAGATTGATGAAAGTATACGATTACATTATAGTATTAAAAAGGCCAAGCTATGTATTAGTGGATTTGATCAGCCGCTTAATGCTGCTGGTATCCATTGCCGTATTTGGCTATTTTCTCTCTGTTACCTATGGTTGGGGACTTAACAGGGTAACCGTTACGCTTGCTTTATTAAGCGTGGGCATTTTAGTATGGTTAGTGCTTACTTATATAAAACATAATAAGAATGAGGTCCCCTACTATCGTTTGGGTTTATTAATGGCAGCTATCGGGTGGGCCATTATATCCGGGGCAAGCTGGATGACGATATTGTATTTCCTTGCCGTTGTATCTGAGAAACAGGTAAAATTTCCACAGGAGATCGCATTTGATAATGAAGGGATCATTGTGAATTCACTTCCCAGAAAAACCTATACCTGGGCGCAGACCAGCAACGTGGTGTTGAAAGATGGCATCTTAACATTGGATTTCAAAAACAATACACTCATCCAGAAACCGGTTGAATCGGATACTTCTGCAAAAGAAGAGCAGGAATTTAACGAGTTTTGCCTTTCCAAACTGAAAGCATCCTAAAGCATAACGCTGAAAGCTAAAAGCATTTTTTATTTACACAAATCAAATGGCATTAAACCAATCACCTTACCTGTTGTATTCGGATGGAGAAGGAAATATTTTTGAGGATACCAGTTTATATACGGCAGGCCGTGCGGGTTGGGATGCATTTCCTGTTCCTACAGACGAATGGATAGCACTACCCGATGGCGGCAATTTATATGAACTGCCCGGCCGCAGAGGTATTGGCATTGATGTGGTTACCGGCGAAATGCGTTTATGCGAAAAAGGCTGGGCTGTTGCGGCTTTTATTCCGCCGGCGCATACCGGTTTATATATTGCCGCTTTTGAAACATTACCGGATGCACCTACCCTTCCTTTGTTTTGTTATACGGCGGTAGGTTGGTTGAATGGCGTGAACTATGTTCCTGCCCTGCGCATTGAAAAAGATATCCGCCAGGAATCTGTAGGGTATGATGAGGATAAAATACAGCAAGGCACAAAATATTTATTAGCGGCTTACCCTGAAAATCGTTTGGTAAAACATTTAATGGAAAACTGTTGCATGACGTATCATTGTCCGGCAGCAAGAAACTTTTCATTGGGCAGATGGGAATGCCCTGTACCCAGTTCTCCGGCATGCAATGCCAACTGTATCGGTTGTATCTCTTTTCAGCCGGAAGAAGAAACCATCGTATCCACACAGGACAGGCTTACGTTTAAACCTTTAGCAGAAGAAATAGTGGAGTTTACCGTTCCCCATCTGTTGAATGCCCCATTCCCCATCATCAGTTTTGGGCAGGGATGTGAAGGTGAACCCTTATTGATGTGGGAAACTATCCGCGAAGCCATTATAGAAATCAGAAAACATACAGGCAAAGGCAATATCAATATCAATACCAACGGCTCTAAACCTGATGCCGTAAAAGCTTTGTGTGAAGCAGGCCTGAACAGTATCCGTGTAAGCACCAATTCGGCAAGAAAACATATTTATGAGCCTTATTACCGCCCCAACAATTACCAGTTTGAAGATATTGTGGAAAGCCTGAAAGTAGTACGCAGTTATGGCGGATGGGCAAGTATTAATTATTTCGTCTTCCCGGGCATGACAGATAGTGTGGAGGAATATGAAGCTCTCCGCAAACTCATTATCGATACCGATTTAAGTATGATCCAGTGGCGAAATTTCAATATTGATCCTGATTGGTATATGGGAAGGATCGGCGTGAATGAAACCGGTGAAATGCTGGGTGTAAAACAATTAATGGAACTGATACAGGAGGAATTTCCCAAACTGAAATTCGGCTACTTCAATCCCTCTATGGAAAGAATCAAAGGGGATTATGCACATGATTTTGCGGGTGGGGAATTGTATAGGTAATACCCGGATCAAAAAATATTTCACGAGATGGAACAAAAAGCGCTTAGCGTCTTTTTTACTTAGCAGCTTCGCGTGAAAAATATCTGTTTATCAAATCGAACCATGTTACAAACCCATCCCAAAAAAGATATCTACATCGGAATATCACTGGCTGTGCTGGCAACGGTTATCTGGTCGGGTAATTTTATTATTTCAAGGGGCGTAAACCAACAGATCGGACCGGTGAGTTTAGCATTTTATCGTTGGTTTACCGCAACGATTATCATGACACCTCTTGCCTGGAAAAAATTCAAAGCTGAAAAAGTGATGGTTATTCCCCAGCTCACATATCTCGGATGGGTTGCATTAACAGGTATTGCATTATTTAATACGTTTATTTATGTGGCGGGTCATTATACCACCGCCATCAATTTAGCATTAATCGGTACCACATCCTCTCCCATTTTTGCAACCATAATGGCAGTGATTTTCTTAAAAGAGAAGCTTAGCCTGTTTCGTATTCTGGGCATACTCATCTGTATCAGCGGCATACTTATCTTACTCTCAAAAGGAAGCTTGCAGGTATTGGCATCCTTTCATTTCTCAAGAGGTGATCTTTGGGTGATGGCAGGCGCGCTGGCTTTTGCTATTTACAATATTCTAGTGCGCAAGAAACCCAATACCCTTTCTGCTTTAACTTTCCTGTTTGTGATCTTTGCATTGGGTACCTGTATGTTGTTCCCTTTCTTTTTAGTTGAATTATGTATAGGGAAACCCACACAGTGGAGCTGGCCGCTGTTCGGAGCCATTTTATATTTAGGGGCAGGTACTTCTGTAACGGCCTTTCTTTGCTGGAACATTGCCTTGCATAAACTGGGTGCGGGAAGAACCGTTCTGTTTGGCAATCTCACTCCTGTCTTCAGCACGTTTGAAGCCGTTATTTTTCTGGGTGAGGAATTTACCAGCATTCATCTCGTTAGTGGGGCATTGGTGATCATTGGATTGGTATTGGCCAATACATACATCAGGCGAAAACCAACAGAATAGGATCAACACTTATCTTGCCATAAACTATGGATACATACACCCTTGTTTTGCTTTGCCTGTTTGCTTTCAGTGCGGGATTTGTAGATGCCATTGTGGGTGGCGGCGGATTGATACAAACACCGGCTTCCCTGATTTTATTACCGCAACTTCCGGTTTCTACGGTTATCGGTTCTTTAAAGATCCCTTCCTTTTCAGGCACTTCTTTTGCAACGGTTCAATATGTAAAAAATGTAACCGTTAACTGGTGTCTGGCATCCATCATGTGTGCATCTGCCTTCATTGCTGCCTTTGCCGGTTCGGAAGTACTTACTTTGGTCAGTAACCGTTTTATGAAGCCCATTATTTTTATTGTACTGATCATTGTAGCTATCTATACCTATTCAAAAAAGAATTTCGGCCAGCATACCCATCAAACACATTCCGGAAAAACAGCATTGGGTTATGCATTGCTGATCAGTATAGGTATTGGTTTTTATGATGGATTTATCGGCCCCGGTGCAGGAAGTTTTCTTGTGCTGGCTTTTATCAGTGTATTAGGGTTTGACTTCTTACACGCCAGCGCCAATGCCAAGCTCATTAACCTTTCTACCAATTTTGGGTCAATCATTTTATTTCTGTTAAAAGGAAGTATTCTCTGGAGTATTGCCATTCCCATGGCCATTTGTAATGGTATAGGGGGCGTTTTAGGCGCCAAGCTGGCCATTGCCAAAGGAAACCGGTTCATCCGTGTTTTCTTTCTCATCATTATAACGGTTACTTTGCTTCGTTTTGGATATGATGCTTTCTTTACGTAACGGTGCACCGGTTGATTCGTTTATTTCTATAGTCCATATCTGTTCATAAACCCTGCTTTCAAACCTTAACCTTTCTTTATACCCAAAAAGTGGATTACCCTTCACAATGGGTTGTAATTTTCAACATTCTATTTAACCGGTTATGATACCTGTACATTTGATATGAGCAATACACAGTCCATGTCAGTCAGTTTTGAAAAAGAAAAGAACCTCAAAGCATCCGCCTACACCGGAATGATCTGTATGCTGTTGTTCCTGTTATTCTTTTTTTTGCAATGGACCTTACCCAACATTCCTCCACCCGATTTTGGAGAAGGCATTGAAGTAAATCTGGGTAATAGCGAAACGGGGTTAGGCAATCCGGCACCCAAAATACCTGGAGAACCTTCCATCACAGAAGACCCGAAAACTGCTCCACCCAAAACGGTTCAGGATAATACACCGCAACCTAAGATCAAAACAGATGAATATGCGGATGCGGATGCACCTGCCGTAAACAATACAAAAACAAAAGTTGTTACCAAGCCCGTTGTCAATCCACCAACCGTTGTAAAGAAGCCGACATCGGCAACCATAACCCATACCACGCCGGCGCCCCCTAAACCCAAAGCGGTTTTTAAAGGCGGTACCAGTACAACAACCAGTGGTAACCGGGCCGATAGTTACAACGGCGTAAAAGACCAGGGAATTGCGGGCGGTAAAGGTGACCAGGGCAATCCAAACGGCAACCCTAACTCAGACAGTTATAAAGGAAATGCCGCCAGTGGCAATGGAGGAAGCGGTGGCAGTGGCGGTGTTAGTATCCGCAGTGGATTGAACGGACGCAGGATTACCAAACTTCCTTCTTTTGAAGATGATTTTAACGAGAATGCAAAAGTAGCCGTAGACATCACCGTTGATAAGGCGGGTAATGTAACCATGGCTATTGTTAATCAGCGCGGCACAACTACCACCAATCAAAATATCCGCAATATTGCTTTACGAAAAGCCCGTAGTTTAAAACTGAACAGCGGCAATGCTGAAGAACAAACCGGCACATTGGTCTTCAATTTCAAACTAAGGGGTTAAATATTGTTGCATATTTGCAGCAGCTTATGACCTATTCCGAAACCCTGTCTTATCTTTTTAACAAGCTGCCGATGTTCAGTCGTATCGGAGCGGCTGCATTTAAAAAAGATCTTACCAATACGATCCGGTTATGTGAAGCTTTGGGTAATCCGCAAAACACATTTAAAAGCATTCACATAGCAGGAACCAATGGCAAAGGTTCTACCAGCCATATGCTGGCAGCCATTCTCCAAACAGCAGGGTATACAACCGGTTTATACACTTCACCGCATTTAAAGGATTTCCGGGAAAGGATAAAAGTGAACGGGCATTTATGCGAGGAATCATTTGTGGTTGATTTTACACAACGCATACAACCTCTGATTGATGAGATAGCACCTTCTTTTTTTGAGATCACGGTTGCCATGGCTTTTGATTATTTTGCCAGGATGAAAGTGGATGTGGCCGTAATTGAAGTGGGTTTGGGAGGAAGATTTGACAGCACCAATATTATTCAACCCGAGTTAAGTATCATCACCAATATTGGCTGGGATCATATGAATTTACTGGGCGATACCCTGGAAAAAATTGCCTTTGAAAAAGCGGGGATCATTAAGCAGGGGGTACCCGTTGTGATTGGCGAAGTGATCCCGGAAACCAAAAATGTATTTGAGCGCAAGGCCGCAGACCTGTCTGCCAACAAAGCAGTTTCGCAGGTCATTTATGCGCAGCAGGAAAGATATGTAGTGGGCTGGGAATACGAACATCATCAATTAACCGTAGAAGTATCCGATAAAAAAACAGATACTCATCATCATTACCGTCTAGACTTACCGGGCATCTATCAAACAAAAAACCTTATAACGGTGCTGGAAGCTGCACACCAACTTCATTTGATGGGATGGAAAACAGATAACGCCATTGTGCAGAAAGCCTTGCCTAAAATAAAACCGCTTACAGGTTTACATGGCCGCTGGGAAGTAATTCATCACAATCCTGTGGTGATACTTGATGTAGGCCATAATGCAGACGGTATGGCACAGATCAAAACACAGATAGAATTATCGAACTATCATCATCTCCATATTATTATCGGCATGGTAAAAGATAAAGAGATTGATACGGTTTTGAAATTATTACCTAAACAAGCTTCCTATTATTTTACGCAAGCGCAAATTCCAAGGGCATTAACGGCTGAAAGTTTACAGCTACAAGCAGAAAGTTTTGGATTAAAAGGTGCCCTCTTTAAAAATGTGAATGAGGCAATTCAAAATGCCTTAAGCCATGCTCATAAAGATGATATGATACTGGTTTGCGGAAGTGTTTTTTTAGTAGGTGAAGTAACTATGTAAACTGAAGCCATCCCAGTTTTATCAAGGCTTCATATAAAGGGCCTACCTGAACGCCATGTTGCATTTTGTTTTCCTTAAGCAATTGTATGATTGCAGGTTTTGAGAGAGAATACACATCTATATCCTCAAACGGATCCATACTTTTTGAGTGGGTTATAGGATAAGCATTGCGGGCAAGATAGAAATAAGCCGTATTGTTATTAAGCGCGGGATTGGGGGAAACCTGCATCAGGAAGTCTATCTCATCAGAAGTATACCCGGTTTCCTCTTCCATCTCACGTTTTGCTGCATGTACCGGCTCTTCGTCTTTTTCGATAATACCACCGGGCAATTCGTATGTGGTGAGATCAGCAGCATAACGGTATTGCCGAACCAGTATAACTCTTTCGTCTTTGGTAACGATTATCACATTACACCAATTGGGCACTTCAACAACATAATAAGGTTCAATAATTCTTCCATCCGGGAACTGACATTTATCTGCCCTCGCCTGGAACCACCTGTCGCGAAAAACATATTGAGAAGACAACATCTTCCATCGTAAATCTCTTTCCATATTCATTTTTGATTACCAGCCTTTTTTCTCCCGTAAAGAAGTAATGTGTGCAGTATGGTGTTTGCCATGCCATGCATATAATCCCAGTAAAAACCATAAGCTCATTTGCCTACCATGTTCCGGGTGTACTACGGTTCTTTCCCAATCGGCATCCTGGATATCTTTAATGGCAATATACCAGCGCTGGTGCAATGCATGTAATAATGTGAGGGATATATTTATCGGCAATTCATTATCAGGAAATAAAGCCCATTCTTTTTCTTCATAAGGCTTAATCGTAGGGTTGCTTTCTGTAAGTCCCAGTTTAAACCTTATATACGCATTCATATGGCTGTCTGCCACATGGTGTACCAATTGCTGAATCGTCCATCCCCCATCGCGGTAGGCTGTATGCAGCTGGGCAGCGTCCAGGTTCAACACAGAACGTTCCAGTTCTTTGGGCAAAAATTTAATATCCAGCAACCATTTTTCTTTTTGTTCTATAGAAAACACTTGTGGTTCATATTTCCCAATCGGGTAACGCGGATCGTTTGTCATCGAATATCTTTTAGTTAATAAAAAATCATAACCGTTCAACCATCTTTTCATCCAAGTTACTTTATGCCTCTCTCAACACATGGCCTGTCATATGGATAAATACATCTTCCAGGTTGGCCTGCTTTACTTCTTTTGGTTTTTCAAACCCGCTAGCCACCAGCTCATCAATCAGTTTATCCGGAGAATTGAGTGTAATAATATTTCCGCTGTCTATGATGGCTACCCTGTCGCACAAGACTTCTGCCTCATCCATATAATGCGTGGTAATGATCACAGTTGTGCCCTGGCTGCGGATATCCCTGATCAGATCCCACAAATTCCTTCTTGCCTGGGGATCGAGTCCCGTAGTGGGTTCATCCAGGAAAATAATTTTGGGTCGATTGATCAAAGTTGTGGCGATTGAAAACCGCTGTTTCTGCCCCCCGCTCATTTCTTTGAATTTCGATTTGGCCTTATCACGCAGGTTCACTTTATCCAATAATGCCAAAGGGTCTACTTCTTCATTATACAATCCTGCAAAGAGATGGATCAATTCTACCAGGTTAAGCAAAGGATAAAAACCGGATGTTTGTAACTGCACCCCAATAATTTTCTTGATCTGATTAGGCGATTCATCTAAGTCCATCCCGTCAACCCACACTTTTCCGCCAGTCTTCGACCGTAAGGTTTCAATGATCTCCAGGGTGGTGGATTTTCCCGCACCATTAGGGCCAAGTAACCCAAATATTTCTCCTTCTTCAACATCAAAGCTGATACCTTTCACAGCTTCAAAATCGCCGTAATGTTTACGAAGGTCTTTTACACTGATGATTGTTCTGCTCATACATTATAATTTAAAAACCAAACCGGCCTGTTTATCCGCAACGCCTAAGCCAAATGCTGCCGTATGATTTTGTTTATTGAATAAAATTACGGCCATTTGAAGATTTTTTTGCCCCATAAGCGTCAAATACCCTCCGGTAATCGTTACGGCCAGCCCTCCGCCAATAATGGCCCAGCCGCTGTTTTTGTTATCATCTGATGATGAAAGCTTCCTGATACCCATGATCGTTGCCAGGGTCCCTGCAAAACCCAGAACCTGTCCGGCAATTTTATTGGATTGATGTTTTTCAACAAGCCGCACAAGGTTAATATCTCCCGTACGGTAAAAAAGCTGTTCAAACTGCTTTTTACCGGTAAAGATCGTATCATGATATATAATCGTATTGGGTTTGGGGTTAACAAAATAAGTCATCCCTCCCGTGTCTATTTTTTGTTGCGCTTTTACTGAGAAACCTGTTATCAACAGAAAGGATAGAAAAAAAATGGGCTTCATTCGTTTATTTTATTGATCCTGTAAATGTTTCCAGTTCCTGCATCATTTTCTTACTGCCAATAAATAAGGCTGTACGCTGATGTAGTTCTGTAGGCTGAATATCCAATATCCTTTGTTTGCCGTTGGTAGCCAAGCCTCCCGCTACTTCCACAATAAAGGCAAATGGATTGGCTTCATATAACAGACGCAGTTTTCCTTTGGGCTTATCCCGCGTGCCCGGGTACATAAATATGCCGCCCTTGATTAGGTTACGATGCACATCTGCCACCATACTGCCAATATAACGCTGTGTATAAGGGCCCCCATTTTCTTTTGTTTTCTGCTGGCAGCCATTAATGTATTTTCGGACCGCTTCATCGTACTGGAAAAAATTTCCATGATTAACAGAATAAAATTTCCCTGTTTCAGGGCATTTGATATCGGGATAACTCAATGAAAATTCGCCAATAGAGGGATCAAGCGTAAATCCGTTCACACCCCTTCTGGTCGCATACACAAGCATTGTGCTGGAACCATACACTACATAACCCGCAGCTACCTGTTTATTACCGGGTTGTAAAAAATCTTCTTTGGTACAGGGCTTACCCAATTCACTTACCCGGCGATATACGCTGAAAATGGTACCGATAGAAACATTTACATCAATATTGCCGCTACCATCCAATGGATCAAAAAGCACAACATATTTACTGTGGTTGCTTACATCATCATCAAACACCACAAAATCATCCATTTCCTCACTCCCGATACCGGCACAACTAATACCGTGTTTTAACACACCCATAAACTGGTTATTGGCAAATATGTCTAGCTTTTTAACGTCTTCCCCCTGCACGTTCACTGATCCGGCATCACCCAATATATCTACCAGTCCGGCTTTGCTTACTTCTACATTTACTCGTTTGGCGGCAAGGGCCAGATCGCGAAGCAAGCGGCTTAACTCGCCTGTGGCGGATGGAAACTGTCGGAGTTGCGTGAGGGTAAATTCATCCAGTGTGAGGATTTTTCTGTTAACACTCATAAAGA
>CAZFKE010000005.1:187998-209473 GCA_964519475.1 uncultured Sediminibacterium sp.
GGTGAGGATGTTCCTGTTTACGATCATGCGGCAATCATTTCGATAAAGTTAGGGAGGGACTAGTAATCCGCTCGATAAATTTTATCAAAGGAACATGTATAAAACACACAGAAGACCGATCTAATTCCTGAAGAATATCTGCGTAAAGAAGATAACCCCCTTCCTGTCTTTATACAGGCCAATACCGGTAAAACGGTAATTGCCCTCTATATTTTTTTTATGACCCGGGCTGTTGAGCCAGCCCTTTACCACTTCTCTGGCAGAAAGCTGGCCATAAGCTACATTTTCGGCAGAAGCCGTTATCCATCCTGATTTATTTTTGATGACCTGCATCCGCTGATCAAAGCCTTCATGGCCAAAACTGGTTTGGCCATTAGCCATATCCTTACTATGCTGGAATGCCTGCCGGTTGGCTTCTGCATAAAACTCCAGGGAAGACAATCCCAATGATCGGCGGTGTTCATTCACATAACGAAGGATAGCGCTCTCCATATTATCTGCTATTTCCACTTTTTCTGATTTTGCAGGGGCAGTGCCGGATGAAGACAGTTTCGGGCTGCAGGAAAGAAGAGCCATGAATAGGAAAACACTCAGGAAAGATTGTATAGAAAGGGTTTGGGGCATAATCAATATTTTAATCTGTTAAACAACAACCATACCAATTAAAGGCTATACTTTGTTTTAACAGATCTGCAAACCGATTTGTGGAATTAACCTAGTTTTGTCAAAACAGACATTATCAATAGTAAGGGAATGAAAGTATTCAAATTCGGCGGAGCCAGTGTTAACAGCGTGGAAAGGATACAGAACCTGGCAGGCATCCTAAAACAATACCGGGAACAGCCTTTGGTGATCATCATCTCGGCCATGGGCAAAACCACCAACAGCCTTGAGAAAGTAGCCGAAACCTTTTTTGCGGGCCAAAAAGACGAAGCGCTGCATTTATTTGAGGCAATCAAACAACATCATATTACCCTTTCAAAATACCTGCTGGTTACCCATTTCAATGAATGCCTCGACCAGCTGTCCGATTTTTTTACGGAAATAGAATGGCTGCTTCATGATAAACCCGTTCGCGAATACGATTATTATTATGACCAGGTTGTTTGTGTAGGCGAGTTATTAAGCACCTGTATCATCAGCCATTACCTGAATGAAACGGGTATTGCCAATGAATGGTTGGATGTAAGAGACATGATCAGGACCGACAATACTTTTCGTGATGCAGGAATTAATTGGAATATTACAGAAGGAAGAATTCAGATGCTGATAGACAGCCGGCAGGCAACAGATCGTAATTCTCATATCTATCTCACACAAGGGTTTATCGGCTGCACAGATGATAATGAAAGTACAACCCTTGGCCGTGAAGGAAGTGATTATACAGCTGCTGTTTTTGCAAATATACTTAAGGCAGAAAGCCTGAGCATCTGGAAAGATGTAGAGGGCGTAATGAATGCCGATCCAAAACTATTTGCTTCTGCACAACTGATCCGTGAATTGAGTTTTACGGAAGTAATTGAAATGGCTTTTTATGGAGCACAGGTAATACATCCCAAAACCATCAAACCGCTGCAGAATAAAGGGATACCGTTATACGTAAAATGTTTCCTGGACCCCTCTTTACCCCGAACGGTGATTCATCAAAAAAGCAGTAAGAACCTCCCGCCCATTATTGTGATCAAACAAAACCAGGCGCTGATACATTTAAACAGCCAGGATTTTTCTTTTGTGGGCGACGAGCCGATGAGTATGCTGTATCAACTGTTTGCCAAATTGCATTTTCGTCCAAATCTCATACAAACGGGCGCTATCAACGTGCAGATTTGTGTGGATAACCGTACCGATAAAATAGAACAACTCGCATCGGCAGCGGCTGCCTTATTTGACGTGCAGGTTGAGAAAGACCTGAGCCTGCTCACGATCCGGCATTATAACAGGGAAATTTTTGAGGAACTAACAAGCGATAAACATATCATACTCACCCAAAGAACCCAAGAAACGATTCAGGTATTGTATGCTTCCTAATCCTTACAAAAGCGGCACATACTCCCCTTTCTTATTGATAGAGATCAGCGGCAGCTTTTTATTCTGTTCAAAATAATCGAATACCTCTTTCAACCTGCCGGAAAAATGCTGGTAATCCGGGTCATCCTTACTCGTCTTTACCAGGAACTCCCGGCTTTTTTCTACATTGTAACGAATGGGGAAAATATGAACCGGGATAAAATCTTCACCCTGGTCATGCGCATAAGAAGCGAGAATATACAACTCGTCGATCTGCGTATTGATAGGTATGCAACCGACTGTTACACAACTGCCGTGAATAAAAATATCATTACCGGGTTTAGCGGAATCACTCAAAAGCATATCGGATGCATTGGGATAATTCAAACCCAGCGACATGTTATAATTACTTTTCGGATTGAACTGATTAATATAGTAAAAACCTTCCGGCACTTGGTAATCTCCCTCAATCCGTTTCGGGCCAAGTGCGCCGGATAATGCACACACTTTATAGGTTTTGAATAATTTAAAAGATTCATTTTTACTGTTTCGCACCCAAACCTCGAGCTGGCTGTCGTATTTAAAACTGCGCACATAGATCTGCTTCACCGGCCAGGAAATATGCATGGCCGCCAATTGCTTTTTAAGCGAATCTTCTCTTTGTTTGATTGCAGCAGCCACTTTGGGGTACTGTCGTTGGGTATTCATGAAAGACATCTGCCCTTCAACCTTTAGCAGGCAGAACACATATAAAAGAATGGACAGGACAAACCTCATAGCACCAAAAATAGATGAAATAAAAAACGCACCAAAGATTGATGCGTTAAAATAACGTTTTAAACGGGGAAGAAATTGTTTAGGGTTGCGCCTTAAAGATTCCCTCTCAATGCCTGCTCCCGCTCAATCGCCTCAAAAAGCGCCTTGAAGTTACCTTTTCCAAAACTTTTGGCCCCTTTTCGCTGGATGATCTCGAAAAATAAAGTGGGCCGGTCTTCAACGGGTTTGGTAAAGATCTGGAGTAGATAACCTTCATTATCCCTGTCAACCAGAATACCCAACTCTTTCAGTGGTGTCAGGTCTTCATCAATATGGCCAACCCTATCCCATAATTCATCGTAATAAGAAGAAGGCACTTTTAAAAAATCAATGCCACGGCCCTGCAGTTCGGTTACGGTTTTTACAATATCATTGGTGGCAAGTGCTATATGCTGGCAACCTTCGCCATCATAATAATCCAGGTATTCTGCTATCTGCGATTTCTTTTTACCTTCTGCCGGTTCGTTGATCGGGAATTTCACAAAGCCATTGCCATTACTCATCACCTTGCTCATTAAAGCCGAGTATTCTGTAGAGATGTCGTTATCATCAAATGTGAGGATATTACGGAAGCCCATCACTTCTTCATAAAAATTCACCCAGCGGTTCATCTGGTTCCAGCCAACATTGCCCACGCAATGGTCAACATACAATAAACCGGTCTCTGCAGGATGATAATTCGATTCCCATTTTCGGTAACCGGGAAGGAATATGCCATGATAGTTTTTACGCTCTACAAACAGGTGAACGGTTTCGCCGTAAGTATCAATACCACTTACCACAACTTCGCCCTGTTCATCTTTTAAAGAACAAGGCTCCCTATAACTCTTAGCTCCGCGTGCAGTGGTTTGCTTCCAGGCATCTCTGGCATCATCTACTTGTAAGGCAAGCACTTTCACTCCATCCCCATGCCGGTAAATATGATCGGCTATGGTATTCCGGCTTCGCAAAGGCGTGGTAAATACAAAAATGAGTTTGTTTTGGCGTACCGCATAACTGGCCATGTCTTTCCTACCCGTTTCAGGCCCTGCATAAGCCAGGCTCTGAAAACCAAATGCGGTCTTATAAAAATGAGCTGCCTGCTTGGCATTGCCCACATAAAATTCAATATAATCCGTTCCCTGCAATGGCAGGAAGTCTTCCTGTGCAGATACAACAGGCGTATTGTGTACAAGTGTTCCCATAAATTCATTTTGAGTAATGACTGAATAAAGCAGATACAAAAGCTGCCGGCTTTTAACCTTTAGCCGTAAGCGTTTGGCTTTTATCCATGGCCAAAGCTTCCATCAGCAAACAATAGCAAAACCGTTTGTCGCCGAATAATTTATGGGGATAATCGGGAATCATCAGTACAAAACTAAAGAAATAATCCAAAAGTCTGAAGTGGAGAACTCTGGGATTTGCCAATCCTGAAAAATACCCCAGCCCCCTCACTCCATACTCCAGACTCCTTACTCCTCACACCCAACTCGTCTTTTACTTATCTTCGCTTCACACATAATCGCATCTATGAAAGTTGGTATACTCGGTGGTGGTCAATTGGGAAGAATGTTATTACAGGCAGCAGCCAATTATACGGTTGATACCTATGTACTGGAAAATGATGCGCAATGCCCTGCGGCACACTTATGCCATCATTTTACCAAAGGGGATATTACAGATTTTGACACCGTATATCAGTTCGGAAAAGGCCTGGATGCACTTACCATCGAGATTGAATCGGTAAATGTAGATGCCCTGGAAGAATTGGAATCAGAAGGGGTTCGGGTGTATCCCAAACCTTCTGCTATACGTATCATCAAGAACAAGATTACTCAAAAAGAGTTTTATAAAAAGCACGAAGTGCCTAGTTCTGATTTCGTGGTAACCCATAACCTGACCGACCTGCAAAAGCATCTTGATTTTCTGCCGGCCGTTCATAAAATCGGACAAGGTGGATATGACGGGAAAGGCGTGCAGGTATTGGAAACCGAAAAAGATATCAGCAAAGGTTTTGATGCGCCGGCAGTATTGGAAAAGAAAGTAAAGATCAAAAAAGAGATTGCCATTATTGTAGCGATGGGTGATAACGGAGAAACCGTTGTATTCCCCCCGGCCGAAATGATCTTTGATCCGGTCTGGAATTTGCTCGATTACCAACTCAGCCCCGCACAGCTTCCGGAAAATATATTATGGAAAGCCGAAGGCATTGCCGTCAAAGTAGTAAAGGAATTAAAAAGCCCCGGCCTCTTTGCCATCGAATTATTTGTTGACAAGCATGATGAAGTACTGGTAAATGAGGCTGCACCCCGCGTTCATAACAGCGGTCACCATACTATTGAAGCCAACTACTCCAGTCAATACGATATGCTCTGGCGTATTATGCTTCAATTGCCTTTGGGAAATACAGACCCTATCCTGCCTTCTGCTATCGTTAATATTCTAGGCGCAGATGGGTATACCGGCCCTGCCAAATATGAAGGTTTACACGAAGTATTGCAGATGGATAATGTATTCGTTCACCTGTATGGTAAAAAAGAAACCAAGCCCGGTAGAAAAATGGGACATGTAACAATACTGCACAAAGATTACTCCGATCTAACCTACAAAGCCAATAAGATCAAACACCTGTTGAAAGTAATCGCTTAACTGCTGGCAACCGGGTTATGAACGATCTTTCTTACACTCAATGGCATCAGGAACCCAATACCAATCAGGCTTTTGGTCTGCAATCCCGGCGAAGTATGATCAACTCCAAACAAACGGATATTATCATCATAAATCAGGTCAAGGCTATACGTGGCTGAGAAATATTTGTTGATCTTGAAAGAGAAAAGATTGGTCATGTAGATATCCACGTTCTGCGGATCTGTCTGATAGTTGGAAAACAGGTCCATCCTGCCCTTGTAGGTAATATTCCTGGCAACTGTATTGTTATAGTTAACCGTTGCAAATGCACCGATCTCATGCAAAGAATGCTCACCGGCAGGCACGCCATAAACACCTTTTGCAGCCAATACATTATTGGTAATAATGGTTGAACGAGAAGTAAGTGGCGAAAGGAACACAGATAAGGAAGGTTTGGGTTTATAATCAAACCCCACAGAAAATATCAGGTAAGCCGGTGATAAAAAGGAAGATGAAAAATCACCCACATTATTTGAAAAAGTGTACCCGTCAAAAAACTGTGAACGGAAATTGAACAACCCGGATATATACCATTTGCCCACTGAATCCATTTTATACCCATACTTGCTCAGGTAATCAAAACGGTCATCATTCTTGCGGCTTCCGATGCTGGTAGACTGAACAAAGCCCAGGTGTACATCCAGGTTATTGTCCCAGCTCTGGCGTTCTTTGCGGTAAAAAAAGAAATAATTGAAGTAGGCATTAATGGTCATGGAAAAATTATCACCCCCCGCCGCCCAGTTACTTAAAGAGCCCTGGGCCAGGTTAAAACTCATTAGGCCACCTGTTTTCCAGTTCCATATGGAAGTATCCGCATCTTTCTTAATAGTCCGGGAGGTCTCATTTCTGAGTTTATTCACCACAATATCCTGGGCCATCATACAATGAACCAACAGCAGGGCAATAATAAAGAGGGGGATTTTCCGCATTCCTGTCAAAATTTGCTCGCAAAACTAAGGGTTATGATGAATTTTCACGAAACAACCGCTGACAATCTGGCATTAACCGCTTGATTTTAGTATTTTTGCAACCTAAAATTCGAAAGAATGGAAATATTGGAATTAGCAGGCAAAGTTCACGACGAGACACGTCAGGGCGAAGCCTTTAATCCCCTGAATCATGAGGAGCGGCTCTTCAAAAAATATTTTTACATAGAGAGCTATGGCTGTGCTATGAACTTTGCGGATAGTGAAGTGGTGGCATCAATTTTACAAGGCGAAGGTTTTGGCGCTACCCGAAATGCAGAAGAAGCGGATCTGGTGTTGATCAATACCTGCTCCATCCGCGAAAAAGCCGAGCTCACTGTCAGAAAAAGGCTCACCGAATTCAGAAGCCTGAAAAAGAAAAAACCGGGCATGCTCATCGGTATGCTGGGCTGTATGGCAGAAAGGTTAAAAGCCAAATTACTGGAGGAAGAAAAACTGGTAGACCTGGTTGTAGGACCGGATGCATACAGAAGTCTGCCCGCATTGATCGGTGAAGCAGAGACGGGGCAGAAAGCCGTGAATGTCTTATTAAGCAGGGAGGAAACCTATGGGGATATCGCTCCTATCCGTTTAGACAGTAACGGTGTTTGTGCATTTGTATCCATCATGCGCGGGTGTAATAATATGTGCAGCTTTTGTGTGGTACCCTTTACCAGGGGAAGGGAAAGAAGCCGTGACGCACATTCCATCATTGCAGAAACACAACAGTTATTCAATACCGGCTATCGCGAAGTAACCTTGCTGGGACAAAATGTAGACAGCTATTACTGGATAGATGAAAGTAAGGATGAAACGGTAACTTTTGCTAAACTATTGGAGAAAGTAGCTTTGGTCTCCCCCCTTTTGCGTGTTCGTTTCAGTACCTCGCATCCGAAAGATATTACGGATGAGGTGTTGCATACCATGGCTGCGTACAACAATATCTGCAACTATATACACTTGCCTGTACAAAGCGGCAGCAACCGGATCCTGCAGTTGATGAACCGCACCTATACCCGGGAATGGTACATAGCCAAAGTAAACCGGATTCGTGAGGTCTTGCCTGATTGCGGCATCAGCACAGATATGATCACAGGTTTCTGTACAGAAACAGAAGAAGACCACCGCGAATCATATTCCTTAATGGAATACTGTAAATACGATCTTGCCTACATGTATTTCTACAGCGAAAGGCCCGGAACGCTTGCGGAGAAAAGATATACAGACGATGTGCCGGAAGAAGTAAAAAAAAGAAGATTACAGGAAATCATTGCCTTGCACAGAATACATTCTCTAGAAAGTATGCAGCGGGATGTAAACAAAACCTTTACAGTATTGATTGAAGCAGATTCAAAAAAAAGCGACCAGGACTGGCATGGAAGAACAGATCATAATAAAGTAGTCATATTTCCGAAGGAAAATTATGATTTGAAAAAAGGTGATTATGTGAAAGTGTATGTTCATTCCTGTACTGCGGGAACACTGCTTGGAAAAATTAGTAATGAGTAGTTAGTAATTAGTAATAAGCCCAGTGCGGATTACGAAAGCTAACCAACTCAATTACTAACTACTCATTATTAATTACTAATTAAAAACATGGATTTACAAAGTATAAAAAACAGGTTTGGCATCATTGGTAATTCTCCGGCGCTGAATTATGCGTTGAATACAGCCGTGCAGGTGGCTGCAACAGATCTTACGGTATTAATCGTAGGTGAAAGCGGTGTGGGTAAGGAAGTATTTTCGCAGATCATTCATGCATTGTCTTCGCGTAAGCATAACCCTTTTATTGCTGTTAACTGTGGCGCTATTCCGGAAGGAACCATTGATTCCGAATTATTCGGTCATGAGAAAGGCGCTTTTACCGGTGCGGTGGATAGCCGTAAAGGATATTTTGAAACCGTAAGCGGCGGTACCATTTTTATGGATGAGATCGGTGAAATGCCCTTAGGTACACAGGCACGTTTACTGCGTGTGCTGGAAACCGGCGAGTTTATCCGTGTAGGCTCTTCCAAAGTGCAGAAGACCGACGTGCGTGTGATCGCCGCCACCAACCGCGAATTGCTGGAGTTTACACAAAAAGGCCGTTTCAGGGAAGACCTGTATTACCGTTTAAGCACCGTGCCTATACGCGTACCCTCACTGCGCGACAGGAAAGAAGATATTTTATTACTCTTCAGAAAATTTGTGGTTGATTTTGCGGAACGTTATAAAACCTCTCCCGTTCAACTTGACGAGGAAGCCAAAAGCCTGTTAATTAACCATCGCTGGCAGGGCAATGTGCGTGAGTTGAAGAATATTGCAGAGCAGATCTCTGTACTCAGTACCAGTGCACAGATCACCGGGAACGAAATGCGCCGCTTCTTGCCGGAAGCTGCAGGCAATCGCTTACCGATGCTTGCCGGACAACCCAGCGGTGAATTTGCCAATGAACGCGAGATCCTGTACAAACTTTTTTTTGATATGAAAAAAGATGTGACAGAACTAAAAAAAATGTTCCTCGAAATATTACAAAACCCTTCATTGGCGGGCAGTGCAGCTAATTTTACTAGGGAATCATTGGTCAATGATTTTCACAACAACGGAGAGGGTCAGCCGGGGATCGCCTCCGCGAATACTGTCCCGGCAGGGAATATGCAACCCGCTTATCTTTCCACAGGAACTCATTCATCGCAACCGGTATTACTGCATGAAGATGATATACAGCAACACGAAGAAGTAGAAGAATCACTGAATATCGTGGATAAAGAAAAAGAACTGATTATTAAAGCGCTGAAAAAACATAAAGGCAAAAGAAAAGATGCCTCGCTGGATCTGGGTATCAGTGAACGAACTTTGTACCGGAAACTGAAAGAGTATGATATTGACGAGTAGCCTAATTAAAAACTAATTCGTAGAAATTAATCATTAAACATGATCACCAAGAACTTGCCGCATCATATATGTATAATGCTATTTGCATCCTTCCTGTTTTCATCCTGCGGAATTTATAGTTTCAGAAATGCAACAATTCCGGCGGAAGTGAAAACGGTGAACATCAAGTTCATAGAAAACAGGGCAAGGTATATTAACCCCCAGCTGAGCCAGAAATTTACCGATAAGATACAGCAGAAGATCATCGGAAGCACCAAACTTACCCGTACCAACAGTGAAGACGCGCATTATGTAATCAGCGGCACCATTACCACCTATGATGCCAACCAAACCGTTGGTATCAATGCACAGCAGGCTACCACCAACCGCTTAACAGTAACCCTGCACATGGTATTAAAAAAGACTTTGGAAAATAAAACTGATGAGTTTGACGTTAGTAGGTCCTTCGACTATTCCGCCAATCTATCCCTGCAACAGGCCGAGGGGCAATTGCTGGATGAAGTGGTCAGAAGTTTAACAGATGATATCTTTAATCGTATCTTTTCGAACTGGTAATGATAGCTAACGGACTATGAGTTTAACACAGGAAAAAGCATTATTCCATTTATCAGGCAAACTGGATCTATCCCAGTTAAAAGCCGATACCCTGCACGAGCTGGCAGATGCATACCCGTATTTTGCACCCGCTCAGTATTTTCTTGCTTCCAAATTGGGTATTGACAAGAATGAGCGTTCCCTTTCACAGGCACAAAAAGCAAACCTCTATTTTTCCAATTCTTTTTGGCTTGCCTACCAATTACAGCACGGTTTAAAGAACACACATGAACCGAAAGTTTCGGCCCTTCCCTTAACGATGGTACCCGATGGAATAGCCGTACCCACGGTTGAAGCGGTAAAAGAGATCATGCGGAAAATAGACCAGGCAGAAGAAGTACAGAAGGAAGATGAAGAAGAGCCCCTGCCGGAAGGTGCGGAAACCGATAGCCCGATAGAAACCGATGATTCCGACAGTAAAATAGCCGGCATGTTATCCGGTCAGCTGGCAGAATTTAAAAAACCACTCGCCGCTGATGCCAAACTGGATATCGAACAGGAGCGGCAAAGGCTGCATACAATTGACTATTTTGCTTCACAAGGCATTAAAATAGACCTTTCATCAATTCCACAGGATAAGCTCACCAGGCATTTATTAAAGTTTACCGACTGGCTGAAACAGATCAAACAGGTAAATCCGTCAGAGCTGGCTGCTAACCTGGAGATGGAGAAAGCTGTGGCCCAAACAGCCCAAACTTCCAATGAAAGCAGGGAAGTGCTTACCGAAACCATGGCAGAAGTATTGATCAAACAGGGGCAAACAGAGAAGGCGGTTCAACTGCTGATCAAATTAAGTTTCTTAAATCCTGAAAAATCCAGTTATTTTGCTGCCAAAATAGAACAACTAAAAGGAATATAATATGATCATCTTGTTTTTGATTCTGATTGTGATTGCCGCTGCGGCGCTTGGTTTTATGGTATTGATCCAAAACCCAAAAGGCGGTGGTTTATCTGCCAATGTGGGTGGTTTCAGCAACCAATTGATGGGTGTTAAGCAAACAACTGATGTACTGGAGAAAGGTACCTGGCTGTTTGCAAGCATTATTGCCCTTCTTGCGATATTCTCTGTTTTATTCCTGAAAAGTGGTTCTTCTACCGGAACAGATAACTCCATTTTGCAGAAAGTAAACACTTCCGCTCCTGCCGGAACCACAACAGCACCTCCGCCGGTAAAGAAATAAACCGATAACTTTATTTAAATGCCCTGTCTGTATTTGCAGACAGGGTTTTTTATTTAATTTGAACCCATGTCAAAATCTGTTAAACTTATCAGCGTAATCATTCTGATCGGGGCTGTGCTTTTTGCCTGGGCCATCATGCGATCAGGGACCGGATTTAGTGAGAAAAGCCAGGGCTTTATTATTCGTGAAGGACAAACAGACAAACGTTCTGTGATTGCCGATATGAAAAAAAAACATATCGTTACCAGTGGAGTCATTTTCTCTGTCTTAACATCGGCAACCGGTGTCTGGGATAAAATAAAACCTGGCAAATACGAGATAAAAAAAGGACAAAGTCTCTGGGACATTGCTAGAATGCTTAAAAACGGAAGGCTGGCACAGGTAAACCTAGTGATCAATAAACTGAGAACCAAGGAAGACCTGGCTAAACTCATCAGCAAGAATTTTGCACCGGATTCGGCTTCTGTAATGCAATACCTGAACTCAAATGATTCACTGAAGAAATTCGGTGTGGATACAAGTAGCGTTTTTACGATGATCATTCCTGATACCTATACTTTTTACTGGAATACCAGCCTTGGCAGGATCTTCCGTAAGCTATCTGACAGTAAAACGGCTTTCTGGCAAAAGAACAATCGCCTGGCAAAAGCAGAAAGCATTCAGTTCTCACCGGAACAGGTTTATATACTGGCATCGATTGTGGAAGAAGAAACCAATTATGACAGCGATAAATACAAGATCGCCAGCGTGTATATCAACCGGTTGAATAAGAACATGCCTTTACAGGCCTGCCCTACAATCAAATATGCGATGAAAGATTTTACCTTAACGCGTATCTATGAGAAATACCTTTTCAATCCTTCTCCTTATAATACCTATCGCAGAAAAGGATTACCGCCGGGGCCAATATGCACACCCTCACCCAAAACCATTGATATAGTGCTGGACGCACCCAAAACAGATTACCTGTTCTTTGTTGCCAAGAGTGATTTCAGCGGGTATCATCATTTCAGCAGTCATTTTTCAGAACACAGTCAATATGCCAAAGCATATCAGAAAGCGCTGGATCTTTATATGGCAAATAAACAAAACAAATAACCATCTTGACAAGGTTTGAACGCATACTTATCCGCTGGTGGCCAATCGCCTATATTCTGCGTAAAAGCAAAACATGGGTTGTACCGGGTTTTCGGGGCATACCGATATATGATGTGGTAAATTTCTTTCTGAAACAGATCAATAAAGTAGGATTGAATGAAAGGGCGGCAGCCATATCCTTTAACCTCATCATGGCATTGCCTGCGGGGATCTTATTTCTGTTTTCATTGATCCCTTTATTTCCTAAACCCGATAGTTTGCAAAAAGAGATACTGGGCTTGTTCAAAGACATCACACCAAATTCGAGTACTTATCATTTTATCGCCAATATACTGAATGACCTGCTGGACAACCAGCACGTAGGCATCTTTTCGTTTGGTTTTTTATTGCTCATGTTCTATGCTTCCAATGCAATGATCGGGATTATACGCACATTCGATAAATCGATACAGGAACATAAACGCGTTTTTTTACACCAGCGTTGGAGAGCCATTCGCTTAACCGTTATCCTCATTATATTGATCCTGATTTCTTCACTGGCATTATTTCTTGGTAAAGAGCAGCTCCTCTATCTACTGAAAACTGTTTTTAAAATAAAGAAAGATACCCGCATCATCTGGTGGAACAGTTTACGATGGATGATTATCCTGACCATGCTATTTTATGGGATCGCTTTCATTTATAAATTTGCTCCCTCCATTAAAAAGCGCTGGAATCTTTTATCACCCGGCTCCATACTCGCTTCCGTTCTTACCCTTGCTACAACGGTATTGTTCTCGTACTGGGTAAACAACTTCGCCAGTTATAATAAGATCTATGGTTCAATAGGCACCGTATTGATCATTATGATATTGATCTATTTTAATTCCCTGATTCTGCTGATCGGGTTTGAGTTGAATGTGAGTATTACTTACCTGACCAACGAAGTAGAAGAGCGCAGGTTGAAAGAAGAGAATCAACTCCCTTCTGCATAAAATCCGCCACTCATGTTCTCTGCGGTGAATCCAGTTTAGTAAGGTAACCGCATTCGCTTTGGAGTTTCTTTTCACCACAGAAGAGATTAAAAAAAAGGATGGGTTTTATGGAAAATACAGGCCCTTTGCATCAAAGCGATTAAAACCAAAATAAACGCATTTGAAAAATAAACCTACACTCCGCACCCTTCTTATCCTGGGCATTATTTTCCTGATCTGTTATGCACTGGCCGACGGCATCCGGTATGGAAGTACCTGGGGCATTATTATGGCTGTGATGAGCCTGGTGGCACTGGCAGTATCTCTTCAGCTGCTGGCAAAACTTGAAAAAATAAAAGAAGAAGAGGAACAGGCCTGATGAATATTTATTCGGTTAGTCTTTGCAATTCCTGAACCAGTTTGGCTTCAGGTAATTGTTGTTTGTAGAACTGGCGGTAATGTTTCTTATTATTGACCATTAAGGTAACGGGGATAGAGCCATCCCATGATTTGTCTATTTTCGGGCAGAACATGTCTGAATCGGTTTCATTCAGCCAGATAACCCTGGATGTATAATGGTTCTTCTTCACGAAATCCGTAATCCCTTTAGGATACTCACCCGGGAAATCAATACTAACCAATACCAGCCTTATTTTCTTATCTGCAAAACCAGCCACATTTTTTTCAAACCATGGGATCTCGTGAATGCAGGGGGCGCACCAGGTGGCCCAGAAATTAACCACCAAGGGTACGGTACTGGTATCGATCATTTTCTGCAACTCTCCTATTTTCAATTTTTTGATCGGTTGACCCGATACAGACTGAGCCGCGATAACCAGGAAAAGTATGACAAGTATTTTTTTCATATAATCATTATAGATCGTTTTCTGTAAAACCCCATTCTTTTACAAGTACTGCTACCCTGTCTGCAGGCAGCGAAGCCTGGTCGTAATGTCCTGCCGCTTTTTTCTGCCTTAGTGCTTCATATACAGAAACCGCGCAGGCTACCGAAATATTCAGGCTTTGAATAATGCCCATTTGCGGGATGATAAAATTGCCATCTGCCATTAAACGGATCTCCTCACTCACACCCTCATGCTCGTTACCAAAAACCAATGCCACTCTTCCTGTAAAATCGATCTCGTATAGCCCGATAGAATCTGATGCCAGATGGGTTGTCAAAATGGTATCATAGTTCTTCCTTAATGCTGCGAAACATTCTGCTGCATCTGTATACTGATGAATGGTTAACCATTTGGCGGCACTACTGCTGCTTTTAACGCCAAATCTTTTATGCTTCGCCATTTTGGTGGTGAGTACATATATATCCTGTATCCCTACAGACTCACAGGTACGCATTACAGCCGAGATATTGTGCGGATCATGCACGTTCTCCATCACCACCGTTAATCCTGCCTGCCGTTTGTTAAGCACGCTTACTAGTTTCTCCCTTCTCTCAGGTGTCATAATCAATTCAATAAAGTAACGAAATTCGATAAGAGACGCGAGTAAAACAAAACTGATTTAAGAAAATCCTTCAGTAAAAAAGATACTCCCCGCATGGAAAAAAAGGTTGCAACCATACAGATTCTTCCCAACAGCGGCACGGAAGAGCAGAGTGTATAGAAAAGGACATAAAAAAACCATGAAACTTGCATTTCATGGTTTTTAGGTATCATTCATCCTTATTCGTCTCTTTCTCTGCCCCGGCGGCCCCTGTCATCATGGTCACGTCCCCGGTTGCCCCTGTCATCGTTGTCATCGTGATTCCAACCCCTTCTGCCATTATCGTGGCGGTCTTCCCATCTCTCCCTGCTAAACCTCTCGTTATCATATCCATAAGGGTTTCTTGAACCGATCACCACTTGTGGACGGTAAGTATTATAGTAAGAACGATAGCGGTCGCGGTAAAAATCACAGTGCAAATAAGGTCTGGGTTCATTTATCACTACTTTATAACCGCGGTACAGATCATAATCTCGATAGATATAAGGCAGTTCTGAAGCATAGACCCAGGTACGGCCATCAAAATAAATGAACTCGTGACTTGGAATATCATAGTAACTGTCTATCTCGGGCAGGTAATAATAATCTCCTGCGTAATTTCCGGGTACACCCCAGGCTGGCCTTGCACCTATATTCAAATTGATGTTAAACCTAACCTGTGCCTGGCTTTCATTATAAACAAAGAAAGCGGTAACAAACATAGCTGAGAGTAATAACTTTTTCATGGTTCAAAGTTTTATACAGTGTATAAGCCAAACCCAATGCCAGAAATGGATCCAATTGTTAGAATTTCGTTAAGGTGAAAAACTACAACATAGTAATCCCCAAACCCGGTTTGCCGGTAAGGGTTATTTTTCCATAATCAAATTGGATACCGGTGGCAGAATCTTCTGATAGCAATAAAGGACCATCCATATCCACATGGTCTATCTGCGGCAGAAAATGTGCAATGGCCGCAGAGCCAATCGTTCCCTCATTCATGCTGCCCATCATCACCTGCATATGTAACGACCTCGCTTCTTTAATCATCCGTAAAGCGGGGGTAATACCACTGCATTTGGTGAGTTTGATATTGATGCCGTGAAAATAGCCATCACATTTTTTTACATCCTGTTCTGCTACACAACTTTCATCAGCAAACAAAGGAAGGGTTGATTGTTCAAATAAGATTTTCATTCCCTGCCAATTATCTTTTGCCAGTGGTTGTTCAATAAATTCTACGCCCAATGCTGCAAGTTGCGGAATTTTTTCCAGCGCTTCTTCGGTTGTCCAGCCGGCGTTGGCATCAATACGGAAAGAGGCATCCGTCTGTTTTCTAAGCGCTTCTATGATCGCAATATCTTCATCGGTTCCTAATTTAATTTTATAGACCGGCCATGGCTTTGCTTTCATTTTAGCCAACATTTTCTCTATCGTATCAATACCGATCGTGTAATCTGTAACAGGTGTATGCTCCCATTTTGTATCCCAGAGTTCAAATAAAGGTTTGCCTTTCATTTTACCATATAAATCCCATGCAGCCATATCCAATGCACAAACCAAAAATGGATTATGGGGATATAAATGGTGCAGGTAATGCCAGTAACGTTCAGGATCTGTGAAAGCAAATTTTTCTACCAATTTTCTTTTCGATTCCAGGTCTGCCATCATTTGTTCAACGGAAATATCATAATAGGTGATGGCCGGAGCTTCTCCCATTCCAACAAATGGCCCCAGCTCCAATGCTACCAGCAACGCAGGCTGGTGCGTTTTCGTGCGCCCGTTGGAAATGGTAAAAGGATATTCGAAGGGAAGGTTTTGTTGTCTGTAGTGAAGTTTCATATCTAACCCCCCAGCCCCCTGAAGGGGATTAAGGATGGCAAATATAATTATTAAAGCGTGTCTTGTTGAAAATGAAGTTTCATAACTCTCCCTTCAGGGGGTTGGGGGGTATTACCTACCACTCGATGTTACAAACTCTTTCAACTCCTCATTAAAATCATCCGCTTCCATTAGCTGCTCTAAGCTAAGATGCATGCGGTATTGCCAGTAATGTTTAGGATTGGCAGGTACATTAATGCGTTCTTCATTGGGGTTTTCTCTTCTCAAACTTTCGCTGATGCCGAGGATATCCTGTAACTGGAATACACTCCACATGGCAGGCGAATATAAATGCTGCAATACAATGGCTTTGTTGATCCATGCTTCGCAATACAAAGGCGCATCTCCCCATTGGCCCAGTTGGTTATTGTAGAAACGTTGAATGCGTTCCCTGTCCTCTTCCCACCAGCCACGGATGGTGCTCATATCATGCGTGGATGGGGTTACCACACTCAGGTAAGGCGCATCATTGGGATGAAAGAATTCTGTATTGACATCTTTTGGCATGCGTTGTATTTCCAGACTTAATAAGCCCAGCTGTTTCATCACATCGGGAACGCATGCTGGAACCAGACCCAGGTCCTCGCCGCAGACCAGCATATTGGTTACACGTTTTAAAGCCGGTAATTTCAATAAGGCTTCTTTCATCCAGAAATCATCCTGGCGCCGGAAGAAATAGTTTACATATAATTCGCGCAACTGCTGTTGGGTGCCCAATTCGAGGCTGCGGAAAGAAGTTGTATTCTCCATCCCAAAACGGAAATGAAAATGTTGACCATCGCCATTTTCCGCTTCAAATAAGATCACATTGCTGATCAGGTTATAAAGCCCTTGTTTTATTTTATCATGATGCGCATCCTGTTCCAGTGAAGCAAAATGCTGTTCCACCAAACGTTGGGTTTTGTATTCGGGCTTCAAAATATAATGGCCATGCCCCTGATGTTTGAGGAATAGGCTTTTTACCAGTTCATTATCATATCCAAATACCTGCCATAATACATTCTCTGTAATATAAGGTTGCGTATACCGGTAATGATCGAACCAGATATGATTGCTATTGAATTCGTTAATATGAACAGGTATAGCGGGAACAAAATGCCCCATAATCCCTTCCACAGCATCCATCGGTATACTCCAGATACGGAAGAAGCCGAGTATATGATCGATACGGAATGCATCAAAATAATAGCTCATCTGCTCAAAACGCTGTTTCCACCAGGCAAAACCATCTTCGCGCATCCGCTGCCAGTTGTATGTTGGGAAACCCCAGTTTTGTCCCGTTACAGCAAAATCATCCGGTGGTGCACCGGCCTGGAAATCGAGATGGTATAATTCCGGATTCTGCCAGGCATCTGCGCCATGTCGATAAACACCAATCGCAATATCTCCCTTTACAATCATCCCGTTTGCATGCGCATACGCAGTTGCTTCTTTTAACTGAAGATGCAAATGGTATTGAATAAAATAATGCAAAGCGATATCCGGATAGGCTGTAGATTTTTGATCAGCCAGTTGTTCAATATCTGCTGCATCGTATTGTTTATAAGCAGGCCATTTACTGAAATCTACCGTTCCATATTGATCTCTCAAATAACAGAACGCTGCATAAGGCACCAGCCAATGTTTATTCTGTTCAAAAAATTGCAAGTACGCTTCTGATACCAAAATGGCTGCACCGTTTTCTTTAAAAGCAAAACCTGCATAATCATATTTGATCTTTGTTACCGCTTCATAATCTACCGATGTTAATGCATTCAGGCGTAAGCGCTCTGGTTCTAATTTTTTTAATCGCTTGCGGGCAGTTGCAGAATCCAGGATCTTTGAAATGTTCAGATACAAGGGGTGTAAAGCAAAAGCAGAAATCGCTGCATATGGATAAGAGTCTATCCAGCTATGTGTTGCCGTTGTGTCATTGATGGGCAGTATCTGTACCATTTTCAGGCCTGTTTTTTTGGCCCAGTCTACCAGTAATTTGATATCTGTAAATTCACCGGTGCCAAAACTGCTCTCCGTTCGCAAACTGAAAACAGGAATGGCCGTACCGGCTCCTTTCCAGGTATTGTTGGGTAATACAGCAAACCCATCATTAATCACCGTTGCACGATGGGCTTTGCCGGCATCATGTAATACACGATTATTCCCATCTTCAAAACGGAGAAATATTTTCTTATCTGTATCATACACCCCATATTTATAGGCTATGGGAAAAGATTCTTTGGACAAATCAAGCGATAGCGCAAAAAAATCATCGCCTTCTTCCTTACGCATACATAAAGGATTGGCCGTATCCCATTCGCCTAATTTTTTTACGCTGCCGGTTACGCAAAGTGTTTGCCCTTTTGATAGCAACGGAGCTTTCACCTTTAAGGTATGCGTTGTGTTTTTGGGAGAAATCATTTTTACTGCTGTATGATTTCCTTTTAATAAAACCTGTGTAAAAGGTTCTGTATAAAAACTATTTTCAAAATAACCGGCATAGTTCCAGGCATCTATGATCAGCAATTCTTCAGAAGTAATTTTCGAAAGGTTGAACATTTTATCATTGCCCCAATCATAATTCACCGTGCCATCTGCATTCTTTAAAATATAATGATAAGTGATATCCTTATCAACAATGGCATTGGCCGGAATAGCCAAAGAGAGGTACCAATATTCTTCATTGAAATACTGAAGCGGGAGGGCATTCTCTATCTCATTATTACCCAGGATGGCATCATCACCCATTAGGAACAGATTCTGCCCGGGCACTGTTGTAAACCGGATCTGGAATATGATCTTCTGAATCCCGGTCTTGGTAACCGCTGTTTTTTTACCAGCTACTTTCGCAGCTCCGGCCAATGTATTTGCTTTAGTTTTAGCTATGGGCGACCCGGTCTTTTTATTGGTGGTGCCCTTACTATCCGGCTTTACGGCTACTTTTTTTGTATGGCCATTGGTTGCCTGCTTGGAACCGGTATGAATAGGCATATCATTGGCTGTTTTCTTCCTTTTTACAGTAATAGCAGCAGGTTTCCCTTCTTTAACAGAAGGGGCAATCGTTCTTTTCTCAGTAGCCAATTTGCAGCATTTTGAATCGCTAAAATAATAAAACAATGTGTAAATCAAACACAATTAAAAAAATAGCGGTTTTGTTCTATTCACGGTAAAAAGATCAGCCGGCAGATTTGATTAGGTCGGCGCCTTTTTCCCCAATCATGATACAGGCAGCATTGGTATTTCCCGAAATGATGGTAGGCATGATAGACGCATCAATCACCCGCAGACTTTTTACACCATACACACGCAATGCATCATCCACCACAGCCATGGCATCCTTACCCATTTTACAGGTGCCTACCGGATGATAAAGGGTTTCAGCGCTTTTTTTGATATGCTCCCAAAGTGTTTCATCGGTGATGGGCTCTGGCGGAAAATTCATACCGTTAACCGAATAACCGTTTAACGATTTTGCATTCATTACTTCAATGGCTTTTTTTAAAGCCGTCATCAGTACTTGTTTATCCCCGGGATCTGATAATAGATTGGGCTGGATCAATGGTGCGTCTTTTACTTTTGCACTTTTCAATCCGATATATCCCCTACTTACTGGCCGTATTAAAATAGCCAAAATACCAAAACCATCCTGTCTGGTAAAAGTATGGATATCGTATATATCCGTTGAATAATCCGCCGAAATACCCAGCGGAACAAAATGAAACTGGATATCGGGTCGGGTTAAAGAAGGATCTGATTTTACAAACGCATTTGCTTCCAGCGGACTATTGCTTAATGGCCCGCTGGCTAAAAGCAGTTGCTGTACCAACGCTTTGACCATATTCAGTGGCTTTAAAAGCGTGTTGCCGGTAGGTATTGTTGCCGGGCTGCTTACACCCACCCATATATGATCCTGTAGGTTCTTGCCAACGCCGGGTAAAGGGTATTTGATATCAATACCCTGTTTACTTAATTCTGCCGGATCGCCAATGCCGGATAACATCAATATTTGCGGCGATTGTATGGCACCTGCCGACAAGATGATCTCTCTGGTGCAGTTGATCCTTTCGGTATCTGAATATGGGGTCATTACTTCAACACCCACCGCTTTTCCGTCTTCGATCAAAATGCATTTTACCTGTGTATTCGTTCTAACACTAAGGTTAGAGCGGCGCATAACAGGCTTTAGAAAAGCAGACGCCGTACTATGCCGTTTGTTTTTTTTGATGGTGAACTGCAGCATACTTGCCCCTTCCTGTTCCTCCCCATTATAATCCACATTCCGGGGGATACCGCACTCTTCACAGGCATCTATAAAAACGCTGGCCAATACACCGGGCTGTTTGGAAAGGGTAACATGTAAAGGGCCGCTTTCGCCATGATAAGGCTCGCCAAACTGCTCATTGCTCTCCGATTTTTTGAAATACGGAAGCACTTCATCATAACTCCATCCTTTATTTCCAAGCGAGGCCCACTCATTATAGTCTTCCCTGTTTCCACGTACATAGGCCATGGCATTCGTAGAACTGCTGCCACCCAGCGTTTTACCGCGTGGAATAAAGAGCTTACGGTTATCCATATGTTTCTGCGGTTCGGTCCAGAAAGCCCAGTCAACGGAAGTCCGGTTCAATTTGGAATACGCCCCCGGAATATGGATCTCGGGTTTGTTGTCTTTTGCGCCAGCCTCCAGCAACAAAACCGTGCATTTGGCATCTTCTGTTAAACGGTTGGCCAATACACAACCGGCAGAACCCGCACCAATAATAATATAATCGTAAGGCATTGGCTAAATATAATTATCTATTTTAAATGTTGAATTTTAAATTTTAAATGATGATTACATTTAGGAAAGCATCCTTCCATATTTATCATGAAACATTCAGCTTAACAAAGCTACATTTACTATACTAACAATTGTTCACATATGAATGCCGTGTTTAACCGTAACGAAGACTGGATGAAAATGGCCGTAAGTCAGGCT
>CAZFKE010000005.1:209483-227983 GCA_964519475.1 uncultured Sediminibacterium sp.
TGAAAAGATCAAACTGGGTGGTGGCAAAAAAGCTATCGAGAAGCAGCGCGAGCGCAATAAGCTAACCGCTAGGGAAAGGATTGAATATTTGTGTGATAAGGGCACTCCTTTTACGGAGATAGGCAGTTTTGCAGGTTTTGATATGTATGAGGAACAAGGCGGTTGTCCGGCCGGCGGAACTGTAGCCGGATTAGGTTATGTAAGTGGCAGGCAGTGTCTGATCGTTGCCAATGATCAGACCGTAAAAGCAGGTGCCTGGTTTCCCATTACCGGTAAGAAAAATCTACGTATGCAGGAGATAGCCATGGAGAACCGGCTGCCGGTGATTTATTTAGTAGACAGTGCTGGCGTATTTCTTCCAATGCAGGATGAAATCTTTCCGGATAAAGAACATTTTGGCCGCATCTTCCGCAACAATGCCAGGATGAGTGCCATGGGTATTACACAGATTGCAGCTGTTATGGGTGCCTGCGTGGCCGGAGGTGCTTATTTACCCATTATGAGCGATGAGACCCTGATGGTGGAAGGGAACGGGAGTATTTTTTTAGCAGGATCTTATTTAGTGAAAGCCGCTATTGGTGAAGAGATTGACAATGAGACCCTTGGCGGAGCCATCACGCATACAGAGATCAGCGGTATTGCAGATTATAAGTTTAAGACCGAACAGGATTGCCTCGATCATATCAAAAAGATCATGAATAAACTGGCTGAACCGGTTAAAGCAGGGTTTGATAAAATACATGCAGCCCCGCCCAAAAAAGATCCCAATGAATTATACGGCATCATACACGAAGGCAACCTGAAGCCATATGATATGCTGGAGATCATTGAAAGGATTGTTGACAAAAGTGAATTTGATCAGTTCAAAGCAGATTATGGAAAAACCCTTCTTTGCGGCTATGCAAGAATAGAAGGATGGGCCGTAGGTATCGTTGCCAATCAACGCCTCATCAGCAAAAACAAAAAAGGTGAAATGCAGATCGGCGGCGTGATCTATAATGATAGCGCCGATAAAGCCGCCCGTTTTATCATGAACTGCAACCAGAAAAAGATCCCGCTTGTTTTCTTACAGGACGTAACCGGCTTTATGGTAGGCAGCCGCAGCGAACATAGCGGCATTATTAAAGATGGTGCAAAACTGGTAAATGCAGTGGCCAATTCTGTGGTACCCAAAATTACGATCATTGTAGGCAACAGTTATGGGGCCGGCAATTATGCCATGTGCGGGAAAGCCTATGACCCCAGATTTATTTATGCATGGCCCTCTGCAAAAATTGCGGTGATGGGTGGCGACCAGGCTGCAAAAACTTTATTACAAATACAGGTAGCGGGAATGAAGGCCCGGGGAAAACAAGTTACCATTGAACAAGAAAATGAACTGTTGGACAAGATAAAAGGAAGTTATGAAAAACAGACTTCTCCTTTGTATGCTGCAGCGCGGTTATGGGTTGATAACATTATTGATCCTATTGAAACAAGACAGGTGATCGCAGAAGGAATTACAGCAGCCAATCAAAATCCGGACATGGATCGTTTTTCTACGGGCGTATTTCAGGTGTGAGGCTTACCGGAGTGGCAGATTAAGGATGTACGGATTTTTATTTGGTGATTGATATCCCACAAAAAAGAGAATCCCCCTATCAAAAATTCATACATCCGAAAATCCGAAACCAAAAATCCTCTTTTCTTTGTTGTGAAAAAATATATAAATATGCGCTACCCTATTTACACTGTCGATGCGTTTACCGATAAGGTATTCGGCGGAAACCCTGCAGCCTGCTGCCCTTTGAAAGAATTTCTGCCCACGGAATGGATGCAGAAATTAGCTAACGAAAACAATTTATCCGAGACCGCATTCTTTGTGAAGAACCCGGATAACAGCTATGATTTAAAATGGTTTACGCCCGAAGTAGAAATGGACCTTGCCGGCCATCCTACCCTTGCCACTGCTTTTGTAATTTTTACTGAACTAGGACATGATTCGGATACCATTCAATTCCACACCAACAGCGGCTTATTAACCGTGATAAAAAAAGGTGATCTGTTGGAAATGAATTTTCCTTCAAGAATGCTGCTTGCCTGTACCGTGCCCGAAAATCTGTTAAAAGGTTTCAGTATACAGCCCAAAGAAGTACTCAAATCAAGAGACTATTTTTTGGTGTATGAAACACAGGAACAGGTAGAACAGGTGATCGCTGATTTTAATTATCTGAATAAAGTAGATACACTTGGCATCATTATCACGGCAAAAGGAAAGGCTTCAGATTTTGTGTGCCGCTTCCTGGTTCCCAATTCTGTAATCGGCGAAGACCCTGTAACCGGTTCTGCTCATGCCACGCTCATTCCTTATTGGGCGCAAATATTGGGAAAGAAAGATCTGACTTCCATTCAATTGTCTAAAAGAAAAGGCCATCTCTGGTGCGGCTCGCATGGCGAGAGGGTTACCATTTCGGGTAAAGCAGTTCTGTATATGAAAGGAGAATATTTTCTTTCGTGAAACATGAATCATGCGTTGCCGGTTGTGTATATTTTAAGGAGTTACACACAACTTAGGACTGAGCCCCCACGAAAAAGCTTTATTTCGCGCTATGCAACAAGGAAATGAATTGATTATTTATACAGACGGATCGGCCCGCGGCAATCCTGGCCCGGGAGGGTATGGTGTTGTATTGATATGGGGCGATAAAAGGAAAGAGCTTTCTGCCGGCTATCGCCTCACTACCAATAACCGTATGGAATTACTAGCGGTAATCGTTGCCCTGCAATCACTCACCAAAAAAAATATACCGGTTACCATTTATACCGATAGCCAATATATTGTAAACACGGTTGAAAAAAAATGGCTGGATAACTGGATACGCACTGATTTCAAAGGTGGTAAAAAGAATAAAGATCTTTGGTTACAGTTTCATAAATTGGCCAGCCAGTTCAAACTGCGTTTTATTTGGGTAAAAGGGCATGCCAATAATGCCATGAATAACCGTTGTGATGAACTGGCCACCTCCGCTGCAGATGGTAAGCATTTGCTGGTGGATGAATGGTACGAAAATGAGATTAGATAATGGCCTGTTTCGCTGTTGATTGCGTATCCTACAGAAGCAGCCTTATGCCCATTGCTTCTTTGCAAAAAAGTTTTGAGCAAGGTAATAGGTACCAAATAGTACAGCAGAGAAAACAACCGTTGCGATGAGGCTGTTCTGATAAAAGGGTAAAGAATCGTTGTAACATAACAGTAAACCATAAAAGGTTTTGGGCCTGTTCAATCCATAGCCAAGACCACTGGCTGTCCAAACAAGGTAATTAGAGATCAGAAAATAAACCGTTGGCGCTGATAATGCCGCAATCACAATATGGCTGGCCTTATTCTTACTGATCATAAATCCAAAACAGGTTAAACCGGCAAACAACAGGTAATTGATCCATTGACCATCATAAAAACCGCGTATAGAACTCATGCCATTATCATACAGGACCTGGTATAACAGATCTGATAAAAACATAGAGATGAGGGGCAGGATAAAAGCCCATTTCTTGTCTTTCACAAACAAAGCCCCGCTAAAAAGACCGATAGCAATTTGTGGGGCAAAACCCATGGGGCGGTTGGGCATAATCCTGTACAAAGCACTTACCAGTACCATTAAGAAAAGAGAAATAATAAGCGGTTTGTTGATTTTCATTTGTTTCCGGATTAAAGGGCAAAAATACGTCTTATCGGCATTGCAACCATGTCAATTTTCCTCATTCTGTGCATAAGCTATGCCTCAGGAACAAAAGCCCTGAATAACATACAATCACCGGATGTTTCAATCGTATAGGTTTCGCCGGGGAATATGGCTACCGACTCTCCTCTTTTCAATACTATCGTATTATTGATCAGCGATCCTCCCTCTGTAACAACCAGTATTTCCAGCGAAGTAGTCGTAGCCGAATAAGCTACTCCGGCCGATAATTCAATTTTAGCGATCCCAAAATCGGAAACCGGGCATGGGTAGCGTTTTTCGCCTGTCATAGCGGGTACCCCCTTCATTATATTGGGCACAATACTTTCGAAGATCGTATGCTTCATCAGTTCAGGCACATCAATATGTTTGGGTGTTAAGCCTGCACGCAATACATTATCACTGTTCGCCATCAATTCCACACACTGTCCTTCCATATAAGCATGCGGCATTCCCGCACCCTGAAAAAGTCCTTCCCCGGGATGCAGGTTGACAATATTGAAGAAATAGATCGAAAAAATGGCCCGGTCAATATTTCCTATCTCATCTTTTCCTTCAAATATTTTGGCTACCCACCAGCCGGGCATTTCTTTGGTGAGTTCTCCATCATTTTTCTGGCGTATGTTTCTTTTGATCAGATTGGTCAGAAGCGCATTCACCTCAGGCTGTTCCATCTCCATTATAAACTGGTACAGCGCTTTTAACCCTTCTCTTTTATAAAAAGGAAACAGGATAGTAAATTCAGGTACCTCATTCAATGATTTTTCAATGTCAGCTTTCTGTTTAAATCCATGTAGCAGCCAGAACTCACTCAAAGCTACCAGCATTTCGGGTTTATGATTTCTGTCTTTATAGTTCCTGTAAGGTGCGTTAATGGGAATACCTTCGGCCTCCTCTCTGTCGAAACCTTTCTCGGCTTCTTCTTTGGATGGGTGTACCTGTATAGACAACATATCTTTAACATCCTGTACTTTAAAAAGATAAGGAAGGCCGGCAAACCGGTCGTACACAGGGGCAGAAAGGAGCCTGTCGGGCATTTCCTCTATCGCATTGTACAGAGAAACCGATCCATCCGCGATGAGCAGTTCCGATGGTGCCAGGGGGTGTGCCCCCATCCAGTATTCTGCAAAAGGCTTGCACTCAGGGTTCCCAATACCCAGTAAGGAAGGAATAAAATCATAACCACCCCATGCATAATGCATCAATTTACCCCTGAGTTTATAAATATTTTCTTTGAGTTCCATCAACGTAGAATTTACACGTATTTTCTTATAACGGTGAAATCGAAATTATCTTGTACAGACCGGTAGTTTTAGGAAAGCTTATTAATATTATGAACCATACTAACCTTTCTAAAGGCAAAGAAGGTGAAGAAATAGCTGCGGCATACCTGGCAAAATTAGCCTATACTCTGCTTGAAAGAAATTGGCGATTCAGACGCTGGGAAGTGGATATGATTGCATCAAAAGACAGGCTCCTGCATTTTATTGAAGTAAAAACGCGCCACTCCCTCCGCTATGGCCACCCTGAGGAAAGTATTACCCGCGATAAAATGAGCCATCTCCGCAATGCCGCAGAAGAATACCAATACCTACACCCTGAATGGAAATATATCCAGTTTGATGTGCTGGCCATTACCATCATGAATGATGAAGTGAAAGAGATATTTATGATCGAAGACGTGTATTTTTAATTAGCAATTAAAAATTAATAATTAAAAAATGAAGCTGCCTAAGATGAAAATTCAAAATGCACAATCAGACGAGGAAATATTGAAGTGCTGGAACCCTTTAAAAGAACTCAGGCCGCATTTGGATGAGGCCGGTTTTCTGCCACTAATCAAAAACATGATCAGTGAAGGATACCAATTGGCCTTTATTGAAGGAGACAATGGATATGCATTATCGGTAATCGGTTTCCGTTATCTGCAATTCACTTTTAACGGAAAACATTTTTATATTGATGATCTGTCTACACTACCCGAAGCCAGAGGCATGGGACATGGAAGCGCCTTACTGGATCACGTGATTAACCTGGCAAAAGAAAAAGGTTATGGCTCCGTAACGCTCGACTCGGGCCATCAACGTTTTGATGCGCACAGACTCTACCTCAACAAGGGCTTCACCATTGTTTCGCATCATTTCTCTAAAAAGATCTGACAAAATCGCCTTAGTGTCTTTGCGGGACGATTTTCAAGCAAACGCGTAAGAAAACTAATGATTAATTTCTACTTAAATCCGCTCCATCATCTTCTCCACCATCTTATACGTTGCCGGACAGTAATCAATATTCTGCTGGTGAACATGTATATACTCAACCATTTTCGTTTTCTTCAGGTGTGGGAAGCCTGCACAGTCATCGGGACGCACTTCATAGATACTGCACATATGGTTATCCATATTCAGAAACTGGCAGGGTTGTTTTACGTTTACCCAATCACCGGCTTTCTTGTCAAATTCCAGCCATTTGCCTTTGAACTCCTGCGGTTTGATCTCAAAATGCGCGGCAATCCGTTTAATATCCTTATTGGTGAAAGTGGGTGTCATGCTTTTACAGCAGTTGGCGCAACTTAAACAATCTACTTCCTTCCACACTTCGGCATCAATGGCTTCGGCTATTTTATCCAGTCCGTGTGGCGGGTTCTTTTCTATTTTCCCCAGATAACGCTTGAAAGCTTTACCATGATAACGGACCTTTTGTTTAAACGAACGGAGATTGACAACCATTTTGAAATTTTGCAATTGTAAAATTTTGCAATTGCAATATCGGGTAGCTTACCTTCATAACCAAATTCCAAAATTATTCCCCATGTGGGACGCATATAAAAAAGGATACAAAGCCTGGCTCCGCCTAGAGAAATCATTGAGCGATCATTCGGTGGAAGCCTATCTGCATGATGTGGAAAAACTAACTTCTTATTTACAACTAAGCCATCATTTGGTTTCTCCTTCTGAACTGGCATTGAAAGACCTTCAACAATTTGTAAAATGGATTGGCGAACTGGGTATGACGGCTTCTTCGCAGGCAAGGATCATTTCCGGTATCCGCAGTTTTTATAAATATTGTCTGATGGAGCAGGTGTCCAAAACAGACCCATCTACCCTGCTGGATGTTCCAAAAACCAGAAGAAAACTTCCTGACACTTTAAGTTTTGAAGAGATAGAACGGGTAATTGCACAGCTCGATCAAAGCACGCCCGATGGTAGCCGTAATAAAGCCATATTGGAAACCATGTACAGCTGCGGATTACGTGTAAGCGAAGTGGTGAACCTGAAAATATCATCGCTATACCTGGGCGTAGGCTTTATCCGTGTGATCGGTAAAGGCGATAAGGAAAGATTGGTACCCATTGGCCGCGATGCCATTAAATACATCAAAATCTATATAGACAAGATCCGGGTGCATCAACCCATACAACCTGGTTTTGAAGATTTTCTTTTTCTGAACCGAAGAGGTAAATACCTGAGCAGGGTAATGATTTTTTATATTATCAAGGATGCTGCTTACAAAGCTGGCATTTCCAAAAATATATCACCACACACTTTCCGGCATTCCTTTGCCACACACCTGGTAGAAGGTGGCGCCGACCTGAGGGCGGTACAGGAAATGTTGGGGCATGAAAGTATTACTACCACAGAGATCTATACACATCTCGATCGTGATTTTCTGCGGGATACACTGCAACGTTTTCATCCTGCATTTAAATAGTCAATGCATCCTCATTCTTCAGGCGGCTCTGGTTATACCGGCATAAAATGATGTAGTTTCGTTACACTAAAAACAATGATACGTATGAAAAAAATGCTCATGCTGGCCGCAACCCTTTGCAGCCTTGCCGGTTTTGCACAGATCAAAATGCCTGCGCCAAGTCCTACCCAAAAAATTACACAAGAATTTGGTATTGGCGCTATTGAATTAACCTATTCCCGCCCAAGCATCAAAGGCCGTAGCCTTTTGAAAGACAATAGCGATCTGGCCCCGCTAGGTAAATTATGGCGCACGGGCGCCAATGCCGCTACCCGTATTGTATTTACAGAAAAAACGATGATGGGTGGAAAATTACTAGATACCGGTGCTTATGTATTATATACGGTTCCCGGTAAAGAATATTGGGAGATCGTAATCAACAAAGGCCTTGGCAACTGGGGTACCGATGGCTATAAAGGAAGTGAAGATGTGAACCGTTTTAAAGTGAAAGCCGAAAAAAACGGAGCAGAAACAGAAACCCTTACTATGCAATTTGGTAATGTTATGGCAGAAAGCTGCGACCTGCAAATTAGCTGGGGAAATACTTTGGTGAAAGTACCCATGAGCATTAATGTAAAAGACAAGATCCGTATACAGGTAGAAAGAGCATTGGCAGCAGAAACACCTAATCCGGCCGCATACTCATCTGCCGCTACCTTTTACTATGAATGGGATAAGAACCTGAACAAAGCGTTGGTGAATATTACCAAAGCCACACAGGACAACCCTAAAGCATTCTGGTTATTTCTGCTGCAGGCAAAGATCCAGAAAGATATGGGTGATAAAATAGCTGCCAAAGCAAGTGCCGAAAAATGTATGGCACTGGCCACAGATGCCAAGAATGAGGATTATGTGAAGCAGGGGAATGACCTGATTAAGAAATTATAATCAGGTTTTTCAAAAACAAATGAGAAAGGGAGACCCTTCCTGATGAATGATCTCCCTTTTATCTGTATTGTTGGTTATTATCAAAAAGTGCCGCAATCAACAAGCATCTACTATGCTTCTGCCATATCCGGTATCATCTCTGCTTTGTAAGCGCCTGCATCCAATTTCGCTTTTGTTTCGCTGAATGCTTTAAGGGTTTCTTCAATGTCTGCATCGGTATGTGCCGCAGTTGGAATCAATCGGTAAATGATATGTCCTTTGGGGATAACAGGGTATACCACAATCGAACAGAAAATATGGTAATTTTCCCGCAGGTCCATTACCATGGCGGTAGCTTCTTCCACACCACCATTCATATAAATAGGCGTAACCATAGTATTGGTATTGCCGATATCAAAACCTCTTTCTTTCAGGCCTTTCTGCAGCTTCATGGCATTGGTCCATAAACGGGCTTTTAGTTCAGGCTGCGTTTGCAATAATTCCAAACGCTTTAAATTACCAATTACAATGGGCATTGGTAAACTCTTCGCAAAGATCTGTGAGCGGATATTATAACGGATAAAATCAATGATCGCTTTATCTCCCGCCATGAACGCACCTATAGAAGCCATCGATTTGGCGAAAGTGGAGAAATACAGATCAATTCCATCCTGGCAACCCTGCGCCTCACCTGCTCCGGCACCCGTTGTACCCAAGGTACCAAAACCATGCGCATCATCTACCAATAAACGGAATTCATATTTAGATTTCAAATCAATGATCTCTTTCAGCTTGCCCTGATCACCCGCCATTCCAAACACGCCTTCTGTAATGACCAGTATACCTCCGGTTTTTTGTTTTTCGATTAATGTGGTTGCGCGCTCCATTTGTTTTTCAAAATCTTCCATATCGTTATGCTTAAACACATAACGGTGGCCGGGGTGCAAACGAAGGCCATCAATGATACAGGCATGGCTTTCTGCATCATATACAATCACATCATGACGTCCGCAAACCGCATCAATCGCACTCATGATACCCTGGTAACCAAAGTTCATCAGGATGGCATCTTCTTTGCTTTCAAAACTGGCGAGTTCTTTTTCCAACTGTTCGTGGTAATTACTGTTCCCGCTCATCATACGCGCACCCATGGGCAGCGCAAGCCCAAATTGGGCAGCCGCTTCTGCATCGGTCTTACGTATTTCGGGATGATTGGCCAGGCCAAGGTAATTATTCAAACTCCAAACCACCATCTCCTTGCCACGGAAAACCATACGGCTGCCTATTTCGCCCTCCAATTTGGGAAAAGCAAAATAACCATGTGCCCTTTCGCGGTGCTGTCCAATGGGACCTGAGTTTTTCAACAGTTTTTCAAAAATGTCTGCCATATTATCAAATCGTTACTTTGGTTAAAAATCGGGGCAAAGGTAAACTTTTAGACCCTAAGAGGCAAGCGCAATTATTCCCATACTGTATCTTCACTTTATCCTTTAACGTTTTAATTGAGAGAAATACTACCTATCACGTAAACAAACCCGATGAAAAGACTGATTTTACCCGTATTAGCCACTGTTTTTTATTTGGCAGTAAATGCCCAAAAAGCAACCATAACAGCCCCTGAAGGCATTCAACGCCCCAAACTGGTTGTAGGCATTGTGATTGACCAGATGCGCTGGGATTACTTATACCGCTTTAACCCGTTATATAAGGCCAATGGCGGTTTCAGAAGGTTATTGGGTGAGGGATTCTCCTGTGAGAATACACTGATACCGTATACACCTACCGTTACTGCCTGCGGACATACTTGCGTTTATACAGGAAGCGTACCTTCTGTTCACGGCATTACCGGTAATAACTGGTTTGATAACCAACTGATGCGCGCTGTTTATTGCAGCGAGGATAAAACTGTAAATGGGGTTGGCGGCAAAACCGTTGAAGACGGACAGATGAGCCCCAGAAATATGCTCACTACCACTATCTGTGATGAGTTACGGCTGGCTACCAATTTCAAAAGCAAAGTAATAGGTGTGGCATTGAAAGACCGTGGTTCTATCCTGCCCGCAGGCCATTCTGCCAATGCCGCTTATTGGTACGAAGGCAAATCGGGCAATTTTATTACCAGTACTTATTATATGAATGCACTGCCAGATTGGGTAAACAAATTCAACGACCGCAAACTGGTAGATTCTTTATACAAACTGAACTGGAATATTTCTTTGCCGAAAGAGCTGTATACACAATATGCCACTGCCGATGTAAAGTCATACGAATCAACACCTTTTGGTAATGATGCAAAAGCATTTCCTTACGACTTAAGCAAGTTTGTTGAAAAAGATTACGGTAAAATTTCTTCCACCCCTTATGGCAATACACTGACTGTTGAAATGGCCAAGTCGGCAATACTTGCAGAAAATTTGGGAAAAGGCACCGCCACAGATTTTCTGGCGGTTAGTTTTTCATCACCGGATTATATTGGCCATTCATTCGGCCCCAATTCATGGGAAACGGTAGACGGTTATATAAGGCTGGATGAAGAGCTCGGAAAGCTATTGGGTTTCCTGGATGCAACCGTTGGAAAAAATCAATACACGGTTTTCTTAACAGCTGATCATGCGGTAGCGCATGTACCGGGCTTTATGAAAGAAAATAAATTACCGGGCGGTGTAATGGACGGATTGACTGTAAAGGATCTGAACAGCAAACTAAAATCAAAATTCGGAACAGATAACCTGGTTGTAAGTATGATGAACGACCAGATTTATCTTAATCACCCCAAACTCGATTCTGCCAGGCAGGATGAAGAGCCGGTGAAAGAATGGATCATACAGTATATAAAAAAGAACGAAGCGGTAGCCAATGCATTTGCTACCGCAGATATCATGACCACCCCTATTACCAAAATCCTGCGCGAAATGCTGTCCAACGGTTATTACCCACGCCGCAGTGGTGATATACAAATGATCTTAAAACCCGGCTATTTTGAAGGAAGCGCTACCGGTACAACCCACGGAGCATGGTATCCTTACGATGCGCATATTCCTCTATTATTTTATGGCTGGGGTATTAAAAAAGGAAAGACAAACCGCGAAACTTATATGACAGATATCGCTGCTACTATTGCAGCTTTATTACATATACAAATGCCAAATGGAAATGTGGGCAAAGTGATCGAGGATGTGATAAAATAGCTGTTGGTCAATATGTGGTCCTGTATCGTACACACAAAACCTATTATTAACGTTGCATATACGATGCAGGATTGACCATTCATGACCTTCTGTTAAATATTACAAAATTGGAAGGAAGCTGTAAGGAACCTAAGCGCCTCCCGTCTTCACAAAAAAAATTAACCATATGAAAACAGTAAAAACCTTTGCCGCTCTCTTACTCCTGACAAGCTTCTTATCCACTGCTGCAATTGCACAGGATGCTAAAATGGACAAGAAAGCAGACAAAATGGAATCCAAGATGGACAAGAAAATGGATAAGATGGATTCCAAGATGGACAAAATGGATGACAAGATGGCTATGAAAGAACACAAATGCACAGCCGCCTGTAAAAACGGTAAACATGCGTACGCCCATGGTGAAAAAGGGCATGTGTGCACAGATACCTGCAAAAAAATGGAGAAGAAAGCAAAAGCTTAAGGGTTGAACAGATCAGTTATAAAAAAGCTTTCACAATATTGTGAAAGCTTTTTTATATAGTTGGGAAACAGATGAATAGCTCCTGATTTATTTCTTCAGTTTTGCCTGCAGATTCTGATCCAAAGCATCCAGGAATTCTTCAGTGTAGAGATAATGTTCTCCATGATTCACTTTGTTTCCGTAAATACAAACGGCAAGGTCTTTGGTCATTTTTCCACTTTCAACGGTTTCCACACAAACGGCTTCTAGTGCATGACAGAAATCGATCAATTCCTGGTTGCCATCTAATTTACCGCGGAACTCCAATCCACGTGTCCATGCAAAGATGGATGCAATGGGATTGGTAGAAGTTGGTTTTCCTTTCTGATGCTCACGGTAGTGGCGGGTAACGGTTCCGTGCGCCGCTTCTGCTTCCATCACTTTTCCATCAGGCGTAATCAGCGTAGAAGTCATTAAGCCCAATGAACCAAAACCCTGTGCAACGGTATCGCTCTGTACATCGCCATCATAATTCTTACAGGCCCATACAAAATTTCCGTTCCATTTTAAAGCGCTGGCAACCATATCATCAATCAAACGATGCTCATATGTAATACCTGCAGTTTCATAAGCAGCTTTAAATTCATTTTGGTAAATCTCCTCAAAAATATCTTTAAACCGTCCGTCGTATTTTTTCAGGATGGTGTTTTTTGTGGAAAGGTATAAGGGCCATTTTTTAGCCAACGCCGTATTGAAACAGCTTCTTGCAAAACCTTTGATACTTTCATCCGTATTGTACATGGCCAATGCAACGCCATCTCCTTTAAAATTGTACACTTCGTGCTCAATCACTTTACCATCTTCTCCTTCGAATTTGATGGTCAATTTTCCTTTGCCTTTGGTTACAAAATCTGTTGCCCGGTACTGATCGCCAAACGCATGACGACCGATACAGATCGGTGCGGTCCAGTTAGGAACCAGCCTTGGCACATTTGAACAAACGATCGGCTCGCGGAAAACCGTTCCATCCAGTATATTACGGATGGTTCCGTTAGGGCTCTTCCACATTTGTTTCAGTTTAAATTCTTCCACACGCTGCTCATCAGGTGTAATGGTAGCACATTTGATACCCACGCCATATTGTTTAATGGCATTGGCCGCATCGATGGTTACCTGGTCATTGGTCTCGTCCCGGTATTCCATACCCAGATCATAATATTTAATATCAACTTCCATATAAGGAAGGATCAGTTTGTCTTTGATAAATTTCCAGATGATCCTGGTCATCTCATCGCCATCCAGTTCTACCACCGGGTTGGCCACCTTGATTTTTTGTGCCATTGATTTTGTACTTTAGGTTAATGTAAAAACGGACACAAATGTAGGATTTTATCGTTTGTATCCTTACGCAAACATTGGATGCATTTTTACCGTATATGTGTGATGAAAACAGTATATTTCTTAATAGCAGGCCTTTGTTTACAAACGGTTTTGGCTTTAACAGCTATGGGTTGCAGCAAAGTAAATATAGCCATCCCTCCTGCACCGGATAGCCTCCCCAGCAGTTTTCTTAGCCTGGGTGATTCTTATACAATAGGCGAATCGGTGGGCAGTTCCGACAGGTTTCCCGCCCAAACAACCGCTATCCTGCAATCGAAAGGAATAGCGGCAGGCACACCCCGGTATATTGCTAAAACCGGCTGGACCACCGCAAACCTGCTAGATGCTGTAAAAAATACAACACTACTTCCCAAATATGAACTGGTAACTCTTTTAATAGGCGTAAATGATCAATTCCAGGGACTGGATACAGGCAGTTACCGTAAACGGTTTACTGAATTATTAGACAAAGCCATCGGCCTAACAGGCAGCCGGATGAACCATGTATTTGTTCTTTCCATACCCGATTATGGGGTAACAGCATTTGGCGGGGGCTCGAAAAAGATCAGTAAAGAGATCGATGATTTTAATGCCATTAATAAGTCAGTAACAGGTTTGCGTGGTGCTACTTATATCGATATAACGCCTATCAGCCGTTTGGTAGTCAACGACCAAAGCCTGACCGCCAATGACGGTTTACATCCTTCTGCCAAACAATACCTGCTATGGGCCCAGCCATTGGCTGATGCAATGCAGGCTGTATTGAAATAAATTACACATTCACGATCAACACAGGAATCGGCAAAGCATGCCGAACATCTTCAATCGTCTCTCCAAAAATATAATCTTTGAACCCCGAGTGTCTGTGGGCCCCCATTACCAGCATATCCGCGTCGGTTTCCTTTACAATGCGTATGATCTCTTTTACCCTATTCCGGTAACCAATAAAAGCATCTACTGTATAGCCCATGGCTTGTAACTGCAAAGCATAATTCTCCAGTCTTTGCCTGTCTTTACGTGTTTCATCATCATCACTCGCTTCTCCCAAATACCTGGCGGAAACACTTTCTACAACATGCAGTAAAATATAATTGACCTCCGTATGCCCCTGCGCCACAGCATGGGCGATGAGCTTTTGGTCGGAAACAGAAAAGTCTAGCGCGATAGCAATACGGTTTGCTTTTTTTACCGTCAGGTTTTCCAATGTAACCGTTTCTCCATGTAAAGTCACCCGTTGTTTCTGCAAACGCTTTTGTAAGATAGGCAGTAAGGTCATGGTAAGGAATAACCAGACAAAGGCAAGTATCCCAATCGCCAAAGATGCTTTCCAGAACCAGTTGATATCTGCAGAAGCAAATATTTTCCAGGCCTCTTCTCCTACTAAGCGCACATTCAGAAATACGAGAATGATGGCTACCAGCCAGGCCAATGCTTTTACATGCCAACGAATGGCAAATTGTCCCATCGTTCTTTTATCACTCACAAAATGAATCAGCGGAATAACGGCAAAGCCTAATTGTAAACTCAATATCACCTGGCTGAACACAAGCAGGTCATCTACTTTTTCCTCTCCATATAAAAGGATCACGATAACGGCCGGCACGATGGCGATCAATCGTGTTAACAATCTTCTTAACCAGGGATTGATACGTAATTGCAGGTAACCTTCCATTACAATCTGTCCGGCTAAAGTTCCCGTTAAGGTTGAGCTTTGTCCTGCAGCAATCAATGCCACTGCAAATAAGATCGGTGCCAGTTTACTACCAAGCAGTGGTTGCAACAATTGGTGTGCATCCTGTATTTTTGCTACCTGTGTATGTCCGGAATTGAAAAAAACAGAAGCGGCTAAAACCAATATTGCAGCATTTACAAAGAAAGCTGCATTCAACGCGATGGTACTGTCAATATTATTGTATTTAAGTGCCCGTTTGATCCCTTTTACATCGGAACTGATTTTTCGCGTTTGCACCAGTGCGGAATGCAGGTATAAATTATGGGGCATAACTGTTGCCCCGATGATACCTACAGCAATATATAAGGCCTGGTTATTTAATGCAGAAGGAATAAACCCTTTGGCTACTTCGCCCATATTGGGTTGCGCCAGGAATATCTCGAAAAAAAAAGAACCTCCGATAATCAATACAAGAGAAATAATAAATGCTTCCATCTTGCGGATACCATACCGCTGTAAAAGCAGGAACAGAAAGGTATCCAGCACCGTAATGATCGTTCCCCATATTAAAGGCAGCCCGGTTAATAGATGGATCCCAATGGCCATACCCAATACTTCTGCCAGATCGCAGGCAGCAATCGCCAACTCGGCTAAAATATATAAACAGAAATTAACCAATGGCGGATACACTTCCCGGTTAGCCTGTGCCAGATCCCTCCTTCTTACAATACCCAGCCTGGCACTCAGGCTTTGCAATAACAATGCCATTAAGTTACTCATGAGTAATACCCATATCAATCTATAACCAAACTGGGCGCCCCCCTGCAGATCTGTGGCCCAGTTACCAGGGTCCATATAGCCTACACTTACAAGATAGGCAGGGCCGATATAAGCCAATATCCTCCGCCAGCCTTTTCGCGGCGCTGTTGTGTCTACAGATTCATGTACTTCGCTTAATGATTGATCACTATGAAACCTTTGCAGCATATCAAACTAATTTTACAAATAATGCCTGTGCCAATTGCTGGCTGATGGTAAATGGATTCTGATTTTTCAGTTTGATCTCGATCGAATGATCAAACCCGAATTTCTTTTTTATTTCCAGCTTTGTGCCAATACCTATATTCTTGTGTTTTAATAATTCCAATAACTCTGTCGACTGACTGCCCACACTACTCACTTCAGCGGGTTTGTTTACAGGCAGGTCAATTAAATTGATCTGCAGCTGAACCGCCATTTTTCCATGGCTGTCGGGAATAGGATCTCCATGCGGGTCAAATTTGGGATAACACAGAAAAGCATCCAGTTTTTCCACCAGTTTTCTACTGCTGATATGTTCCAACTCCTCTGCCACTTCATGTACTTCATCCCAGCCGAATTGAAGGGTATGTACCAAAAAAAATTCCCAAAGCCTGTGCTTTCTCACAATACCCAATGCCAGCTTCTTTCCCTCGGCAGTCAACCTCACGCCTTTGTACCGCTCATAACTCAATAATTTCTTTGCTTTCAGCTTCTTCAGCATATCTGTAACAGAAGCCGCTTTGGTATGCAGTTCGGCAGCCAGTTCGTTGGTAGACACATTTCCATCATCCTGTTGCAGGTGAAAAATGGCTTTGATATAGTTTTCTTCGGTTATGGTAAAACTCATCGTATCTAAAATTTTTTTTAGACAAATCTAAAAAAAATAATCCATTAATTAACCATACAACTGTCCACTTTGGCTGAAAGGCTTATTTTTATGCAAATATTCGGGAATGAAAAGATGTTTGCCTATCCTGCTGCTATTGGCACTTTGGGGTTGTAAGGACAAAAAGATGGATCTCTCGGGAGAAGTGCCTGTTAAGGTTTCTGATTTTATTTCGGTATTTCCCAAACTCAATCTTCCCTACGTAGTGGCAGATACCAATATCCATAAGGTGGGTGATACCATCGTAATCGGCACAAAAGCATTAACGCAGTTCTTTCCAGACAGCGCCTTAACGCCCATTGTAGGTAATAACCGAAAACTGTTGATTCATCCTGTTGGAAAAATTGAAAAAGAAAAGGAGAACTATTTGCTGGTAAGCCTGACAGCCAAAAAAAATACGCATCTTGTTGTTTTTGTAACCGATAAAAAAAATAAATACCTCGCTTCCAAAGTAATCCTTCGAACAGGCATGGATGAAGAATATATGCATTCCGTTTCCATTAACCGTGAACCCACTTTCCTTATCAGCCAGGAAAAAATGGGAAAGGATAACAATATGCAGTTTTCCAGAACAGGCTGGATCTATAGCAGCGCAGGTATTTTTATGATAGTGATTAATGACTCGAATGAGGACCCCAGAAAAATAAATATCATCAACCCAATCGATACATTACCAAGAAAGAATAAATACAGTGGCGACTATGTGCAGGATAAAAAGAATTATATCTCTATTCGCGATACCAAAAAACCTAATAGCTATCTATTCTTTATCCATTTTGAAAAAAATGAAGGCAGTTGCACCGGCGAATTAAAAGGTGAACTGAAAATGAAAGATGCCAATACCGGCCAGTTCCTCCTGAGCGGCGATCCCTGCGTGATTGATTTTAGATTTGAAGGAAATGAAATCAGCCTGAAAGAAAAAGGAACCTGTGGCAACCATCGCGGCATCAAATGCTTTTTTGATGACACTTTTATCAAAAAGAAAGAACCCCGTTCTGCAAAAAAAAATAAGTAACCCTTCGTATGCTGCATTGATTACCCTGGTAAAACAGGTTACCCACAGAGCAATGTGTAAAAAATACATTTCAATCAAATACACCTATCTTGCAACCGCATTTTTAATTAAACGAGCACATAATGAATTTTCGTAATTACCAGGTACCTTATCAGAACAATGAGCAGTATGCAAAGAAAGCTGCGTATTTCTCTATGGAATTTGCTATTCACCAACCTTTAAAAATATACAGTGGCGGCCTTGGCTTTTTGGCGGGCTCACATTTACGCAGCGCGTACGAATTACGCCAGAATATGATCGGTGTAGGCATATTATGGAAAAATGGTTACTACGATCAGGCGCGTAATCAGGACCAGACCCTACAGGTTACTTTCATGGAAAAGAATTTTGATTTCCTGGAAGATACCGGTATCAAATTTCAGATATTGATTCATGAGCACCCGGTTTGGGTAAAAGCGTATTATCTTAATCCCGAAACCTTTTGCAGCGCTCCTCTTTTTTTGTTAAGTACCGATTTGCCCGAGAACGATTATGTTTCTCAAACCATCACCCACCGTTTGTATGATGCAAATGTGGCTACCAAAGTGGCACAATTTATTTTGTTAGGTGTGGGCGGCGCCAAACTGATTGATGAACTGGGTTTCAATCCTGATGTGTATCATTTAAATGAAGCGCATGGCATCTCTGCCGCTTTCTATCTATTAAACAAATTCAAGAGCCTGGCTAAAGTAAAAGAACATTTGGTGTTTACAACGCACACACCAGAAGAAGCAGGTAATGAAAAAC
>CAZFKE010000005.1:228020-255860 GCA_964519475.1 uncultured Sediminibacterium sp.
GAGTTATTTCTGCGGACTGAGTATTGATGAAGTTCGTAAGATCACGGGTATCAAAGACGATCAGTTCAACCACTCACTTGCCGCCTTACGTTTTGCCAGAAAAGCCAATGGTGTTTCTGCTTTGCATGGCGTGGTAAGCCGTGAGATGTGGAAGAACTATGAAGGTATTTGCCCCATCACTTCCATCACCAACGCGCAGAACTGGCGCTATTGGGCCGATAAACAAATGCACCGCGCCATGGAAGAAGGAAATGATTATGCATTTGATGACAGAAAAAAATACCTGAAGAAAAGAGCTTTTGAAATTGTGGCTGATCAAACAGGTAAAATATTCAACCCGAACACACTCACTATCGTATGGGCCCGAAGGTTTGCAGGTTATAAGCGTGCCGATATGCTTACCTACGATATGGAGCGTTTTGAGAAACTATTAACCAATTCAAAATATCCTGTTCAGATTATATGGGCAGGTAAACCTTACCCTGCCGATTATCCGGCCATCTCGCAATTCAATAACCTGGTTCATCTAAGCAAAAAGTATAAGAATGTTGCCGTCATGATCGGTTATGAATTAGGATTGAGCAAACGTTTAAAACAAGCTGCTGATGTCTGGCTGAACAACCCACGCGTTCCGCGCGAAGCATCGGGAACCAGTGGTATGACTGCGGCCATGAACGGAGCCGTTAACTTCTCAACGGATGACGGATGGATACCCGAATTTATCAACCATGGGAATAATGGTTTTGTGGTTCCGAAAGCCGATTATCATAACATGACCGTTCATGAACAGGATGAGTATGATCTGAACAAAGCATACGAGATCCTGGAACAACAGATCCTTCCTATTTACTATGACAATTTCGATACCTGGAGACAGATTCAAAAAAATGGTATGCGCGATGTACGTTTTCAGTTTGACAGTAACCGGATGGCGCATGAGTATTATGAGATCATGTACAAGAATCTCTGATTTCGCAGATTTTAAAATATGATTGATATGATTCAGGAAGCACAGTGAACAGTGCTTCCTTTTTTATGTTATATCTTTATCATACTAATCATCATCCGTGGAGTCATACCCTAAATCAGAGAAATCAGCGCTCAAGTTAGCGATAGCCATTACCGGCGCCAGCGGCTCGGTCTATGCGAAAGTATTACTGGATAAACTGGTATTGGCCAAAGATCAATATGAAGAAGTGAGCATTGTAATGAGCAAGAACGCTAAAGAGATCTGGCAATCAGAATTGGGCAATGAAGATTACCATAACTACCCTTTCCGCTATTTTGAGAAATACGATTTTTCAGCACCTTTCGCTTCCGGCTCTGCGAAATACAATACTATGATTGTTGCCCCTTGCAGCATGGGCACATTGGGAAGAATAGCCACAGGCGTAAGCGATGATCTGGTAACCCGTGCCGCGGATGTAATTCTAAAAGAACGCCGGAGATTAATATTGATGGTAAGAGATACTCCTTACAACCTCATTCATATTAAGAACATGGAAACAGTTACATTAGCCGGGGGAATTATTTGCCCGGCTACTCCATCCTTTTACAGCAATCCAAAAACAATCGAAGAAGTGGCGGCAACGGTTGTTGATCGGGTGTTGGATTTGGCGGGGATCGATGTGAAGACGTTTCGCTGGGGAAAGTAGGGAATATTGAATATTGAACAAGGAATATTGAATATTTAAGTATTTAGCACCAGTATTAATACGCTACCTAGAATCATATAATATAAATTGGTCAATTTTGCAGTAAAAACCAATAGAAAGAAAATATGATCTGGAAGAACGACTGATCAACTTTAGCGTTGCTATGATCAAAACTGCAGAAACACTTCCTAAATCTTTTGCCGGCAATCATTTGGCAGGCCAAATGATAAGAAGCGGAACGGCACCAGCATTACAATATGGCGAAGCCATAGCAGCTGAATCAAGAAATGATTTCATCCACAAGATGAAAATTGCATTAAAAGAATTACGAGAGACAAACAATTGTCTTAAAATTATCAATCAGTTAAAATGGGTCGATGAAAACTCAATATTAAGTGGGCTGAATGAGTGTAACGAACTCATTGCGATCTTTGTTAAGAGTATCGCTACTGCTCAAAAAAAATAAACAACTTATGAAAGAAAACTAACTTCAACATTCAATATTCCTTGTTCAATATTCAATATTCAAAAGCCCCGCAGAAGCGGGGCTTTTTATGTACTATACTTACCGTTTTATTATGCACTGGCGCTGGCATCCGCTCCTTCTTCTACTTTCCGTTGAAAACTGAACTTCAGTTTGCCGGATTCTTTATCAAGATCAGCAATCAATGTATCGCCGTTTTTGATAGTGAGGTTCAGGATCTCTTCTGCCAAAGGATCTTCCAGGTATTTCTGGATGGCCCTGTGCAGTGGCCTTGCGCCAAATTGTGAATCATAGCCTTTCTCTGCAATAAAATCTTTGGCTTCGGGCGTCAGCTCTAATGAGAACCCTAGATTTGCCAGGCGTTTGGAAACACCCTTCATCAATATATCTATGATGTTGAAGATATTCTCTTTGTTCAAAGAATTAAATACCACCACATCGTCAATACGGTTCAGGAATTCAGGTGCAAATGTGCGTTTCAGTGCTTTCTCTATCACTGCTTTGTTGTTTTCTTCAGCATTCTGCACACGTGTTGCCGTAGCAAATCCTACGCCATCCCCAAACTCCTTCAACTGACGCACACCAATATTAGAGGTCATGATGATCATCGTATTCTTGAAATCTACTTTTCTTCCCAAACCATCTGTCAACTGTCCATCATCCAATACCTGTAATAAAATATTATAAATATCCGGGTGTGCTTTTTCAATCTCATCCAATAAGATTACACTATATGGTTTTCTTCTTACTTTTTCTGTCAGTTGTCCTCCTTCTTCGTAACCAACATAGCCAGGAGGCGCACCAATTAAACGGCTTACCGTGAACTTCTCCATATACTCACTCATATCAATCCTGATCAAAGAATCTTCTGAATCGAACATATATCTCGCCAAAGCACGGGCCAGCTCTGTTTTACCTACACCGGTTGGGCCTAAGAAAATAAACGTACCGATTGGTTTCTTTGGATCTTTCAAACCCACACGGTTACGTTGGATGGCTTTCACCACTTTTTGTATGGCCTCATCTTGTCCAGTTTCTTCTTCCCAACTATTTTTAGCTTTTTCCAATTCTTCGCCCAAACGTTTTTCTGTATCGCGTAAAGAAGCCGCTTCTTCAAAGCGCTGGCTCTTCACTACTTTATTTTTTTCGTTCTTAACGTCTTCTATTTTTTTCTCAAGTTCAACGATATCCTGTGGCACATTTATATTTTTCAAATGCACCCTCGCGCCTACTTCATCCAATACATCTATCGCTTTATCAGGTAATAATCTGTCGGTCATATAACGATCGCTCAACTTTACACAAGCTTCAATTGCATCATCGCTATACGTTACATTATGGAAATCTTCGTATTTGGATTTGATATTATTCAGGATTAATATCGTTTCATCCACACTTGGCGGCTCGATCAGTACTTTTTGAAAACGACGGTCTAATGCACCATCTTTTTCAATGTACATACGATATTCATCCAATGTAGAAGCCCCAATACATTGCAGTTCTCCCCTGGCCAATGCCGGTTTGAATATATTGGATGCATCCAGTGAACCGCTGGCGCCACCGGCACCCACGATCGTATGCAGCTCGTCAATAAATAGGATTACATCCCTATTTTTCTCCAGTTCGTTCATGATGGCTTTCATCCTTTCTTCAAACTGTCCGCGGTATTTGGTACCGGCTACGAGTGCAGCCAGGTCAAGCGATATCACTCTTTTATCAAACAATACACGGCTTACTTTTCTTTGCACGATACGCAACGCCAATCCTTCCACAATAGCAGTTTTACCCACACCCGGCTCGCCAATTAAGATAGGATTGTTCTTTTTACGGCGGCTCAATATCTGGCTCACACGTTCAATTTCTTCTTCACGTCCGATGATGGGATCTAATGAACCGGATTCTGCCAGTTTGGTAATATCCCTTCCAAAATTATCAAGGACGGGCGTTTTGCTTTTAGCGGCGCCTGCCTGTTTACCCGCACGTTGCTGCTGGTAGCCGGCTCCGCGCTTTTCTTCATCAAACTCATCATTGTCATCATCCGTGAATTCGCTGCGCGGCGGTGGCGGAGTGCCCGTGCCCACCATACCCAGTTCGTTGCGGAACAAATCATAGTCCACATCAAACTGGTTCAATATCTGCGTAGCAATATTTTCTTTGTTCTTGAGGATGCTCAACATCAAATGCTCCGTTTCCACTAGCGGACTTTTTAATGCTTTTGCTTCCAGTACGGTTACGCGTATTACTTTCTCGGCTTGCTTGGTTAGGGGCAGGCTGTTGATATTTGCGATATTCTTTCCCGTTTTATCCTTTACGGCGAGTTCTACTTCTTTACGCAATTCATACAGGTCAACATTCAGCTGCTTCAATACTTTGATGGCTGTATTGTCTCCATCGCGTATCAAACCCAACAACAAATGCTCGGTTCCTATAAAATCATTGCCTAACCTGAGCGCCTCTTCCCTGCTAAAGGAGATGATCTCTTTAACCTGTGCTGAAAAATTATTATCCATGGCCTAATTTGGATTTATACAATTATAACGAATATTTTTGAGCGAAGTTGTGATGCACTTATGCACACACTGTTAATGTAATTTACTAACTATGGAAGTCAAAATTGATACCAAGGAGAAATTTACGGTTGTAACACCGGTTCTGTCTACCCTCTCTGACATTATTGCAGCAGAATTAGCCAATACCTGTACCCTGCAACTGCAAAAACCGGTAAAAAACCTTATACTGAACCTTGTATCTGTTTTAGCTATTGACGAAACCGCAGCAGAAACCCTTGCCTTTTTACAGCAGTCATTTTATGAGAATAACGCTTCTTTTGTAATCTGCAACCTGCAGCCGGCAGTAGAAGAAAGCCTCGACAAACTCGAACTGCTTGAATTGCTGAACATTACACCTACAGAAAGTGAAGCATGGGATATTGTGCAGATGGAAGAGATAGAGAGAGAGCTTTTGGATGGTGATGATATGGAATTTGGCTCCCACACATAAACCTGTTGAAAGATTATTATAACATATTAAACATTTCTGCTTCTGCAACCACGGATGAAGTAAAAAAAGCTTTCAGGAAACTGGCTTTCATTTACCATCCTGATAAAAACCCGGATACACGTTTAAGCATTGAGAAATTTGCCGAGATACAGGAGGCCTATCAAATTCTTGGTGACCGGAAGAAAAGAGCCGAATACAATTATAGCCGGTATTTTCAAGCTGCCAATATTGCGAAAGCGCCACTGGCCGAATCACCGGAAGAGATTCTCAGATCTAGTATCGAATTGCGAAATAAATTGGCCGGCATGGACCCCTTCCGGATTGACCGGGACCAGCTTTTTTACGAGATATCTTATCTGCTGTCAGGTCATCATATGAACATACTCACTAACAGCCCTTTCTCTGATACCCATACAAAGATTATTCAGAATATAAAAGAAAGTATGGAGCCATTGTCATTTGACTATATAAAAGAATTGATTGAAAAATTGCAGAAGATCCACCAGGGAGATCCTTTCTCTGAGAAAGAACTGAGCCATTTTCTTTTGCATGCACGGATACAACATTACTGGAACAGGTACCAGTTCTTAATGGCACTGGTTACCGCAATTCTTATCTGCCTGTTTATCTATATGAGCGGGAAATGAAAACTATTCTACCCATTTTTCTACCCTTGCCAGTTTCCCGGAGGCATTCACTCCTTCCAAAATAATGCGGAATTTGTTAGTGATATCGTTATTGTAAAATTCGAGCCTGACAGTTTTATTCTTTTTATCCGTTAACACATAAGGATTCCAATAGATGGTAGAACGGGTATCTTGATATTTTGTTTGTGTGTAGGCATAATCGGGGCTATAAAACTCTTTATAGGAACTATAACCAGTTAGTAAAGCATTATTCATACCTTTTACAGATGGGGTAGCCAGATCCCCTGCTTTTCGTGTATAAATCGCAATTGCACCCGAAGCGCCTGACCCGGTAGAAGCCATAAATGGCGGACGGAATACTTTAATATACGCCACCTCACTCATCTGTATCCCCATTACCGATTGTGCATCGGATGGCATTTCATTCAGGAAGATATCCGGTGTACCCTCGCGCCAGTTTAAGCCGGGCATATTATTACTATTGGCATCCTGTGCGCCATTGGCACCGAGAAAAGGCAATGACATCGTCATACCCGGTATCAGGTTCTGCAGGTAATGAAATATATCCAATGATCCCCGGGCACGTTCATCCGATGCCACATCAAAGGCATAGCCATTCCGGCTGCTAAAAAGACCAGTGGTATACTTTTCATCCAATATTTCTGTTGGTGATCTGAGTTTGCTTTGTACAGTAACTTCTTTTAATGAAATTGCCGAATCCCAGCCTCTTTTTGCTTTTTCCCATCTAGTATAAAATAAATTATCCTGTTGAAAACGGTTACTATCCCATACACTGAAATGCGTTATATGCATTTTATTTGCAAATGGTATCAAAGGCAAACTATATTGAAAATTAGCAGAAGCCAACTCATTAACCTTTTTATCTCCTGTATTCAACTGGTAATAAACCCTGGCAGTGTCAAAGAAAATAATACCTCTTTGCCGGAAACTGCCATTGGGTTGTAAGGGTGCCATAAAATATTGTTTGCTGCTGTCTTTCCCCTGAAGAATCATTGTAACCGTTTTGGCCCTCGCACCCTTTCCAGCAGGGGTAACCAGTTTCCCTTTTATCTGGAGATAATCACTGTCCATCTGGTAAGTAAGTACAGGTAATTTCCCATGGGTGATATCCTCCCATTTAAGCCGCCGCCATCCATGGGTAAGCATCACCAGATCCAGATGAACGGCTACACTATCTGCATCTGATGAAAAATAATACGCAGGGTTGTGAATGTATCCCCTGATATCATCTGAAAGCAGGAACTGAGAAAATATATTGGTACTGCTATCAGCATATACACCGGCATCTGTAACCGAAACCGAAAGATTTGATAAAAGACTGTCGGGCACATATACTTCCATAACATTCTTAGCGCGTTTCGTTACTCTTTTGGTTACCATATTCACTTCCGGAAAAAACGCATACTGCTGGTTTTTTAAAAATAATATACGCTCCGAAACCGGTATCCAGTTGGCATCGAAGACTGTAAGTTGTAAAATGCCTGCGGGCAGGTTCTCTGTAATAACTTCTCCTGCAGCAGCTTTTTTATTACTTAAATTAATCATGGCTTTATATACAGGCTTTTGATACACCGTAGCAATCACATGAAGCTGTTTGAAATGATCAGAAGCATCCGCTGTTCTTTTTACAATAAATTTTATTTTATTGAATAGTTGCTGCGCTTCTATAACAATACCGCTACTTTTCATTTGCGGCAATGCAGTGGTATGATTGATGCCATATTCATCTATCCAGTTACAACTGTATGCTTCACCTGAAACAGGTTCCAACGTAAATTGCCCCATACCATCGTGCACGGAAACGAATGAATCGATCAGTTGATGATTACGGTTAAATATGGCGCCCCGTACCGAAACCGGTTTCCCTGATTGATTGGTTGCCATAAAAGCAATCGTAGAACTAAGGCCTGCTACCAGATCGCCTCCTTCAGGAAAAAAATGTAAAGTAGTTGCCAGTTGTGTTGGCAAAAGCTGTTTGTTATGGCTGATTTGAGAGATACGTATCTTTTTTGTGTATAAAAAAGCAGAATCGAAATTCAACATCCATTGGGTATAGGCTTTCAGGTGCAGGCTGTTACCTGCATAATCGGCCGGTATATCCCATTGCCCCCTTGCAGAAGATTCGAATATGGGCTGGATAGTATGTTTGATCAGTTGCCCATTATCATCATACCAATCAACATAAAAATTCCGGCTGTAATCAGAGATACTTTCTCCCGCTAAAATGTATGCTTTGAACCAGACCGTTTCACCACGGGCATACATATCCTTATCGAAATGAAGATGAACTTTCTCCGGCTGGTAATTATCATGATAAACGGAAAGCACGGAATCAATTTCCTGTGTATTCCCAATATTAGCTAAGAGAATTCCTAAAAGAAGAAAGAATATCTTCCTTTTCTGCATAAAAAGAAATTAATAATGAATTCGAAGCCTGATGGGTAAAATTACCGAATAATGGTTTGCCTGTTCAAATCAACTATTAAAAAAAGGAAGGCACGGATAGCACCTTCCTGATTGATTTTCTCAGCAAAAAAGATAGTGGTTATTGATTCTTATCCAGCGTAAATGACAGGAACGGAAGCCTTGTTCCCGTAGAACCTGAATAGCCCATACTGAATATTGTTAATACCATATGGTTTTGCAGCGTATTGGCACTGGTATAACTGGCCAATGCAGTAGTGGTGGCCGCAGCACCTGCCGGCCTTACAGCCCATATAGGGGCGCTACCCGCTATATACCCCGGTGCATTTACTCCTGTTCTTATACTGAAGGTATCCGTAGGCGTTAAATAAGCAAGGTTGGTTTTTACCAATACGCCATTCAGGTACAGATCAACCGCAGGCATATTCGGAATCAGGTTCACAAACCTAAAACGACACCAGCCGTTATCCATACCCATAATGATATTCTTAATTAATACATTCTTGGTATTATTGGTTGTAACATTCACCAGTGTATCGGTGATATGCAGGGTGTATGGATTATTGTCAGGTATGATAACCGAAGTGGTATACAAAACAACCGAATCGGTATTCGTGCCCACTTTCGGCAGTACTACCGACACGGTATTGCTTCCCTGCGGAACAGAGAGGTATAAGGCAAAGTTCTGCCCCCTGGTATTATACCCGCCACCCGGAAAGGGTGTGCGTGTTTGCAGGGCATTGCTTACAATCGCTCCGTTTACCCTGATCATGATCGTGGCATAATCAATTGTATATGCGAATGCAAGATTTATCTTTAACTGGCCTTGCGTTGAACTAACACCGTATGCTGAATAAGGCTGGTTAGTAATCCCATTATTTTTGGCACAGGCATACAAAAAGCAGGTGGCCGCAACAGGAATGAAATATTTTAGAATATCTTTTTTCATCGCTTACTTTTTTTAAAAGTTGATATTAGGGTTGCATGAACCATTGTTCTTTGGTATGATAGTCTGATGCCAATGCACCAACTGACTGCAACGCCGGAATATTGTACAAATACTCGGAGTTAAACCTTGGTCTTGCACGGTATACCGGTTTGCCATTATTATACACATTCAGCGGTGCCGGTATGGTAAAGCCTGCATAGACTGATTTTCCTGTTTGCGGATCTATATCTGTGTAATGGTAGCGACGCATATCAGTCCATGTTTCATTAAATCCATACCCATATAAGGCGATATATTTTTGTAACATGATATGACTAAGTGTTAAAAGTGCGCCCGTAGGCGGAATAACTTTTGGATTCGCCATATACAGGGCTTTGGTAGTTGCAGTAATCTTTGATGCTGTGGGAATTCTTCCTTCATATACTGTCTGTAACAGATCAAAAGAAAGATCGATCCCTTTGGTATATGCCGCCAATGCCAATGCTTTATCTCCTTTTCTGAAAGCCGCTTCTGCTTTCATGAACTGGATATCACTCGCAGTAATCACCGGATAAGGTGCCAGGTTATTAAAAATATAACGCCCTGAATCAGCAGTTGCCGCGGTGGATGCAAAGGCAGCCCTCCAAAAATTTTTTGGCTGGTCGGCTGTTGACAAACCGGAGCTTCCCTGTGCGGGTTGAACGCCTTTATACGTTCCGTTGGTATTTTCATTGATCAGGTAAGGTGTTCTGGGATCCGGAATACCGGTAAACGGCGAAGAAGCATTGGCACCGGTTAACAGGTCGGCAATAAAGGCAGTTTGCCGGATCGACCCGATATTAGCTCTGTAAGGGCCATAATAGTTATTGGTACCACTGAAGTTACCTCCTACCCATTTCTGCATCGCATTATCCGCATTCACCTGAACAGACAGATCACAATATTTAATTACTGAATCTGCATAACCATTAGCTGTATAGATAGATTTGTTGCTCAAATGTGCAAAAGACCTTGCCTTGATCGCATAAACAAATTTCTTCCATTTGTTTACGTCGCCACCTAAGAAATAACCATCGCCTTTGGCGAGTTCGGTTGGACTTACAGCGCCATCTGTTCTGTTCAGATACGTGATGGCTGCATCGCAAATTTTTCTAACGGTATCATACACTGCAGATTGTGGATCATAATCAAACTGGCTTCTGCCGCCATCAAATGCCTGTTTCAAGATCACTTCACCGTATTCTTCTGTTAAGGTTAACCAGCTGTAAGCAAAGATTGCATGTGCCACACCTACATAATCCCATTTCTCTTGCTGTATACCCCTCGAAATGATATACTTGTTATTGGCTCCAATTCCATAATAATGCATTGCCCATACAAGACCCGTATTATCCGACGTAGTCGCATATACACCACCCATCTGGTCATAGCTGATATTCGCATTGGTTGATGAAACCTCAGCCCAATACTGTATATACCTGGCCATCAATACAGACTCGGCTGCCGGCCCGTAAGAACCACCACCACCGCCGGCTGGCGGCGCAGCTGTAGATGTCATCTGGTTGATTACATTCGGTAAAATAGATTCCAATCCAACCTCAACAGGGTTGTTGGGGTTCAAATATGCACTGTCTAACTTTTTCGCACACGACTGAAAAACAATCATGCCTACCGCAACTATGCTCACCAGTGAAAAAGTTAGAAAGGATTTATTTTTCATAATGATTTATTTTTCAGTTAAAGACCCATACGGAAACCGCCGTTAAAACTTAAGGGTGCTGCTATATTACCATAATCAAATCCTACGGCACCAACGCCTCTTAAGGAAGCATTACCGCCATTCGCTGCAGGATCTGCACCTGAATAATTGGTAAACAATACAAGGTCATTGCAGGTAACAAATAAGCTCAACGATTTAAAACTGCGGAAATGTTTGGCCAGCAAATTCTGTGGCAGGGTGTAACTGAGAGAGAGATCCCTTAAACGGAATGCTTTGATATCATGCTCCATATAATCTTCTTCGGGCATAGCGGCTGCACCATAGTAGGCAGACTGATAATAAGGCGTTACCAGGATCGAATTCGTGGTGGGTGTAGTTGTATTCTCTAATCCGTTCTGTATAATTCCCTGCACAACCCTTGCTGTTAACCTGTCAGCTGTTTTGGTAGATCGTCCCAAAATGGTCAGGTACATATTGGTACCGTTAAAGATATCGCCACCCACTCTCAGATCCCAAAGAAAGCTGAGGTTCCAGTGTTTATACCGGAAACGGTTTATTGTTCCCAATGATAACCAAACAGTCCTGTCGGCACGAACCCTGAAGAATGCATCATTTACAGGTAATCCTGTTGTGGCATTAATGAGGATGTTTCCGTTATTGGCCGCAACGCCATTGGCCCCGGTAGGTGTCAGGTCCTGGCGTCTGTAACCATAGCTTGATATAGTACCGGTAGAATAACCCGGTCTCAAGCCGCCTCTGGCATTATTATACAGCCAGGTTGAAGCATCATAATAATCACCTCCGGACACATCGATAGAAGCAGGAATAGCCAATACTTTGTTCCACATATGGTTGAAGTTGAACTGTATATCCCAGTCAAAATCTTTTTTGCGTACGGCTTTTATATTTACACTGACCTCAATGCCCTGGTTTCGTACACTGGAGTTATTGGCGGTATTCAGAACGAATCCTGTACCATAGCTTGCACGGAAACCCTGTGCAATCTGATCAAGTGCCAATGTATTATAGTATGCCGCATCAATAGAAACCAAATCATGGAATAACCGTAGCTCGGTGCCTATTTCATAGGTTTGCTGTGTCTCGGGTTTCAGATTCGGATTGGCATTCGTAAATGCATATTGAACAGGCACAGGAACATTGGCACTGGTTACGGTGGGAACAAAATTCGATTGATTAGCATACGGATCCGGGAGCCTTGCCGTAGAAGCCAGTGAGCTTCTCAATTTCCAGTAATGAATAATGCGGCCTTTAAATTTAGGAAAGATATCACTCATGATAATACTTAAGCTTCCGCCGGGATAACGATAGTTTCTATTGGCAGCCGGTAATACAGAAGCAGACTCAAATGCCAAGGAACCGGTTAAGAAAATCACATTATTATAGCTAACGGTAGCTTCTCCAAATCCTGCGATCTGGTAATTATTTTTCTGGTTCCACTGATCACTGCCGTAAAGTGTTGCACGGCTCAGGCGTGAGCGGGTGCCTACCCCGGTGCTGCTGCTGTCAAAACTACGGGTGCTATCCTGTGTGCCGGAAACACCATAAATCTTGAACTCCGACTGATTCCATCTGGTACCTGCGGTAAAACGGGTATTGAATTTACCGAATACTTTTTTTACGGTAACCGTAAGGGTATGGTTATAGTTAAGCAGTTTGTTCCAGTAATTATCCAGAGAGCCTTTGTTCGCTAAAGAAGACTGTGACGCGGATTCAGGATCACGGTACTGGAAGCTGGTGGTTGAATAGCCGTTAATCCCAAACCTTCCTGCAATGGTTAGCCATTTAACAGGATTGATATTGATAGCAAGGTTTGCTTCGTAATTACTTGTCTTATCGTTTGATACGTTTCTGTAAGCAGTAAAAAATGGATTATCTGATTCTGATATTCCTGCCAATCCTGCATTATCGGCCGGATTATTTACACCCAGGTTAGAGCCCAGGATAAATCTTTTATGTCCGTTAGGCAATGCAAAAATTTGTGCATCATCCGTAGATGGCCATAGAAAAAGATTCAGGAGATAACCCCCTGCTCCTTTCAAAGCCTTGTTGTTATTGCTGTAACTATACGCAACGGATGGGCTGATATCAATGTATTTACCAATTTTTGTGGTATTTGTCAATCTGAAATTGGTTCTTTGCAACCGGGTATTCGGCACAACCCCACTTTGATCATAAAAAGATCCGCTGGCACGGTAGCTGGATTTGGCAGAACCAAAATCCACACTTATATTATGTGTCTGGCCAAAAGAAGTCTTGAAGAAATTTCTCACGTTATTATAAAAAGGCGTTCCGGGGGTAATGGCCGGACCAAACGCACTAAATGTACTGATAGAAGCTATTCCATTCGTTCCCAATTGGAAACCATCAAAAGTAGAGGGGATATTCTGCAGCTTTTGAAAACGGAAACTGTTATCATAATGGATGTTCAGTTTTTTACCCGCAGCCAGTTTTGCTTTTTTAGTTGTGATAACGATCGCGCCGTTACTGGCGGCACTGCCATATAATACAGTAGCTTCCGGTCCTTTTAATACCGTTACCGATTCAATATCATTTGGGTTAATATCCGAGATCCTATTAGTGAAGTCATTCGATGTATTATTCTGCCCCGCTGCGGCAGGTACAGAACTAACCGCATCAATTGATGAGTTATCCCTGATCACACCATCGATCACAAACAAAGGCTGGTTATTCAGAGAAAGAGAATTGTATCCTCTTAACACAATAGTAGAGGAAGCACCCGGCACTCCGGAAGTAGCGGTAATAGTAGCACCCGCAATCCTTCCCTGTAAGCCGTTTACAAAACTTTCTCGCTGGGTTTCTTTCAGATCATTTCCTTTTACCACCTGGGTTGAGTAACCCAGGTCGCGCGACTTTCTTTTGATATCCATGGCTACTACCACTTCATCAAGTTCAGCAACCGAACTTTTCAACGAAACGTCCATGCTGTTACCGGTTACACTTACACGTTTCGTTTCAAAACCGATATAGCTGATCAATAAGGTTTGACCCTTGGTTGCTTTAATGGTAAAAGCCCCTTTATTATTTGTTTGGGTAGCGGTATTGGTGCCAACCACTTTTACCGTTACGCCAATAAGCGGTATTTGGGTGCCGGCATCCTGAATCGTACCGGATACCGTTTGGTTTTGCCCGTAAGAAGGCATCGAGAAAAGAAGCGGCAACAGCGCTACCACTTTCATCAGAAAAACAATTTTTCTCATAAATCGCTTTTTGTTTTGATTCAATACAGCATCACTACTTCCGGAATTGTGGAACAACGGAATCAGTAGGACAGTGCAACCCTGCAAAAAAATGCACTCTTTATCTTTTTTTCTTACGCAAAAAGCTGCAAAAAAAGGGCTCATTAAAAGGGCTGGAATTGCAAGACAATGTTAAAAATTGAATTCCATAATTTTGTGAAAATATTTAAACAGAGCCTTTCAACAAGATGGAACAGGTATTCTGAAAAATATAAAACCCGCAAAAAAATGCAAAAAAAAGAAAGATAGAGAGGTTTTATAATACGGTAATTCCTTTGGCAATATAAGGAGCCAGCAATGGGTGCCCAGGGTCGAGTTCCGTTATCAGGGTTTCTACCTCTTCCGGCGTACAAACCTGTAAACGCTGTATTGTATTCAGTTTTTCGGAGATAGCAAGAGACACGGTCTTATGGGCACATTTGATCATGGCTTTTTTTACCTCAATGATCTCCCATTCCAGATCCGTAATACCAAATGTGGTATCAATACTGTTGGTGCCCAGAAAACAAAGATCGGCCTTGATCTGGCTCAGGCGCTGGATCACTTCTGCCCCTACCGACATCTGGGCATTTTTTAATAGCTTATTGCCGATAAATATGACCTCGCAGGTTGGATGCTCCAGTAATTCAAGGGCAATGGGCACACTTACGGTAATAAATGTAGCGTTCAGGTCGGGTGGCAATGATTTTACCAGTTCCCGGATGGTTGTTCCACCCGATAATAAGACCATCATCCCCTCTTTAATCAGTTGAATGGCCTTATAAGCGATACTCTTTTTCTCAGGCAAAGAATAAATGGTCTGGCTCTCCAGCGTAAAATGGAAGGATTTGGACAATGCGCCTCCATGCACTTTAATCAGCTTATCCTCTTCGGCTAACTCCTGCAAATCACGGCGCACCGTATCTTCCGATACATCCAACTGCACACTCAGGTCAGACGACAATACTTTATTATGTATATTGATCTGCTGGATGATATAAGCCTGGCGTTCTTTCTTAAGCATGAATAAAAATAAGGAGTCTGGTTAAATTATGCGCAGGAAAGTTACTGGTCAAAGCTTTATAGCATCATTCCTTTACCTTCGTACTGATAACTGAATACCTAAGACTTAGCACTTGATCACCCCAAATACTATACAACAGATCACCAACCGTATCGACATCATTGATGTGGTAGGCGAGTTTGTGAAACTGAAGAAAAGGGGAACCAATTATATCGGTAACTGCCCGTTTCATAATGAGAAAACACCTTCGTTTACGGTATCGCCTGCCAAAGAAATTTATAAGTGCTTTGGCTGTGGCAAAAGTGGCAATACCATTACTTTTCTCATGGAGCATGAGAAATACAGTTATGTAGAAGCATTGAAATGGCTGGCAGCAAGATATCATATTGAAGTAGAAGAAACCGAAACGAGTGCAGAACAGAAGCAACTCATACAAACCGCAGACAGTTTATACATCATTAACCATTTTGCACAGCAATTCTTTTCAGAACAATTATTCAATACAGATGATGGAAAATCCATCGCACTCTCCTATTTAAAAGAACGCGGATTCAGGGAAGAAGTCCTGAAAAAATTCCAGGTAGGCTATAACCCGGATTCAAGGGATAGTTTAACAAGGGCTTTATTAGGAAATCAATTCAATAAAGAACTGCTTCCCAAAACCGGCCTGGTTACTGTGCGGAATCATGATGAGCTGGTTGATAATTATCGCGGACGTATCATCTTCCCCATTCATGGCAATACCGGAAAGGTCATTGGTTTTGGCGCAAGGGTAATTGGCAAAACTGACCGCGGACCAAAGTACATTAACACACCGGAAAATGAAGTATATAGTAAAAGCAAGATTCTGTACGGTTCTTACTTTGCGCGCACTGCCATTGACAAAGCAGATGAATGTTTATTGGTAGAAGGATACACCGATGTGGTAAGCCTTCATCAGGCGGGAATTGAAAATGTTGTAGCCAGCGGCGGCACTTCGCTTACTACCGATCAGTTACGACTGATCAAAAAATACACAAATAACCTGACCATTATTTATGATGGAGATAGTGCCGGTGTAAAAGCCGCATTGCGTGGGTTGGATATGGCTTTGGAAGAAAGCCTGAATGTGCGACTGGTATTGATCCCGGATAATGAAGACCCTGACAGTTATGTAAACAAAGTAGGCTCCACCGCTTTTTATGAATTTGTCGCTGCCAATAAAAAAGATTTTATCCTCTTCCAGCTGGAAGTGATGTTGAAGGAAGCGGGTACTGATGTAAACAAGAAAAGCAGTGTGGTTAACCAGATCGCCGAAACCTTAAGTAAGATCAACAGGGCAGAAGATTTTACCAAGCAGCAGGATTATATCAGGCAATGCGCCAACCTCTTGCGGATTGATGAAATGGGATTGACAACCCTCGTTAATAAATACAAACGCGACAAGGTTAGCAAAGATGAAAAAAGACAGGCCGTTGAAGAAGCCGCTTACCTGCAGGAACAGGCATCCCGTCAACCTGAGGATGTGTTGGATGATACACAGTTTCTTTTTAACCAGGATGAAGCGCATGAAAAAAACATGCTGCGCGTTTTACTTGAATATGGCTTACGCCCATGGGACGAGTCACGCAGCATGGCCGATTATATTTTTGAAGAACTGGAACAATTTCATTTCGATAATCCCGATCTGGAAAAATTATTTGAAGAATACCGTACCTGGTATTTACAGGGATTAGAGCCAACTGCTAAAACCCTTCTCTACCATGAGAATGAAAACATTCGTAACCTCGTCGTAAGTATTACCATGTTCCCATTTGAACTAAGTCAGAAATGGGATGAAGTAATGGAAACCATGAACATTGTAAACCGCGATACCAGTGTACAGGATGTAACCATGAGTGTAAATTTTTATAAACTCCGAAAGATCAAAAAAATGTTCGATCAAAACCAGCGCGATATGGAAAATGCGCCACTGGATGAGCAAATGAGATTGATTGAAGTGCACAAACACCTCAAAGAAATTGAAAGGGAACTTGCCAAACAATTAGGCACGGTAATCATTAAGTAACCCTGCTTGTATTGAAAAGCATTGCCTCTTGTGTTTTGAATTATCAATCTATCGAACACAGAGAAACGCAGTTCATTGATACTTTTTGGCTAATAGCATATCACTATAACTATGATGGATGAGGTCTTGCTCTTGAATTTCGAAAGCCTTCATATAAAAATCACACTGCTCCCGTAAAATTTCAATCGTTAAAGATGGATCCGTTTTATTACCCGCTTCTATCTCAACAAAAGAACCTAAGCCAGGCACTTCATCCAGATGAAATTTGATATTGCCGATGAAGAATATCTTGCGATGTTTATCCACGATTACTTTTATTCCCAATGCTTTTTCCAAAACCTGCTCTGTTCCGGAACCATCAATGATCTGGGTGAGTGAGAAATCAGATTGTTTGGGACCTTCCTGATCGGGGCGTTCATAATAGATCAGGCTGTTTTCAATATTGCCTTGTCTTAATTTCAATCGCCCTTTTGGCACATTGAAATACGTGTCTTTCTGGTGATCGAGGCCGATAAAGCGGGCATTTTTTGAAAGCAAAAACGCCTCCACTTTTTCAGGGTGGAAGCATTTGGCTTTGATCTCAATATTAATATGATTCATTCTCTATTTTTCTGACGGATTCTTTTTCCCTGCGAGTAATTTTTCAAGGGCCGTTTCCAAACGTCGTTTACGGGTCTCCTCTTTTTTGGCTCCCTCTATCCAGCTCACATATTCTTTCTGGTTAGTAAAGGAAAGGGAAACAAAGAATTCCTGCGCATCGGCATGTTTGGTAAACAGTTTACCCAACTCTACCGGTGGCACCACCAATCTTTTCTCAAAATCGATCCCGTTAATATCACTGGCCCTCACTTCTGAAGAAAAAGCACGTGTACGGTTAGGGATTTTGTCCAGTTTTTTAAAACGCATCGCACTCCAAACATGGTCAAGTGCCACCTGGCGAACACATTCGTATTCTTTCTGGGTCAAAAGATCCCAACTACAATCGCGGTTCAGATCACTCACAATTTTACTGGCCGTTTTGGGATATGCCACCCATAATTTGGTGTCTTCATGCAATGCCGGGAAAACCTCATTCAGCACATTATTCAGTTGGTTCTGGCTAAGGGCGAACAAAAGGGCGAAATCCACTTTTTTGCTTTTCAGCAAGGGAGTAACGTTCTTCGCGTATGTAATCTTGGCAAACTGTTTTTCAATGGAGGATGGCAATCCCTGAATCAACAGGTTTTTCTCATCCTTCAACTGTAATTTTTCTAACAAAGTTGGGTTTGACATGCCTAAAAGGAAATTTAGGTGATGTAATAAAGGCTGGCAAAGTTAAAAAATTGTTACCACAGTTTGCAAACAAATCAGGTCTATTTTGCAGCATTTGCCCCGATTTAACAGTAAAATCAGGGCTCAGGCCCAATATATGTTTATTTTTAATAATGGATTCGCGGGTTTCTGCAATCCCCCGCCCCATCAGGATTTGGAATATCCCGGCATGAGAAACGGCTATTTAGGATGATAATATTGTAAAGCTTCCGGCATCAGTTCTTTGATCTTTTGTATCCGCTGCTCATCACTCGGGTGGTCGCTTAAAAATACAGGCGGTTTCTGGCCATTTCCTAGATTGGCCATTTTTGTCCAGAAATCAATTGCCTGTCTTGGATCATAACCCGCAGCAGCGGCAAATATCAATCCATAATGATCAGCTTCCAGTTCCATTTTACGCGAATTAGGCAGTAAAGCCCCATATTCGGCGCCAAGTCCATATACCTGACTGAATATATTGACAGACTTAGCATCTGTTCCCAACGTAGCGCTTCCCAACGCTCCAATACCCTGGGCAGCCATCTCCTGGCTCATACGCTCTTTTCCATGTCCCAGTACTGCATGAGCGATTTCATGCCCCAGTACAATGGCCAATCCTGTCTCATTCTGTGTTATCGGCAAAAGTCCGGTATACTCAACCACTTTACCCCCGGGCATACACCAGGCATTTACTTCCTTGTTCTCTACTAGATTAAATTCCCAATTATATTTATCAAATGAATTTGTAATCCCTTTATCGGTATAATATTTTGTAATTGCAGAAGCAATCCGGGTTCCCACCCTTTTAGCCATAATCGCATCATTGTTAGTTAATGGGACAACTTTATTAGTGGAAAGAAACTGCTTATACTGCGTGAGCGACATTGTTTGGAGCTCCGAATCAGAAACCAGGTTTAACTGGCTCCGGCCGGTAATCGCGTTGGTTACACAGGATGCATTAGAGATGACCACAAAGAACAGGATTACGTATAGCTTTTTCATAAGTATGTTATTATTCCCAATTACAGGGCATTGCAAAAATAGACAGGAAAAGGTCCAAACAGTTACAATTAGGAACTGAATTATTACATCAATAACAGATTAAACCGTAATAAGGCTCACAGCAAAAGGCGCAGAGGAAATGATCATAAAATATGAAAGAAGTAAGTTATTGCCCGCTGCGTTTTTGTCGTCGCCTGCGGTCCCTGTGTTTGAGGATGGGAATTTTACTCTCCGTACCCTTCAAAATCCGGCTGATATTCTTCTGGTGCGTAAGTACCACCATTAATGCCACTAAGACCGCGAAAATGCGGTAAAGCGTTTCTTTCTCATTAAAAATGAACAGGATAAATACCATAAAGGATACACCTGCCAATATAGAACTTAGAGATACAAAACGGGTTAAATACAGAACAATCAGGAAAACACCGATACAGCAAATAGCTACAATGGGCTGAATGGCAACGGCCATACCCAATAAAGTAGCCACGCCTTTGCCACCCTTAAAACCAGCCCAGATCGGAAAGATATGTCCAACCACAGAAGCCAGCCCCAGCCCGATCATCAGGTTGGTACGGTGAAGCTCATCAGTAAGGTAATAGGGTAATAAGATATAGAGCGAAGTAGCGATTACCCCTTTCAGGATGTCCACCATCATTACAAGAGTACCCCATTTTGAGCCTAATACACGAAAGGTATTGGTAGCGCCGGCATTGCCGCTGCCATAATCACGAATATCAATTCCAAAAAGGGATTTGCTGATCCAAACAGCGGTAGGCACTGATCCGATACAATAAGCTAATACAATGAGCAAAAGTTCATTCATCAGGGGGTGGTTGAAGTTTGAGGCCACAAATATACCAAATTGAAGATAATGATTTCTTAATAACCAAAAATCATAAGTTTTCACCAGTAAAGCGGCAGGCTATCCAGCCATTCCGATGAATAGTGGTTTTATGAACCAATTGCAATGCATCACAGGCAGAACGGATAGCTGCCTCGTCTTCTTTTAACAATCCACTCAGGATAAGATCCCCGTTTTTCTCAAGCCCTTTGGCCAGTGATGGGATATTGTCCAGAATGATATTCTTATTGATATTAGCTAGGATGATACGGTATTTTGAAATCATTTCAAGTTTATCAATTTTTTGAATATCAATATATTTACAATGATTAATTAATATATTTTCTGAAGCATTTTCGATGCACCAGTCATCATTGTCCACAGCCAGAAGCTTAACCGCACCCAGTTTTTCAGCCAGTATAGCGAGTATACCCGTACCCGTTCCAAAATCGAATACAGAAGCACCTGCAAAATCAAGGTCACGCATCAGCTGCATGACCGAATAAGTAGTGGCATGGTGGCCGGTTCCAAAGCTCATCTTAGGTGTGATCACGATTTCATGAGCCACATGGGTAAAAACCGGATGAAACGAAGCCCTGATACCCACAAAATCATCTACCTGTACCGGTTCAAAATTGGATTCCCATAGTGAATTCCAGTTTTGTTTATTAATAATTGATTTTAAATGTTTTAAATGATATTTATTTAATAAAATATTTAGATCTAAATCACTAAACGCCTCTTCTGGAATATACGCTTTGAGTGCCGTTTCTGATTCTTCAAAACCTTCATAGCCCATTATTGCCAATTCAGCGATAAGCAACTCCTGCATGGCCTGTTCTGCGGGTATGGTTATTTCAAAATAATTACTCATATACAACGGTATTAGTAAAAGAAAATGGCCCCGAAATCGGGGCCATTGGGTTATTTTATCCTTCAACATTTTCAGCCCCTTCCCGAGGTTTGAACTCAGGTTTTGGCATCAACGCTTTACGGCTTAATTTGAATTTTCCTGTTTTAGGATCAACGCCTACCAGCTTTACTTTTACCATATCTCCTTCCTTGAACAGGCCATCCATGGTTTCAAGACGTTTCCAGCTGATCTCACTGATGTGCAATAAGCCTTGTTTACCCGGCATGAATTCTACAAATGCACCAAATTCCTTAATGCCTTTTACAGGGCCTTCATATACATCCCCTACTTCAGGGGTTGCGGTAATGCCCTTGATCCAGGTTACAGCCTTATCCAGGCTTTCTTTGGAAGCAGAGAAGATACTTACCTCACCGGTATTGCCTACTTCTTCAATATTTACCGTAGCACCCGTTTCGCGCTGGATCTCCTGTATGACTTTACCACCTGGCCCGATCACGGCTCCGATGAATTCTTTGTCGATGATCAGCTTGATCATCCGTGGCGCATGTGGCTTTACTTCGGTACGTGGGGCCGGCATACACGCATACATGGCATCCAGGATATGTAAACGTCCTTTTTTTGCTTGCGTGAGGGCTTCCATCATCACTTCCATGCTCAAACCGTCTACTTTAATATCCATCTGAACACCGCAGATACCATCGCGGGTACCGGTTACTTTGAAATCCATATCACCCAGGTGATCTTCATCACCCAAGATATCGGTAAGAATCGCATATTTACCATCTTCACGGGTAATCAATCCCATGGCCACACCACTTACGTGTTTACCAATAGGCACGCCCGCATCCATCAGCGCCAGAGAACCGGCACAAACGGTTGCCATTGAAGACGAACCATTACTTTCCAGGATATCACTTACAACCCGAACGGTATACGCATATTCGCTACCCGGCATCATTTGCTTAAGACTACGCATGGCCAGGTTACCATGACCGATCTCCCTACGTCCTGCACCACGCATCATCTTAACCTCACCGGTTGAAAACGGCGGGAAGTTGTAGTGGAGAAAGAACTTGGTATATTCTGATTTTCCTGCACTTTCCAGCAGTAATTCATCTAATTTAGTTCCGAAAGTAACCGTTGTAAGTGACTGAGTCTCACCTCTTGTGAACAATGCTGAACCGTGCGGAGTTGGCAGAGGTTCCACTTCCATGGCCAATGGTCGTACCTCATCCAGTTTACGACCATCAAGACGGATCCTTTCGTCGATCATCATGTTCCTTACAACCTCCCATTTCAGGTCTTCATAGTATTTTTTGGCTAATTTCTTTTCAAGGTCGGTTGCTTCTTCGCCAAGACTTGCGATAAGCTCATCTTTCAATGCGCTATATGCTTCTGAGCGCTCGTTTTTAGAAGATCCTTTTCTTGATATTTCATACACCCTGTCTTTGGCAAAAGCATTTACTTTTTCCATAACAGCGTCGTCAGAAGCTGGTTTTTTATAATCTCTTTTGGTGGTAACACCTTTCTTAGCTCTCAGTTCTGCCTGTGCCTTGATTTGGATGCGGATCGCATCATGCGCCAATTGTAAGGCTTTGATCAATTCAGATTCATCACACTCTTTTGCCTCACCTTCCACCATCATCAGGTTCTTCTCGGTAGCGGCGATCAGGAATTCCAGATCGGATGCTTTCAGTTCGGAACGGGTTGGGTTTACGATAAAATTACCGTTCACACGGGCAATCCTTACTTCACTGATAATTTCTTTGATGGGAATATCCGATACAGCCAATGCAGCTGAAGCGGCTAAACAAGCCAATGAATCGGGCAAAACCTCTGCATCGCTTGATACCAGGCTGATCAAAACCTGTACATCGCACAGGTAATCTTCAGGGAATAATGGGCGAAGTGCGCGGTCGATCAAACGGCTGGTTAATATTTCGTAATCATTCAGCCTGGCTTCTCTTTTGAAGAAAGAACCCGGTACTCGGCCTGCAGATGCAAATTTTTCTTGGTAATCAACGCTTAAAGGGAAGAAATCCTGCCCTTCTTTAGGTTCTTTATTGGCTACTGCTGTGGCTAGAATAACGCAATTGCCCTGGCGGACAGTTACGGCGCCGTCTGCCTGACGGGCTAGTTTTCCGGTTTCAATAAAAACCTGGCGGCCTCCACCGAGGTCAAAATTCACACTGATTGGTTGTGACAACATAATCTCTTTTTGTAATATGGGAAACGAAGAACACGGGTAGGAACGGGGTTATTCGTGGCCCTTGTTAAGGAATGGCAAGGCAAAAACAGGCACTAACAGAAATAACTATTCCCAACCGCTTTACAAATACCAGTTGGGAATAGCCTTTGCCATGAAGTGACAATTATTTTCTCAGACCCAGTTTCTCGATCAGGGCACGATATCCCTGGAGGTTGGTTTTCTGCATGTAGGTCAATAAACGCTTGCGTTTACCCACCATCTGCATCAAACCACGCTGAGTAGAATGATCTTTCTTGTTAGCTTGTAAGTGCTTGGAAATCTCGGCAATACGAACGGTCAGTAAGGCTACTTGACCTTCAATAGAACCTGTGTTAGTGGTTTTTCCACCAAATTCAGCAAAAATGTTTGCTTTTTTTTCAATTGTTAAATAAGGCATCTCAAAATGTTTAAAAAGACTCCGGAATGTTTTCTTCTATTTTTTATCGGCTGCAAAAGTAGGGAATATAATGGGAAAAGCACCATTTTATATGGGAATTTTAGGGTAAAATCAGCCCAAAGACCTTGGTTGATAGTACATAGTCCCTCGCGATGGGCGGTAATCAGGCGAAATTTCATCATTTTCAAAGCATAACAGGCTAATTTGCTTAATGTTGTAACCAATTAATCTTTAGCATGTTTGGCGTTACGATCCTTGGTAATAATTCTGCACTTCCTGCGTATGACAGGCACCCTACCTCGCAGGTGGTGACGCTGAACGACCAGTTATTCCTGATTGATTGCGGCGAAGGAACGCAGATACAGATGGCGCGTTATAAGATCCGGAGGAGCAAGATCCATCATATTTTCATTTCACACCTGCATGGGGACCATTATTTTGGGCTGATTGGTCTGATCACAAGTATGGGATTATTGGGCAGGGAACAGGAATTAAACCTTTATGGGCCGCCTGAGCTGGAAGCGATTATTCAATTGCAACTGAAAGTAGCGGCTACTACCCTGCCGTTTCCTATTGTTTTTCATAGACTGGAAAAGGAAGGCTTACTCGTGGATGGGGCTAAATTCCAGGTAGAATGTTTTGGTACGCAACATCGGATCCCATGCTGGGGTTTTGTGATACGGGAGAAAAAGAAACCCAGAAAGATCGATAAGGAAAGAGTATTGGCATCGGGTATTCCTGCAGTGTATTATGAACGATTGAAAAACGGGGATGATTATGAAACCAAAGAAGGCAGGATCATTAAAAATGAATCGGTAACCATCCCGAATAAAACACCCTGCAGTTATGCGTACAGTGCAGATACAATCTATGATGAGAGCCTTTGTGCCAAAGTGAACCAAGTGAGTTTATTGTATCATGAGACCACCTATCTGAAAGATCTGGCCGACCGGGCAAAATCCAGGTTTCATTCTACTACCGAACAGGCTGCAACCATTGCCAAGAAAGCAGGCACCCACCGTTTACTGATTGGTCATTTCAGCAGCAAGTATGAGAACCTGGATGAGTTTCTTGATGAAGCCAAAGCCGTTTTTTTGAATACGGAATTGGCGATTGAAGGAGTCACTTATGTGATTAATTAGAAATGAATCATTACGGCTGGAATGATGTTAGGATGGCTGTAACAAGCAGTCTTTCCTGCACTCACAACTCATCATTCACTTCTCACTCGAAACTCATGATCCATTTATAGAAAGAGGGGAACTCCTGTCGCCAGTAGGTTTCCTTGGGTTGTCCGAGTGGGCTGATTACGCGGCGGATATTGTATTTGGGTTTCTTTTGAAGAACATCACCCATGCGTTGCAGATCGCTTACGGCTGTTGCGGTTTCTTTTCCTCCTGCATATAGATAAAACTTAGGCAGGCCGGGTGTTACAAAATTTTCAGCATCGCTGTAGATGAAAGGTGCTGTGTAGAATACGGGAGAAAATACACCGGCACCGCCAAACACATTGGGGTAATGCATCACGGCATATAGACTGATCAATCCGGCTTCCTGGCTACCTGCGATATACGTATTTTCGGGACCTTTTTTAGTTCTGTATTTGCTGTCGATATAAGGCTTTAAAGTTGTTGCAAGGAAATCAACATACTGCTTACCCTCTCCCTTTCCATTTTGCAGGTTATCGTAGGGATTATATTCTGTGTTTCGTTTATCCGCACCATTATCAATACCCACCACTATACATTCTTTATTGAGTTTTGCCTGAAGTGTATCCAGGCATTCATCTACACCCCATTCTGCGCCTGTGGCTGTTTTTTCGTTGAAAAGATTTTGCCCATCATTCATATATAACACCGGGTAAATTTTAGAGGAGGTAGCATACCCTTTAGGAAGGTAAATCCAAATCCTTCTTTTTCGGTTGAGTTGTGGCATGTTGAAAGCGGTATCCATTAATCTTACCTGCGGACTAGCCGTATAACGTTTCGGTGTTTCGGGATAATCATCTTTCCAGCCGGGGATGGTAAACTCGACTGAGAGATCACCGTTTACTTCCAATACCCTGTCGCTAATATCGCGGCCATCAGCTGTGGTTTCCAGTTTATCCAGGCTGCCGCGGGTGAATTTGAAAGCATAAGTTCCCGGTGCAAGATCCTTGATTACTAAACTCTTTCTGTTGCCCGCAAAGGGTTTCAGTTTATAGTTATCATCTTTGGGGTTCCAGTTATTAAAATTGCCGGTTACATAGATATCATCATATTTACGGGTTGCAATATCCGTAACCACCAATCGAACCGAGTATTGGGCGTTGGCTGTTACCTGAAAAAAGAAAAGTAAAAATAGCAGTCCGGTTTTCATACCCTGAATTTACATAACAGATATAAAAAAGCCGGGCATTGTTAGACCCGGCCTGTTAAAATTTTGTTTTTCCCTAATCTAGTATCTCCACGTCTTTCGGGTATTTGCTTTTGTTGAATACAAATTTGGAGTCGGGCAATACTGCATTCAGGTTTAAGTTGGCAATCTTTACTTCGGTAATATTATTGCTCTTGTCCAGGATCCTGGCTTTTGAGAAAGTGTTTTTGGTTTTATCTATAAACAGGTTCACTTTCTGAAAGTTCTTACGGTTATCGATAGGTTTCATTTCTATCTCGTAAAAAGCAGTATGGGAAGGAAGTAGCTTGTACGTAAAATCTTTATCATAAGCACCCGCCAATAATTTAGCGGGGCTAAGGGTTTGACTGCTTTCTTCAACAGCGGCTTTGGTGATGGTTTTTTCACCATCAAAACGGTATACATCTTTACCGTCACAAATAATTTCTGTTTTTCCCTGGTTGAGGAGGTACTTTTCTCCTTTCATCTGCAGAGAAACAGATTGGCTGCCATTGGATTTGCCTTTACTGGTAAATGAACTCAGGGTGCAATTGGCAGTAATACCTTTCGCTGCTTTTACTTTATTACCTACGGCATCCAGTACTTTTTTGGCGGCAGGGTCATTTTGTGAGAAAGCGGTTGCGGAGCATATAAGTATAGAAAAAAGGCAAGCGTATAATTTATTCATCTGCTGGGGATTATTGGGCGCAAATATAGGTTTTCGCGTGTTTATGACCTTTTTGAACTTGTTAAGTTTAGTTTTAATCGGTTTGTAAGGGTTCTCAATCGGTTAAACACATCTTTCTCACTATTTCTAGATTCTTGTTTCTTGAAGCCCCTTGCCGCTCGGGCCGCTGGGCCTCGTCCCTGTTCCGAAACTACTTTGGCCTCTGCCAAATCAGCTTCGCATGATTTGTCTGCCGTGGCATTCGCCCGGCACCGAACCCAAAGAGGTTTCTCCATAGGGACTGACTAGTGGTTTGAATAGCAGTTACGCAAGTTCTTAACGAATCAATCAACTTTAATTACAAAAATATTAACTCAATGAGTCCAAAAACTGTTGCAATTCCATCTCGGACTTGAAATTCACTTCTCTGGCTTTACTACCTTGATTAGGGCCTACAATTCCGGCGGCTTCGAGTTGGTCCATTAAACGGCCGGCACGGTTGTAGCCGAGTTTCATGCGGCGCTGGATAAGGGAGGTAGACCCCATCTGGCTACTTACAATTAAACGTGCTGCATCTTCAAATAATGGATCGCGGTCGTTGGCGTCGAAATCTTTGCCTTCGAGTTCTTTTTCATCTACATACTCCGGTAACAAGAATGCCTGAGGATATCCTTTTTGATCGCCGATAAATTCGCAGATTCTTTCTACTTCCGGTGTATCTACAAAAGCACATTGTAAACGGGTGATCTCTCCGTTATAGCTTACCAGCATATCCCCTTTTCCAATCAATTGTTCTGCACCGCCGGCATCGAGAATGGTACGGCTGTCGATCTTACTGGACACTTTGAAACCGATACGTGCCGGGAAGTTGGCTTTAATGGTACCCGTGATAATGTTTACAGAAGGACGTTGTGTTGCGATAATCAGGTGAATACCGATGG
>CAZFKE010000005.1:255870-256177 GCA_964519475.1 uncultured Sediminibacterium sp.
TTACCGGCAGTCATGATCAGGTCGGCAAACTCATCCACCACGAGAACAATGAAGGGCAGGTATTGATGTCCTTTTTCGGGATTGAGTTTTCTTGCGGTGAATTTTTCGTTATACTCTTTGATATTACGACAGCCCGCTTCTTTCAACAGATCGTAACGGTTATCCATTTCGATACATAATGCATTGAGTGTATGCACTACTTTCTTGGTATCGGTGATGATGGATTCTTCTTCGCCGGGTAATTTTGCAAGGAAAAGTTTTTCAATCACACGGAATAAACTCAACTCTACTTTCTTTGGATCCACCA
>CAZFKE010000006.1:0-83501 GCA_964519475.1 uncultured Sediminibacterium sp.
CGGGTGTACAGATTGCCGATGGGGATACTATCGTAACTGTTGGTAGCGGATTGATAACAGCATAAGCAGGAACGCCTGTGAAAGTGCATCCTGTAGACGAAATTTTTAAAGTTAAAGAACCCGTATATGTGCCAGTTGGTGCATTAGGAGCCACCTGAACAGTAATTCCACCTCCTGCCGGAAAATTATTAGAAGAAAAATGAACATCCGTTAAATGCATTGGCCCTGATGTCCATAGAATTTCATATTGATCAGGATTAAATAATGCTGTTATTGTAACCGGAAAAGATGTTTGTCCATAACATATATTCGGAGTCGTTGGGGTTATATTTGTAACATTCGGCTTGGGACTAATCGAAATAACATTACTAAACTTTGTCGCACCGGCATCATCAACTCTTCTCTTATAATATGTAGTTCCAGCTAAAGTATAATTGTCGCTTAAGCTAGTAGCATTTCCTCCTGTTGAAACAATCGTCGAATCGGTTACAAAGTTATCGGTAGATCTTAACCATGTGTAAATTTCAGCTCCGTCTCCACCTGATATCGGAATACTTTCAGATATAGCATGCGCAGTATTATATGATTGACATGCTGTAGCCGTTATTTGCCCACCCGTAAGCTGCCCATACCCCTCACCCGGCTTCAAAAAAAACAAAACAACCAGAAAAATAAAACCATACCTCGCACCATCATTTTTGTGGCAATTTTTCAATTCCATACATCTCCTCACAAACGCAATATGTATACGGTTTAACACAGGCATATTTACAGGAACCAATAAGTAGCTGAAATTACACTCTTTTTGTCTTGCTATCTCTGACAACAGATACGTTAAAAACGCTTCTTCCGTTTCCCGCAAAACAATCCTTTTGGCCGGTTATCTCTTATTCACCGATAAATTATCACCGAGCAACCCCTATTGTTTGCAGAATACCCGCTTTCACGGCCCTGGATAAATTTCGGTTCTTAACCGGCACAATCATTCCTTTTCCATCCTCAGCATCCTGAATAACTCTTTATCCATGTTCATCTTTTTGTTTTACGGATCATTTTCCTATTTTCGGGCTGTAAAGCCGGAAGTACCTAAAAAACGGCTGTCTCTTTTATAATTTTTCGCCGATGAACAACTAAGCGGAGCTTAGACTTTTCATAAGATAAGCTCAAATTCCCCGGAGCAACCCGCAATGCTGTAGCTATGGTAGCATCATTCCGCTACAATGGTTTATATAGTTACATAGGTATGTGCTGCTTATTATTTACTTTTTTTAACCCATGTCAACGGTTTTAACGAATCCCTATTTATCAATTTTAATATTAGGTAATGACTACTTATCCTAATCATAAGAGCCATAAAACAATTTGGACCTATCTCAAAGAATCACTGAAGAGCGAGCACTCCGATTTTACTACCGGCAGTATCCGCAAAGCCATCTTTATGCTGGCCATTCCCATGATACTGGAAATGTGCATGGAATCTGTATTTGCGGTTGTGGATATTTTTTTCGTGGGCAAACTCGGTCCTAACGCCGCAGCAACCGTGGGCTTAACAGAATCCTTTCTGGCTATTGTATATTCTGTAGCCATTGGGCTAAGCATGGCGGCAAGTGCAATGGTGGCAAGGCGTGTGGGCGAAAAAAATCCGGATAGTGCCGCCAAAGCCGGTGCACAGGCACTCATGCTTGCCTTTGTCGTAACCATTCTAATCAGTTGTGCCGGCCTGTTCTTTTCAGAAGGGCTGTTAGGTTTAATGGGTGCAAGCAAAGAACTGATCGCTATGGGTGCCGTGTATACCCGCATCATGTTAACCGGCAATGTGGTGATCATGTTGTTGTTTCTTATCAACGGTATATTCCGCGGAGCGGGAGACGCAACCATTGCCATGCGCAGTTTATGGCTGGCCAATATTTGTAATATCATCCTCTGCCCGGTACTGATTCATTTTTTGGGTTTACCCGGTGCCGCCATGGCCACCACCATCGGCAGGGGTATGGGTGTTTGTTATCAGGTATATCATCTCTTCAAAGGGAAAGGTATTATCAAAATTCACCTACACCACTTTGTTCCGGATACGGTTTTGTTGAAATCCATTTTCAACATAGCTACTACCGCTACCATGCAGTTCCTGGTTTCTTCTGCCAGCTGGATAGCTATGTCGAGGATCATTTCATCATCAGGCAGTAATGCGGTGGCAGGTTATACCATTGCCATTCGCTTATTGATCTTTTTCTTAATGCCCGCATGGGGATTGAGTAATGCGGCGGCAACACTGGTTGGACAAAACCTTGGCGCCAAACAACCCGGGCGCGCAGAAAAATCGGTTTGGCTAACTGCAAAATACAATGCCCTTTTTATGGCCATCGTATCGTTGTTATTTGTTACCAGTGCATCATTTTTTGTAAAACTGATCAACACAGACCCTGAAGTGGTGAAAACAGGCGTAACCGCTTTACGCATTATTAGTATGGGCTATATCTTTTACGGTGTGGGCATGGTAATGATCAATGCTTTTAACGGAGCGGGCGATAGTAAAACACCTACCTGGATAAACCTGTTCTGGTTCTGGGTATTTCAGATTCCTTTTGCATATATATTGGCCGAAGTACTGCATATGGGCCCCACCGGTGTATTCATTGCAATCATCGTTGCGCAGTCAATGGTTACCATTACCAGTGCCATCCTGTTTAAGAAAGGAAAATGGAAGCTCATTAAAATATAATACTTCGGCTGTCCCTGCTTCTCTTGGTGAAAAAATCACCGCAGAGAAGCAGAGTGAAAGCCTTTTAGCTGGATACTATTTATTGCTTTTCAAAAGCCGATTTTATAACAATCTCACCCTGTGGTGTATTGATACGGGAAGAAATGGTAATCATTTTTCCATCAGCGCTTAGGTTCCAGGTTTCCACAGATGAAATATTGATGGATTGGCCCTGCATTTCAAAAGCAATATTGGATGTAATGACCATGTCTTTACTATCTGTAGCCCATTTGAGTGTTGATTTCTTTTTAGACGTGCCAAATACCAGGCTTTCCGATTCTTTACCATCAAAACTCATGGCTTCCGTGGCAGTGGCTTCTTCTCCCTGGAAATTCATAGCTGTTCTGGTAAAGCTGATCACATCCGTTTTTTGATCGATCACCATCTTGCTTGGAACACCACGTGCACCAAACTGCCCCAGTTCACTTTTACTTTCGTTTAATTTCCAGGTGCCCGAAAAATCGGTTTGAAAAACGGGTGCCGGACGGAAAGAAAATAACCATACGGAAAGAAACAACAGAGAGGCCATTTTTTTGAGAGCGCTTGTTTTCATATAGCAGATTTTTCTTTAAATGTACTTATAATAATTACTACTAATTACTACTGCTATTCCAATGGTAAAATGAGGTGTTAAAAAGCACTTCAATACGTATTATCTTTAATGCCATAAAATATCATACATGGATCTACAGTTACAAAACAAGCTTTTCATCGTAGGTGGCGCTACTTCCGGTTTTGGTAAGGCCATTGCAGAAGCTTTATTAAAAGAAGGTGCAAATATTGTTGCTGTTGCACGTGGTGAAGAAAAACTGAAAGTATTACAATCATCGGCGCCCATGCAGGTAACGGTTATTATCGGTGATTTTTCTGACAGTACCGTAATTGCAAAAGTAGTTAATGCCGTAAAAAACAAGGAACTCCATGGCCTGGTAGTTAATGCCGGCGGCCCTCCTGCAAAAACCGTTCTGGAAACAAGCCTCGAAGATTGGGACAACGCATACAAATCCATCCTCCGCTGGAAAGTAGAACTCACCAAAGCATTGGTGCCAAAAATGATAGAACAGCAATATGGTCGTATTGTATACATCGAAAGCTCCTCTGTAAAACAACCTTTAGAAAATCTTGTACTGAGTAGTTCATTACGCGTAGCTGTTGTGGGCATGGTAAAAACCCTTTCACAGGAAATTGCAGGAACAGGTGTTACCTTAAATATTATGGGGCCCGGTTCTCATAATACACCTGCCATCGACCGCATCTACAAAAAGAAAAGTGAACAAACAGGTCTTTCGTTTGATGAAGTAAAACAAAATGCTATCAAACAAATACCCGTTGGTGCCTTAGGTGAAGCCGATGATTTTGCCAGCCTGGCTTTATGGCTGTTAAGCCCGTTAAGCCGTTTCGTTACCGGTGAAACGATTACTGTGGATGGCGGCGCAGTGAAAAGTATGTTGTAATTTCTAAACTGATCGATACTATTGTTATGAAAAATAAATTGGCCATTCTCTTTTTCTTAGTCATCATTACCCGCTTTCAAATAAATGCCCAAACCAAAGAACCCGCAAGCATCGGACCTGATAAAGGTGCATTGGTTATTGTAGGCGGCGGAAATGTTGGCCCGGAAATCTGGGCAAAATTTATTGAACTGGCCGGCGGCGCCGCTAATGCCCATATTATTATTGTAACTACTGCCGATGAAGATTCTTCCATAGCCCGTGGCCGCTCGGTTGAAAAAGAAGCTTTGCAAAAGCTGGGCGTACAACAGATCCATTTCCTCCATACACGCAATCCGGAAGTAGCCAACACAGATAGCTTTGTGGCATCTCTCAAAAAAGCAACCGGTATCTGGTTTCGCGGCGGAAGACAGTGGAAACTGGCAGACGCTTACTTACATACTCTTACCCAAAAAGAATTCAATAATGTTTTAAACAGGGGTGGTGTAATTGGCGGCACTTCTGCAGGCGCAACTATACAAGGTTCTTTTATGGTAAGAGGTGATACCAAAGGAAATTCGGTAATGGTGGGAGATCATACAGTGGGGTTGGATTTTATACATCATGTAGCCATTGACCAGCATCACCTCAAACGCAACCGCATATTTGATATGATTGATGTAATCAAATCATATCCCGATCTCCTGGGTATTGGTATTGATGAAAGCACAGCCATTGTTGTACAAAAAGATCTGTTTGAAGTAATCGGCAATTCTTATGTAGCTATATATGATATTGACCAGATGAATGGCCAATCCAAAGGCCCACGGGAACAAAACAGTTCATCGGGCCCGTTTTACTTTTTGGGTAAGGGGCAGAAATTTGATCTGAAACTCAGAAAAATAACAAAGTAATCTTAATCAGCTGCTTCTACACCCCCTTCCTTATTGCCGGCACCGGCTTCTTCCTTAGGAGTTATATTCTTTAAACTGAGCTGAAACTTTGTATTAAGGGATACCACATAATAGTTAGCCAGTAACAAGGCTTTGATATTGGCATCTTCCAGCATCACAAAAGCCAGGTCTGAAGCCAAAGCCGAACCACTGATAATATTGGCCACACGGCCCTTGGTAAATTCAATCGTAAACTTATAACCCGCTTTACGACCACTGCCTGCCCTTTCAAAATCGATACGGTTAAGATCCAGTACCTGGTCGCCATTAAGGGTTCTTTTTAATAAAATCTTGATAATGGGAAGGTATTTGCTCCAGATCTGTGTATACATGGGGTGGGTTAAGGTTAATTTGCCTTTCGTGGCAGGTGAAAACTGATGTAAAGGTGCGTTATTTATGGCCGAAATACGAATTTGGTTTTTGAAAACAGCCGTTTTTCAGTGTGGTAAACGCTGAAAATGGCTGCTGGCCATACGTCCGGCTTATTATCTTCGTGGCCTATGATAAGTATCCACAACGTAGAATTACAGCAAGTGATCGTTCATAAAATAGGTAACCCCTCGCGCGGGGAAGCATTGAAGCTATCCTCCAATCCTTTAACCCTGAATGATGAGATTGTAAGAGGACTCCTCTCAAAATATTTCCTCAGCCCTTTTAATGAGTATGAACAATACCGTTTTAGTCATGTAAGCGATCTGGAACTGAACGAGGTTTACCATTATGTACGTTCCATGTTTGATGACCCTAAACAATTTATCCTGCAAAGTGCACAACTGGCGCGGTTCCTCTACAGCAAAAGCACGCATGCCAAAGTAAAAGAAGGAGAGTTATATGTGGTAAAATTGGGTAATGTGCCTTTTGGCGGAGAATACACAGAAGCGATCGGTATTTTTAAGAGTGAGACCAAAGAAACCTTTCTAAAAGTATTTCCGCATGGTGATAGTTGGGAAGTGATTGCAGAAGATGGGATCAATATCAACAAACTCGATAAAGGATGCCTGATCTTTAACAAAGACCGCGAAAACGGCTATGTGGTTTGCGTGGTAGATAATACTAATAAACAAAATGATGCACAATATTGGGTAACCAACTTCTTACAGATAACCCGCGGTGCCAATAGTTATCATTATACCGATGCAGCCATGGGCATGTGCAAACTGTTTATCAGCAATGAACTGCCCGAAAAATTTGATGTAACGAAGAGCGACCAGATAGATATGCTGAACCGAAGTATGGAATATTTTAAAACAAAAGAAGATTTCAGCTTTACCGAATTTGCACAAGAGGTATTACACCATCCTGAAGTGATTGACAGTTTTACCCAATACAAACAAACCTATGAAACAGCGAGACAGGTGGCTATTGAAGAGGAATTCAATATTCATTTATCCGCCGTAAAAAAACAACAAAGGGTTTTTAAAAGTGTATTGAAGCTGGATAAAAGCTTTCACGTATACATTCATGGCCGCCAGGACCTGATCGAAAAAGGGTATGATGAGGTAAAGGGAAAACATTTTTATAAACTCTACTTCGATGAAGAATCATAACAGGTCTACTTCTCTCCGGTAATCATATTGAAGGTCTTCGTGCATTTGCTTTAACGCTGCCCGGATCTTTTTCAATTGTTGTTCGTAAAGATTAGTAAGCACAATACTTTTTTGATAAGGAATGCCTGAATCTCTCATTTTCTGACAGAAATAAATCAGTAAAGCGGTTTCTGCCTGTTTAGATCCGGCATACTTGATATAGCGGTTCGTGATACGTAAAATTTTTCGCAGGCTTTTTTTAGTAAGATAGAGATTGGGTTTGGATACTTCGGTAAATCCTTCATCAATCAATGCTTTCACACTGGTAATATATCCTTCTTCATCATGTGCTTCAAATAACAAGAAAGTAAGCAGCTCTTTATTCTCTTTCTTAAATTTTGCCAGGCGCAGGCAGAGCTCCAGCAGTTTGGGCTGGTTAACTGCCAGCAGTTCCTGTTTTAACTCCTGGATCGTTGCCGTTTTCATGCCTGCAAGGTAACACAGATTTTTTCTGGACCCCTCTGCGTAATCTGCAGCAATAAAAAAGACAATATTATATTTACCGATCAAGATTATCCGGTAACCATGCCCTTCGACACCTCTCAGCCCCATCCCGAATTATTGCAGGAACTGGTTACCAGCACTATGCCATTTGGCAAATACAAAGGCCGTTTAATTTGCAACCTGCCGGTATTTTATCTCGAATGGTTTCAACGCGAGGGGTTTCCAAAAGGCAAACTGGGTATACTGTTAGCAACCATGTATGTAATACAACTCAATGGCCTTAGTTACCTGCTGGATCCTTTAAAAAAGAAATAAAAATCCACGGTTCGCCTCTCACACACCAGCAGAATATTACTTATATTGAACCGGCTTTCGATTATTAACCGCCATATAAAATTTCTACACTATGAATCGCTCCCGCAGATCCTTTATCCAGCAATCGGCTATGGTCATTGCCGGCAGTTCTGTTTTTTCAAAACAATTATTTGCTTCATCAGCACCCAAGACAATTACCGGTATCCAGCTATATTCGGTAAGGGATGACATGAGGAAGGACCCGCCTGGTACCCTAAAAGCCCTGTCAAACATGGGTTACCAATATGTAGAACATGCCAATTATATCAACCGAAAATTCTACGGGTATTCAGCCTCAGAATTTAAAAAACTGCTGGAAGACAATGGACTGAAAATGCTTAGCGGACATACCGTAATGGGCAGGCAACATTGGGATGCTTCCAAAAACGATTTTACCGATGCCTGGAAATACACCGTAGAAGATGCCGCCATCGTTGGTCAGGAAATAGTGATCAGTCCCTGGCTGGATGAAAGTCTCCGTAAGAATATGGACGATATGAAACGTTATATGGATGTATTCAATAAAAGCGGGCAGCTCTGTAAAAAATCGGGTATGCGCTTTGGTTACCATAACCACAATTTTGAATTCAGCCAGTCCATTGATGGAAAAAAAATCTATGATATTATTCTTGAAAACACAGATCCTGCCCTGGTGGCACAACAATTAGATATGGGTAATCTTTACGGAACAGGGGCCAATGCTTACGAGATTGTTAAGAAACATCCCGGCAGGTTCTTATCCATGCATGTAAAAGATGAAATCAAATCTGCCAAAGGCGAAATGAGCGATGGATATGAAAGTACCATTCTGGGTACCGGTGTGGCCAATACCAAAGCCATTACCGATCTGGGTAAAAAATCAGGCGGCACACTTCATTTTATTATTGAGCAGGAATCTTACCAGGGTAAAACACCTTTGGAATGCGCAAAAGAAGATCTTATCATCATAAAAAGCTGGGGTTATTAACCTGCTTCGCTCCCTGCCCCCTCTCTGCTTTGTAGAGAGGGGGCGAGCGAAGCGAAATGAGGCAAGTCATTTTTTATAAAGGCCCCTGTCCAATGCATACGTAATTACCCCTGCAATACTCTTCGCGCCAATCTTATCCATAATCCTTGTCCGATGGCCTTCTACCGTTCGCTTGCTCAGGTTAAGGGTATAGGCAATTTCTTTACTGGTACATTCTTTACAGATCAGGCGGATAATATCTTTTTCTCTTTCGGTAAAAGCAATATCAACGCGTAAAGGCATCTGGTAACTTTTGGCAACGATCTCCGTAAGCCTTTCGGTGATCTCGCGGCAGAAATACGGTTTATGGCGATAGACGGTATGAATGGCTTCCGATATCTCATCGGTATCGGCCGTTTTTAACAGGTAACCGAGTGCGCCCGCTTCCAGCATTTGCAATACCGGCTCCTCTCTTCCCGAAGCAGATAAAACAATCACACGGTTATTGATCTTTCGCCTGGCCAGTTCTTTCGTAGCGATCACGCCATCCATAACCGGCATACCAATATCGGTAAGGATTACATCTGGCGAGAGCTCTATCGAACGCCTGATCAATTCCTGGCCATTAACGGCTTCACCAACAACCTCAACATTTTTTACCTGTGATAAAAGGGTTTTTAACCCGGTACGGAAAAGACTATGATCGTCTGCGATCACGAGCCTGATGTTTTTTGTTTCCATATACATTGGATTTAATCGGTTTTTAATAGAAGATATTCCGAAAGTAATAACCGCAATAAACCGTAACAAGCGTTAAAACACGGTATTTTATAAAACAGGGTAAGCCTCGTTTTATAGCTGTTAATAATTACGCAATAAATGTGGAGTATTAAACGTCTATAAAATAGATATCCAGTATTATTTTATTGAAATTTAAACTAATTACCATACTAACCCATTACCGCATATGATCCAGGCCCTTACTTCCGCTTATAAAATGCTTAGTAAGCATGGTTTTGCAGACATTATGCAAAACAGTAATACAGGTGAAAAATCATTACATGCAACTGCCTTCTTTGATGCAGGCGATACCATCTGTGCCTTTGGTGCAGATACGATAGTAAATTCACCTACTTACTTAACCGTTCAGGTTGGCGAGGATAAACACATTACACTCGATCCTGAATTTTTACAGTATATCAACCATAGTTGTAACCCCAATGTTTTTTTTAATACAACCATTATGGAACTGGTTGCTTTAAAAGAAATTCAACCGGGCGATGAACTGATGTTCTTCTATCCATCCACCGAATGGAAAATGCAACAGCCTTTTGATTGCTTTTGTGGAACAACACAATGCCTGCATCGCATACAGGGCTCATACTTTCTCAGCAGAGAAGAAGCCAATCGTTACAGGCTCACAGATTTTATCTTCGAAAAACTGAACTCCCGAAAGAAGAAATAACCCATGCCTGCTGCTGATGATCTGAGTGCCGCAATATCCGGTAACCATGTAAAAGTGTGGGTACTGGCACCTTATCTGGTTACCGAAGAAGCGAATATTGATTACTACTACGACTTTTCACAGAGTATTGCAGAGTACACAAAAACATTTGAAGAACTGGGTATTGCCTGGCAATGGCAGCCGGTAACCCTGCAGGATTATCCGGATGTGATCGAAAAGATCATTGAAGAAAAAAATACCACAGCTGTTTTCCCGATTGTATTAAACTTATGCGATGGCGATGAAGTAAATGGTACACCCGGTATTTCCGTTGTACAATTGCTTGAAGCGAATGACCTGGTATATACGGGCTCAGATGAGTTTTTTTACCGCATCACCACTTCCAAGATCCCGATGAAACAGGCTTTTGATAAAGCCCATGTGGCGAATGCCAAATGGGAAGCCATTTTATCAAAAGAACAAAACCTTGATGGGTTATTGGAAAGATTGGGTACACCCGTTATTGTAAAGCCCGCTGTATCCGGCGGCAGTATGGGAGTGGGTATAAAGAATGTAGTATCTACACAGGAAGAACTGCAGCAGCAGGTAGCCCAAATGTTTGATGGCTATCGCGGATGGGACCTGGCCACCGATGGTATTGTGGCAGAAGAATTTATTGCCGGACCGGAATTTACCATACTGATTGTAGGCTCTTCTTTATTTCCCGATCAATGCATTGTTTACGATCCCGTGGAAAGGGTGTTCCATCCTTCTTTGCCTGAAAAAGAAAGATTCCTTTCTTTCGATCGTTTATGGGAGATATATGAGGAAGAAACACCGATGCCGGAAGATGGCAATTTTTATGAATACCAATCACCCGATACCTCTTTACACGCTGCATTAAAGCAACTTAGTCTTGATGCATATATTGCTACGGGTGGAACGGGTTATACAAGAGTAGATATCCGGATGGACAGCCTCACACAAAAATTATATGTGCTGGAAGTAAATGCACAATGCGGTTTAAGTGAAGATGAGAATTATACATCTATCGGCGCTATCTTACGCGTAAGTAATAAATCGTTTACACAACTTATTGTTGAGATCATTAATGATGCATTACAGAGAAAAGAGGTATTGATACCAAATAAAAAATCAAACCCAATGAAAACCTTTGTGCAGATTAATGATTTTGCGCCGGGGCGGTTCTGACTGGTAACCACCAAATACAATCATACCGGGGCTCAATAAGAAAATATAAAATGAAAGTCTGCGTATTACAACCCGATTACTCAACAACTGCAGTGGATTATCAATACTATGATCCGCCTCGCAATCTTTCTGCCTTATTGCCTGAAGCGCAGGTAGACCATATCTTGCTGAATAAACTTACCACCTACAAACAGCTTAAAGCGTTACAGGATAAGGGCTATGATATATTTGTAAACCTCTGCGAGGGCTACCTCGAATGGGAAGTGCCTTCTATTGATGTGATCTATACGCTGGAATTACTGGGCCTGCCTTATACAGGACCCACTACTTTATTATACGATCCCCCAAAAGAACTGATGAAATATGTGGCTTATTGTGAAAGCGTAACCACGCCTGCTTATATATTGATTGAAAAAGAAGCCGATATAGAAGCCGCCTGCACACAATTACAATTTCCGTTGTTTGTAAAACCCGCAAAAGCAGGAGATAGCTTGGGTGTTGATGAACACTCGTTGGTGCATAACAAAGAAGAACTCTTTCAAAAAGTAAACGCAACCCTTGCCGACTATCCACAACTCCTGGCTGAAGAATATATTTCAGGCCGCGAGTTCACTGTTTTAATAGCAGGCAATCCTGATGGAAAAACGGCCACCACTTTCAAGCCGGTAGAATATATCTTTCCGGAAGGTTTTGCTTTTAAAACCTACGCGTTAAAAACATCCGAGCTGCATCCGGATGCAAATATCCCCTGTAATGACCCCGTTCTTGAACGGCAACTCCGGGACGCTGCTACCCGTATTTTTAAAGGATTTAATGGTACCGGATATGCACGTCTCGATTTCCGGCTAAATGAAAAAGGCCAGCTTTTCTTTCTCGAAATCAATTTTACCTGCTCCGTTTTTTACAGTGATGGCTATGAAGGTTCTGCCGATTATATCCTCAAATATGATGGTATCGGCCAGTCGGGCTTTCTCCGCCACATGATCGCCGAAGGTATGGCGCGGCACAAACATATACAGAAAAAATACGCTATTAAAGGCAATGCCATTGCCGGATATGGCATTTATGCTACCCGAAATATTCAGCCTAAAGAGTTGGTATTCAATGGAGAGGGGCGGTCGCAGCGTATTATTACCCGCCGTTTTGTAGAAGAAAACTGGTCAGAGGTGGAAAAAGAAATCTTTGCCCGCTACGCTTACCCCGTGAGTAATGAAGTATTTTTGCTCTGGGATAATAACCCGGCCGAGTGGGCTCCACAAAACCATAGTTGCCAACCCAATACTGCTTACGATGGCCTTAATGTCATTGCCATCGGCCCCATAACCCAGGGGCAGGAACTAACCCTTGACTATGCATCCTTCCTGGATGAACATATGGAGCCTTTTCCTTGCCGCTGCGGCGCAGCTAATTGCCGTGGACTGATTTCCGGTAAAACCGGAAATTCAGTTACCCGCCGCGAAAGCCGCCAGGGTTGTTAAACATTCGTCCCATACAATAGTCTTGCTACTTACTACCCATTAAGCAAAAAAGACTGTGTTAAAACTTTGCGTAATCAATAACCGCTGATGATTGAGCACAGGTATTGCATGATATGTAGAGGAGAAGATTGTTATGTCCAGATTTGAAATTTTACGGAAATTGATGCAGAAACACCGGGCACAACTGGTGTTCACCTACCTGTTATTTTCATTGGAAATGCTGGGGGCTTTGATGCGCCCTTACTTTTTGGGAGAGGCCGTGAACGATCTGATCAAAGGGTCTTACCGAGGCCTCATTATTTTATCAGTTGTACACCTTGCCTGGTTGATTATTGGAACACTCAGGCACCGGTATGATACCAGAACCTATTCGGCTATTTATACATCACTTGTTACGCGCTTTTTATCAAGGCGGATCGATCAGTCGGAAGTATCCAAACTCAGTGCACACTCAACGCTGGCCCGCGAGTTTGTAGATTTTTTAGAATTTGATCTGGTGTATGTTATTGAAGCCGCGTATAATTTATTGGGATCGATTATTTTATTGTATTTCTACGACCGTTCGGTGGTATTGCTTTGCCTGGCCATCCTCTTCCCGGTAATTGCCGTGAGCTATATTTATGGAAAAAGAATGAAGCGGTTAAACCGATTGAAGAATGATGAACTGGAGCAGCAGGTAGATATTATCGGTTCGGGTGATAAGAATGCCATTTTCAAACACTTCAATAACCTGCGCCACTGGCAGATCCGTATCAGCGACCAGGAAGCCTGGAATTTCGGAATCATGGAATTACTGGTAATGTTGGTGATCGGTGTTTCGTTACTCGTTACCAACCAGGTTTCCGGCACAACCATACTGGCCGGTAATTTGATCGGTATCTATACCTATATTCTCAAATTTGTATCGGGCCTGGATACCATTCCCTATACGGTTCAGCGTTTATCTTCTTTAAATGATATTACCCGCCGCATAGAATTGCAGGCCGAAGATTTCCCGATCGAAGGAACGGAGAGAATACAAAGAGACAAGACCATCCGGCTATCAAAAATGTCGAAACAGGTTCTATAATTTCAAATGGGTTGAATCATAATGGGTTAGGTGATTGTAAGAAAACGGACTATTCGGATACTAACAGAATACTTATATTCATAGTCATAAACTTTAACCAAAACCAACTGTATGTCAGACACATTTGAAAACGAAACAAACACCGAGGTAAAATACGGGAGCCTGAAAACGCTTACCGTATTAACTTTTATTGGCTGTGGCCTGGGTTATTTGGGTAGTTGCTGGAATTTTTTCAGGGCCGACAAAAGCGTTGCTGATTTTGAAAAAAGCATGAACAACCCGGATCTGCCTGATTTTGCTAAAAAAATGATGACGCCTGAAGCACTTGAAAACCTGAGACTGATGGCAGCCAACAAACTACCTATTTTCCTGCTGACCCTTGTAGGCATTACCTTATGCCTGGTAGGTGCGATACAAATGCGTAAACTAAGGACCCAGGGATATTATTTATGGTTGATCGGAGAAATTCTTCCGGTTATTGGAACCCTTATTTTTATCAATACCGGTGCCGTTTTTTCGGGCTTTAATGTTATTGGACCCGTAATTATATTACTATTTATCATTCTCTATACAACACAGCGAAAATACCTGATTAATAAGTAGCTGCTGCTGGTAAAAGTAAAGCCGGTGACATACATCACCGGCTTTTTATTTACCCAAAAACTGCCATGAGACATTGCTAAAACAAAACCCATTTACAATTCCTGGTGTTTGCGGTTGTTTTTCATAGGACACCGCTTGTATGGATAGAAAATGGATACAGACACTGGTCGTTGTTCTTCAGGATGTAAAAGACGGAAAAATCTACCGGTTATTTAACGGGAAAAGACCCGTATTTGCTGCGTATAAATACCCTTTCTGAGAGAGTCGTTTCCACGTTATATTGCAGGGCTGTTAAAATACCGGACTTTTTGCATGAACACGATTGCCACACCGCATACAATATTAGCATCTGTTTTTGGCTATTCCACTTTCCGCCATAACCAGGAAGCCATCATTGACCGTTTACTAAAAGGCAAAGATGCCGTTGTTCTTATGCCCACAGGCGGGGGTAAAAGCCTTTGTTACCAGGTGCCGGCATTATGTTTACCAGGTGTTACCATCGTGGTTAGTCCTTTGATCGCTTTAATGAAAGACCAGGTAGATGCATTGCTGTTAAGCGGTGTAAAAGCGGCTTTTTTAAACAGCACTCAAAGCAATAGTGAGCAATCTTCCATCCTGCAACAACTCCGCAGAAATGAGCTGAAGCTTCTATATGTAGCACCGGAAAGATTGGTGGGTGGCGATATCCCTTTTCTCAATTTTCTACAAGAGGTCCCCGTTTCTTTATTTGCGATAGATGAAGCGCATTGCATCAGTCAATGGGGGCATGATTTCAGACCGGAGTACCGTGTCTTGAGTCAGTTGAAAACAGTGTTTCCCAATATTCCGATAATTGCCTTAACCGCAACGGCCGATTCGCTTACCAAGAATGATATTATTCAGCAACTGCATATTAAAGACTACGCTGTTTTTGAGAACAGCTTTAACCGGCCGAATATTTCCTATTACATCAAACCCAAAAAAGGATATTTTGATGTATTGGCAGAATATCTCCATAAGCATGTTGATGACAGTGGCATTATCTATTGTTTAAGTCGAAATGCTACAGAAAAATTAGCAGAAGACCTTCGGGAAGAAGGATTTAGTGCGGCAGCCTACCATGCAGGGCTGGAAAAAAAAACGCGCGATGAGCGGCAGGATCTTTTTTTGAAAGACGATATCAAGATCATGGTGGCTACAATTGCTTTTGGAATGGGTATTAATAAAAGCAATGTGCGTTTTGTGGTGCATGCCGATCTTCCTAAAAATATAGAAGGCTATTACCAGGAAACCGGAAGGGCCGGCCGTGATGGATTACCCAGTGAAGCTATTTTATTTTTTGGCGCGGGCGATGTAATGAAACTGCGGGCGTTTGCACAGGTTGAAGGAAATCCCGAGCAGACCCGGATATTACTTAAAAAGCTGGACCAGATGGTACAGCTATGCGAAACCAAAAGCTGCCGCCGAAAATACCTGCTCAATTATTTTGGCGAGCCGGCCCCTGATTACTGTGGTAATTGTGATACCTGTTTGAGTAAACCGGAATTACAGGACAGTACCGTGATTGCACAAAAAATATTAAGTGCCGTTTATCGTCTTAAACAAGGTTTTGGCGCCGGCTATATGGTTGATGTTTTACGCGGAAGCAATAGCGAAAAAATAAGAGAGGAGCATAAGAAATTATCTGTTTACGGAATCGGCAAAGACAAAGCTAAAGACGAATGGATGCATTATACCAAAGAGCTCATCCATTATGGTTACCTGAAGCCAAGTGAAAGTCAATATCCCGTTTTACAGTTAACGGAAAAGAGTCAGGAAGTATTATTTAAAAATGAGAAAGTATATCTCACCGCACCTATACAGGTTACTATTGCCAAAGAGCCCGTACTCTACCAGCAGCATGATTATGAAAAACCTTTGTTCGAAGAACTGAAGAAATTACGTAACCGGATAGCGCATGAAGAGAACGCGCCGGCTTACCTGATCTTTAGTGACAGTACCTTATTGGATTTGGCGACCTATCTGCCTTTATCACATGATGATCTTCCGAAAATATCGGGCTTTGGTGCATTCAAAATAGAAAAGTACGGAAGACCGTTTCTGGAGTTGATACAGGAATATTGTCATGAACACCAACTCAATACACAGATAGCATTAAAGCATCTCAAAAAATTAAGGCGAACCGGTGTGCCCAGGGAAAGGGCATCAGATACCAAACGTACCAGCTTTGATATGTATTGTGCGGGAAATACAATTGCGGAAATTGCAGAACAACGTCAGCTGGCGGCTACAACCATTGAAACACATCTGAGCTTTTATATTGCTTCGGGTGAATTAGAAATTCATGAATTTGTTCCTGAAGACAAACAGGAACTCATTGCCGCCGCCATTACCAAATACGGCAGGTTAAGTCTGAAACAATTAAAAGACCATCTTCCCGAAGAGATCAGTTATGCTGAGATACGGATGATGGCTGCATTAAGCGGTCGTGACGCCTGACGAACTGAACATGTTAGTACCCTGACCACTCAAGCGCCCGCAATTCTGCCCAGGAAAATTCAGAACCCGGTAACATAAAACCACAATGCCCGCCATAATTGGTGATTTGCAGAAACAGGTTCTCGTTTTGTTCTGCCTCTTCATAAACAAAACATTCGGGCGATAAAAAGGTATCTGTTTTTGCCTGTACGATTAGAGAAGGCACTTTAATATTCGGCAACAATGGCTTTACACTGGCCTGTGTATAAAAGTCATAGGCATCACTAAAACCATGAAGTGGTGCTGTGTAGCGGTTATCAAAGTCAATAAAATGTTTGATCTTTTCGTAGCCTTCGGAACTGATCAGATGCGGAAATGTTTTTTCTTTCTGTTTGATTTTTACTCCCAACTTTTTCAGAAAACGATTACTATAAATCTTATTGGTGGATTGGGATAAAATTTTAACGCTGGTTAATAAGTCGCAGGGCACAGAAAACGCAACTACTTTTTTAACTTCAGCAGGCACTTGTTCCGGAAACTCAGCCACCGCACGTAAACTTAAACTCCCACCCATACTAAAACCTACCAGAACAATCTCTTGATAACCGTAGTGTTTAATCGCATAATCCACTACAAAACGAAGGTCATTCGCATCGCCATGGTGATAGAAACGGGGAAGCCTGTTCATCTCGCCACTGCAGCTTCTGCAATTCCAGCCCAGCGCATCATACCCGTTCTCAGTAAATAATTTCGCCATGCCTAATACATAATGCCTGTGCGAATCGCCTTCCAGTCCATGCGTAATAATTACCAGTTTATTTTTTTCGGGCGAAATAAAAGACCAGTCAAGATCTACAAAATCGCCATCGGGTAATTCCAGTCTTTCTCTTTGCCGGTAATCAAATTTTATTTTTCTGAACAGGCTGGGGTAAATGGTTTGTATATGCCCGTTAAACTGCCAGGAGGATGTTTTGTAATCAGGTATGGGAAGTATGGGCATGGGCACTAATTAACCGCAAATGTAAAACGAAACCCTGTTTGAAAAGTTTACGGATTCAAAACTTGTTTTAACTTCAATGTATGCCGCAAAGCAAATACCTCAGATATTTAAAAGTTTTTTCTCTTTTTAATACCAACCGCACCAGGGACATCTTCCAGGTAAACCCTACCGCTACCCCACAAAGGGAAGAAGCCGCTGAAACCAAACTCACCGTTTTTGATTATGCGGCAGATTATTTGGATGAAAAACCATTGGAAAGCATACCCGATTGTTATCCCTACAAAGACAGCAGGAGTGTTACCTGGATTAATGTAGACGGTATCCGCAAAAAAGATGTTGAATCGATCTGCCTGCATTTTAATATCCATCCACTGATCATGGAAGATATCCTAAGTGTGGGCCAGCGGCCTAAAATGGACGAGATGGACCCGGTTCTTTTCTGCCTGCTTAATATGCTTTTCTTTAATGAAACCACCGGAGCCGTAGAAACAGAGCAGATCGGGATTGTGCTGGGTAAGGGTTTTGTTATTTCATTCCAGGAAGATGCAACAAGGGATGTGTTTGATTCGATCAGAGAAAAGCTGAGAAATAATATCAGCAAACTCAGACAAAGCGGGCCCGATTATTTATGCTATGCGTTGCTGGATATGATCGTTGACCATTATTATGTGGTGATGGAAAAATTAGGCGAGCGGATAGAAATACTGGAAGAAAAAATCATCCGCAGCAGCAATACACGTTCATTAGCCGAGATCAATAGTTTGCGGAAAGAGTTGATTGTACTGAAAAGAAATGTAAGCCCTGTGCGCGACCTGGTGAATGGTTTTATCAGAAGTGACAGCGAATTGCTGCAGGACCGGACAACAAAATATTTTAAAGATATTTATGACCATATCATACAGGCGAATGAATTGGCCGAGAACTATCGGGATATGATGATGAACCTGCAGGATCTTTACCTCAGCAATATAAACCTGAAAATGAACGAGGTAATGAAAGTGATGGCCATTGTTACCTGCCTGCTGGCGCCCGCAACCGTTATCGGTGGAATTTTTGGGATGAACTTTGATAAACTTCCTTATATCCATCATCCATACGGATTCTTTATTGCGGTAGGATTAATGGTTATTATTCCGATCTGGATGATATTTGCGTTTCGGAAGAGGGGTTGGTTTTAAAATTACGCCAGTAGCCGTTTCTTGCTATATCAATCATTCATCTTTAGGGCTTTGCAAAACCTTTTCAGTTCGTTGATTTCGTCTATAGAAACCAATTCATGATTTTGATATTTTACCTGCAGAAATAATACTCTTTTGTGTTGAGGATACTTGGCAAGTATGGAATGGATCAGCTTTCCGGCTTCTTCATTTTTTTCAAAAATGGGTGCCGGCGAAACGGGTTCTTCCGATTTATACCGGTTGGGCATCTTTAAAATAATGGCTTCTAAAGTACCCAGCCAGCTGTGCGGGATCTCTTTTACCTTTTGTGCTTTTAATAATAAACCCTGTAATTGCTTTTTACTAAGGCTGCCCCGCTCCTCGTACTGGTGCATCAGGCTCATCACAAATAAAGCATCCGGGTTATGTGTATAGCAGGCATCCAGTATTTTACCGATAATATCAATGCCTGGTTTTTTTTGATACATGTTTTAGCGTCGGGTATTTTACAATACTACTGAAAACAGGTAACGGATTTTCAGCAGGTAACTACTTTAATAAAGCCAGCACAAAAAATAATAAAGTGAGTGCCAGGTGTACAATCAATACGGTTCTTTGATATACAGGGCGTTTGTTAAAAGGAACCTTTTGGTCAAAGGGATCAAACACCAGCGCCAGCCCGCCAAACATGACGGTATCTCCAAATTTGCCCATAAAGGCAAAAACAATACCGGCTAATACAAGGCCGATATATCCAAACCGGTAGAAATTACGCGGTAAGGTACGGGGTTGTGGGGTTTCGGTAACCATGTTTCTGTTTTTCTATATGGGTAGCTCCCCATCTAAAATTATTACAGGTTTCCAGAAATTTTATTTGTAACGCCCTTTCCGTTGCGAATCCTGCAGGTATAAATTTAGAAAAATCTTCTGTTCTGTTCTGCTAGAATGGATATTGGCCGCTCCATCCGGACGGCGGTTATTGGCATAGCCAGATTGTTCAAAGCCAATATTCAGGTTATCAAAAAGACGTACTGTTATTTTCGGTTCCAGTATGCCAATAAAATTATTTCCTCCTATCCCTACATAGGTTCGAAGTGCATAATAATGATACATAAGAGAAGCGGTAACATATTTCCCAAAGGATATACTACTTTCCACTTTGGCTTCCATTCCGCCGGCAAAATCATAATCCCTGAACTGAGAAGTATCGGGACCGAACCGGGTACTGTTGCCCGCAAAAGGAATCAGGCCCGCATGAAGGTTTGTATAAAAAATGCTGCTCTCGTTAAGGGGTAATTTAAAAAAGGCACCGGCACCCAATGCGATGGCGCCCAGTTCAAAAGATTTATTATCCCAATAATCATAATATTGAAACCCACCTATCAGCATAGATAATTTTCCCATCTGGTGATTTTTCCCAAATAAGATGCCATATCCGTTAATATGATCCAGTATTTTTCTACCTACGCCAAAACTGAATTCTGTACGTAGCCTGAAAAGGTCAAAGGGTTTGCGTGGGCGGTCTTCGAAAGGGTTTCCATAATCCAATTGTAAGTTGATCATGGTACTGGTAACACCCTTTCCAAAAAATGTCATATCCTCATTGATCTTGTGCAGGCCTGCATTGACGGTAATATTCAGCGGTTCTTTCTGGTATACTTCCTTATTTAACAAGCGCCTTGCTTTACCATCAAACAACCGGTTTAATCCACGTACGGGATCGATCAGCCCGGCTATTACTTCGCGAAAAACTCTTTCGCCGCCTCTTGCCCGGTCATCCAGCACATTGGAACTTAACCGATATAATATTTCTCCGAAAAAGACTCCGTTAATGGGCGTGTTGATAATATCGTTGTAAGAGGGGCGTGTATTCTCGCCAAAATATTCCCACATCAGGCTACCGCCAACAGCAAATGGAATGGATTGGAGATAATTAAATCCGTTGGAGCGGGCTGCATTATAATACATAGAGCCTGTATAGGGATGGCCAATAAAATTTACACCAAACCTGTCCGTATCCCATTCCCAGCCTGTACGAATATTATAGCCCCATGATTGCCAACCGATCTTTGCATAGTCTGCTTTTAAAAGATAGTGATCTACTGCCACCTGAAAAAGGTTCAGGCCAAAAGCCTGGGCTGCAGGTTTCAGCCAATGCGATTTTTTATTGAAAGCTGTGTCATCATTCAACAGATCGCCATATTTGTTTTGAACAGTAGTATCTACCTGTGGGATTTTCTTTGGCTGTCCGTTAGAGGAATCCTTAAGCTCGCTTTTTTCTTTTTTGATCTCTTTTAGCTGTGCGTCGGGGTTGCCTTTGGCGGGTACAATCGTATCTTTTGCAGGCAGTTGCTGTGCAAAAAGAGTTATTGAAAAAAAATGGCAGAAAATAAAAATGGATAATGCTTTCATGTAATCACATAGTTACTTTAACGTAACTGTTAAAAGTAGCGCCATACGGTAAACAGCTTATTACACTTTCTTGGGAAATGCTTACAAGATTCACATAAACTTTGCTTTGCACTGCCATAGAAAGGTCTTTTTACGGTAAAGTTGCAAAGGGAAAAAGGCGGATGCCCATAAAATTATGACCTGAATTTATAGATGATCCCCGGCATTGGTTTGCCAAAACTGTAATCCAGGTTAAATACAACTGTATTTTTCTTTTGCAGCGGTGATTTTAGTTTTGCATAGCGATGGTAATTATCTACCACCTGTTTGCCCGTGAAAAACCCAAGTACGGCACCGGCCAGAACATCGGTAAACCAATGCCTGTTTTCGGTAATGCGGCTAAGGCCTATTAAGGTTGCTGCGGTATAAGAAATAATAGGGATCAGGGGTTTATCTTTATATTCCATAGCAAAAACCGTGGCCGCCGCAAACGCAACAGTGGTGTGTCCCGAAGGAAAGGAACTGTTGATTTTGTTACCGCTCAGATCTTTAATCCCTGAAAATGGACCATGAAAACCAGGTTCCGGACCTGCATTGGCCGAAGTATAATAGTCGGGCCTTTGCCTGCCGGTAATAAATTTAACCAATCCCGATACCGCTTCTCCCGTTATATATGCCTGCGTAGCCAAAAAAGTAGTGGTGAGCATTTTGTTTTTCTTAAAAATAAACCCATACGCTCCCATACCCACCAGGGTGTACACTTCATACAATCCGCCAAACTGTGTTACATAATTACTGATATCCCTAACTGCTTTACTTCCGGTTCTGAATTGCAATGCATTTGATTGGATTGACTTATCGGTAAAAGATAATCCATACTCAAGCAACACAAAGCCACCCGCATTCAGCCAATCCTTTTTCTTCATATGAAACGGTTTGGTAAACGCCTGCTTTAGATCACTGCCAATCAAAATTAAATAAGAGGATACGGTTAGGCTGGTATTCTCATTATAAGCTTCTGGTGTAATATTATTTAGCTGGGGTTTGCCAATACTGTCTTTTTTGAGCTGCAAACTATCCAGTTTTTTAATCAGTGTATCTACTTTTTGTGCTGAAACAGAAAACGGAATTATCCCAAAAAAGAAAAACACCAGCACAATGCATAGTCGTTTGTAAGTAATAATATGTATGCCGGGCGATTGAAAAAATTTCATATCTCTGTTAATTATTGTATTCATTCTATTTCCCAAAAGCAATTATTTAGTAAACAGAGAATATATAAAGGTCATGGCTTTCAGCGGAACAGCGTTATAAATGTTTTAGAAATAGTTACAACATTCTCACATTTCATTCAACGCCGGTCCGCTCTGTTGAGTGAAGAAACGTATAAAATAAAACCCCTCTCTACAAAATAGAGAGGGGGTGAGAAATTTTCGATTTTCTTCACACATGGCTTCTGACTGAAACAATGGCTGATTTGCGGTGGGTAATTCGAAACCGGTATAAACCACTGCACTTATGATGATTGTTTTTGCGGATACCGGTTCCCAAACAGAACCCATATCAGGCAATAAGCGGTTATGCGCCAGTATCAGTAAAAGATGAAATATGCCCAGTAGTGTGTTCATGAAGCCTTGAAATGGTTATTGTTCGTTTAGATGCCTGCAGAACTTGATTTGTTGGCGGCTGTTTTTACAGATACAGGTGTTTGTTTCTATTTAACAAATACCGTAATCCTTTTTTCGACGGGTAAACTGAACAGTACCCGCATAGAGGGGTTTGAGGGCAAAAGACAATTCATAACAATGGTTTTTGTTTCCGTAATACGATTGCGTAGAATTGTGTATGGGCGCTGTTTTAGGCTGGAAAAATGTTCCTGCCGGGTTAGATGCAAAAAAAAAGTCTGGGTGTTACCAAGAAAATGTTAAAGCTGAATACGTTTATATACACATTACATTGATTATATTTATCGGGTCATTGAGAAAAATCTGTTTCTTATCTATCAATCCAAAACCATTATTATGTCTTCCTTGCCAAACACCTTCCAAAACAATTCACGCCGTGATTTTTTATATAAAAGCTTTATGGGGTCCCTTGGGATCTGTTTAGCCGGTAAAACATCTATCGGCATGAGCCATTTTCTGCTAAAGCCGGATTCTAAAATTCAGGGGGTACAGATCGGCGCCATTACCTATTCTTTCAGAAGCATGCCTGGTTCTGCCGAACAACTGCTGCAGTATTGTATTGATGCAAACATCAGCGCCATTGAATTGATGGGTGAAGCGGCAGAAGCCTATGCAGGCATTCCGGTTAACCCGGTAAAAATGCCGCCACGTATTCCGGGTCAGCCCTATACCCAGCTCAGCGATGAACAGAAAGCGCAGATCAAAGACTGGCAAAAACAAGTAGCCGATTGGCGTGCTACTGTTTCGATGGATAAGTTTGAAGCCTTGCGAAAAATGTATAAAAAAGCGGGCGTGAGTATTTACGCATTTAAACCCAATGCCTTGGGCCCCAACAATACAGACGCAGAAGTAGAATATGCATTGAAAGCGGCCAAAGCTTTGGGTGCCAAATCTGTTACCATTGAACTGCCTTCGGATGCCGCTCAATCCAAACGCCTGGGTGATCTGGGAGAAAAACACAAAGTATATATCGGCTACCATGCGCACCTGCAGGCAACAGACAAAGCCTGGGATACAGCGCTCGGTCAATCCCCGTATAATTCCATGAACCTTGATTGCGGCCATTATATTGCTGCAGGCGGAAACAATACAAAAGAAACCCTGCTAGCATTAATAGAAGCCAAACACGACCGAATTACCAGCCTGCATATCAAAGACCGTAAAAACAAACAGAACGGTGGCGTTAATATGCCATGGGGACAGGGTGACACGCCTTTGAAAGAAGTGCTTACTTTATTAAAAGAAAAGAAATACAAAATTCCCGCATCCATAGAACTTGAATACGATATACCCGCCGGATCAGATGCGGTGAAAGAGACAAGAAAATGTTTTGAGTATGCCAAGAAACTATTAGAGAGTTAAGCAAATTATTTTCTGCCATCCTGTTTGTTACGGACTAATGCATACTGATTACCTGCATTCTCTACTGCACCTGCAGGTAAAATTTTTTTGCCCTTTGGTTCTGCTTTTCGTAAAACCGAATCCTATTCTTCTTGGAAAATTACCTATGGAAAAAATACACAAAGAGGTAGACCATTCTAAAATGAAATTAGGTAAACATGCGCCCAAACAGGATGCGCGTACTTTCCAGCTTTCCGCTTATTTACAGCATGATGAATTACCCGCTACACCAGATGATTGGAACTGGGGGCATAAGGTTGGTGCCGATAAATGGGGTATGATGTGCAACCGGAAAGTTGAGAATTGCACCTGCGCTGCTGCGGGGCATTTTATTATGACATGGACCTCTAATACCGGCAAGCTATTTAAGCCCTCTGATAAAGCCATATTAAAAACCTATTCGGCACTTACAGGTTACGATCCGAAAACAGGTGCAAACAATACAGGTGCCTGTGCCATTGATGTTTTGAAACACTGGCGTAAAAATGATATTGAGGGGCATAAAATATTTGCATTTGCCGAGGTTGATCATAGAAAACATCAACTGGTTAAACAAACGGTTTTTCTGTTCGGTGGCTGTTATGTGGGATTGGGGCTTCCCAAATCTTCTGTAAAACAAACTGTCTGGGATGTGCCGCCCGTTGGTGTTAATGGAGAGGGTGCATTTAATTCCTGGGGAGGTCATGCAGTTCTGATCACGGGTTATAATACAGAAGGGCTGCGCGCTATCACCTGGGGTAAGGAAAAGTTTATGACCTGGGATTTCTGGGATGCCTATACAGATGAATCTTTTGCCGTTTTCAGTGAAGATTTTATCAAAAATAATCAGAACCCTGCAGGGGTTAATGTAAACGCACTGAAGCTGGATCTGGAAAAGCTAAAAGACAAAAGCAATTGAATAGCCTTACTGCTTATCTCGTACCTCTGTTTTAGTAAACCCGGATAGCCTTATAAACAAAGAAAGAAAAGCCTTACCCGCTTTTCTTTCTTTTATGACCCAATTGATGGGTTTTGATGTGGTAACTTTTTATCATCCCCATCAACCATGGAATTGCGGAATGAATTATCTGCTACCTCCATTCCACTGCCGCCATTACCTGGTATTAACTTCTTATTTCTTTTTCGCGGCTTTCTTTTTTGCAGCTTTCTTTTTAGGAGCAGCTTTTTTCTTTGGCGCTGCTTTCTTTTTAGGAGCGGCTTTCTTTTTTACAGCTGCCTTTTTCTTAGGGGCTGCTTTCTTTTTGGGAGCTGCTTTTTTCTTTGCAGCTTTTTTTGCTTTTGCCATATGTATGGGTTTTAGTAAACGCTTTCCCGATTGCAGCAGTTACTCTCATTTGCAGCGAATTGCATTTCCCGGTTATGAATGAACCCTTTACTACGCAACCGTTTTTAACCTATGATTATAAACGGTATAATGAATATAATATTGTTTTCTGCATATTTTATTTTATTAAAAAATAATTTTTCCTCATACTGTTAATAGGTCCTTATAGCTTTTCTATGGTTTGTTTCAGGAGTTTGCTTAATGTGCTATCTGCTCTTCCTGCCACGGCTATAATTTCGGATATATTTACCGGTTGCAGATGATCAGGATCGCATTCATCTGTTATCACACTTATGGCGGCACATCGTAATCCGATATGATTAGCTACAATCACCTCCGGCACCGTACTCATGCCCACCATATCTGCACCTATCCCACGCAGGTAACGATACTCTGCTCTTGTTTCAAGGTTGGGGCCGGGAACGGATACATATACGCCTGTTGGCAAATAGATCGCCAGCTGCTTTGCTGTTTCTGCTAACAGGTTATTTAATGCCGGATCATAGGGCCGGCACATATCTACAAAACGGTTCCCAAAAGCAGCATCGTTCAATCCGCGTAACGGGTTTTCCGGTAACTGGTTAATATGGTCATCGATCAATACCAATGATCCTTTTTTGAATGCAGGATTCATCCCTCCTGCCGCATTACTCAAAAACAGGTTCTCTATCCCTAAAGCCTTCAATACCCTTACCGGAAAAGTAATTTCCTGCATATCATATCCCTCATAATAATGAAAGCGACCCTGCATAGCAATTACCTTCCGTTTACTTACCGTGCCCAACAATAACTGGCCTTTGTGAAACTCTACCGTAGCCTGGGGGAAATGAGGTATCTCACTGTAAGGAATGGTTTGTTCCACCGTCATCTCGTTTACAAAAGAGCCAAGCCCTGTACCCAACACAATGCCTATTTGTGCACCTGCAAAACCTTTCTCTGTAAGAAAAGCAGTTGTTTCACCCAACTTTGTCAATATATTTTCCATATATCCTGTTTGAACTACTAATATCAGTTAATTTCAGATTAGTACAGAAAACTATCTATTACAGAATTCCGTATTTAGATAACCTTGCACAACCTGTAACCTTATGAAAAAGGCCTTCCTTATTTTCTTGTCATTGCTAACCTGTCTTGCCCATGCACAAAAAGCATATACGGTTGGCGACAGGATTACAGATGCGACTGTTCAGAAAATATTAAATAATCCCGGGAAACCCTCAGGCAGTTTACAGGAACTCAGAAAAGAGATCACGATCCTTGATTTTTTTGGAACCTGGTGTGCACCCTGTATACGGGCCCTTCCCAACCTTTCTACGCTCCAAAAGCAGTTTGCTGACAGGCTTTCTGTTATTTTGATCTCTACCGAAGAGCCTGAACAACTATCCAATTTTATTAAAGCGCGCTCCCCTTTTCTGTTTCCGGTGATCGTTGATATGAACGGATCTTTTACCAACCGCTTTCAACCGCCTTCTTATCCGTATACCGTTGTTATTGATGCTGAAGGGAAAGTATTGGACATTACCGAAGCTGCATCGCTCAATAGTGAAAAGATCAGTGGCTGGTTAAGCCTAAATCAAAAAAAACCTGAACAGAAAGTAAATTCTGTTGTTACAGTCATTATTAATGAACCAAGAGCATCTGAACCCGTTGAAATAAATAGGATTGTACCTGATATGACCGTTGCAGAAAATAAAAATCCGTTTGTTGAATTATCCAAACAGTTCATCTATGCGGCAAAAACAGGCAACGAAACAGGAGCTCTTATAAACAGCATTGCCCTATTGGATTTTGACAGCCTTGCAGCGGGTTTGTCATCAGACAATGAAAAAAAAGCTTTTTGGATAAACCTATACAATGGTTTCACACAGGTTCGTTTAAAAAAGGATCCTGAAAAATACAAAAGCAGGGGTGCTTTTTTTACCGGTAGAGAAATGAGGGTGGCAGGAAAGCTATTAAGCCTGGATGATATGGAACACGGCATATTACGTCGTTCTAAAATTAAATGGAGCCTGGGATACCTGAATAAATGGTTTCCTGGTAAAACAGAGAAAGCCTTACGGGTTGATCAATTGGATTACCGCGTACATTTTTCTTTGAACTGCGGCGCAAAAAGCTGCCCGCCGATTGCTTCCTTCGATCCAACAGCATTGGATAAACAGCTTGACCTGGCAACCAAAGCCTATCTGGGTGGAGAAACCATTTACGATTCTGCAAAGAATGTTGTTGCACTCCCTGCATTGATGGGTTGGTTTCGGAGAGATTTTGGCGGAAAGAAAAAAATGATTGCCCTTTTGGAAAAATGGCAGATCATTCCGGAAGGAAAAGAACCTTCTGTATCTTTTAAAAAATACGACTGGACACTGTACCTTGACAACTATAAAAAATAACCCTATGGCCAACCACTACTACAATGCAGAAGATCTGAATAAATTCGGAAATATTGGCGAGTATCAAAAAGAGCTTGCTGATAAATTTTTTAGCTGGTATGGTGCCGCTTTTGCAGATAGCGCCCTCAGCGCCAAAGAAAAATCGCTTATCGCCCTTGCCGTTGCCCATGCGGTTCAATGCCCCTATTGCATTGATGCTTATAGCAGCGATGCCTATGAAAAAGGATGGAGCGAAGCACAAATGATGGAAGCCGTTCATGTAGCAGCCGCCATTAAAGGTGGGGCAGCATTGGTACATGGTGTACAGATGATGAACAAAGTGAAAGAGATTGCTATGTGATAGCCCGTGAATCATCATACATAAGCATTGCTTATTTAAAACTGCCAACCTTTCAAATTTTTAAATTATTCCATGAAATCATTACAGGCACTTAAAAATGTATTGGCTGATGCCGGGCACCAGGTAGATGTACTGGAGCATGAACATGCATTTCCCCTTTTTTCAGAAAAACTTGCGGCATCCGGGTTGTATCCGCTGCAACCCACGAGACCGGAAATATTCCAGGTAAACGTTGGCAAAATGTGTAACCAGGTTTGTAAACATTGTCATGTAGATGCGGGCCCAGACAGAAAAGAGATCATGACAAGAGAAACCATGCAACTCTGTTTATCTGTGCTGAATAATAACCCGGGGTTTACTACTGTAGACCTAACCGGTGGTGCTCCTGAACTGAATCCTGATTTCAGGTGGTTTGTAGAAGAAATAAAAAAAATGGGGCGGCATATTATTGTGCGTTGTAACCTTACCATTATACTGGCCAATAAACGTTTCAACGATCTTCCTGATTTTTTTAAAGCGCACAATATCGAAGTAGTGTCTTCACTGCCTTCTTACACGCAGGACAGAACAGACAGGCAGCGGGGTGATGGTGTTTTTCAGGATAGTATTGAAGCCCTGAAAATGTTGAATGAGGTTGGTTATGGTGTGGAGGGTTCGGGCTTAACCTTAAACCTTGTTTACAATCCTGCCGGTGCTTTTCTGCCCCCATCGCAAACGGCTTTGGAACAGGAATACAAAGAAGCGCTGTTAAAAGATTTTGGGATTGTCTTTAACCAGTTATTCGTTATTACCAATATGCCTATCAGCCGTTACCTGGATTATTTATTGGTGAGTGGCAATTATGTAAAATATATGGAGAAGCTGGTGAATGCATTTAACCCGGTGGCAGCTAAAAATGTCATGTGCCGGAATACGATATCCGTAAGTTGGGATGGCTATTTATATGATTGTGATTTTAACCAGATGCTGGATCTGAAACTAAGCTGTGGTACGTCGCAACATCTGTCAGCCTATAACAGTAACGAAATTCAAAACCGTCAGATCGTGCTTAACCAACATTGTTATGGCTGCACCGCAGGTTCGGGCAGCAGTTGTGGCGGCGCTGTTACTGCATAATTTTATTTTTTGAAAAACGCACTGATCATATTTGCCAGGCATCCTGAATGGGGAAAAGTAAAAACCCGGTTAGCCAAAACCATCGGTAATGAAAAGGCCTTGCAGATATATACGGAACTTTTACAGCATACACTTACTATTGGCCGAAAAGCCAACGCAGATGTTTTTGTTTTCATCGCCGAAGAAAAAGCAAAAGAGGAAACCGGAATAGATTTATTTCAGGGTATTACAATTCACTTGCAACAAGGCGAAGATCTGGGTATCCGTATGTTGTTTGCGTTTAAAAATATTTTTGCAAAAAACTATACAGCCGTCTGTATTATCGGGAGCGATTGTATAAGCCTTACAGAAGATCATCTTACAGAAGCATTTAGCAACCTGGCGGTACACGATATTACGATTGGCCCTTCTGAAGACGGTGGTTATTATCTGTTGGGAATGAAAAAATTACATACATCCCTTTTTGAAAACAAACACTGGAGTACAGATAAAGTGTTTTCTGAAACTGTCATCGATATCAAATCATTGCAATTATCTTATCGACTGCTTCCCGTTTTGTCAGATATAGATACGGAAGAAGATTGGTTGCATTATCAAAATTCCATCCACCAAACAAAACCATAAACATGAGTTATTTAGAAACCACCAAAAACGTTTATAAAGAAGCCGCAGAAAATCCACAGAAAGGATTGTGCTGTACTACTACGCCTGTATGGCAATTACCGGGCCTGGATATTCCACAAAAAATGCTGGAAATGAATTATGGCTGTGGCAGCACCGTAAATCCCCGCGACCTGGTTAACCATCCCCGTATATTATATGTAGGTGTGGGGGGTGGAATGGAGTTATTACAATTCGCCTACTTCAGCCGGCAGAAAGCGGGCGTGATAGGCGTAGATATTGTTGAGGAAATGATTACCGCCTGCAATGAGAATTTTATCAGGGCCGAAGCGCTAAACCCATGGTTTAAAACTGAGTTTGTAGAATTAAGAAAAGGCGATGCACTTCATTTGCCTGTAGAAGATAACAGTATAGATGTTGCCGCACAGAATTGCCTGTTCAATATTTTTAAACAGGATGAACTAAAACAGGCCTTACAGGAAATGTACCGCGTACTAAAACCGCGTGGCCGCCTTGTTCTCAGCGACCCAACCTGTGAAACCTTTATGCCAGAAGCATTACAGAATGATGAACGGTTACGTGCCCTTTGTTTAAGCGGCGCCTTACCCTTGAAGGAGTATATAAAAATGATCACCGATATTGGGTTTGGAACCATTGAAGTAAGAGCCAAACGTCCATACCGTATTCTGGATCCGGCGCATTATGCAACGGATGAGCTGATCTATATCGAAAGTGTGGAAGTATGTGCCATTAAAGATCCGATGCCCTCAGATGGGCCTTGTGTATTTACCGGCAAAACAGCCATCTATTTTGGGGATGAAGAATATTTTGATGATGAGAAAGGGCATGTATTAATGCCTAACCAGCCATTAGCCGTATGCGATAAAACAGCCGCAAACCTTGCAGCGCTGGGAAAGAAAGATCTTTTTATTTCCGAATCCACCTGGTTTTATGATGGTGGCGGATGTTGTTAAGCTTTTATTTTATTCAGCGCAAGCATACCGATCATCCAATTAGGTAATGGCCGGTTATGTTTGCGCTTTTTCAGGTTCAGGTACCAGCCCCATTTTTTTAAAATGGGAACTTTATGTGTTTCTACTAGTTCAATAAGGGTTCCATCGGGGTCTTCTACATAACAGAACCTTCCTGCAGATTCTCCCATAGAAAAAGAGCCATCACTGTCTACTGTAAAAGGGTAGCCTTTTTGTTCTGATTGCTTTTTTAGTAAATCCATATTCAGTACATCAAAACACAAATGAATAAAACCACAATCGCCCCAATAACGGTTAGCATAAATTTTTTGAACGGTTCTGTTTTTCGCTTCTACCAATTCTATCTCAATACCACCCAGCAATTTAGAAAAAGCGCCCTGCGCATTAACGGCTTTTTTTAATAATACCCGCCTGAACAATTTATCTTTCGAAGGTTTATCCGGCGAATCCATTATGGATGAGGTAATATCATATACCTGTTCATCGATACCCAATACATCTTTATAAAAATGCAGTGCACGCTCCATATCGGTTACTCCGATCACCGCGCCATTTACCCCGCCACAATGGTTTGTAGCGGTAAACCAATCATCGCCTTCTATAATGTTAAACAGGTTCTGATTACTATCCCGCAACCAAAAATGTTTTCGCTTATCCGGACCGGTAAAAAGTGGAGAGAGGGTGGTTCTATTTTGAGCAGTAAAACGGGCATAAGCATTTGCCACATCAGTCGTTTTAATCTTTACCGCAAAGATGCCGGTATCGCCTAAACAGAATTCTTCTGCAGAGTGTTTTGGCTCACGACTGGTATATTGCCATATTTCAAATCCCCCGCCACCACTCATATTCAACGAAAGAATCGCCTTTCGGGTATGCAATTGTTTGCCTGTGTATTGTGTCATTAAAGAGGCTTCTGCTTCGTCTTCAAAAATAAGCACATCCATTCCGAAGAGATCTTTATACAGCATTTTTGCTTCAGCCGCATTGGTTACCCCTATGCCAACCTGTTGAATACCCGTAATGAGTTGCTCCATCCTGTAATATAATTGATGATAATTACCTACGAAAATATATATAGAAAAGATGTGGCCTTACCGATAATGCAGCAATTCTTTGTAGGTAGCGGCCATAGACTCCTGGGAAGCGCCTTTCTTAAACATTTGTACAATCTTATAATTGGCAGTTTGTACCCGCCACCATGTATTGGTATCATATTTTCTGGCAGAAACCAAAGCATCTTTTGGTATAATGGCATACCGGGCTTTTTGTTTTGCCCGTATTACTATGTCATAATCTTCCATAATATACATAGACGCATTAAATCCATTTATCTCATCAAACAATGCTTTCGAGATAAACAAAGTTTGATCGCCGCCATAACATACCAACCAGTCAAAGCGGGTAAAAAAAGCATTTAATTTTAAAATCCATTTATTGCTTGCAAACTTCGTACGGTAACGTCCGAACAGGTATCCCTGATTCATTGCCTTTTCAATATCAGACAAAAATTCTTTAGGGGGAAAACTATCCGCATGAATAAAGTATACAACATCGCCCTTTGCCAGTGATGCCCCATAATTCATCTGAGCGGCTCTTCCTTTTTGTGGAGAAATGACGGCTGTTGCCCCGGCCGCTTCTGCTATAACGATTGTTGCATCTTCACTGCCGGCATCTGCAACAATGATCTCGGAAAGTCTGCTATCGGCATGCTTTCGTAAATAATGTATTAACAGCTTAATGTTGTCAGCCTCGTTATAGGTAGGAATGATGATACTGATCTTCATATTTATTTCCTCGCTTTTTCTTCCAGCATTTTGCCCGTGCTTTTGATGGCTTCTCCCATTTTTTTGCGGGTTAGCAGGATCCTGTAAAAATCATGCTCGCTGCATTAATCAGTACGATTATTTTTTGATCTGGTGGATAATATAATCGACAATTATACCGGCTGCTTCTTTTTTGGTTGTCAGCGTAAAATCCGAAACGGTTTCTTTATCAAGGATACTGATTTTGTTGGTGTCTGTATCAAAACCCGCGCCTTCGTCTTTCAATGAATTAAGAATAATGCAGTCCAGGTTTTTCTTCTGTAATTTCTGAATGGCATTTTCTTTCTCATCATTTGTTTCCAATGCAAAACCTGCAATAAACTGGCTTTTTCTTTTTTGTTCGCCAAGTTGCTTTAGTATATCCCGGGTAGGCACCAGTTTCAATATAAGGCCTTCGTCTTTTTCTTTTTTGATTTTTTTATCTTCCGGTTCAGCAGCTGTAAAATCCGCAACCGCGGCACTCATTACAATAATATCAGCATCGCTTTCTGTATCACAGGCCGTAAACATTTGCGCAGCGGTATGAACATGTACCTGTTTAATGCCCTTAAAACCTGTCTGTTGTTTCGTAGGGCCCGTTACCAAGACAACCTCTGCTCCTTCCAGATAAAAGGCTTCTGCAAGTGCAAAACCCATCTTACCCGAAGAACGGTTCCCGATAAAACGAACCGGATCTATCGGTTCGTAGGTGGGTCCGGCTGTAACCAAAACTTTTTTTCCCTCTAAACTGTTTTTTCTGAAGAAATGTTCCATTAAATAAATAAGTATTTCTTCCGGCTCTGCCATTCGCCCCTCTCCATGCAAACCGCTGGCCAGTTCTCCCGTATTCACTTCTATAACAGAAGCGCCATTTTCTTTAATGGTTGCGATATTTTTTTGGGTTGACGGGTGCCGCCACATATCTTCATCCATCGAAGGGGCAATAATTACCGGGCACACAGCAGATAAGTATACAGACAATAACAGGTTATCACAAAGTCCGTTTGCCATTTTGGCCAATGTATTGCAACTTAGTGGCGCTATCAGCATTAGATCCGCCCAACGACCGAGTTCTACATGGTTATTCCATACATAGGCCTCCTGCCATTCGATATTGATTTTGTTTTTCGATAAAACAGATAATACCAATGGCGACACAAAATCTTTTGATGCCGGTGTCATAACTATTTTTACTTCGGCGCCCGCCTTCACCAGCAAACGGGTTAACACAATAGCTTTGTAAGCAGCAATGCTTCCTGTTATACCAAGTAATACCTTTTTATTCTTTAATAACATAGTGCAAGTAACTAAAAACAAACAGTACGGCTGAATATTTGACAAAAGTGATTCTTTTTTAGATCAAAAAACTGTCATTGCCCTGTAAAAATTTATTCCTAGCTGAAATATATACGGTTTTAAGAGCCAGTCTCTTTTCCTTGGTATAGCTTTACAGCTTATTCGGTTCAAGATGAAGATTATCAGAAGTGCGGGAGAGCTTACCCAAAGTCTTCTTGCCATACAACCCAAAACGATTGGCTTTGTGCCAACCATGGGCAGCCTGCATGAAGGGCATCTCTCGCTGATCAGGCAGAGCAAGGCCTTTAATGATATAACCGTTTGCAGCATTTTTATTAACCCTACACAATTCAATAACCCGGATGATTTTCAAAAATACCCGGTAAGAACTAACGAAGACATTGAGCTGCTAACGCAACTTGATTGCGATTTTCTTTTTCTGCCTCCGGTTACAGAAATCTATCCCAGCGGCTATCAACAAAAAACATTTGCTATTGGCCCTTTGGAAAAAATATGGGAGGGACTTTACCGCCCCGGGCATTTCCAGGGGGTCTGTAATGTAATGGACAGGCTGTTGGATATGGTTCCTGCAGATGACCTGTGGATGGGCCAAAAAGATTTTCAGCAATGCCTGGTTGTGGAAACCTTACTGGGGCTGAAGAACAAAACGAAGACCCATCTTCATCGAATAGAGACTATGCGCGAAAAATCTGGCTTAGCCATGAGCAGCCGGAATACCCGGTTAAGCAAAGAGGGGTTGTTGAAAGCAGCGGCACTCTACCAGGCCTTGCAAATGATCCAAAAAGAATACGCGATCATTGCTTTTGCGCAATTACAAAAAAAGGCGGAAGAATATTTATTAGCGGGTGGTTTTGATAAAGTAGAATATATTGCTATTGCCTTTCAGCAAAATTTACAACCGGCATCAATTTTTCAATCAAATGAAAAATATATAGTGCTGGCAGCAGCCTGGATAGAAAACGTTCGGTTAATCGACAACCTGCTACTCAACTAGCAAAACAGCAGTTCAATTTAAAAATCGATTCTATGTCAACGCAAAAAGAAGTTAAAAAAATAACCACACATACGCTTCTGCAGATGAAGCAGAAAAAGCAAAAGATCTCTATGCTTACCGCTTATGATTTTTCTTTTGCCAGAATATTTGATCAATGCGGAATAGATGTGTTACTGGTTGGCGACAGCGCCGCCAATGTGATGGCCGGACATGAAACCACATTACCCATTACGCTTGACCAGATGATCTATCATGCACAAAGTGTTGTACGTGGCGTAACCCGGGCACTGATTGTGGTAGATCTTCCTTTTGGTTCCTACCAGTCAAACTCTGCGCTGGCCCTTTCCTCTGCCATTCGTATTATGAAAGAGACCGGCGCACATGCTATAAAACTCGAAGGCGGAGCAGAAGTGCTGGAAAGTGTTCGGGCAATCGTGAAAGCGGGTATCCCCGTTATGGGGCACCTGGGGTTAACACCGCAAAGTATTTATCAATTCGGTTCCTATGCCGTTCGTGCCACTGAAAAAACAGAAGCTGCAACACTTAAACAAAATGCAGTGCTGCTGCAGGAAGCAGGCTGTTTCGCTTTAGTGCTTGAAAAAATACCCGCCACGCTTGCAGGAGAAGTTAGCCATACAATTTCCATCCCTACCATTGGTATTGGCGCCGGAAAAGATTGTGACGGACAGGTATTGGTTATGCATGATATGCTTGGCATCAACACAGAATTCAGACCACGCTTTTTACGGCAGTATACCCAATTGAATGAAGTGATCAGCCAGGCTGTTAAGCAATATGTTGCTGATGTAAAAGAAAATATTTTCCCTTCTGAGAAAGAGTCTTACTGATCATTTCCCTGAAAAGAAAACAGCATTAAATTATTCATACTTGTTTCGGGATGCTGTACAGCAAACCTGCATGCTTTATATTCAAACAGCCTGTTCAATTTTTCGCAAACGATTGCTGGCAACAACCATTCAGTTATCCACTATCCCTTCCGTTTTAGGCGCCCTTAAAAAAATGCTATTTATTTATATGTGTGCTTTTCTTCGCCTATCTTGATAATTATTTAATGATTTGATCATAGCTGATTAATTTAGAGGGTATTATGACGGCAGAGGAACAAAGACTGAAAGCTAATAGTGCAAAAAAAATACCGCTGGAACAATGGGGCCCTTATTTATCAGACAGGCAATGGGGTACGGTAAGGGAAGATTACAGCGAAAATGGCGACGCCTGGAATTATGTTCCGTTCAGCCATTCGCATTCGCGTGCCTATCGCTGGGGTGAAGATGGCTTGGGCGGCATCTCTGATTTTTTTGGTAACCTCTGTTTTTCCGTTGCACTCTGGAATGGAAAAGATCCGATCCTGAAAGAACGTTTATTCGGCCTCGGCAATCATGATGGAAATCATGGGGAAGATGTAAAAGAACTTTATTATTATCTCGATAATTCACCTTCGCATTATTATATGCAGATGCTGTACAAATATCCACAGCAGGCGTTTCCCTACCAGGACCTTATCGATAAGAATAAAAAGCGAACCAAGCTTGAACCCGAATATGAGATACTCGATACCGGCGTCTTTGATGATAATAAATATTTTGATGTGTACATCACCTATGCCAAGGTGCATAAAAAAGATATCGGCGTTAAAATAGAAATCATCAACCGTGGCAAAACGGCCGCGCCGGTTACCGTATTACCTACCCTATGGTTCTTTAACCGCTGGCAAACCAGAGGGCTCGATAAAAAACCGACCATCAAATCCATTGATAAGACCTGCCTGGTAAAAGCCGTTCACGAACGCATGGGTTCTTATTATCTCTATTACCAGAAACCCGATGATGCTTTTTTTACGGAAAATGAAACCAATACCGAAAAACTCTTTGGTAAAAAGAACAGTTCTGTTTTTGTAAAAGATGCTTTTCATGATGCGATCATCCATGATAAAAACAAGGAAGCGCTTAGTAATAAAAAAACCGGGACTAAGTTCTCTCCCGTATACCAATATAATATTGAAGGGGGAGGTTCGAAAGTAATTTATTTGCGTCTTTCTGATGTAATGATGGAATCGCCTTTCACCAAGGGATTTACTGATATTTTTGAGCAACGCAAACAGGAAACAAAAGATTTCTACGACGCAATACTCCCTGCAAATCTTTCAGACGATCTGAAAAATATTCAGCGCCAATCGCTTGCAGGTTTACTCTGGAGTAAACAATATTATTATTATGATATTGAACGCTGGTTAACCGAGCCCGACGGCATTGCACATGTAAGCGACCAGCGCTCCAAAGGCCGAAACCACGATTGGCAACATTTAAAGAACCAGGACGTTATTCTTATGCCCGATAAATGGGAATATCCCTGGTATGCTGCCTGGGACCTTGCTTTTCATTGTGTGCCCATGGCCATGGTAGATCCTGTATTTGCCAAACACCAGATATTATTAGTGATGCGCGAATGGTATATGAAACCTGACGGACAATTACCTGCCTACGAATGGAATTTCAGTGATGTAAATCCGCCGGTGCAGGCATGGTCGGCATTACAGGTTTACCAGATAGAAAAAAACAAAACCGGCAAAGGCGATATTGGTTTTCTGAAAAAAGTATTTCACAAACTGATGATCAATTTTACCTGGTGGATCAACCGGAAAGACCCAAACGGTAATAATATCTTTGAAGGCGGGTTCCTGGGTCTAGATAATATTGGCGTATTCAACCGGAGCCTGCAATTACACAGCGATGCCAAATTGGAACAGGCCGATGGTACCAGCTGGATGGGCATGTATGCATTAAACCTGATGGACATTGCGATAGAGATTGCCATGGAAGATGAAGCGTTTGAAGACAGCGCTACAAAATTCTTCGAACACTTTGTATTGATTGCCGAAGCATTGAACCAGCTGGGCATGTGGAATGAAGAAGATGGTTTCTTTTATGATACATTGGGATTACCCGATAATACCACAATCCAGTTACGTATTCAATCTATTGTGGGTTTAACTTCTTTGTTTGCCGTTTCCATCATTGATAAAAAAGTATTTCAGAAACTACAGGATTTTACCAAACGGATTACCTGGTTTGAGCAATACCGTTTAAAGAATAAAAAATTCTGGCCCAATGAAGAAGTGGCAGATGAAGATAAAATGCTGATCTCCCTTATTCCCAAAAACAAGTTGATTGCCCTGTTAAAAAGGCTTTTGAGTGAAACAGAATTTTTATCAGAGGGTGGCATCAGGGCCTTATCAAAGTACCACGAAAAACATCCTTACTCCGTAACCATTGAGGGCAAGGTATATTCCATTCAATACGATCCCGGTGATTCTACTTCCGATTTCTTTGGCGGCAACAGTAACTGGCGCGGGCCGGTTTGGATGCCTATCAATTACCTCATCATCAAAAGCATTAAAAAATTTGGCGAGTTTTATGATGCGGACCTGAGTATTGAATACCCAACTGGTTCCGGTGTGTATATGGACCTGAAACAGGTGGCCAATGAATTATCTAACCGGGTGATCAGCCTGTTTGAACTGGATGAAAAGAACCACCGAAAACTACATGGCAATCAAAACTGGTTTTACAGCAAACCGGAGAATAAGGACCTTGTTTTATTTTATGAATATTTTCATGGTGATAAAGGCACCGGTCTTGGCGCAAACCACCAAACAGGTTGGACAAGTTTGATTGCACAGTTGATCAGTGATGAGAAAGCCGGTTACTAACTGTATGGTAAGTAGCGGATACACAAAAGAATGATGACAAAACAGCAACTACTTCACGAGCTGATGTACGAAATGCAGATAGCCCTTCAGCCATCCGGCATACATGGCATTGGCGTGTTCGCGATCGCGGACATACCAAAAGGCTATAAAACACTTTTTTCAAGGAACACCGGTGGCTGGATCCAGGTAAGTTTTGAAGAAGCAGAACAGTTGCCTGCGCATGCAAAAGATTTTATTGAAACCTATTATCTCTACGATGATAAAAATTATTTTATTCCTGATCATGGTTGCAAGGTGATGGATATGGCCAATTACCTCAACCATTCTAATACCCCTAATATTGTTTCAGTAAACGACGGCGACTATTTTGAAACCCTTCGTGATATAAAAAAAGGCGAAGAGCTGCTAGTAGACTATGGAGAAATTGTTGACGGTACAGAAGGGTATGCTTACTGATCTGTTTCCAATCAATCCGCTTTCGTACCTGTTATATTGTTAGCACAATGCCACCCGCATCTTATATATTTTTTCTGCTCTCCTCACTGCTGCAAATTCACTAAACGACATAAAAAGCACTCCCTTTTTTTGGTTTTCCCTGGCCGCATTGTACATCATCTTATAATGTCTTGCAATTACGTATTGCGCTTTAAAAAAGGAAAAAGATGGGTCGTAAATATGTGCCGGTTCAGCTCCCGCCCCGTTTAGTTCAAGAATGGCAATGTTTTTCCCATTCTTCAGGTCTTCGATACTTGTGCAGCGAAGGTCATAGCGGCCAAAATAAAACCCTTCTATCTGCTTACTGATATCGTCTATCACTTTCTCCAGCTTTTCATCAATAATATGATGATAGTTAAGGAACATAGCCCCTAATACATGATTACCATAAGGCACCAATAGCTTTTGTTCGCCCTTTGGCAAAACCTGGGTAAGATTGATGTTTTTATTTTTGGTAAGCTTTGGATATTGTAAAAAGGACCGGTTATTTTGACAGACCAGTTCTTCAATAGTTGATATACCATCGCCGGTTACCGTAAGTAGCTTCTTCAATGTTACAGAAGTAACCCTTCCCTGTAAACTTCCCGGGTTACGAAAATAAAAAATACTGAATTCCAGTGGATAATCGATGTATACCTGTATGATAAAAGGAACCGGCATTATTTTCTTGTATTCCGTCAGTTCGTTTTCTGATTCGATTTTCATAACACACCAGCCGCGTTCGCCCCTGTCGGGCTTGGCAATCATAGGGTAACGCATACCCGCTGCCTTTATTTTTTGAATGATTACCGAAAGATCATCATCACCATCAATATATACCGTTGTGGGATAATGTTTTTTAGGTATCAGGTCAAATATTTTTTGTTTGCTTTCAAAAAACATACCCCCATATTCGATAGAGGGGTTTGATGCTGAAAAAAAGAAAAATGACCCCGCCCGGATAGAGAGGTATACATAATAAAAACTAACCGGTAAATATACAAGCCACATAGGCCAATACTCCCAGCTGAGGGCCTTTATATACCAGGTTTTTAGGGATTGCCTCATTTGTAATTTTTAGAAAGGCCGCGTAACAGAGAACCCGCTTCTCTTTTAACCAATGTTATTTCTTTACGGCTTACCGTATGGTGTATAAAATCGTAATAGTGTATGCACGCGGAATCCGATCTGTCGATGCTGATAAAAGAATAACTCAGGGTTTTTATTTTTCCGTTCCGGTTAATTATAAACCCGTTTTCAGCATCTGCTTCTTCCCAAAAAAAGGAGAGCAGCGATTCCCTGTTTATTGCCGGTATATTTTCCATCCACTGTTCAAATAATTTCTTCCTGTACGCTTTACTTTTACTACTATATAAGGTTGATGATGACCAGATATATGCTATATCTGTATTCAGCTTTAGCTGATTTTTTTGTTCTCCATCCCATACCAGCTGAAAAAGAGAATCGTTACTCCATACCACCAGTGTAAAAGGTTCGATCTGTTGTAATGCCATTGCCTGCCAGTGAACCACCGGTATGTCAGAAGACAGCAGTTCAGGAACAATCAATCCGCGGCTTTTCCTATAATCATTTCCTGGAGCATGTTTTTCAAAACCTCCGTTCAAAAGAATAATCACATTGCCTATTTCATTTATTCCCAGCCAGGTTCCGCCCGCCAGTCCATCTTTGGGTGCCAGAAACCTCATCCCGCCTTCTGTATATAGGTCAGGTGCCTTTGCCGTTGGCCTTTCTGCATCTTCATCTCTTAGTGAAGCAAAATAATGCTGCCTGGTTCCGGGTATAAAAACAACAGTACACATATCTACTCATTTATCCTGATAGTATCATTAATCCGTTCCTGCAGTTGTTTCTTTCTGTAAACTTTCCCGATACTGAATCGTTGAATAGGCCATTCCGAAATTCGGATCTGTTATGGTCATATTTAATTCAATCAATGCAACTTTCAGTAAAGCGAAATGATGAATTGTATGTTCGGTTCCATAAATAATCTCCCGGAAATAACTGCTAGGTACTTTCAATGAAACCGCATCTTCAAAAGGTTCGGCTAAAACCAGAAGCGGTTTATCAGGAAGGACTATTGCGTTTTGTATTTGTTGTAAAGTTTGTATGGCAAACAACCTGTCTGTTTCCAGTAACAGATCTCTTTTTCGGTTTAGATAATCCACTTCGCCTTTTTCATATCCGTCAATAGCTATTTTGATCAGTTCAATAATATGCCGGCTATGCCCGCCAATCGTAGCAGCATCCAGGTAAGTAATTTTGCGGGCATATTGCTCATTGGATATTTGTAACAGCAGCCTGCTTAATTGCTGTAACTGCTCTGTTATTTGCTTAAATATCATTGTTGTCTATTTTATAAGTGCCGAACCAAATAAATGATTATAGGCTACACAATGAATGGATACATAAGTGTATTCAGCAAAATTGGGCATCCCGCTAATGGCATACACCTGGTTACCGTTAGTAGATTTTAATACCCCCAAATCTATATAAGTAACTGGCATCGGCTCTTTAGCCAGATACACATGCAATGCCGGACCATTGGACGTAGAAAAGTCGGCTAGTTTTAATGAATACACGGCTCCCTGCTTATAGATTTCTGCTTTACCTGTTACCGACCCAAATGGACCTGAACCAAAACTTCCGCTTAATACAGGTTTGATGGTTATTGCACCCATGGCCGTATCTATCATCGGTATGGTTTCGTTAAGCGTTACGGTAGGTGCCAGTTGTTCTTTTGTACAGGCGTTGAATAGTAACAGCAAACAACATACTCCCGTTATTATTTTTATAGACATATAATTATGGTTTTAAAAATGAAAAGCGATTTCAGGCGCTATCACAAATTTCCGGGTTAACCCATCCGGCCGTATATCCCTTACAAGAAAAGGAATACCACCGGATAGCCCTAAAGAAACAGACTTGCTGGTTTGATATTGCATGGTAAAGGTTCCGTTTAAGGTTAATCCTTCAGAGCCATTCAGGAATATTGGATTTTTACTGATGTTTCCATCTATATACGTGTCTTTACCCAAATGATAAATACCCAGCAGGCCTACATGCAACATCCATGTAGCAGTATTTACCAGGTTGTAATCTGCTTTTAATAACACATCCCCTTTTCGATCAAAATCATTGGTAGGAGAATATTTGGCCGCCGCCGCCGTTCCCCAATAAACGGGTAAAAAGGTATTCCGGTTTCGCCCGGTTAAGGGTTGTTGTATTGCTGCAGCAAATAACCATTTGTCGCATGCGAGTGTTACGCCGCCAATTATATCAACAGTGCCAAGGCTGCTTTGGTACTGCATCGGTAATGGCTTATTAGCAGTAGTAAGATTACCATTGTTCAAAGGCAGCTTGGTTGCCAACAGAAAAGAAAGCCTGTTTTTATTTTTGGATGCCGGGCTATATACGCCTGATAAAATCAGATCGCCCAGCCCCGTTGCATTTCCCAAATTACCCGATGCAAAATTTCCGGTTAACCGGGTTTGAATGGCCCAGCGCTTATTCAATTGATTGTCGTACTGGATACCCGGTGTAAACACATACACATTTTCATCCCCAACGCCATTGCTTAGCAAAAAAGAAAGTTTTTGCTTTTTAGCTGCATCAAAATCAGAATGCCCGGGTTTTAAAGAGCCGATGGTGCAAAAGCCCGCATCACTGCAACCCTGAGAACGGGTAATACAGGGTGCAAAAAAATAAACGGTAACCAATATTATATACAGGTATCTCATAAGCGATTCTCCTTTTTAAAAAATTTTGAATACAGCTCTATTCCCTGCTTTTTATGAAGCCCCAGGATGATCAGACAACTAACCATGACAATAACGGCCAGCATAAAAAGCTGTCCGCCATCAGCTTTTGATTCTATACCGATCACAGCAAGGTGAGAAAGAATAGCCCCGGCCATTAAACCCACGCCAAGGAAAGCGCCCACAAAAGCAGTAGCCGGAATCAATAACAATATCCCGGTAATCAATTCAATGATACCCGTACCGATACGACCCCAGGGTTCAACACCCAGTTTAGTAAACAATTCAACCGATTCGGGGTGGGCCGAAAATTTAAAGTATAGCGTTTGCAGAAGAATAACAGCCGCTACCATCCGCAACAACCATGAAAAAATAGTCTTTAACAACATATGCTTTGGTTTTGGTTCTGGATCAATGATAAATGGCCTGCCAGTTAGCATCCGCTTTTGATTTCAATGATCCTTCTTCCTTATTCCATTTGGTTAATGTATTATTAACCCAGGAATGATAAAACAGGTATAGCTTACCATCCAGTATTTTAAAAGTTTCAGGGTCTATCTCAACTTTTTCATTACTGGCACCCATCGCATACGCACACCAGCCACCATATTGGGGCTCATATTTTTTATACTCTTTTAAAAAAAGTTCTTTATTAGCCGTACTGGAGAAGTAGTAGAGAACCCCTTCTGCATTAGCATTGATCTCCTTATCCCCTTTAACGGCTTTACCCTGTGCGAAATAAGCTACCGGATCATACCCTTTAATAGCCACTCCCTTTACAAGGTTAAATTGTTTTATACGCAGGCCTGTTTGTGCAAAGACGAAAGCCATCATACAAAAAACCGCCAGCAGGGTAATAATTATTTTTTTCATTTGGTTACTTGGTTACTATTAATAAAATTTATTGATTGCTTTTCCAATACGCCATGGCAGCAGGAATTCGGTTTGCTGTGTCTTTGATCCACATCTCTTTTACTTTCAGGTTATAATTCAGGTAGAGCTTATCGTTCACAATAGTCCATGCATTGGGGTCAGTAGGCGCTTTATGTTTTTCACTGCAGCCATAAGCGCAGAAACCACCAAACTGGGGGGCATATTTTTCCGGGGCGGCTTTAAAGCTTTCCATATTGTTCTGCGAAGTAAATTTCCATTTGCTGCCGCTCCATTCATACGTAAACTCGTCCTTACCCTCTATGGCTTTGCTTTGCATAAAATAGGCAACCGGGTCATACCCTTTTATGGCCGTGCCGTTAGTGCTGTTGTAACTGCCGTTTTGAGCATGTACCCCTGCTGTAATCAGCAAGGCAAGGCAAAGAGTTGAGATGGTTTTCATGGTTGATAACTGATTTTTTGATTAGATACAATGCCGATATTCCTTTTGTAAGGGCTATTAGTCGTTTGCCGGGAATAACCCTTACAAAAAATCTGTGAATTATCCTTTTGAACCTGCATTTGCGATAAATATTCCTTATTGCCCTGTAAAAAACCGCTGACGGCTATTTCGGCATCCAGAAGGGGTTGACGGTTATGGGTAATTATCTATCTTTAAGACAGATCAATCTCATAGCCATATGAAAAAAACCTATCAAAAAAGCCGCCGCAGCTTTCTGCGTAATACGGCTGCAGTTATTACCGGTTTTACCATTGTACCCCGACATGTTCTAGGCCGTGGCTTTCTGGCACCAAGCGACCAGCTTACCAAAGGCATTATTGGTGTGGGAGGTATGGGGCGCGGGCATATTCCTTATGCAGGCACTAGGGTGGTAGCAATCTGTGATGTAGACAAAAACCACCTGGAAACAGTAGCCAGCCAGATCGGAGGCGGTGTAAAAACGTTTCATGATCACCGAGAACTCATTGCATTGCCCGAAGTAGATATTGTGCATATTGCCACACCACCTCATTGGCATGGCATCATAGCCATTGAAGCGGCCAAAGCAGGAAAAGATATCTGGTGCGAAAAACCTATGACACGCACTATCGGCGAAGGCAAGCGTGTGATAGAAGCCGTTAACCAATATAAAAGAATGTTCCGCCTGAATACCTGGTTCCGTTTCCAGGATAATTTTTATGGAATGAACACTACGGTAAAACCCATCAAAAAATTAGTTGAATCGGGTTTACTCGGCTGGCCGCTTACCGTAACCGTTAGTAAAACAACAGGCTTTGATTGGAAATTTTATTGGGTAGGCAAAACACAATTGGAAACACAACCCGTTCCCGCAGAACTGGATTATGACCGTTGGCTGGGGCCTGCGCCTTTCAAGCCATATAATGCGCACCGCGTACATCAAACCTTTCGCGGCTATTGGGATTATGATGGCGGTGGTTTGGGTGATATGGGCCAGCATTATATAGACCCCATTCAATATTTTTTAGGGAAAGATGATACCAGCCCCGTATTGGTGGAGGTTGATGCAGAACAACAGCACCCGGATGCCTGTGGTACATTCAGAAAAATTACTTACACATATGATGATGGTTGCAAAATTATTCTTGATGGTGAAGCGAAGGATCCCGACGCCGCTTATATACAGGGACCCAAAGGAAAATTATTTGCAGGCTTCCGTTCAGATATTCCTAACCTGAAAGAGAAGCTGGCGATGATGCCCGATCCCGCACCTCAGGTTACCAATTTTCTGGATGCTGTAAAATACCGAACCCCTTTCGCATTAAACGAGTCAAACGGTTTCCGTTCGTGCACCATCATTAATTTGGGTAAGATTGCATTGCAGCTCGGTCGCACACTTCATTTTGATCCGGACAAACAGGTATTTATCAATGATGATGAAGCCAACCGTATGATTAATCCACCTATACGCGCACCGTGGACTATATAAAGTATTCATTTATGATTAAGCGCTTATTATTCACCGCAGAGAACAGGATAGCGCTGCGTAAACGCAGGTATCTCCCCGCCTCTCGTTGAAAAAAACTTCTATTACCCTATTATGAAAAAAATATTTATCAGTTCCCTGCTCAGCTTCGTTTTATCATTGCCTTTGTTTGCCCAGAATGATGAGGTAACCAAAACCATTGCAGTTTTTCCTTATCAACATAAAACAGAAGCAGATGCCGCTATCGCAAAAATACAAACCTGGGATAAGGCCCGCTGGGCCGCCCTGCTAACCATGCTTGATGATGATTCGCTAAAACTAAAAGCGAGTTATGCATTAAGCGCTTATACGCATAGTGTAGCCAATGATAATGGAAAAAAAATAAAATTATCTACAACCCTTTCTAATGGTTTGCCTTCCGTAAAAACGTATTATGCAAAAGAACTCATCATTAAATATCTTGGGTTATTAGGGGATGATGGCGCCGTGAAAACACTTTCCAAATTATTGAATGATCAACCACTTGCTGATAATGCAGCAAGAGCATTGGCAACGATTCAATCACCAAGTGCTGTTGCTGCTTTGGAAAATGTATTGAAGAAGACTCCAACAAATAATTATGTAAAAGCGGTGCTGGATCATATAAATATGCCCCACAGGGAAATTTCGATAGGCCATTTTGATCCGGGTAACTCTTTAAATAATGTACAAGAGCTGATCCTGCTGGATCTATGGATGGATTCGGCAAAAAACCCGATTCAAAAAAAAGCCATACTAACAAGGGTTGAGCTTATACCCGGTTTCAGTTCATTTATGTTTGCAAGCCATTATCTGAATGACCCGGAACTAAAAACAGTCGCGGCGCTGATGGTAACAAGACAAGCCCTTGCCAATAAAGAAATCCGCGGCCCTATTGTTCGCGAAGTATTGGAAAAAGCATTGCCATTACTAAAAGGAGAAGACAGTGCCATCCTCACCAAAAAATTGATTGCACATCTGAAAGCCATGCCTTACGATCATGGCTTTGTTTCCCTGTTTAATGAAAAAGATTTGAGTGGATGGAAAGCATTGGTCGGTAATCCCATCACCCGTTCTAAAATGACGGAAAAAGAATTGGCAGAAGCACAAAGCAAAGCCAATGAAAAAACAAAAGGCGATTGGGTTGTGAAAAATGGCTTATTGGTTTTTACCGGACATGGCGATAATCTTGCAACCGATAAAATATATGGTGACATAGAAATGTATGTTGACTGGAAAATTACCGAAAAAGGAGACGCCGGTATTTACCTTCGCGGGAGCCCGCAGGTACAGATCTGGGATACCAGCCGTCGTGAAGTAGGCGCACAGGTAGGTTCAGGCGGATTGTATAATAACCAGGTAAATCAAAGCAAACCATTGGTAGTTGCCGATAACAAGATTGGCTACTGGAACCGCTTTCATATCATTATGAAAGGAGATAAGGTAACCGTATGGCTTAACGGAAAATTGGTAACCGATAATATAGTGCTCGAAAATTACTGGGACCGTAAACTACCTATCTTCTCAAAAGAACAAATAGAGTTACAGGCACATGGCACCTATGTGGCTTACAGAAATATTTATCTGCGTGAACTGCCTACCGATACTGTTTCCGTATTGGGTGACGAAGAAAAGAAACAAGGCTTTACCATGCTATATGATGGAACGAATATGAATAATTGGATCGGAAACACGGAAGGCTATCTTTCAGAAGATGGCGCCATTACTGTGCATCCGGAATTGAAAGCAGGCAACCTGTATACAAAAGAAGAATACGCAGACTTTATATATCGTTTCGAGTTTCAACTAACGCCCGGTGCCAATAACGGTATTGGTATTCGTGCACCCTTGCAGGGAGATGCCGCTTATGCAGGGATGGAGATACAGATTTTGGATAATGAAGCAAATATGTATACGCATCTCCAGCCTTATCAATACCATGGCTCTGTTTACGGTGTAATTCCTGCCAAACGTGGTTTTCTAAAACCAATGGGTGAATGGAACAAAGAAGAGATCATGGCAAAAGGCAATAAAATAAAAGTAACACTTAACGGCGTGGTGATTGTTGACGGCGATATCAAAGAGGCTGCAGCCAATGGCACCATGGATCACAAAGAACACCCCGGCCTATTCAACAAATCAGGCCATATCGGTTTCCTGGGTCATGGCGATGTTGTAAGATTCAGAAATATTCGCGTAGCCCGCTTATAAAAACTCTGCGCTAACGCTGCCCCTCTGCGGTGAAAAGAAAGCACCGCAGAGGCATGGGGTTGCATAGTTAACGCATAGATTACAAATAAGGATCCTCCGTTCTATCCTTTACTCACACTCTCATTCTCTCATTAAATCTTGTAATACTGCTCCCAGCCTTTTCGCGGGGGCAATCCTACCAACATATCATTCGCCATTTTATTATTCGTGATCTGTTTGGTCTTTCTGTCGAACTTAAGTGTCGTGTTCAGATGTTGTGAAAGCACGCCTAAACAGAATACCTGGCTTAACGGGCCGGCAATAGCAAAAGGAGAACGTGTTTGCTCCTGGCCCATACAAGATTTCAAAAAGTTTGCATAATGGTTGGAAGTACTTTCCGGCACAACCGGCAATTTGGAAGCCATTTCTTTGGCTTTTTCTTCCGGTATGATGGAAAGTGTCTTACCGTGTGAGCCCCCGGCAAATGTCAGATCCTTACCATAAATAATTTTTCCGGGATTGAGTTTTTGTGCTTCAATTTTCCCACTGCTGGGTGGCGGGATATTGGCGTCAAGCCCCGGGCCGCGGTAGCCTGCCGGTAAGGGCGGAATATTATTGACGCCATCGTACCAGGTAATATCACATGCCGGCATTTTACCTCGTTCGGGAAAGCGGAACAAGATAGTGGATGATTGCGGGTAAAAGAATGGATTATGGCCATCTGCCCTAAGCATGCTCACCTCATTGGGAAGGCCAAGGTCTAAAAACTGATGAGCGGTATCAACCAGATGTGCGCCCCAATCGCCCAAAGCACCCATACCGAAATCGTACCAGCAACGCCATTGGCCGTTAATATAATCATGGTTGTAATCATGTAGCTGTGTTACACCGTGCCAGGTATTCCAATCAAGGCTGGCAGGCACCGTTTCTGCAGGCGGAAGGCTTTTATATTTGGTATCCCATCCATGCCAGCGGCGTGCGCTGTTCATGTGTGCGGTAATCTGGGTTACATCTTTAATAATACCCGCATCCACCCAGGCTTTGAACTGAAAATAGTTGGCTTCTGAATGTCCCTGGTTTCCCATTTGTGTAACGACACCGGGATGTTTGGCAGCCGCCTTCATCATCAGTTCCACTTCATGGAAAGTGCGTGCCATGGGTTTTTCAACATACACATGTTTGCCCATACCTATGGCCATCATGGTGATGGCGAAATGAGAATGATCGGGTACACCCACCGAAACCGCTTCGATCTGGTTACCCATTTTATCGAGCATGGTTCTGAAATCCTGGAAACGAGGAACATCCGGGAACTGTTTTAAAACAGCCTGGGTATGGGGCGCACCCATATCTACATCACAAAAAGCAACAAATTCGGCCAGCCCGGTTTTGGCAAACGACATAACATCGGAGCCGCCCTGGTTACCAATGCCAATACAGGCAAGTTTCACCTTGTTGGCAGTTTTGCCGGCACGGATAGCTGGAGATGCCGACGCAGCCGAGGCTTTGGTAATAATAGAAGGCATCGCAGCAGTAGCTGCCGAAAGGAGTGCCGCATTTTTTAAAAACGAGCGGCGCGATTTTTGTGTGGGTTTCATATAGCGTTTGAGGTTAAATGGTAAGCAATAAAGCAAATCGGCTTAAGAAACTCTAATGTAAATCAAATCGGAAAAACGCCTGCTTAATCTCCTCAAAAGAACGAACATTAATTACGAAAACGATGGCGGGTTATTGATAAAGGCAGGCAATCCCAACCTATAACGTGATTGAGCCCTGGTTGCGTCGCACACTTGTGCAATGGAGCCCTTATTGAGCAATTAATAACTTCAACATTTTTATTGACCGGCATACTTCACGCAAAGAAACATTTATTTAATACAATATTTTACCTGTCTCAGCCAACCAATTCGTAGGGAATTTCGTAATACATGTTACATTTAAACACCTTTTATGAAAAACTCCTTAGTTATCCTTGTATTCGCTGTTTGTTCTGTAATCATGAGCAGTTGCAGCAAAAGTAGTAGCACGCCTACAACAACAGTTACCTGGTCTACCACTGTTGCCATGAGCGCCAAATACGAAGTACCCGCAGTTGCTGGCAGAAATGAAACGGCCACGGCCGATCTGCAGATTATGAGCGACAATACACTCAAATACAATATTGTTGTAAATAACCTAACCGCCGGAGATGCAGTAAGCGCCGCTCATATTCACCTGGGTAATGCCGGTGTAAGTGGCGGTGTATACATTCCTTTTCCGGGGCCATTTACCGGCACAACCATTAGTGGCACGGTTCAATTAACTGCCGGGCAGGCAGATACGCTTAAAACGCAGGAAGCCTATGTAAACGTGCACACTACACAAGCAGGTGGGGGCCTGGTTCGTGGCCAGATAGACAGTAAGGTTGTGTATGCAGCAGATATTGCCCTGAATGGCGCAAACGAAATTCCTGCTGTTACCACAACAGCCACAGGTGTTGCGATCATTCGCTTAACCGAAAGCAAAAAACTTTATATAAAGGTTACTGTAAACAATTTAGAATCCGGCGATGCCTTAACCTTTGCACATTTTCATTCCGGAACGGCAACAGTAAGCGGTCCGGTGGTATTAGGCTTTTATTCCGTTGCCTCAGATTTCGGGATAGTAAAAACAATATCTGTTGATAACAGTTTTTATACATCGTTATTGGCCGATCCTTTATATGTGAATATACATTCCACTGCACATGCAAGCGGTTTAATACGTGGACAGATAAGATAACCTACATATACCTGGTTTATAAAAAAGCTGTCCTCCTTTGTCGGGGACAGTTTTTTTATGTATTACCCTTCTTACCCTTTATAGCAATGCAACCTTGCTCAATTCCGGCACTCATTGACTCATAGGGCATTTTTTCGTTTTTCCCTTGGCGAAACCTATGGTTTAAAAAGCATCACTACTCATCAAAGATAAAACCCTCGCCACTAAATTTTATTCTTGCCTGTTCTTCAATCATCTCTTTAGACACTTTGTATAGCGTATACGGCTTAACCGCTTCTGCGGCATCGGGGAATAAATAACATTCATAATTATTGCCCATACGCTGGGGAAAGAAGATCACTTTCCACATGTATTGCGGAACCACTACCTCATCAATTCCGATGGTTGCCTGCATACCAATGCTTCCGGTAAACACAATGATCGTTTCCTCTTTGGCATAATTTCTTTCCTGTCGTTCGAGGTCTTCCCAGGTGCCGGCATTAAAAAAATGCGGCTGCGGCGTCATATTCGAAAAATAAAAACATTCTGCCATCCCCGTTTCACTGCAGGCATTATCTGCAGCGCTCATATTATGGCCCCGGTCAAACCCGGAACCCTTGTAATCATTTTTCAGATTAGTGGCTTCGGGCAAAAGCGGGTCTGCTGTAAACTTATTGGTTCGCTTCCGTTTTGTATCGCAGATGAACATGTTTTTGGTTAGGGTGTACTCAACTATAACAGGTATATGTTGCGTGGTTGAAAAATAACTGGTGTAGAACTGGTGTTTTAAAACCGTAATATCTTTGGGTTGAGCAAAAACACAAAGTTGCCACAGAAGAAAAACGGGAAACTGTATTTTTTTAAACAGCCTTATTATCATAGTTACCAACCTATTTGTTCGGTTTGATAAACAATTCTCCCGTTCACCATTGTCAATTGAATATGGATGTCTGCATCAAATATGAGAATGTCTGCATCCTTACCAACCTGCAACGATCCCTTTCTATCCTGTATGCCCATGATCCTTGCCGGTGTTTCTGTCATCATCTGAATCGTATCCTGCAATGAAACGCCTGCGGTGTTCATCATGGTTCTCACTAATCTGTCAGCGGTAGCCACACTTCCCGCAAACGCTGTTCTGTCGGGCAGTTTGGCAACACCGTCTTCTACAATTACACGTAACCCGTTTTTTAATCCGCCTAAAATGCTTTCTCCTTCAGGCATTCCCGCAGCGCGCATAGCATCCGTGATGAGTGCGGTATGCGTGGGGCCTTTAATCTTATAAATTAATTTTAATAATGGTTCCGGTAAATGCACTCCATCGGCTATGGCCTCCACATCCATCTCATCCAGCAAATAAGCTGATTCAATAACACCTGCATGGCGAAATGCATTTCGCCTGGTTACACCTGACATGGCCGAATAAAAATGCGTGGCCAATGTATAGCCGTTATGAAAAGCTTCCAACACTTCTTCGTACACTGCATCTGTATGCGCTATCGCAGCCAGCACCCCTTTGGATGTTACATATTTTCCAAACGCAATCGCGCCTTTTAGTTCAGGTGCCGCACTCCAGCGTTTGATGGAAGAATAGTTTTCAAGAATCTCTTTGTACTCCGCCGGATCGGGATTACGGATATATTTCGGATCCTGCGCGCCTCTTTGGCTCAGCGCAAAATAAGGCCCTTCCAGGTGCATGCCAATGAATGAAGATCCGGATATATTAATTTTTTTGGCTTCGTTATAGGCATCGAGTGTTAAAAGCAGGTCCTCCTTTTCGCTGGTAAGCGTAGTAGGCAGCATCGCCGTTGTTCCATGCTTTGCATGCAGTTCCGCTATCTTCAGAAAAGCTTCTGTGGTCCCATCCATAAAATCATAACCGCCACCGCCATGGATATGTATGTCTATAAACCCGGGCGAAATATATTGCCCCTTTGCATCAATGGCTATTGCATCCGGAGCATCTATATCGCCTTCTTCAATAGCAGTGATTACAGCATCTTCAATCAACACCGTTCCACAGGGAATGATCTTTCCCGGAACGATCAGCTTACCATTATACATTTTTATCCGTTGCTGCATGTGCCAATGTTAAAACGACCATCTTCTGATCCGGTGTCCATATACCGCATAAAATACAAGGTACAAATAACAAGGAAGGAGAACCCAATAAGCATTCCGTACACTAAAATGATCGGCGAGATAACCATAGATCAAAGGCAGGATAGCATTTCCACACAAACCCATGATCATAACAGATGCGCCAACCTTTGTAAACTTTCCCAACGCATCCAAGGCCAATGGCCAGATGCCAGCCCATACCAGTGAATTGGCTAACCCCAGCAATACCACAAACCAGATAGAGATATCGGTGGTATGGCCTAAAAAATAAACTTCTCCTTTGGTAAAAACGATCAGCAATGTTAATGCGGTTCCCAGGAATGTACAAAACCGCAAAGCATTTACCTGGCTTACCCATTTAGGAATGGCCATAATGCCAAAAATATATCCGCAAATAGTAGCCGCCAGGGTGTACGCAGGGAAAGTTTTTGCTTCCATCAACGGGATCTGCATAGAATTGGCATAGCCAATGATCGTATCGATAGCGATCACCTGTGTACCTACATGCAGAAAAATACCAATAGCGCCCAATATCAAATGTGGAAAAGCAAGAATATTTTTCTTGTCCATATTGGTAACGGCCAATTCTTCGCTCTCGTGTTCCGTATCAATTTCCGGTAAGGGAGAAAAACGAACCAAAAATCCCAATACAACCAAAACAGACCCTACACAGATATAAGGAAGAATCACTCTTCTTATTAATGCATCCAGCGCCCTTTCTTTCTCGTCCAGGCCCATTGCTGAAAGTCTTGCAAACAGATCGGTATCGGTTGCTTTCAAAATAACTGCCGCAAATAATAAAGGTGCAATAATTCCCGCGCCCTTATTAAAAATACCCATGATGCTGATACGCTGCGCTGCGCTTTCTTTTGGTCCCAGCACAGTGATATAGGGATTGGCGGCTGTTTGTAAAACAGACAACCCGGCACCGATTGTAAACAAACCCATTAAAAAGATCTCATAGGTTCTTGTCAATGCAGCCGGCACAAAAATAAAAGCACCCAATGCCATGATCCAGAATCCCATCATCATCCCTTTTTTAAAACCCGTTTTTTTTAGAAGATAAGAAGCGGGAACCGACATCACGAAATAAGAAATATAAAAAGCAAAGGTTACGAGATACGCTTTGAAGTGAGAGAGTTCACAGGCAATTTTAAAATAAGGAATCAGGATAGCGTTTACCCATGAAACAAATCCGAAAATAAAAAACAGGATGCCGATGATAAAAATAGAAACTTGGGTCTGCTTTTTTGAAAGGGAACTTGCTTTCACAATAGTTGTCTGTAATTCACGCATAGTAAAATTTTAGATCCTCATGACTCTTTGCGTCCTCAGTGTTAAACTGTTTAAGCACAAGGGTACGCAAGGGGTTAATTATTTTTTGTGTGTGACAAAACTGCCGCAGAATTGCTATCCAGATAAATCGAACAATCTTCATGGTTTCTCAGGATACTTGCGGGGTGCAGGTTGCTGACCGGTCTTTCCAAACAATCCCGCACCGCCGCTGCCTTTCGGCTATCCGGAACAGAACAGATGATCTTTTTCGATTTCATGATCTGTTTGATCGACATGCTGATCGCCTGCTTTGGTACTGCATCAAACGTATCGAACCAGCCTTCATTATACTGTTGTTTTCTGCAGGCTTCGTCCAGTTCAACAATGATATATGGCTCCTCTGTATCAAAATCTGCAGGTGGGTCATTAAATGCAAGATGCCCGTTCTCGCCAATACCTACCAGCGCTACATCAATTTTGTGTTGAGTAATTAAATTACTTAATCGCTTACACTCGGCAACCGGATTTTCTTCTGCATCGATCAGGTACGCAGCTCTCAACGAAGAAACCTTATCAATAAATCTTTCTTTCAGGTATTTCCGGAAACTCGCTTTGGCAGTGATGGGCAGGCCGATATATTCATCCAGATGAAACATCGTTACCTTACTCCAGTCAATTCCCTGATCAGCAATTACATGATTCAGGGTTTCGAACTGGCTGGTACCTGTTGCGAGAATAATATTTGCTTCTCCTTTTTCCGCTATCGTATTTTTAATAGCAATAGCGGCTTCTTCCCCAGCCCGTTTACCCAACGCAACCGGATCCCCGCTTATATATACCCTTATGGCGCTTGTTATACTCATACCCTTAAAAATATTTTTTTCTGATATAAAAAACGGAGAAAGATCCATTTGATAAGGATCATACACAAAAACATCATGACCACATTATACGGCACGCCAACCCAGTCTATCAGCCATTGAAAAAATCCATTGGTTGTGTAACGCCAGTTGATGAACTTACCCGAAATATAAATCAGGATAGAATTCATCCCGATCACTTTAAAAAAGAAAGCCCATTTCTGATAACCCAGTACATCAATGATATAATAAAACAAGGACAGTAATAACAGGCTTAACCCCGTGGTTTGCATGACAAAAGAACTGGACCACATATTTTTATTGATTGGAAAATCGAGGTTCCATAATTGTGCGATCACCAAAGAGGCGATACCAAAAACCGCCATCATCATCGCTTTCTTTTTCTTATCAATCTCAGGCCGCTTTAAATATATACCGGTAATGATACCGGCGAGTGCCGTACTGACCGCCGGAATATTATTGAAGAACCCAACCGTATCATGTATACCCTTCGATAATTTGCCGGGTAATATCGTTCGATCTACATACGATGCAAAGTTTCCTTCCATTGTAAGATCTCCCACAGGGAAACCCGGCGCCGAAGTACCTTTCAATATCAGCCAATAGCAGATCAGTAATCCTGCAAACCAAATGATCTGTGCCCGTTCTTTTGCATAGATATAAATCATATTCGCCAGCATATACGCAATACCAATCCTGCCCAACACACTCGAAAACCGGATATCAGATATAGCCCGTAATTGCAAACCATTGTTATATACCAGCCCAAGCAACACCAGGATCAATCCTCTTCTCACTACCCGAAGCATTACCTGCTGCTTTGTTTTTCCTTCCATCAAAGATTTTCCAATAGAATAGGGTGTAGACACGCCTGCTAAAAATAAAAACAGCGGAAAGATGAGATCATAGATATGAAACCCATTCCAATCGGGATGTGTGAATTGCATTGAAACAGCTGCCCAGAATGGTGAGCCTGTGGCTTTCGCCATCTCATGCAACAACTCATCCGCTCCAATGATCCAGAACATATCAAATCCCCTTAGGGCATCTAATGAATACAGGCGCTGGTCAATGGCCGTTTTTGTTTCCTGATTTGTCATACTATCATTATTTTACCCTGCAAGAACTCGCTCCGGCTCTTCGGTGAATAGTGGGTTTATTTCACCGATGAGCTGCAGGGGGCGCAGCGGTTTCGCAGAGTGTTTAAATTTTAGGTTCCCAGCCGGGCTGGTATTCTCTGCTCCAGTATTTTAATGCATCCGCATCATTTAAAATATGCCCGTTACTTGAATCAATCTGCAAAGTTCGGCCGGTACGTTGAGAAATATTTCCCAGCTGCACCAGTAAAGTACTCTGGTGCCCGCCAAGAATATCAGAGATCACCGGTATGCCTTTTTTTATGCCGTCGAAAAAATTTTGAATATGATACGCATCCAATTCCTGAGCAGGATCCGATAGGTTGCGCGCATCGATTACGCGGTCGTTCTTCACTTCTTTGACCAGGTTATTTTTCAGGTCATGTATTTTATATGCGTTGCCGCTCTCAATGATCATTGATCCATTTTCTCCATAAAATACCACACCCACACTATTGGCTTCCACATTTTTACCATTGCAACTGCGCCCCTCCCATGTGATCATTGCCTTGTTGCCGAATGTAAGATTGATCACCTGTGTATCCGGTGTTTCCCAATCATCCTGGTAACGGTATCTGCCGCCGGAAGAACTAACGGTAGTTGGATATTCAACACCCAGGCCCCAGCGTGCAAGATCTACCATATGTGTTCCGTTGTTCAAAGCCTCACCTGTTCCCCAGTGCCAGAACCAATGCCAGTTATAATGTATCAGGTTATCACGAAAAGGTTTTCTCGGTGCCGGCCCCTGCCATAGATCATAATTCAACCAGGAAGGGACTTCGGTTTCTTTTCCCTTACCGATGGAAGGGCGGTTATTTGTATACCATGTCTTCGCAAAATAAGGTCGGCCAATTACGCCCGCATGCAGTTCTTTGATTGCCGCATTTACATTGGGCCATGATCTGCGCTGGTTGCCCATCTGTAAAACACGTTTGTATTTGTTGGCTGCTTTCACCAGCATCTCTCCCTCATTGGGATTATGGCTGCAGGGTTTTTCCAGGTATACATGCTTACCCGCCGCACAGGCCAACATCGCCGCCGGTGCATGCCAGTGATCGGGTGCGGTTACAATAAGCACATCTACATTCTTATCTTCCAATGCTTTTCTGAAATCAGGCGTTGCTATTGGTTTTTTGTTCTGTATTTTTTCCACTGCATTTATACAAACCTCTGAAGCCCTTGTATCCACGTCGCACACATGCAATATTTCGCATTCCTTCTGCGAAGCAAAATTTTTCGCTACTGCTAACCCGCGGCTGTTCACTCCCATTGACGCCACCATTATCTTTTCATTCGCACCGATTATGCGTCGGTAACTATCCGCACCAAACCCCGGTAACACTCCCCCGAGTGAAAAAGCCACCGCGCCTGCAGAAGTTTTCTTAATAAAATCTCTACGTGATTTATGCATAAATTTTTATTTTGGTTTAATAGATCGGATCGTTTGTGTATCAGCGCTTTTTTGAAACACACATATTTATAGGTGAAGAGAAAGTATTACAGACCTCTCTATCTGCCCTCCTTCCTAACCGATGACCCTTCATGTTTTAAAAAGAATAATTGGATCATCGGGTTTTCGCTTTATTATATACATCCGCCAGCAAAACTGCTTTGCCACCGGCACGTTTACTTTCATCCGCCGCTTCCATAAATGTATAGATCTCTAAAGTTTCTTCTGCACTCACCGGTGGAATACCCGTTCTAAAAAACGCAATAATCTGATCCAACAAATTATCATATCCTTTAAAAGGCCCCAACACCTGGTTGCCTTTTTCACCATACGCCGTTCCGCCATAGTCGTGCGTGCCGGTGCGTGTGCCGCGGAAAGTGCCTGTACGGCCATCCTGCCAGCTGCCTACAACGATATCGGTATTGGCAGAACTTACGCGCACTACTTCTTTACAACCCTTGCCCATGATCGTAAATAAAATTTCAACACCATGAATGCCGTACCAGAAAAGATCCGGATGTGTTTTTTCCAATGTGGCCGGACTAAACGTATCTGCCCCCAACACCTTACCGATCTTGCCTTTCAGCACTTCCTGCACGGTTTCCATATAACGAAGAGAGGAAGAAGAAAAAACAGGTACTTTGTTTTTTGCTGCAGCTTCGTAAATAGCAATCGCATCACTGAGTGAGCCTGCAACGGGTTTATCTATGAATAAGGCTTTACCGGCTTTGATCACCCATAAAGCCTGCTCCAGATGCGGGCGGCCATCATTGGTTTCGAGTAAGATGAAATCACATTTCGTCAGGAGCTCATCGATAGAACCCACAATTTCAATACCTAATTTTTTTACCTCTTCGGTATATCCTGCCAATCGTTTTACAGAAGATTCAATGTCTGCGCTTCCGCGGGGATACGCAGCAGTAATGGTAAATCCGGTATAGCTGGCAGACGGATCGGGGCCATTCAATGCTTTGGCAAAAGCCACACTATGCGAAGTATCGAGACCGATAATGCCGATCCGTTTGGGTGAATCTGCTATCGTATTTGCGAAAGACCCGGAAAAGCTACCAGCCAAGCCCATACCCAGGGCAGTATTGGCAGCATACCGGATAAAAGAACGGCGGGGCAGTTGTTTTCTCATGCAATCGGAGCGATTAGTTTGGAGGAATAAAATACGAAGAATGAATGGGATTGCGGAAAACTTTTTATAACATCATTGCTGTGGGCCCCCGGCCTGTCTTTGCGTTACCGATTTTTTATCGTTAAGAGAAAAACAAAGAAAAGAGAGGCTCCCAAAATTGAAAACCTCGTTTTTCTTACGCCTTTCTCTTATGGAAACCCTTGTATTTACACCAAAAAGGATTTATCTTTCTATAAAGAAGCCATATGAAAAAGCTATTCTCTTTTCTCCTCCTGCCGATCGCTTTTCTGGTAAACACATCCTTAACAGTTCATGCACAACAGCCCGCTAAAGTAACCGGTGTATGGAACCTAAATGTGGAAACCTCCGCCGGCAGTGGCACGCCTGAGTTTACACTTAAACACATTACAGACTCAACACTTGAAGGAACCTACCGGGGCCAGTTGGGCGAAACGCCTGTTAAAGGGACCCTCAAGGGAAATAAAGTGTATATCCGTTTCGGCGTAAGCGGTATCGATATCGAATACGCCGGAATAGTAGACGGAGATACGATGAAAGGCAAAGTAACCCTGGGAAACATGGGGGAAGGAACGTTTACCGGTACCAGAAAGAAAGGGTAGCTACAAAATAATATACCGTCCTTTTCAAGGAGGGCCAGTGAATATTTTTCCCGAAAAATGTGTGTTGTGGGTAGTTGTGGTAACCATTTCGGGCGCCATTAGCAAAAATGGTTCTCCCATTATACCGTATTCCTCCCAGCTGCGCTGGGAGGAATCTTTTGTGGAAGCCCGCTGTAACAAATGAAACTGACGAAAACAAGATTCCCACTTTCCCATAAAAAGTAACGCTCTTCCAAATAATATTACATTACTGTTTTAAACGAATGGTTTATGCTGAAAAAAATGATACTACCCGTTATCGCCTTTTTTTTATTTGCGTGTAAGAATAATCCTTCTGTTACAACAGATTTTAAACCTATTGATGTGACGTACCCAATAACTAAAAAAGACACCACTGTTAAAGACAACTATTTCGGAACTTTTGTTACCGATCCTTACCGCTGGCTGGAAAATGATACCAGTGCAGAAACAAGTGCATGGGTGAAAGCAGAGAATGCCGTAACACAAGGTTACCTCAAACAGATCTCTTTCCGCGATGCGATTGCTAAACGTTATGAGAACCTGTTTAATTATGAAAAGTTTTCTGCGCCAACGCAGGAGGGTGATTATAATTATTATTCAAAAAATTCCGGTTTGCAGAACCAATCGGTCATGTACCGCGAGAAACTTTCGGGGGGCGAACCCGAGTTGTTTTTAGATCCCAATAGTTTTTCGAAAGACGGCACTACCTCTCTTTCGGGTATCAGTTTTTCAAAAGACGGTTCTATGGTGGCTTATAATATTTCAGAAGGCGGCAGCGACTGGCAGAAGATTATTGTTCTGGACGCCATCAACAAAAAACAACTTGGCGATACCATGCAGGATATCAAATTCAGCGGGGCCAGCTGGAAGGGCAATGAAGGTTTTTTTTACAGCACTTACGAGCGGCCCAAGGAAGGTAGTTTTTTACAGGGTAAAACAGATAACCACAAATTGTATTTCCATAAAATGGGTACTGCACAAAAAGATGATAAGCTTGTGTTTGCCGGAAAAACTGAATCTATCCGCTATATCAGCTCGCAGGTTAGTGAAGATCAGAAATGGTTGTTTATCTACTGCGCCAATTCTACGTACGGAAACAGTCTGCTGGTAATGGATCTTACCAAACCCGGTACTGGGGCCAGAACCATTGTCGCGGATATGAAGAATGTTCATAGCGTGGCAGATGTGGATGATACATACATATACCTACAGACCGACCGGAATGCACCCACCGGTAAGCTGATGATTGCGCCGATCAATCATCCGGAAGAAACCAACTGGAAAGTATTGATTGATGCAAAAGCAGAAGTGTTGAATGCTTCTTCTGCCGGCGGCTCTTTATTTTGCTCATACTTAAAAGACGCTACCAGTAAAGTATATCAATATGATCATAGCGGAAAACAGGTCCGTGAAATTGTTTTGCCCGGATTGGGAAGCGCATCCGGCTTTTCAGGAAAAGTGACAGATAAAGAATTGTTCTATGGTTACACAGATTATATCACACCCTATTCTATTTATAAAATGAATATCGCCAGCGGTAAAACTGAATTGTATAAACGCCCCAATGTTCAGTTCAAACCGGAGGATTACGAATCGAAACAGGTTTTCTATCCTTCAAAAGACGGCACCCAAATACCGATGATCATCACCTATAAAAAAGGATTGGCACTGGATGGCAGTCATCCCTGTTTATTATATGCATATGGCGGATTTAGTGTAAGCCTTACACCATTCTTCAGCACGTCTAATATTATCTTACTGGAAAATGGTGGCGTATATGCGGTTCCTAATCTTCGTGGTGGCGGTGAGTATGGAGAAGCCTGGCATGAGCAGGGCATCAAAACCAAAAAACAGAATGTATTTGACGATTTTATGGCAGCCGCACAATACCTGAAAGACAATAAATATACCTCTACAGATAAACTCGCTATTGAAGGTGGCAGTAACGGCGGATTATTGATTGGTTCGGTTATTACCCAAAAACCGGATATCTGTAAAGTAGCTTTTCCTGCGGTGGGTGTGATGGATATGTTGCGTTATCATACATTTACTGCCGGTGCCGGATGGGCTTATGATTATGGAACTTCTGCAGATAGTAAAGAAATGTTTGATTACCTATATGCCTATTCTCCCGTACACAATGTGAAACCCGCTGCATATCCTGCAACCATGATTACCACAGCCGATCATGATGACCGCGTGGTTCCGGCACACTCTTTTAAGTTTGCTGCTAACATGCAGGAGAAACAAACCGGTAAAAATCCGGTATTGATCCGCATTGAAACCAAGGCGGGCCATGGCGCCGGCAGAAGCACCAAACAAACCATTGAAGAGCAAACAGACAAATGGAGCTTTATGTTTTATCATATGAACATAACGCCGAAGTATTAGAAGCGGTTTCGTTCAAAGAAGACCATACAAATTTTTAGATCAGCAGGTATCATTACAGGACGCTCTGGGTTTTGAAGTGGGGCTATTTCGTTTTATTATTTACTTGCTCCGGCGATTAAAATAACCCGAATCACTTAATCTGAAAATACAATAACGCTATGGCAGCTGCCGTCATTACCAATAAAGTAAAACCGCCGAGTATATTTGAAAGCTTTGTATTGGTATGTGCTCCCATTATGGCTTTGTTATTGGCGATATGCATAATGATTGCAATCAGCACGGGAGCCGTGAGTCCGTATAATATGGCAGTATAGATCAATGCCTGGATAGGGCTGATACCCACAAAGTTGAGCGACAAACCTACTAGAAGTGAAATAATGATAGACACATAAAACATTTTTGCCTGTGGAAATTTTTTATCCAGGCCCGCGTCCCAGCCAAAGGTTTCTGCCAGCATATAGGATTGAGACCCCGCCAGCACAGGTATGGCCAGAAAGCCTGTTCCGATTACGCCGATGGTAAAGATGAGATAAGTGAGTTTGCCGGCAAGCGGTTCCAGCGCTTTGGCGGCCTGTTCAACGGTGTCTATCTGGTGTATCCCCGCCTTGTATAGAACCGTTCCCGCTGTGAGTATGATAAAAAACATGACCAGGTTAGAAAAAGCCATACCGAAATTTACGTCCATTTTCATATCGTCAAGTACCCGTTTATTTACCACTACTTTTCTTTTACTGTGTGCAATGTCTTCTGCTTCCATAGTGGCCTGCCAGAAAAACAAATACGGAGAAATGGTTGTTCCCAGAATAGCTACCAGTATGGAAAGGAATTCTTTGTTGAACTGTAAGGTGGGTATCATCGTATGTTTGAAAACATCGGCCCAGTTTTCTTTCACCATAAAAGGAACCAATACATATAATAACAGCGAGAGACAAAGCCATTTTAATATTTTAGCCAACTGCTGGTAAGGATATTTAATGATCACAAACATCAGTATCGCGGTAACTACCACACAATAAATATTTTCAGGTATGCCGGGATACAGCATATGTGCCACAGATCCCATACTTTGTATATCAGAACCAATATTAAGTGTAATGGCAGGAAATCCAAACAATAACATCAGGTATAAGATGGGTTTGGGGTAGTGTTCTTTTAAGGTAACCGTTAAGCCGCGCGAAGTAACCAGGCCTATTCTTGCACACATGGCCTGGATAGCAGCCATCATCGGAAAAGAAAGAATGGCTGTCCATAAAGTTGCGTAACCAAATTGTGCGCCTGCCTGCGAATAGGTTGCAATACCCGAAGGGTCATCATCACTGGCGCCGGTAACCAGGCCCGGGCCAAGGATCTGTATGAGCCTTTTCCATCTGGGTTTCTTTTTCTGTTTTATATCTTTTTTCGGCTCTGTCATCATTCCACAGGAACTTTATTTCTGCTGTTATACAAAAATTGTCCCTAAAACTACACTTAATGTTCTGTGTGTCATGGTTTGATTTTGGAGCGGTTTTAATCAAAACCGGTTTCTCCCTCTGAAAAGGATGGAAATTTTTTTATGTTCCTTTCAGCCCAGTTTTTTCACGATCGCTTTTATATTTTCATCAATCTCTTTATCCGTCATTCGTTTGCTATTTACTTCAGAGCTGGCCCAGCCCTGCCAGATGGTTTTCTCTTTACGTGCATCCATTAGCGTTAATGTAATCGTTCCTTCCTTAATGGTTTCTGTTCTGTCGCGGTAGCCTATGAATTGTGAGGGATAATAGACCGGCACATACCTGCCACTATAATAATTATAAAACCAGCGTGTGGTTGGCATAGAAAATTGCGGATCTGTTACCCTGCGGTCTTCTTTCTGTACATCCACATCATATATCAATACTACATCAGGATTGGTTTTTACTTCCCTCCATCCGTTTTGCTGCAGGTTCTTATCAATACTGGATCGGATCTTCCTGTCAACCAGGTCATTTACACCGGATTTTACCATTGTATTTTTTGTACTGTCTTTTTGCGTGCCGGTTACCCAGGCATAGGTTTTTATTTTGCTGAAATCAACCGTATCGTCTTTTTGAACAAAGGCCTGTCTGCCACAACTTGCCAGCAGAAAAATGATAAACAGGCCCAGCACAATACCCAGTACGCATGTTATCTTTTTCATAGCGGATTGTTTTAACTGTGAAACTATTATACAGTATATGATTCAATCCGCGTGCCGATGTTTCTTAAGGGAGGGTGAAATTTTTGTGAAAGCGCTGTTAAGGCCAGAGTCGTTAATCGTGAAACGTGGATAAACTAAAGTGGGTATTTCCTGGTTGGTGACAAGGGATGCTCACATTTTTATAATATTGTAAATAGCAACCGGCGGGGAAAAATACTGATCGTTTTCATTTTGTTGCGATATCTTTCTCACCACCCACATGCCTTTCACTACTTTACCAAAAGTGGCATAGCCTTGTTTATCCGGAACGTTTTCTCCTCCATAATCGAGTCCGGGTTGCTTACTTAAACAGATAAAAAATTCTGTTCCTGCCGTGCCGGGTTGGGCTCTTGCAAGGGAAATAACTCCCTCATCATGCAGGATCTTTGTTTGCCGGGTACTTTCATGCGCTATGCCAGGTATTTTTACGGCAAGTTTATTATTTGTTTTCCAGATGCCTCCCTGGATCAATTCGGTTTTGGGTGCATTAGAGGGTTGATTATCCATGGTAAGCGCGCGGTAAAAATTACTGTTGAAGAAATAGCCGGAATCTATATAAGCTAAAAATGCTGCAACCGTTTTGGGCGCCCGTAATGGATAAAGCTCTATTTCGATATCTCCTTTTTCTGTTTGGATCTGGATATGTGGAGTAGCAGGATGACCGTTCCTTTGTTTACAGGATAAGCATACAAGCGCCGCCATTAAAAAGAAGATGGGTGTTCTCATAATTACTTTTTTTACCGCAGATCCGCAAAGGTGTGGGTCTCGCAGCGGATTTGCTAAGGAAAAATCTCAAACACAAAAAACTGTGTTCTTTCAAAGGGTTGAAAATTATTATCAGCAACCAATACCAATGTCCTGTGTCCATTAGGTAATATTGGGCCAAGGGTGATGCCTTCTATATTATCGGTATACACATTCAGCGAATCCATGTTCAGCAATAGCTTTTTTTGTACCGGTTTTGCCGCAGGTGTTTTTATCAGTGATGGATTGTTCTGAATATTACCCGCCCCCTTTAGGTCTGCTATAAAAATTTTTATGGTGCAGGGAATGCGCCCGGTTGAAAAAGATCGTTCGAGAACAATCAGTTTATCGTCCCCCAGCCAAAGAATATCAGGAATACCATTTATCTTAAATGCATCCGCAGGTATTGCCGGATAGGCAACAGGGTCTAATTTATACGCATACTGTGCTGTATTTTTTTTACTGGCCATATCAAATCGATAGATACGAATCCATGCTTCATTCGCGGTAGTTTCAGCACGGGGACCATCTTCATATCTTGGTTCTTCCAGGTTTACATAGAGCGTTTTATAGTGATTAGCAAAACTCATTCCTTCCAATACACCATTTTGGCGGGGGCCGTTTTCTGTTGCATGCATCCATAGGTTTTGGGGAAGCGGGAATGTATCAATAAATTTTCCATCGGGAGAAATTATGGTGATGGCAGGGTTTTCAAGTACGGTATCTTTTCCGCGAACAATCCTCTCTCCTTCGCTGGTCCAGATCATTTGCCGGGTAAGCGGATTATAACGCAGGGCTTCCGGATCCGGCGTATGAAAGGGATCTATTTTTGAATCAGGATAGGGCTTTCCGTCTGCCTGTAACAAGGTGGTCACATTCACAAACACAACGCTGTCAATTTTCTTTTCGTCAAAAAATATTTTAGCGGAATAATAACGCGCCGGGTTAATGGCAGACCGGTCATCACAGATCATATGGTAAGTCTTGCTCCTGCTGTCATAATCAATTCCTGATAACCCCCCCACTGTTGTTCCTTTAAACAAGAAGTTATACGGTACATCATATTCACCGATCAGTTTTAAAGAACCCATCGTAATTTTTTTCTGTGACCAGCCGCCTATAGAAAAAAATAAACACACCACAATTAAAAACGACTGTTTCACAGTAAACGGTTTATTAACCATTAAGATAAATGCACTGATAAAAGACAATTATTATTTTGTTCTTTTTTTATTCGAAAATACCCAGGGTAATAATTTTGGCTCTGCAAATGCAGAATCCCAGCTATTATGTCCTGCGTTCGGGTATTCTGTATAGGTAACGGTTTTTACGCCTCTTGTCATTAAAGCTTTATATAGTTCCCTGTCATATTTTGGGGGAACCGTATTGTCCAATGCTCCATGAAATATCCAAAGGGGGGTCTGCATTGAACGTTCAAGGAATATCGGGATATTAGCCGCGCCACAGATCGGAAAAGCTGCTGCAAAATAATCCGGGTACCTTGTTAACAGATCATAGGTTCCCATACCGCCCAGCGATAATCCACCGATATATAAACGCCGGTTGTCTACCAAAAAATTTTCAGCAAGACTATCTATCAATTGTTTTACAAGCTTCTCTGGTGTAGAGGGGCCGGCATCCGGCAGGAATATTCTTTCTCCCGTATGCTCAACCCTCTTATACTTTGCCCAGCTGCTGTCATTGGGGCATTGCGGAAAGATCACGATCGCCGGAAAATGTTTGCGGATATTTTCATCAACAAATAATTTTCCTCCGTGCAATAATTGGGCTTCATTATCCCTCCCTCTTTCACCCGATCCGTGTAAAAACAAAACCAACGGATAGGCTTTGTGTTTTTTATATTTCACGGGGTAAAGAATTCGGTAACGAAGGGTATCCTTCCCATTAATAAATTCTTTTTTTTCAAACGCAGCCAGGTCCTGCGCAATTACATGCTGAAACAGCATGAGGGTTGATAAGGCAAGTATTGTTTTCATATGGGTCCTCCTTAACCACACTGTTCCCGGGGGAATATGGGTTAGTTTATTTTTTGCAGATATTCTGCCAAACCATTGATCGTGTCAGCCACAACGCTGATCTCTTGCTTTTATTCTACAGAAGCCTTCACGGTAAAACCCGTAAGGCTGTTTTATGCCATCGCTGTCTGAAAAGGGTTGCCATTCCCAAAAGCCCCCCGCTAATAATTTTCGCTTGTTGTTTATACGGCAATTTAAGAAATAAGTATCGGTTTGTTACCGTCTTTTGTATTTCTTGGCGGCATCCTTGTGTCACTCACTTGTGCCATTGTGCGTATGGCGGCAATGCAAAAACAAAAAGCCCCGGATGATTGCATCATCCGGGGCTTTGCCTGTTACGGTTTTTTATTGAAATATAGGCGGATGCATCTCGTCCCACGGTGTTGCATCCTGATAGGCTTTGGCAGCAGAGAGAATCGTAGCCTCATCATATAGTTTGCCAATCAATGTAATACTTGTCGGCAAATTAGATTTTTTATCAAAACCTGTTGGCATACACACAACCGGATGGCCGGTTAAATTGGTAATTGCACTCTGGTTACCGCTTCCCCTTGTGGGGCAGATGAGCACATCAATATCTTTCATTACCTCGTTCACTTTCATCATTAATAAAAAACGGTGGCGGTTTGCATTAATATATTCCGCGGCAGACATAAGCCTTGCCACACGGAACGTATTCGGCCAGTCATATTTTTCCTGTCTGGTCATTTCGTCATCAATATTGTATCGGGTAAATTCATCAAATGCCGCCGCACACTCTGCACTGATTACAATATCCATGATATTGAAATGATATACCCCACTATCCGGGAAGTTTACAGGAATCAATTCGACGCCCATTTTTTTATAGGCTTCCAATACCTTCCAATCGTTCCGGCTGGTATCCGTTATTTTATCATAATAATTTTTGGCATAGGCAACTTTCAGTTTCTTAATCTCTGTTACGGGTTTGTAATTAAAGGGTTTATTCACCGCGCTCATATCCCAGCCATCGGTACCGTGGATGTAAGTAAACACAAGGGCCGCGTCTTCGGCACTTCGGCAGATGGGTCCTACTTTATCTAAGCTCCAGCTCAATGTCATGGCGCCGCTTCGGCTGATACTTCCGAAAGTTGGTCGTAACCCGGTTACACCACAGGTTGATGAGGGAGATACAATAGACCCCCAGGTTTCTGTACCAATTGCAAAAGGCACCAGGCCCGCAACCGTAGCCGAACTTGATCCGGCAGAAGACCCCGATGATCCCGTTTTAGTATTCCAAGGGTTGCGGGTTCTTCCACCAAACCAATAATCTCCCTGTGCCAATGCCCCCAGTGTAAGCTTGGCAACCAAAATAGCGCCTGCATTTTTCAATTGCGTATATACAAACGCATCTTCATCAACGGTTTGATTCTTATAAGGTGCCGCCCCCCAGGTTGTCTTGGTTCCCCGCACAGCAAACAGGTCCTTTAATCCGTAAGGAATACCATGTAATGGACCACGGTATTTTCCTTTGGCTATTTCCGCATCTGCCTCTTTCGCCTGTTGCATAGCAATTTCTTCTGTTACAGAGATCACGCATTGCAGTGTGTCGCCGTATTTTTTAATTCTTTCTATAAAAAATTTTGTCAACTCAACCGAACTGATCTTTTTATGCTTTACCAGCGATGCCAGTTGCAGGATATTATAAAACGCCAGGTTATTCTTATTTGCAGGAACGGAAACATCCTTCGGAATATTCCATTTAATCGGGTCCTGTTTTTCAGTAAACTTCATCCCTGGCAAAACCGGGCTTTGCCATAGGCTCATGGGTATATTGTTATTCAGCGATTGTTTGTGCATTGTTTTATACCCTATCAGGTTGTCCTTCACACCTTCGTACATGGTGTCAACCTCTTTTTGGGTGAATGTAAGGTCGAGCAGTTTGGCCGCAGACTGGATATCTTTCGTTGTAATTGTATCCTGCGCGAAAGCGCCGGTGCAAAACAGCAGAGCAAATAACAGAAGGGTTCTTCTCATATATCAGTAATTAGAATTGGTTTGCTTTTCTATATTTTAACCCACACACAATCATCCAGTATCTCGTTATTCTTAATCACCGCTTTTCGGTGGATGGCTTCGAGGTAAAATCCATTCTTCATTAACACTTTCATCGACGGTTTGTTCTGTTCAAATACATGTGCTTCCACCCTTACCATATCAAGACGCGTTGAAATAAAACCCAGCAACTGTTTAACGGCTTCGGTAGCAATTCCTTTTCCCCAATAGGCTTCTCCCACAAAATAACCGATCTCAATATTTTTTCTGTAAATATCTTCTTTGGGCTTACAGCCAATACTCCCTACCACAGAGCCGTCACAAACGATCGCAAAATTCATGACAAGGGCCTCGGCATTTACATGAGAGATCCATTGCAATGCGTCCATAACCGTATAAGGACTTGGCAATGCATCGCGTACATTATTCCAGATATTCCGGTTATTTGCAACGATTGCCAATTCCTGCGCATCCTGCTTTTGCCAGGGGCGTAGAATAATATTACTCATTTTTAATCTTCCTGTTTAGATACCCTCCATAATCGGGTTGTGCGGATTTGTATTCGTTCCGCATAAAAGGAGAAGTCATGATAAAATCTGCAGTGGCCCTGTCACAGGCCATGGGTATATTCCATGCAACGCATAAACGAAGCAGTGCTTTTACGTCGCTGTCGTGAGGCTGTGCTTCCATCGGGTCCCAGAAAAAGAACATCATATCAATTTCACCATTTGCGATCATAGCGCCTATCTGTTGGTCTCCACCCAAAGGCCCGCTCAATAATTTTTTTACCGGGCGATCAAGTGATTCCTCTAATAATTTGCCCGTTGTGCCCGTTGCAATCAACTCGTGCTTTGCCAACTCTATTTTGTTATGAACAGCCCATTCCATTAGATCCGCTTTCTTATGATCATGCGCCACCAATGCTATTCGTTTTCGCTTGCCAATTATTTTAATTAACCCCATTGTTTTGGTTATTGATACGTTTCGTGAAGATAAGGTAACCGATGCGCTTATTTTTCGCGCGGTACGTTCGCCACCTTATTTAATCTTATGTACTGAACACCAAGCGGTTATGGGGTGTAGTAAAATTATGATAAAAACGAGGTGGGTGGCAAGTCCAAGAGACGCAAACAGGGACACAAGTAATAAAAGATAAATCGGATAGATCAGCAATAATGCACCAAAAAGCACAGAATCATAAAAAACCGTTCCGGCAGTTTTCTTTTGGATCGTGTACTTTAAAACAGAATAAAGTGGCGCATGCAAGAACGTTCCAAGCATTCCGGGCAGAAACAAAAACATATTCTGTTTTGATCGGTTTTGTGGAGGAACCACAACCCGTTTTGCAATTTCATCATATAATACCGTATTGAAATAACGGAAGTTTTGCGCCGCTTCTTCATATGGCAAGAGCTCTTTGACAGGTATTATTTGGCCGATTTTAATATTGATCATTTTTCCAAACCGCTCAAATGAATCGTATGCAATACCGATAGGCAATACAGCAAAACCATTCTCCTCTTTGCTTTCCATGGCTATTCTGGCGGCCCCTTTTTTAAATGCCTGTAATTCGTGTTTGTGCACACAAAGCCCTTCAATAAAGATTAATACAATTCCTTTTTTTTCTAAAACCTCTTTGCTGCGCGCAAATGCTGCATCATTCAAATACAGGTTTTCCTTTCCCTCGCTCAAACGAAATACCGGTATCATGTTCAACAGACGCAGCAACTTTGCGTGCAAGGGTTTATGAAAAGCATCGCCACGGGCAAGAAAATGAACAGTTTTTTTAAATTGGGAGCCTATAATAATAGCGTCCAAAAACGAGTTGGGATGGTTTGCCACTAGCAATAATGGGCCTGATTGCCGAAGTGCTTCGCGGTTACTGATTACAAGACTACGGCAGAAAATATTCAGCGCCAGCCTTACCATTATTTTAACCAGGCAATAGAACAATACCACTTGTTTTATCTTCTAATGTACGCAATGATGACCTGAGTATCTTTCCTATTTTTCAGGGAAGTTTACACATTCGATCGATATTATTGCAATTTTTCTTTTTATAAATAGAAAAAATCTATTTACGTGGTATAAATTACCCATTTTTTATAAAAAAGCCGCCCTGCATTAACAGAACGGTCTTGTATACTAACCCATCTCAAAAACCTTATTTATGCCTCTGCAGCCACTTTCGCTTCGCTTACTTTTGCCCGGATCTTGGCTTCAATTTCACTGGCCAGCTCAGGATTATCGCGCAGGAGGGTTTTTACAGAATCCCTTCCCTGACCCAGTTTATTAGTTTCATAGCTGAACCAGCTACCGCTTTTCTGAACAATACCCAGTTCTACACCCATATCAACGATCTCGCCCAGTTTGCTGATCCCTTCGCCGAAAATAATATCGAATTCGGCCGCACGGAATGGCGGAGCCACTTTATTCTTTACCACTTTCACTTTTACATGATTACCCACTGCCGCATCGCCGTCTTTGATCTGTGTCATCCTGCGGATATCCAATCGTACGGAAGCATAGAACTTTAATGCATTGCCTCCCGTTGTGGTTTCGGGGTTTCCGAACATCACCCCAATTTTTTCGCGCAGCTGGTTAATGAATATGCAAACCGTATTGGTTTTATTAATGGTTGCTGTAAGCTTACGCAATGCCTGGCTCATCAGTCTTGCATGCAGCCCCATTTTACTGTCGCCCATTTCGCCTTCCAGTTCGCTTTTGGGAACCAGTGCGGCAACAGAATCGATTACGACCACATCAAGCGCACCGGATAAAATCAGCCTGTCTGCTATTTCAAGCGCCTGCTCACCATAATCCGGTTGTGATATCAGCAGGTTATCAACATCCACCCCTAATTTTTGCGCATAGGAACTATCAAAGGCGTGTTCTGCATCAATGATTGCACACATACCCCCCTTTTTCTGCGCTTCAGCAATCACATGGATGGCAACCGTTGTTTTACCCGAAGACTCCGGCCCATATATTTCTATGATTCTTCCTTTGGGTAAACCGCCCACGCCGAGCGCTACATCAAGCCCGATAGAGCCTGTGGAAATCACTTCCATTGCGTCCTGGCTTTTCTCGTTCATCATCATTACACTGCCCTTTCCATAATCCTTGTCAATCTTGTCGATCGTCAGCTTTAACGCCTTCAGTTTTTCTGCATTGCTCATTGTATTAGTATTTAATAGTCAAATTTAATGGAGTCATAAAAGTAGTGGTTTTTACTTATACACACTAATTTTTTTAGTATTTTTTTAGCTAACGGTTTTAGTTTGCCGGTTATTGTGGCCGATCGATTAAAAATATTGGACCGGGATATGCCGGAAAAGCGTATTTATACTTTCTGCGGCTGGTTTTTTCACCTTTTTTGGCGCCATTTCGGTTTTTTCGGGCGTGTTCGGTTTTCTGGTTGAATTATTGCCGGGCTTTTGCTAGATTATGAAGTATTTATTAACCCAACCCGATATGAATAAGGGATTTTTATTGCTAAGCTTATGTTTACCGGCTTTTGTATTCTGTGCGGCACAGGCTGATTGGAAATTAAAATCTGATAAAGACGGTATTAAGTCTTATTCGCTCAAAACAGAAGATTCAAAAATAAATTCGATCCGTTTAGAAGCAGAATTTGCAGCACCGCTTTCCCGTTTTGTTGCTGTGGTTACGGATGTGAGCGTTTATGATGAATGGATCTATAATAGTAAGTCTACCCGTTTATTAAAACAGGTTTCGCCAACGGAACTTTATTATTATTCAGAAGTGAAATTTCCCTGGCCTGCAGCTAACCGCGATTTTGTTTCGCATGTTACGGTTAGTCAGGACCATCATACAAAAACAGTTACCATCAGCGCAAGGAATGTTAGCGGGTGGGAGCCGGTTAAAAAAAATATTGTCCGCATTGACCAGTCGGTTGGAAAGTGGACCATCAACCCGATTGGCAAAGACCATGTAAAAGTGGTTTATGAATTACAGGCAGACCCGGGGGGCGATCTGCCTGTGCTACTGATCAACGGATTTTCATCAACCGGTATGATCGCAACATTTAAAAATCTTCGTCAGCGACTGGAAAGAATGGACACCGTTAAAACAGGTGCCCCTTTTATCAAAGATTGATTTCGGGCTGATGCATCCGGATCTTTTTCTCTAACTCTCCTGCGGATACAATACCGCTTTGTCGCCAAACCATTTTTCCTTTTTTGAAAAGTATCATGGTTGGCACACCCTGTATTTGGTAGTAGCTTGCTGTTTGCGGGCTTTTATCAACATCTACTTGTAAAATGGTTGCCTTGTCGCCGATCTTTGTTTTTAATTCTTTCAGGATCGGCTTCATCACTTTACAGGGGCCGCACCATTCTGCATAAAAATCTACCAGTACGGGTCTTTCTCCATTGATTATTTCTGAAAAAGTTGACATGGCGTTTATTTAATTTCTTCGAACAAGGTTTCCGTTGTTCTTGTTTTATTTTCCCAATGTTTAATGGGTGTCACATGACAACTACCCGTTGCACAGCCAAAATGAAAAACCGCCATCAATACAAAATACCCGCCGGGTAAAAGCCCTGTCCATTCTTTTGTAACAACTGAATAGACCGAGAACAGAACACCAATCACCAGATATACAATACGTACGGTATGCCAATCGTAAAAAATCTTTTTTTTCATTACCTGTTTATTTTATTTTTCAGGCCTACCCATCCGCCTCCGTTATACACTTCCGGAAATCCATTCGACGCTAAAATACTTTTGGCCGACAGGCTTCGCATACCGCTTGCGCAACAGGTGATCACGGGTTTGTCCTTTTTTATTTTTGAATGGTTTCGCTGCAAGGTATCCAAGGGAATATTTACCGATCCCTGAATGTGTCCGCCGGCATATTCGCCCGGTGTTCTTACATCAATGATCTGGGCGCCGTTTTTAATCAATAACGCATAATCTTCCTGCTTAACCTGTGCAAACAGGGATTTAATGGCTTCAAACATATTTTCGTTTTAGTTTAATAAAGCGGCTTCCAGCGCTTTGTTATTAAAGATGATTTTTCCGTTATAGCTAACCTCCCAGGTAACCGGCATGATCTTTTTCAGCATATGGCTAACGCCGCAATATTTTTCCTGCGAGTCGGTTACGGCCTGTAATGCGGCTTCTTTGTTTTCTTCGTTTCCTTCAAACTCGTACACAAGATGTATTGCAACATATTCTATCGGTGGTACTTTACTGATTTCTCCGCTCACTTTAATGTTGAAATCGGTTACCCCTTTGTTTGCCTTGCGCAACATAGCGATTACATCCATTCCTGTACAACCCGAGAGGGCTGATAATACAAAAGGTTTCGGAATAGGGCCGTGGTCTTCGCCGCCTATTCTTTCGGGTGCGTCCATTACAATTGTATGTCCGTTTACTAGTGCATTAAATTGCATTTTGCCCATCCATTGGGCTTCTATTTCGTGTGTCATGATTATTTCTCCTTGTTTTTACAGGTGTTGATGCCGAATGGCAGGTATAGGGGACAAAAACTGATAAAGCTGGTCAGCACAAACACGGTGACAAGAACCAACTGCACAAGGACCAATGTTCCTTCAACGGTTTTTGTGAAATAGAGTGTTGCAAAGATGGCCGCTATGATGATGCGGAGGATCCTGTCTGTATTGCCCACGTTCATTTTCATCGTGTTTGCTTTGATTAGAATGCAAAGCTAAACAGGGCTATCGGAGCGAAATGTGACTTATATCACATTTCGCGAAGTAGTTTGATCTGGTTTCGGTAGAGCAGGAGTTTTTTGTCGGTTTCCAGTTTCTTCAGCAGGCGCGAGATCACTTCGCGGGAGCTGGCCAGCTCTTTGGCTATTTGTTCATGAGAAACATTCAGGAGTGTAGATCCGGTTGTCTTTGCTTTTTCTTTCAAATAATTAATCAATCGTTCATCCAGTTTCTGAAAAGCAACCTGGTCGATGGTTTTCAATAATTCATGAAAGCGGTTTTGTACGGTGCGCATTACGAAGCTTTTCCAACTGGGGTATTTGGTCATCCACTCGTCCATCGTACTTACGGGAATGGCCAGCATTTCTATATCTTCTTCGGCTACGGCTTTTATTTCGCTGGCGTGATGCTGCATACAGCAGGTGAAGGTCATGGCGCAGCTTTCGTTGGGGTTTACATAGTAGAGCAGGATCTCTCTTCCGTCTTCTTCCGTTCTGGAAACCCTGATGGATCCGGAAAGAATAATAGGCATGATGCGAACGGTTTGGCCAATATCCATAATGGTCTCCCCGGCTTTTACAGAAACCGGAACGCCTTTTTTTTCGATTTCATCCAGCAATTCCTCTTCAAAAACAAATTTGAATCTTTCGCGAAATAACATATTGCAAAAATACAGCTATTTCTATGTGTTTACCGGATACACGAAACCTGTGCTTTCTTCTTTCATTTTAATGGGTCTTACTTCTATCTCTGCGGTTTTGCTGTACGCAAATTCAGGGTTGGTTTTTGCAATGCCAACAGCTTCGCCCAGGTTATGGGCAAGAATATGATAATACCCCACCTGTATCCATTTAGACGGATCGATCAAATCTTCTGACCATGCACCTTCTTTTCCCGAAACAATCACGCCCTCGCGCACCAGCGGCTGCGCGCTGATGAGGCGGTTTTCTTTTTTTAGCTCCTGAATATACCGCTCACATTCTTTCAGGAAAGCGTGATGTTCCTCTTCACTAAGTGTTTCTTTCTGGTTCCCGATATTTCGGATGTACAGCATAAACTCTTTCATGGTTTTTGATTCTTAGGGTTTCCCAGCCACAAGAGGGTGTTCAAAATAAATTTTGTTTGTTCTTTACTATCGAAAGTATGCGAAAGGGTTTGGTTGGTTCCGTGTTCGTAATCCATATCGTTATGCCCCATATTCAGATATACCATCCTGTATTTTTTATTTGACCAGGCAACCGGGTAGTAACCGCTATGCCATATCTCGTGAGGTTTGGGGCCGGTTCCCAGCGGAAAACTGGTTGCATCGATTGAAAGTAAAATATTGATATCGGGGTTTTTACGAAGATCTTTTTCCCATCGATACCATTCATTGGGGGAGGATTTGAATACCCCGGGTAATCCTTTGGTTGCGGGATGTTTGTTTTGTTCTGTTCGCAGCATGGCAGCTGTTGGCCGCCAGGTATTGCTTACATATTGTCCCGATCCAATAAATTCATTATGGTACCAGTCCCAATCCTGGTTATAAGAAGAAGGCGTTAAGGCAAAAGCGGCAAAATGAAAGCCTATCCATGCGCCTCCATTATCCATATACTTTTTAAACGCCAATCTCTGTTCCGTTTTTTCCGGGCGGGTATCCAAAAAAAGAACTACCTGGTATTTCGCCAGCGTATCCTCGTTGAGTTTTGTCCAATCTTTGGTAGGGTAGTAAGTAAATTTATTTTTGCCCGCCTCGTCGCTGAACCATTTATGGGCTTCATGAACAAAACTAATATGGGCGGGATCCTGTTCCGCTGTATAAAAAGCGATGACGCTGAAGGCTGGCCTGTTTTTTTGAGACAATAAATGGGTTGTAGCCAATAGCAGTATCGGGATGGTTAACCAACATTTCCTCCGGCTTATTTTAATGGTCTTTTTATTTTGCGGGATCATGTTTATTTTTTTATTTGACGCCATATACCATAACCCGTATATCCCTTATTTGAAGGTCTATTCCGGGTGGTGTATTAAAAAGAGCTAATTCGTAATGCAGGTCTTTCACCCCCTTATAATCACTCAGTGTGAATAAATCATGGGTGGTAATATCATTCCATATTTTGGGTTGAAATTTATTTTTGCTTAACGTGGCCAGGTCGCGTTTACTCCAGTATAAGAAGTTCTTTCCTTTCTCCCTGGTATCGATTAATGCAAAACGAACGGTTGGATATTTATCAGCATCTTCTCCTTCAATATTCACGGCCGCATAAAATTCTACATATAGAAATTGATAACCCTTGGGCAATTTAAGCAATGGCATCAGGCTGGTGTCTGCCATTGTTGTTTTTATTCTTCTGGTTGTGGTGTCTGCATAATACCGCAACAACTCTTTATTCCCCGGCAGCATCGATTTTCTGGCAGGATATACCCGGTTACTGTCGCACACAAAAGCATTGATCGCTTCAAAATTTTCGCGCAGGCGGATCATCTTTTTTTTAATGGAATCGTTCGTTATCTTTTCTTGTGTCAGGTCGGGCTTTAGTTTATATAATTGTTTATCGGAAATAAAATAATCTTTCCACAAATAGTCGTTAATCTGCCTGCCCCATGACATAAACGGCATCGATTGCTGGTTTCTGAAAGCCCTTGAGGTATCCAATACGGCACCCAACCAATGAACCTCCTGCGGATAATTATTAAAATGAAAGTTCTTTGCAAGAAAAGAGACAATGCTGGGTGTAATATTATTATGAGTGTTAACCGACAAAAACTTTTCTCCTTTTTTCAACATCGGTGAATAAACAATAAAGGGCACGCGGTATTCGTCTATCTCACCCACGGTTGGAAAAGATCCGATATGATGATCACCGGTGATAAAGAAGATGGTATTATGATATTCGGGCCGTTTTGAATAATCGCTGAAGAATTTACGTATACAATCATCCGAGAACATAAAAGTAACGATCACTTCTTTGGTTTCTCCTAATGTTCTTTTGATGGGCGCCGAAACATTCATCGTTTTGAGCTTCTGGTCGAATTTTTTTTCGTATTTTCTTTTCTGTTCAAATAAATAGGGGAGGTGCGTTGTACCTGTATGATAAATATTCAGATAGGGTTGCTTGTTAACAGAATCCATCACCTCAAAACTTCGGTTGTATAATGCATCGTCGGGGTAGCCCATGGACCAACCCTCTTTACCCACACCCATCTCTTTATATTTTGAAGGATAATGAGATAGAATAAAATCCGTTCCCTGCAAACGGATATAGCCGCCCATATTGTCAAAGTCGGGATTAAATCCGGTAAGAAATCTCGTATAATACCCATTGTTACGCAGGATCTTTATCAACGATAAGTGATCGGGCATCACATTTATAATGGAGAATCCGCGTTTACCATACGGTAATGATCCTGAGATGGCGGGATGTGCTGCAAAAGTTCCCGGGGCGGTGCTTAAAAAATTATCCCAGGTTAGACTCTTTTTTGAAAGCGAATCCAGAAATGGCGTGAAACTTCCGGCATACGCGTTGGCTCCGCTGAAATCGCGGGACAGTCCTTCCACAACCAAAATCACCAAATTGGGCGTTGTGGAATGCAGGTTAAAGAAATCACCCAGCACATCTGCATCTGTATTTTGGTGCATGAGCGGGTATTCGCTACTGGTGAATTTAAAAGGATGGTTAGCGTGATAAAATTCAATCTCTTCTGCAATGCCGGGTGCGTTTCTTTTATTTTGTGCAAAGAGATAATGATAACTATCATTAATCCAGTAACTCAGTTTATTCGTGGTAAGATAATATCCTGAATTTTTTTTAAACCAATCTGGAGAAGGGTTGGCAAACCGAATAAAAATAATGGCTAGAACTGATACAATCATTACACATCGTATGATCGGTTTTGAAGCAGTTATTTTTACAGTAACGCTATAATAGATCAAAAAATAAGTGGGTAGGTAAATAATAAAAGGAACATAGGGTTTCAAACCCGAACCCATCATTTGTTTTACCGTATCCAGTGTATCCTTCGTTTTTCTGGTAAACAATTCGTGATCAAACGGTGTATTTCTTTCAGAAAATGTGATCAGTAATCCCAGGCAACAGAAGATGAATAATACATTAAGTAAATGAAATAGAAATAAACCGGAGCGGTTATTTAGTTTATATAAAATAAAGACCGGAAGGAAAATAATACCACAATAGATTAACCATAGCCATACATCATACAAAACACCTACCAGCTCAAAACGGTACGATTGATCTGCAAAAGATTTAGAAGCAACGGCCACATATTCAAAAACCCTTAGCAGGCAAAGCGTAATCAATAAAGCCAACGCAATGCGGAAGAATCGTTGAAAGAAGGGGGGCTTCAGATCCGTCATGTAAAAAGATTATCGCCTAAGGTATTTTATTTTGTTTGTGTTTTTGTTTAAAAAAATTACAAGCCAAACAAATCCATCTATTAGCCAATCAATCCCGCTTTCTGACTGATATCCATCATTCTGTCCATCGAGCGTTTGGCAGCCAGTCGTAGGTTTTCGTCCATGATGATTTCTGGCTTTTCATACTGCATGCATAGATAGAGTTTCTCCAATGTATTCAGCTTCATGTGGGGACAATCATTACAGGCACAATTATTATTGGGTGGGGCGGGTATAAAAGTCTTGTTCGGACTGTTATGCTGCATCTGGTGCAGGATTCCTGTTTCTGTGGCTACAATATATTCGTTACTGCTGTCGGTTTGAGAATATTTTAATAACTGTGTGGTACTACCTATATAATCTGCAATGGCTAAAACAGCTTCCTCGCATTCGGGGTGTGCAATCAGTTTAGCTTTGGGGTGTCGTATCTTTAATTTGGTTATTTTTTCCAAGCTGAATATTTCGTGTACCATACAGGCGCCATTCCATAACAACATATTCCTGTCTGTTTTTTTATTGAGCCAGGCACCTAAATTTTTATCCGGCGCAAATAGAATGGGCTGGTCTTTAGGCACACTCTCAATTATTTTTTCTGCATTACTGCTGGTACATATAATATCGCTAAGTGCTTTAATTTCTGCCGTGCAGTTGATATAGGAAATAACCAAATGGTCGGGGTGTTTTTCTTTAAATGCCCTGAACAGATCTGCAGGAGCACTATCCGCTAAAGAACAACCGGCTTTCAAATCGGGCAACAGTACTTTTTTTGTAGGGTTTAGTATCTTGGCGGTTTCTGCCATAAAGTGCACTCCGGCAAAAACAATGATATCTGCATCGGCCTGTTTGGCTTTCTGGGCAAGACCCAGACTATCGCCGATAAAATCTGCCACATCCTGGATATCAGGCTCCTGGTAAAAATGTGCGAGGATGACGGCATTCTTTTCTTTTTTTAGACGCTCAATCTCGGCAAATAAATCCATACGCGGATCAATATCGATGTCTAAAAAACCTTTTTCTGAAATGGTATTTTCTGCTATGTTCATAACTGTTGTAATAGTATTGAATAATTCTTTTTTATAAAACTTAACTACTACTATTAGGGCTGTGGATATCGGGATAACTTACTTATCCCCAAAGAACAAAGTTAATTAGCTCTGGCTTATCCACCGATATTAACAAGGTAATACACAATTGTTTTCTTTATGATATAGGGATTCTTTTTGCTTTTTAACATAAGTGGATTACGAAACACACATATACTTTTTTTGGTTTTCCACCATAACATCACTGTGTATTAACAGGGATAAAAAGCAAGTGAGGTTTAGCCAAACCGCTAAAAGAATAGGCTTAGGTTGAGTTTATTACTGTTCTTTCCACAACCCAAAACGGAAAAATGGGGTTTATACACGTAAAAAGGAGTTTTTTCACAAAGGATTGTGGATTTGTATTGGGTATTTGGCACCTCAGATCCGGATTTAAGAATTGGTTTTCCTGATACATTCAAAATTCCTTGTTCCCCATTCCCTAAAATCCTTGTCTTTCCTGCCATTAAATAGGTTTTCCACAATTTGTTCTAATGTTTTATTCCCTTATTTTTGCCCCCCGCAAAACAAGGATCAAAAGCGGGGCAAAAATCATTAATTAATTAAACTATTATGTCTGTAATTCAACGGGTTCGTGACAAAGGTGCGTGGATACTCTTCGGTTTCATAGCGCTGGCTTTGATTGCCTTTATTCTGCAGGATGGTGTTAGGCGTGGGGGAAGTACGTTTTCGAACACGACCACAATCGGAAAAGTGAATGGTGAAAAGATAGAACGTGCTGATTTTGAAGATAAATTAGCCATGCAGGAGCGTATGTACGGTCCGCAGGGAGCGCAACGAGATCAACTGATCGGCTCTTTGTGGAACCAGGAAGTAGAAAGGATTGTTCTTGGCCAGGAATATGAAAAATTGGGACTACAGGTTTCTCCTAAGGAGCTGAGCGATATTCTTTTTGGCGATAATTCTCCCCTTAAACAAGAGTTTACAGATCCTAAAACCGGAGAGTTCAAAGCCAATGAAGCCCGTCAGGCATTTGCACAATTGAAGAAAAGCAAGAATGCTGAGCAGATCAAAACGATCAATAGCGTGTATATCAACCCTGCTATCCAGCAAACCCTGCGTAATAAATACCAGAACCTCTTAATGCAGGCTGCGTATGTGCCCAAATGGTTACTGGAAAAGCAGCAGGCAGATAATAATGCGGTTACTTCTTTCTCTTATGTATATGTGCCCTATATCTCCGTAAATGATAGCGCCGCGAAAGTGAGTGATGATGAAATTGCGGCATATGTAAACAAGCACTCAAAAGAATACAGGAAGACAGAAGAGACCCGCAATATCTCGTATGTAGCTTACAGCGCCGCACCCAGCGGGGCAGATTCGGCCAATGCACTTAACCAGGTATTAAGCCTGAAAAATGAGTTTGCCGCGGCAAAAGATGCACAGGCATTTTTAACAAAAGTGGGTTCTGAAATCCCCTTTTATGATAGCTATGTAAGTAAAGCCAGGATGCAACAGACGAATAAGGATTCTTTGGTAAGAACGCCGGTGGGTGGTGTTTTCGGGCCTTATCTGGATGCGAATACGTATGTGGTTGCGAAAATGCTTGGAACGAAACAATGGCCCGATAGTGCAAAAGTTCGTCATATCCTGGTCGCTACTGCAGACCCAAGAAGCGGTCAGCAGATACGCCCCGATAGTGTTGGAAAGAAATTGATAGATAGTATTGAAGCAGCGGCAAAGGCCGGCGCCGATTTTGGTGCATTGGTTACGAAATACTCGGATGATCCCGGAAGCAAAGAGAAGGGGGGGGTATATGATTTTTTCCCACAGGGACAAATGATGGTTCCATTTAATGATTTTGCTTTTGACAAACCTGTTGGTACCAAAGGGGTGGTAAAGACCGATTTTGGATATCATTATATTGAAGTGTTGGGACAAAAGAATGTAAACCCTGTTTATAAGATAGCCTATTTATCAAAAGCCATCCTGGCCAGCAATGAAACGGTAACCGCGGCAAACACGGCGGCAGCGCAGTTTGCTGTTTCCGGAAAATCTGCCAAACAATTCAATGCCAACGCCCTGAAAGAAAACAGGCCCGTGTTACTGGCCAATGATATTAAGCAGAATGATTTTAGCATAGCGGGTTTGGGACAGGGCCGCCAGCTGGTTCGTTGGGTATATGAACACAGCGCGGGCGATGTATCTGAACCATTCGAGATTGGCGACAAATATGTGGTTGCCATGGTTTCTGCTGTTAACAAAGCGGGTGTTATGTCGGTTGCCGAAGCAAGGCCAACAGTTGAGACAATCGTAAGAAACGAGAAAAAGGCCAAGCTGATTATAGAAACTAAATTTAAAGGAAATACACTGGAAGCGTATTCATCCAGCACCGGCGCTCCCATTCTGCGTGCGGATAGCCTGAGTTTTTCTGCTCCCTTTATTTCCGGTATTGGTAGCGAGCCGAAAATTATTGGTGCAGCCTTCAATAAAAACCTGCATAGCAAGGTAAGTGAGCCCATTGCGGGCGCAACGGGTGTTTTTGCTGTTAAAACCGAAAGCGTTGCAGCAAAAGCTACAACTACCGATGTGGCCACCATCAAACAAAACCTGATTCAGGCTGCAAAAATGTCTTCTTACCGAGGCTTTGATGCTTTGAAAAAAGCAGCAAACATAAAAGACAGTCGCTCTAAATTCTATTAATCAAACAGACCGGATGCACAAACAAAAGCCCGTTGCCAGCAGCAACGGGCTTTTGTTTTACGGATACCGAAAACCGGAATTCCGGGAGAGTTGTAGCTTTGCTTTGTAAAAAGAAAGGAATGAGTGAAGTATTTGTAAATAAAGTAGCAGAAAGCGGGCTGATCAGCTTTGACCTGGAAGCCTATTATCCAAAAGGAGAAATAAAAATCTTTGACCTGAAGGGATATTTATTTATGGAACTGATCCTCAAAGAAAAGGATTTTCGCGCGGCACTACAAACCACCGATTGGGATCAATATGCCAACGCACATGTTGCGATTACCTGCTCTGCTGATGCCATCATTCCAATGTGGGCTTATATGCTGGTGGCAAGTTATCTGCAACCCATTGCCGCAAGCGCTGTTTTTGGTGATGAAAAAAAACTCATCAGCACAATCTTATTAAAAAACCTTGCTTCTGTAAATGGAGAAGAATTTACAGATAAACGTGTTGTGGTGAAAGGTTGCGGAGAAGTAGATATTCCGCAGGAAGCGTATGTTGAGATCACCAATAAGCTGCGGCCCTATGCAAAGAGTATTATGTACGGCGAGCACTGCAGTACGGTTACGATCT
>CAZFKE010000006.1:83511-181406 GCA_964519475.1 uncultured Sediminibacterium sp.
GAATTACTGTTCCTATATTTAAAAAAAGAAAAGCGGCGGGTGTGAAAAAAGTCAAAAACTAAACAGCCTTCCTTGCTTTCACTTCTTCAAAACGTTGATCATAGTCTTCGCGAAGCGTTCCGAATACTCGGTCCCAGAAAAGAAAATACAAACCGTAGTTCCCTTTAAAATATTGATGGTGCTGATTGTGATTAACCGATGTGTTGATCCATTTGCCCAATTGACTTTTGCTGAACCCTTTCGGATATAATTCATAGCCAAGATGCCCATATACATTATATACGATCATCATTAGAAAAAAGAGGAGCAGGTGTGTTTGATGAATGGGTACCGTAAACAAAAAAACAACGACAATCCCTGCCTCCACAACCGCCTCTAATGGATGAAAAGCATAGGCCGCCCACGGCGTAGGGTTGGTAGATTGATGATGCACCAGGTGAAACCATGTAAACAAACGCGGATGATGCATTAACCTGTGTGTAAAATAGAAATAGGTATCGTGCATAAGAAACAAAACCGGGAAAAGCAGAAAATAATACAACCAGCCCCTATCGCCGATGTGTTGATACCGTGTGGTATGCGGGGCTATTCTAGGATGGCTGAGCAGGATAACAGATACAAAGGAAAAGATGCCTATAGTCAAAAAGGAATAGGCTATTTCACGCAGGTAATCTGTATTTTTCGGGAACCGGGCCTGGATCTTTCTATAAAGAAATCGGGTTCTCCCAAGCACATAAAAAAGCAGAAACGCAACCCCCGCTATCATACAATAACGACCACCAATCAACCAGATACTTTTAAAATAAAATGGCCAGTTCATATTGAAATATAAAAAATAGTTTGATGCAGCTGGGCTGGGCTATTCGTTCATAAACTTTTCCAGTCCTGCTTTTGCCTGCAGCTGTATTTTTTTATGCATGAAGGAGGTCCAGCCAAACAGGAGCCCGGTTAAACCGAAGGCCTGTCTTGACCAGCGATAAATATCAAACGCATCTGAATGTTCAATAATCAGCCCATTATGAAAACGCATATGTGCGGTGATCCTGTTCACGACCCGCCGCCCTGTTTTTGAAAAAAGATAAGCAGCCGTCCAGTCGCAGGTAGTATATTCTTCATCCAGCAATTTGATATTTCCATACACCAGAGAAAAATCTTTGGCGCGCGTACATAACATCTCCCACATGGCTTTCGTTTCGTTCGAGTCTAATAAACCAAACGCAGGATCATTAAATACGGCGTCTTCGTGATAGCATGACTGCATGGTTGCATAATCCCGTTTTTGAAAAGCAGAATAGAATTTGTTAATCGTTTCTTCGTTTGACATTATGCTGTATTTAATACACCCATCGGGTATCGGGGGTTTAGTGTGCTTCCAGCCAATTCATCCCCGAACCCACTTCCGCTTCCACCGGCACATCATTCGGTAAGATCATGGCGGTTGTCATATTTTGAATAATGAGTTTTTTCAGGTCGTCAACTTCTTCCTTCACCGCATCAAATACGAGTTCATCGTGTACCTGCAGGATCATCTTTGATTGCCAGGAACCTTTTTTCATTTCATTGTGGATCTTGATCATGGCGAGTTTGATCATATCTGCCGCGGTTCCCTGTATGGGCGAGTTGATGGCGTTTCGTTCTGCGTAGCCACGAACGGTAAAGTTAGACGAATTGATGTCTTTTAACCAACGCTTTCTTCCCATGAGTGTTTGTACATACCCATTGGCCTGCGCAAATTTGATGGTGTCGTCCATATAAGAAGTAATGCCCACAAACTCTTTTTTATAATTATCAATGATCTCTTTTGCTTCCGATCTGGGTATACCCAGGTTATCTGCCAAACCAAATGCGCCCTGGCCATAAATAATACCAAAGTTCACACTCTTGGCTTTGTATCGCATTTCTTTTGTAACATCTGATTCTGCAATATTATACACTTTGGCAGCTGTTGCGGTGTGAATGTCTTTGCCTTGTTTAAAAGCCTCACACATATTCGGATCGCCGCTGATGGCGGCAACAATACGCAATTCAATTTGCGAATAATCGGCGCTCACTAAAACGCGGTTGGCATCTCTTGGAATAAACGCTTTCCTGATTTCGCGCCCACGATCGCTGCGGATTGGAATGTTTTGGAGATTGGGATTATTGCTGCTCAATCTTCCCGTAACCGCAACGGCCTGCGCATAAGAAGTATGTACACGACCGGTTTTGCTGTTGATGATCTGCGGAAGCGCATCAACGTAGGTACTTTTTAATTTGGTCAATTCGCGAAAGCCCAGAATATCTGCTACGATCGGGTTGTTATTGGCAAGCTTTTGTAATACATCTTCGCCGGTTGCATATTGTCCGGTTTTTGTTTTTTTCGCTTTCGGGTCGATTTTTAATATTTCAAACAATACTTCGCCAAGTTGTTTCGGGGAGGCGAGGTTGAATCGAACGCCGGCTGTTGCGTAAACGTTCTCTTCAAATTGTTTCGCATCTTTTTCCAGTTCTTTGCTGTAGTCGTTTAAAAACCCCACATCTATCTTTACCCCCTCAAATTCCATATCGGTTAACACGCGCACCAATGGGTTTTCCACCTCATCAAATACGCGCTGAACCGCTTTCTCTTTTAAAAGCGGAACAAAAGCCTGTTTTAATTGCAGGGTGATATCTGCATCTTCTGCCGCGTATTCTTTTACTTTTTCCACCTCTACATCGCGCATGTTTCCCTGCGTTTTTCCTTTCTTGCCAATCAGCTCATCAATGTGCACAGGTTCGTAGCCCAGGTATTGTGCGCTTAGGAGGTCCATGCTTCTTCTTCCTTCCGGCTCTATCAGGTAATGTGCCAGCATGGTGTCAAACGTATTCCCTTTCAATTCTATGCCATACCATTTTAATACAAGCATATCATATTTAAGGTTTTGCCCCACCCAGTTGATACCTGTTGAGGCAAAGAGCGGAGCAAACTGTTCTAAGATAGCCAGCGTTTCTTTTTTGTCTGCCGGACAGGGAACATAATATCCCTCCCCTTTTGTAAAAGAAAAACTCATGCCTACCAGCTCTGCTTCGTTTGCGTCTATATTGGTGGTTTCTGTATCAAAACAGATCTCGGTTTTGGTGAGTAGTGTATCCAGAAGTTTTTTGATCTCTTCTTGGGTTTGCACCAACAGATAGGTATGATCTGTATTGTTGATATTTTTTTCTGCAAGAAGACCGGAGCTTTCTTCTCCTGTAATCATTTCAGCGGCCTCTTTTTTTGCGGCTGCCGAATCTTTTTTGGTTGATTTAACCGTGTTGCCAAACAGATCGGTCTGTACGCTCTGCGGAGCGGAATGGAAAGCGTTGAACTCGTCGCCCAGTATTCTCTTGCCAAGTGTTTTAAACTCAAGCTCTGTAAATACTTCCACCAACGAATCTTTATTCCACTCTTTCAAACGATAATCTTCTTCGTGAAAAGTAACCGGAACATTGGTAATAATGGTAGCCAGTTTTTTACTCATGGCAGCCATCTCTTTACCGTTCCTTATCTTTTCGCCCAGCGCGCCTTTTATAGTATCTGCGTTGGCTAATATATTTTCCAGGGAATCATATTCTTTTAACAATTTTGCTGCGGTCTTCTCGCCTACACCGGGAATGCCGGGAATATTATCCACGGCATCGCCCATCAGGCCCAGCATGTCAATCACCTGTTCTACTCTTTGTATATCCCACTTGGCACAAATCTTTTCGGCTGTGAGAATTTCTTCTGCATTTCCAAAGGAGGGTGGTTTGTAAATAAAAACGTTGGGGTGTATCAATAACTGGCCATAATCTTTATCCGGCGTAACCATGTATACTTCATAACCAAGGTCGGCTGCCTGCCAGGCCACGGTGCCGATTACATCATCTGCCTCATATCCGTCCAGTTCCACAACGGGAATATTAAACCCCTGAATAATTCGTTTGATATCGGGAATAGAATCGAGCAGGTCTTCGGGGGCTTCCTGGCGGTTGGCTTTATAGTCCGTAAAGTCGGTATGTCTTTCTGTTGGCGCATGTGTATCAAAACAAACGGCAAGGTGTGTAGGTTTTTCTTTGTTAATCAGATCAAACAAAGTATTGGTAAAACCAAACTGTGCATTGGTATTCCTTCCTTTTGAGGTAATACGTGGTGAGCGTATCAGTGCATAATATGCCCGATAGATCAAAGCAAATGCATCCAGCAAAAACAGTTTTTTACCCATTGGGCTAAGGTAATGAAACCTCCTGTAGAAAATAAAAATTTGACACGTACCCTAGTTTTTCTTAAGCGATAGATAATCAAGAAAATAGATTACTCTAAGCGAAAGGCTGTTTAACTGGGGTGCGCTCAACGTGTTTCCCAGGTTTTTAAAATAAGGATCGGCCAGATTTTGATCAAATGTGCCAATAGCGTTCTTCCATACTATATTCACGAAACTTCCCAGCGCGAACTGCCAGGTGTATACCATATCTACATTGAAATAGTTCACGTTATAATTGGCCTCATTATGCAAACTGTATACCGGCAAAAGGTTTCCGTTTTGCTCAAGCAGGTAAAATTGGCGGTTATCTACTTTGCTCCAATAGTGGCGGGTTCGCAGGGTTAACCCCATCTTGTTGTTAAAGTTGTACTTGATCGTAAAAATATTCTCAACGGTATTTCTTTTGCGCATACCAAAGAACACGCTGTCTGCGACGGCAGCGGCATACCCAATGTTATTGGTGTAGACAGAGAGGTTGGTATTGGTGCTGATTGTTAATTTTTTATTGAACCGATACCGGTTTTGAATGAACAGGTCTAACCCATGTGACGCATATTTCTCTGAGCCGGAAATATCTGCTTCAAAAGAGACCGAATATTTTTTTGCATAGTTCGATTCAAACCAGGCGCCATACGTATATCTGAAGGGTCGTTTAAACACCCTTCCCGAAACCCGCGGTTCATAAAAGTCATTCTGCAGCGCATTGGCAGCTACAAATGCGCCAACATACCAAAGGCTTTTCAGCTGTCCGTTCAGGTTTGTGTTGATCCGGAATGTTTGATAATCCCAGGGTTTAAACCGAACGGAATAATATCCATTCAAGTTTGAATTAAGTCGGTTAAACCAACCAACCGGTTTTACCCATTTGTATCCCAGCCATAGCGTATGATCAACAAAATTGTTGTTGGTAAAATAGCCCATATCGTTGCTGCTGTATTTATTATCGGCCAGCTCTTGGGAAAAGTTCATGTTAAAACGGCCGCCCGTTTTTCCAAAGCCAATATGGTGTGTGTACCCGTTTTTCGTTTTACCATCCGGCAGGTAACCGATCAGTTTGCTTTCACCTATTTTGCCAAACAGGTTCCAATCATTCTTTTTATCATACAGGTCCCAGAGGAAAGCAGACACATTTGCATCATAATCTGTTCCCGCTCTTGTTACATTGGTGTTGATAAAAGAAATGCTGGAGTTTCGTTTAAGCGACTGGTCAAAAACAATGATATTATAATTGGTTAACGGATCGGTTTGAATTTTCCTTGGGTTTTTTCCGTCGGTGCTCACTGCCGCATATTGTGGTGCGGTGATGGCGTTAAAAAAGCCAATACCCAAACCAGACGAGGTTCTGCCACTTAGTTTTGTAGCATTGATCAGGCGCGCCTCTGTTGGGTTTTTATCAATCTCCTCTCCTGGTTTTAATTGGGAAGACACATCATAGTAATGAAGCGGTTGCCCGCCTATCCGGCGGCTATAAAATAAATTACCCTTCCCAAACAATTCGGTACCCTCGGTAAAGAAGCTTCGGTTCTCATTATATTTTACTTCAAAAGGCGTGAGGTTCAACACCTGATTATCACTTTGTACCTGTCCAAAATCAGGGATCAATGTCATATCCAGCGTAAAGGATTGGTTGATGCCATATTTAACATCCATTCCGCCGTTAACAGAAGTGGCCGTATTTTTTATGGCGGGATCATTATAGGGGTAATGATTTATATAGGTTGACAAATAGGGAGAAAACGATAATCTCAGGGGGGGCTTAATGTCTTCAATGCCGGTCCACAAACCAAACTGGGCAAAGAAGTTTCCGCCTACGGTTGGATTGGTTGGGTTCCACATATATTGTTGGTCGCTTTTTCTTCTTCTTCGCGTAATATTCATTCCCCAGTCCTGCTTTTTAACACTGCTGAAGCGAATGGCAGAATAGGGAATACGCATTTCAAATACCCAGCCACTATCAACGATCTTTGCCTGTGTTTCATATACGCTGCTCCAGCTTGGGTCTTCGCCGTTTGATGAATATTTTGCATCAAACTGTTCGCCGAGCGGGGTAACATAATAGCCAAATCCATTGATCTTATCATTATAGGTATCAAACAAAACACCTACAAAATCATTTACACCAACCACATCGCGCCCAACCAGTTCTGTTGAAATACTGTCTTTGCTGGCTTCATGACAAAAACCGCCGATATAAATTGCGCTGTTATCATACAGGATCCGGATCTCTGTTTTATTTCTCTCGTTCTCAATCTTGCCATAGGTTGGGCGCCATTCTACCATATCTGTTGCTATCGGCGCCGATTTCCATGCTTCATCTTTCAGATCTCCGTCAATAATAATTTTTTGAGTGGTACGAATCGCGGGGAGCTTTCGTACCAGCTTTTCGGATTGGCCGCATACCGTAAGCGCAGACACAAGAAAGAATAAGGTAAGAAATAACGGTTTCATAAATGAGGTTAAGGTAGTTAATGCCTACGCCAGGTACGAAGCGAAACGTAGTAAATCTAAAAAGGTTACAGTCAGGGTACTGTTAAAATCTATATAAGAACGATAGGCGGATTTTTTATAAGATAGGCGGTTTCAATCAAAGATATATTTGTGAAAGCCGCAGTGAACGGAACGAAAAAGCCCTCACATTTTGTGAGGGCCCTTCAATCATCTATGAAATACGTGATCAATTATTTGATCCCATATTTATACTTATATCTTTCATACAATTGTCTCTGCTTGTTATCAAGGCTTGATTGACGGCCCTGAATAAATACGGCGCTGATGGTGCTGCTCTTCATATCAAGCAAATCTCCATCGCTGATAACGATATTCGCATCTTTGCCTGTTTCAAGAGATCCGGTTTTATCATCAATCCCCAGAATTTTTGCAGCATTCAGCGTAATGGCCTGTAATGCCTGCTCTTTGGTAAGGCCATAGGTTGCGGCCGTTCCCGCATTATAGGAAAGGTTGCGGTAGCGGGCCTCATCGTGTGTATCGTTCAATGCAAACAACACACCGGCTTTTTGTAAAGCGGCCGGCGTTTTATACGGCTGATCGATATCATCATCTTCTGTGGCAGGAAGCGCATGTTCCTGACTAAGTATAACAGCAATATTGTTGGCTTTCAACAGATCGGCTATCTGGAAGCTTTCGCTTCCGCCAACAATCACCACGTCAAAGCCGAATTCTTTTACAAAGTCAATGGCCACCAACATTTGTTTTACCTGGTCGCCATGAACAAATAGCTTCTGTCGTTTATCAAACAAGCCCCTTGTGGCCTCGAATTTAAGATTGGTGTTTGTGTGTGCCGGCTCGGACAGGTAGGCTTTCGCCTGATGGAAAAAAGACTTAATTTCTTCTATTTTCTCCAAAGCGGCCTTTGATGGGTCAACACCGGAAGCGGGCAGCACGATGCCCAACTGAGCGAGTATGGCAGGCGGTATATTAGCAGCCCCCCTTCTTCCAAAGCGATTGATAAAACTGGGCATATTCATATGTATACCGCCATCCATTTTATAAGCCGCATCTTCCCAGTTCCAGGCGTCCAGCTGTACCACAGACGATGAGCCGCTGATGGTTCCGCCCTCTGGCGCAACGCCGGCTAATAAAATTCCGTTTGAGCGTAACACGCCAATTACCCTTGAATCCGTATTGTATGCGGTGATAGAACGGATACTGGGATTGAACTCGCCAATTTCGGTATAGTCGTTGCTGCCGCGAACACCATTGGCGATTTCTTTTAAGCCCAGGTCTGAAGAAGGAAGGATCAGCCCGGGATAAACCTGCTTCCCTTTTGCATCAACAACGGTTGCGCCGTTTCCGGAACCAGAAAGGTTGGCGCCTACATGGATGATCTTTCCATCGTTGATCTCTATGGTTGCATTTTCTAAAACGGTTCCGTTTCCAATATGAACGGTTCCTCCGATAATATATATACGGCCTTTATTTTCTTTGGCTGGGTACACCACTTCCTGTGCCTTAATAAAACCGGCGATCAGCAGTAATGTGCTTAATGTGCAGAATATTTTTTTCATAATCGGTCAGTTTATTTTTTGAGGGTTTCGTCTTCCTGGATATCAACGGTGTATAAACCGTCATGGTGGTCATGATCGCCGCAGCTTAAAACAACCTGCCAGCTTGGTTCTGCCGGACGAACAGCGCCGGCGCCTCCTGTTCTTTTCTCACCGATCATTTTTTGTGTGAGACGGAACCTTTCAGCAGAAATTTTCTTTCGCTGTTCAGCATCTTTTTCCCTGTCCCAGTAAACAATGCCGTCAACAATGGTTTTTTCCGATTTGGCATAAATACTCAAAGGATGATCACTCCAGATAACAATGTCTGCATCTTTACCCGCTTTAATACTTCCTACTTTATCTTCAACATGCAAGGCTTTTGCAGGATTAAGTGTTACCATTTTCAATGCTTCTTCTTCAGAAACACCGCCATATCGAACCGTTTTGCCTGCTTCCTGGTTCAGACGGCGGGCCATTTCTGCATCATCAGAATTGATACAAACATTCAAACCTACTTTTTGCATGATGGCGGCGTTATAAGCAATCGCATCCGTAACTTCTACTTTATAATAAAACCAATCGGCAAAAGTGGATGCGCTTGATCCGTGTACTTTCATTTTATCCGCCACTTTATAGCCCTCGAGAATATGTGTAAAGGTGTTGAATTTGAAACCATATTTATCGCCTACACGCATAGCAGCCGTAATTTCACTTTGTACATATGAGTGACAGGTAATAAAGCGTTTTTTGTTCAAAATTTCAACCAATGCATCCAGCTCAAGATCCCTTCTAGTTTTAGGATCTTTCTTCATATCGGCTTCGTAATCTTTCGCTCTTGCAAACGCATCATTCAAAACTTCTTCCACGCCCATACGTGTATCGGGGAAGCGGTTGTTGTTTTGAGAAGTGGTGCGCTTCACATTCTCACCCAGCGCGAATTTGATGAAAGGATCCCAACCTTTGAATTTGAGGTCTTCATCATTTGCACCCCAACGAAGTTTGATGAGCTGTGTTTGTCCGCCAATGGTATTGGCAGAGCCATGCAGTATATGAGAAGAAGTAACCCCGCCGCTCAACTGGCGATAGATATTAATATCTTCCGGATTCAGGTTATCGGCAATTCTTACTTCAGAGGTAACCGACTGCCCGCCTTCATTAATAGAAGCAGCGGCAATATGTGAGTGCTCATCAATGATACCGGCGGTTACGTGTTTGCCGGTTCCATCAATTACTTTCGCATAGGCATCGCTTAGGCCTTTACCTACTTTAGCAATTTTTCCGTCTTTCAGCAATACGTCGGTGTTTTCTAATTTTCCGTCTTTTTCATTTGTCCAAACGGTTGCGTTCTTAATTAACAGGGCCTCTTGTTTTGGAGCATCTTCCCAGCCATATCCATCAAATGGGAAAGTTATTTTAGCTAAATGCTGAATCGTGTTCGGGCGTTTTCTGGCAGTGTCGGCAGAAGGGATAGCCGTAGAAACAAAACTAGCGCTCCAGGTTATTTTATTACCAGCAGTATCTTCTCCGTTACCATTCCATGTTGTGCCGTTGGCTACACCACTTAAGCGGTATTGTGTTCCCATAGCTGCGGCCGCGCCGCTGCGGCCGCCGGCGGAAGCACCTGCAACCGGCATTGTATTGGGGCCTGTTGCTTGTGGCCTTCTTACGGGTATGGGAGAGAAATTAAGTTTTACCTGTTTTCCATCAAAAGTAAAGCGGCCTGTTAGGGTATCCTTTCCGATAACATTAGCAGCAGAGGCGCTTTTTACATCAAGTGTATAAGTAACCACAGCGCCCGGAGTATTGATCGCTAATGTATAGGTTCCTTTAATGTCATTCCAGGCATCTTCTTTTACGGCGTATTTATTGCCCTGCACCCAATTGTGCAGGATAGTAGTGGTTGGCGCGAAAACCGGACCGGATGTGATGAGGAAATTGGCCAGTTTTCCTGTTTCCAGGCTACCCAGCTTGTCATATACACCCAGTAAGGTTGCAGGAACTTTTGTCAAAGCCTCCATAGCTTTGGTTTCAGACAATCCCATTTCGATCGCTTTGCGCAGATTGGCCATGAATTGTTTTGTGTCTTTCAGGTCTGCAGAGGTTAAGCAGAAAGGAATATTTGCTTTTTCAAAAGCGGCCGGATTGATAGGAGCCAGTTCCCAGTGTTTCATATCACCCAATGAAACAGCTCTTGCATCATTCGGATCTTCTACATCCATGGCCTGTGGAAAATTTAAAGAAAGGATATAGGTTGCTTTGGTATCTGCGATCTCTTTGATACGCTGGTATTCGTTGCCACCGCCTTTAATAATATAGGGTACGCCGAATTCTTTTCCGATTCTCGACGCACGGATGTCGGCCCATTTGTCATCAGCCTCAAAAATTTGCGGAAGACCCTGGTTATCATTCCATGCCTGTAAAGAAAGATTGGTTCCTTCTTTTGTGGGTTTATTCTTATACCATTGGGCATCCAGATATGTTTGGCGCAGCAGGGCAATGCTTCCCATAACGCTGCCTGGATAACTTTGTGTAGAAGTTCCGCGGCTGAAAGAATAGTGGGCCGAAGCTTTCTCCTTAACAAAGACAAGGTTTTCATTTTCACCGGCCAGCGTTACTACGGTACCTGTTCCGCGGGCAATACCATCTTTCACATGGGAAAGAACCGCACCAAATCCAGACTCGCGTAACGTTTTTGCTTTTGCGTCATCAACGGCAAAAAGCTTTGAGGCATCTGTTTCGGGTTTGATGGCCTGGTTCCATCCATACGCCCCCTTTGTATTAGAGCCGATCTGCGCCGGAGCGTTAAAATTAAAACCAACCGCAGCTCTTCCGGCCCCTGCATCACGTGCAGGAGAAGTCAGGCCATAGTCGGTATAAATATCTACAAAAGAGGGATAAATGTATTTGTCTTTACAATCTATTACAACGGCATCTTTTGGGATCAGAACACCGCTTGCACCAAGGCCGGTGATCTTTCCGTCTCGGATAACCATGGTTGCATTCGATATAGTTGTTTGTGCGTCTTTTACGATGGTTGCATTGGTGAAGGCATAGCAGCCTTCGCGTTTATCAGACACACCATTAACGGGGAATGTTTCCTGGGCCTGTAGCAATAACGCAAACAGCAGCCCGGAAAGCAGGAGCTTGATTTTTCTCATAAATAGTAGTTGGTTTTGGAAGAGTTTAAAACTACTGAAAGGATTCTATACAAAAAACCATTCATCATATTTTCGGTAGAGCGGGTTTTTAGTCGGTGAAGAGCTATTTACTGAAATGGCCATCATCTACATCTTTAATAAATTGTATTAACCCAGGGAAATAATGCTCCTGGTCATCCCACATATCACAATGGCTTCCGTTGGGACAAATCAGGCTTCTTCCTTTTTGTACCTGGGTAGCCATCCATTTCATATGCTGCGGATCCATCGTATCATGCATGCCGCCAATGGTAAGTGTAGGAACCTTGATTTGAGGAAGATCCTTACTTCTGTCCCATTTAGCCAATCGTCCTCCTACACCAAATTCTGAAGGGCCCTGCATCATGGTATAAATTTCATTATTGATATGTGGAAAGGCTCTTTGTAAAGCTTCGGGCCAGGGCTGTATGCGACACAGGTGCTGGTTATAAAAATTAGGCAAAAGCAGTTCCATATATTTTGGGTTACTGAAATCACCTTTTGCTTCTATGGCACGGATTGTATCCAGTATCTTTGGATCCATTTGTTTGGAAAGGACTTCTTCCGCGTATTTTCCATAAGCCGGGCAGCTGCTCATCATATTACTGATAACAAGCCCTTTCAGGTTGTCTTGGTATTTCAAGGCATATTCTGTGGCAAGAATTCCGCCCCAGCTATGCCCCAATAAATAAAAATTGTCTTTGGTAAGCCCCAGCGCTTTTCTAACCTGTTCTACCTCTTCTACAAACCTCGGCGTAGTCCACAGGCTGCTGTCTTTTGGTTTATCACTAAAATAAGAACCCAATTGATCATACTCATAAAACTCAATTCCTTCCTGCGGAAAAAAACTTTCGAAGGATTCAAAAAATTCATGTGTACCACCCGGACCGCCATGCAATAACAACACTTTGATTTTTGGATTATTGCCAAAGCGCTTTGTCCAAACATTAAATTTGCCAACAGGCGTTTCAATCCGGATCATTTTTACTCCGCCTGTTTGCACGCCACTATCGGTGTTTGCGTGGTAAGCTTTTAGGGAAAGCCCGGAAGATTGTTGTTTGCAGGACAAAAAGAAAAGGCAGGCAATAAGCGCCGCAGATAGTAAGGGTTTCATAAGTATCGTTTATGAAACGGAAGTTATTAATAAAAGCGGAAAAACTATCTGCCCATATATACCATCAGGATCTGAACATCGCTCGGATTAACACCGCTAATCCGGCTCGCCTGGCCAAGCGTTGAGGGTTTAATCTTTTTAAATTTTTGCAGCGCCTCGTTAGACAAGGCCGATACCTTATCATAATCAAAACTGATTGGGATGGTCATATTTTCAAGCTGACTCATTTTATCAACGATCTCCTGTTCCTTTTCGAGGTAGCGTTCGTATTTGATCTGGATCTCAGCTTGCTCCAAAGCATCTGTAGAAATACGGGAAAGAGAATTTTGTAATCCGGGAACAACGGTTAGTAAAGAACTCAACGAAACATTCGGTCGAAGAAGCACTTTGCTTATTTTTTGCTTCTCAGAAATGGGTGCTGAATTGATTTCAGCAAAATATCCGTTAATATCCTCTGCTTCAACACTTGTTGTGGTAAGTACTTTTTTTACGTCTGCCACCTGCTCTCTTTTCGTAACTACCCGGGTCATCCGATCCTGTGAGGCAAGCCCCAGCCTGTAGCTGATTTCGGTTAAGCGCAGATCGGCGTTGTCTTGGCGCAACAGTGTTCTGAACTCAGCGCGACTGGTAAACATTCTATAGGGCTCTTCGGTTCCCTTGCTAATGAGGTCATCAATTAACACGCCAATATATGCTTCGCTTCTTTTTAAGATCAGCGGTTCAAGTTCCCTTGCTTTTTGATGCGCATTGATTCCTGCCATCAGGCCTTGACAGGCGGCTTCTTCATAACCCGTGGTTCCGTTGATCTGCCCGGCAAAGAAAAGATTTGAAAGAATTTTTGTTTCAAGCGAATACTGTAGCTGGGTAGGTGGAAAATAATCATACTCAATTGCATAACCGGGACGGAAGATCCTGACATTCTCAAAACCAGGAACTATACGAAGTGCTTCGTATTGAACCTCTTCCGGTAAGGAAGTTGAGAAGCCGTTCACATAGATCTCAACCGTATTCCATCCTTCGGGCTCTACAAATAATTGATGCCTGTCACGATCGGCGAAACGGTTGATCTTATCCTCAATACTTGGGCAATACCTGGGCCCCACCCCCTCGATCCTTCCCTGGAACATCGGGCTTCTGTCAAACCCTGTTTTTAAAATATCGTGAACAGTACTATTTGTATAAGTAATGTAACAGCTTTTTTGATCTGCCGCTTTAATGCGGGGCGTATCGGTATAAGAAAAGCCCACAATTTCATCATCTCCTTTCTGCTCGTCCATTTTGCTGTAATCAAGGCTTCGTCCATCAACCCTTGGCGGCGTTCCTGTTTTCAGGCGATCGCTTTCAAAACCATAGTCAACCAATTGTTCTGTTATTCCTGTTGCCGCTTTTTCTGCCACACGGCCACCGCCAAACTGTTTCTCGCCAATATGAATGATACCGTTTAAAAAAGTGCCACTTGTTACTACAACAGATTTTGATCTTACTTCATGCCCCAAACCGGTAACTACGCCACAAGCCTTGTCTCCCTTGATGATGATGGAACGAACCATATCCTGATAAAAATCAACATTGGGTGTGTTCTCCAGCATCTCGCGCCAGGTGGCAGCAAATAGCATCCGGTCGTTCTGTGTACGCGGACTCCACATGGCCGGCCCCTTGCTTCGGTTCAGCATCCTGAATTGAATCGTACTCTTATCGCTCACAATTCCGCTATACCCGCCCATAGCATCAATCTCCCGAACGATCTGCCCTTTGGCAATCCCACCCATGGCGGGGTTACAGCTCATCTGTGCGATGGTCTGCATATTCATGGTAATCAGCAGCACTTTGCTGCCCAGGTTGGCTGCAGCAGCAGCGGCTTCGCAACCGGCATGTCCTGCACCCACTACTATCACATCATATTCGGGAAACATAGGGGCAAAGATAGTTCAGGGTTTTTGGCCTTGGCCGAATTTTCTAAGGATTTCCCTTTCCAGTAAAATGTCGGAAAGAGCGATTCCCTGGTTTAAAGAGGCAAACTCTTCATTGCTTAAAGAGGAGATTGTTTCAAGTCGCTCTTTGTTTTTAATAAGGAAACCTTCCATATCCGGGTTGCTTTCAATATGGGAGATCTCAATAGATCTTATTTTATCAAGCATTTTTTTGCAGAGGGAAAAACCGGTTTTATCAAAAAGGTCCTGAAAGTATGGTCTTACCGCAAGCACATCGATACGATTGACCCGGTTTTTGTTCAACTCGATTTTTTCTACCCGTATATTTATAAAACTCCAGCATAGCCGCAGATCATCTTCGTTTGAATAGTTAAAATAAGTTGCCGGAACAATATGATCAAACTGCCAGTTTTTACCAAAACTCAACCAGTTGACCTCTTCTGTAAATTGGAGCGCGAACCACTCCCGAAGAGTGTGGGTGTCGAGGCCAAAATAAGGGGCATATGCCTCACTAGGCAGCCCGTCAAGGACATACCTTCGATAGGCAAGCTGCCATTTGCGTTTCTCCCTAATCCTTAAAAGAGACTCAGTAACCTCTTCCTGAGGTGTCCATCTTTTCCTTGCCATAAGCAAAAATAAAAATGTTTCGGGTAGAAACAGTGATTTGTGGAACCTTTTGTTTTTGAAATGTTCCGTGGAGAAACTGTGATTCGTGGAAACAGGCTTTATCGCTGTGCACAAGCAAAATCCTGAACCAAAAAGTATTGATCTGATCCATAAAGAGATGACCCTACCCCTATTTCCCTTAGGTTCAGATCGAGAAGCGCCTTTCTATGGCCCTGTTCGGGGAGTTGAATATCGAGGTAAAGGAGAATTACAGATAGAAGAATACTTTGACTACTCACAGAAATGTTCTCGCTTGCGCAGTGTTGAATACCTGCTTTCTTCATCCGGCTACTAAAATCGGCCCCATTGGTAGAATTGTGGCTTGGTATTGCTTTCTGATTGGCAATATCGAAAGCGTGTGACTGGGCCGTACCTACCAATTTTTCGTTCAGAAGAAACATTGGGAGCTTTCCCGTACTTAAAAGGTCTTTTTTAAGGCTAATAGCTTCAGCCACATTCAAGGGTTTGAAAATTAAGAGCACGGGGGTAATGGCACTGTCCCAGAATTTTTCCGGATTGTTTCGGGCGAAATTGACCCAATAAAGCATTTGTTTGGATTCATTAGGCAGTTTTTGAAAGCCCGGCTGGGATTGGTTCCAGTGATCAACCACAGAATCCCGTGTGGCAGGTTCCGGAACTCGCTTTTCATCCAGCTCAATTATGTACATCTGAGAAAAGGAAAGGAGTCGAAAACAAATAAAAGCAAGGGTCAATAAACTACGCATACTCCTGGTTTTTCTTAAATAAACGCAAATACTGTTCTTCTTTATTTCGCATTAGTGCGATTTCGGTTTTCTTTTTGTCTTTATAGCCGCAAAGATGCAGGGCGCCATGAAAGATAACCCTAAGCGTTTCTTCCTGAAGGGGCTCACCCAGGGATCGTGCATTGTCTTTTACCCGATCAAGGCTGATATAAACTTCAGCGTCAACCGGTTTGCCTTTTTCCGATAGCCCAAATGTGATGATATCCGTATAATAATCATGCTGCAAAAAATCCCGGTTTATCCGAAGGAGAAATGCATCTGAACAAAAAATATAAGTAATGGACGCCAGCACCTTTTTTTCTTTTTTGAAGAGTAACATAATAATGCTTTTAACCAGCGTTTTACGGGGCAGGCGAAGGGTACGATCGGCGGAACGAAAAGATACTGAAGTCATTAAGTATGGTATTACTCCAAAATTCGTAACAAAATCGATTCCTGCCACACTACCTTTAAACATTAATATGCGGAAATGAAACGATTGTCAGAATTAGCGGTTGGCCAGGTGGCTGTGATACATTCTTTTGAAAAAGACGAAATCTTTATAAAGCTGATGGAAATGGGCTGTATACCTGGCGAATTGGTAAAAGTAGAGCAGAAAGCCCCGTTAGGCGACCCGATCTCCATATCTGTAGCCGGCTATCATCTGAGCCTGCGCCTTAATGAAGCAAACAGTATCTTTGTTGAGCTATCAAATAAACTCAATTAATTGATTATCAATAAATTAGATGAAAATCGGCCTTTATTTTGGTTCGTTTAACCCTATTCATATTGGTCATCTGATCATTGCCAGTTATGTGGCAAATAATACGGATAGCCAACAGGTCTGGTTTGTGGTTTCTCCGCAAAACCCGCTAAAATCTTCTGCCGTCTTATTAAATGAGTATCACCGGCTGCACCTGGTTCACCTGGCTGTAGAAGATGATCTTCGGTTAAAGGCTTCGGATGTTGAATTTAAATTACCCCGCCCGTCCTATACGATCGATACGCTTACTTACCTGCAGGAAAAATATCCGCAACACGAATTTTCTGTAATCATGGGTAGTGATAGTTTTCAAAATCTTCCGCGTTGGAAGAATTTCGAGTTACTCCTAAAGAACTATCCCATTATTGTTTACAAAAGAAAAGCGTTTGTGGTTACGGATACCTTTGGCGCAAATTTGATTGAACTGGAAGCGCCTATGCTTGAGATCTCTGCTACTGAGATCCGCGATATTATTAAAAGCGGAAAAACCATCCGCTACCTTGTTCCTGAAAAAGTTAGGGAAGAGATAGAGCAGAATCGTTATTACAAATAATGGTTACCACGGATAACTCTTGCAAGGCCCCGTTTTTTTGATTGGTGGTGACAGTATTATTGAGCTGACCGATTATCAAAGGCGGTCCAACCATAAGGCCGCATATAAGCAACGGTTTCCGCAGAGATCGTTTTTCAGAATCGTTGTATTGTGATAGATTTATAGATAAAACTGCTCTGATGAAGATCAAACTACTTTCTGTTTTTCTTTTCTTTTTTCTTTTTGCAAATGCGCAAACACTAACCGTTGAAAAAATTATGCGCGATCCGAAATGGATTGGTACCTCCCCTTCCGGTGTATATTGGTCGCAGGACAGCAAATCTGTTTATTTCAGCTGGAACCCCGAAGGAAAAATATCAGACTCCGTATACAATTATTCTGTTGGTGGACCGGTACCGCGGAAAGCGGCCTATGCAGACGTGCAAAAAACCAATGCGCTGAACAATGCAGTATATAATAATAGTCACTCGATGATGGTGTATACCTATCGCGGCGATCTTTACCTGGCCGAGCTTACAAACGGCAAGACAACCCGTGTTACCCAGACAGAAGATTTTGAAAGCGCCCCGAAGTTTGTGATGAATGATGAATGGATTGTATATACCCGCAGCCAGAATTTATATGGCTGGAATATAAAAAGCGGCGTAACTACTCAGCTAACCAATATTATCCGCGGAGCGGAAAACGCAGCAGTGGCTCCTCCGGTATTGGGCGGTAACGGAAGAAGTGGCGGAGGGCTTGGAGTGGCTGCACGAGGCGGTGTAACCGGCACCGGAGCGACTGTATCCGGCGGAACCCAGGAACAATGGCTACAGCAGGAACAACTGGACCTTTTCATGGTATTGAGAGATCGCAAAACCAAGCGCGATGCAAGAAATGCATTTTTAAAACAGAATAAAGAAACCGATACACTCAAGAGTATCGGTATTGGTGATAAAAATCTGCAGGGTTTACAAATCAGTCCGGATGGACGTTTTGTTACGTATCGTTTGTACCAGCCACCTGCTTCACAGAAAAATACCATCGTTCCGGATTATGTAGCGGAGAGTGGCTTTACCACAGATATTCCGGGCCGCACAAAAGTGGGGGCACTACAGGGCCGGTATGATTTTTATGTGTATGATAGAGAAAAGGATACATTAATGGCCGTGATAACCGATTCAATACCCGGTATTACAGATGAACCGGATTATGTAAAAGACTATCCAAAAAAATTTGGAAACAAAAAAGCGGTTCCCCGTGGTGTACAAGTTATCGGACCTTATTGGAATGATGCAGGAACTTTTGCAATTGTAGATATCCGTTCGCAGGATAATAAAGACAGATGGATTATGCAGCTGGATGCAGTAACCGGAAAATTAAAACTGCTCGACCGTCAGCGTGATGAAGCGTGGATTGGCGGTCCCGGTGTTAGCGGATTTGGAGCCAAGATCGGCTGGATCAGCGATAATGTTTTTTATTTCCAGAGTGAAGCAACGGGGTATTCGCATTTGTATCGTTATAATATCATAACGAATATAAAGAAAAACATTACCGAAGGTAAGTATGAAGTACAAGACGTGAACCTGAGCAAGAACAAACAAAATTTTTATCTTCTCACCAATGAAGAACATCCCGGTAAACAAAACTGGTACCGTATCAAAACAGACGGAAGTCAGAAAGTAAAGATCACGAATATGGATGGCGGTTATGAAGTGAGTATGTCGCCGGACGAAAAATGGATTGCCTACCGTTACTCTTATACAAATAAACCCTGGGAGTTGTTTATACAGGAAAACGCGCCCGGAAAAAGACCGGTGCAGGTAACAAACAAAGCTGCGAGCGATGATTTCAAATCATATGTATGGAGAGATACAAAAGTGGTTACATTCCCTGCCCGCGATGGTGCCCAGGTATATGCGCGGGTATTTGATCCTGCTGCGGGAAAGAAAAACAATGCAGCGGTAATTTTTGTGCATGGTGCGGGTTATTTGCAGAATGTACATTACTGGTGGAGCTCTTATTTCCGCGAAACCATGTTCAATAATTTATTGGCCGATCAGGGTTATACGGTTATTGATATGGATTACCGGGCAAGCAGTGGTTATGGACGCGACTGGAGAACAGGCATTTATCGCTGGATGGGCGGAAAAGATCTGGATGATCATATAGATGCAGCTAAATGGCTGGTTGAGAAATACGGGATCGATCCAACACGTATCGGAATTTACGGAGGAAGCTATGGCGGCTTTATGACATTGATGGCACTATTTACCACGCCGGATGTATTTAAAGCGGGTGCTGCGTTAAGGCCTGTTACAGACTGGGCGCATTATAATCATGGTTACACATCCAATATCCTGAACGAGCCATTCAATGATAGTTTGGCTTACGCCAAATCATCACCGATCAATTTTGCGAGCGGATTGAAAAATCATTTATTGATCTGCCATGGTATGGTAGACATGAATGTAAATTTCCAGGATGCCGTTCGCTTGTCACAAAAATTAATTGAGTTGGGAAAAGATAATTGGGAACTAGCTCCTTACCCGGTAGAGGACCATGGATTTGTAGAACCAAGCAGCTGGACGGATGAGTATAAGCGGATATTGAAATTGTTTAATAGTCATCTGCTAAATAAGTAGAAACAAAACATTACCCTTCTGCCCAATAGCGGGAACTCTTATAATCGATTTATTAGGAGAAAAAGAAAAGGCCTTGAAAACTCAAAGCCTTTTCTTTTCAATCATATAAAAATCTGCGATTATCGGTTCATAGACATTAAGAATTCTTCATTGTCTTTTGTTCCCCTCATCCTTTTCAGCAATTCATTCATGGCTTCTTCCGTGTTCATGTCGTTGATGTATAGGCGTAGCAGGTTCATTCTTTGTAAAACTTCTTTTTCTAATAACAGATCATCACGACGGGTTGAAGAACCTACCAGGTCAATGGCAGGGAAGATCCGTTTGTTGGCCAGTTTTCTTTCCAGTTGCAACTCCATGTTACCGGTACCTTTGAATTCTTCAAAGATCACTTCATCCATTTTACTGCCGGTTTCAATTAAGGCGGTAGCTAATATGGTTAATGAGCCGCCGTTTTCAATTTTACGGGCAGCACCAAAAAACTGTTTGGGTTTTAATAAGGCATTGGCTTCTACACCACCGCTCAATACTTTACCACTGCTTGGAGCAACGGTATTGTGGGCTCGGGCCAAACGGGTGATAGAATCGAGCAGGATCACCACATCGTGTCCGCACTCAACCAGTCGCTTGGCTTTTTGTAAAGCAATGCTGGATACTTTTACGTGTTTTTCTGCCGGCTCGTCAAATGTAGAGGCAATAACTTCTGCTTTAACGCTTCGTTCCATATCGGTAACCTCCTCCGGGCGCTCGTCAATCAATACCACCATCAGGTATACTTCGGGGCGGTTGGCCGCAATGGCATTCGCTACTTCTTTCAGTAACATGGTCTTACCCACATTTGGTTGGGCAACGATCAATCCACGCTGGCCCTTACCAATGGGGGTAAAGATGTCCATGATACGGGTACTGTAGTTATTAGCAGTAGTGAACAGGTTTAGTTTTTCAAAAGGGAATAAAGGGGTCAGGTAATCAAACGGAACGCGATCACGAACTTCGTCGGGGCGCTTACCATTGATGCTGTCAACCTTTAATAAGGCAAAATATTTTTCACCTTCTTTGGGCGGGCGAACAGCGCCATGAACGGTGTCGCCGGTTTTCAGTCCAAATAATTTGATCTGTGAAGGAGAAACATAAACATCATCCGGGGATTATAAGTAGTTATAGTCTGATGAACGTAAGAAGCCATATCCATCAGGCATCATTTCCAAAACACCTTCGCCAAGAATTACACCTTCAAATTCGATATTAAATGCGGGCTCTTTGCGTTGCTGCTGTCGAGGGTATTGGTGTTGGGGTGCATCTGGGGCGGCATTGTTTTCACCGGGTTGAGCGCTTTCTCCTTCCTGATTATTAGATTCTGTGTTTGTGTCCTGATTATCGGTTGGTTGAGAAGATTGAGGTTGTACCTGTTCGGGTGCGGCTTCGGCCCTGGGTTTGCGAACAGGTCCCTTTTTTGGGGCGGGTGCCGCTTTTTCTGCTTTGGGCGCTTCCTGCATTACTTCTGCCTCTTCGGTTCCGTTGGCGGTTTTAAGGGTAACGGGTTTACGCGGACGGGCGTTCTTTTTCTTTGGGTCATCCTTGGTTTCGCTGGCTTGTACAGCCTGGCCGTCCAATATTTTATAGATGAGCCCTTGCTTATCTAATTTCTTCGCAGCTGTGATGTTCAGTTGCTCGGCAATGTCCAGCAACTCGGGCAGGAGCATGTCATTTAATTGCAAAATGTCGTACATAAAAATGTCTGTTAATACGGGGATTTCAAGTTGTCTTAAGGTTACAAATCCAGTCTAAGGAAAAACGTTGAACTCAGATAGGGTTGTGATTGTTTTTTGATCGGAAAGAGAGTAAACCGATTATTTCGGGAGCTTGGTATGAGACCGAACCGGCTTGTTTCCACTGCAATGTTAAGCCAGTTTTTCTGAAAACAAGCATTTTTTACCGGAAATTAAGGTTGATGGGCTGTTAAAAGGCCGTTTGGAGGCTTGTTTGGTTATCTTTGCCGACCCGATGGGCCAATCGGCGAAAGAACGGATTGCGGATTAGCGGATTTGATCCCAGATAATCTGTAAATACCAGGAATCGCCTGATCAAAAGACCGGTAATTAGTGTTGTTGCGAATATTCAGCGGTTTCAAAAGAAATAATCCGCTAATCCGCAATCCGCTAATCCGATAATTAATTATCGAATTATGTTTAACAAGAGAGTTAAGATCAAACAACTGCTCACAGCCGGTGTAGCAGGACAGGAAGTAACGGTAATGGGATGGGTGCGCACCTTCCGCAATAACCAGTTCATTGCGCTGAATGACGGTAGTACCAATAATAACCTGCAGGTAGTAGCTACGTTGGGTGAATTTGATGAGGTGCTATTAAAACGCATTACAACCGGCGCCTCATTAAAAGTAGTGGGTATGATTGTTGAATCATTGGGTAAAGGACAATCCCTGGAAGTAAAAGCAGCAAGAATTGAAATACTGGGGGATAGTGATGCAGATAAATATCCATTACAATCTAAAAAACACAGCCTTGAATTTTTGCGCGAGAAAGCACATCTGCGTTTTCGTACCAATACATTCGGCTCGGTATTTCGTATAAGGCACGCATTGGCATTTGCGGTGCATCAGTTCTTTAACCAAAAAGGGTTTGTGTATCTGCATACGCCCATTATTACCTCAAGCGATGCAGAAGGAGCGGGGGAGATGTTTCGTGTAACAACCTTATCGATGGACAATCCACCAAAGAATGAGGATGGCAGCATTAATTATAAAGAAGACTTTTTTGGCAAGGGCACGAATCTTACGGTAAGCGGTCAATTAGAAGGCGAATTAGGTGCGATGGCCTTTAGTGAGATCTATACATTCGGCCCAACTTTCCGTGCAGAGAATTCGAATACAACCCGCCACCTGGCTGAGTTCTGGATGATTGAGCCGGAGATGGCATTTCACGATCTGGAAGATAATATGAACCTGGCGGAAGCGTTCATCAAATACTTAATACAGTATGTGATGGAGAATAATAAGGAGGATCTTGAATTTCTTGCGCAACGTTTGGCCGAAGAAGAAAAGCAATTGCCGCAGGACAAGAGAAGCGAAATGGGATTGATAGAGAAACTGGAATTTGTTTTGAACAACGATTTTCAAAGATTGACTTATACCGAGGCAATTGATATTCTCCGCGAGAGCAATCACAACAAAAAGAAAAAATTCCAATACCCTGTTGAAGGGTGGGGTGTTGACCTGCAAAGTGAACACGAGCGTTACTTAGTAGAAAAGCACTTTAAGAAACCAGTGATTCTAACCAACTATCCAAAAGATATCAAAGCCTTTTACATGCGGCAGAACGATGATGGCAAAACTGTTGCCGCAATGGATATTCTCGCACCGGGTATTGGCGAGATCGTAGGCGGCTCACAAAGGGAAGAACGTTTGGATAAACTGGAGGAGCGTATGAAAGAAATGAATATCCCTGCAGAGGATCTCAGCTGGTACCTGGATACCCGCCGTTTTGGTGCGGTACCCCATGCCGGTTTTGGGCTGGGTTTTGAAAGGATGGTGTTGTTTGTAACGGGGATGACGAATATCAGGGATGTGATTGCGTTTGCGAGAACGCCGAAGAACTGTGAATTCTAACCCCCCAGCCCCCTGAAGGGGGAGTTAATATTGTTTTCTTATTCAGAATGGCGATTCATAACATGAATCGCCATTCTTTTTGAAAAACCCCTTACTTAGCTCCTCCCAGGAAGCTATGGGTATTTTTTTCTCTCAATGTGGATTATTTGTGAAAACCCCCTATTTTTGCTGCCCCGAAAGGGGGTTGGTATTAAAAACGTAATTATACATTACTAATTTTTAATTATTAATTATCTCTCCGGTGCGGTAGCTCAGTCGGTAGAGCAAAGGACTGAAAATCCTTGTGTCGCCGGTTCGATCCCGGCCCACACCACTTTTAACACACATAAATGCCTGTAAATGAACAATTTACGGGCATTTGCATTTGATTAGGGGACAGAATTGTGGACAATAAATTGTTTCTTTTATACCCATTTTTTTCTGACAAAGACAATAAATAGCAAAAGCATTAACAGACAAAGCAAAAGCTACAATTGTTTTAGGACACCCAATGGGAAAAGAAGCTAAGGGCTATTTTCTTAAAAATGGTTACACAGACTTGCTACGAAAAATGGATACAATACATTAGTTTTTGACATTAATGGCTTTGCAGAAAGTACACACGGAAACTTTTCATATTTATTTATTGATATCCATCAGTCAATGTTTTCATAAAAGCAACGATGTCTTTTTCCTCCTGTGCTGTTAATTTGAGGTTACCCATTTCTTTTTTATTTACATTACCTGGAATTTCAGCTCGCGGAAAGGTAGCAACATCGCGTACATTGTAAAAATGTACTACCTCTTCAAGTGTTGAAAAGAAACCGTTATGAAAATAAGGTGCCGATACTGCAGCATTGCGTAAAGAGGGTACTTTAAATTGGCCATTGTAGGCCGGCATTTTCAAAAATCCGCCCAGGCCCAGATCGGTAAAAAGGAAACCATCCGGATTAAAAGAAGCCGGGATTGTATAAAAAGGGTTGGACGGGTTTTTCGGAACGCCGATATTATCGTAGGTAAAATCTGTAAACAGAATTTTTCCCGTATTTGCATCGGGTTCAGAAATATGACAGGCGGCACAATTGGCCTTCGTTACATCATTAAAAAGTTCCAGTCCTCTCGCTTCCTGGGCTGTAAGCGTGGCCTGGCCCTTAAGGTAATAATCAAATTTTGAAGTAAAAGGATTCATCAGTGAAGAACTCTCAAATGCGGCAATGGCATCAGCCATATTGTCCACTACCTTTTCCGGGTTTGTATCATTTCCATACACTGACAAATAGTTGCTGAAATAATTGGCGCTTTTGAGTTTGGCCACCAACATGGAAGCATCTGTATTATTCATTTCAAGTTTACCAAAAAAAGGTAAACGTACCTGCAATTGCAGCGTATTGGAATGGCCGTCCAGAAAAAAGCCCCCACTATACGATGAATCAAGGTTATCAAATTGAAGGGGAGGGGCAAAAACCGAATAGGATAATGATGGTGAGTTTCTATGAGTAAACAAACCTTTTACTGCACCTTCTGATACTATGCGGTGCATGGGATCGCTAAAGCCTGTTTCGGGGCTATGGCAACTGCCACAGGATACACCGACAGGGTTTGATAAATTCTGGTCAAGGAAAATCTGTTTTCCTAATTCCACTTTATCTGAGGGCTTCACAACTATGAAGTTTCTGTCTTTGCCACAGGATATAAGAAAAGTAATAAGTGTGCAGATGGCAATAATCACCAGCAACGATCTTTTATAAGGCATACTTACATTTTAATGGTTAATCCTACATATATACTTCTACCGATAGCAGGAATGATACCGGGACCGGGATATTCATCGGTGCGGCGGGTAAAATAATTTTTGTTGGCAATATTATTAATCCCTGCCTTAAGCGCAAACGCATTGAATTTATAAGTTCCGCTAAAATCCATCACTGTATAGGAGGGAATATAACCTGCCACAGGGTCTGAACTGGTATAGACATTGGAGGCATCTCCAAATGCATCGCCTGTATGGTTCCATTGAAAGGTTCCTGAAAAGCGGGTTGAATTAAATATAAGACCAACCCGGTTAATTTGTTTGGGAGCTGTTTCCACGCGTTTGCCGGAAAACTCACCACTAGTATATTTTGCATTAATCAATGCAAAGGAATTGAAAATACTAAGTCCATAGGCCGATGAAGGATGCAGCAATTTTAACAGGTTACATTCTATATAGCTCTCCAGTCCTTTATGAACGCTGTTCGCAATATTTGTTCTGAGAGAATAGACATTACCTGTAACGGGATCTGTTTGCAATACCACACCAATGCGGTTATTATAGGCCAGGTAAAACAATCCAATATCAAAATTCAAATAATTGTGTACCGTTCCCCGATAACCGAGGTCTGCATTAAAACCTTTAGCATCGCGCAAGCCGGCATCAATCTTTGAGGTTAAGCCAAAAGGCTCCAGCTGGCTATAATCAATGGGGCGATATGCCTGGCTGATGTTGCCATACACATTAGTATAATAAGAGGTTTTGTATTCCACTCCAATACCAAACAAAGGAAAATACCTGTTGCGGTTCTGGTCTGTTTCCAGTTTATCAAGGCCCTCCACTTTGTGTCCTTTCGCTTTGCTGTTAAGGTACTCAAAGCGAAAACCGGGTGTTACTGAAAGACGATGATTAATGTGAAAAATATTTTCTAGGAAAGGTGCGATATTGGTGGTTGTAAAATCGAAATTATATCCCCAGTTACCTTTGATCGATAGATCAAAATCACTATTGGTGGTTCCCTCGCCGCCACCTAAGCGTTTAAACCAGGCGTAACTGTATCGAAGGCCACCGGCAATGGTAGATTTGCTGTTGCCCAAATCATATTGATGTGTGATCCTGAATTCCGTAGTGGAGTTATGCATATTTTCAATGCCTACTTCTCTTGGTACGAATTGATTGGTGGCAGGATCAATGTCGTCTTTAGCATCAGCCCCGCCATCTTCATTGCGCCAAACCAATGACCGGTTACCGAATAAATAAGTTGATTTGATACTGATGGCCGTATTCTCCGAAGGCTCTATCGTTGCATAGGCCGTGATGATATTCCATGGGGTCTTTAACCAGTTTCTGGTGCGGGTGGATATTCCCGGGCTCTCTGCAAAAAGACTGTCTGTTAACCCGCCAGGCATTTGAATACGGTTCCTGAGCAAAGAATATTCCACGCCTAATTTTACCTTTTTAGAAACATTATACTGAAGTTTTCCAAAACCTGATAATTGCCATTGCTGGCTGTTAGGCCTGTAACCATCTAAATTACGGTACTGGAAAAAAGCATAGTATTCCAGTTTTTTATGCCTGCCGCCGAATGAGGTAAACGAATTGAATAATCCAAAACTTCCCTGTGTGATAGAACTGTTGGCTTCAAACGATTTGGCAACCGGAGCATCTTTGATAACATAATTAACGAGCCCGCCAAATTGGGAACCAAATTGCAAGGCAGCGGCACCTCTTACCATTTCAATACGGTTAACGGCTTCCATGGGAGGCAGGTAATAGGCTTCATTGTAACCATAAATATCTCCACTGATATTATATCCATTCTGCCGGGTATTCATTTCTATACTCTGATTAGGGTTAAGCCCCCGCGTAGCAATTCCATTTGCCGTAAACCCGCTGCTCTCTGTTTCCACAATGTTTAAACCGGGAATTCTACCCAGTATCTGACGGGTGTTGTTGATGGCTTTATTTGCATCTAGGCTGTCTGTAATGATTACTTCATTTTTCTTACCTGCGTATATGATGCCATCTCGTACTTCCGGCATATGCCCGGTTCCTCTCACTGTTCTGATACCTGTAACACTTACTTCTGTCAACAAAACCGGTTTAATCGTATCTGGTTTCTCTTGTGCATGTATACATAACGGAAATAATAGAGCAGTTAACAGCGTACACTTCATTTACATTTTTTTAGAATGCGAAAGTCATCTACCGCCTGAAAAAATAGTTATAGAATCGGGAAAACAGTTTTACGAGATAAGAAATAATACTTTTTAAGTATATTTTTTAAAATATTTCACAAAGGATGCAATGAAGGGAAAATAACTCCTTTGAAATTTCAATCCTGAATATATAATCCTAACTAAATAAAGCCTTTCACTACAACCTTTCATTCAGCGCCCACATGTATCTAACATCCGCATTTGAGGCAAAATATTTTTCAATTGGTATTTGGGGCAATGATGAATAGGTTTGGGGAGTCGTGGTATTTGTACTTGAAAGTCTATAAAAGAGTATAAATACGTGTCGTTTTAGGAAAAATCATAAAAATAGAAATGGGTTCGGTGCCGCTATTTTTTTACAACGAAAATCGAATTGGCTAATCCATCCTAAATTGAATTTGCGGTGGAATTGCCCGTTTCGAGAAGAGTTACTACGCCGTTTTTCCAATAAGCTGCTATCGTTTTACCTGGTTTATTTATATTATAAACATTACCGGCAATATATATCATGCGGAATTTGCGGAACGGTTGGATAAATGATGGGTGGGGTGCCGCTTGTATCGGTAGTATTCTTTTTGCAGGATACAAATACTATAGGAAACAATAATATTAATAACCTTTTTTCATGAAGAAGGTTAAGTATTCCACGAAGGGGACTTTGCGGTTTTTTCAGTATTTCACGAAAAAGGATTGATCGTCGGATAGATGCACTGTTGCCTTGTCCAAATATCTTATCATGTTTTATCTTTGCCACATTATGAAAACTCCAAGCATCCTTTCCTTCATAACCTTTTCAGGATTTACAGATCTAAATAAAGTAGAAGCTTTATTCAAACCGCACCACGACCGTTGGACGGAAAAATACGGCGAACACTGGACCACACAATCCACTGCAAAAAGGCTGGAAGGGGATTATTGGAACTTCCTGGTGCCAGTTCATTTTGGTTGCATAGTCATTTTACTTTTTCTGATCACTAATTGGATAGCGGTACCCTTCCCTTTTTGGCAAAAGCTTGTAGGCTTTTGTGTAATCAGTATCGTGCTTTTCAGGATCTTTAAAAGCGTCCTCTACAAACCGCGTTATGAACTGCATTTTTTACCACACCTAAATAATGCTGTTCAGCATGTAAATGGTGAGGCCAAAGGGGGTATGTCAAAAGCCAAATCGGGGCAGTATAAAACATTCACGTTATTACTTATTCAAGCCGTTTTTCAGAAGCTTTCCGGCTGCTCCAAATTGTCGGACGGGAACATTCAAAGGGAGCTACTTTGCAAGCAATATGGCATCAGTAATGACACGTTGGATGCGCCGCTTAAAAACTTGTTGTCCAAACCCTACCAGGAACAGGAAATGAAAATGAAAACAATGATGCAGGATTATTTTGACGAAGCAAGGAATTATTTTGAATTACTCAGCTGCAAGCCAGCCCTAACATTACTCCAGGAAATGGAACAATCCCTCCACAATGGCAAAAAACTGCCTTTCTGAAACATCTTAAGTATACTTGACGAGGCTTTACCTCCTTTTTTGGCCAATTTTCCGGAAACAAATTACTATGAACGAGTTTCCGATGATGTTCCCATACTCCCAAGAGGAGTTTTGGGATAAGATGACAAAGGTGGTGGAAAAGGTAGTGGAAGCAAAAATTACCACATTAAGTACACAGCCCCCTTTAACGCTGTTACCAGAAAAAGCGCTTCTCAAAGCTGCTGAAGTATGCACCATTTTCCAGGTCTCCAAACCCACCTTGTACGAATGGTTGAAGCAGAACAAGATCGCCAGTTTTAAGATCCGCTCCCGCCGGTATTTTGCCAGGCAGGATATTGAAGCGATCATTTTCCAGAACAGTTCCTCCCCAAAGAACCTAAACCGCCATCTTTTACACTCCTAAAACCGACCGGTATGAACTGCGAACAAGCCAACCAAATGGACATGGTGGATTATCTTTCTTCGTTAGGGTTTTCCCCTAGCAAAATTACGGGTGACAATTATTTCTACCTGTCTCCTTTGCGTGAAGAAAAAACAGCATCCTTTAAAGTGAACCGTACAAAAAATGTATGGTATGATCACGGTGCCGGGAAGGGCGGAAACCTGGTAGATTTTGCCTGCACCTATTTTCATTGCAACCTGACCTTTGCTCTGGAGAAAATCAATGAAAATCCCGCCCAGAAACTTTCTTCTTTTCACCAGCAAAAAACGAGAGAGCTTTTACCGGAACCGCAGGAAAACACCATCAGGATTTTATCTGTCCGGTCGCCCATTACCGACATGGTATTAAACCGGTACCTGAAACAACGAAATATACCCCGGTTAATCGCCAATGAATTCTGCAAGGAAGTGTTGTATCAAACAGGCGATAAAAGATACACCGCTATCGGGTTTAAAAACAACTCAGGCGGCTACGAATTACGGAGCGAATATTTCAAAGGAAGCAGCTCACCAAAGTATGTGACTTACTTAGATAATAAAGCGAACAATATTACCTGCTTTGAGGGCTTCTTTGATTTCCTGACTTACCAGGCAGTCCATCATAATCAGGAGCTTCCGAAAACAAATATTCTCGTCCTCAATTCCCTTTCTTTTTTCACCCGCAGTTTATTGCTGATGGAAAAACATGAGAAAGTGCATTTGTATTTAGACAATGATAACGCGGGAAGAAAATGCGTTGAGCAGGCTTTCGAAAGATCAAGGAAAATAAGTGATGAGAGTAGTTTGTATAAAGGTTACAAGGATCTGAACGAATGGTCGGTCAGTTTCGGGAAGCTGCAAAGGTTGGAACACCGAAATGGTCTGAGGCCCTGATTTGTTAGGGTTAGCAAGCGGTGTTTTTGTTGCACAAAAACGCTTGCTTGCTTTTTCTCCCGTTGGTCGCAAAAGATTATTGAAGACTAAATAAGGATAGTGTGAGTGATACAAAAAGCAATACAAAACGTAAAGGAGGAAGACCAGAAAAAGCCATTAAGCGGGAAGCCGCAACCGGGGTAAGGTTTACCAAGAGCGAATACTTTTTAGTTAAACACAAGGCTTCCAAAGCGGGACTACGCATTACCCAATATATCCGGGAAATGGCAATCGAAGGACAGGTCATGGCAAGGCTTACGCCAGAAGAACGTGTCCAGGTAAGGCAACTGGTAGGGATGGCGAATAACTTAAACCAGCTTGCCAAAACAGCGCACCAGGAAGGTGTACTTAAGGCCATGTTTTATTTTGAAAAATATGTCCGGGAACTGGACGGGGTTCTGTCCAAATTAAAAGTAAATAACACAATAAAATGATCAGTAAAATCTTATCTGGAAAATCATTTGGCGGCCTTTGCCGTTACCTCTGCCAGGATCAGTCGCGGGCACTGGTACTGGAAGCATTGGGCGTAAGGGATTATGATCACAACTTAATGGCCGCCGATTTTGAAGAACAAAGACAGCTAAATCCTGATCTTAAAAAGCCGGTTTTACATGCGATACTTTCCTACTATCCCGGTGAAAAGATAACGGACGAAAAAATGAAACAGATCGCCAAAGGATACCTGAAAGAATTGGGCATCCAAAACACGCAAGTCGTGATCGTCAGGCACACCGACCGCAAGCACCAGCATGTACATATTGTTGTGAACAGGGTAGATAATGACGGCAAAACGATAAAGGACAATTGGATTGGATTGCGCGGAAAAAAAGTGGCCCAGCAGTTGACCTTAAAACATGAACTCATACAGGTGCAAAAGAAGAACCTGGAGCTGACCCATCTTGAAAAATTGAATGAGTACCAGGTCCACCGTTATAAGGTTTATCAGGCAATCACAGATGAGTTACCGAAGTGCAAAACGGTAACTGAACTCGAACAGAAGTTAACCCGGCATGGTATCGAAACTTTATACAAATACAAAGGGCAGACAAAGGAGTTACAGGGTATCAGTTTCCGAGTCGGAAAATACAAGTATAAGGGTAGTGAAATTGATCGGCAGTTCTCGATCAAAAATCTGGGAAAAACACTTGTCCGAAACTTAGTATTAAGACAGGAAAACAGGCAACATCGGCCATTGAATGAGCGGCAGCAAAAAACGCTCAGCCAGATGTTGGAAACGAGCCAATCAAAAGGCAAAAATTTACTTGAAGAACTCATGCGCCCGGAACACTTAAATGACAATGTGCCGTATGAACTGATGAAAAAGAAACGTAAACAAAAAAGACAAGGCCATCACCTTTAAAATATGACCAATGAGCGAACAATTATTAGAAGCAATCCTTGAGAAGATAGAATCATTTGAACTGCTTTTAAAAGTAACCGACAATGGAAAAGAGGAGATTCAGCAGATAAAATCTGAATTGACATTGCTACGCAAGGAGATTAAAAATCTGCCGACCCAACTACAACTTGACTCTGGTAAATTAAATGAGGTTGTATCAGCCATTAACAAGCTACAATTACAACTCAACATCCCGGTTAGAAACCAGATAGAACACAAGCACCATTTGCATAAAGGGATTTGGATTGCGGTAGGGTTATTTGTGAGCTGCTTTTTGCTGGGCTGGGGATGGCTCAATGCTCACCAGGAAAAAGAACAGTTTGAGGCCAATGATATGAAGTACCGGTCTTTAAAAACTTCCGGCAATAAAAACGTCTTAAATCTTTGCAAATACACAGACAGCCTTTATCTAAAAGACAGGGTTGGTTTCAGTAACAGGGTTGAAGAGGAGGAACAGCGTTTAATTGAACAGGCGGAATTGCTTCGTCTTGCGGGTGAAAGGGAAAGAGAAGCCAAGACTCTGAAAGATCGGGCTGGTCGCCCGGTTCGTAAACCCTAAAATTGGTAACAACCTGACGCAATTGACTCAATTATGATGCAATTATTTTTAGCCGCCTACCGGATGTTTCGGACGTTTATTGGACATTTAATTCTGCCTTTTGCCCCTTTATTGCCCCTGTCAATTTGTTTTGGCGGAAGGGGGTCAAATTGCGTGGGTTTGTTTACCGGATGTATAGTCCTTTTTAGATTGTTATAAGTCGTTAAACTCGTCTGGTGCAGCGACATTTAATGCTGAAATAATACGGAGTTTTAAGGTTTCATCATATTCCTCTTCATTAAGCAATGAGATTATGATTTCGCCAAGCAATTCTTTATCAATAATATTATCAGCAACGGCAACACAGATGTTTTCCATCTCAATGAGAAATTTGGATACAAACAGATCCAACCCGTTCACCTCAAGAAAGAAAGCCCCCAATGCTATAGAGGTCCGCTTGTTCCCATCACCAAAACAATGACCTTTATTTACCGAGTATACCAGGTGGGTTAGCTTTTCTTCAAAAGTTGGATAATAATCGTCATTCTGAATATGCTCCAGCGTTGCTTCTAACCGGCCGATATCGAGAATGCCCGGATTTCCACCGGAAATTTCCAGAATTTTATCATGTGTTGTTACGGCATGATCTGTATCGAAATAGATATAGGGCATTAGCGGTCTTTCAGGCGTTTAAAAACTTCTTTATTTTCTTCGATCCTGTCTTCCAGAATTCTGCTTTTTTCTCCCAGGAATTTATCAATATCATCAAGACTTACTGAACTGATATAGTCTTTGAGCTTTTCGTGAAGTGCATCTCTGAATGCCATATCCCTGCTTGCCATCAGGCCCCTTGCCTTTTCCTTTAGAGGTTCGTATATACTTTCACTAATGGTTTCAAAATCTTTGAAAAGAAGATTGGCTTCGGAGAGACGGAGCTTTTTTTCTCCTTTGTTTTCGTATTCCTTTTTCAGGAAAGAGGCAAAACCATTTTCATAACTTGATATCAAATCAAGCACTTCGGAATACATAGTCGCTCTGACACTTTCTTTGCCATTCAGGTTTAAGATCTGTCTATACTCTTTCGCGTCTTCTTTAAAAATGCTTTTGTAGATCCTGTCTGTGAGCTGGGCATATTTAAATTTGTTTGACTCTATGTATTTGTCAAGCGCATTGGTAAATTCCTGCCTGTAGTTATATTCTCTGATTGCACTGGGCAGAAACTCTTCTTCTCTTTGGTTGATGAATTTGGTTGTGCCGCCCAGCTTTTTATTAAGAACATCAATTACTATATTTAATATAGCAGACCGCACCTCTTTAGCCCGTTCTGAATTGGTAAGCAGCATCCCCACATTTAAAAAGGCTTTATATGTAAAGATGCCGACACTGGGAGCCTTAGAGCTAAGTAGCTCATTTTCAGACACTTGCCCCATGTCTCCGACATGCATGTCGGAGACATCATATTTTTCGGCGAAGGCGACAAATTCCTGCCTGAGAAGGCGCAGGCGAGACCCGGTGAAAAGTTCATAGCCACTTTCGGCCAATTCAGTATCGTGATTTTCAAGTAACCGCTCAATGGTTCGAACGTCTACCTCATAAAATTGGGCAAGTTGATTTTTAGTGAAGCGATACCTGCCTTCAAAAAGCACCCCGTAAAAGCCAATTTGTTCATATATCTCCTTTATTGCACCGTTATTATTAAGGATACTCTTACGATCAATTTGGGAATTTGTTAAATCTCTGGACATTTTCTGCTGTTAATTATTAAAGGTAAACACTTGTTTGTTCATTATACTCTTTCATCCCAATGCGCTTTCAGCAGTTTGGCATGATCCGAAGAATTTAGCTTGATATATTTCAGGAAAGCTTTTTCTGTTTTGTGACCGGTAATCGCCATGATAGTAAGTGTGGGTGTTCCGGCCAGGAATTCATTGGTCGCGAAGCTTCTCCTCGCTGTGTGCGTGGTTAGCATTTCCCATTTGGCAAAACTGGTCTGTTTGTTAGTTCCTTCTTTCGTGATACTCTTTATTACCGTTTTCTTTAAACATTTAATTTCCTTGCCAACGTCTTTTAGGTACTGATTGGTTTTCTGATTCGTTAAGGGCTTTGGAAAAGTTCCTTTGTATTTTTCAAGTAGTCCGGTAATAGCTCTATGTACAGGAATTGTAACCGGTGAACCTGTTTTTGTTTGGCTAATCTGAATATAACCATTTCTAATATTTTCACTGGTCAGAATAGAATAGTCAGAGTAACGAAGTCCGGTATAACATCCAACCAGAAAAAGATCTCGTACCCGTTCTAAGCTTGGCTTATCGGACAGGTCATGATTTTTTAGTTCCTCTAATTCGTCTTTATCTAAGTATATACTATCCGATGTTTCGCGAAGTACAACGAATCGTTTTGTTTTAAACGAGGTGTTAGAAGTCAGATGTAGATCAAGTGCTTCATTCAGGATGAGTTTCAAAACCTGTATATCTTTGCCAACACTGTTACTGGCCAGTTTCTTTTCTTTGATCAGGTATTCGGTAAATGCGTTATAAAACTTTAGATCAATGTTATCGAAGGTGATCTTCGTCGGAAAATGTTTCTGGAAATCCTGCAGATGATTTAAAGTGGTAACATAGGTCTTGATAGTATTTGGATTGATCACCTTACCGGTTAACGGATTTAATCTTGTACCCGCTTCCGATTGGTCTATGATCTTCTGAAAGAAATCAAAAAAAGTAATGACCGGTTCTTTCTCTACGCGGTCAAGACGTTTATCAATTTCCAGTTTCAAAGTAGAGAGAGACGGAGGAACTCCTTCTCGTTCATTTGTCAAATCCCAAAACGATTTGTCAGCCACTTTTTTAAGAATATCGAGGTAACGATTAAGCTCCAGGTGATTTTCAACTTTTGCAACCGGTTTGATTCGTTGTTTATTTTTGTCCCAGTACGTTGGGAGAACCTGGATACGCGTTGCATATTTTATGCCGTTGCTTCTGCTAAACAAGCGGAGAAATACCGGTGTTTCCTTTGTACTTTGAGGTCTGCGGAGATAGAAATTGGTGCGTAACATTGAACTGCTTTTTGCTACGATAAAAATACGAGATCGAACCTGATTTGACACTCAAAACGGGGGACAATTTTTTATTACTTGCTAAAGATTAACAAAACTCACCTAAACAATTTCCCTCTGAAACACTTGATAGTAAAGGACTTTAGATATAACTAAATTAAGGTAAGTAAAGTTAGGTTCGTTTTTTTTATTCCGGCCCACACCACAGCTTAAAACCCCAGAATCCGCGTCATGCGGGCGTTCTGGGGTTTTTTAATGGCTAAGAAAGAGGTCTGGTAGGCTAATGAGATGTTTTAATTACTTAAATAAGCGTCTGATGAAAAACCGTTTATTCAAAACTTGTCCTTGTCAAATTACTACCAGTGCCTTTTTTCTGGAACAGTGTCTTTAACAGGAAGTAAAAACGGAGAGCGTTCCTCCGCCTATATTACAAATCATTTCTTCTATTTAATCAGGTTAATAATTGTTTCGATTTTATCAAATCCGATAGGGAGTTGCGTTTCGTTTGCAAGGATCAGATATCCGCCATCATTCCGAACAATTCTTTTAGCAGCATGCAGGTTGGCGATATAGCTTCTGTGGATTCTTACAAAATGGTCTACATTTTCGAGCAAGTCTTCAAAATAGCGTAGGTTTTTACTTGCTGTAATCTGTTGATTATTCTGTAAAAAAAGAATGGTGTAACTACCCTCGGCTTTGAGATACAAAATATGGGAAAGTTCAATGAACTCGTAACCATTCAGTACAGGTAAAATAATCTTCTTTTTTTCGCCAGATTGTAAATTCTGTTTAAGTACAGACAGGTTGCGGAAACCAGAGAGGGTTTGCTGATTCTTGAATTTCTGAATGGAGGCCTGTAATTTTTCTTCCCGTATGGGTTTTAAAATATAATCTACTGCACTCATTTCAAAAGCCTGAATAGCGTGCTGGTTAGACGCCGTAGTGAAAATAATTTTAAAATCAATTTCTTCTTCATTAAAAAACTCCAATAACTGCAACCCGCTGTACACGGGCAACTCGAGATCAAGGAATACAATATCCGGATGATTTTTTTTGATAGCCCTAACGCCAGACGGGAGATCATTACATTTTTCAATTACTTCAATAGTTTCATCCAAATCAGAAAGCATTGAATGCAGCATGTCTGCCGCTTTTAATTCATCTTCAATAATGATTACTTTAATCAAGGTATCTCGTTTTATAAATGAACTAATTAAGCCGTCATGAACGGAATCTGTATGATTACTAATGTACCCGTTGGTTCATTCTGGGCATCTATTTTATCTACTATCTTTACTTTTATTTTTTTGTTGAGGGTTTGACTGATTAATTCAATTCTCTTTTCATTGGCAGAGCTGGCAAAACTTTTGTGTTTTTTTCGCTGCAGGTTGATCTGCTCACTTTTCAATCTTCCCACTCCATTATCCTCTATGGTAACTTCGAGAAGGTGATTTTCTGCTTCTTTCTGAAAAAAAATCCTTAATAGCTTTTCACCCTTTTTATGGAAAAGTCCATGTACAATGGCATTTTCTACGTACGGTTGTATAAGCATGGGAGGTAAATAAATGCTATTGGCATCTAATTGCGGATCCACTTCTATCTGAATAGACAGGTCGGATCCAAATCTTGCTTTTTCAATATCAATGTATAATTGCAAAATTTCAATTTCTTCGGCCATAGAGATTTCCTGTTCACTGCTGTTATCAAGCACCTTCCGGATAATCTCACTGAACTTACCCATATAGTTGCTGGCACTTTTTTTATCATTACTGTAGATAAAACTTTGTATCGTGTTTAGAGAATTAAAAATAAAATGAGGGTTCATTTGTGTTTTAATGGAAGTTAGCAGGCTTTTTCTGAGTTCGCTTTGTAGGTTTAACTTTTCTATAATCTCGGCATCTTTTTTACGAACATATCCTAGGCGAATCTTAATGGTGATTAATGAAACCGCTAATAAAAATAGAATCAGTATAATATAAAGCCATGGTTGCTGCCACCAGGTTTTTTTTATGGTAAACGGATATAAGAGCGTGTTCTTTGAGCGCATACCCTGAAAATTGACAGCATAACTCTCTAGCCTGTAAGTGCCGGGCTTTAAAGAAGCAAAGGAGATGGAATAAATGGGTCCATTAATTCTTTTCCAACTGTTATCATTGGTTCCAATCAGGCGATAAAGAAAATAGGTAGATTCTGGATTGATAAATGAAGGTGATGATAAGGTGAAGGCAATATTATTATCCGAATTGGATAATTCTTTATTTACAGATATATGTTTCCCTTTTCCTGCAATTATTGCGGAAAGTATAAAGGCAGAGGGTGGATTGGAAATCATATCAGAAAACCGTAGTACGAATAATGAATTGGAAAAGGTTAGATGTACGGTTTCTTCATCCAGTAAAAAATCAAATACGGTGCCGGCATTATCATCGGGCAGCGCAATCGTTGTAACAAAACTATCGGTAGAAATATCTAAGATCTGAAGATAGCCGGGCTCTACCAATACTAGTTTTTTATCGAACAGCTTCATCTTTAATATCGTATTCGAGAGAAGCCCGGATTGGCTATTTATGTTTGCAAAATGTAGTCCAGGTTTTTTAATAAACAACCCATTATTCAAAGAACCAACATACAAAGCATTATCATGCTGAAGTAATGTGGTTGCCCGAATTGGGTTTTTTTCAAACAAAATATCTACCAGACTGTCATTCACGAGTTCTGATAATCCTGTTTTAAAAATGACGAATGTTTTTTTAGTAACCGGGTTAAAATCAACCAGATAACATCTTGTATCACGTAAATATTTCTCTTTGATTTTTACCCCATCTTTGAAAACGGCCATAAAAGAGTCTTCTTTTGCAACCGTGGAAGTAGCGCTATGTATAAATTCATTTAGTGGTGCCGATATGGGTATCTTGGCCAGAGTTTGTGCATATGCAAGCAAAATGCTGGTATCGGTAATTGTAATTCCTTTTGCTGTTCCTATATCCGAAATGCTATATAATTTATGGAGTTCAATATTGGCAACGTATAGTCCTAATGAAGGAGCAATTAGCAAACGGTTATTGGGTAGCATAAATAACCTTTCTGCCGAACCGGCATTGGCGGGTAATTGGAAAGAGGTGATCAATTTATTATTGTGAAGAACAATTACCTGGCCTCTTTGGGTACCGTAAATGCTGTTTTTTTGCCAGCTAAGCATACTTCGAATAAAATCTCCTTTGGGAAGGAAAGAGATCTCTTTTTTTTGCCAACCTTTGTATACCATACCTACTTTTAATCCCTCCTGTAAGCTGCTTATCCAAAGATTTCCGGTTTTGTCTTTTACCAGATCTGTAATGTTTTGGTTAACAAGTTTTTCTTTTCCATTTAACAGAAAGGAAACCTGTTTCGTATTCACCCAAATCTTATTATCAACTTTAGTAATGGTATTGATAAGGCCGGTAATCTTGGTAATAGAAATAATGAAAAGGGTATCGTTTTGTTCTTTTAATCGAAAGATTTCGTTGGTTTCATTATTATAGGCATAGAGGGTGTCTGCATTATGGATGGAAGTCAACATAATAGATTTGTTGCGATCATCATATACTAACCCTTTCATTGGAATTACAGGAATATCTATTAAACCGCGTTTAGGGTCGTACTTGGCTGCTGTATGACTACCAAAAGTGATAATTGCTTTATTATATGTGCTCAACGAACGCGACATGGCTTTCCCAGATGCTGATTGTAAATACCGGCATTGCATTGTTCGGGTATTGCAAACAAAAAGCCCCTTGGCGCTGGTTGCAATTAATTCGGAGTCCTTTATAACAATATCAGGAAAATTGATCTCCAGAGCAGGATCATATTGGGTTAATACCTGCATCTGTTCCTGTTGTATATAAAATATCTGCCCATTAAAATTGTGACACCAAATGCGCCCCTGTTGATCTTCGCAAATACGAGTAGTACCAAGAGCCGTTTGATCCGGACACGAAAAATTTGTAAAAGACTGCCCATCGTATCGGCTGATACCCAATGAATGGCTTACCCATATATATCCTTTGCTGTCTTCAAAAAGATCGTAAATCTCTTCGGTAGGAAGGCCTTTCACTTTCCTGAAATTATTTTGCGCAAATCCTGAAAAGAAGATAGCTATCAGGCAAATACATGCAATCCATCTCCTTAAAACAATAAAGGTTTTCCTGTTTTGGGAAAAAGACGTTGACGTATATAGAAAGGCCCCATGGATCATTTTCTAAAAATAGGAATTAAGAAAAGCGCAAAAAAGTTCACCATAAATCCATTAATGGTTTTCACAAATTCAAAAGCTGCTTTTACAAAAGCAATCATTTAGCTACAATAATGCAGCCTAAATTTCTATACAGAAGGGGGGAAATCCCATTTTATTTCAGGGGTTTTCCTGTATGTGAGGGGAGAATACTATTACATCTTTGACACAGCCTAACGATATCTGTCAATAAACGTAATGCCGTTTAATCGACAATACTATTAGAAATTACGGTATCCACAAAGTAATGCTGTAAAATAATCTACGGGGGGTACATTAAGGTTATCAGAAGGGGCCATTGTATACGGTGGTTCCCTTTCTCGTAACTGTAAATACTGCTTCAACGAAGGGATTAATAAAAACCATATAGATCAATTAAACAAAATAAAGTACCCATGGGGAACCCCATTTTTTAACCAAGACTTTTTTATGAAACAGATTTTTACCAAAATACTATTTGTAATTGTACTTGTATTTTCTGTGCTCCTTATGAAAGCGCAGGTACCAGTTATAAATTCATTTATACCCGCAAGTGCTGGTGCTGGTTCAAATTTTGCCAATAACAGAAATAATAATGATCCTGTTACAACAACTACTGCCGGCTCGGCTAATTTTGCATATCAATATGCAGAGGTAAATAACATTGCGCCGATAAAAAGGACTCCTGCCTCTATTATTAACGGTGTAAGTATCGACCCCATTACCGGACCTGGTACGGTTTGCCAAAATTCATCTATACAATTATCTGATGCCACTCCCGGCGGGTCGTGGTATGTAAGCGATAATACCATAGCGTTTATTGACCAGTCAGGAAAACTTTCAGGAATAAATCCTGGAGTGGTGACAGTAACTTATACTATTTACAATCCGGGGGGCAACACCTCTGTAACCAGCATTGTTACAGTATTGGCTGGCGCCAGTTCCGGTATTGGCGGTAATTCTATTCTTTGCCAAGGTGCGGTAAATACTTTCAGTAGCCCAACACCAGGCGGAGTATGGAGTGTTGATAACGCAGCTATAGCTATGGTAGACAATGCTGGCAATGTAAGAGGCGTTTCAGCTGGAACAGCTACAGTAAGCTATACGGTTACCAACAGCAATGGGTGTTCCAGCAGTGCATCTTTACCGGTTACTGTAAATCCAACGCCAATTGTGGGTTCTATAACCGGAGCTAATTCTATATGTTCGGGTACATCTATTCAACTATCTAATGAGACAGCGGGTGGTATATGGAGTAGCGACAATCCCAATGTTGGGGTAGATAATACCGGTAAAGTATCCTATTTCTTTAATGCAAACGGAACTACCACTATAACGTATTCTATTAATGGTGCTAACGGATGTGTAGGAAAGTCTAGCCAATTAATCCAACTTTATGCAACGCCCGGATTTTCAAGTATTCTTGGTTATCCTGTAGTTTGTGTAGGTAATAGTTCTCAGTTAAGCAACCTTGTATCAGGTGGTGTATGGAGCAGCAGCAACCCATCCATTGCTTCGGTTGATAATACCGGTAAGATTACTGGTATTACAGCTGGCACAAGCACTATCAGTTATGTGGTAACCAATGCCGGTGGGTGTTCTAGCACTGCTACACAGGTTGCAACGGTAAATGCATTACCAGTGGTCTCTCCAATTACAGGTCCTTCCGCAGTATGTATGTCATCGACTATTCAATTGAGTAGCGCAACATCAGGTGGAGGTTGGGGTTCTAATAACACAACCGTTGCAACAGTAAGTGGTACTGGCTTGGTTACACCCCGTGCAGCAGGTATCGCTACGATCAGCTACCAGGTTACAAACGCCAACGGCTGTGCTACTATCGTTACTCAAAATATTACAGTTAATAGTTTGCCGGTTGTTCCCGCTATTACGGGGGCAGGTAATACATGTTTAGGGTCCACATTGCAGCTTTCAGACGCATTAGCCGGAGGTGTTTGGTCAATCGTTGGCTCACCTATTAATGCCTCAATATCCAGTTCAGGATTGGTAACACCCATATCATTGGGATCTGTATTGGTTCAGTATAGAGTAACTAACGTGTCTGGTTGTTCCGCTGCCGTATTCACAAATTTTAATATTGGAAGTGCTCCAACAGTTGCCGCGATAACGGGGCTGAATAATGTATGTAACGGCTCATCCATTCAATTATCTGATGCAACCACGGGAGGTGTATGGAGTAGCAGTAATACGTCAATTGCTACTGTAAACAGCACCGGTTTAGTAACAGGTGTAGCCAATGGAGCAGTTACAATTTTCTATAAGATTACCAATGCGAGTGGTTGTGTTGCTACAGCAAGTTTTTCGATCACAGCAGCACAGTTAATACCTTCTATTAATTCATTTAGTCCTTCATCGGGCCCCGTAGGATCATTAGTTACTATTTCCGGTGTTAATTTAAATAATCTAACCGCTTTAACGATTGGGGGAGTATCTGCTATCCCGGTTTCCAATACAGGAACAACAATAGTGGCAATGGTTATGCCCGGAGCCACAACCGGACAGGTTTCCTTAAGTGCGAATTGTGGTAATGTTACAGACGTAAATACATTCACAGTTACTCCAGCTGTAAATCCAAATATTCAACAAGGAGATAAGTTAGTGGGAACAGGAAGTGTTGGCGTTACACCCTCTCAGGGAAATTCGGTTGCCGTGAGTGCGGATGGGAATACCGCTATCGTTGGCGGCTACAGCGATAATAGCAACCAGGGTGCCGTCTGGATATTTACCAGAACCGGTGGCGCCTGGACCCAACAGGGAAACAAATTGGTTGGAACAGGAAATATTGGCACAGCTTTTCAAGGATTTACAGTTGCACTTAGTGCAGATGGAAATACTGCTATGATAGGGGGTTATGGAGACAGCTCTTTTAAAGGAGCTGCCTGGATATTTACCAGAACGGGTGGAGTCTGGACCCAACAAGGAAATAAGTTGGTAGGGACCGGTTATACGGGAACTCCATTTCAAGGAAGATCTGTGGCTCTGAGTGCAGACGGTAACACAGCCGTTTCAGCAGGTTTTTCTGATAACGCAAATATTGGTGCTATTTGGGTATTTACAAGAAATGGGAATATATGGACACAGCAAGGAAATAAATTAGTTGGAACAGGGAACGTGGGTGTTTCAAGACAAGGGCAATCGGTTGCCATTAGTGCAGATGGGAATACCATTATTACAGGCGGCTCTTCTGATAATACCAATCTTGGTGCAGCTTGGGTGTTTAAAAGAACTGGCGGTGTATGGGCACAGCAAGGAACCAAATTGGTAGGAGCCGGAAACATTGGTGCTTCAAGAGAGGGCCAATCGGTTGCCATCAGTGCTGATGGGAATACAGCAATTATTGGAGGACATTTTGATAATGGAAACCAGGGTGCTGTATGGATATTTACCAGAGCGGGAGGCATTTGGTCTCAACAGGGGAATAAAATAGTAGCTACGGATAATGTAAATACAGTGCCTCCATCTGAAGGGTATTCAGTGGGAATAAGTGCTGACGGTAACACGATTGTTTTTGGTGGACGTAATGATAATTTAGGGATTGGAGCAGCTTGGGTTTATACAAACAACAATGGTATCTGGACAGAGAGAAGCAAATTGGTGGGAAACGGAAATGTAGATGGATCTATACAAGGTCAGTCTGTTGCGATAAGTGAAGATGCCGGTACAGTAATGGTTGGAGGTTATCAGGATAATAATGGCATGGGGGCGTCATGGGTTTTTGTAAATCAGCCACCACCAACAATCAGTTCTTTCTCTCCAACATCGGCAACAACAGGAGGTGTTATTACAATTACCGGTACTAATTTTAGCGGTGCAACAGCAGTAAGTTTTGGTGGAATTCCGGCACATTCTTTTCAGATTATTTCAAACACAATGATAATAGCTACCGTTGCTGGTGGAGCAACAGGAAATGTAATGGTTACTACTCTAGCAGGATCAGCAACTTTAGGTGGATTTGTATTTAGCCTACCAACAGCAGTGATCACGGGTTCTACAAGTGTTTGTCAAAATGCGAATAATCCTGCAGTTTTATTTGCAGGAGCAAATGGTGTGGCACCTTATACGTTTACATATAATATAAATGCTGGCCCTAATCAAACAATCTCTACAACATCTGGCAATACGGCTATACTATCTGTACCTACAAACATAAGTGGGTCTTATACTTATAACTTAGTAAGTGTAACAGATAAGAATAATATAATCAATCCACAAACTGGAACTTCTGTAATAACAGTTAATCCATTACCGGTTGTAAACATCAATGCATCTGGTTCATTAAGCTTCTGTTCAGGGGGTTCTGTTACATTAAGTTCTTCTTCGGTTAGTGGAAATGTTTGGAGTTCTGGAGAAACCGCTCAATCTATTACCGTTAATCAATCGGGTAATTATTCTGTAACGGTTACAGATGTGAATGGATGTTCAGCTACATCATTACCAACTTCTGTTACTGCTAATCCGCTACCAGTTGTCAATATTACAGTAAGCGGACCGTTAAGTTTCTGTAACGGAGGTTCTGTAACTTTAAGTTCTTCTTCATTAATTGGAAATGTTTGGAGTTCAGGAGAAACCACTCAATCGATTACTGTTAATCAATCAGGTAATTATTCTGTAACGGTTACAGATGTGAATGGATGTTCAGCTACATCATTACCAACTTCTGTTACAGTTAATCCATTACCGGTTGTGAAGATCAATGCATCTGGTTCATTAAACTTCTGTTCGGGAGGTTCTGTTACATTAAGTTCTTCTTCGGTTAGTGGAAATGTTTGGAGTTCTGGAGAAACCACTCAATCGATTACCGTTAATCAATCAGGAAATTACTCTGTAACGGTTACAGATGATAATGGTTGCTCAGCTTCTTCTGCATCAACAGTAACTGTTAATCCTTTACCCCTTGTAAGTATTACCGCAGATGGTCCATTGAGTTTCTGTTCCGGAGGTTCTGTTACATTAAGTTCTTCTTCGGTTAGTGGAAATGTATGGAGTTCTGGAGAAGCCACACAGACTATTACAGTTACTCAGTCCGGTAGTTATGCTGTTACGGTTACAGATATGAATGGTTGTTCAGCTTCATCCTCTCCAACTACAGTAACGGTTAATCCGTTACCGATTGTAAGTGTAATAGCAAGCGGACCATTAAGTTTTTGTTCGGGTGGGTTTGTTACATTAAGTTCTTCCTCGGTTAGTGGAAATATGTGGAGTTCGGGAGAAACCACCCAATCTATAACCATTAATCAATCCGGCAATTATGCTGTTACGGTTACAGATGTGAATGGTTGTTCAGCTTCATCCTCTCCAACTACCGTTATGGTTAATCCGCTTCCAATAGTCAATGTTACAGCAAGTGGACCAATGAGTTTCTGTGATGGTGGTTCTGTTACATTAAGTTCTACTTCTTTAACTGGGAATTTTTGGAGTACAGGCGAATCCACGCCATCCATCACCGTTAATCAAACAGGTAGTTATTCTGTTTCGGTAACTGATGGTAATGGATGCGCTGCAAGTTCTTCCGCTGTTGCTGTAGTAGTTAATCCTTTACCTGATAATACAATATCTACCTCTGGCCCAACTGCTTTTTGTGCTGGTGGTTCAGTTGTATTAACAGCGGCCGCTGGCAATTCCTATGCTTGGAGTACGGGAGAGACAACTCAGTCTATTACAGTTACACAATCCGGAAACTATGCTGTGACACTAAGTAATCAAAATGGCTGTATGAGTACTTCACCTGTAATCCCTGTTACTGTTAGTGCATTACCATTAGTAAGTGTTACCGCAAGTGGCGTATTAAGTTTTTGTGCAGGAGGGTCCGTTGTTCTTACCTCTTCTTCTGCAACTGGAAACGTATGGAGTACCGGTGAGACTACTGAATCTATTGTTGTAACACAATCAGGAAATTACACGGTTACCGTTACCAATGCAGGCGGATGTTCAACTACCTCAACACCCATAAGTGTAACAGTTATTCCTTTACCTCCCTCAGTAATCATGGTTACTTCATCCAATAATTGTACCGTTCGTTTAACTGCCAATACCGGAACTGGCTTATCCTATCAATGGCTAAGAAATAGAAGTACTATCAATGGAGCAACAACTAATGTTTATAATGCCAGATTAGATGGTTCTTATACTGTGGCGGTTTTTCAAAATGGTTGTAGCAATATATCATTACCTCAGAATATTTTAATCTCTGATATAACTCCTCCGGTAGTAAAAACCAAGAACATCACGGTTTCTCTAAATGCAACCGGAACAGCAACCATCACGCCGGCACAGATCAATAATGGAAGTACAGACAATTGCATCATATCCAATATTTCATTAGATCAAACAGTGTTCACCTGCGCAAATATTGGCACAAACACCGTAACACTTACGGTAAAGGATGGTGGTGGAAATGCATCATCAGCAACAGCGATCGTTACCGTTCAGGATATTACCTTACCAGTGGTGAGAACAAAAGCAATTACCGTTCAATTGGATGCAAATGGGTCTTCCTTTATTACGCCTTCACAAGTTGATAACGGTTCAACGGACAACTGTTCAATAGCTTCTATGAGTGTTGTGCCTAATTCCTTCACTTGCGCAAACACAGGAAACAATATAGTTACACTTACCGTAACTGATGTGAACGGAAATACCGCTACTAAAACGGCTATCGTTACTGTGCAGGATAAAATTCCTCCTGTGGTTGTAACGCAAAACATAACTGTACAATTGAGCGCTGCAGGAACTGCAACCATTACAGCTGCTCAGATTGATAACGGATCAACCGATAATTGTGGTATTGCCTCAATAAGTGTTGCTCCGTCAAGTTTCAATTGTTCTAAAGTGGGTGTCAATACAGTAACCTTAACGGTAAAAGACACAAAAGGAAATATTTCTACAGGAACAGCCCTGGTTACTGTAGTAGATAATATAGCACCGGTAGTCATCACAAAAAATATATCGGTTACACTTACATCTGCAGGTTCCGTTACCATCACCCCGGCACAGGTTAATAACGGAAGCTCTGATAAATGCGGAATTGGAACAATGGTGTTAGATAAATCAACTTTCCATTGCGCAGATATCGGAACCAATCTTGTTACATTAACCATAACGGATATTCATGGTAACACTTCTTCTGCACCGGCTAGCGTAACTGTACTTGGTGAAATACCGGCGGTATCAATTACATCGGTTCCTTCAAATAATACCTATACGGGAGGCGTGCCTACAAACCTGTATTTGGGTTACGGTCCAAAGAGTACCACATTAAAAGTAGTTGCTCCTTCTTCTGGAGCCCCTTATACTTACCAGTGGAGCGGAACCGGAACATTAAGTAGTATCACCAATGGCGCACCTGTTTTTACACCGTCCGCAGCAGGCAACTATAATTTTAATGTGATAGCTACAAATAAATATGGATGCAGCAGCTCTGCTTCGATCAGCATTTGCGTAACAGACATAAGGGCAACCGGCTTAAATGGATACGTTTATGTATGTAACGGAACACAATCCATTATTATTGCAACATCTGCTGTAAATGCTTATCTATCAGCAAATCTTTCGGTCCGTTTAGGAAATTGTAATCAGGCGCCATGTGGGTTGCAGGTGCTTGCATTACCTGCACAGGGAGCAAAATCAACTGCTATTGTAATGGAGACGCCTGGTAATGATAACAAGGAAGATGAAATGAAGATTACCGTAATGCCTAATCCAAGTAGTTCTTATTTCACATTGAAAATAGAAAGCCGTTTTTCAGACCTTATAAATTTAAGGGTGATGGATGCTTCCGGCAGGGTGATAGATGCTAAAACAAAAATACGCCCGAATAGTACTATACAGGTTGGATACAACTATAATAGCGGTGTGTATTATGCAGAGATGATACAGGATAAAAGAAGAAAAGTAGTGCAGCTAATTAAGAGTCGTTAATAAAATGGCTAAATAATAAATTAGATACAGGTCTTCTATTTGATACAAATAATGAGACAAAAAAGCATGTATTTCCTTGCATCAAAATGCATTAAATTACATCATAATGAAATCTTTAATAAGACGTAAGAATTTATCTGTCAAATAGTTGCTTAGTGTAGTTTTAGTGATATTTGCCTTTTTTAACGATATTTTTCTTGTTCTTAATAAAAAGAATATTATTTTTGAATCTGTCGAAACGCAATACCATAGAGGGTTTCAGAAAGTTAATAAAGCCAAAATATCAGACGAAAATAAGGTAAGGGCTTGATCCCGGCCCACACCACTTAGAAAACCCTAACTGAAAAGTTGGGGTTTTGTTTTTTAACCCTTACCCGGCAATAATTGGTAATCCAGAAAAAATAGCCCCCTTCTTTCAGTAAGGCAGCTGGTGTTTGATAAGCCTTTCATTTTTGGCATTGTTTTTATACTACATCTTTAGAAATAACCTTTAACAGGAAAAATCTTAAATATCCAGCTATGAAAAAGATAATCACAGGTCTGCTGCTATTGGTATTGGTTGCCGGATGTCGGAAAGAGCTGCTTATTACCACACCTACTAGCGGCCCGGACGCGGTGACCGATAAACAAGCCGTAGGCCAATCGGCCCGCCAATTGTTGAACGCTGACACATTTACGAATCTGAACCTTGAGATCCAATATGCTCCCGGCATGAAACCGCAGGACCAATCCATTACTAACCTGGTAAATTTTTTAACTACTTACCTGAATAAACCCGGCGGTATTACTGTGATACAAAAGCAGGTTAACTCAATCGGCGCCGCTACGGCAACTACGCAGGATATAGCCAATTTTGAAGATAAAAACCGCAGCGCTTATACCGGAGGAAACACGATTTCGGTATACATTTATTTTGCAGATGCAGACTACAGCGATAATGCTGTGGTTGGTATTTCTTTTCGCAATACTTCGCTGGCTATATTCGAAAAAACGATCCAGGGAAAAACGGGCTCACTTAACCAGCCAAGTCGGATAAAAGTAGAATCAGGGGTGCTTATGCATGAGATGGGCCATCTGCTTGGGCTCGTTAATTCCGGGACCACAATGGTTAAGCCACATGAGGACGCCAGTCACAAAGCACATTGCAGTAATGTTAACTGTCTTATGTATTATGCTATTCAGACATCGGGATTGATGAATAATATCTTTGATAATTCGATACCGGGTTTGGATGCGGACTGCGTGAATGACCTGAAAGCAAAAGGAGGGAAATAAGTCATCAGCTTACTATATTGAAAAGGGTTGACTGCACAGAAACTGCGCTATTCATCTGAATGGTTTATTTTTGGGTTTTACAGAAAGAATAAACGGCAAGATGATATACAGACAACTGGGCAATACCCATATACCATTATCCGCCATTGGCCTTGGGTGTATGGGCATGAATCATGCATACGGTGAACCGAATGATGCAGAATCGATCGCTACGCTTGAGAAAGCTTTAGAACTTGGTATTAATTTCTGGGACACGGCAGATATGTATGCCGGCGGCAAAAATGAAGAACTGATTGCAAGGGTTTTAAAGCCCCATCGCAACAAAATTTTTATTGCCAGCAAGTTTGGTTTTTATAATGATGCAAACGGAAAATTGAGTTTTGACGGATCGCCAGCCTATATAAAAAAAGCGGTGGAAGGCAGTTTACAAAGACTTCAGACAGATGTGATCGATCTCTATTATGCTCACCGCATTGATCCGAATGTGCCTATTGAAGAAACAGTTGGGGCAATGGCCGATTTGGTAAAAGAAGGGAAAGTTCGTTTTCTGGGTTTATCTGAAGCGTCGGCTAATACTTTACGCAGGGCAAATGCCGTGCATCCCATCAGCGCTTTACAAAGTGAATATTCTATCTTAACCAGAGAAGTAGAAAAAGAGATCATTCCATTGTGCAATGAGCTGGGCATTTCTTTTGTGCCCTTCAGTCCGTTATCGAGAGGGTTAATTACCAATACCATCGATATAACGAAACTTGGTGAAAAAGATTTCAGAAATAAACTCCCGCGCTACCAGGTACAACATGCAGAGAATAACCGGAACCTCTCAGCCGGTTTTGCAGAAATTGCTGCGGCTAAAAAATGCAGCCCGGCCCAATTGGCATTGGCATGGGTGTTGGCGCAGGGAGAAAATATTATTCCGATACCGGGCACCAAGCAAAGAAAATATGTAATAGAAAATGCCGCCGCGGTAGATATCGAGTTACGTGCGGCAGACTTTGCAGAGATAGATGCGTTGGTGAACAAGTATCCGGATGTGGGAGATCGTTATAACGAAACCTTTCAGCAGTTTGTAGATAAGCAATAAGTTTTATTGCATATTCTAAGCTCCTGCTTGGCAAAAAATTCCTTCCTTTTTTAGATCTGGCTGCAATAAGTCGTTCCCGGTGAGGTGTGTGGAGCCTGACTACTACAACTATCCAATGAACCGAAAAGGAAGCAAAGAAGGCCTAAAATCAATAGTCGTTTTGGCAAAATGAAACGATGAAACAGTGAACAGAAATGCTGTTTATCCGTTGTTGTCTTGTCAGACATCCTAATTTCCCTCTGTATGTTCGATCCATAGATTGATTCGTTCCGGCAATGACGGGCGTGGGCGGCACTCACGTCATTCGACAAAGCCATCTGTGTCTTAACGGTTGCGTATGCAGGCTCAGATTATGTTTGTTTGTAAAACGGTATTTTAGTATACTTACCATTTAATTATTTAAAACTCAACTATGCGCAGGATCTTTTTATTTCTTGTATTTTCCCTCCCTCTTTTCATTTTTGCCCAATCTGCTGCCAAAAGAAAACTGAAACCTTCAGATGTATACAGGCTTCAAACCCTTGGCGACCCGCAGGTGGCACCGGAAGGCAACTGGATAGCGTATACTGTAACCTCCATCGATTCAGTATTAAACAAACGCAACACAGATCTATGGATGATCAGTTGGGATGGCAAACAATCTGTTCAGTTAACCAGCAGCACTGATGCGGAAACGCAACCCAAATGGAGCCCCGATGGAAAGTATCTATCCTTTGTGTCTTCTCGCCAGGGTACAACAAATAATCAGATCTGGTTAATGAACCGTTTAGGCGGAGAAGGCAAACAGCTTACATCGTTAAAGGCAGATCTGATGGATTATTCCTGGAGCCCCGATGGAAAGAAAATACTGCTAACCATTAAAACACCGCTGGACACCGCTAAACCCAAAACACCCAAACCGCTTGTCATTAACCGCTACCGATTTAAAAGAGATGTGGAAGGATATATTACACAACGCCAACCGGCGCATTTATACCTATTGGATATAGAGTCTAAAAAAATAGATACACTTACTTCCGGTGAGTATGATGAAACCGGCGCCATGTTTAGTCCCGATGGAAAACAGATTGCCTTTGTAAGCAATCGTACCGAAGACCCCGACAGGAATATCAATTCGGATATTTTTGTGATGGATGCACAGCCAAAAGCCATTGCCAAAAAATTAACCAATTGGAAAGGAACAGACAATAGCCCGGTCTGGAGCCCGGATGGTAAAACGATCGCTTACCTGAGTTCTGCTTCTGAAACGTATACGGCTTACGAACAGTATTATCTAACCTTAACGGATGTTGCGGCAGTGGGAGAACCCAGGGTATTATCCAAAAGTTTAGACAGGCCTGTAAGCAATATCAAGTTTTCCAAAGATGGAAACAATATTGCTGTATTGGTTTCAGATGACAGAGAAAGATACCTTGCGCAGTTCAATTCGAAAACCGGCATAATGACAAAAATAGCCGGGGGCAAAAGAAGCTTTAGTGCATTACAACCCCAGTCTGCCAATAACTGGCTGGTTATGATGAGCGAACCTCAATTACCCGGTGAATTATTTGCTGTTGAAAACGGCAATACAAGAAGGTTAACCAAACACCAGGATGAATTTCTTGCACCGTTGGAATTGGCTACCACAGAAGGATTTACTTCAAGGGCGAAAGATGGAAATATTGTTTCCAGTGTTTTATTGCGGCCGGCCAATATTCCCTCAACGCAAAAACTGCCTGTTATCTTTTATATACATGGGGGACCAACCGCGCAGGATGAATATGGATTTGATCTTACCCGGCAAATGTTTGCAGCAGCAGGTTATGCCGTGGTAGGTGTAAACTACCGCGGAAGCAGTGGCCGCGGCTGGGAATATTCGAAAAGCATTAGTGGCGATTGGGGCAATAAAGAAGTAAAAGATATTACCAGCGCCGTAGATTATGTGATTGAAAAAGGAATTGCCGACCCGGATAAGCTGGGTATTTGCGGATGGAGTTATGGCGGTATTATGACCGATTATATGATCGCTTCCGATACCCGGTTTAAAGCGGCTTCCAGCGGAGCCGGTGTGGCCATGGTTTCTTCTTTATATGGCGTTGATCAATATATTATGCAGTATGATAACGAATTGGGCGCACCCTGGAAAAATATTGATAAATACCTCTCTATTTCTTATCCGTTCTTAAAAGCAGATAAAATAAAAACGCCTACACAATTTATGGTGGGCGAGAATGATTTTAATGTTCCGTCTCCGGGAAGCGAACAAATGTACCAGGCGTTACGGTCATTGGGAACGCCTACAGAGTTGATTATTTATCCCGGACAATTCCATGGTATTACTGTTCCAAGTTATATCAAGGATAGGTTTGAAAGATATCTTAACTGGTTTGATAAATATTTGAAATAAAAGACCATTATATGAACAGAAGACGCTTCCTGAAAAACGGTTCCCTTGCCGGCATTACCTTAACCGGTTTAGGCATGATATCCTGTAATCCTCCGGTACAAACAACCCCCTCAAACAATACAGCGGGCGGTGCAGATAGTTTTGAACTGAATGAGATCAGCATTGATCAGTTACAGAAAAAAATGCAGGAGGGTTCATATACTTCCCGTTCTGTTACAGAAATGTATTTGAAACGTATTGAAGCGATTGACCAGAAAGGGCCAGCCTTACATGCGGTAATAGAAGTTAATCCGGATGCATTGACCATTGCAGACAGTATGGATGCAGAAAGAAAAGCCGGCAAAGTTCGCGGCCCGCTGCATGGTATTCCTGTATTGATCAAAGACAATATCAATACAGCCGATCAAATGATGACAACAGCGGGCTCTTTGGCTTTGCTCGGAAACAAGGCAAAAGCAGATGCGTTTATTGTAAAACAATTGCGGGAAGCAGGTGCGGTATTACTGGGTAAAACCAATTTGAGTGAGTGGGCCAATTTCCGATCCAGCCGGTCCAGCAGTGGGTGGAGCAGCCGGGGCGGACAAACCAGGAATCCTTATTTCCTTGATCGTTCTCCATCGGGTTCGAGTTCGGGCTCAGGCGCTGCAGTGTCGGCTAATCTTTGCGTTGTGGCCATAGGCACAGAAACAGACGGTTCCGTTGTGGCGCCTTCTTCTTTTTGCGGAATTGTGGGTATTAAACCAACGGTAGGGTTGTTAAGCCGCAGTGGCATTATCCCTATTTCTAAAACACAGGATACAGCGGGCCCTATGGCCAGAACGGTAAAAGATGCAGCTATTTTGTTGGGAGCACTTACCGGCGCAGATAGTGCAGATGCCGTAACCCTGGAAAGCAAAGGCAAATCAGAAACCGATTATACAAAATTTCTTGATGCCAATGCATTGAAAGGAAAACGAATTGGCATTGAAAAATCATTTTTGAAAGGAAAGCATGAAGGCGTTGTGGCTTTATACCAGCAGGCCATTGCTCAATTAAAAAAGCAAGGGGCTACTGTTGTTGAAATTGAATTACTCAAACAAACCAATCCGCTTGGCGAAGCAGAGTTTACCATTTTACAATATGAGTTTAAAGACGGAGTGAATAAATACCTGGCCGGAGAAAATACATCTGTAAAAACACTTGCCGACATAATTGCTTTTAATAAAAAAGAAGAAGCGAAAGCCATGCCTTTTTTTAAGCAGGAAACACTGGAAAGCAGCCAGACCAAAGGCGATTTGAAGAGTAAAGAATATACCGATGCTTTGCAAAAAACACTCAGCAGCAGAAAGATCATTGATACGCTTCTGCAACAAAATAAACTGGATGCGATTGCCGGAACCAGCTATGGTCCTGCGGCCACAATCGATCTCGTAAACGGCGATTCGGATCCGGGATTTTATTTTTGTCCGCCCGCAGCTATGGCGGGTTATCCGCATATTACCGTGCCGATGGGCGCGATCAGCGGATTGCCTGTTGGACTTTCTTTTGTGGGCAGCGCTTATGAAGAAGGAAAAATTATTTCATTTGCGTATGCATATGAGCAGGCAACAAATATGCGAAAGGCACCGACTTTTTTGGCTACTTTGTATCCTATATAGTTAACGCTTTCATTTGCGCTAATAATGCAGGGTTCTTTGTGATAAGGCTGTCATCGCATTTTTCTATGGTAATCTTTTTTTCTTTCAAACAGGTTGATTTTTATATGTAGCCATAACGCTTCAAATTAAGAATAAAATGAAAAAAAGAAAAGCCATCTTCCTGATCCTGTTTGCCATCACGTGCATAAGCCATGCACAAACGGAAACCTTTACCAATCCCCTCCTCCCTTCCGGTGCAGACCCGTTTAGTTTTTATGCAAACGGATACTATTATTATACCCACACCACAGGAAAGAATATTACTCTCTGGAAAACAAAAAGTATTGCCGGTCTTAAAACCGCTGAAAGGAAAATTGTATTTATCCCACCCGCAACAGGCCCCTATTCAAAAGAGTTATGGGCACCGGAAATTCATCAGATCAGGGGCAAATGGTATCTCTATTTTGCAGCTGACAGCGGCAATAATAACCAGCACCGTTTATGGGTTTTGGAAAACAGCGCTGCAGACCCGATGCAGGGTGATTGGAAGATGAAAGGAAAACTAATTACCCCCAATGATAAATGGAGCATCGATGGGTCGGTGTTTGAAAATAAAGGACAACTGTATTGCATCTGGAGCGGATGGGAAGGAGATACAAACGGGCAACAGAATATTTATATTGCCAAAATGAAAAATGCATGGACCATTGAAGGCCCACGTGCCAAAATTTCTGCCCCCGATCTGGAATGGGAAACGCATGGTGATCTTAAAAACCCAAACGACCCTCCGCATGTAAATGTGAATGAAGGCCCGGAAATTTTACAACACGGCAATAAAATTTTTCTCATCTACTCCGCCAGCGGCTGCTGGACGGAATATTATGCACTGGGTATGCTAAGCACATCCACTAATGCCGATCTGATGAACCCGGCATCCTGGAAAAAATCGGCACAACCTGTTTTCAAAGCCCTGCCCGAAAACAAAGTGTATGCGCCAGGACATAATTCCTTCTTCAAATCGCCCAACGGAAAAGAAGACTGGATTCTCTACCATGCTAATAGCCAACCTGGCCAGGGCTGTGGCGGCTACCGCTCTCCAAGGGCGCAGAAGTTTGGATGGAATAAAAAGGGAGAGCCGGTGTTTGGGGTGCCGGTGGCCGCTGACGAAGTGCTGATCGTACCGGGAATAATTAAATAGCCTGCAGATAAAGAGTCGCGTCTTTTTGGGGAATTGGCAGAATATGCTTTTATATTTAATATATCAAGTAGCATACTATGGATAGTATACAGAAAGTAACCGAAGCCCTTGTTACATTCCGCAACGAACGCGACTGGGAACAATTCCATAACCCGAAAGATTTGGCATTGGCTTTGAGTGTTGAGGCGGGCGAATTATTAGAGGCGTTTATCTGGAAGTCGTCAGAATAGGCAATCTATGAACAGAATAGGCAGAAAGATGGAAATAGCAAAACAATCCTGTCTTCTCAACAATTACTTGCATACTCAATGACTAAGACACAGATTGTTTCATCGTTCCTCCACACAATGACGAGCGCTGGCCTGCGTCATTGCGAGGTTGAGTGGTTGTATAATTGTTGAACGTGTGAGAAGGTTTTATGGTTTCGATTATTCCCGTGTCGAATATGGGAAACCCCCATATTTCATTTTAATCCCAAGATTGGAGCCGCTGCTAAAGGCCTGCCCCTGCCGGGCGCCAATAAATCACAAAGGCCCATCTGATACCTGGCTATAGCTCCGAAGGCACAAGTGTGCGACGCAACAGGCGACGCTATAAAAAACAAAAGCCGATAACATAAAAAATCCCTTCTTAAATTCGCTTAGTAATGGTTAAAGGAAAAGCTTACTGCGAAACGCGTAAAGCAATACTCCAAACTTCAAATGCCAGACTTCGCTCATGCCCTTCAAGTTACACTCAGAATATAAACCCGCCGGCGATCAGCCTTCTGCTATTGCGCAGTTAACAGAGAATGTGCAAGATGGTGAGCCCTTTCAAACCCTGCTGGGTGTTACGGGTTCGGGTAAAACGTTTACGATCGCGAACCTGATACAGAATACCCAGCGACCCACGCTGGTGCTCACGCATAACAAGACCCTGGTGGCGCAGTTGTATGGTGAGTTCAAACAGTTCTTTCCCGAAAATGCGGTGGGCTATTTTGTGAGCTACTACGATTACTACCAGCCCGAAGCCTATATGCCCGTGAGCGATACCTATATTGAAAAAGATCTGAGCATTAACGAAGAACTGGATAAGCTGCGGTTACAAGCCACATCGCAACTGCTGAGCGGGCGTCGCGATATTATTGTGGTGGCCAGCGTAAGTTGTATTTACGGTATGGGCAATCCAACGGAATATGAAAACGGCATCATCCGCATTCATAAAGGACAGGTGATCTCGCGCCAGGGATTTTTACATGCGCTGGTAAACGCTTTATACAACCGATCGCAGGGAGATTTTAATCGCGGTACTTTCCGGGTAAAAGGCGATACGGTGGATATTAATTTGCCGTATGTAGATTTTGGTTACCGCATCACTTTCTTTGGCGATGAGATTGAAGAGATCGAAAGCATTGAAACAGCCACCAGCAAACGTATTGGCACGATGGAGAATGCGGCCATTTTTCCGGCAACCCTGTACCTCGCTCCTAAAGACATGATTGTTGAAGTAATGCACGAGATCCAGGATGAGATGATGGCGCAGGTTTTATATTTTAAAAGTACCGGTAAATACATTGAAGCGCAAAGACTGAAAGAACGCGTTGAATACGATATAGAAATGATCCGCGAGTTGGGCTATTGTAATGGGATTGAAAATTACTCACGATTTTTTGACCGCAGAAAGCCTGGCACCCGCCCATTCTGTTTACTGGATTATTTTCCGAAAGATTTTTTAATGGTAATTGATGAAAGTCACCAAACCATTCCGCAGGTGGCCGGCATGTACGGTGGCGACAGGAGCCGTAAAATGGTATTGGTGGATTATGGTTTCCGTTTGCCAAGTGCGATGGATAACCGGCCCTTGAATTTTAACGAATTTGAAAGCCTGATAGGCCAAACCATTTTTGTAAGCGCTACACCCGGGGATTATGAATTGGAGAAAACAGGCGGTGTGGTGATAGAACAGATTGTACGACCAACAGGGTTATTAGATCCCCCAATTGAAATTCGCCCGAGTGTAAACCAGATAGATGATTTGCTGGATGAGATTGACAAAACGGTAAAGCAGGATTACCGGGTTTTGGTAACTACGCTTACTAAGCGGATGGCGGAAGAGATGGATAAATACTTAGGGCGTATTAACATCAAATCAAAATACATTCATAGCGATGTGGATACGCTTGAACGGGTGGAGATCTTACGGCAACTGCGATTGGGTGAGATAGATGTATTGGTGGGGGTTAACTTATTAAGAGAAGGATTGGATCTTCCGGAAGTGGCATTGGTAGCGATCCTGGATGCAGATAAGGAGGGCTTTCTGCGAAATGAGCGCGCCCTTACCCAAACGGCAGGCCGTGCGGCGCGTAACATTGATGGCCGGGTAATTTTCTATGCCGATAAGATGACGGAAAGTATGCAGCGTACCATTGATGAAACCAGCCGGAGAAGAGAGAAGCAGGTGTTGTATAATACGGAGCATGGGATAACACCGAAGACGATCATCAAATCACGCGAACAGGTATTTGCACAAGGATCTGTATTAGACATTAAAGGCTACGACCCAAGCAACCCGTATGCTTTACAGCGCGATGAAGAACTGGTAAATCATTCAGTAGCTGCAGAAGAGCAGGAAGCATACAAGACGATCCCGCAAATAGAAAAAGCGATCGGCAAAGTGAAGAAAGAAATGGAGAAAGCGGCACGTGATCTTGATTTTATTGAAGCAGCAAGATTGCGTGATGAAATGTTTAGATTGCAGAAGGAATTTGAAAACATGCGAATTTGAAAATTTGAAAATGATCCTCATTTAGGGAAGGAACGACGAAGCAAACCCTGGGTTTGGGTTAGTTGAAAAAAGATTGTTAGCGAATACCGAAAAGTGAGATCGCTCATTGCTCAGGTCACAGATTGCTTCTTTCCTCAGCAATGACGCGCAAATAATTTCCCCTCCTTACGCAGTAATGAGGGGGCCCGAAGAGCGGGCTGCGTAAAAAACAGGAAGTGCCACCAAGTAATTAAAAAACACTGCATATGAAAAAGATCCTCACCATTATTAGTTTAGGCATAGGTACGCTAACGCTTACGGCACAAACTAAAAAAATACCCGACCCGTCAAAACCCGTAATGGCAGTAGAAGCGGCCTGTGGAAAATGTCAGCTGGGATTAAAAAGCAAAGACTGCGACCTGGCTGTACGCATAAATGGCAAATCTTATTTTGTAGACGGAGTACATATTGATTCATTAGGCGATGCACATGCAAAAGACGGTATGTGTAATGCCATCAGAAAAGCAAATGTGCAGGGGGATATTGTAAACAACAGGTTTAAGGCCACGTATTTTGTATTGGCGGACGCGAAGCATAAGTAGAGCCTGAAAAGATTCGCTTAGGCTACCATAGCGCATATAAAATTTCCTTTCCTTGCTCCATAGGGAGGGGGTTTAGCCGGGCCACGGCAGGCAAAAAAGCACATACATGAGCAAACAACACATATACAACCTCACTACAAAATGGACGGGTAATACCGGTACCGGTACTTCCGCCTATAAAGCCTACGAAAGGGCGCACGAAATATGGAAAGATGGTAAACCGGAAATATTATTATCATCGGACCCTTCTTTCCGCGGAGATAAAACCAGGTATAATCCGGAAGAATTATTGATCGCTTCTTTATCTTCCTGCCATATGTTATGGTATCTGCATTTATGTTCTGAAGCGGGCGTGGTAGTAACGGACTATATTGATCATGCAACGGGTAATATGAAAGAGACAGAAGAGGGTAGCGGGTATTTTACGGAAGTAACACTTTACCCGGAGGTAACCGTATTGGACATTTCTATGATCAACGCAGCCAACACGCTTCATCAGAAAGCACATTCGTTTTGTTTTATCGCTAAATCGGTAAATTTTCCGGTGAGGCATCGGCCTGTTTGCAGGGTGGCTTAACAACCCTATAGTAGTATTTGCTAAAATAAAAATGATAAAAAACAACCTTAGTGCTTTCAAAACTTGCTTTTATTTTATCTAACCGTTGTAACTTGAATACGGATGAATTCTGCCATTATGAAAAAAATAATTATTGCATTTACATTCCTGCTGATCCTCTCAAACATGGTTGCACAACCCACAAGGCTGATCATCCGAGGAGATGATATGGGTTATTCACATTCGGGTAATGAGGCCCTGATTAAATCGTATAAAGAAGGAATTGAAACATCTATTGAAGTAATTGTTACCTCGCCATGGTTTCCGGAAGCAGTTAAATTATTGCAACAAAATCCGATGGTGGATGTAGGAATTCACCTGGCATTAAGCAGCGAATGGGAAAACATCAAGTGGCGGCCATTAACGGATGGTGCGAGTTTGAAAGACGCGAATGGTTATTTTTTTCCGATGATCTATCCTAATAAAAATTATCCCGGGCAGGCACTAACAGAAAACAAATGGAATATAGCAGATATCGAAAAAGAATTTCGCGCCCAGATAGAACTGGCTGTGAAAAGGATTCCGAGGATTAGTCATATTTCTTCGCATATGGGTTGTGTGGGCATCAGCCCGGAAGTAAAAGCCATGACCAAAAAACTCGCCAAAGAATATCATATCGATATTGACCCCGAAGATTATAAAGTAATGGGTACCGGTTTTACGGGTAATCATACCACCCCTTCTGAGAAAGTGGATAGTTTTATTGCCATGCTTGATAAATTAGAAAAAGGAAAGACCTATTTATTTGTAGAACATCCTGGCCTGGATAATGATGAGTTAAAAGCGGTTTACCATATCGGCTATGAAAAAGTAGCCATGGACAGGCAGGGTGTTACGGATCTGTTTACAAATGCGAAAGTGAAAGAGGCCTTAAAACAGAGAGGGATACAGTTGGTGAGTTATAAAGACCTGCTCCAATAACCTGACGAATCCCTCCACTTAAGCTGCTTTACAGAAAGGGCGAAGGATTTCGCTAAAAGAGAAACGAAGAACAGAGGTATTTCTTAGGTTCGAAGACTCTTTTTCTTTCCCTTAGTAAATGATAGTATTTGGGTGGTACAGCATAAATAAACCCTGTCATGAAAGTAGCGGTATTATTATTTGATAATTTTGAAACACTCGATGTATTCGGGCCGGTAGAGCTATTTGGGATACTGAAGGAGCATTATGAAGTTTTCTTTTATTCGCTTGGTGGCGGAACGGTAAAAAACAGCCATGGTGTTTCAATCCTTACTGAAGACCTGGCCGGTATTAGCAAAGGAACAGATCTGTTTCTGATCCCGGGTGGCTGGGGAACAAGGCCAGAAGTAAATAATACTGCCCTGATTCAACTGATCAAAGAGATTGCAGCGTCAAGTAAATATGTACTTACCGTATGTACAGGAACGGCATTGTTGGCAAAAACGGGATTGCTTGACGGAAGAAAAGCCACTTCAAACAAAAGAGCATTTGACTGGGTGATGACACAGGGCCCCGGAGTTAACTGGATAAGAAAAGCGCGTTGGGTTGTGGATGGACATTTTTATACTTCCTCCGGTGTGAGTGCCGGAATGGATATGGTGCTGGGCTTTTTAGAGGATCTACATGGAACAGAGTTTGCCCTTGATATGGCAAATAAAATTGAATACAACTGGAACAAGGATAAAGAAGAAGATAATTTCTATACCGGTTGATTAATAACAATGAAAAGCGTTTTCAAGCCGCGGTTGGTTGCCTCCCGACCTGACAACTGAAGATCAATCTGTGCCCTTTGTGGCAATAAGTTTTCCGTACTTTTAATAACTATGAAAATAAAGGCGCGATGGTTTATTATTTGTTTATTGATCCTTCTCAGTAATACCTATTTGCCGGCTCAGAAAAAACCTTTTACTGTTTTTGGATATTATGCCGGCCGGCCTTCATTGATTGATAGTTTTCCGGTAGAAAAACTAACACATTTATGTTTCAGTTTTACGCATATAAAAGGAAGCCGGATTTCGCTGGCTAATGCAAGGGATAGTTTGGGATTGATCAATTGTGTATCGCAAAAAAAAAGAAATCCGCAACTGAAAGTGATCGTATCGATGGGCGGATGGACGGGCTGTTATTCTTGTTCTGAAGTTTTTTCTACAGATAGTTCCAGAAAAATATTTGCCTCCTCTGCCAGAAAATTATTGAATGACTTTAAAGCGGACGGTATTGACCTTGACTGGGAATACCCGGCTATTCAAGGTCCGCCGGGACATCCGTTCATGCAGCGCGATAAGGAAAATTTCACAGCACTGATCAAAACCTTGCGCGATAGTTTGGATAAAAGCAAAGAACTCAGTTTTGCCGCAGGCGGCTTCACACAATACATTAATGAATCGATTGACTGGAAAAGCGTTGTGCCGTTGGTTGACAGGATCAACCTGATGACCTATGATCTGGTCACCGGGTATGATACTGTTACCGGCCATCACAGCGGATTGTATTCAACGCCCAAACAAAAAGAATCCTGTGATCATGCGGTGAAGATGTTGCTGGCAAAAGGCGTTCCTGCCCATAAACTATTGATCGGCGCAGCTTTCTATGCGCGAATCTGGGAGAATGTAGCACCGGATAATGAGGGTTTGTACGGAAAGGGAAAATTTCTGCGAGGCGTTTCTTACCGGGGGTTTCGTCCTTTGTTTTCTGCAGATAGCGGATTTGTATATCACTGGGATAAAACCGCATCTGCGCCTTATTTCTATAATGAAACCAAAAAATGGTTTGTTACGTTTGATGACAGCGCGTCGGTTAGTATCAAAACAACATACGCCATAAATAAGCGCCTGAACGGAATTATGTTCTGGCAAATAGGGGACGATGCCTTTGAGAATGGATTATTAAATGTAGTAGATGCGACGAGGAGAAAAAGTACTAAAAAGGAAGCATCTAAATTTCGCTGAAAAAACGGACCTGTGAGCAGAAAGGAAACGAAGAAAAAAGAGTTTCTAATTTTAGAAACTCTTTTTTCTTGAAATAGATAGCTTATCGCTTTATTGGCTGTCTTATTAAATGGATCGTATGGTTTATTTTTTGAGTGTATCCACTTTTGCTTTTACCAGATTCCATTTATTCAGGATGCCTGCCAGCTGATCGTTGGTTTGTTTTACGCTTGCGATGGTTTGTGTTGTTGGCGGCATATCGGTATCGTGTAAAATAGCGAATAGCCCCGCAAATGATCCGTCAATACTACCGAGTGTAGGGCCCTGAGCTGAAGCGGGGGGGCCGCCACCTCTTCTGCCACGCCGGGCGCTTTCAAAACCACTGACCTCCAGATCGAGCGCATTCAGCGCTTCCATATTGCTGCCGGGTTTGGCGAGCAGGTCTTTCAAGAGCGTTCTTGCATTGGCAATATCTGCTACTGTTTTCTTTATTTTTTCACGCCCTTCGTAACACATAAGAGAAAGGGCATGTTGCTTTTGCAGGTCAGCTAAACTTGTTTTTACGCGGGGGTCCATTTTAATCGTAAGCTGCTGAGAATAAGTCTTTCCGTTCACCGTTAATTTAACGGTATAGGTTCCGGGTAATACCCATGGTGAACTTTTATCAGGGGCCGTATTTTCATAGATAGCGGTCATTGGAAAACTTATCGGGTCATTCATCGGTGTATAATGCATATCCCAGAGAAAACGGTGTGCACCGGCATCTCCGGAAAGCATTTGCTGCGGACGGATCCAATACAAAGGAATATTTACAGCGGGAATATCATAGGGCTTATCGTTGCTGCTATATTTCCGGATATGCCTTCCAGTTGCATCAACAATTTCAAGCGATACTTCGCCCTGCGCCTTATCTGCCAAATAATAATCAATCACGGCGCCATCCGGTGGGTTTTGTCCACCCGGTTCTTCCTGTGGCAAAGGGGTATCGGTATTCATATCCCAGCGAACGCGTATGGCGGTTTGTGGTTTATACAGGATTGTTTTTTCTGCAGCAAGTTTTTCCGATACCTGCCTGAGGGGCGTAATATCATCCATGATCCAGAAGCCACGGCCGTGTGTTCCCAATACTAGATCATCATCTTTAATAACCAGATCGCGGATGGATGTGGGCGGCATATTATTTTTTAACGACTGCCAGTGTTCGCCCTCATCAAATGAAACATACACGGCGTTTTCCGAACCGGCAAATAATAAACCTTTTCTGTTTGGATCTTCTCTTACAACGTTAATCGGTTCATTAGAGGGCAAACCATTCGTAATGAATTTCCAGGTTTTACCGCCATCATGGGTTTTGTATATGTAAGGATGCATATCATCGCAACGGATACGGTTTACCGCAGCATACAAGGTGTTATCATCAAAATGCCCTGCGTCCATTAGAGATACTTTGCTCCATGATGTGATCTCTGAAGGGGTAATATTCTTCCAGGTTTTGCCGCCATCTCGTGTTATTTGTATATACCCATCATCGGTTCCGGCCCAGATGGTGTTGATGTTTTTATGGGAAGGGGCTACGGTATAGATCACGCCACGCCTGGGCATTTTTTTCATGTCTTCATTTGTGTAAATGCCTACGCTGGAAGGAATGTCCCAGCTTTCGCGGGTAAGGTCCGGACTGATGATATCCCAACTGTTGCCGCCATTTCTTGTTTTAAACAAAACATTTCCTGCATAGTATAATGTTTTAGGATCGATGGGCGAAAACAATACAGGGGCCGTTCTTAGAAAGCGATATTTGCCGGAACGAACCGCTTCGGGTGCTATATTCTGTACCTGGCCCGTACGCTTATCATACTTAGTGATCTTACCGCCATAAATTATATTCGGATCCAATGGATCGGGTGCGATATAGCCATATTCTTCCGCGCCTACCGGATGCCATTCGCGAAAAGTAATCTGCCCGTCATTACCCCTGGAAGCAATTCCCACCGAGCCACTCTCCTGCTGGCCGCCATAAACATTGTAAGGAAAAGCATTGTCGGTATTTACATGATAAAACTGTGCTGTGGGTTGATTATACCAGGACGAAAAAGTTTCACCGCCATTTACCGTAACAATACCACCCTGGTCGAGTGCGATCAACATAATTTTCGGATCATTTGGATTGATCCAGATGCGGTGGTAATCATCTCCACCCGGCGCACCGCGAAAGCCGGTCCATGTTTTTGCAGCATCGACAGATTTCCAGGTAACAACATTGGCACTGTATACGATGTCTGCATTTTTAGGATCTGTTTTGATCTCTGCAAAATCACTGCCACGTCCCCAAAAACGTTCATCGCTGTTAATATTGCTCCATGATTCACCGGCATCATCGCTTCTGTAAACACCTCCAAAGCGCGGACCTGCATCAACGGTAGCATACAAACGGTTGCTGTTGCTGGGTGCTATACAAAAACCAATACGGCCTAATCCGTCTTGCGGAGTGGGCAATCCTTTTGAAAGTTTTTTCCAGGTATTGCCAGCATCGGTAGATTTGAACATACCGCTTTCGGTTCCGTTCCAGGCGCCGTTCTCCCATGGGCCCTGTCTGCCTGCCCACAAATCGGCATATAATATGTTTGCATTATTTGGATCAAAACTTACTTGTATGGCGCCGGTATTTTCATCTTTATATAAAACGCGTTCCCAGCTATTACCTCCATCTAAACTCCTGTAAACACCGCGTTCGGTATTCGGCCCGTAAGGGTGACCCAGCACGGCAACAAAAATCCGGTTCTCATTTTTAGGATCGATGATGATATTACCGATCTGTTGGCCATCTTTCAATCCCATATTCTTCCAGGTCTTACCCGCATCGGTGGATTTGTATACGCCATCACCAATAGAAAGATCCGGGCGCTGGATACCTTCGCCGCAACCAACAAATACTATATTGGGATTGGATTCAGACACCGCAATATCACCCACAGAGCCTGTTGGCATTTTGTCGAAGATAGGATGCCAGGTGCGCCCGTAATCATTGGTTTTCCAAACGCCTCCATTATTTACACCTATATAAAACACACTGGGTTGCGAGGGAACTCCTACGGCGCCCACGGTTCGCCCGCCACGGTGAGGACCGATCATGCGCCATTGCATACCGGTAAACATGGAAGGTAAAAAAGATTGTGCATGGGCTACTGCCAGGCCTGCCATACAAAGCAGGGCGATAGTGAGTTTTCTCATGAGTAAAAAGAATTGGTTATGGAGGCTATTAAATTACAGGATTAATTGCTAACCTGTATAAAATGGAAGGAATGATTGATAAGAAAATTCAGCGCATGATTTACTGCTGGCACCCGAATCCTTTTCGTTTATCTTTTTAAGCCTTTTGTTACCGGTGATGCAAACCCGGGACTAAAGTCCCGAATACAAAAAACGGCATGTGATTTAGTTCATGGCCTAAAAGCCGTGGTAATAAAACGTATTTATTTTTTTACAACAAGGTATGCGCCACCTATCAACATAATTGCTCCCAGTATTTTTGTTAGATTGATAGGCGTTGGCGTAACACCAAATGAACCCAGGTGATCATATAACAAAGCCATGAATAACTGTGCAGCGATCACTAATGCAAATACATTTGCCGCTCCTATTTTTTGCACAGAAAAAATAATAGCGGTTACAAAAAAGGCGCCTAATAAACCCCCGCTGTATTTATACAAATCTATACCGCGTAATTGTTCAAAAGAAGGGGCCGTTTGTTTTGTTGCCATAACGACGAGGCCCAAAGCAAAGCTGCCTACTAAAAAAGAAATAAAAGCAGCTACCCAGGGATTATTAACGGCAACACGCAATTGGCTGTTTACACCGGCTTGCGTGGTAATGGTCATGCCGGCAAGTACAGGAAGCAGATAGAAGATGTATTTCATAGCGATAAAGATAAAAACAAAAGATACGGCAGACAGGTGGGAACGAAAAAGCCGAAGAACAGGCTTCGGCTTTTCTGGATTATTTTTTGGCAGGAGGCGGAGGAGCCGGAGGCAGATCGCTGTTAAAAATATCGCGATACTTTTTCCAAACGCCATTTTCGGGTTTCCAGGTTACGATGTATTTGCCTTTGTCTAAGGTAGAACCATCATTGGCTAAGATTTCAAAAACACCCTCTTCAGAAATCAGGTCTTTATCACCGATAACTTCGGTAACCGTGAGTTTCAGGTTTTCAATACCCATTTGCCTTGCGCCGGTAAGGAACTGGTTCAAACCTGCTGCACCACAGGCTTTGGGCATATTGTTGCCCATTACACATCCGTCTTTTGTATAACAGGAAACAAAAGAAGCAGAATCGCCCTTCTTAATGGCTGCGATCAAAACGGCATTATTGGCATCAATAGCCGCTTTTGCAGAATCCAAATTAAAGGCACCTGCCGGATCTTTGGTACCCGCTGGCTGACTACAGGAAAAAAGCAGTACAGCCGCTGACATGAGCAAGCATAATCTTTTCATATGTATTTTTTGACACAAACTAATACATCGAAATAACAAAAGCAAACCCTGTTTTATCAGAGTTTTTCGTAAAGCGTGCGGAGTTTTTCGCGGGTCATGATCTTTTCCCAGTCTTTTCCCAATGCATTCTCCCATAAAGGTTTCATGCCCAGTGATACATTCATCATGGTCTCGAACTGGTCATCGGTTAATCCTTTACAAATGCCTTGTGGGATATCGATCTTGTTTCTCTCAACCATGTATTTAAATTCCTTTACACCGACAGGATAATATTCTTCGAGATGGTTCATCACAATACAGTTGCCAATGCCATGTTTGGTGCCAAGTAGATAGCTCAATCCATAACTCACCGCATGCGCCACACCCACCTGTGAGTAAGCAATGCTCATGCCGCCTGCGTATGATGCCATCATCAGCATATCATCGCATTCATCATCCCATTGCTTTTTTTGTACAAACACTTTCTGGCAAAGTTGCAAAGCTTTTTCGCCATAGCTTTTGCTGAATTCGTTAAGGTAGGTGCCTTCCAGGCTTTCAATGCAATGAATATAACAGTCCATGCCCGTATAGAAGCGTTGATTTTCGGGCGCCGCTTTGGTGAGTTCGGGATCGAGTATGATCTGGTCGAACGGCGTAAAATCACTGTTCATTCCGAGCTTGCGTGTTGGGCCGGTTAATACGGTGGTTCGGCTTACTTCTGCCCCCGTTCCGCTTAAAGTTGGAATACCGGCTTTGTATACGCCGGGTTGTTTTACCAGGTCCCAGCCCTGGTAATCAGCAGAAGATCCGGGATTGGTCATCATGAGCGATACTGCTTTGGCCAGGTCCATCACAGACCCGCCGCCAATACCAATCACCCCACTAATGTTGCCAAATTCGTCTTTTAGCTGTTGAGCAAGTTTATCTACCTGCGTGGTTTTGGGTTCGAACGTAACATCGGCAAAGATCACTTTGTCTTTACCACGTAATGGGATGCGGTTGACCAGTTGTTTCCCTTCAAAGAAATGATCTACCAAAAACACCATGGGGGCATTACCCTTTCTCTGTGGCGCTAAAATCTCATCTAACTGGTTAAAACTGCCTCGGCCATAGACTACGTAACTAACCATCTTAAAATTGCGGAAACTCATACTTGTTTTTTTACGATAGCCGCCCGGCAATCATTATCGGGGAGATATCATTTTCGAAGGAAATCCTTTCAGGAACTTATGCAAACCTACTGTAGAATAGGGTAATTTCAAACACGGAACCATTTGATCACATAACTGTTAGGATGCGATTCCGAAAACACAATCATTATCTGCCAGTATCCGTTTTGGAAACAGAGATTCTTTTATCTTTAATTTTTTGAGAAATAAACAGGATTGTTGACACAATAGAATGCTATTATCATCCTTAACATATAACAGCTTATTTACAGGCAGGGATTATCTTCTTGATAATTTTATAACAAAGGCCATCACAAAATACATGAGTCCCGACTATTTACTGGGTGGAGCAGAAGTATTGGCAGTGATGATCATTTTGGTAGTAAGCGCTATTTATCTCTGTCTTTTTTATCAAAAAAGAAACTTTTTTTATACAGAGCGTATCCGCAAACTGCTTGAGCCGATGATATCATATATTATCATGGAAGAATCGATAGAGTCGATAGAGATCCCGCGTAAGATGATCCGGATACTCAACAATGCTGTAGCGCGGCAATATGTGACGGATGAACTGATCCGGTGCAAGAAAAATTTCTCAGGGCTGGTGTCTGAACATATTGTTATTCTGTATGAGAAACTGGGTTTAAAAAAATATTCACTGGCAAAAGTGGCCGAAAAAAAACGTTGGCATATAAAAGCACAGGGGATACAGGAATTGTACATGATGAACCAGCAGGATGTGCTAAAAACCATTTACCGGAATACCAACAGCAAAAATGATTTTGTGCGTATGGAAGCACAGACCGGTGTAATTCATCTTACGGGTTTTCCCGGTCTTCGTTTCCTGGATGTGGTTTCTTATCCGATAACAGAATGGCAGCAATTAAAATTGTTGGAACAGCTGAGGCTTTATCCCGATAAAGAAGATATTTCTGATAAACTACCCCAATGGCTGCAATCTAAAAATGAAACAGTAGTGGTATTTGCTTTAAAGCTGGCTGATGATTATCAACTCGCCATCACGTAGTGAATTGTCTGGTGCACCCTTCAAAAGCGGTAAGAAGCCAGGCATTAAAAACGCTGATAAGATTAGAAGATGAATCAACGCCGCTTATCCTGTTAGGGTATTTTAGTAAAGAACCTCCGGCGAACCAGTTTTTTATATTAGATGCATTGCGAAATATAGCAACAGAGCGGGAAGTTTTTTTCCTTGAAAAATTACTGGATCATGAAAATGATACGATCAAACTGAAAGCCGCTATTGTACTGGCAGCCTGTTCTGAAAAGGGAATGGGGATACTAGAAAAAAGAGGAGCCGAACAACCCGAGCCGTACTATAGAATTTACAGGCATGTAAAAAACGTTAAATGAACGGGAGTTTTGTAACAGATATCGTATTCGGCATTCTTACTTACGGAATATTTTTTTATTCCGCCATGCTGTTGCTTTCCTATATATTCATCGGTTTGTATTCAATTGGAGAAACCAAGAAATATCTTCATAAAAATAGTTTTACAGATTACAGGGTACTCGCCGCTTCTGTTCATGCGCCTACCGTTAGCATATTGGCCCCCGCATATAATGAAGGTAAAACCATTGTAGAAAATGTAAGATCACTTTTATCTATTTTCTATACTAACCTGGAGGTAATTATTATCAACGATGGAAGTAAAGACGATTGTCTGCAAAAACTGATCGATGCCTACGATCTTGAGAAGATCGATTTTTTTGTAAACCAGCAACTTTCCACAAAAGAGATACGGGGTATTTATAAAAGCAAGAACAATCTTTATCACAAACTAATTGTGGTAGATAAAGTAAATGGTGGCAAGGCGGATGCATTGAATGTGGGTATCAATGTTTCCTCCAATAATTACCTGGTGTGTATTGATGTGGATTGTGTGCTGGAGCAGGATGCTTTATTAAAAATGATTAAACCATTCCTGGAGCAAACAGATAAAAGGGTGATTGCTTCGGGCGGCGTGGTGCGTATTGCCAATTCCTGCATAATTGAAGATGGCCGCCTGATAAAAGTAAAGCTGGCAGAAGAGTACCTGCCGCGTATGCAGATCATCGAATACATCCGCGCTTTTATTTTGGGAAGAATGGCCTGGAGCCGCTTAAACGGACTGATGTTGATATCCGGCGCCTTTGGTGCTTTTGATAAAGAGATCACTATTAAGAGCGGCGGATACAATCATGCAACGGTTGGCGAAGACATGGAACTGGTGGTAAGGATGCGCCGGTACATGGAGGAGATTAAAGAAGACTATATTGTTACCTATGTGCCCGATCCATTGTGCTGGACAGAGGCGCCGTCAACTTTTCAAATACTGGGAAGGCAGCGTAACCGCTGGATACGCGGAACCTTTGAAACATTAAAGTTTCATAAAATAATGTTCTTTAATCCGAAATACCGTTTACTGGGCATGCTAAGTTATCCGTATTGGTTTCTATTCGAAATGTGCGCGCCGGTAATTGAATTTTTCGGATTTATCTGTTTCTTCATTTTTGCCTGGACCGGTTACCTTGATTGGGGCTTTTTCTTTTCCTTTTTTATATTCATCATTTGTTTCGGGTATCTCTATTCTTCTTTTGCCATATTGATGGAGGTGTTAACGTTCAATCAATACAAACGGAGGATTGATATTTTACGCCTATTGCTTACCGCATTAACAGAACCGCTCTATTACCATCCCTTTGTTGTATGGAGCGCAATCAAAGGGTACTTAGACCTGATTAAAAAGAAAAATGGCTGGGGCGAAATGACGAGGCAGGGATTTGCACAGAAAAAAACAGGAGCTGCACCCGCTCCTGTACCGGTAACAACAGCCCCAACCGGAGTTCCGGTTACAACGGTTGCAGCGCCCGCAACCATACAAACACAAGAAGAGAAACCGGCCTGGGTAGTAGAACGAACCATTATACCTGCTATTACCCGTATTGTTTCTTTTGTTTCGGATTCTTTAAATTATTTCACCAAGCATTCCCTTATTCTGTTGGCGCTGTTTGTGCTGGCCAGGTTATTCGAGCTGATCAGCGATATCATCAAACATGGAACACCGAAACTTTTGGGAAGGGTGATCGCTACGGGGCTGGCGAAAGACCTTGTGTTTTTTCTACAGGTAAGTGCGGCTGGCTATATCGTATTTGCATTATTGTATTTGATACATAAAAAACTGGCGCATGTTTTTTTTATGGTAGCAGCGCTGGTATTGTTATTGGTACAGGTTTCGCTTTCGCAATATTTTATCAGCACACTGGTGCCGTTGGGTGCAGATCTTTGGGGCTACTCTATGGCAGATATCCGGCAAACGGTGGGTGCATCAGGAGGGATCACATTTTCTATGATTATAGCTTTTGTACTGTTAGTGTTATTGGTACTTGCTTCGCTGATGTTCTTACCAAAAAAAATAAAACCCGGCGGCTGGATCAATTTTATTTTCCTGGTGGCTTTTCTAATCAGCGCTTTTACCAAAGCGCCTTCACTGGTAAATGAGTGGGAGCCCGGACAGGAGTACAGCAATAATCTCTCACTAAACAAGTTGTCTCATTTTTTCAACGCAACCATCGATCATTTTTTTCCACCCAAAGAAGAACAGGATATTTATTCTAATAATTATTCAGGCGATCATAGAACAAGCGCAGGGGATGCAAAATTGGCTGTGTATAAATATTTGGATGAAAACAACTATCCATTCCTGCACAGCATAGACAGTTCGGGAGATGTATTGTCTCCATTCTTCTCTTCTTCTGTAAAGCCGCCAAATATTGTCATATTATTGGTTGAAGGGCTTGGCAGAGCTTTTACCAATAAAGGTGCGTATCTCGGAAACTTTACACCTTTTATAGATTCGCTTTCTGAACACAGCCTGTATTGGGAGAATTTTTTGAGTGAAGGAGGAAGAACATTTGCAGCATTACCATCTTTAATTGGCTCATTGCCCTTTGCAAAAAATGGGTTTAATGAATTGGGCGAAGCAATGCCCCAACATTTATCCTTATTAAATATCTTACAGAATAATGGCTATCATACCTCTTTTTATTATGGAGGCGATTCGCATTTTGATAATATGGACGTTTATATGAAGAAGAATAATATTAACGCCATTAATGATATAAAAACATTTCCTGCCGGGTACACACAAATGCCTTCTTCGCAGAATGGGTTTAGCTGGGGTTATGGAGATAAAGAGCTGTTCAGGCGTTTTTTTGAAACAAAGAACAATGTGGAAAAGCCAGATCTGAGTGTAGTGCTGACGGTTTCTACACATAATCCGTTTTTGATCAACGAGCAGGATGAGTATTTACAAAAATTTGAAACAAGGATGAATGAACTGGGTTTCTCAGAAGATATCAAAAACCAGACCCGGAAATATAAATACCAATTTGCTTCAATCTTATACGCAGATGATGCGATCAAAAAATTCATTAATCAATATCGTCAACGACCTGAGTTTGCGAATACGGTCTTCCTGATTACCGGTGATCATCGGATGCCCGAAATACCGATGAGCAGTAAAATAGATCGCTATCACGTACCATTGTTGATTTATTCTCCACTCTTAAAGCGAACAGCTAAATTTAAATCTATTTCAACTCATTTCGACATTACGCCAAGCTTATTGGCCTGGCTGAAAGAGGGATATGGGTTGAATGTACCGGAAGCCGCAAGCTGGATGGGAGCCGGCCTCGATACAAGCCGCCAGTTCAGGAATATACACGCTTACCCGATCATGCAGACAAAAACAGACATGATCGATTTTATAATGGGTAATTATTTACTAAATGGAGAAGACCTCTATTCTATTAGGAGCAATATGGACCTGCTGCCTGAAAAAAACGATGCCCTATCGAACGAATTAAAAGCCGCTTTCGGAAGATTTAAAAGCCGGAACAATAATTTTCTGGGTAGACTACGGATTGTACCCGACAGCCTGCTGCAGAAATTCACAATCCATTAAGAAGGTTTTTGGGGCTTTATCACTTTATAATAATCATTCAGGATAGTGGTAACGAGCGGCTGGTATAATCTCCAGAAAAAACTTTTGCGTTCCATCGTATTGTGGCTGTTGTACATGAGCCATTTAAAATAGCGAATTCCTTTAAAATACGAAGAAGTGAAAGAAATAGGGTTATCTGCAAAATCTGCAGAGAAATAATAGAAACGGTAATCTTTGTTAAGATGCACTGTTACCGCCGGAAAACTTGGTTTTAGTCCGCTTGATTCCAAAACCTTTCTTCCTGCATCATTTACATCTATCTGAAAAGTAGAAATCACATGGTTAAAGGATGTGTCGGCCTGAATCACATCAAACCAGAATGAGTAGGGTATTTTGGCTGATAATCCGTAATGGTTTTGCCCTTCCTCAGTAGAATAAATGTAAGGAAGCTCTTTATTCAGATGCGTATCGTTTTCTAATATCACGATCCTTTCGTCTGAATGCACAAAGGCAATACCGCTTTTAGTAAAAGGCCATCGGTCATTGTGCTGTTTCCTATAATTTTTAATGAGCCAGGAAGGAAGTTCTTTAGTTGTGGTTGTATCAAACGATTCAAAATACCGGCCAATCCATCCGGTCCATTTAATACCAAATGTTTGTTCAAACTCGCTACGCACAGCTGGAGGAGTTGGAGAAGCCAGGCAATTGAATTCTGTAATAATGAGTTTATGTTTTTTGCGCATCTGTTGCAGCAGATAAAGATCCTGCTCGCTCATCCCGCCAAATACAATGCCTGATCTTTCTTTTATATCACCATGTCCATACCACTCCTTTCTGAATATGCTACCATAAGGGTCCGTTATGTAGGCAGCATCGGCATCATTACTTAATCGATTAAGCTGATCTGAATTAAAGCGTTCTAGTCCCTTGAGTTGAAACTCTCCTTTTTCTAATGGAAAAAAACCAAAGTAATCTCTTTCCTTGCGATACAAATCTGTATTAGTCTTGGAGAATTTTTCCTGATTCAATACCCAGTTAAACGAAATATGCTCCTGGCCATTTGGGGTAAACATGGTCTTATCAATAATAGCAATCACCAGTTTTCTTTTATCGGTGCATAACCAGATAATCAGCATCCATATCGGCAGCAGAAAAAGCAACAATAAAATAGCCCGTAAAATGGAACCGATACTGGGTTTTAAAAGCGATAAAGCCATCCTGCACTGATTTGATATTGATTACCTTTTTTTTGTGGCAGATACTCCTGGTTAAACCAACTTGCAGCAAAACTGATCACGCTGAATTTTGATACTTTCTTTTTAAAACTGAGTCCGGCCTTATAAGAGACCAGCCTGATAGTATTATCCAATTGGATAGAATTTAAACGGTCATCGGGCGAGATGCCATATCCTCCAGTAAACCCGATCAAATCATCGGCGCTACCATAATAATAATTGGCACCTATACTGTATGAGGCAGAAACGGTTTTGGTAAAGCTGCTGGGTGTAAGATAGGTTCTGCCACTAAAGAGCCAGCTTTTATAATATTTGCCTATGTAGGCAGTATAGATATAAACCGGGTCGCCCGAAAAACGCAACATGCGTATACCCAGCTCGGCTTCAAAACTTTTAGGCAGGTTTGCATACAAAGAAAATCCTCCGCGCCATTGCGGAAATACACCCACATTGTCTGAATAGCCCAGATTTACATAACTATAAAAGGTTTTGGAAATATGCGGGTAGGCTTCAACTTCATATTGCACACCATTTTCTGTAAAACGGTTGGCATAGTTGATACGGCCCGTGATGGAACCAATACCGGTGGTCCGGGTATAATCAAAACTGGCCAGGTGCCAGGGGTCGGCAAACTGTTTATCAAAATATACATAATCGTAACTTAACCCGATCTTGTTTTTGGAGGCAGACTCGCGGATCCTTACCGAGAGTGACCGTGCTTCCGTATTATTCCTGTTGGTGATTAAGGCTTTATCAATCGCTGTTTGTGCTTCTCCAAAACGACGTAAAAAATATAAGATCTTTGCACGCCTTACTAAGAGGGTTTCCGATGCGGGATGATACTGCAGGGCGCTGTCAGTTACCTGCAGGGCTTTTTTATTATCGTCGTTCCAATATTCAAGATCCGCTAATGCAGAAGAAGCATCTTCATAAGCCGGATCTTTTTTTAATACATCAGAAAAATAATAACGCGCACTATCGTAATTCTTAGACCAGGTATGTAAACGGCCAAGGAATACTTTGATGTCTGCATAATTTGGGCTTATCCTTAATGCTTTGTACAGGCGGTATTTTGCCAGATCATAATTTTTATCATCAAATGCCGCTTTTCGAGCCATTAGCAGGAGGCCGTCTGCTGAAAGACTGTCTTCATTCGATATAGCAACATGTTGCTGTATACTGATGGCACTATCCGGCTTACTATTGTATTTTTCTTCACGAATCTTTTTGAGCAGGCTCTTTGCTTCGGCATTATTTTCATGCAGAAGCAGGAGTTTTTGTAGCGCGCGATCTGCCTCATTTGTTTTCTTCAGAGCATACAGGATTTTTGCCTCACGAAACATAAGTGCTTCAGAAGCCGGGTTATTTTGTACGCCGGAACGGCAGAGCAGTAATGCTTTATCATAATTGTCTGCAAAATATTCGAGATCTATATAGGCTAACACAGCCTCCTCCTCATCATGGTTTGTTTTTAGTATGTATTGGAAACAGATACGTGCACTGTCGTAATTTTTGGTCCAGGTATAAATTCTACCTAAAAAAATTCTCAGGTCTTTATAATCTGGATTTTTCTTAATCGCTTTATACAAAAATGCTTTTGCTGCCGGATAGTCATTTTTGTCGAAAGCCGCTTTCCTGGCTTCGGCCATTAGTCCGTCGGCGCTAATTGTGTCCTGCGCAAATAATACAGCGGAGCAGCTTAAAGAAAAAAACAGAAAGATTGCCCGCCATATTTTTTTGTTGATCATCATGCAGGTCTTGGATGGGTTTGTCTGATAAATACGGCGCAAAACCGGAAATGGTTTGATAGTGCTTATACCTTTCTGAGGGATAACCGCTTTACGCGGATAGCCAGTTCGTTAAGACTGAAAGGTTTGGTAATATAATCATCTGCGCCCAGCTCAAAGGCTTCCATCACCACTTTTTCCTGCTCCATTGCGGAGAGCATAATGATGGGGATTTTTTTATTCATTTTCTGACGCACAAAGTTGATGATTTCCAGGCCGGATACATAGGGCATCATAATATCGGTTATGATCAGATCGGGTATTTCTTTCTCAAGTTGCTCCAGCGCTTCCCGTCCATCAGCGGTGGCAATAACCTCATGCCCTTCTTTTTTAAGCTTCAGCTCGATGGTTTTTAGTAACATTGGCTCATCTTCTGCCACCAGGATTTTCATAAGGGGGGGGAATTCTTTTTTTCAAAAATAAACTATTTCAGCTTTCTGGGCTCAGCTCTTTTTTTAGGCGTATCAACTCTTCTTCCAGTTGTTTTCGCATTGTTACAAAAAGATCCGTTGCCTCGGTAACCATTTTAGGCAGGGTTTCAAGATGATCCGTTGTTTTTGCATCTGTTTCAATATTGGCCAGGATGGCTGCCAGGCGAGTGGATTGTAACATGGCTGCCGCGCCCTTTATCTTATGTGCTTTTTTACTTACAGCAGCCCAGTCGCTTTCTTTGGCCAAATGGGTTAATTCTTCGATGTCTTTTGGTGCATTTTCAAGAAAGAAAGAAACCACTTCGGCTACATAGGCAGGATCGTCCAGTTCTTCCAATAATGCCAGGTTGTATAAGATATCCTCAGAAATTTCAGCGGCTTTCTGCATGGGTTGCGGATCGACATGGATATTCAATAGCAGCCTTGTCATCCGGGTATACAGATCATTAAAATCAAATGGCTTGATCATAAAATCATTCATACCCACTTCTGCACTTTTTTCCTGGTCTTCTTTCAGGGCCGTAGCCGTCATGGCAATGATGGGTGTTGTGAGTTTCATCTGCTGGCGCAGGTAAATAGTGGTTTCATAACCATCCATTACCGGCATCTGAAGGTCCATGATGATGAGATCATATGATGCATTTTTTTCACAAAGTGCAATGGCTTCTTTTCCATTAGCAGCGAGGTCGGGCTTGATATTTACTTTTTTTAATACAAATTCTATCAGCCGCTGGTTAACTGCATTATCTTCTACTACCAGTATCCTTTTACCGGAAAGCTGTTCTGTATAATCGCTTTGTGTGGCTACAAGGTCTTCACTTTTTGTTCGTTCAAAGGGAATGATAAAAGAAAAAACCGAACCCTTGCCCTGGGTACTTTTTACTGAAATAGACCCGCCCTGTAACTCAATCAACCCTTTGCTGATGGTTAAGCCCAATCCTGCCCCGCCGTAACCGCTGGAAATCTTTTTTTCTGCCTGCGCAAAGCTTTCAAAAATGGTATCCAGTTTATCTTGGGGAATACCAATGCCGGTATCGGTAAGTGTAAACAGAATATGGATCTTATCATCCGTTTGTTTTTGCGGGCTTACCGATAAATGAATGCTTCCGTTATCAGTAAATTTGATGGCATTACCGATAAGGTTGGTTAATACCTGCTTTAAGCGGGAAGCATCTCCTTTCATAAACCGGGGAACCTCTTTTGTTATACTCAACTTAAACGTTAGTTCTTTGTGTGTTAACGCGGGTTCAAAATATTTCTTTACCTCATCCAATAATTCCTGCAGGTCAAAGGCAAAACTATCGAGGGTGAGTTTACCCGTTTTGAGGGTTGAAAAATCCAATACATTATTAACCACCACCACCAGGTTGTTTAGTGAGCGGCTGATGATATGGGTAAAGCGTTTTTGTTCTTCAGACAGTTGTGTTTCGAGCAACAGTCTTGTCATGCCCTGTATCCCGTTCATCGGCGTTCGGATCTCATGGCTCATATTGGCCAGGAATTGCTCCTGGATCTGGTGTGCGGATTCTGCTTTTTGAAGCGCTTCTGTGGTTTGCCTGAGTAACGCTGTTTTTTCGGTAAGGTCAGTAGCAATACCACTTACACCCAGCAGTACGCGGTCGGGAGATAAAAGCGGGAACTTTAAGAGTAAAAGATTTTTTTCTCCTGTCGGCGTATGTATGATCTCTTCAGTTTCTATCGGTTCAAGCGTAGAAATTACCTGGTTATCCGTTCTCTTATAATGCGTGGCCAGTTCCGCATCATTAAAATCATCATCCTTTTTACCGATTACCTGCTCCTGACTAAGGCCAAAAAAATTTAGAAATTTATGATTGGCCATTACATAACGGCCCTCCAGATCTTTTATATAAATAAGTGCGGTAGAATTATCCATTATGGCATTGAGCCGGTATTCATTTTCTTTTCGTTTTGCTTCAGATAAATTTAATTCCTCTTCTACCTGTTTCTGCTCGGTAATATCTTTTACCATGCATTGGAAACCGATAATGCCTGTATCATCAGACAATAACTGGGCCGATTGCTCTACCCATTTATTTTTCCCGGATTTTGTTTTGATCAGGAACTCAAGGTGCGATGACTGTTTTTTTTGCTGAAACTGGTCAACATAAAAACGGACAACAGATTCGCTCCATGCGGGATCGATTAATAAGGCAAAATGTTTACCGGTTAACTCTTCTGCAGAATATTCCGTTAATTCGGCTACCCGGTTATTGGCAAAAGTGATAAGTCCTTTCGCGTTGGATGTGTACATAACCGCACCGGCATTTTCAATCAGGTTCCGGTATTTTTCTTCACTGGTATATAATTCTTCTTCTGCTTTTTTTCGAAGATTGATATCCTGGTTCAACTGCGAGAGGATGGCCAGTACCAGTAACAGGGCAAAAATGCCTCCGCCAAATGCAATATAGATACTGGTTTGATAACTGCTTTCATTCCGGGCCATCCGTTGGATCAACAATGCTTCCTCAATATCGCGGATGTTACGGAGGAGATCTTTTGTAGATTGGCTGATAACGGGGCCCTCACCGTTAGGTTTTATTTTTTGAATAATGGAGTCGGCATTTAGCTTCCCGGAAAGCAGGCGGATCTGAAAAAGCTCTTTCTGAACTCTAAGTGTATTTAGCTTTTTAATGTTTACCTGTTGTGTAGAATTATCAATCGTAAGTTTCCATAGTTCTGAAACAGAAGTATTAATAAGCGAATGTAAAAAATGCACTTGTTTCCGCCAATCCGGATCATGGGTTACCAGGTAGCTTCTGGTGGCGGCTTCTGCTTCTGCAAATAAAAGGCCTACCGTATCAATTTTTTTTATAACAAGGTGGGTATGGTCTACCAGTGCGCGGGAAGAATCCTGGCTTTTTTTTTGTTCTGATAGGACAAGTAGGAATAAAACAAACGCCAGCAAAGAGAAAGCAAGGATCCACCGGATCTTCTTATCCATTATGCGCGAAAACGTAACTCTGATCTTTTTCATGGTACTTACGGTAGAGTAAGAAACGATAAAAGATAAGCAAAATTGTTACAATCGGACGCGAAGAATTTGTATTTCCTTCCGGAAGCCGCAGAAAAAAAGAACCCCTAACTAATTGCAGAAAGATTAGATACTCAGTTTCTTCTCCAGCTCTTCCAGCGAAACGCCTTTTGTTTCGGGAACACTGGTTAATACCCAAACCAATTGCAAGAGCATCATAAAAGCAAAGAAGGCAAAAATGGGCCAGGGGTTATCTTTACATATGCCGTTGTCTTTATCCAGAAAAATAGGCGTGATCAATGTAATTACAGCCGCAAATACCCAGTGCACACTGGCGCCGAATGATTGCCCGGCGCTTCTTATCTTATTCGGAAAGATCTCGGAAATAAATACCCAGATCACCGCACCCTGGCCAATAGCATGTGCCGCAATAAAGAGCAACAGGAAACTCATCAGGAATACAGGGCCGGTATGGAGGTAAAAAGCAAGTGATACCATGGATAAACTGAGTAGGTATCCCAAGGACCCGATGATCAGCAAAGTTTTTCTGCCCAATCGATCAATCAGGTACAAACCCACAAAAGTAAAAGCAAGATTGATTCCGCCAATAGCAATCGAGTTGAACAAAGATTCTTTTGCTGCCAGTCCGGCTTTCTCCAAAATTTCTGGCGCATAATAAAGAATAAAATTAATACCCGATACCTGGTTAAAAAACGCCACCATAAAAGCGAGGTATATAATCTTTTTGTGCTTATGGTTAAAAAAAACCGCTGCTTTCCCAGCAGTAGCTTCATGCTGATTACTCTGTATAATGGAGGCCGTTTCTGCTTCTACATCTGTAACACCAATTTGTAGCATAATATCTTTTGCTTCTGCGAGCGCATTTTTTTTGGTGATAAGCCAGCGCGGACTTTCAGAAATTCCAAATACCAGTAAAGTATATAGTGAGGCCGGTATGGCCAATACACCCAGCATCCAGCGCCAATCGTTACCGCCACCCACACCCTGTAAAAAATAATTGGATAAGAATGCGATCAGGATACCGAATACAATATTAAACTGGTATAAGGCGCCTAATCTTCCCCGGGTTACGGGCGTTGAAATTTCAGAAATATAGATCGGCGCCACCACAGAAGAAACACCAATACCCACACCGCCCATAAACCGGAAGAAAGAGAACATATAAGGATTGGTAGCAAACGCAGAACCGAAAGCAGAAATAGCGAATAAGATACCTACCCATAATAGCACTTTTTTTCTGCCAAAGATCTCGGTAGGAATGCCGCCGAAGATGGCGCCCAGTACGGTACCCCACAAAGCCATCGACATAATAAAGAAGCCATGAAACAAAGGAGATGTGTGCCAGAGTTCTTTAATGGGTTGGTTGGCGCCGGAGATTACAACCGTGTCAAATCCAAAAATAAAACCGGCAAGGGCCACAACAATAGACCAGCGTACAAGCTTACTCTTATTCATGTGCAATCGAGTTTTGAATTAGAAAGATAAGTAATGCCGGGGGAATATTACGCAAAGAATATGGAAGTAAAGAGGATATTGAATAAGGAATGATGAATGTTGACATGGCTGAGACAAGTAGTAATTCGCTGCCCGAAGATGTATTTATTGGCCGGTTGTGTAAAAAAAGGTAAGCGGATTAAAGAAGCCCGACTAATTCATAGCCATATTTGTCAAAAAAATGGTGCTGCAAAAGAAATAAACAAGACAGAACCGGAAAATAAAATCAATATGCATCATTCAAGAAGTTTCGCCGCTCTTGCCAAGTCTTCGGGTGTATCAATCTCTACACCCATATATTCTGTAACCACCATTTTTAGCGAGATACCATTTTCTAAATACCGCAGGCATTCAATTTTTTCTGTTCTTTCCAGCGGCGTCATTTCCCAATTGGTGAAATTGAGCAGGGCTTGTTTACGGAATGCATAAACGCCAATATGTTCGTAATAAACCGTTGTTGCATCCTTGCTGCGCGGATAGGGAATGACGCTTCGGGAAAACATAAGCGCATTCATGTTTTTATCAACCGCCACTTTTACATAATTAGGGTCATTGATAAAAGAGGGTTCTTTCATCACCTGCATTAAAGAAGCCACCTGAATACTTTCCCCGGCTTCTCCTTCAAACACCTGTAATAGTTTTTCCAGCGGGTCGCGTTTTACAAAAGGTTCATCGCCCTGAACATTTATCACAATATCTACATCCAGATCAACCATCGCTTCGGCAATTCTGTCGCTGCCGCTCTGGTGGTTTTTTTTACTCATCACGGCTTTTCCGCCATGGTCAATGATCTCATCATAAATAAGCTCACTGTCGGTTACTACATATACGGCATCAAATAAACCTGTGGCTACGGTATTATCATAGGTGTGGCGGATAACGGTTTTGTTACCCAGTATCTGCATCAGCTTGGCGGGAAAACGGGTGGCGGCATAACGTGCCGGTATGAAAGCACAGATCTTCATGAAAACGTGTTTACGCAAAGATGCAGTTTTCTCAAATCAATAATCCGTCTTCACTGTGGGATCAAAAGGAATTTTTAACTGAACCCCAAGGTTCTCGTCTTTATTTCCATCCAATACATCAAGGCCGTATCTTATGTCTTCGATAGGTGTGTAATTAAATGTTCCGAAAACATGGTCCCAGATGGAAAAAATATTTCCATAATTACTGTCTGTCTGGGGGCGTACATAATGATGGTGAACCTTGTGCATATTGGGTGAGACTAAAAACCAGCTCAATGCATTATCCAGCTTCAGGGGTAAACGGATATTGGCATGGTTAAACTGGGTAAGCACCACACTCATACTTTGGTACATCATTACAGACCAAATGGGAGCCCCGCAAATAATTACGCCCAGCAAAGTAAATACAGCCCTGAACAAACTTTCGCCGGGATGGTGACGGTTAGCCGTAGTGGTATCCACATGCGTATCGGCATGATGCACCATATGAAATTTCCACATCCATTTTACCTTGTGTTCAATGAGGTGGATGAAATATGCGCCTACAAGGTCGAGTAGTAATAAAGCCGAGATCATAAATACCCATAAAGGCATGGGAAACATCTGCAACAGGCCAAACTGGTGTTCCACGGCCCAATCACTGGTTTTTAAGATTACCGCGGCAAAAGAAAAATTGATCACGATGGTGGTGATGGTAAAAAAGATATTGATGGATGCGTGTTTCCATTTATTATAGGTAAAGCTGAATAAAGGAATACCTCCCTCGATCAACCAGAAGAAAGTGATACCGCCGGCAAGGATCAGCGCCCTGTGCAGGCTGGATATATGCGAGAAGTAGTTAACAATAGATTCTATCATGGCAGCAATCGGTTTGTGCTATTAATTTACGAACAAAACCGAGAGTTACACCTATTTCAAAAAAAATTGCCACAGACGGCACAAATTTTTACATAAGAACGCTGTGAAAATTTGTGCTGTCTGTGGCAAAAAATATACCCCTGATTAATTATTCAACATCAAAGGCATTACCAGCATCAACAGGTCTTCGCCTTCTGCCTGTTCGCTGGGTTTGATCAGCCCGGCCTTGGTGGGGGTAGAGAGTTCCAGACGTATATCTTCCGTATCAGCTGCATTCAGCATTTCGATCAGAAATTTGGCGTTGAAAGCAATCTGGAGGTCCTCGCCATCATACTGGCAGTTCATGCGCTCATTGCCTTCAAAACTGAAATCTACATCCTGCGCGGCCATCTGTAATTCGCTTCCGGTAATGCTCAGGGCCACCTGGTTTGTGCTTTTGTTACTAAATACGTTCACGCGGCGCAATGCATTTTGGAAATCGCCTTTGTTTACGATCAGGCGGTAAGGGTTATCAGCCGGGATCACCACTTTGTAATCAGGGAAACGGGCATCTATCAAACGACAGATCATCTGTGTAGAACCATGGTTCACAAACAGGTGGTTGCTGTTATAGCTTACTGTTAACGCATCTTCATTATCGGGCAATGCATTTTTTAACAGGTTCAACGGTTTTTTGGGAACGATGAAAGAATCTGTTTTGGCACCCTTGGTATCGGTTCTTTTATAACGAACCAGGCGGTGTGCATCGGTGGCTACAAATTGTACGCTGTCTTTGGTGAGTTCAAAGAATACACCCGTCATCGCGGGGCGCAGGTCGTCGCTGCTTACGGCAAACAAAGTTTTGTTGATGGCAGTTAATAATGCGCTGCTGCTCATGGTAAAACCGGTGGTATCATCTGCAGCGGGCTCTTTCGGAAAATTATCCGGGTTTTCGCCCATTACTTTGTACTTACCGTTATCGCTGGTAATTTCTACGGCAAAGCTTTTGTCGATATTGAAAGTGAGTGGCTGATCGGCGATATTTTTCAGCGAATCAAGCAATATTTTGGCCGGAATACACACTTTGCCATTGGTCTTGCTTTCCACATCCATTTGTACCCGCATCACGGTCTCGAGGTCGGTGGCTACTACATTGAGCTTTTTGTCCTGGATCTCAAATAAAAAGTCCTCCAGTATCGGTAATACCGTATTGGCATTGATCACACCGCTGATCTGCTGCAGGTGTTTTAAGAGAGAAGAGGACGAAACAATAAATTTCATTCTGCAGAATTTAGGTTGCAACAAACCTACTGTAAAATGTTAATATCCCGAAAGAGAATTCAGGGAGCCGGCGCATAAAAAGGGGAATGTGAATGAGTTGTGGATTGGAGCTTACAGGTTACTGATTAATTCTTTGTACCTATCGCGGTTAACCGGTTTTATAATATAATCAGAAACTTCCTTGTATTCCCTCGATTTTCGCATATCATTATCATCGATGGAAGAACTTACCACATAGACAACAATGTGTTTTGGGAAATGAGAATGTATAGTCTTGTATTCTTCCAGAAACTCCCATCCATTCATAACGGGCATATTGATATCGAGAAAAATTACATCCGGCAGGTTTTCCGATTGGAGATTCCGCTCATCTTTAAAATAGGTGATGGCTTCCTTACCGTTGTAGAAAGACTGTATCTCACCTGCCAGCCCGGTTAATTCCAGAATCCTGCGTGCAGTAAACTGGTAGATGTTATCATCATCTATCAGGCAAACCTTATGTTTTGCAAACGGCATGGGTAGATAAAGATTATGTTACTTTGGTGCTGGCGCAGCTATTTGCCGCAGCCCATTCAAATATAAGTGTTATAAATCATCTGTAAAGAATGAGCTCGTTTAAAAGAAGCGAAACACCCGATCAGGCCTGGTCCAAAATAAAGCACTATTGCAGCTACCGTGAAAGATGCCATTACGAAGTGCGGGAAAAACTTTTTGGCATGTTATTGGGTAAAAAAGATGTGGAGATACTGATAATGAGGTTGATAGAAGAAGGTTATTTGAACGAGGAGCGCTTTGCCATCCAGTTTGCCGGCGGCCATTTCAGGCAAAAAAAATGGGGAAAGGTTAAGATCGTATATGAATTAAGGCAAAAAAGAGTGAGCGAAGCCAATATTAAGAAAGCAGTAAAAGAGCTATCCGGCGAGGATTATAACGGCGTTTTGGAAAAACTGGCCATCGGTAAATGGAAAACCCTTACAGGCGAACAATACCTGAACCGGCAGGCTAAAACCATCGCTTATCTTGCCCGTAAAGGATATGAAATGCCGGCAATTTTGGCGATGATCAAAAAGATCAAAACCGGTTTGACAGAATGACCTTAATGAAGAAGACTATGCAGGTTCGTTTGTTTGTATATATAATTGTTTTTTTATGGTTTGTGCAAACCCTAACCGCTCAGGAAAAAATGCCAGCTGTTTTTGGAAAAGAGGTTTCGTTTACCACAGAGAATGATGCCTACCTGTTTCAGAAAAGAGATGCATACTATACCAATGGTGTATTTTTTTCACTGTCTAAGGCGAGTGAAAAAGCAGGCAATAAACGGATTAAAAATTACCAGTTCGGACAAATGATCTATACCCCGCTTTCCAAGCGGGCGCTAATGAACTCGGATATTGACAGGCCCTACTGCGGGTTGCTTTTCATTAAATATGCCGAAACCCGGTTTCATAAAAAAGAATCCGTTTTCCAATACAGTGCCACTGTAAGTGAACTGGGACCGGCATCTTGGGGCGAAGGTTTGCAGAACGGCTATCATACATTATTGGGTTATAGCCGGTTTAATGGGTGGGAATACCAGGTACGGAATGCTTTGGGTATTGATTTGGGCGTATGGTATGCCCATACTTTGGTGGAAGACAGCACCTGGATCAAACTTGTTCCGCAGGCGGCCGTTAACCTGGGTACCAGCTTTAGCAATGCCGGTCTTGGGATGTATACGGTAATCGGAAGTTTTGAAAAGAATAGTAGCGCCGCGTTATGGAATGCCAGGGCTTCAACAGGAACAGAAACCAGCCGCAGAAAATTTGAATTATTTCTATACTGGTACCCACAGGTTATTTACCAGACATACAATGCTACGGTTCAGGGTGGATTATTACATAAAGGAACGGGTGCTATTTTGGGAACACCCGAACGGTGGATGTTCCAGCAAAGCCTTGGCATTTGTTATGCGGCAAACAGGTGGTCAACAAAAGCAGCCTGGGTATACCAGACCCGGGAGGCGGTTAACCAGTTAAGGGACCAGCAATACGGTTCTTTTACAGTAAGCTTCCGTTTGCATTAACTTGCAGTAAATTTTAAACAGCTTTCATGTCAACACTCAGTTTTACGCTGATACAGTCTCAATTACACTGGGAAAACAAAGCCGCTAACCTGGCTATGTTCGAGAAAAAAATCCTGGGTATACAGGAACGTACAGAAATTGTGGTTTTGCCTGAAATGTTCAGCACAGGGTTTAGTATGAAGCCGAAAGTGCTTGCCGAAGACATGGACGGAGAAACGGTTAGCTGGATGAAACGAATGGCGGTTACTAAGAAAATTATTTTAACCGGCAGTGTGATCATATCGGAAGGGGAACATTTTTATAACCGCCTGCTCTGGGTATTGCCCGATGGCACATTGGGTTATTATGATAAACGACACCGCTTTGCATTTGCAGGAGAGGACCAGGAGTATACAGCAGGACATAAAAGGCTGATTGCCCAGGTGAAGGGCTGGAAAATTAACCTGCAGGTTTGTTATGATCTCCGTTTTCCGGTATGGGCAAGACAGGAAAGCAAAGAGGTACCGGAATATGATGTATTGTTATATGTAGCGAACTGGCCCGAAAAAAGATCGCATGCATGGAAATCGTTACTTACGGCCAGGGCCATCGAAAACCAATGTTATGTGATTGGTGTTAACAGGGTGGGAGATGATGGGAACAATATTCATCACAGCGGCGATAGTATGGTGCTGGATGCATTGGGCAATACGCTTTACCATAAAAATGAAGCGGAAGAGATACATACGATAATATTACAAAAAGAGCCGCTGCAGGAAATAAGGGAACGTTTTCCATTCTGGAAAGATGCCGATAATTTTAAAATTGTACCGAAAGATGGCGAATAAGGATGTACAAGTATATAAAGCCGGAAAAATATTTACCGGAACAGAATGGCTTGACGAGCAGCTTGTATATGTAAGTGAAGGTAAGATCATAAATGTATTGCCTTCTGTTAATGATAAGGCGATGCCTGTTTCAACACATGCTGTGATTGCGCCCGCTTTTATCGATATACAGATCTATGGTGCTTATGGAAAATTATTATCCGTTTACCCGGATGCAGATTCCCTGCATAAATTATATGCGTATTGTTCGGAAGGCGGAGCCTCACATTTTCAGCCAACGGTTGCCACGAATAGTTACGATGTTTTTTATCGCGCTATTGATGCTGTAAAAGCGTATTGGAAAGAGGGAGGCAAGGGTTGTATTGGTTTACATGTAGAAGGGCCATGGATCAATACAATAAAACGGGGCGCGCATCTGGAAGCATATATTCATTCACCGTCAATAGCAGAAGCCAAAGCGTTATTAGAATATGGGAAAGATGTGATTACCATGATCACACTGGCGCCGGAAGTGTGTAGTAAAGAAGTAATCGAATTGATCCGCTCTTTCGGTGTGATCATTTCTGCCGGGCATAGCAATGCCACTTACGAACAGGCAACGGAAGCATTTGATTCTGGCATACATACCGCTACGCATTTATACAATGCCATGAGCCCGATGCAACACCGCTCACCGGGAATGGTGGGCGCTATATTCAATCACCCACAGGTAATGTGCAGTATTGTACCCGATGGTTTTCATGTTGATTTTTCTGCGATTAAAATTGCTAAAAAACAATTGCAGGAAAGATTGTTTGTGATAACAGACGCAGTTACCGAAACCACAGAGGGCTCTTATCCCCATCATTTACAGGAAGACCGTTATGAATCCAATGGGATACTCAGCGGTTCTGCATTAACCATGGGTAAATCTTTGCAGAACCTGATTCATAAAGTGGGTATCGATGCTGATGAAGCTTTGCGTATGGTTAGTTTATATCCTGCACAGGTAATGGGGAAAGACAATACAATGGGAAAAATTGAAAAAGGGTTTGATGCCAATCTTGTTTTCCTGAATGATTCACTGGAAGTAACCGGGATCAGTGTGTGTGATTAATTAGTGGGTGCTGATTTTTTATTCTTGCCTTTCAGATCCGCGAAAATCTTATCAATAAAGACGGCGCTGCCAATACTCCAGTACCAGCCATCATAATTATATTTCAGATCGCTGTTGAATACGGCTTTGCGCAGGCCCAGCATACCATTTAATCCCAAATAGGTTAAAAAATGCAAACCCTTGATATCAGGTATGATGAAGTTAACAGAGTATCCCATACCTGCAGGAACGAAATCCTGTTTTTCGGATGTGGTCAAAAACCGGCCACGAATTTTATTGGACGAATCCAATTCTGCTTTACCATATCCCAGTTCGAATACCATGCTCATCTCCCATCTTTTCCTCCGGAAGAGAAAAGGCTCATAATAAATGGTTCCGAAATACAGGCTTTTGGTCAGTTGATTGATCGGCACACCTGTTGCATCCAGTTTTACACCCGATAATTCCTGTTTCAAAAAATAGCCGCCAATACCTACTTTATAGGTATCGTTAATCAAAGCGCCAATACGGTAGCCCCAGATATTTACACCCCCATTACTGATAAACGAAAACCGCTGGTCAAAATCGCCGGCAGGCGTTAAGCGTACCCGTTTTTTTTTCGGAAGGGAATCTTTTTTGATAATAGCCGTTGAATCTGAACCGGTTTGCGAAAACCCATGGGTATTACTTAACAGCATCAATGCTGCAAAGCAGAGGGTAGTAAGGGTTACGGTAAGTAAAGGTCTTCTCATATATAATTAAATAATACAAAATAATTTATCCGGCCTTCTTTATAGCCTCCAACGGGAATATTGGCTTCAAAAAAAGGTTAGCCGGTTTATATGAGCCTAAAACTAAGTTTTTTGTTGTTTGGTATTAGCGGAAAATTATTTCTGAAAAGCATTCCAGCCCTGAGCGGTAATATTAAATGTGTTTCCGCCTTTCGTGTTCAATTTACAACCCTCTTCAATATCTGTCATATAGCCAATCACGCTGATCTCTTCGTTTAAAGTGATCTTATCATGGTCTTCCTGCTTAAGGGTAAAGATGAGTTCATAATCTTCACCCCCGTTCAGGGCACAAACGGTTGGATCCAAACCAAATTTGTAAGCGGCCTGCCGGCTCTGGTCGGATATCGGAATTTTTTCTTCGTACACAACGCAACCCAGGCTGCTTTGTTTACAAAGATGCAATACTTCACTGCTGATGCCGTCGCTTACGTCCATCATAGCGGTTGGAATAATTTCGTTCCGCTCAAAGAACTCAATGATATCTTTCCTGGCTTCGGGTTTTAATAAACGGCCTACGATATAACTTTCGTTTTCAAGGTCGGGCTGAATTTGTGGGCTTTCGAGATAGATCTTTTTTTCTCTTTCCATTAAAGTTAATCCGAGAAAAGCGCCACCCAGGTCTCCGCTAACACAGATCAGGTCCCCTTTTTCGGCGGTACTGCGTTTTACAAATTTATTAGGAGCTACTTCGCCAATAGCAGTAACCGAAATAATAAAACCTTTATTGGAAGTACTGGTATCGCCACCTACCAGGTCAACCCCATGTTTTTCGCAGGCGATAAAAACACCTTCGTAAAATTCATTCAAAGCCTCCAGGCTGAAACGGTTGCTAATGCCGATGCTTATGGTAACCTGTGTAGGTATTGCATTCATGGCATATACATCGCTCAGGTTTACCATCACCGCTTTGTAGCCGAGGTGTTTGAGTGGCGTATACATCAGATCAAAATGTATCCCTTCCAATAAAAGATCGGTGGAAACTACCGTTTGTTTACCAAAATGATCGATCACTGCTGCATCATCACCCACACCTAATACAGTGGAGGCATTATGTATTTCGAAATTCTTGGTAAGATGATCGATCAATCCAAACTCACCCAGTTCTGCTATTTCAGTTCTTTGCTCACTCATATTCTTCGGATAACTATTATAAATATTTTCTTGGTGATTGCTTGTGTCTTGGCGAATTCGTGAGTAAGCTACCTAACCGAACAGTCGCTAATACACAAGGGTTGCCTAAGGGGGTAAGTTTATAAATCTGCACCATTCACAATCGCCACCAACTCATCATGAATTTTTCCATTGGTTGCAATAATATGTGGTTGATAAGGAGAATAACGCTTACCGGTAAAATCAGTTACTTTCCCTCCCGCTTCTTCAACCATCAAAAATCCTGCGGCACTGTCCCATGCCTGTAATTTATGTTCGTAAAAACCATCAAACCGCCCGGCGGCTACCCAGCACAGATCCATAGCAGCGCTTCCCAGTCTTCTTACGGGGACACCTTTACGTATCAGTTTTTCAAATACCTGTAATGGCCCATTCGGGGTATCCAGGTATGTATACGGGAAACCCGTTACCATACAACTGTGGATCACTTCTGTTTTATCGCTTACCTGGATCTTTTTATCGTTCAAAGTGGCGCCAAAACCATGTTGGGCAAAGAATAGTTCGTTTATGAATGGGTTGTATACGGCACCCAGTATCATCTCGCCATCTTTTTCAATACCAATGCTTACGCAGCAAATAGGGATCCCGTTGGCGAAATTTACCGTGCCATCAATCGGGTCGATGATCCATTTATAAGTGGAGTCCATTATGATCTCTCCGGTTTCTTCACTCAGGATAAAATGCCCGGGAAATTCTGCCTGGATCACTTCAAAAATGGCTTTTTCTGCCGCATGGTCGGCCTCGGTTACAAGGTTATTGACACCTTCTTTATTACTGATCTTGAATTCGCCGTTAAAAAACCGCGTCATTTCTGCTGCACCGGCTTCTACGGCTTTAAGCAGGGTATGTTTTAACATCATGCCGCAAAAGTACAAAAATGCGGGGAGACGGGGATGCCGGATAGAAGGGTACAAAAAATATCGCCGTACTATACAACGCCTGTTTGATTCTGCCTGTAAAACAGTAGCCTCCATAATCCAGTATCAAGAATCCAGTATCTTGTATCCACTATTTCGAAATGCAGTTATCCATCATCATAGTAAATTACAAAGTCAGGTTCCTCCTCGAACAATGCCTGCATTCTGTACAAAAGGCCATAGAGGGACTGGATGCAGAACTGATCGTGGTGGATAATCATTCTATGGACGAGAGTATTTCATATCTCAGTCCTTTATTCCCCCGTGTTCGGTTTATCAGTAATAACGAAAACCTCGGTTTTGCCAAAGCCAATAACGAGGCATTGTTTCTTTGTACGGGTGAATATGTGTTGTTCCTTAACCCGGATACGCTGGTTCCGGAAGAATGCCTGGATAAATGTCTTGCATATATCCGCCTGCATCCCCGTGCCGGAGCATTGGGTGTGCGGATGATTGACGGGCGGGGAAGGTTTTTACCTGAAAGCAAACGGGCATATCCTTCACCCATGGCCTCTTTTTGTAAGTTAAGCGGATTGGCGGCTTTGTTTCCCCGTTCAGGCTTTTTTAACCGTTATGCTCTGGGCAATCTTGATGAACATGAAAATTATAGGGTAGATGTTTTAGCCGGGGCTTTTATGCTGGTAAAAAAAGAACCGCTGTTAGCGCTGAATGGATTTGATGAGGATTATTTTTTATACGGAGAGGATATTGACCTCAGTTACCGCATGCAAAAAGCCGGTTTTCAAAACCTGTATTTTGGCGCAGCACAAATCATACATTTTAAAGGAGAGAGCTCAGGGGGTACCGCACTAAATCGCGTTGGATACTTTTATAAAGCTATGCTGGTATTTGTTGATAAACATTACCAGTCGGGTACTGCCAAATTATTTTCTGTGTTCCTGCAATTTGCCATTGCATTACGGGCATTGATTTCCGGACTTACTAAAATGATTAAACCGGTTATCCTGCCACTGATCGATTCTGTATGGGTCTGGTTATCCCTGCAATGGGTGCGTATGATCTGGATTAATTATATCCGTAATGGGAAAGATTTTGGCGTTCCGATGATTCCCTATGCCCTTCCTGTATTTGCCGTATTATTCGTGTTGGCCGCTACGCTCACTGGCTTGTACGACAAAAGCTATAAAACGTCCAAAACCCTTGTCTCCGTTGCATTTGCCACGGTAGGCATATTGGCATGCTATTCTTTATTGCCCGAAAAAATCCGTTTTTCAAGAGGCGTAATTCTTTGTGGAGGTTTGTTGGGTGCTGTATTTATTATATTGTTTAGACAGTTTTTGCTGATTCGCTCAAATAAATTCTTTGGACAGGAAGCGGCCGGCTCCGGGCAAACCGTGATCGTTGGTAATCAAGAAGCATACAATGAGGTATTATGGGTGTTAGAAAACGCCATGAACGATAAAAAAATATTGGGCCGTATTGCTCCCCATAGACATGAAACGGATGCCATATGCGCGTTTGATGAGCTGGCCGATTTAACCAAACAGTTAGCAATCGGTGAAGTGATATTTTGTGCCGGACAAATTACTTTAACAGAGATTATAGGGGAAATGGCAATACTGTCGGAAGCGGGTATCCGTTTTTTCTTTCACATGCCGGGAAGCAAAAGCATCGTAGGTAGTGATACATTGGCCGCCGGTGCAAAGACAATCTCAGCATTTATTGATTACCGTATTAACTACCCTTATCAGCAGAGAATGAAACGGTTCATAGACCTGGGTTTGTCAGTATTATTTCTGCTAAGCTTCCCTATTCACCTTATCATTCACAAGAACGGGTGGGGATTCCTGCAAAATGCATTTCGGGTGCTTGCCGGTAAACAAACATGGATCGGTTATGCATCTGCGTCTGGGTCTTTGCCGATCATAAAACCGTCTGTTATCTCCCATATGGGAAACCCGGCAGGCTTTACAGAAACAGTGCGGGAAAAGGCCGACAGGCTGTATGCAAAAGACTATGATTGGTGGCCCGACCTGTTAAGCGTGTTTCAGTATTATGGGCAGCTGGGATAACCATCGTCTTGTTAAATACAGGTATTATTAAGGCAATTGTTTTAACTTTGACGATTCTAAACCCCTGCGTCTAACGATGGCGATCCTTGATATCAAGCTTCCGAATACGATCTTAAAAGCGTTGCGCCTTCCGCAAAATAATCCGCGCCGCCAACAGATCAAAGTGCTGAAGAAACTGCTGAGAAAAGCCAGGTTTACTGAGTTTGGTCAACAATATCATTTTGACGATATACTTCTGAACAAGCACCCCGGTAAACGTTTCCAGGAACTGGTTCCTACATTTAATTACAATAAGATCTATAAGGAATGGTGGCATAAAACGATTGAAGGCAAACCTGATATCTGCTGGCCCGGTAAGATCCGCTATTATGCATTGAGCAGCGGCACCAGCGAATCAGCCAGTAAATACATACCCATTACCAACGACCTGCTGCGCGGTAATAAGATCGCGATGATTAAACAACTGCTAAGCCTGCGTACCTATGAAGACATCCCTTTCAGTTCTATCAGCAAAGGATGGCTCACATTAGGTGGCAGTACCGATTTGCAAAAAGGTGCGGGTTACTATGCAGGCGATCTGAGCGGCATTACGGTAATGAAAGCGCCTTTCTGGTTCCAGCCATTTTATAAGCCCGGGAAAAAAATAGCCAAACAAAAAGACTGGAATAAAAAGCTGGAAGAGATTGTTGAAAAAGCGCCTGAATGGGATATTGGTTTTTTGATAGGCGTGCCTGCATGGATACAGATGTGCATGGAAATGGTGATTGAAAAATATAAGCTCAACCATATCCACGAAATGTGGCCCAATCTGGCTTTTTTCGTGCATGGCGGTGTAAGCTTTGAACCCTATAAAAAGGGATTTGAGAAATTACTAGGAAAACCGATCACGTATATAGAAACCTACCTGGCCAGCGAAGGTTTTATTGCCTACCAGGAAAGACAATATGCAAAAGGGATGCGCCTGGTAACCGGCGAGCATATTTTTATGGAGTTCGTTCCCTTTGATGAGAAGAATTTTGATGCAGATGGTGAAATGGTGAGCAATCCGGAAGCTTTTATGATACATGAAGTGGAAGAAGGAAAAGATTACGCATTACTGATCAGCACTTCTGCCGGAACCTGGCGTTACCTGATCGGCGATACGGTTCGTTTTACAGATAAAGAAAAATGTGAGATCGTGATTACCGGCCGGACCAAACATTTTTTAAGCCTGGTGGGTGAGCATTTGAGTGTTGATAATATGAATCATGCCATACAACTGGCCAGCGAAGAATTGAATATCTGTATACCTGAGTTTACCGTTGCCGGCGTTCCTTATGGAAATTTCTTTGCACACCATTGGTATGTTGCCTGCGATGATACCGTAGACAGTGGAAAATTAGGTAAACTGATTGATGCAAAACTGAAAATACTCAACGATGATTATGCCGTTGAAAGAAAAAGTGCATTGCGCGAAGTAATGCTTACGGTTTTGAGCGAACAGCAATTCATGGACTTTATGAAATCCAAAGGCAAAATAGGCGGGCAGCACAAATTTCCACGCGTACTGAAAGGACAGATACTGGAAGACTGGCAGTTATTCCTGCAAAAAGAAAAACTGAAAGAGAGAGCAACGGTTGCTTAAAACAGCGGACATGAAAAAATTGCTGGCCATCTGTTTATTGTTTTCCTTCCCTAATGTTTATTCGCAGGCTCCTGCCGTTTCGGTTCTTCAATTAAAAGCGCCGGAAATTTTTAAAGCGGTTTTCAAAACCCATAAAGGCGAATTTATAATAGAAGTGCATCGAAAATGGTCGCCATTGGGTGCCGACAGGATTTATCAACTGATCCACTCAGGCTTTTTTTCCAATGCATTATTCTTTCGGGTTGAACAAAATTTTGTTGTTCAGTTTGGGATTTCAGCCAATTATGCTGCTAACCGTTTCTGGGATACGCGTAAACTGCCGGATGAACCGGCACTGCAAAAAAATACAAAGGGTACAATTTCTTTTGCCAGAGGAGGAAGAAACGACCGGGCCACACAACTCTTTATCAATATGACCGATAATGCCCAATTAGATACGGCTTTTCGAAATGACGCAAGGGGGTACACGCCTGTTGCCAAACTGATCAAGGGCATGGAAGTTGTTACGGGCTTAAACGGCCGATATGGCAAAAAGCCCGCAGCCATTCAGGACTCTTTGTATAAATATGGTAACCGCTATTTTGAAAAAGCCTTCCCCGGCCTGGATAAGATCCTCTCAGCAACTATCCTAAAATAACCAAAGTAGGTTATTGAAAGGTAACAAACACCAAAGTCTAAGATTTACAGCTTACTTTCGGTTATAATTTTGAACCGATAATTCTGATGATTGCCCCCCTGCTGAAAGGATTAGTATTAGGTATTTTTCTGGCCATCTCTGTTGGACCAGTCATCTTTGCTATTCTCAAACAAAGCATCAATAATGGCCATAAAGCAGGCTATGTATTTGTAGCCGGTATTTCTGTAAGCGACATTTCTTTAGTGCTGATTTGTAATTTCTTTACCAACTTATTTAATGAAGCACTTAACCACCGAACGTTTATTGCAGTGGCGGGAAGTATTTTTTTGATCGTGATGGGTGTGTACACACTATTCTTCAAAAAAGTGAAAACAGACGAAGGCAATAATATTGTAGAAAAAGACTTCAAAACACATCATTTTATCGGTATTTTTCTATCAGGGTTTTTTATCAATATTCTTAACCCCGGTGTATTCATTTTCTGGTTTGCGTGGACGGCCGCAATCCTTGCCGATTCGCAAACGGCGGTGCATCCGTTAGAATACCGCGCTATTGTGTTTGGTACTTGTTTGGCATTTGTGCTGCTCACAGATATTGCCAAGGTAGCCCTGGCTTCCCGTCTCCGGTCAAAACTTACGCCGAAGATCTTGATCAATATCAATCGCATATCCGGCATTATCCTCATCGGTTTTGGGGTTGCCCTTTGCTGGGGGATTCTGGCGTATGGGGATCAGATAAAATAGCTTCGTCAATCGGGCGGAAGAAACCATAAAAAACGTATGCATGTCCGCAAACAACTCACGACCGGCGCTTTACGATTAACACTTCCTTTGCTATCGAATCAAAAGCTTCCCCTAACTTAGAATAGTGAAACCATTACTAACCACGCTACTCTTATTTTTTTGCATAACGAGTTCCTTCTCACAAAGTGATATGTTGGTATTGAAACAAAAGAACCGGGTAATACAAACCTGGATACCCGGCAGTATAATTGATTTTCAATTCAGTAATAAGCAATGGATAGAAGGAATTATCAAAACAGTGCGTAATGATTCTATTTTAATAGAACAGATCATTATCCGAACCATACCCGATGTGTTTGGGTTCCCAAAGATTGATACGGCTAAAATGGGTTTGCTGAAACTACATGTAAACGAGATTTATGGAATGCCCAAACGGGATTTCGGTAACGGCATTTTCAGTAATGGTATCTTATTTCAGTTGGGTAGCGGTGCGTATATATTCCTGAATATTTTTAACAGCCTGATACATAATGAACAGGTCTTTAGTTCGGTAAACCTCACAAGATTAGGAATAGCAGGCAGCGTATTTGTTATTGGCAGTCTATTAAGAGCAAGCCATAAAACCTATATTATTATCGGAAAGAAATACCATATGCAAACCATACACGCATAATAAACCCGTGTTATAATAATCCGTATCTATAATTCTTCCAGTTGTATTCTTTTTTTAAATTGCTTTAATTTTTTGAAATAGGTAGGCGTGAGTCCGGTTATTTTTTTAAACTGATTAGAGAGATGGGCTACACTGCTATATTGAAGTTTATGGCTGATCTCGGTTAAAGTAAGCTCATCATATAACAAAAGTTCCTTCACCCGTTCTATTTTATGGGCAATAATATAGTTTATAATAGAAGTACCCGTTACCTCAGAAAACAGATTGGCCAGGTGTGTGTAGTTATAGTCCAGCTTTTCGCTGATATACTCTGAATAATTAATTTCCGGGTATTCTTCTGCATAATGCACCATCTCCACAATCACAATTTTTGTTCTTTCGATAAGCATAGACTTTTTATCATCCATCAGCTCAAGGCCTTTTTTTAAGAGGCTCTTTCTGAGTTTTTCCCTGTCTTCTGCATGAAGATCTTGTTTAAGGCTTACTTCGCCAAGGTAAACATCCCCATAATTTATACCTAATTTATCCAGTTCCTCTTTTACGGCTATTTTACAGCGTAATGATACCATGTATTTGATGTGAATTTTCAATAGTGGTTATTTTAGCTATCTGTCTTTTATTGCGGATCATTAAAGCCCGAAACAAATCTAAATCCCAGTCTGCTTATCTATCTTACATAATTTCCCCTTTGATTTACACAATTACCAGTTTTACAATGATTACCCTAACAGTAGCCCAAGAGCTTATAATAAAAACTTCGTTTATATTAAGATAAATAAGCTGTTTTAGTAACTTGCTCTAACATGCAAATCAAACCCATTCTCAAAAAAACCGGGAAATGGACCAAGCGTATACTGCTATGGGGTTTTCTTTCTTCACTTGTCTATATCATTATGTGTACCTGGTTAATGCCGCCTATTACAATCACACAGATCATTGACAGTTTTGGCTATGGATTGAAAAGGGATTATGTGCGTTGGGATAAAATATCATCCAATGTAAAACTTGCGGCCATTGCCAGTGAAGACCAGGCTTTCCCCGATCATGGCGGGTTTGATTGGGATGCGATTGAGCAAAGCCTCAAACCTAAAAAGAAAGGAAAGAAAACTAAAATTCCCTTAGGGGGCGGAGCCAGCACTATTACGCAGCAGGTTGCCAAGAATGTTTTTTTATGGCAAGGCGGAGGGATAGATCGTTATATCCGTAAAATACCCGAAATGTATTATACCAAAATGATCGAATGGATCTGGGGTAAGAAACGGATTTTAGAAGTGTACCTGAATGTGATAGAAATGGGTCCGGGTGTTTTTGGTATTGAAGCGGCTTCTCAAAAATATTTTGGGAAGAGCGCAAGGAATCTGAGCAGGGCCGAAGCAGCAATGATCATTGCCTGTTTACCCAATCCCAAACGCTTCTCTGTAAAACCCATGAGTACCCGTGTTGGCTGGCGCTACCCGCAAATTATTCGTGAGATGCAGAATATTGAAGATGATGAAGATATTATAGCATTAATAAAATAAACTTCGGCGCATAACGCCGCTTCTCTCTTTCTCTGCGGTGAAAGTTGTTATACTCTTTTCCATGCAGGAAAGAGCGTTACCAGTATTTTTGCAGAAAGACATTATTGCAAATATTCCTCAACGGCCGCAATAGCAGTTAACACACGATCTTCATAGCTGCTGCCGCTGATTTCCACCCAGGGAGTATTTTGATTGATGAGTATGTCTTTATAAATGGTAAATAATTCTCTACGATTAACCTCATCCGGATATTCTCGCAGCTCATCTTTCACCCATGGCAGATCTGTATTGCAAAGAAGATACAGATCGTATTTGCGTTTAACAATCTCATCTAAAATAAAGGTATGGCATTGCCCAAACACATATTCACACCAGACTTTCATTACAT
>CAZFKE010000006.1:181416-231829 GCA_964519475.1 uncultured Sediminibacterium sp.
CAATAAAAAGTAAGGGTGGCTTTTTTGTGGTGTGCAGTGAATGAGGATTTACCCATGTTCTCTCATTAACCATTGACCACTGACTATTCACCAATGCCGAGTATTCATCTTCCATCGCCAGCTGACCTTTCGCAATGGTGAGCAGGTCATCAAAATCATAGTTTTTTCCATGGGTAAGCAGGTATTCCCTTGCAAACTCCGGGCACCACTGCATACTATAATGCTGTGCCAGTAATTCGCACAAAGTGCTTTTGCCGGTGGACTCGGGGCCGATGATGACAACTTTTTTAATCATGAATAGTAAACAAGGGATAGTAAAGGTTGATTTTTTTCTTTTATTGACCTGCCGGATGATTTGCTGTAAAAGAGCTGGGAATACTTTCCGCTAATTTACTCATCGCAAAACCAAAATTGATCAGGCGCTCTTCCAAATCAAATTTTCTTTTCATTTTCCTATAAAACGCGGCTTCAAATCGGGTATGCCTATCTGATTTGAAATCACAAGACCTGATATTCCCTATTCAATCGTTTTATGCGCTTCTTCCACTCAACAAATCCCGCAACGGCTAAAATCAGTAATACCAAAAACTGCACACTCGTAAATACATATCCCTTGATAAAGTATAACGGAATAGAGGCACAGTTTGTTGCAATCCACCAGATCCAGTTTTCCATTTTCTTCCTGGCCATCAGCCACATACCTGTATAGGCGGTTGCAGAAGCAAATGCATCAGCCCAGGGAATCGCTTCGGGTGCAAAAGCCTGTTTGATCCAGGAAAGTGCAAAAAAGATCACAACATAAAATATTCCAAAGAACAACAACTGTTGTATCCATTCTTTACGGGTACTATATGTTATGTGTAATAATGCTTGCTGCTTTTGTTCATCTTTTCTTGACCATAAGATCCAGCCGTAAATACTCATGATAGTATAGTAGAGATTTACGCTGGCTTCACCAAACAAATGGCCTTTTACGCTGAGATAGATATATAAAATTGTGCTGACCAGTCCTATGGGGTATACAAAGATATGTTCCTTCATACTAAACCATACACTGCCAATACCTGCAAACACGGCAATAAACTCTAAGGGCCCGGTTTGCAGTATGCCGTTAATGAATTGCTGATAAAAGCCTGCTATATCCATCAGTAAAAGTAGCAAATACAAAATGAAATCAACGGCCCACCCTTAATAAAACGGGGAAGGTAAACGGATGAGTTGTTTGATCGCCCCAGGCAGATTGCAAAGAATCTTTAATTAGCAGAACCGGGTCTTGCTGATTTTGCTTAACGTAATGTTTTACCGCCGACCAGGTTCCCATATAACCGATCAGTTGTTCAAAACGCCAGGTATAAGTTATTTGAAAAGCGGGCATTGGCATTTCAGTAAAAGGGAAAGGAATGGTTTGTAAGCCTTCATCAATATAATGCCGTTCTGCATCCCAATAAGGGCCGATAATCTTTGTATAGAAATGATCAATGATCTTCTGAAGCGGCTTTTCTGTTTGTACCAATCCATAACCGATTACCGCAATTAAACCTCCGGGTTTTAGTGTTCTTTTGGCTTCTGCGTAAAAGGCTTCAAACTGAAACCAGTGAATGGCTTGTGCAACGGTAATCAGGTCAAACTGATTAACCGCAAACAATGTTTTTTCTGCGCGTTGAACAGAATAATAAATATTGGCTTTTTGTACAGCCTCATTTAATTGTTGCCGACTGATATCTGTGGCATACACTTGTGTAAAATGATCAGCTAACACACTTGCCACCTGGCCATTTCCGGTACCACAATCCCATGCCATGTCTTTTGCAGGTAACAACATAAGAAGATGATCAAACAATTCCTTAGGGTAATGGGGGCGGAATTGCGCATACGCTTTTGCCTGCTCAGAAAAAAGATCTTTCATATAGGTTCAATAAAAGCCTACTCATTAACCAGCGCATATACAGCAAAGCTTGCCAGCCAATGTTCTCCGCCATAACTGCCACTGGCTACATTAGGTAAACTGGCATTCAGGTGTTTGATGGCAGAATTGAGTAAGATCTGCTTGCGCTTATCTGTTGCCGGTAATAACCGCGCAATATCCTGCATACACCAACTGCGGCTGAAACACAATCCATCCAGGTGAACGATCTGCATATCTGTTCTGTCTGACACTATCGGCAATTGCGTAAGATGTAGCAGTGATGATGGCGAGATCCAGTTATTGAACCAGGGGATGAATTGTTCTTTTGGTAAAACCTTGCGCATCAGATCGGCTTCTTCAAGCGATGGAGAAAGAAAATCGGTTCCATCGGGTTCCCAAACAGAGGGCGCATTTTTATCTTTCAGGTATAATTGTTTGGCGGATTGGACAATGGCTTCTTCAAAAACCTTGTTGCCCGCAGTTCTTGCATAATCCAGTGCAAATGCCAAACCGAATGCAGTATTAGGGTGCACCCCGGTTCGGTTGGGGTAACTTTGTTTAGGCAGGTATTTTATCCAGAGCCCGATTACGGTATCGCAAAAGGGCTGCAAGGCATTACGCCACCTGATGGCATCGGCATCGTTCCAGGTTAAGAGCTCCTGTTGCAGCTTTAATAACCATGCCCAGCCATAGGTTCGCTCAAAACTTTTAGCCAATGAACCATCAAAATATCTGATCTCCTGTTGAATGTTTGCCGGATTAATATTTTTTGAGATGGATTCCCTGATCTGATTAACCTCCGGCAGATTTTTAAAATCTTTTAATAAACGAACCAGCATCCAGTGGCCATGAACACTGCTATGCCAATCGAAACAGCCATAAAATGCCGGGTGTTGCTGAATGGGGGTTAATACCTGGTCGCTATCGCTGATGGCAGTATGGTTGATCTTGTTGGGATATGATTGCTGCATACATTTTAATGGCAGCGAAGCAAGATGTGATGCGCCTTCAACCGTTAAGGTAAATTTTGTACTGTCTTTGTTTACAGTAAAAAACGGTTTGTTTTGTGAAAAACTAACGGCAACCAGTAGCGAGAAAAATAAAAGGAATGTAGTACGTAACATTGATAATTTTTTTGTCAAGTTACTGAAACAATGGCGGCTTTCAAATTTTCAATGAGTGGTTGTACTGTCTGAAAAAAGGTAAACAGCGCCATCTTCCATTTTTTGAACAGAAACCATTTTCTTGTGTTGTTTGATGAATGCAAGATCAATCAGGTCAGGATTGTCTCCGTCTGTTAACCATACAAGCCAGAAACGTTTTTTTTGACATAACGCCGCTTTCTCTGCCTCTATCTCTTTATGCGGAAGTGCCAATGCATGCACGCCACTTAAAAAAAATACCGCATCATTTGCGTTTGCATAAACAGGAGCTGAAAAAACCGGTTTATTTTTTTTGATGAAGGCCATGGTGGCCGAATGTACCCAGGTGTCTTCTGTATAGCCGGGTATGCCCGCATCTTTAATACCTTCCCAGGCTTCTGCGTTTAAGCGGTATTGGTTGTACTGAAATCCGATATAAAATAGAAGGGCAACCAGAACGAGTACCGTTTTTTTTAACCCGAAGGAATGGCGAATGGAAGGAACTATCCAACTGCTGCTTACTAATAATAAGGGAATATAGATGGGAGATAACAGGCGGCTGCTCATATTTTCAAAACGCGATATAGTAGCAATTACGATCATGAATAATGAGTACACCACAAACAGGCAGGCAATAATTGTTTCATAAGAGGCAAAGTATTGTTGCTGGAATATTCTGTAAAATAATTGTATTATGCCTGATACAAGTATGGTAATAAAAACGACTGTGGCCAATGTTTCATGCCCTTTGATAAAAGGTAACCAGCCGGATAAGGTACCGCTCACCTCGTTCAGATTATCTATGATGGTGCGGAGGGCTTTCTCGCGCACACCCGTAGCGTGGCCGGTAACCCAATTGTTTCTCAAAAGGTTTACAGTTACTAATGAAATTCCTGTCAGGGTAAATAGGAGAAGGTGTTTTATTTTTTTACTAAAACATAATTCACCATCAAATAATAATAACCCTCCTCCGGCTGCCAACAAAGTAATTCCTGCATAACGGGTTATAAAAGCAATGGCTGCAATACAGGCAACCCAAAAGAGTTGCAAAGTATTGTGAGAACGCAAATAGCTGCGGTAAGTAACTGCAAATAATAAACCGAGAAAAATGAATAGTGTTTCCGACCAGAGCATGGAATATACTTCCAGTAAACAAGGGCTGCAGGCTAACACCGCCAGCATGAATGCTTTATATACAGATGATTTTTGCCGGTACCCTTCTATAATCACACTGGTTAACAGAATTACACCGCTGAATAAAACTGCATTCAGAAAAGGAACCACCTGCAAAATGGTTAAACCGCTTATCCATGCAAATAAAGCCAGGAAAGAAGGATAACCTAAAGGAAAGTCAACGGTTGGCAATCCATTAAAATCGGTAAAGGAAAAATGTAACCCTATATTGATTGCGGTTGTCTGGTATATCACGGAATCGGGCGAAATACCAATACCGCTATGAAGTGTAAAATAATAGATAAAGGTACAAGCTGCCGCTGAAGCAAGGAATGCATCCCAGTGCTTACTGAAGAATATAGAAAGTGCTTGTTTCATTTATGGGTAACGAAGATGCGAAAAATCGGACACTTACTTCAACATTCATTATTAACCGGTATAGCGGGGTTACATATTTGATAGTACATTTTGCGATAATCCTTTTTCAACCAGCTGCCGATGATGTTCTACATGGTATGCCGTGAAATACAACATTTCACGGAGCGTGAGTTTGCCAAGTAAGGGATGTGGGAGAATATATTTATCCAATGCCTCTTCGCTATAGCGATGGGTTTTACCGGCAAGTTTTTTTACGAGCGAATTTAATTTTTCGATAAGTTGTTCTTTTTCTGTTGCAGAAACGGTTGCCGGTACAAAACGGCCCGCAGCCCTTCCCCCTTCCTCTAATTTTTGTTTATATTTTTCAACCAGTTGTTCATAGGTTTTTGAGGGTCGGTTGGCGGTGCCGAAATTCCATCTTAAAATAAAAACAGGAAGACCCATGGCCCTATTTACAGGGCTAACGGCTTTAATGATATGATCCAACTGTTGCCCCGCGCTCCATTTACCTTTGGGGGCAAAACAAAAATCGGTAGTATTCATTTCACGAAGCCGGTCAATGAAATGTCCATAATGGGTGTGCAATAATTCTGCAATCTGTTCTTTATTCATATAGCAGGATAGATGGTATGGAAAGGTATAAAAAAGACTTTGCAAATTAATACAGCCAGACAGAAATGAAATTGACATTCCAAGGTTGAAAGACTTTTTTTTCTTCTCTCTCTTTTAGAGAAACCCTGCGGATTCCATAGAAAAAGAGAAAACTGAAAACAAAAATGTCCCGCGTAAAAGCGGGACATTTTTACTAACACAACTCACAACGATTTATTCGGCCTCGGCTACAACTTCTTTTACTTCAGGAATCATTCTTTTCATCATGCCTTCAATACCTGCTTTTAGGGTAATCATGGAAGATGGGCAACCACTGCAGCTTCCTTGTAACATCAGGTTCACGGTTCCTTCATTATAGCTTTTGAATTGTATGGCACCACCATCCATTTCAACAGCTGGCTTTACATAATTCTCAAGTAATTCTTTTACACGTTTTACAATATCATCATCATCTGCACTTACCGTATTGCTCGCTTCCTGTTTTACTTTGGCTACTTCTTCGTCATTTACTACTACACCCCCGTTCTCCAGGTAATCCTTTAAAAAGGTTTTGATCGCAGGTATGACATCCTGCCAATCTTCTGTATCCGCTGTTTTGGTCAGTGTAACAAAATTACTGGCGATGAACACACTTTTGATAAAAGGAAAACTGAACAGCTCTTTCGCCAATGGCGACGGGCCGGAAAGGGTTTCATCTGCAAAATCAATGCTCTTGCCCGGATATAATAATTTATTGGCCACAAACTTCATGGTTTCCGGGTTCGGTGTCATTTCGGTGTATATGCTGATCACCGGGTTGCCTGTTTGTATCATAATCTGTTCTTTTAATCTCAGGTACAAAATTAATTAAAACCAACCCTGCGAGTGCCGGATCGGGCTTATGCTTGGGGCATGGATGGTATATTTTTCGGATATCGAAAGGAAAACGGGGCTCCCGGCAGGTAAAACAGGTGGTTCCTTCCAGGATAGTGGGTTTTGAATCGGCAGTTTCTGCAGCCGGAAAGATATCGCGGCCCTTTTAAAATGCCGTCCAATACCCATAGCCTTGCATACATAATGAACCCGTTTCCATTGTACCTGTTTTGTGAACTTCTTCCCGATCGGGGAAATAACCTATGTTGAATACTATGTATATTGTATGCTCTACAAGAAAGATCCTACAATGAAAAATATGCAAATGCTATTCATAATAGCTATATGCTTTTTATTCAATACTCCTTCTTTTTCTCAGAAAAACATTAAAGGACTGATCAATGCAGAAAAAGCATTCGCTTCATTTACGTTGGCACATACTATTAAAGAAGGTTTTTTGCATTATATGGATAGCCTGGGTGTGGTTTTCAGGCAAGGCAATGCAGTAAATGCAATAAAAGAATTTCAGCAACAAAAAGCAGGCCCGGGTGTGTTAACCTGGGCGCCATCATTTGCCGTGCTCAGCACTTCCGGAGATATGGGGGTTACAGCCGGGGTGTATGAATTCAGAGAGAAAAGCATCAGAGACACGCCACTTAATAAAGGAACTTTTTCCTCTATCTGGCAGATCAATCCAAAAGGAGAATGGAAAAACCTGGCAGATCTGGGGGTTGTTACTAATAGGGTATCCACTCAGGTTAGGTCTGTTGAGCAGATCCTGTTAAAAAATGAAGAGATCATTACGTTCAATTTTGATAATATTCAGCTGATCGATCGAAAACTGAATGAGACAATACAGCAACGCGATAAAGTAATCTGGCAAACCTATTTATCTGCCGAAAGCCGCTTGAATATTGAAGGACATGCCACATATACAGGGATTGACCCGATCAATACCGCGCTGCTGACTTTGCCCAAGGGAGTGGTTTTGCAATCACTTGGCGGAGGAATCGCTTCGTCCAGGGATTTTGCCTATACCTATGGCCGTATTTCTTTTGGCGAAAAAAAAGAGAATTATCTGCGCGCCTGGATATACCGCAATAGCTATTGGCAAGTGATCTTGCAAACGATCAAATGGTAATTTTGAATCTATAGTTTCACGCCCACACCTACCGTTACATAAAACAGGCTTTTACCCCGTTCAGACAAATCAGGTCGGCCCGCAACCGTTATAAGATTTTGTGGAATCGTATAAGAAGGCGTAACGGAGGCATTGAATTTTCCGGAAACAAATACAACCGGCACAGAGACCTCATACGAAAGAATATTCAACTGCGTTACCTGTGAAGTGGTTTGCTGTGTTACGGGAATGCCCAGTATATTCTTTTTCTCCAGGTAAGTATTGCTGAAATTTTGCGTGCCCGCATAAGCGTATACTGAAGGATCAATGGCAAAAGCGGTATGCTCAACACCTGTAGGAATCAGAAATAAATGATCAAGCCCTAACGTTACGCCCATATCTGTCTGGTTACTGAATTTTAGGTCAACGCCACTATTGATATTAATGATCTTATTCAGGTAATTAAGGTTGATACCGGTTTGAGATTTTAAAGCAGATTGTACTAACGTACTTTTGTCCTGGTACAGGAACTGTGTATAAAACAGGTTTCCCGAAAAATGATCTGTTTGAGGGAAGCGATACCCCGCTTCAATAGTGGTGCCCGTATAGGTAGTTGGCTGGCTGTTATTATGAACAAATATGAAATTGCCCTGGGCATACAATCCGGTTCTGGATTGAAAACCAATGGAAGGAAACAGACCACTGCTTTGTAAACTATCTGTTCTGCCAAAATAATGCAGGGCAGACTGGTAATTAACGGAAGCGCTGAATTCATCTTTCTGCGATCCCTTTGAATGGTTTTCCTGTGTAAAGCCCATTATTGGTAAGAACACCAGGAAAAACAAATACATGCGGTTAGTCGTTTTCATAGCTGTTGTTTTTAGTCGGTTAATCATCTATGCACCAACAATTGAAACGGGGGGTATGCTTCTTTGGATTTTAAAACGGTGCTTGCCTATTATCTTATTGTTTTCCTGCTTTTACAGAACCCTGTGCATTGGCTTCGGATTTTGCTTTTACAGAAGGTTTAACTGAACTGGCTTTTTCTTTGGTTTTCGATTCGGTTTTTTCTCCTGCATCTTTTGCTTTTGCTGCATCCGATTTGGCTTCGTCGGATTTGGCTTTCATCCCGTCTTTCACTTCATTCATTGGTAAGGTTGCATTGGCATTGGCATGCGCATCAGCTTGCGACTCAGATTGAGCACGCACCAGTCCTCTTTCTTCTCCACCGCTATTACTGTTGGCGTTTGCATCTGTATTGTTTTTTACATCAGCGCCTGCAGTAACAGTAACTTTCGTATCCTTTTTTATTTCTTTGGCAGACTTAATTGCAGAAGATGTAGTCTGATTTACTGCACCCGTTGTAGCATTTACCGCATGTCCCGTGGCAACGGTTACTTTATTCGTTGCATTTACGGCGGCACTGGTTGCTTTAGCCGCATTAACGGTTGCATTGGCTGCCGCACTGGTAGTTGCTTTAACACCCAGTTGTGCATGGGCAGACTGCATAAAGAAAGCACCAACAAGAACAGCGGAAGTTTTCAAAACTGTTTTCATGATAATAGATTTTAGGTTAAAAAATTTTTGGAAAAATGTGTTCTAAATTAGCTTTTCAAGTTCCGTGCCAAACTGAAATAATGAAGGGCCAGATCGTTATAATTTATTGATAATAAATAAGTTATAAAATAAATACAATGTAGCGATCCTATTTCTATTCAGGTAAATTCTGACACGAAAAACCAGGGGATATGCATGAAAACAAAATGCATTATACTTACGGAATAAACCGGAAACCGGTTTTGGGCATACATATATTTTTCGGGATATGCAGGCAAACCGATGCGAGTCTTTCAAGAAATGAAATATGTTCTCTCAATCATGGATGGATGAAGCATAAAGAGATAGAATACGTAAACTAGGATTATAACATGAATACCCGCAAGTAACTGGAAACCTTTCTGTCAATTGCTTTGCCTCTTTTCTTTTTAGGCAGGTTTTCGAAGCAGGGGCGCATAAAGGTCATCAGGGAAAATATTATCCTACGATTCTGAGTTTTGCATAGTTAAGCATGATCTTCTTTTCGCCATTCAATTTAAAAGCAATGGTAGCAACCGGATTATGTGCAGAGCCCTCAATTTTAGCCACAATACCAAAACCAAATTTCTGGTGCTCTACCTGTTGCCCGGCCTGGAGTTTAGATATATCGCTCGCTACAAAATCTGCTGATGGTTTATGTTCCACCACCTTACTTGCCGGTGGAACAATTGGCAGGTATTCGGGTTTTGAACTACGGGTTTCTGTTTTTTTTGAAGGCGGGGCCCCATATTTTCTTTCAGCCTGTGATGTTGCATCATGATAACCGAATCCACTACTGCGTTGACTGCGGTCAAAACTGCCGCCCCAATCGGCACCCAGGTTTCTGGCACCGCCGCCGGCATAACTCTTGTCAATATTTTCTTCGGGCATTTCTTCTATAAAACGGCTGGGTTCGTTCTGTACGAGCTGCCCAAAACGGTAACGTGCATTGGCGTACGTTAACCATAAACGATGTTTGGCACGGGTAACCGCTACATAAAATAATCGACGCTCTTCTTCGAGCTCTTCCCGGGTATTAATACTCATACCACTTGGGAAAAGGGTTTCTTCCAGGCCTCCTACAAACACACAACTGAACTCGAGACCTTTGGCCGCGTGAATAGTCATGAGTTTTACCACATCTGTATTTTCTTTATCATCATCAGCATCAGTTAATAAAGTGATCTGTTGCAAATACGAACCTAATGTTTTATCGCCCAGTTCTCCATCTTCATTGCTTGGGCTTTCTGTCCATTCTTTTATAGAGTTGAGTAACTCCTGCACATTCTCATACCTGGCCAAGCCTTCTGTTGTTTTATCCGTAAAAAGTTCTTTCACAAGATTGGTATGTTTTCCTACCTGTACGGCAACATCATACGCATTCTTGTCCGTAAGCATAGTTTGGAAATACCGGATCATGGTTACAAAGTTCTGCAATGCTTCCAGTGTTCCTGCTTTAAATCCGAATTCAGCCGCTCTTGTCAATACTTCAAACATGGTGATGTTTTGCTCATTGGCATAGATCACACATTTCTCCTGTGTTGTTTTACCGATGCCCCTGGCAGGGTAATTGAGAATTCTTTTTAACGATTCTTCATCCCTTGTATTGATAATTACCTTAAGATAGGCTATCACATCCTTGATCTCTTTACGCGTATAGAAGCTTTGCCCGCCATACAATCGATAAGGTATCCCCATCCTGCGCAGGCTTTCTTCAAAAGACCGGCTCTGTGCATTGGTGCGGTAAAGGATGGCAAAATCGTGATTGTAATAATGATTGCGGAGTTTTTGTTCCTGTATGCTGTCGGCTACAAATTTCCCTTCATCATTATCCGTCATTGTGCGTACAAGGCTGATCTTTTCTCCTTCACTGTTTTCTGTCCAGAGATTTTTAGGTATTTGTCCTTTATTATTTTTGATTACCGTATTCGCCACATTCAGAATGCTCTGGCTGCTGCGGTAATTCTGTTCCAGCTTTACAACTTTTACATCATCATAATCTTTCTGGAATTGTAAGATATTTTCGATGGTTGCTCCGCGGAAACTATAAATACTCTGTGCATCATCCCCAACCACACAAATATTTTCGTGCATGGCAGCCAATAGTTTGGTGATCTGGTACTGAACCGCATTGGTATCCTGGTACTCATCAATAAGAATGTATTTGAATTTGCGCTGATACTTGCTTAAGACTTCGGGAATGGTCTGGAGTATCTCGTTCATTTTTAATAAGAGGTCATCAAAATCCATGGCCCCGTTTTTAAAACAACGGTTTACATACGCTGCATAGATCTGCGCGGTAGCGGGACGGTTTGAACGCATGTCTTCCTGTTGAATCGCATAATTGGTTGCATATTCGGCAGGGTATACCAGGTCGTTCTTGGCAGAAGAGATGCGGTTGCCAACTACACTGGGTTTATATTGCTTATCATCCAAACCGAGTTCATTGGTTACCGCTTTGATTACAGAGCGGCTATCGTCTGTATCATAGATCGTAAAATTGGTAGGGTAACCTATTTTTTGTGCTTCTGCCCGCAGTATCCTTGCAAAAACACTGTGGAAGGTTCCGATATATAAATTCCTTGCTTCCGAATTGCCAAGGATTCTTTCTATCCGCTCTTTCATTTCAGCGGCTGCCTTATTTGTAAACGTTAATGCGAGTATATTAAAAGCATCCACCCCATTGGCCATCAGGTGGGCAATACGGGTAGTGAGCACTTTGGTTTTTCCGCTGCCGGCTCCGGCAATAATCATTAATGGTCCGTTAATATGGGTTACCGCTTCAAGCTGCGGTTCGTTCAGTCCTTCCAGGTACGCTTGCATGGGTGCAAGTTAAGGGATGAACCTGATTGGGTGGTTTGACGTGAATAAGTTACCCGTATTTTCCCTGTGGTTGGAGGCGTTATCTAATATTCAACAATACGTAATTCCAAAACTCATTCAACCGCAGGGAAAAACTATTATTGCATATCCAAAAGAGCGAATACCTTATTGATCAGAGATGCCCTTTTATTGGTAAAGGAATGATCTGTATCCCAAACCTGGTAATCAAAATAAGTATGACTGGCTTTTTGGATTGTACTCGCCAGGTTTTCATTTCTGTGGTGCTCGTCCAGCATAACAACCTGTTTTCCCGAAAGCGGTTGTGCCACATTTTGTAAATGATGAAAATCGGGTTCTGTTAATACCTGCGCAAATAATGCTTTTCCGGATTTTTTATTTAATACAAAATAATCATCTGCTTCTTTTTCTCTTTTGGCCAGCGCCTCAGGTTTCAAGGAGCTGATATCTTTATAAATATCCCAGGCAGACAGGGCAAATCCCTTTTTTATATCCGGGTTTTCCTGCAGGGCTTTTAAACAAACAAACCCGCCCATACTATGTCCAAACAGCGCAATCTGGTTAGGATCAATCTGAAATTGTGCTGCATTCTGTTTGAGGTACGTAAGGATATTCTTTACATCTTCTACACAATGCCGGAATGAGAATTCGCCCTGGCTGCCCCAGCTGCCGCGGTAATTAAAATAGATTACATTCCATCCATGTGCACGAACAGCTTGTGCCAGATCAAGATTTCTTTCATTACCGGGGTATCCATGTAACAACAATAACAAAGGATGTGGCTTTGAACCATTGGCTTTATACATAAATCCCTGTAATAAACTTCCGGCAGAAGGTAATTGTAATTCCTGAAAACCCGCCGGAGAATCGGTTGACCATTGCAGGTCTTCCTGAACAAATGCTTTCTTTGAATTTGTTTGGGCATTCAGTATCTGACTGATAAAAACGATCATTAAAAGAGAAAGGGCAAGAATATTTTTACGCATACACCAAAACTAATAAATTATAATATTAACAGGCTTATGCTTTGATAGATGTAAAAAGAGCATTTATATACCATACCCTTTTTTAATATGTTAAAGCGTACAGAGTTTAACTACTCGAAAATGCCCCCGGGGTTCATTAAGCTTATATTTGCTGTTACCCAAAACGAAAACGAAATATTTTTTTACTATTAAACGGATAAGATGCAAAAATTAAACATCAGGAATTTGCGTTGTGGCGTATTAGCGTTTACGTGTATGTTGATATACATCAGTTTTGCTTTCGTAAATCCGGAAGCATCAGTACCCATTGCTACTGAAACAACTGCAAAATCAGCAGTTGATGAAAAGGAAGCATTGTATGATAATCTCGAACTTGGTGCACTGGGTTTATCGCACGAGGCATTTACGTATGCATTAGCGGGCTTTACTCAATTACTGGAAGAAGGTAAAATTCAAAAGAATAATATCCTGACTATACTTGATTTCAGCTTACCCTCGGGTAAAAAAAGGTTGTTTGTGATTGATATGGAAACAGGGGAGCTCGTATTTCATACCTATGCGGCACATGGAAAAAAATCAGGAACCGATGTGGCTACAGAGTTCTCTAATAAAATGAACAGCAATAAAAGCAGCCTGGGTTTTTATGTAACCGGTGGTACCTATACCGGAAAACATGGAACCTCTTTGCGTTTATTAGGAGAGGAAAAAGGAATTAATGACAATGCGCTGGCACGAGGTATTGTAATGCATAGCGCTTCATATGTAGACGAATCGATTATTGCCCATCAAGGCTTTATTGGTCGTAGCCAGGGTTGTCCGGCATTACCCGGTAATATTTATAAGGATGTGATTGAGAAGATAAAGAACGGTTCCTGTTTATTTATTTACAGTCCGGATAAATATTATACTTCGCATTCAAAGATATTGAAAGACAGGGTCCAGGTATAATGTTGCATACCGGTGGTTGTGAGGACACAACCAACGCATAAAAAATGCCCGCTGCTGTCAGCGGGCATTTTTTATGCGTTGGTAATTATTTAGCGTCAGAGAACATTTTAGTTGCAAACTCTGTATCATTCTTATAAATATCGGCCCTGAAATTCAGTTGCTTGTTTTCATCTACCCATGCAGTATAATAGGTAATGATCACCGGAATGGAATGTTTCAGTTCTACCCATTTTTCTGTTGTCTGGTTCATAGCTGCTTCAATTTTTTCTGGCGTCCATTCAGGAGAGTTCTCTAAAAGATAATTAGCCATTTTAACGGGGTCGCTTAAACGGATGCAACCATGACTTGCTGCCCGGTTATCATTTTCAAAAAGGCTTTTGGCAGGCGTATCGTGGAAATAAATATTAAAACTGTTGGGGAATAAAAATTTTACGCGGCCCAATGAATTACCTGTACCCGGCAATTGCCTGATCTCCGGTATGGCACCATCGTGTATGATTTCCATATGATTTTTTGCCAGGTAATTTTTATTTTTAGCTATTGCCGGAAGGATCTCTTTTTTAACAATGCTGGAGGGCACATTCCAGTAAGGACTGAAAACGATGGTGGTAAGATCGTCTGAAAACATGGTGGTATTATGGCCTTCTTTTCCTACAACTACCGGCATATGAATTACATGTGTATCCCCTTCTGTTATGTGCAACATAAATTCGGGAATGTTTACCAGGATAAGTTTGCCTTCTTTTTTAACAGGCATCCAGCGCATACGCTCCATATTAATGATCAGCTGTTGGATCCGGCTGATCGCAGTAATATTCAGGCTTTGTATGAGCACTGGGCTTATTTTTCCATCTGCTGTTATGCCCTGGGTAGATTGATACTTCTTAATCGCATCCCGCAACTCTGTAGTAAACATTTGGGTTGTGTCTGCAATCGCCAGCTCACCGGTTGCGGCCAGTCTTTTTTTCAACAGCAGCATTTCAGGATATGCTTTTCCCAAAACCCATTTCGTTTTGCTTACGGGAATACTATCCCATCCACCCTTTTTATGAATCGCTATAAATTTCTCTAACTGATCTTTTAGTCCCCGATAATAAGGATTAATAAATGCATACTTTGCGTCTTCCTTATTTTTTTCTGAAAGGATAGAGTCTGCGAGAAAAAGGACGGGTTGTTTTTTAATCGGAATAAAAGTTTCAAAATGTTTATGATTCAGGTCTGTTTCCCTGAAAGTTGACAAAGAATATTCTACAAAACGTTTGGTAAGCTGTAATTCAATTTTTACAATAACCGGGTCTTTGGGGTCAATAGGGTTCTCGTGTTGAAGAAGGTTATCCAGTGTTTTGTCCAGTTGTTTGTTTACACTGTCGGTGCTGTATTTATAGAGACTCCGAAAGCCTAAAGCCTGTTCATTCAATCCTTTTGAATCAAACCAGGCAAATTCAAAATTGCGTACATTATAAAAATCCAGCATGTTCTCGCTGATACTGTCTTCTGTAACATTCTCCATAACGAATTTCCCAAACGAAAGGCTGTCCAGAAAAATATCATTATAGGCATTCTCTTTAGTGATAGAATAATCACGGTTGGATGCATTCAGATCTGTTGCTTCCGTTGCAGACTTATTTTTTTTGGCAAAAAGCCTGCGGTTTTGTCTTTTACAGGCAGAACCTACCAGCAAAATAAAAAGGGAAAAGTATAAAAGGGGCTTCATCATTTTCAATATTTAAAATCCGGCAGAAAGGTAAATAACTAAACGTTTCCCCAGATATCTGCAACATACTCTTTATTGGTTAAGATAAGAGCCGCAAACTCTTACATCATTCACAGGTACCCTGCCTGCTGTTTGCAAATGATGCGGAATACCCGGCAAATTACCTTAATGCGCTTTTTTGTGTTCTACGAATTTTTTGGGCTGTCAGAGAAGGACTCCGGGCAGATACATTATAAGGGCCATACAAAATGGTTTTGACTGTATATAAACAAGCCCTGGTTATTTCAACTGAGAATGATATACATCCGTATAATGCAATACAACCCGGAACAAATCAGTAGGTACAAAAGGTTTTACCACAATATCGGTGATGCCCACATTCTTTACCCGGTCTTCTACTTCACGGGGCAAACTGGCGGTAAGGGCTACAATGGGAATGGTAACGCCCATGGCCCGCAGCCTGCGGGTGGCTTCGTAACCATCCATTACCGGCATATGCATATCCATTAATATTAGCTTATGCCTACGGGTATCCAGTTTGTCTAATGCTTCCTGCCCGTTAACGGCTACATCAATCGTGGCCCCCCAACGCTCGAGGAAATTTTTAGCTACTAAAATATTTACTTCATTGTCTTCTACCAGTAGCACGGATATCCCGGTAAGGGGTTTACTTTCTTCCGTTGGCATATGGTCTGTTACGGCTTCCGGAACAATATCTTCGCTGTGTGATTTATGGAAGGTTTGTGTAAAATAAAAAATAGATCCTTTGCCGTCCTCGCTCTTCAACCGTAATACCACACCCTGCAACGCCAGCAAGCGCTTACAGATAGCCAGGCCTAAACCGGTGCCACCAAAATTGCGCGAGGTAGAAGTATCCGCCTGTGTAAACTGATCGAAGATCATTTTTTGTTTTTCCTGTGCAATACCAATGCCTGTGTCCTCCACACTGATCGTTAAGACAATATCTTCATTTGTTTGATTTTCCACTTTTATATCCAGTAATACATACCCCTTTTTGGTAAACTTAATTGCATTGCTTACCAGGTTGGTGATTACCTGTCCCAAACGGGTTGGGTCGCACAATATTTTGGATTGTAAAGCGGGGTCAATATGCAGCCGCAGGTCAATGGCTTTTTCTTCGGCTGAAGTACGTAAACCGGAAATAATATTCTTAACTATATTGGAGATATCCGTATCAATTATTTCAAAACGGACTTTACCGGCTTCTATCTTGTTATAGTCAAGAATATCATTTACGATGGCTAAGAGGTTATTGGCGGAGAATAACAGCACATTTAACTGCTCCTTTTGTTCCTTACGTGGATTGTCGCGCAGGATCAGGTGTGTCATCCCCAAAATCGAATTGAGTGGCGTTCGAATCTCATGCGACATCGTTGACAAAAATTCATTTTTCGCTTTCAATCCCTGTTCCGCCTGGTCTTTCGCTTTCTTGAGCACATAAGCAAAACGAAAAGAAAGAATGAGTGACTGGAGAAAGAAAAAACTGATATAACCCACAAACAAAATTCCTTTCTGAGGAGAGATTATATTAAAATACTGCAGGTTAATCAATACAAATACAATCATTATAACCCCGGTACTGATTAATGCATAATTGGCCCCCAGTCTTTTATTTCGCATCGCTTTCACATATACATAAAATGCATAAGCAATCACGCCAAACATAATAATGAGGAAGGGATTGATCAGTTGCGTAAAAATGGAAGGAGGAAAAATAACCACGATCGCAGATAATATTAGAGAAGCCCATACCTGAATCTTTGTTACTAGCTTATTGGAATCTTTGGGATACAGGTAACGGGTATAAAGACTGAAGAAAACAACACTAACAAATAAAGACAGGTATTCAAAGTGAATGGTTACACTCCAGGGCAGTTCTGGGAAAATGGAATGTAAAACATAACCCCTTGCCCCGATCATTCTATAACTATAGGTGATGCAGAACAGCGAAAAATACAACAGGGATTTATCATGTTTTCCAAAAAGAAAAAGACCTAAAAAGAAAAGTCCGCCCATGAATAAACAACCGGTAAGTAAAAGATCAAAAGCAGAATCTACGAGCTTTTCGTGAAACAAAATATCCCTGTCGCCAATCACGATCTCTTTATAAGGGCCGCCCTTTGAGTGCCAGAAATTAGCTACTTGTAATATTAAATGGAGTGTATCCGAATGGCTTGTAAGTTCAAGCGTTTTCAGAAACCATTTGGGAACCGCTTTTTCTTCGCTTGAATCGGGCACACCTGAATCGGAGAATACTTTGCCGTTTATAAAGAGCCGGTAAGAAGTATAGGTATCCGGTATATCAAGTGCAAGCCTTTGCGAATGTTTGGGTAACAGCACTGTAAGGGTATACGAAGCATAACCCATATGCGGCAGCGGCGTTCCGTTTACGATGGTCTTTGTCCATAATACAGGAAAGGGTACCATAGCCGTTGGCCGTATAAGCGAATCGGTTGGCCCCAGTAATTTTTTCCAGTATAATGCCCATTCACCATGCAAGGCAATACTTTGTTTTTTCAGATCGGTTTGCCGAAGGTCTAAAATACCTTTTTCTGCATGTGGCAATACAGGTTTTTCAGCAGCGTAGGAGGAGAAAAAAAAACAGACCGAAAAAAGAATGATCAGAAAAGATGGGCAATATGATCGCTTCGGACTATACATGAGTAAGGAAGTCGCTTTTAGTGATAAAAACAGTAAGCAGTTCTCTTTTTATCAACCACTAATTTAACGAAAACCCTGTTGGAAAAAAATCTAATATGGCTCAGCAATTGTTGGCAAAACAATTAACTTGTCGGGAATATTTGTTTTATGAAGAAGATATTTTTTTTTGCCGGCTGCATTTTAACTCTTCCACTCTGTTTCGGCCAAAAAACAGATACCCGTTTACAGGGCCAGCTGGCTTTTTTGTGTAAGGGTTTTCATGGCGATATAGGAATATATGTACACGATCTGAAAAAGAACCGCATCGTTGCCATCGGCGCAGATACCGTTTTCCCCACAGCCAGTATGGTTAAAATACCTATCCTTACTGGCATAATGGCTAAAATAGAAACCGGTTCTTTGCAATATCACCAACCGCTGGTATATAAAGATTCACTTTTATACGAAGGAGTAGATATCCTGGGCTCTTTTCGATCAAATGAAAAAATTGAACTCAGTAAAGTCATGATGCTCATGCTTACCATGAGTGATAACACTGCCAGTCTCTGGCTGCAAACGCTGGCCGGAACGGGAACCCGTATCAATGAACTGATGGATAGCCTGGGTTTGAAAAATACAAAGGTAAACAGCCGAACACCGGGAAGGGAAAATAACCGGTTCATGTATGGCTGGGGACAAACCTCAGCCCGCGAAATGGCCATGCTGATGGAAAAAATTGTAAACAAAGAAGTAATCAGCGAATCAGCCAGTGAAAAAATGCTGCGTTTACTTGGGCGCAATTATTGGGATGAAGAAGCAATTTCGCAAATACCACCGGATGTATTTGTTGCCAGTAAAACCGGTGCCGTAGATGCCAGCAGAAGTGAAGTGTTGTTTGTAAACGGAAAAAAATGCCGTTATATTTTTTGTATCTGTACCAAGAATAATATAGACAAAAGCTGGGACACCCATAATGAAGCCTGGGAATTGACGCGTAAAATATCCAAACGATTATGGGAGTATTATCATTGAACACACAGGGTTATCGGTGAAACCAGGCTATCATAGATAATTCTTTTGTGCTGTCTGTTTTTTTAAACTGTATATCTATGAATGTATCATAATCTCGGTTGTATAATTATAGCGTAACCAACCCTTTTCTGATCGCTTCCATCGCAAGCCCTACACGGCTTTGTACTTTTAATTTTCCGAATAATGCTTCACGGTAACCATCGATGGTGCGCTCGCTCAAAAACATTAATGCGGCAATTTCGCGATAGGTAAGATCCGAACAGGCATGCTGCAGGAATTGTTTTTCTTTTTCGTTGAGCTGTATGGCTTCTTTTTCTGATTGCAGCAACCTGCGGAAATTAATATTGCTGGCATCCGCATTATAATAGCCCTTATGATGGATCTCGCTCAATGCTTTTTCCAGTTCATCCGGATGGGTTTCTTTTAACAGGTAGGCACAACAACCGGCTTTGATCATATCAATAATCACGGTATCCGTATCATTCATAGAGAGCGCTACCAGTTTGGTTTCCGGGTAATTTACCGACATCCACTTGGCCGTTTCCATACCATTCATTTCGGGCATATTTACATCTATCAGCATAATGGAGGGTACTACTTTGCTTTGTTGCAGTTTATCCTGCAGGTCCCTTCCGTTCAAAGCTTCTACTACCACTTCATATACTTTAAAGCTTTTCAGCATCAGGCTCAGTGATTTGAGGAAAAGCTGGTGGTCATCTACAACACCAATGGAAATTTTCATAAGTTATCAGGGTTTACAGGTAATTGAATCGTAACACGGGTGCCGTTGCCGATGGCGGATTGCCATTGTGCATTACCGCCTAATAAACGCGATCGGTGTTTGATATTCAATATCCCTACACTTTTCTGTACTGTAGCTTCATCAAAACCTTTACCATCATCGGCAATGGAAATGGCTATTTGTGAAGCCTCTTCTTTTATCCGGATGGATACATGCTTTGCGCCGGAATGTTTAATGGCGTTCTGCAGTATTTCCTGTACAATTCGAAAAAGGATAATTTGCTGGTTGGCTTTCAGCGATATGTTTTCCGGCCTGGTCAACTGTATCTGCATGGCTTTGGCAGCATTGATGCGTGCAATCTCCGCTTCCAGGTTCTCCATAAAATTAAACTGCGCCAGCCACTCACGGTTCAGCGACTTGGATAGTGAGCGTAATTCCTGTATAGCCTTGCCCAGGGTTTCATCTGCCAGAGATAAAGTATCGGGGTATTCCACAAGGGTGCGCTCTGTGATACCGATCAGCAGTTTGGTACTGTTGAGTAACTGGCCCACATTATCATGAATTTCTGTGCTTAACTGGTTAAGGGTTTCTTCCTGTGTTTCGAGTTGCGACTGTAGTAATTGTTTTTCAAAATCCGCTTCCATGGATTCTTTTTCTTTGAGATGTTTAAGATCGCGTCTCAAATAGGCAATGACAAGCATCACAATAAAAAGGGTAATTAATAACAACAGCAGTGAAGCCCCCAGTATAATTGTAATGTTTTCTGTTAACTGTATTTTTTGCATGTAAGGCCGTAAATCGTGTAAGAGCAGAAGACTGCTAATAACAAATTGTGAAACCGCCACAGGATTCCGATCACACCCTCACCGCTCAGGATAAGGTAATTGTAAGTGATAAATATAAAAAAACTTCCCGTGTAATAGGTAAAAAGGCCGATCACCACCCAAAAGAATGTGCCATCGGTTAAACCTGTCAGGCGTTTATCACTAACAAGTTTCCAGTAAAAAAACATAAGGCAATAAGCCGTAATGATGAAGCCGGCAAGGGCAGATACGATACTGTTAAAAGAATCGATACCATCGCCGCGGCCAATTGAAAAAACCGTACAGCCGACAAATAAAGCCGAAGTTACAATAATGAGTCGCCGGATATTTCGATTGAATATATAATAAAACATGGCGGATAATACCAGAAAGGACAAGACAATATTTGCCGCATACACCGGATAGTTTGTTGTTTTTAACAAATCGAGTATGGAAGCCGCCAGGTTACATATAAACTGTATACAAACAAAAACGAAAATGTAAAGCAATTCCCTCGATAGTTTCTTTAGAGGCCTGATAAAAAACAGCAACGCCAGTAAGGGAGCCCCTACATCAATATAATTCAGAATAGTAATAATGGTTTTCAAAAAATGCCTCTCTGCTTTTTTATCAGGTTACATACAATGATCAGATGATGAAAGATTGAGATCAACCTTACAATTAATTACATCCCGGAGGATAAGGACATCCGTCAATAAGTGTATCGCCGGGAGCTGCTGTTCCAGGGTTTGCCTGATTCTTTTGGTCGGGTCTGGCAGTAATATGCGTAATATTTACATAATGGTCCATACCGTGAGGTTTTTCTTTGCGGATCTCCTGTGAAACAATGATTCCTTTGGCATCCGGATTTGCGTTTAATAATTTTTCAAGATCCTCTCTTTTAAAATAGAACTGGATTTGACATAAATCTGACATGGCGTTACATTTTGGTTAGAATAGGGTGAATAGCATCAAATATTCAAAAAATGGATGGATAAACCTACGGGGAATTTCCCGTTTACGCTACGGGCAAATCCTCCTATTCCATTTTGTTGTGTCAAAAAAGAAAAATAATAGATAGAGAAGTAGCTGCGGCATTCATTATCCCAGTACTTGGTATACAAGTAAACTCATCAGGTATGCCAGTCCTGTCATATATACAAACTGAAAAACGGGCCATTTCCAGGAGCGGGTTTCGCGTTTTACCACTGCAAGGGTACTCATACACTGCATGGCCAATACATAGAAGATCATCAGCGAGAAAGCTGCAGGCAGCGTATACACTTTTCTTCCATTGGAATAAGTATCGGCCTGCATTTTCTGACGGAGAGAACTGTTATCGGTTTCTTCCACACTATACAATGTAGCCATTGTGCCTACAAAAACTTCTCTTGCCGCAAAAGAAGTGATGAGGGCAATACCGATCTTCCAGTCAAAACCCAAGGGCGCAATCACGGGCTCAATACCCCGGCCTAATATACCGGCATAAGAGTTTTCTAATTTTTCGGTAGAGAGGTGTTTTTGCAGGGAATCTTTTTTTAGCGGCATTTGCTGAAACAGTGCCGAATATTTATTTTCTACTTTCTGCATCCGGCTTCCTGGTCCATAAGAACTGAGGAACCATAACAAAAGGCTGATGACCATGATTACTTTACCTGCATCCGTTACAAAGATCTTTGCTTTTTCTACCATGGTAATACCCACATTCTTCCAGCGGGGTGCACGGTAAATAGGTAATTCAAGAATGAAAAAACTTTTCTCTTTAATGCGGATGAACCATTTCATCACATAACTCACAATTAATGCCATTACGGTTCCCAAAAGATAAAGCCCCATCATAACCAAACCCTGGAGGCTGAGAAAACCCAGATAATATTTATCATCGATCACCAAAGAAATCAAAATGGTGTATACCGGAAGGCGTGCACTGCAACTCATTAACGGGGTAACCAGTATGGTGAGTAACCTTTCTTTTTTGTTCTCAATATTGCGTGCACTCATAATGGCCGGTACGGCGCAGGCAAAGCCACTGATCATGGGCATTACGCTCTTTCCGTTCAGACCCACTTTGCGCATCAGCCTGTCGGTAAGAAAACTGATCCTCGCCATATAACCCGAATCTTCCAGCATGGTGATCAGTCCGAAAAGGATCATGATCTGTGGAACAAAAACAAGGATACCACTCAGGCCTGCCACAAACCCGTTTACAAACAGATCGCTCCACCAGGCTTGTGGTAAATGATGGTTAAGCCAGAACCCTGCTTCTTTAAAACACCATTCAATGCCATCCATCGGGAAACGGGCCAGCCAGAAAATACTTTGAAACAATAAAAAGAGAACCGATACCAGGATGAAGTAGCCCCAGGTGCGGTGTAATAAAATATTGTCTAAATAATCGGAGAACATTTTTTTTTCCAGAGGGCCCGGTTCCACCACATGCTGTTTCATGATCTGCCTGATCCGTGTATACCGCTGCATGATCTCTTCCGCCTGTGTTTTGGTAGGATTGAATTCATTATCAATTTCCACCTGTTCCACTGCTTCCTGCTGTGCATCACTTAGTGGAAAATTTTCGTGGTTGATCAGGTAATGAACCGCCGCATAATTACTGAGGGAAGGAAACAATCGGCGTACGGCATCTACCGATGCAGGTGCCAGCGTTTTGGTATCCATGAATTCCCGCGTAATGCCCTGCTTCATTTTGGCTACCTGCGACAATATTTTTTTCAGTTCTGTTAATCCTTTGTTCTTTCTTGGATTAACAGACACCACGGGTATACCCAGTTCAGCCTCCAGGCCGGCAATATCTATTTTGATATCTTTCTTAGCGGCCAGGTCGTTCATGGTCAAAGCCATTACTACGGGTATCTTCAGATCAATGATTTGGCTGCAGAATAAAAGGTTTCTTTTCAGGTTGCTGGCATCGGCCACCAATAAAACCACATCGGCTTTGATTTCTGCATCGGCCCCCATCAATACTTTATAGGCTACCCATTCATCGGCGCGACGGGGATACAGGCTATAGGTACCGGGAAGGTCGATCAGTTCTGCATGAAGGGAATCGTTTAATACAATATGACCGGTTTTTTTATCAACCGTAACCCCCGGAAAATTACCCACTTTCTGGTTAAGCCCTGTAAGTGCATTGAACAGCGAGGTTTTCCCGCTGTTGGGGTTACCAACCAAAGCTATATGTAGATCTGTTTTTGCCAATGCGGGAAGATGGTTGCAAAAGTACTTGCAAACAATGGGTTAAGGTTACGAGATCGGGAACAGAATTCACAGGAAAATACAGAAGAATTAGGGCAGGCTCCATGCATCCGCTTATTTTTGTTGCAGTAAAGTAATATGTATGAAAAAATGCCTGCTGGTTCTGTTGCTGATTCCTGCACTCTCTTATTCGCAAAGCAAAAAAAAGAAACGACTGGCAGAGGAAAAAGCCAATGCAGAACTGGTAGCGAATATCAAAGCACATATTCAATACCTGGCTGATGATAAACTGGAAGGCAGGATGACCGGAAGCAAAGGCGAAGAACAGGCTTTACAATATATTGTTTCGCAATACAAACAAATGGGCTTAGCGCCACAGGGCATAAATGGATATGTACAGGATTTTATGATTGACCAAGGCAAGCAGATAGATGCCCTTACCCAGTTGAAAGTAGACGGGAAAACATTAACACTTGATTCGGAATATATACCGCTCGCATTCAGCGCCACCAAAACGGTATCAGGAACACCTGCGATCGCTTTAAGCGAATCGAAACAGCCCTGGTTCAAAGATCTCAAAGAAATTCTCGAAGAAAATAAAGCGGATCCGCATTTTGATGTAGAAGAAGAAATCAAAAAAATGGCGAATAGCATATCTGCAAAAGGGGCAACCGCTTTATTTGTTTATAACACTTCTTCTCTTACAGACAATATCCAGTTTAATAAAAATGATAAAACGCCTGCTGTAAAGATCCCGGTGATCTATATTACCAGGAAGGGGTTTCTTACCTATTTTTCAGATAACGCTGCTACTTTAGCCATAAATCTCAATATCCGCTTTTCTGATAAAAAAATTAATGCTAAGAATATTGCAGGCTTTATCGATAACCATGCGGCCAATACCGTAATACTCGGTGCGCATTATGATCATCTGGGTTATGGTATTGAAGCAAAAGCTTTGGATACCGGTCATGTAATACATAACGGCGCCGATGACAATGCCAGTGGTACTGCAGCTTTGATAGAACTAGCCAGGCTGTTAAAGAAAAGGGCACCGCTTAATAATAATTACCTGATCCTGAATTTTTCAGGAGAAGAACTGGGTACTTTGGGAAGTAAATACTGGGTAGATAACCCGACCATTACCGTTACACCCAATTATATGATCAATATGGATATGGTGGGACGTTATGACACCACTCATAAATTAACGATAGGTGGTTATGGAACATCGCCGGTTTGGAGAGAAGTGCTTGCCGCAGAAAAAACGAATCTCATATATACATACGACAGCAGCGGAAGCGGCCCGAGCGACCATGTCGTTTTCTATCGGAAAGAAATGCCCGTTCTGTTCCTGTTTACCGGCAGCCATGGTGATTATCATAAAGCAACAGACGATTGGGAGAAGATCAATTATGAAGGAGAAAAAGATATCGTAAAACTGGTCTATCACATTATTGAAAAAACAGACAGCAAAGGTAAACTGCCATTTACCAAAACACGCGAAACACAACCGGGCCGCAGAAACTTTTCAGTAAGCCTGGGTGTGATACCAGATTACGGTTTTACCGGAACAGGTATGCGTATTGATGGGGTTAGTGCGGGTAAACTTGCAGAAAAGACCGGCTTACAGGCCGGCGATGTGTTATTACAATTGGGCGACTTTAGATTTGTAGATATTAACAGTTATATGATAGCCCTCGGCAATTGTAAGAAAGGAGATAAAGTGAAACTGCGGATTAAAAGAGGCAAGGAAGAAAAAGTTTACGATATAGAATTATAAACCCATTACATGAAACTGCGCCTGGATGTTGATGAACTGAATGATGACTTCTTCGAAGATACCCGTTTGCTGGGCATTACGGCACCGGTTAAGAATTACCAGTTTTGCCTTCAGCTTAACAATATGCTGGGATACCGCTTCAGGCTAAACCCTGAAATTGAGATCCATCTTAGGAAAAAGGACCGCAGTTATTATTTTTCGGTTTACCAATCTCTTGAGGCCAATAGCTTCCTGGTGCATTATCTTTACCATAACCAGTTCGACGGCGAATACCTGCTTCCCGAATTCAAGCATATGGATTTTCTATGGCTGATGAAGGGTGATTTTGTAGACGACGAAAAATGTAACTGGATCAGGTCTGCTGTAAAAGATATCAACGGCGTTCAATTGGTGGCCGAACTTACCAATGAACAAATAAAAAATAAGGGGAATATGGTTTTTTAAATTTCCCGATTTCAAAATTTCAAAATTCGAAACCATGTGGACCGAACAAAACAACACCCTCTATAAAAAGATCGTTTTCAAAAATTTTTCCGAAGCATTTGCCTTCATGACCAGGGTTGCCATTGAAGCCGAGAAAATGGATCATCATCCTTTATGGACCAATGTGTGGAACACGGTAGAAATTTGGCTGAGTACACATGATGCCGGGGATATCGTAACTGAAAAAGATCATCAACTCGCTAAAAAAATAGATGCATTGTTGTGATCCTTCCCTGCAAACTTCTATTGCTCAGCGCCTCTGTGTTAAAAGAATATATTCTGGATAGTAAAGTGATGCCATCAATTTAATTAACAAAGATATACCAGGCATACATTGTTACCCAGAGCAAACATTAGCTATTAACCGTTACTGTTTTTTCCTCACGAGCCTTCATTACGCCGATCGGTTCGATAAAATCAGACAGGCCGTATTCCGATAATATTTTCTGTACTTCTTCTTTTGAAGCCGGATCAACGGCAATAAGTAAACCACCGTTTGTTTGCGGGTCGGGCAGGATACTTAGCGCTTCTGTTATATCCACATCCTGCGCAAACAATACTTTACTGCCATAGCTTTCCCAGTTTCGGGAAGTGGCGCCCGGCCCTACTTTTTGTGCTGCCAGTTCTTTTGCCGCAGCAATAATGGGGGTAGATTTATAACTGATGGCGGCACTGATACCACTGCCATCGGCCATTTCTATCAAATGTCCGAGCAAACCAAAGCCGGTAACATCTGTCATGGCATGAACACCCTCTACGTTTCCCAATGCTTCGCCAACATTATTCAGTTTACCGAGTTGTTTTAAGAGCAGGTCCAGCGATGCTTCTTTTAAAAGATCCTTTTTTTGTGCAGTAGCCAATATACCCACCCCCAGTGGTTTTGTCAGGAACAACAGGTCACCTTCTTTTGCCGTATTGTTTTGTTTTAGGTTATCAATAGCAATTAATCCGTTTACTGCCAGGCCAAAAATGGGTTCGGGTGAATCAATACTATGGCCGCCGGCCAAGGGTATACCCGCTTCATAACAGATCTGCCTGGCACCTTCCAGTACCTGTTGTGCCACTTCAGGCGAAAGGGTATTCACCGGCCATCCCAAAATAGCGATCGCAAGAATAGGTTTCCCCCCCATTGCATATACATCGCTAATGGCATTGGCGCTGGCAATCCTGCCAAAAGAGAAAGCATCATCTACGATGGGCATAAAGAAATCGGTAGTGCTGATGAGTGCCATGCCGTTGTCTAAGTCGTACACCGCGGCATCATCTTTACTGCTGTTGCCAACCAAAAGCCGTTTATTGACCGGTGCATGACTGCTGCTTTTTAATATCGTGTCTAATACGGCGGGAGAAATTTTGCAACCACATCCCCCTCCATGTGAGTAGCGGGTAAGTTTTACTGTATCCATTGTATATTTTGGGAAGAGTGAACGATACCTGCAAAGTACAATGTATCGGCATAAAAATGGCAGCCGGGTATATAAATGAAGAGAGCTGCAGTATATGCAGCTCTCTTACCCCCAATTATTACTGATAAGTAATGAATGCAATTTGCAGGTTTTAGCAAAATCCTCCGCTTTTCTTTTACCAATCCCCTGTTTTTTTACATGAGCCCCCTCATTTACCCATCTAAGGGCAGGAACGGAAAGAAAACAGTTCCGGGGATAAAAATGGTAGTTTATGGCTTACAGCCTTTAACTTTAAAACGGTTTACACAACTGTTTAGACAGACTATGCGCCTGATGGTTGGAATAATATTATCCCTTTTTTTCTTCCAGGCAAGTGGACAGTTCCCCTATGTAAAAAAACTCAATTACCCTGAGCAATTGCCTACCCAGGTGGTCTATGATATGCTTACAGATGCCAAAGGCTATATCTGGTTAGGCACCGATAAGGGGTTATACAGATTTAATGGCAGAACATTCATTCAGATCCCTTTTGACCAAACGTCTTCAAAAGCGGTTAGTTACCTGCAGGAAGACAGCAGCGGCAAAATCTGGTGTATGAATTTTTATAACCAGCTGTTTTACTACCAGAATGACAGCCTTAAAAGATTCACCCTTGATAATAGGACGATTCCAATAAAAGAGGTGGCAACGTTTAACAATGTGGTGATCGGGTCACAACAGATCTGGTTTCATTCATTCAAAGTAGTATATGAATATGATAAAACTACTCATCAATTATTGCATATCATTTATACACATGATATTACCGATCCCATCATCGCTTCTGCCTATCATCAAGAACAGTATTATGCATTTTCCAATAGCGGGTATATTTTTTCCGGAAACAGGAAAGACAGGAAATGGGTTAACTCAGAACAGAATTATAAAGATTTCCGGTTTGTAAGCAACAAAAAGGTAATGGTAGGCCTGGGTATAGGGCTGGAAAGAAAGGAGCCTTTTCAAATGGTGGCCAACAACTGTACTGTTTTACCAAAAATTGATTTGCCGGATGATGTATATATATTTCAGGCAGTAGCTATCGATAACAATGAATATTGGTTATGTACACAAAGCGGTGCGTATAAATGGAATAAAGAAACCGGGGAAACCAAATGTTTTCTTTCCAATGAACGGGTAACGGATGTGGTGAAAGACTACCAGGGTAATTATTGGTTCAGCACGCTCGATGATGGCGTATTTGTTTGTTCTTCTTTATATAATACACTGATTAAAATATATGAGGATCCGCTCTCAGATAATTTTACCAGGTTACTGGGTTTGCCTAATGGAGAGATACTGGCCGGTAACAGCCAGGGGCTGATGGCAAAACTGAATCTGGAAAATCGCCAGAGTTTCGCATATGACTTAACCAAACTCAGAGAAACGGAGTTTATTCAATATGATACCGGCACGAACCTGATCTTTTCCAGTAGAGGTGTGTTCAGGCAAGACCAGAAAGAACCGGTTGAATTAGTTGATTATAGCAAGGGCACTGCCAGAGACCGGTATGGTAATATCCTGTTTGTGGCGTTTAACGGATGCTATGTAATGAACGGCAGGTTCAATGATACAAACCGGTTTCCGCAAATCAATTGTCCCTTATATGAAAAATATCAAAATGAAAGTACTAATTATAATGGCAAATACAAATCAATCGTCTTCCGTCCAAAAAGAGGGCTTTCTGTGCTGGCATCTGCAAAAAAAGATGTTTTTTGGGTGGGGTATGAAGATGGATTGTATGAATATAATTATGATGCAACAGAACGTATCCTAAAAGATGAAGAAGGAAAGCCGGTAATCGCCAAGTCGATGCTGCAACAATATAATGGCAACCTGGTGGTGGCTACATCAACCAAGGGCGTAATGATTTTCAAGGACGGGAAACTTATCCGCACTTATACGGTAAAAGACGGGTTGAGTAGTTTGTATGTGCGCAAAGTATTGAAAGAGGATGCCCATATCTGGGTACTTACAGATGAAGGACTTGACAGAATAGATGCCGGTAATGGTTCTATTACCAATTACCTCGAAGAATACGGGTTAAGCAATACCATCATTAATGATTTTATTGTTGAGAAAGGGAAAATCATATTTGCCACACCCACCGGTATATTGGAAAGGTACAATGTTCCCCGGTATTTTAATTTTGAGATCAGGTTCCCCCTGCTGAAAGCCGCCAGCAACGGAACAGAAATACAGAATAACGCAATTCTTCCTGAAAATATTCGTGATATCAGTTTTTATTTTGAAGCGCTGCATTATATTTCAACAACGGCTCTTGCCTATCATTACCGGCTGAAAGGAATTGATACGGTCTGGAGACTAGCAGGTACATTTAATAACCAACTAACCTTTAACCGTCTTTCTCCGGGTAAATATATTTTTGAGATCAAAGCCACTGCCGGTAAGAATTATAAAAGTATTGTACGGAGTTTTTCTTTTACTGTTCCAAAACCATTCTGGCAAAAAACGGTTTTTCTATTTGCCGCAGTATGCCTGGCAGTGGCCCTGGTCTGGTTGTTTCTACGCCAATGGAAGAAAAGCCTGTTAAAAAGTCAACGTATAAAAGAACATTTACTGAAGAGTCAGCTGGTGGCCCTTCGTGCACAAATGAACCCCCACTTTTTGTATAATGTGTTGAATACGGTACAGGGCTTGGTTTACGGGAACCGTAAAACAGAAGCAGGCGAACTGCTGGGTAATTTCAGCGACCTGATGCGGAAAATATTGCAGGCAAGCGATAAACAGTTGCTGTCATTAAAAGACGAGATAGAAAACCTGCGTTTATACCTGGAACTGGAAAAAGCGAGATTTGATGGTGGCTTTGCATACCGAATTGAAGTCGAAAATATTAAAGACCTTTCCGAGATATTTATTCCTTCTTTGCTCTTACAGCCCTTTGCGGAAAATTCAGTAAAGCACGGGCTGATGCATAAACAGGGCGAAAAGAAAGTAGAGATCCTTTTTGAAAAAACAGCCGAAGGTCTACGCGTAGTGATTGATGACAATGGTATTGGCAGAACGCAATCAATGGAGATCAATACAAGAAGTAAAAACAAACCCAATAGCTTTGCCACAGCTGCTTTAACAGAAAGGATGGAATTATTTAATCGCCTGTTCAAACAAAAAATCACCTGCGAGGTGACTGATAAGCTGGATGAACGCGGACAATCACTGGGCACAAAGATCGAACTGATCATTCCTGATTACAGTACCGATCCGCGTGCTTTGTAAACGGGGCATACCTGTTTTATGCCCTATTTTAACCACAGCGTAACGTAGATAATATATGCACAAAATAAGAGCCATTATTGTGGATGATGAACCCAATGCGAGACGGGCATTGCAAGGTTTACTGGAAGAAAACTTCAGCCAGGTAGAGATTATTGCGGATTGCAAAAATGTTCCCGAAGCGGTAAAAGCGATTCATAAACTTAAACCAGATCTCGTGTTCCTGGATATTGCCATGCCGGGGTACAGTGGTTTTGAACTGCTTGATTTTTTTGATGACCAACACATCAATTTCAAGATCATTTTTGTGACGGCATATAGTGAACACTCTTTGCGGGCATTTGAAACTTCGGCGGTTGATTATATTTTAAAACCCGTAAGGCTTGAACAGATTGCCAGGGCTTTAAAAAAGATCAATACAGAAGAACTGGTGAATGAGAACCGGCAATACAAAGTATTAAAAGACAATTTCTCCAATCAGCAGGATAAAAAGATTGTGCTCCAAACCGCCGAAACCATTTTTGTGGTGCGTATGGAAGATATTATTTACCTGCAGGCAGAAGGCAGCTATACAAAGTTTTATACTGCTTCACATGGTGTATTGACCATTACCAAGAAACTGATTGACTTTGAATACCTCGAGAATAGCGGCCCCTTTTTCCGTACACACCGCAGTTATATTGTGAACCTGAACCATATCAAAAAAGTAGATAAAAAAGAATTTATCGTAATCATGAATAATGATGCGGAAGTATACCTGGCGCAGGATAAGAAAAATCAATTGCTTGAAAAGATCATTACCTGATATGATTTGCCGGCAATACCCATTCAATCTCCCCAAAACGAAAACGCTCATTCATTCCACCGGAAACCAGCAACTCTCCTTTTGCACTCACACCCGCAATAATTGCTTTAAAAACGATAGGCCCTTTTTTAAGTGTCGCCTCCTGCCCGTTCTTATACAAATGGGTATTGTACTCGACTAGCATCGCTTCTTCGCCTCCGCTTTGTAACTGATCGTACCGTTTCTGAAGATGCCCGCATAATTGATGGGCAAGCGTAACAGTATTAAAATTTTTTCCGGTTATTTGTTTTAAGGAAACCGGGTTTTTCACCTGGGCAGGAAATACGGTTTGGTTAAGATTAATACCCATACCCGCAACGGCTGCCTGCCATATATTGCCCCGCACCTGTGTTTCAATCAAAATACCCCCTGCCTTTCTGTCACGCCAGTAAATATCATTAGGCCATTTAATAAAGGTATCATCACCCGCATAGGCCGAAAAAAGATCATAAGCTGCCAGTGAAACCATTACGCTAAGGGGAAACTGGTGCAGCAAAGAGAGGAAGGAACAATCCAATACCACCGAAAGCGCAATATTGGCCCCGCGCTCCATAATCCAGTTTTTGCCATGTTGCCCTTTTCCGGCAGTTTGTTCATGGGCAAAAAAAGCGGCCCCATGAGCAGCCAAATTAGCCTGCAGGTGGTCCATGGCATAGATGTTGGTACTATCCACCGTAACTAATTCCACGAATGGTTGCCCGATGGTACTTTTAGCAGGTAAGCGTGACAAAGAATTAGTATTTTTGACAAAGTTAGTTCAGCGCTGTTCCCCCGCCATAAAATTGTAGGGGTTGAAACAAACGCAAAACCACCAACAAATTACATCATTCTAAACCCGGTTGATTATTGGAACCTCTTGCTGTTTTACAAACCCGTGAAAAAAGTACGATCACGAGGCTTACCCGCAATTCAAAGATTTTTAAGACCATCATCAAAGCCATACAGGATAAGAAGGGGGAGAATATCGTGAGTCTTGACCTTAGGAAAATACCCGAAGCGTCAGCAGACTTTTTTGTGGTATGCGAAGCTTCCAGCACCACACAAGTGAAAGCCATCTGCGATTTTGTGGAAGACCAGGTACAGAAATTATGTGGCGAATGGCCCTATAAGCACGAGGGCAGACAATCGCTTCAGTGGGTATTGACCGATTATGTAAATATTGTGGTACATGTTATGCATCCCGATGCAAGAAAATTTTATAAGCTCGAAGAAATGTGGAGCGATGCGGGTTCCCAAATGCATGATGAATAAGACCATTTTAAAATATCATTGCGCTTCAATCGTTTAACCGTAGATAGAAAACGTATTTATTACAGAGAGAAATTGATATGTCACAGGAAAATAAGAATATAAGACCAGGTGGCCCGGAAAAAGGCGACGGATCCCGCAAGGGCCCGAAATTCAGTATTTATTGGGTGTATGCGATTATAGCGGCTGTATTGCTTTCTGCGCAGTTCATGAAATTTGCGCCCGAACTGCTCCCGACCTATGAACAGGAATTCAAGCAAAGCATGTTGCTGAAAGGCGATGTGGAAAGACTGGACCTGATCAAAGTCAAAGAAAAAGTACGTGTGTACATTAAGGCAGACAGCCTTTATAAAGATTTTTATAAAGCCAAATTCGGTAAAACGGTTATCACAAAAGATAAAGCCAAAGGATCACCGCTTTTTGAATTTGAAGTAAACAGTATTGATAAATTCCAGGAAAGGCTTGCCGAAGATTATAAAAACAACCCTTCTCTTACGGAAGTGCCGATCAAATCCTTTTCCGAAGGCGAATGGTTTGGACCGATAGTCAATACCGTTCTATCCTTACTCATCATTATTGGCGCATGGGTATTATTGATGCGGAAAATGGGCGGACAAGGCGGTGCCGGTGGCCCAGGTGGTATTTTCAGTATCGGAAAATCAAAAGCAACTTTATTTGACAAAGGCGCAAAAGTAAACGTAACGTTTGCGGATGTTGCCGGACTGGATGAAGCGAAAGTGGAAGTGATGGAGATTGTTGACTTCTTGAAAAACCCTAAAAAATATACAGCCCTTGGAGGTAAGATACCCAAAGGGGCATTATTGATAGGCCCTCCCGGAACAGGAAAAACACTTTTGGCAAAAGCCATGGCGGGAGAAGCGCAGGTCCCTTTCTTTAGTTTAAGCGGAAGTGATTTTGTGGAAATGTTTGTAGGAGTGGGTGCCAGCCGTGTGCGCGACCTGTTTAAGCAGGCGCGCGAGAAAGCGCCTTGTATCATTTTTATAGATGAGATCGATGCCATTGGCCGTGCACGTGGGCGTAACGCCATCATGAGCAATGATGAACGTGAAAACACTTTGAACCAGTTACTCGTAGAGATGGATGGTTTTGGCGGAGATACGGGTATTATTATTCTTGCGGCAACCAACCGCCCGGATGTATTGGATACGGCATTGCTGAGGCCTGGCCGTTTTGATCGTCAGATCTCCATTGATAAACCGGATGTAAAAGGTCGTGAAACGATCTTTAAAGTACACTTGTTACCCATCAAAATATCTGAAAACCTTGATCTTCATAAACTCGCAGAACAGACACCGGGATTTGCCGGCGCAGATATTGCGAACGTTTGTAATGAAGCTGCATTGATTGCCGCGAGAAAAGGAAAAGAATCGGTTGAGATGATCGATTTTCAGGATGCGATTGACAGGGTGATAGGCGGATTGGAGAAAAAGAACAAGATCATTGCTCCACACGAAAAATCTATCATCGCTTACCACGAAGCGGGCCACGCTGTTTGCGGGTGGTTTCTGGAACATGCGTATCCATTATTAAAAGTAACCATTGTACCACGCGGAACCGCAGCATTGGGTTACGCGCAGTATACACCAACGGAACAATATTTATATAATACAGATCAGCTGATGGACCAGATCTGTATGACATTGGGTGGGCGTGCGGCTGAAGAGATTTTCTTCGGTAAAATATCTACCGGCGCGGCAAACGACCTGCAGCAGATCACCAAGATCGCTTACAGCATGGTTACGGCATATGGCATGAACAGTAAAGTGGGTAATGTAAGTTTTTATGATCCTACACAGGAGAATACCTTCACCAAACCCTTTAGCGAAGAAACCGGAAAGATTATTGATGAAGAAGTGCGGGGCATTATTGATGAGGCCTACCAACGCACCCTGAAATTATTAACCGAGAAAAAAGAACAGGTTGAGAAACTTGCGAAAGAATTGTTGGATAAAGAAGTGCTGCACAAAAGTGATGTAGAGACATTGATAGGCAAGCGCCCTTTTGAAGAAAAGAAACTGGTAGAAATAGAACCCGAACAAAGTAATGATCATACCGTTGGGGCACAAACGGCAGGTCCGGGCGCATCCGATAATACTGAAACCTCTATCATAGGATAATTATGGAAAGTACATCCCGAGAAAATATTTTGCAAAAGATCAAGCAGGCACTGGCTAAACCGGTGCCTTTGCCTTTTCCGGCCAGTGAAGGCAGTGAATCTGTTTTTTTGCCTTCCCAGCAGGAATTAGAAATTGAGTTTGCCGAGAATTTCAGCAAACTCGAAGGCCGTTTTTCATTTTGTGCAGATGAAAAGGAACTGGTAAGCCAGTTACAGACATTAATCTCCCTTCGCAAATGGGAAAAAATCTATTCTCGCGAAACCGCATTACAGCAAAGCCTTGCTAACGCAGGGTTTACACCCGTTTATGCAAACGATGTAGCCACCTGCGATGCGGCTATAACAGGTTGTGAAGCTTTGATCGCAAGAACAGGCAGTATCGTTATGAGCAGTGCGCAACTGAGTGGCAGGACAACCAGTGTATATGCACCCGTACACATTTGTATTGCCTATACCAGGCAACTGGTGTATGATATCAGCGAAAGCCTGCAGCAATTACGTGAGGGCTATGGGCAACAGTTTCCGTCACTGGTTACGTTGGCTACCGGTCCCAGCCGAACAGCAGATATTGAAAAAACACTGGTTGTGGGTGTACATGGCCCTAAAGAAGTATTTTGTTTTTTAATCGATAGCTAATTATCCCGTCTTTTTATGCAGAAACCTCTTCATCGCTTGTTTGTATATGGATCGCTGAGGAGTGGTTTTCATCATCCTGCATATGCCTATATCAGCCGCTATTTTACACTGCTGTCGGAGGGAAAGATCAGGGGCAGGTTGTATGATATGGGCGAATACCCTGCCGCCATCCCTACTGAGGAAGATATTTTTATTGTTGGCGAATTATATACCATCAACCATCCCGAAGAATTTGGTTGGGCCATGGCGCAGTTAGATGATTATGAGGGATTGAATACAGAGAACAATGAATTATCCTTATATCGCAGAGAACCGGTAAGGGTTTATGTGAATGGAGAAACGGAATCCGCCTGGGTATATTGGTTCAATGGAGATATCAGCGGTAAACCCCTGATTGGGAGTGGTGATGTATGGCAGCAGTATATGCAGCAAAAAAATAAAGCTGATTAGTATGGTTGTTCCCCCAAATAAAAAAATATACTTCCTCTCCGATTTCCATCTTGGCGCACCGGATCATAACAGCAGCCTGTTACGCGAAAAAAAAATAGTGGCTTTTTTAGAAAGTATCCGTCACGATGCGTCACAAATATTTATTGTAGGCGATATTTTTGATTTCTGGTTTGAGTATACCAAAGTAGTGCCCAAAGGCTATGTTCGCCTGCTGGGTAAACTGGCTGAATTAACGGATAGCGGTATTACCATCCACGTTTTTGTTGGTAATCATGATATGTGGATGAGTGGTTATTTTGAAAAAGAACTGAATATTCCCGTATATCATCACCCCGGAACGTTTGAATGGAACGGCAAACGTTTCTATATTGGCCATGGCGATGGCCTGGGCCCCGGTGATCATGGATTTAAATTCATAAAAAAAATATTCCGCAGCAAAGCCTGCCAATGGCTGTTTGGGCAATTACATCCTACTTGGGGCATTGGATTAGCCAATTACTTCAGCAGGAAAAGCCGTGAGAAAACAGGTTTATCAGATGAAGTATTTCTGGGAGAGGAAAATGAATGGCTGATCATTTATAGCAAGGAAGTTTTGCAGAAAGATCCGTACGATTATTTTATTTTCGGGCACAGGCACCTGCCGCTCAATTGCCAACTGTCGGATAACAGCCGTTATATTAATCTTGGCGACTGGATACGCAATTTTACCTATGCCGTTTTCGATGGCAATGAAGTGCAATTGCACAAATGGGAATCCTAAACATTTCTATGTTTTGTAACTTGCCGTATGGAAAACTTTTTACATCAACAATTCCTGAATAATACGATTGAGAGTTATCTCTATGTGATAGGGATTATCCTGCTGGCCATACTCATCAAACGGCTTATCTCAAAATATCTGGCCAAGCTTTTATATAAACTGGTGGCCAAAGCGGCCAGGAATATTGCCCGTCAATCTTTTCTGGACCTGGTAGTGCAACCCCTGGATACATTCCTGGTTTTACTGATATCTATTATTTCGCTTGATAAACTCAATTTTCCGCAGGCGTTTAATTTTAAAATTTATCATGTAAGCTTTGGCATGATCATCGATTCGATTGCTGCAGGTACATTAACCATAGTTTTTATCTGGCTTTGTTTACGTGTGATCGATTTTGTAGCGATGATACTGGAAGAGAAAGCCAATCTTACACACGACCAAACCGATAACCAGCTGATCATTTTTTTCAAAGATTTTTTTAAAGTGATACTGGTGATCATCGGCATTCTGTTGATACTCCGTTTTTCTTTCAATAAAAACATTGGCAACCTGTTTACAGGATTGAGTATTGTGGGTGCAGCCATTGCCTTGGCCACGCGAGAGAGCATGGAAAACCTGATCGCGTCGTTTATTATCTTTTTCGATAAACCCTTTATTACCGGTGATCTTGTAAAAGTGAATAATTTTACCGGCCATATTGAAAAGATCGGCCTGCGCAGTACACGTATTAGAACCATGGATAAAACCTATATCACTGTTCCTAACAAGCAGATGGTGGATACGATTATTGATAATATTACTTTACGTATTCAAAGAAAAGTAGAACTGCGGCTTGAGATCGGATTAAGTGCCAGCTCCCAACAATTACGCGCTTTAACACCAGCCATCAAAACCATCCTCACAAAACCGGAAATTGAAAACACGATCGTTTACCTGATGGATACCGGCAAAAACGCTCATATCGTAGCCGTAGACTATTTCACCACTATGGAGCAGTCTATGGAAGAATTCAATTCATTGAGAGAAACGGTAAACCTTGAAATAATAGAAATCCTGGAGAAAAGCGGATTAGAATTGGCAGCCGCCAATACGGATGTGATAATAAAGCAAAACAAACAGGTATAATTTTTTAAATTCTTAAGCCTGTAAGTTCGCTTTTAACTCAAGTAAAAATGATTTAAATCTTATAAGTGATTCGGAGATCCTTACCTGCTTGTCTGCTTCCTGTTTGTTATTCTTTAAGTAATTCTTTGCACCATCGATAGAGAATTTTCTTTGGCGAAGCAAAAAATAAATAAGCTGTAGGTTCTTAATGTCTTCTACCCTGAAGAGGCGGTCACCCTTGCGGGTTTTTCGTGGTTGAAGAATATCAAATTCATTTTCCCAGTAACGCAGTAAGGATGTATTTACTTTAAACCAACCTGCCACTTCGCTGATAGAATAATATAATTTTTGTAACAGGATCTCATCTTCTGGTATCTCTATCAAATCAGCTTCAGAATCCATTTCTTTAAATGATTTCCTGCCTCGTTTACCGGCTGTTTTTTGAACAAGTGTTTTTTTCTCTGCAACTTCAACAACTGCGGGTTTCATAACTACCGTTGCTTCAATACTGTTTTGGGGTTCTGCAGCTACCGCCTCAACAACAGGTTCCTTTACCGGTGTAGGTTCTGCCCGTTCTTTTTTCTTAGGTTGCGCCACCGCCTCCAATGGCATGCCGAACAAATCTAACTGCTGCAGTGATTTTTGCATGAGATAAAAGTACAACAAGTCTGTCGCAGCAAATTGCCGTAAGGCCGGGAAGTGGAAAAGATGTAAGTATCTTACATAAGTCTGAAGTAAGAAGGCTGCAGCCGGGTATATTTGGCTTGTCTTCTCCTGGTTACTTATAGCGTTCTAACTACACAAAACGTAGTTTTGTAAAAAGGGTTATTCCATGAATGAAATCAAAACCATATGTGTTTGCGGGGCAGGAACCATGGGCAGCGGTATTGCACAGGTAGCCGCAATGGCAGGGTTTGATACCATTCAATTTGATGTGAGTGCAGACATCATTGAAAAAAGCCGGTTGTTAATCCATAAAAATCTTCTTGGATTAGTAGATAAAGGCAGGATTAAGGATGCTGAAAAGAAAGCCGCCCTGGAAAAGATCCGGTTTACTTCAACCGTAACCGACTGCATTGCCGATCTGTTTATTGAAGCGATCATTGAAAATAAAGAAGCCAAAACAGGGTTGTTTAACCAATTAGCCGTATTCAATAAAAACCATTCCATTTTTGCAACCAATACTTCTTCTATATCCGTAACAGAGATCGCTTCTCAGGTTCAGCATCCGGCAAGGGTGGTAGGCATGCATTTTTTTAATCCTGCCCCGTTAATGAAACTGGTGGAAGTAATTAAAGCGTACCAGACAGACGATACGGTAGTACAAACCATTATTCATGTGGCGAGGGCTATGGGCAAAAGCCCGGTGGTTTGTAAAGATGCACCGGGCTTTATTGTAAACCGTGTTGCCCGGCATTATTACCTGGAAGCTATGAAACTATTGGAAGAAGGCCACGCCAGTCTGGAAACCATTGATGCCGTAATGGAATCTGCCGGATTTAAAATGGGCCCTTTTAGATTAATGGATCTGATTGGAATGGATATTAATTATGGAGTAAGTAATATAGTGTGGCATGCCCTGGGTAAGCCCGAAAGATTAAAACCATCACCCATACAAAAGCAGAAAGTAGAAGCAGGTGAGCTGGGAAGAAAAACGGGGAAAGGGTTTTATGTTTATTAATGCATAGTCTATATTGTAATCGCTAATGATTATCAACTAAAGTCTTACGATTCATGTCTCACGCCCGTAATTCCCTAACTTTAATTTTTCAATATTGCCCGATGAAAAAAGTCATTTCCCTGCTTTCTATCCTTATTTTGTTTGCTTCCTGTAAGCTCAGTAACAATAACCAAACCCTTCAGGATAATGTAGAGCTTTCTGCTTTACTGGATAAATATTATGAGGAAAGACTACAGCTATTTCCCCTGGAAGCTACGGCCATTGGCGATAATCGTTATAACGATAAACTGTATATAGATTTTACAGACAGTTACCGAGAGAAAGAAAAAGAATGCTACAACCGGTACCGGGTATATATATCGAAATTTGAACGGGAAACTTTACATGAGAATGATCAGTTGAGTTATGATGATTTTAAGCGCGAAATGGAGATAAACCTGGAAGGGCTTACATTCCGGGATAACGAATTTCCCCTTAACCAGTTTGCCAGTGCACATCTTTTATTCGGGCAATTGGGCAGCGGCAGTGTGATACAACCTTTTAAAACAACAACGGATTATGATAACTGGTTAAAGAGGGTAGCGGTATTTCCTGCTTATATAGATAGTGCCATTGTTTATTTTAAAAAAGGAATGGCCGAAGGAAATGTGCTGCCCCGTGCAGCAGTGGTTAAGATGATCCCGCAAATGCAATCCATGGCATCAGCAGATCCGAAACAGAGTTTGTTTTATGGGCCGATCAATTTATTACCGGCTGTTTTTTCTAAAACAGAAAAAAAGCGGCTCACAGAAGCATATACCAAAGCCATCAATGAAGAGATCACGCCTTCTTTTAAAAAACTAGGTGATTTTTTACAGAACGAGTATCTCCCAAAATCAAGAACCACAACAGGTATTGGCGGCATACCCGGTGGCGATACCTATTATTCCTTTCTCATCCGCCAGCAAACCACCACCAATAAAACACCTGACGAAATTTACAATACAGGTTTGTCAGAAGTAAAAAGGATCCGGTCAGAAATGGAAAGGATTAAAGCCGAAACGGGTTTTACAGGAGATCTGAAAACCTTTTTCACTTACCTGAATACGGATAAAAAATTCACACCTTATAGAACACCGAAAGAAGTGATGGATGCATTTGAGACCATTCATAAAACCCTGCAGCCTAACCTGCAGAAATTATTTGGTCATACACCCAAAACACCCTTTGAGATAAGACAAACAGAAGCATTCCGGGCAGCCAGTGCCAGCGCAGAATATAACCAGGGCAGTGCAGATGGAACCAGGCCTGGTATTTTTTATATACCAATTATCGATGCTGCAACTTTTAATATAACCAGTGGTATGGAAAGTCTTTTCTTGCATGAAGCCATTCCCGGTCATCACTACCAGGTAAGCCTTCAGCAAGAGAACGAGAAACTGCCACGCTTCCGTCGTTATGGAGGTAACAATGCCTACGCAGAAGGCTGGGCTTTGTATTGCGAAAGTTTGGGAAAAGAACTGGGCCTGTTTACAGACCCTTATCAATATTTTGGTGCTTTGGGAGATGAAATACACCGCGCTATCCGCCTGGTGGTAGACGTTGGCATGCACGCAAAAGGTATGACAAGGGAAGAAGCCATTCAATACATGATGGATAACGAACAGATCAGCGAGCAGGGCGCCACTGCAGAAATAGAAAGGTATATGGTCATACCTGCGCAGTCACTGGGTTACAAAATAGGAGCCCTGAAAATCCGTGAACTGAGAACCAGATACGAACAGCAATTGGGCGCTAATTTTTCGATAGCCTCTTTTCACGATGCTTTGCTAAAAGACGGTAACCTCCCGCTCGATATTCTTGAAAAGAAAATGGATGCCTGGGCAGAAAAACAGAAAAAATAATAGATATCGAAAAGGGAATATTGAATGTTGCTGTAGAAAAAATATTTTCTCAGTCAATATTCCTATCGCCAATTGCTATCTGCATTTGCCTATACTTTGATAATAAAATTGCGCATAACCCTATTATCGTTGGCAGAATTTCCCTTTTTGCATAGGGTATAATAGCAGCCCCTTTGCCTGGGAAAGCAAACTGGGGAACCGGTGGCCTGAATACTTTGACCAATAGGTTCAAGCCTGAATTCATCTACCTAAATTTCTGCTACTTTTGCGGTCATGCGTATCGCTGTCAATACAATTTTTCTCCAAAAAAACCAACTGGAAGGCTATGGCCATTACGCAAAAGAAATACTTAGCCGGATGGTTCAGCAACATCAGGAACATGAATTTATTTTTGTGTTTGACCGCCCATATGATGAAGCGTTTATTACCTCATCAAATATTACAGCCATTATCGTATCGCCCCCGGCAAGACATCCTATTTCGTTTTACTACTGGTACAATATAAAAGCCCCGCTGGCGCTTCGTAAATACAAACCGGATGTATGGTTGCAGCCTTTTGGTTTTTGCAGCTTGGGCACAAAGATCCCACAGGTATTGATCGTACATGATCTGGCATTTAAACATTTCCCTCAATTTATTGCCTGGCATCATCGCTGGTTTTATCGGTTATTTACCAAACAATTTTTGCATAAGGCAACCTCGCTGGTAACCGTTTCTGAATTTTCAAAAGCAGATATCATTCAGCAATACCAGATCCCTGCTGATAAAATAAATGTGGTGCCAGGTGCAGCCAGAAAAGGGTTTCAACCGGTAGACGGGCAGGAGAAAGAACAGGTAAAAGACAGCAATGCGGATGGCCGGGAATATTTTTTGTTTACCGGTGGAATACATCCCAGAAAAAACCTGATGAACCTGCTCAAAGCATTTTCATTATTCAAGAAATGGCAGCACAGTAATATGAAATTACTTATTGCCGGAAGATTGGCCTGGCAATATGATGATGTACTAACCAAACTCGAGAGTTATAAATACCGCGATGATGTGGTATTGCTTGACTATTTGTCGGAAGAACAGCTGGTGAAAATCACCGCGTCGGCCTATGCGCTTGTGTACCCCTCTTTTTTTGAAGGGTTTGGCCTTCCCATCATAGAAGCCATGCAATCGGGTGTTCCGGTGATCAGCGCCAATAGCAGCAGTATGCCGGAAGTGGGCGGAGAGGCGGCTTTATATGCAGATCCCAACTCTCCTGACGATATCGCCAAACAAATGCTCAATCTTTACAAGGATGAAACATTAAGGAATGAAAAGGTAGAAAAAGGAAGGCAAAGGGCTACAGCATTTAGTTGGGACAGGTCTGCGGAGCATTTATGGCAAATCATAGTCCGTGCGGCGGAAAAATGATCATTGTTTTATCATCTCCTGTTTCGTCTTACTTTTGCGCTTCTTATCAATCAAATCAAACAAATGCATACATCAACTATTACGATAGATATCGACCTGGACGAAAACAAAGTACCCCAGCAGATTAACTGGATTGCCAGCGACAGCTCTGCAGATATGAAACAACAGGCTAAATCCATGATGGTGGCTTTTTGGGATGGGGCCGATAAAGCTGCTTTACGCATAGACCTCTGGACCAAAGACATGATGGTAGACGAGATGGCCGATTTCTATTATCAGACCATGATGGGTATGGCCGATACGTATCTGCGTGCTACACAACAAAAAGAACTGGTGGATGACATGAAAACATTTGCCAAAGATTTTTATAAAAAATTCAGGGAAACCCAATTAAAAGAAAACAAATAAACATATTGATATGAGCCTCGAAACAGAAGTGATGGCACAGATGAAAGATGCCATGAAAGCAAAAGATGAAGCACTGCTGCGCGGATTAAGGGCTATTAAAGCCGAGATCATCAAAGCCAAAACAGAACCGGGTGCTAATGGTGAGGTAACGGCAGACGGTGAAATAAAACTTTTACAGAAACTGGTAAAATCCCGCAAAGATTCTCTTGAAATATATCAGCAGCAAAACCGCCCGGACCTTGCTGCCAAAGAATCTGAAGAAATCGCCGTCATCGAAAAATTCCTTCCCAAACAAATGAGCGGCGAAGAGTTGAATGCTGCCATCACAGCCATCATTACAGAAACTGGCGCCGCCGGCCCGCAGGATATGGGTAAAGTGATGGGTATTGCTTCTAAACGATTGGCAGGGCAAGCAGATGGAAAGACGATTGCAGCTACCGTAAAAGAATTATTGAGCAAATAAGTGGATAGCCTCGAATCATTAATCAGTCTCAAATGATCATCGACATCATCTTCTTACTATTGATGATACTATCCATCATCAAAGGCTTTCGTAACGGTTTTGTGGTGGCGGTATTTTCTTTTTTTGGCATCTTCATCGGTCTTGCCGCTGCATTGAAATTATCAACCCTTGTGGCCGGCTGGTTGAAGGATACTACCCATATTGCTGCAGCATGGCTGCCTTTTCTTTCTTTTTTACTGATTATGATGGGCGTGGTGTTATTGGTTCGCTTAGGTGCTCTTTTTATCCAAACAGCTATGGAAGCGGTATTCATGGGCTGGATGAATAAATTAAGTGGGGTTATTTTATATGCGGCATTATATACCACACTTTTTAGCGTGGTTCTTTTTTATGCAGAAAAGATCCATTGGATAAAACCGGATACATTCGTTGCTTCGCATAGCTTTGCATTTATACAACCCTGGGGTCCAAAAGCAATGGAATGGTTTGCTTTAATAGTACCCTGGTTCAAAGGCATGTTTGAAGAACTTTCACAATTCTTCGAAAAACTACCCCAACAGATTAAATAATAGTTACGCTTTACAGGTAGATCTATCGCCTGTTTTTGCTGTAAAATCAGTATTTTAGCACGAAGCGCATGTAGTTGCTAACCAATCCGGTTTACGGTGAATTGTTTTTGAACGATTTTCCTTTTATTTGTACCGAGCCCAATATTGCTTGCATAAGAAATTGATGAAATGAATTACGAGATCAAACAACAGGATAAATTCAGGTTTATAGAAGAAGGGGAAGGCGAAACGCTGCTGTTATTACATGGCCTGTTTGGTGCACTTAGCAACTTTAAGGACCTGGTTGAATATTTCAGAACACAATATAAAGTGGTTGTACCGATACTGCCATTATTTGACCTGGATATATTTCATACATCAGTGGGCGGACTGGAAAAATATGTACAGAAATTTGTAGAGGCCCGCGGCTATCAGCATATACATTTGCTCGGAAACTCACTGGGCGGGCATGTTGCCCTGGTGCATATTTTAAAACATCCCGAAAAAATAAAATCCCTTATTCTAACCGGCAGCAGTGGTTTGTTTGAGAATGGCATGGGAGACAGTTATCCAAAGCGTGGCGATTACGAGTATATCAAAAAGAAAACACAGTTAACTTTTTATGATCCCGAAACCGCTACCAAAGAACTGGTGGATGAAGTGTTCGAGATCACCAATAACCGCATAAAAGTTATTAAGATCATCGCCCTGGCCAAAAGCGCAATCCGTAATAACCTGGGGGAAGAGTTAAACCAGATCAAACAGCCTACCTGCCTGATATGGGGTAATAACGATACCATTACGCCACCTTTTGTAGGTAAAGAATTTAACCGCCTTATCCCAAACAGTGAATTGCATTTTGTTGACAAATGTGGGCATGCTCCTATGATGGAAGTACCGGAGGAGTTTAACAAAGTATTGGAAGGTTTTTTACACAAACTGAAACAACCTGCATAAACCGGTCTTGGTTTTTGAACGTATTTATAACGGAGATAAGAAAGAGATATGCTGGCTTCACAAATGATCAATACAGGGTTTCCGGCCGTCAATTTATTTGACAGGGCATCGCTCGCGCTTAGCCTGATGGATGAATATGATGTATTGCACCTGCCGGTTTTAAGCGAAGAAAAATTTGCAGGCATCATCAGTAAAGACGACCTGTTTGATATGGATGATAATGCCTTGCTTGCTACCGCAGAAAATGCTCTGCAAAAAATTTCTGTAAAAGGAGAAGAACATTTTTTAACAGCATTGAAACGGATCGCCGAAAATGATCTTTCCTTATTGCCTGTGGTAAATGAATCTTCTGAATTGATGGGCGTAATACCCTCCAAAGAAATGCTACGCACATTATCCGGTTTTGTAGGCAATGAAGACAAAGGGGGCATCATCGTGCTGGAATCGGATAAACGTAATTTCTCCTTTGGCGAAATAAGCAGACTGGTGGAAACCAATGATGCATATATTACACAACTGAATACCCATACCGAAGGCGATACAGGACAATTGGTTATCACCCTCAAAGTAAATAAAATCGAGATCTCCGATATCATTGCTACGTTCCAGCGGTATGAATACCATGTGCGTTTCTATTTTGGCCAGGAAGAATATGCCAATGAACTCAAAGAAAACTATAACCACCTGATTTCATACCTTAATATGTGATGAGTATTTCCCGGTTAATCTTTCCTTCCTTTTTACGTTAGCACATCGCTTGCAGGCAAACCCCTATTTTTACGGTATAGTGATTGAGTTGGGAAAAATTGTATTTGCAGTGATTGTGAGTACACAATCACTATACCAGACTTAAAGATATATTCCTAACTGAAGAAAGTCAGATGAAGCTAGTATTTGTGTTAATAATTTCTTTTTTCTTTTTTCAGGCCGTATCAGTACGGGCCCAGGACACACGTATGGTTGCCGATACCACACAACCCGCCTTATCTGATATTATTGCCATGAAAAATATGCCGGTGATCATTGGCGAGATCAATTTATCGGGCAATAAAAAAACAAAAATACCCATCGTATTGCGGGAGATCCCTTTTCAAAAAGGAGATCGGTATACAGAAGCGGATCTGGAAAAACAACTCTTGCTGGCCAAACAACAACTCATCAACACAGCTTTATTTGTAGATGTAAATGTATATGTGGCCTTACGTAAAGGCAATATGGCCTATATCAATGTAGATATGAAAGAGCGTTGGTATCTTTTTCCACTGCCTTATTTCCGTTTGATAGACAGAAACTTCAACCAATGGTGGGTAGAACAAAAACGCAGTCTTGACCGTGTGAATTATGGCATCAAATTCATACAAAACAACGCCAGTGGCCGCAATGATGAAGTAGATGTATGGCTGATCAACGGTTACACACAACAGATCACACTACGCTATAATCTTCCCTTCTTTGATAAAAAATTAAAAAGCGGTTTTAATGTGGGTGTGGTGTATGCTACACAAAAAGAGCTGAATTATGCCACCGGCGATAACAAGCAATTATTCTTTAAACAGGAACAGATTGTAAAGAAAGCGTTGCGATTGGATTTCACGTATTCTTACCGGCCGGATGTAAAACAACGGCATTATTTCAGGGTATCCTATAACAATGAACAGGTGGCAGATACCGTGTTAAAAATAAACCCACTGTATTATCCCGATCAACAAAGCCAGGTCAAATTCATCGATTTTGGTTACCAGTATAAATATTATGATGTTGATTATATTTCTTATCCCGCTAAAGGTTTTTTGTTTGAAGGCAATTTATACAAACGCGGTTTGGATAATATGTCCAATCTCTGGCAGGCTAATATAAGGGCGGTATATGCAGTGCCATTCAGTAAAACATCATTCCTGCATCTGGAAGGATTGGTCATGGGGAAACTTCCTTTCAATCATTATTTCCTGAACCAGCGTTTATTCGGCTACGGATATTTTCAAATGCGCGGACTGGAATACAATGTAGTAGATGGCATGGTAGGTGCTTCGCTCAAATCAACGGTTCACAAAGAGATCTTATCCTTTATCCTGCATAATCCTTTCCCGAGTAAAACACATGATAAGATCCCCTTCCGCATTTTCCTCAAAGCCTATGGGGATCTTGGGTATGCCTATACCCCAAATCCCAACCTTACCAATACCCTCAACAACACCCTTCTCCGCACCTGGGGTTTGGGGATAGATATCATCTCAATCTATGACTTTGTCTTTAAAATTGAGTACAGCTTTAATCAACTGGGCAAGGATGGCTTATATTTACAAACGAGAAACGATTTTTAAATCAATTTGAAAATCCTTCAATTTGAAAATGTTCGAAACCATTTTCAAGTTTGCAAGTTTTCAAATTTTCAAATTCGGTAATGAAAGTAGCTATCTACAGTCGCGGATTAGATTTTGAACAGGAGAACCCCTTACTTGTTTTGCTGGAAGAATTAACCCGCTACGAAACCGCTATCTATATTTTTCATAAACTGCTGGAACAGTTTACCCTGCCAAAGCATTTGCATGAAAAAATGATCCCCTTTAAAAATTCGGAAGATCTTGATGAGCAATTCGATTTCCTTATCAGTATCGGTGGCGATGGAACATTGCTGGATACGATCACCCTGGTAAAAGACAAACAGATCCCCATTATCGGTATCAATTTTGGCCGTCTTGGGTTCCTGGCCAGTATCAGTAAAGAAGAACTGGGCAGCGCGGTCGATTCTTTGATCAATCATACGTATGTGATCGATAAAAGGACCCTGATACACCTCGATTCCAACGAACCTCTTTTTGGCGATGCACCCTTTGCCCTGAACGAGTTTGCCATACATAAAAGGGATATTTCGCCCATGGTAAAAATACATACCTACCTTAACGGTGAGTTCCTGAATACCTATTGGGCCGACGGTTTGATTGTATCAACCCCTACCGGTTCAACCGGGTATAACATGAGTTGTAATGGCCCCATTGTTTTCCCGGAATCTTCCAGTTTTGTCATAACACCGGTTGCGCCCCATAACCTCAATGTCCGCTCCATTGTAATACCCGATACCAACGTAATCTCTTTTGAAGTGGAGAGCAGGGCCGATTTGTTTATCTGCGCTATGGATGCCCGCCGGGAAATCGTAAACAAAAACATTCAACTGGCAGTAAGACGCGAAAAATTCGGGGTAAGCCTCATCCGTTTAAATGAAAATAGTTTTCTCTCCACGCTGCGCACCAAGCTTACTTGGGGTCTTGATAAAAGAAATTAACTTTTATAGTATTAAAATTTGGTGTTATTTTAGAATTCAATATCCGATGCACCTGAACCATGCTTAGAAAAATCATAACCATACTTGTACTGATAATCGGCCTTCAAAAGGCCAATGCCCAGTTGATGGAGCCCTATGTACACCAGGGCGAAGTAGGTATATCCCTCGGCTTTGCGCATTATTTTGGAGATCTTAACCCCAATTCCGCCATTAACCGTCCCAAAACAGCAGCAGGCATTTTTTTCAGAAAACAGATCAGCAACTATATAGGTGTTCGTTTATCGGGTGATTATGCCATGCTCGGTTATTCAGACGTATACAGCTCCAATCCTGCTCAAAATACACGTAACCTCAGTTTTAATACCAATGTATGGGAGCTGGCTTTGGCCGCAGATTTTAACTTTTTCGAATTCCATCCCGGTTTTGAAGGATATAATTTCACCCCTTACATCGGCTTAGGCGTAGGTGTTTTCTCATTCGACCCCTATGCCTATCTCGGCGGCCAAAAATACTATCTGCGCCCTTTGGGTACCGAAGGCCAGGGTAGTTCTTTATATCCTAACCTGCAACCCTATAGCCCAATAGCCATCAGTGTTCCATTTACTTTGGGTATAAAATATGCGCTGAACGAAAGAACCAATATTTTTGGGGAGATTAGTTACCGATTTACTACCACCGATTACCTGGATGATGTGAGCGGCAATTATGCCCCTGATGCTTTCCCGCCCTTACCCGATGGATCGCCCTCGCCTGCTTTTCTTTTGCAGGACAGGAGCTATGAAACCGGTACCTCTGTTGGCGTAAAAGGCAAACAAAGGGGAAACAGCCTCCAGAAAGATGCTTTTGCCACCCTTAAAATCGGTATATCCTTTAACCTGCAATCTTATCGATGCCCAACCCTGGGTTCCTATCGGTAATTCTTTTTGCCCGGAACAGTCTGTTTCTGCATATTTTATCCCGTCATGCCTTGATTTTGTTACATTTGCAGCCTAAATGAAGGTAGAACCATGGAGGAAGGCCTGTTAGACCGGATTGATAAAGAGCGCTTGCCGCACCATATCGCCATCATCATGGACGGAAACGGACGTTGGGCCCAGGAAAAAGGGCAGGATCGTTTGTACGGTCATTTTCATGGCGTAGAGAGTGTACGGGATATAGTGGAAGGCAGCGCAGAGCTGGGTATCAAATACCTGACACTGTATGCATTCAGTACCGAAAACTGGGACCGTCCGCAACAGGAAGTAGAAGGTTTAATGACTTTGCTCGTAGATACCATCCGAAAGGAAGTGCCTACACTCAATAAGAACAACATCCGTTTGCACGTAATTGGCGACCTGAATATGTTGCCCGCTTTTGCACATGATGAATTGAATGAGGCATTGGAAATGACAGCAGCCAATACAGGCCTCAACCTGGTAATGGCATTGAGTTACAGCAGCCGCTGGGAATTGGTGAATGCTGTAAAAAACATAGGGTTGGATGTAAAAGCCGGAAAGATTGACCCGGAAACCATTAACCAGGATACTTTACAACAATACCTTTCTACCAGCCAGTTTCCCGATCCGGAACTGATGATCCGCACAAGCGGTGAATACAGGATCAGTAATTTTCTATTATATCAACTGGCCTATGCCGAATTATATTTTACCAATACCCGTTGGCCCGATTTTCGCAAACACAACCTGTATGAAGCCATTCTTGACTTCCAGGCAAGAGAGCGCAGATTTGGCAAAACAGGGCAGCAAATACAGGAGGAAACCCAATTGGCATAGTGCAGATAGTCCCTTGCTTTTGATGAAACGGTTGATTTAACAAAGACTTTTCATTATTCCCGTTAATTTGCCCCGCCTAAAAACCCGAACCATTGCTGCGAGAAAACCATTAATTTTCTTTCAGCCAGCAATACCACAAACCGAAACCGGATGCAGAAAGTGTACAAAATTTTAGTGTTGGCTTTAGTAACATCGCTCGTGAGT
>CAZFKE010000007.1:0-10046 GCA_964519475.1 uncultured Sediminibacterium sp.
GTAGTAAACACTCCGGCGAGGTGAAAAATATTACAAACTATGGTGTTTTTGTAGAATTAGCTCCCGGTATCGGTGGAATGATCCATATCAGCGATCTGAGCTGGTTAAAGCGTTTCAATCACCCAACTGACTACACAAAAGTTGGTGAGCAGATCGACGTGATCATCCTCAGCATTGATAAAGAGAACCGCAAATTACAATTAGGGCATAAGCAATTAGAAGAAGATCCTTGGAATACCCTGGAAGATACCTTTGCAATCGGTACGATCCATGAAGGTACCGTTACCCGTAAGGATGACAAAGGAGCTTTGGTACAATTGCAGTATGGCCTGGAAGGATTTGCCCCTAACCGTCACCTGAACAAGGAAGATGGTAAGCAGGTTCAGGCAGACGAAACTGCACAGTTCATGGTAATTGAGTTCGATCGTAACGAAAAACGTATCGTTCTCAGCCACGCACGTATCTGGGAGCAGCATGTAGCCGAGGTTATTGCAGCAGAGAAGAAAGAAGCGAAAACTGAGTCTGATAACACCAAGAAAGCGGTGAAAAATATCCAGGCGAAGGTTGAAAAAGCAACTTTAGGTGATCTGGGTGCTTTAGCTGAGATCAAAGCCAAATTACAGGAAGGGGAGGACACTAAATAGTCTTTTCTGCACTAAATATACTGAAGGGCTGTCCGGGTTGGGCGGCCCTTCGTATTAAGGAGCACTAGCTTTGCGCTATGGGCTATGAGCCGGAATGTAGGCCTGCAGCCCGCGGCTCAAGGCTCAAAGCGGGTCTTTTTGTGTAATTCTTAACTAAATATGCGCCTAAACCCGAAGTTCAGTTTATAAATTGCCCGCAAATAACTAATTTTACCAACTTGTATGAATAGGATCGTTCTGTTATTATTATCGGTAGTGCTGCTTACCTCTTCCTGTTCCAATAAATTTGGAAAGATCATGAAGAGCAAGGATTATGAGTACAAATACAAAATGGCTGAGCAGTATTATGCAAATAAGAACTACAATTTTGCCCAGCAGCTCTTTGAAGATATCTTTCCGTATGTAAAAGGGTCTACGCGTTATGAAGACATGTATTACAAGTTTGCGTACTCTTATTATTATCAGAAAGATTATCTGAATGCAGAGAATCTCTTTAAAAGTTTTGTAGAGAATTTTCCTACGAGTGCCAAAGGAGAGGAATGCGATTATATGAGGGCCTATTGTTATTTTAAACAATCTCCCAAAGTAGAACTCGACCAGACGAATACAAACAAGACCATGCAGCTGATGCAGGTCTTTATCAATTCTCACCCCGGCTCAACACGAGCAAAGGAAGCGACAGATATCATCGATAAATGTCGTGCCAAACTGGAGCTGAAAGAATACAAAGCGGCAGAGTTGTATTATAACCTTGGTTTCTACAAAGCGGCCGCTATTGCTTTTGGTAATGTATCGGATAATTTCCCCGATTCTAAAAAAGCAGATGAATACAAACTGCAGGTGATCAGGTCTTATTTCAAATATGCTGAAATGAGTTATGAAGAAAAGCAGAAAGAACGATACGAAAAAGTATTGACAGAATGCAGTGATTTCTCAGAACGTTTTGCCGAAAGCAGGCTAACGGAAGATGTAAGTAAATACAAAACACAAACCAATAACATTTTAAAAACCCTGAAAAAATGAGCAAACTAAGAAGGCAAATGAGCGCTAATACCGCCAGTGTGGTTGAAACAAAAAGCCTGATTGATATCAAATCAAAAACAGGGAACTTATATGAGTCTATTGCGATCGTTGCCAGAAGGGCTAACCAGATCAATATCTCATTGAGGGAAGAATTACATAATAAACTGGAAGAATTTGCCAGTCATACAGACAGCCTCGAAGAAATTCATGAGAACAAAGAGCAGATCGAAATATCAAGGGCTTACGAAAAAATGCCTAACCCTGCTATCCTGGCAACACAGGAATTTATGGAAGACAAGATCTACTACCGCCGTAATAACGACAGTGACCTGTTCAGGTAAGCTAAGTATTTACTAAATGATTAAAAACGACAGTGATAAACTGTCGTTTTTTGTTATTTTAGGAGGCAAATCGTGAATCGTGAGACATCAGTGCCGGTGACAAAAATACCATGCACAACTAACGCCTCTCAATTCATGAAAACGAATCACCTGTACAACATAACCCCATGCGTTCAAGGTTCCTTTATATTGCTTTTATTCTTTCTTGCATCACAGCCTCTGTTTCTGCACAGGAATTACAGGCAAGGGTTAGCGTTAATGCAGCCAGGGTAAATTCAACGGTAGATAAAAAAATCTTTACCACACTGCAGACACAATTGAACAATATCCTCAATAACCGGAAATGGACCAACGACCCGTTTCAGCAAAATGAAAAGATCGATTGCAGTTTCCTGATCAATATCGAAAGCATTCTTGAAACGAATGTATATAAAGCCACATTAACCATTCAGGCAGCGAGACCGGTTTTTAATGCTTCCTATAATTCGGCACTGGTCAATTATATAGATGCAGATATCGCTTTTAAGTATGTTGAGTTTCAACCGGTAGAATTTAATGAGAACCGGATACAGGGTACGGATGCATTGGCATCTAACCTGCCTGCCATACTTGCTTACTATGCTTATATGATCATTGGACTGGACTATGATTCTTTTTCACCAAAGGGTGGGGAAGCGTATTTCAGAAAAGCACAGAATATTGTAAACAATGCACCGGAAGGAAGGAATATCAGCGGCTGGCGTGTTTTTGACGGAACCAGAAACCGTTATTGGTTAAATGAAAACCTGATCAATACACGGTATAATCTTGTGCATGATATCATCTATACTTACTATCGCTCAGGTTTGGATAAAATGTATGATGCAGAAGCAGAAGCGCGTGCCAATACATTGCAGGGTTTGATTCAGCTACAGGCATTTAATAAAGAGAATGCGAACACGATGATACTCCAGTTCTTATTGCAGGGAAAGATGCAGGAGCTGATCGGTATTTTCAAAAAAGGAACACCCGAACAAAGAATAAAAGCAGCAGATATATTAAGTGAGATTGATGTGATCAACTCCACACGTTATAAACAGGAACTGAGATGAAGTATTCTTTCGCTGTTTTATTGTTAAGTGTATTATCAATTGCGGGCTGCCGTTCTACTACTAAACCTTCCTTAGGTATCGACAGTATGAAAGTGATCATGTGGGATATGCTGCGTGCTGATGAATTATATACAAGGATGACCCTGAAAGACAGTCTTGCCAAAGGCAGAAGGGAAGATATCCGTTTGTATGAAGAGATCTTTGCTGCCCATAAAATAACGCGAGGCAAATTCGACAGCAGTTATAAATATTACGCCGCACACCCGGTTGATTTTAAGCTCCTCATCGATTCACTCGATGCATTTGCTACCCGCGAAAGATCCAAAGTGTTCAATTTTGGACAGCATCATTAAGCAATCCCTACCTTTGTACGGTTAACGATTGCCTTATGAATAAAGTCTTTGCCAATGCCGATACAGCCATTCATGATATACCTGATGGCGCCGTTTTAATGTTAGGTGGTTTTGGCCTCAATGGGATCCCTGAAAATTCAATCGCCGCGCTTGTTAAAAAAGGGGTTAGGCATCTTACCTGTATTTCTAATAATGCCGGGGTGGATGATTTTGGATTAGGCCTTCTGTTGAAAACCAAACAGATCAAAAAAATGATAAGCAGTTATGTTGGCGAGAATGCAGAATTTGAACGCCAGCTATTAAGTGGAGAATTGGATGTTGACCTGATCCCGCAAGGCACCCTTGCCACCAGAATACAAATGGCGGGAATGGGCATCCCGGCATTTTTTACTCCCGCAGGTTATGGAACGGAAATAGCAGAAGGAAAAGAAACCCGTGAATTCAATGGAAAGATGCATTTGATGGAATATGCACTGCATGCAGACTACGCCATTGTAAAAGCATGGAAAGGAGATACCATGGGCAACCTGGTATTTCGCAAGACAACAAGAAATTTTTCAACCTCCATGGCCAAAGCGGGAAATATTACAATTGCAGAGGTAGAGCATTTAGTACAACCGGGCGAAATTGATCCGGATGAGATACATGTGGCGGGAATATACGTACATAGGATTTTTGAAGGAATTAACTACGAGAAAAGGATAGAAAGGAAAACAGTGAAACTTGTCGGATTTAAAAATGAATAATCAAAAATTAAAAATGAGTAAACCATCCATTCTTCTCTTCATATGTGCCTTCAATTCTTAATCATTATTGTTAACTGATAAGATTATGTCTTTAGACAAATACGGAATCGCCAAACGTATCGCGCAGGAAATGCAGGACGGTATGTATGTAAACCTTGGTATCGGTATCCCTACCTTGGTGTCCAATTATATTCCCGAAGGCATGACGGTGATCTTTCAAAGTGAGAACGGAATTTTAGGCATGGGTCCCTACCCCGAAGAAGCTGCGGTTGATGCCGATCTGATCAATGCAGGAAAAGAAACGGTAACCCTGGTTCCCGGCGGCGCCTTTTTTGACAGTGCAGAAAGTTTTGGAATGATACGCGCCGGTAAAATAGACCTCACTGTTTTAGGCGCTATGGAAGTAAGTGAGCAGGGAGATATCGCTAACTGGAAAATACCCGGAAAAATGGTAAAAGGTATGGGTGGTGCGATGGACCTGGTGGCCAGTGCCAAACACATTATCGTTGCCATGATGCATACCAATCCGAAAGGGGAGAGCAAATTATTACCCCAATGTAGTTTGCCTTTAACGGGTGTTGGTTGCGTAAAAAAAGTAGTTACTGAATTGGCTGTGCTTGATATTACAGGGAATGGATTTTTATTGATAGAACGGGCACCGGGTGTAAGCGTAAAAGAGATCATATCTAAAACTGCAGGAAAGTTAAACGTACCGGATTTTGTACCGGAGATGAGGATATGATCGATGTGGTGTTTGTGAGGACACAAACACTGCGATGCGCACTGCGCGACAGGCAATGATCGTGTCCCACGATCACATCAAAAATCTCTTTAAATAATATTCCCCTTTCCGCTAAGGTGATTCGGCCTCCTTGCTATAATTTCGCAGCAATTAAAAAAATCATCATGAGCATCCAGACCGGACAACCAGCCCCAGATTTTACTTTATTTGATACCGACAAAAACAAAGTATCCCTTGCTGAGCAAAAAGGCAGCAATGTTGTGGTGTTGTTTTTCCCATTGGCGTTTACCGGCGTTTGTACGGCTGAGTTATGTAATGTGAGAGATAATATCGCCACTTACAATCATACCCAAGCGAAAGTATTTGGTGTATCTGTAGATTCATTGTTTACTTTGGGTAAATTCAAAGCAGAACAGAACCTGAATTTTCCTTTACTAAGTGATTTTAATAAAGAAGCAGCCAAAGCATTTGGCGTCTTATATGAAACTTTTCCGGCTTTTGAAATGCAGGGCGTAAGTAAAAGAGCTGCTTTCGTGCTTGATAAAGAGGGTGTGGTGCGTTATGCAGAAGTTTGTCCAACTCCTGGTGATCTTCCTGATTTTACAGCCATTCAACAAATATTGGAAGGGCTTGCATAGTGTACATCATGAAGGGTGGGTGAGTAATAATAGCGGCTGCCGCTAACTGTTTTGTATTCACTTTTCATTGTTGAATATGCACAACCTTATCAAAATGGCCTCCATTATCCTATAGCCGCTGATAATGAGGGTGGTATCTGTTAAAATTGCCCCCGATTATTTGTCTAAACCGGATAGATTGGGTATTTTAGTTTTGAAAATGTATCATGAAAAAGGTTTACTTATCCCTTTTACTGGCTTTTACGTTTATCATTAACAGTTATGTTGTTGATAAGGCTTCGTATGGCGATTTAGTGGATGATAGCACCAAACTTGCTCATTTCTTTCCCAACCCTGCCACCAGTTATATCAATTTCACATTTGACAAATCGGTTGACAAATCTTATTCCCTTCAGGTATATAATTTTATCGGTCGTAAAATGAATGAGCTACGCATCAGCGATTCCAAGCTCACCATTAATCTCGACGACAATTATTTCCGTGGATTATATATTTACCAGCTCCGCGATCAAAGCGGAAGAATTGTGGAATCAGGTAAGTTCCAGGTAAATAAATAATAATCAATCCAATTTACTTGTATAAGTATTCGGGAAGAAGTAGTTACTCCTAAACTATCTGTCGGTAACCTCAATAATCAAAAATTTCAGATAATTGGTATTCTCCATTCCCCAGATAATAGGATGGTCAGCGGCCTGGTGTTGAAATACTACCTGGCGTATTTTCTTGCGTGCATCTTTGGCGGCCGCATCAATCGTTTGTAAAAATTGTTCGGGTGATACCAGATTGGTACAGCTGGAAGTAACCAGAAACCCGCCATTACGAATCAATTTCATTCCACGAAGATTGATTTCTTTATATCCGGTTAATGCTTTCTGTATGTTTTCACGGCTCTTTGTAAATGCAGGCGGGTCAAGCATTACCACGTCGTATTGTCTTCCGTCTTTACCCCATTGTTTTAAAACATCAAATGCGTTTACCGCTTCAAAACGACATATATTATGAAGTCCGTTCCGTTCGGCATTTTTGTTAGCCTGTGCAACAGCATTCTCAGAAATGTCTAACCCTAACACTGATTTAGCGCCATAATGCGCGGCATGAATTTCGAAGGTTCCTGTGTACGTAAATACACCCAATACTTCTGCATCTTTCACGATGTGCTGAATGGCGCGGCGGTTATCCTGTTGATCGAGGAAATAACCTGTTTTCTGGCCGTTTTCTATATCTACTAAAAATTTCAAACCGTTTTCATGGATGATCACGTTTGTATCAAACGGCCCTGTTAGAAATCCTTTTTGTTGTGGCAATCCTTCCAGTTCTCTTACCGGAACATCATTGCGTTCATAGATACCTTTAGGTGAGAAGATGGACGTTAAGGAATTAACGATAGCTGATTTCCATTTATCTATCCCCAGTGAAAGTGTCTGTATCACAAAATAGTCATTGAATTTATCAATGATCAGTGCGGGCATCTGATCCGCTTCACCAAATACCAGGCGGCAATTCTCTGTATATCCGATCTTTTTCCGGTATTCCCATGCCTGTAAAATGCGGTTATGAATAAATGCCTCATCAATAGGCTCGTGTTTACGGGTAAGTAAACGCACCAATATCTGTGATTTTGGATTGATATATCCTTTTCCTGCAAATTTTCCATCCCCATAATATACTTCTACAATTTCCCCGCCTGCCACTTCCCCTTCTATCTTTTCAACTTCATTGCCGTAAATCCAGGGATGTCCATTGGCAATTCTTGGGGCAATCTTCTTTCGGAGAGTTACTTTGGTCATGCAACAAAGATAGCGGGGAGTCTGGAGTTAGGAGTTAGAAGTCTTGGGTAAGTGCAGGCAAATAACTCCAAACTCCAGACTCCAGACTCCAAACTTGCCTTTCTTACTGCCAATTTTTCCCTTTTCTTTGCCCCGGCAATATTTTTGACAGTATAGCCACACAACGAAAGATAATTATGGAAGCGAAAGAAACGACCCAAAATCCCGAAATAACGGACACAGTTAACGAAATGGACATTAATACTGACGAAAATGCAGCCGGAACCTCGCATTTAAATGAGCCGGTAGAAGAAGTGTCTGAAACAGAGAAATTACAGGCCGAATTACAGGAGCAGAAGGATAAATACCTACGCCTGATGGCCGAATTCGACAATTTCAGACGTAGAACAGCGAAAGAAAGGCTTGATCTGATACAGACTGCCGGAAAAGACGTGATCGTTTCCCTGCTGGATGTACTGGATGATTGTGACCGTGCCGAGAAGCAGTTAGCCACAAGTGATGATATTGCTCTCCAGAAAGAAGGTATACAACTCGTGTTTAATAAACTCAGGTCCTCACTTCAGAATAAAGGTGTAAAAGCCATGGAAAGCATTCAGACCGGTTTTGATGTGGAAAAACATGAAGCCATTACTGAGATCCCGGCCCCAACCGAAGAACTGAAAGGCAAAGTGGTGGATGAAATTGTAAAAGGATATTACCTGAATGATAAACTCATCCGCTTCGCAAAAGTGGTGGTAGGTAAATAATACTTCTATTGTAAACGGCTATGGACCATCGTCCATGGACAATGGTCAATCAACAAACAATGGCAAAAAGAGATTTTTACGAAGTTCTGGGTGTAAACAAAAGCGCAACCGCAGATGAGATTAAAAAAGCATACCGTAAAACGGCTATGCAGTTTCACCCTGATCGTAATCCCGGAGATAAAGCAGCAGAAGAAAAATTTAAAGAAGCGGCCGAAGCTTACGAGATATTAAGTGATGCGGATAAGAAAGCCAAGTACGACCGTTTTGGACATCAGGCATTTGGTCCGGGTACACAAGGCGGTGCCGGCGCCCATGGTGGCGGTATGAATATGGATGATATCTTCAGCCAGTTTGGTGATATTTTTGGAGAAGATATGTTCGGTAATTTTTTTGGCGGTGGCGGAAGAAGAGGTGGGGGTGGCGGAAGGCCCCGCGGTCAACGCGGAAGCAATCTGCGTATTAAATTGAAATTAACTTACGAAGAGATAGCGAAAGGGGTAGTAAAGAATGTAAAAGTAAAAAAGCATGTAGCCTGTACTACTTGCGGGGGTAATGGTGCTAAAGATAAGAACAGTTTACAAACCTGTGGTACTTGCAATGGTAGCGGCCAGGTACGTAAAGTAACCAGTACTTTTTTAGGACAGATGCAAACCGTAACTACCTGCCCAACCTGTAATGGTGAAGGCACAACGGTTACCGCAAAATGTTCGGCTTGTAAAGGAGAGGGCAGGGTTTATGGTGAAGAGACGATCAGCATTGAAATACCGGCAGGTGTGCAGGAAGGTATGCAGTTAAGCATGAGCGGTAAAGGCAATGCCGGAGAAAGAGGTGGCTCGCCTGGTGATCTGATTATACAAATTGAAGAAGAGCCGCATGAGGAATTACACCGAGATGGACTGAATGTGGCGTATGATCTGCATATCTCTATTCCGGATGCCGCATTTGGCACACAGGTAGAAGTGCCTACTATTGATGGCAGGGCTAAAATAAAAATACCGGCCGGAACACAAAGCGGTAAAATATTCCGTTTGAAAGGAAAAGGCTTCCCGGAAGTACAAGGGTATAGTAAAGGCGACCAGTTGATCCAGGTGAATGTGTGGACACCCCAACATATTAGCGCAGAGGAAAAAGAAATGCTTGAGAAATTAAGTAAGAGTGATAATTTTAAACCGCACCCGAATAAAGGAGATAAAAGCTTTTTTGATCGTTTGAGAGATGCTTTTAATTAGTCTTTAGTTTTTCTTTTCTTTTTTGAAGGTGTATAGATCCTGATGGTTTTCTCAATCAGGGTAATAAATTCCTTTTGATGTGCATCATTCATATCAACACCTGTTTTGGCTAATGCTAGCACATCTTCCGGTTGATAGTCTTTTATATAAGCTGATTTTTTCAAAACAGATCCAAGCATGGCAACTGCTGCTGCAAAACGGTAACCTGAATCCGTTTGTTCAATATTTTCAGGTTCGTACAACGCCGTATATTGCTGTTTGATACTACTGTCTTTATCCGGTATTTTATATTGAAGCGAGATAGCTGCAAAACGGGTATGACGGAAAACAGAATCCTTTTTTTGTGGCTGTACTTCAAAAATCGCCATCATACTGTGTCCGCTGCCTACTTCTCCGCCTTCGAGTTCGCTGGTGCTGTCTGCTATTGCGTTTTTTTTATTATCAAATCCAATAAGGCGGTATTCTTTCACAATCTTCGGGTCAAAGTTGATCTTGAGAAAAGCATTATTGGCAACGGCATATAAGGTTTGTGTAAATTCAGTTACCAGTACTTTTTGTGCTTCCTGCAAATTATCTATATAGGCAAAATTGCCATTCCCTTTTTTAGATAAGGTTTCTAATTTGGTGACTTTATAATTGCCAATGCAAACGCCTAAGCAGGTTAAAATAATTCCATATTCTTTGTAGTACACTATTAAGACTACAA
>CAZFKE010000007.1:10056-22759 GCA_964519475.1 uncultured Sediminibacterium sp.
ATGGGCTAAAGCTTCTAATTTACTATCCTTATAATTGCCCATGCCTACCCCTAAGCAGGTAAGATAAATTCCGGTTTGTTTAAAACCGATGATCATATCTTCTAATTCTTTTTCTGTAGTCTGGCCGATATTAAAATCGCCGTCGGTAGCAATGATCACGCGGTTATTTCCGTTTTTAATAAAGGATCTTCTGGCAAGATCATAGGCAATGCGGATCGCTCCTTCACCGGGTGTATCGCCACTGGCAACCAGTGAATCAATGACCTCGTTAATTCTTTTTTTATCTTTTCCGCTGGTGGGTTGCAAAGCAACGCCCACGCCACCCCCATAAGTTACTACCGTGATCGAGTCTTTTTCCCGCAGGTTCTCTACCAATAATTTAAATGCAGATTGCAATAATGGTAAACGATTTGGCTTATCCATAGACCCTGAAATATCGATCAGGAATACAAGGTTAGAAGGGGGAATACTATCCAGATTAAGCTTGGGTGCCGTTATGTTTACAAATAACAGTTTATTATTTTCTTTCCAGGGACAATTGGTGATTTTTGTTCTGCAATTAAACCGGTTGCTGGCTATTTTGTCATCTGGTTTTATGAAGTTGAAATAATTTAACATTTCTTCAATCCGGATCGCATCAACAGGTACCAGCATACCGTTACTCAGAAAACGACGGATATTACTGTAAGATGCTTTATCTACATTTAATGCAAAACCCGTTTCGGGGAATTGCCCTGCATCTATGAATTCATTTTCCACCAGGCTATTATAACTCTCACCCAATACAGACGATATGACTGATCTTTTTGCTTTCCGGTTGGTAGTGGCTGACGATAATTTTCCTGTGAACAGGTGCGCAGTAGAAGGAAGCATCCTCATCACAAAAGATTGAAATTTTTTTGTATCAACCACGGTATGGATCGATTCATATCCATCCAGGGTTAGATTCAGGGTATCTGTAGTAAGCGTTGTTGAAATGCCAAAATTTCCTTCCCGGCCGCTGTAATAAGGAAAAGATCCCCTGGATGCGAGATGGATCTTTACCCCTTCCAGTAAACGGCCACGTTCATCTTTGATCTCGCCACGAAGATAGTACTGGCCATAACTTTGGCACATGGCAACAAACGACAATATAACCCAAATGAGTTTTTTCACTTGGCAGCAGGATTTATATCAAGGTAACGCAGACTGCGGATAATTCAGTATGCTAAAAGATATATTAGCAGAATTTTAGGCATCACTGCCATCATCCAGCCGGTATAGTTCGCGGATATTTCTGCCCAGTCCGTCATAATCCAGTCCATAGCCCAGTACAAATTTATTGGGGATGGAAAAACAACAGTAATCAATATTAATAGGAAAAACAGTGGCCTCCGGCTTATGCAACAAAATGGCTACTTTAAGGGAAGAAGGATGCTGGTTGCGTAGCTGTGGAAGGAACTCGTTCATCGTTTTGCCCGTATCAATAATATCTTCCAGTATTACTACATGCCTGTCTGTAATATCTGTATCCAGGCCAATAGCCGTGATTACGTGGCCGGTTGATTTGGTGCCTTTATAAGAAGCCAGTTTAATAAAACAGATTTCAGCCTCAATAGAAAGATATTTGAACAGGTCGGAGGCAAACATGAACGAACCATTCAGGATAGCGATAAAGAGTGGTTTCTTTCCAGCATAATCTTTATCCAGTTGTGCCGCCAGTTCTTTTACTTTTTCGAGAATGATGGCTTCGGGTAAATAGGGGATAAATGTTTTATCGTGAACCTTGATTACTGACATGTAGTTCGGGTATTTGCAACGGTAAACTAATGAAAATTATTTAGGAGAAGAAGGTCTGATGGCGGGTATAGTTGAAAACAGCATTGGTTTAAGATAAACCTTATCACCTTCTGACACCGTTGCATCCTTACTTATGCGGTTGTACTCCAGTAAATTCTCAAGGCGTATACCTTCAGCCTGGCAGATGGTGTACAGTGTTTCGCCCTGTTGTACAAGATGAAAATCATTATTACTTTTTTTCATTTTTTTCTCAAGAAAAATCAAACGGTCAATATCGGTAATATCCATTTCCGGCAGATCATTGTACTCAAGTAATTTACTGAACGAAATATCAAACTGGTTGGCCATAGCCAGCAACGAAGTCCCTCGGGGAACAAAAATGACTTTGGAATGATTGATCGTAAAAACACCCTGCGGATATGAAATCGGTTTAGAGCTGTGCATAATCTGATTTTCCCTGATATCCGTTTTTGTTTTTGTCTGCTCTGCTTCAGGTATATCTTCTGTAAGAGAATTTTGTATTGCCTTATTTTGTCTTTCGGTAACAGGTTGTGAAATACTGGCTGTTACTGTATTTGAACTTAGCTCATTTTTCTTTCTGTCTAACGCCAGCAGACTGTATTGCTGAAGGTCATAATCATTGATTACTTTGATTAGTTTCTGCGGATAGCTAGGGCTGGTTGCATAACCCGCTTTCTTCAGGCCCTTGGCCCATGCTTCATAATCGTTGGGATCTATCTGAAAAAGAAAAGTATAATTAGGCCTTGTTCTCAAAAACTCGGAATGATCTTTATAAGAGTCTTCCACAGATGGGTATACACGAAAACATTCCGCTTTCTCATCATCATCATGATACGTTTTCGCACCTGTCCATTCGGTTTTGCATTTGATGCCAAAATGATTATTGGAAGTTTTAGCGAGATCACTTTCACCAGACTTCGATTCCAGTATGCCTTGTGCCAGTGTAATAGAAGCCGGTATACCCGTACGGATCATTTCTATCATGGCCAGTTCTTTATACGTTTCTATATAAGCCTGTGCCTTTTCTTTCTGGGCGTTAACGGCTACAGATAAAAACAGGCATGCAACGAATATTATTTTTTTCATCATCATTTCTTTTTAATCAGGAGAATGCCATCCCTGATGGTTACCAATACCTGTTCGGTGCGTGGGTCACTCATCACATGTTCATTAAATGCCTGTATGGCTTTGGCATTTTTTCCCGTTACCGGTTCATTCAATACTTCTCCGTGAAACAATACATTGTCTGCCAGTATAATCCCCCCGGCACTGAGTCTTGGCAGTACCAACTCGTAATAATCAATATATGAGACCTTATCGGCGTCGATAAAAACCAGGTCCCATGCATAATCCAACGTGGGAATGATCTCCCTTGCATCACCTAGATGCAAATGTATTTGCTTATTCCTTTCTGATTTGCTAAAATTTACCAGTGAGGTAGCCGAATCTTCTTCTCGTATTTCCAATGTATGTAATTCTCCATCGGCTGCCATGCCTTCTGCCAGGCATAAAGCACTGTACCCGGTAAAGGTCCCGATCTCTAAAACGTATTTTGGCCGGAGAATATTACTGATAAACGAAAGAAACTGCCCCTGCACATGCCCGCTCAGCATATGAGCGTGTGGATGATTTTGCATGGTTTGTGCATTGATCTCAGCCAGCAACTTATTTTCAGGCGAAGTAAACCGCCCTGCATACACTTCTGCTAACTGATGAATCCATTCCATTGGCAAATATACTGAAGAAGCCGTTTGCTACCTGTGATTGGGCCATTTTCGAAATCTCCTAAAGCCTTGCCGCATCTGAAGGCTTCGAGATCAACCATAATCCGATAAAGGTGAGCAGCCCATTAATAATCAGTAATTCCAAGCCCAGCTCAAAAGAACCGAATAATGCTTTCTGGAACTTATCCATGATAAAACAAATAATGGGTGCAGCTATGCATATGTATGGAACCAGTTTATCTTTTACGGAACGGTTAACCAATATACCGAAGGTGAACAAGCCCAGCAGCGGTCCATAAGTAAAAGACGCTACTTTTAAGATCACGCCGATCATACTGGGGTTACTGATCCATTTGAATACCATTACAAATGCCAGGAAGATGACTGCAAACGAAAGATGCACTCTTTGACGGATCTTTTTCTTTTGAACATCATTCAAATCAGTTCTGCGTTGCATGCCAATGATATCAATACAAAAGGTAGAGGTTAATGCCGTAATCGCCCCATCTGCACTTGGGAATAAAGCGGAGATCAAGGCAATAATAAAAATCACAGAAACAAATGGCGGCATATGCTGCAAAGCAATCACAGGAAATAGTTTATCGCCTGTGTCGGGAATATTCAGTTGTACGGCATAGAGATACAGTAATCCACCAAGGAATAAGAATAGAAAGATCACGCTCATCAACACAATAGACATAGAGATCACATTCTTCTGCGAATCCTTTAATGTTTTCACAGAAATATTTTTCTGCATCATTTCCTGGTCCATGCCCGTCATGGTGATAGTGATGAATGCACCGGCCAGTATTTGTTTTACAAAGAATAATTTACTGTTGGGGTTACTAAAGAATATTTGTGAATAGCCTTTATCATGCATCTGTTGCAAGCTGTCTGCAAAGCCAAGATGTAAATTACTCAGGATATAAATAACGCAGATCACCAGTCCCGATAACATACAGGAAGTTTGTAAGGTATCGGTCCATACAATGGTTTTTACACCGCCTTCAAATGTATATAAAAGGATCATCGCCAAAATGATCAGGGTAGTGGCCCAGAAAGGAATATGAAAACTGTTAAGTATGGCATCCTGTAAAATATTTACAACCAGGTACAATCTAGCTGTAGCTCCCAATGTTCTTGATAAGATGAAGAAACCAGCGCCTGTTTTATAAGAAGTAAAGCCCAACCGGCTGTTCAGGTAATTGTAAATAGATGTAAGGTTTAAACGGTAATACAAAGGCAGCAAAACCCAAGCGATCACAAGATAACCGATCAGATAACCCAGTGTTACCTGGAAATAGGCAAAAGATTCTTTAGCTACCGCACCCGGTACACTCACAAACGTTACACCACTTAAGGAAGTACCTACCATGCCAAAAGCTACCAGCATCCAGTTACTGTTTTTATTGCCGATAAAAAAAGATTCGTTGGTACTGTTTCTGCCGGTATACCAGGCCACGCCTAACAGTATCATGAAATAAGCGATCACGAAAGAGAAGAGCAACACTGGCGACATAGGAGATGATTAAACCATTAATAAAAGGAAATCGAAAAGTAGTAAAAATATTTCACCTATTTTGCTTCATGTAAAACCAATTTATGCCGGTAAAAAGTATAGCCGTTTTCTGCGGATCCAAAAGCGGGGCCCATCCCCTGTATGAGCAACATGCGCATACATTGGGGAAGCTGATGGCGGAAAAACAGATCACCTTGATCTATGGCGGCGGTAATAAAGGGTTGATGGGTGCGGTAGCTAATAGGGTTATGCAAAATGGCGGTAAAGCAATTGGTGTAATCCCCGAATTATTATTAAAATGGGAAGCGCAACACGAAGGCATTACTGAATTGCTTGTGGTAAATGACATGCATATCCGTAAGAAAAAAATGTACGAATTGTGCGATGCGGCTATCATTTTACCCGGTGGTAACGGCACAATGGATGAACTGTTTGAAATGCTTACCTGGAATACATTGAATATCCACGATAAAAAGATCATACTCCTGAACTCAGCAGGGTTCTACGATCATCTCATCGCACATGTTCATACAATGAGTCAGGAAGGCTTCTTATATGAAAACTGGCAGCAACGGCTGATCGTTTGTAATGATCCCGAAGCCGCTATTGCCGCGCTGGTTTAAGGTAGATGCCAAAACCTGCCCTGAAAACAGGAAGCGGGTCGTTGTATTGATCGCGGTAAGGAGAGTTTTTGTTTTGCCATACATCCAGCATCAGGGTAACATATGAATAATGACTGCCCAATATTTTTGTGCCATAACCCACACCTACCAATAAGCTTTCTGCATTGTATCGATAAGTGCCGGTTTGCCCGCTGATCACATCTTTCTGTGAGGAACTGATCCAGTTATATTCCGGTTGTATTTGAAAGTGAAGAAAGCTAAGCGGCCAGATACGTAAAAAAGTTCCTCCGCCATAATTGAAATTGCGTAAACGGATACTGCTGTATTCAGAAGCATTCTGTGAAAAATAATTGATGTTCAGGGCTATGCCGGCATCTAACCAGGGAGTAATGCTGTAGCCTATTTCGGGGTTCAGGCCTACGTTAAAGGAACGGTTTGTAAGACCCAGGTTCAATCCGGTACCTAAAAAAATATGTTCATTTTTGAAACCACCTTTTTGCCTGTCTATATCATTATCATTATTCTGTGCATAACTGCTAAGCGAGGCCAGAAAAAGCAGGAAGGGCATAAGGGTCTTCATGGGCTTTATTTATCACAAACCTAATCGAATAAAAAAGATTAGTTTTTTGTGGGTATATAAAATATTGTTAGAATATGATCAGTTTCATTATTCATAGGGTTTCCCAACAATTTTCGGCACAAAAATACTGGCTTATGGGCACATGACCCTTTTAAAATGCATGTTTCACCCCGTATTTTTATAAACCATGCAATAAAACATGCTATCTGCTGCCCATCGTTCAATCTTCCATTGTATGGTTTGATAGCATTCAATGAATACGATCCCTGCTTAATAAAATTCAATGTGTAATAATCACATCAAAACATGGTAGAAAGAGTTAAACAATTACTTTTGTTCTTCTAACTAACGTTTGTTCGTTTATGACCACAGAAACCATGATGATTCCCGAAACACGATTACACAGATTTACGCTTTCATCGAACACAAACCTGCATTATCAATTACCTTCTTCCGAACTGGTTGAACAGGCTATCCTGCGCGGGCAGGGCATATTAAACGATACGGGTGCTTTGTGTATTCAAACGGGTGAGTTCACCGGCCGGAGTCCCAAAGACAAATTCATCGTAAAAGATGCGATCACTGCCAATACGATCGACTGGAACAATTTTAATATCCCCATTGATGAAAAATATTTTCTTCAACTCAGAAAAAAAATTCTGGAATATTTAGGCAGCAAAGAAGAGATCTGGGTGCGTGATGCTTACGCTTGCGCCGACCCGACATATCGCCTTACCATCCGTGTGATCAATGAAAATGCATGGAGCAATTTATTTGCGTACAACATGTTTCTTCGCCCGGAAGAAAATGAACTGGCAAATTTTGAACCCGAATGGCATATTATACAGGCACCGGGTTTTAAGGCAGATCCATGGGTTGATGGAACAAGACAACACAATTTTACCATCCTCTCTTTCACGCATAAAACCATATTGATCGGTGGTACAGGTTATACCGGAGAGATCAAGAAAGGGATCTTTAGTGTATTGAATTTTTTATTGCCGCATACAAAGAACGTACTGAGTATGCATTGCAGCGCCAACATGGGTGCAAAGGGTGATGTAGCCGTTTTCTTTGGATTAAGCGGAACGGGTAAAACCACTTTGAGTGCCGATCCCGAACGTAAATTAATTGGCGATGATGAGCATGGATGGGACGACAATTCTATTTTCAATTTTGAAGGGGGTTGTTATGCCAAGACAATTGATTTGCGTGAGGATACAGAACCGGAAATATTCCGCGCCATCAAACCCGGCGCATTGGTAGAGAATATTCAATTTATGCAGGGTTCGCAAAAGATCGATTTCAGCAGTAAAGCCATTACAGAAAATACAAGGGTAAGTTACCCGTTGAATTATATCAGCCATGCACTGGAACCGAGTATTGGCGGTGTGCCCAAAAATATATTCTTCCTTACCTGCGATGCATACGGGATCTTGCCACCCATCAGCAAGCTTACACCCGGCCAGGCCATGTACCAGTTTATCAGTGGCTATACGGCAAAAGTGGCGGGTACGGAAGCGGGCGTTACAGAACCAAAATCAACTTTTAGTGCTTGTTTTGGAGCGCCGTTTATGCCTTTACACCCGGGTAAATATGCAGGAATGCTGGGAGAGAAGATGCGTAAACACGAGGTAAATGTGTGGATGATCAATACCGGCTGGAGTGGTGGCCCTTACGGAATAGGCAACCGGATAAAGCTGAGCTATACCCGTGCCATGATCAATGCAGCCTTAAATGGTGACCTGGCATCAGTGGAATATGTTGCCCATCCTGTTTTTGGCATGCTGATGCCGACTGCCTGTCCGGGTGTGCCAAAAGAAATTTTATATCCACGCAGCACTTGGCCGGATAAAACTGCCTATGATGCCAAATCGATGGAACTCGCCCGGGAATTCATAAAGAATTTCGAAAAATACGCCTCCGGCGTAACGGATGAGATCCTGAAGGCCGCACCCAAAATCTAACTGCTTATGTCCCGTTTTATAACAGGACAAAAAATGGTCTCTCGATTGCTTGTCTGTTACAGAAAACGCCACCTGCCAGGTGGCGTTTTCTATGAGGGGATATTGGATAAAAACTGCCACAAAGGGCCTGGGATATTCAGATCTTATTTACAAATAATCATGTTGATTATTTCTATTCCTGCTGATATGATAAGCCTATATAAAACCGTCACAAGTACTGCACGAAGGAGCTGTATCCAGGTAATGTTTGCTTGAATAAAAATATCAGCCTTTTTTAGAACCACCAATAGGGGCAAGCCCCCTAATTTTCCGGAAAATATCCCGTAGCCGTGCATCGAATTGTATTTTTCATGTATCTGTCTAAATGATATATTTGACAATCCTTCTGTTATTAAACGGGTATCCCCCGATTCAAAGCTATTCATATCATTTGTATGATAAAAATCATTGCGGTGGATGACTACCTGCCTACACTTAACCGGATAGACCATCATATAAAACATTTACCGGGTTATAAGATGCTGGCTACAGCCAATGACGGGTATGAGCTGATTAAATTCTGCAACCGGCATAAAGAATTACCCGATATTGTTTTACTCGATGTATTGATGCCAAAACTGGATGGGGTTTCTACCATGGAATACCTGAATACATACTATCCGGGTATTAAAGTGATTGCGGTTTCTTCTTTTGAAATTGAAGATGTGATTGTTGATATGCTTGCCTGTGGTGCATGGGGTTATGTGTTTAAAGACAAGGGGCTGGAAATTCTTACGCAGGCACTGGCATCAGTAAGTGCCGGTATGCCCTATGTGGATCCAAGGTTGTCGTTTGATGTATCTCAAAGGCCCTCGCTTATTCAAAAAAGGCAGGAAACCAGGAAAGCTATTTTTGAAGAATTTGGGTTAAGTGCCAGAGAGAAGGAGCTGATCGGTTTAATTGTATCTAATATGGATTATACAGAAATTGGGGATTTATTAAATGTGGCGCCCAAAACCATTGAGAATACCATTTTTTCAATTAACCAGAAAATGGGCGTAACAGGCGGCCGACCCGGATTGTTGATGCATTCTATCCGATTAGGGTTGACAAAGATGATGAACCTGCGTTCGGCAAGAGAGTGAAGAATACCGAATATTGAACAAGGAATATAGAAGGATGAAGTTATGGTACTATTTCAGCATTCGATATTCAATCCGTTTAAAACAACCCAAACAAAGTACTGTCTACTTTGCTGATAATATCTCCAAAGTGTTCATCACTTTCTGCAAATTTATTTTTGTCGCAATCGATCACTAATAACGGCCCTTCCTTATATCCGTCGATCCATTTATTGTAATGTTCGTTAAGGCGTTTTAAATAATCGAGACGGATATTTTCTTCGTATTCCCTTCCGCGTTTTTGGATTTGTGATACAAGCGTTGGCACAGATGCTTTCAGGTAGATCAACAGATCCGGTGGCTGTACCATCGTTTTTAATGTCTGAAAAAAAAGATAATAATTATCAAAATCCCGTTTACTCATCAATCCCATTTCGTGAAGATTGGGGGCAAAGATATTGGCATCTTCATAAATGGTACGATCCTGTATTACGGTTTCTGTTCCATGATGTATTTCGAGTAATTGGTTCAGGCGGCTATTCAGAAAATAAATCTGCAGATTAAAACTCCATCGTGGCATATCCTCATAAAAATCCATGAGGTAAGGATTATGGTCCACATCTTCAAACTGGGGTATCCAGCGGTAATGCTTGCTTAGCATTTCTGTCAAAGTGGTCTTTCCCGCGCCGATATTCCCGGCTACTGCGATGTGTTTTGGTTTCTTTGCTTTTGCCATAAAGATGAAAGTACGAAATACGGGGTTTGAAGTATGAATGCGGGGGATTTTTTTTTGATTCAGAGTCCATGGTCCATAATCCATGCAGTTCAGGATAGATGTTACTATGGACAATGGGCTAATAAACCATGGACTATATATAGTTCATCCCGATAGCCTGTCTTACCCGTTTCAAGGTTTCTGATGCACTGGCCCTGGCTTTATCGGCGCCCTGTAGTATGATCTTACCCAATAAGGCTTTATTATTCTGGATATCGGCCGCTTTTTCGCGGATAGGCTGGATAAACTTAGCCATATCTTCTGCCAACTGTTTTTTCATATCGCCATAACGGATGATGCAGTTGCCGGAACTGCTGGACATAAAATCATCTTCAAATTTCTGTACGGTATCTGCTGTACTCACCAGTTTCATCAAAGTGAATAGGTTCTCGATATAGTCAGGCTTAACCGAATGTGGTTCCGCAGGCCCCTGGTCGGTTTTGGCTTTCATGATCTTTTTGCGGATACTCTCATCGTCATCAGCCAGGTATAGTGTAGCCAATTGGTTTTCGCTTTTACTCATTTTACCGGTTCCGTCAAGACTCATAATACGTACCAGATCGCCACCATAATTAAACGCATAAGGAAGTGGCAGCACTTCTCCATAACGGAAATTGAAACGCTCTGCAAAATTCCTCGCCATTTCCAGGTGTTGCTCCTGGTCCTTACCCACAGGCACTTTTACAGCGCGGTGAATTAAGATATCCGCAGCTTGAAGAACAGGATAGGTTAATAAACCCGCATTCACATTCTCCGGTTGCAAGCGTACCTTCTCTTTAAAAGTTACCGTTTTTTCCAGTTCTCCTTTATATGCCAGCATATTCAGGTACAAATAGAGCTCTGCAATTTCAGGTACATCGCTCTGAATATATAATGCCACTTTTTCAGGATCCAATCCGCAGGCAATATTTTCTGCTATCACGCGGTGAACGCTGTTTTGTAATGCTTTGGTATCGGGGTGGGTAGTAAGGCTATGCCAGTTGGCCACAAAAAAATAGCAGTTAAATGAATCCTGCATCCGTACATAATTGCGCATGGCGCCAAAATAATTGCCCAGGTGCAAAAAACCTGTTGGGCGTATACCACTGAGAACAACCTCTTTTTCCATGGGGGCGAAGATAAGAAATCAGATGGCAGTGAAAGATTTATCAATAAATATTCAAATATGGTTTTATGAGGGGGATTAGCGAATTTGCGTGTTGCCGGAATATTAGCGGATTGAATTCGCCAATCCGCTAATGCATAACCTGTTAATCGCACTCTTATCAGCCATCCTTCAACCATATTATCCTCGCCGATCGAATACCTCAAAGGTGTTGGGCCGCTGCGTGGGGATATGCTGAAGAAAGAATTATCCATTTTTACATTTGCAGATCTGCTTGAGCTGTTTCCTAACCGGCATATTGATAAAACTAAGGTGAATAAGATTTGCGATATAAACCCACAAACGGATTATATACAGGTATCGGGTACATTGGTTAGTTATGAAATGGTCGGATCGGGAAGAGGAAAAAGGCTGGTAGCTCAGTTGAGGGATTCCAGCGGTATACTTGAACTGGCCTGGTTCCAGGGGATCAGTTGGGTGGTAAAAGGGTTACATATAGGTAGCGATTACCTGGTATTTGGCAAGACGGGTTTCTTTAACGGTAAGCCACAAATGGTTCATCCCGAAATAGAAGTATTTGTTCCTGCAAAGGCGGATGGAAAAAATTTTCTTGAACCCGTATATCCAAGTACCGAAAAACTGAAAGCCCGTTCATTAAATGGAAGACAGATAGGAAAACTCATGTATGCATTGCTGTCGCAGGTAAAGCCAAATGATATTCCAGAAAATATTCCTCAATACCTTTTAGAGAAGCTGAAGCTGATGAGCCGCTATGATGCGTATTGCCATATTCATTTTCCTGCTTCCCATAAATTATATGAACAGGCCATGAAGCGTTTGAAGTTTGAAGAATTATTCATTGCACAGGTAAGATTGAATTTAGTTCGCCTGCAAAGGCATACCATAAGCAGGGGCGTTGTGTTTGAAAAAGTAGGCGATTACTTTAACACACTTTATTCAAAATATCTTCCTTTTGAATTAACGGGCGCACAAAAACGGGTTATTAAAGAAATTCGTACCGATACGGGCCGCGGCCACCAGATGAACCGCTTATTACAGGGCGATGTAGGCAGTGGTAAAACCATTGTTGCGCTGCTAAGCATGTTATTGGCAGCAGATAACGGTTACCAAAGTTGCCTGATGGCACCTACGGAAATACTGGCGCAGCAACACTACACCGGACTTAGCGAATTACTGAAAGAAATGCCCGTAGAGATCGCTTTACTTACCGGTAGTGCCAAAACCAAAGAAAGAAAAAGAATACTGAAGGGATTATTAGACGATTCCATCCACCTGGTGGTAGGTACCCATGCAGTGATAGAAGATGTGGTTCAGTTTAAGAATCTCGGCCTGGTGATTGTGGATGAACAGCACCGTTTTGGTGTGGCACAAAGGGCCAAATTATGGGGCAAAGCCGCTGTGCCGCCACATGTATTGGTTATGACAGCCACACCCATTCCCCGAACGCTTGCCATGACTGCCTATGGCGACCTTGATTACAGTGTAATGG
>CAZFKE010000007.1:22769-55342 GCA_964519475.1 uncultured Sediminibacterium sp.
TATGAAACCGCAAGGGGGAAAGTGATGGATTTTGTACGTTCGGAAATTGACAAAGGCAGGCAGGCTTATTTTATTTATCCATTGATCGAGGAAAGTGAAAAGATGAGTTATGAGGACCTGATGCAGGGGTATGAGCAGGTAAAAAGTTTTTTTCCGGAACCGAAATGGAGAATCAGCATGGTACATGGCCGTCAGCCGGCCGAGCAGAAAGAGACCAATATGCAGCGTTTTGTGAATGGCGATACCCAGATCATGGTGAGTACTACGGTGATAGAGGTCGGCGTAAATGTGCCAAATGCTTCGGTAATGGTCATAGAAAGTTCTGAAAAATTTGGTTTATCACAGCTCCACCAGTTGCGGGGAAGGGTAGGAAGGGGTAAGGAAAAAAGTTTTTGCATTTTATTAACCGCTGCCTCAGCCAGCAAAGAAGCAAGAGAACGTATCAAGATAATGTGCGCAACCAATGATGGGTTTGTGATTGCCGAAAAAGACCTGGAACTGCGGGGTCCGGGTGATATTGAAGGAACCCGGCAAAGCGGGGCCCTGAACTTTAAAATAGCCAGTATTGTAAATGATAAGGGAATATTGGAAGTAGCCAGGAACGAGGCAGAAAAGCTTGTGGGTGAGGACGTAAATTTAAGTATGGCAAAGAATTTGCCGTTAAAAAGCTTTCTGCAATCGCAAAAACAGAAGAATGGGTGGGGGAAAATATCGTAGCGTGGATTGTTAATGATGATAATGAGTATGTAAGTTTCATGATTTTCTCACGTCTCATGCTTGACGATTAACGAACCACGATACAACAATAGTTTAACAGCAATTGTAATAATAATCAGAACTTTAGCATGGGCTCTCACGTATATAAACCGTAACTTTTAAAAAAAATAATTGGGCTTTATTAAAACGATAGGAAGGATTGCTGTGCTGGTATTGGTATGCACCAATGCCTTCGCACAGAATTATCTTGAATTTATAGAGAACAAAGGCCAGTGGGATTCGAACATAAAATTCAAAGGAGAGATGAGTGCCGGATCCTTTGTATTGCAATCCACCGGTTACAGGGTGGTATTGTATGATCCGAATGACTTGAACAGGATCCGGGAATCCATTCATCCCCATCACGATAATACCGGTTTGCAGAAGCAGGTTACCTCCAGCGATATTTCTTCCGAAAATATTCAACAGGGTACTGCGGGGTCTTCCGTTCTACTTCACGGTCATGCATATGAAATGCGGTTTTTAAATGCCAATAAAAATCCCCTTATCCTTCCCGACAAACCATTGGCCACCTATTCCAATTATTTTATCGGCAACGATTCTACAAAATGGGCCGGTAATTGCAAAACGTTTACGGCGGTTACGTATAAGAATGTGTATCCTGATATTGATGTTCGTTATTATACTTCCAACGGTATGTTGAAATATGATTTCATCATCAACCCGGGTGGAGATCCGTCCAATATCGCCATGTATTTTGAGGGTGCGGATAACCTCAAAATAAAAGAAGGGGCACTGCATATCAAAACTTCGGTAGACGAGGTAAAAGAACTTTCGCCTTATACCTATCAGCTATCGGATAAGGGGCGCACCGAAATTCCCTGTAGTTTTGACCTGAAAGGAAATATACTGCGTTTCAGGTTGGAAGGCAGTTATGCTAGATCTTCAACACTGGTTATCGACCCCTCTGTTATCTTCTCCACGTTTACAGGGAGTACGGCAGATAACTGGGGCTATACCGCAACTTACGATGGCAAAGGAAATTTCTATGCAGGGGGTATTGTGTTTGCCAAAGGAAATTTTCCGGCAAGCAATGGTGCTTTTCAGCAAACCTTCCAGGGTGGAGGTGTTACCGGTGAAGGCGGCGGTTTTGATATGGCTATTTTTAAATTTGATCCTACCGGGGTTAACCGTGTATATGCAACGTATGTAGGCGGGTCAAAAGGCAATGAACAGCCACATAGTTTGGTGGTAGATGGTGCGGGTAACCTGGTAATTGCCGGAAGAACCACTTCAAGTGATTATCCAACAAAAGGATCTCTGCTGCAATATGGTGCAGGAGGGGGATGGGATATTTTGATCACTAAATTAAATGCAAGCGGATCGGCCTTGATTGGTTCCGTTAAAATAGGTGGTAAATCGGATGACGGGGTTAACATACAACATAAATATTCTGTAAAAGGAGCCGCTTCAATTAACCGTAACTATGGAGATGATGCCCGTAGTGAAGTCATATTGGATGGAGCGGGTAATATTTATTTTGGCAGCTGTACACAGTCTGCCGACTTTCCTTTCACGGCTGTTTCCGCACAAACGGGTCTCGGTGGCGCTAATGCAGCGAATAGGGCACAGGATGCGGTGATCTTAAAACTCAATGCAGATCTTTCTGCCGTTTTGTTCAGTGTAATCATCGGCGGAAATGATGATGATGATGCATTTGTGCTGGCCATCAACCCGGTTAACAATAACCTGTTTGTGGCAGGCGCTACGGCGAGTGCCAATTTCCCCGGGAATAAAGCTGGTGTAAAATATGGCAGCTACCAGGGAGGTATCAGTGATGGGTTTGTTGCCGAATTTACCAGCAACGGTAATCTGGTGCGTGACGGTTTTTTCGGAACCTCTGGCATTGATGTGATCTATGGTATCCAATTTGATAAGTTTGGGTTCCCCTATATTTCAGGAACTACTACAGGTAGCTGGCCAATTGTGAACGCAGCTTTTAATCAGCCGGGAGGCAAACAATTTATTGCCAAACTAAAACCGGATCTTTCGGATTATGTATATTCAACTGTTTTCGGAACCGGGGCATCCAATCCAAATATCTCGCCAACGGCGTTCCTGGTTGATAGGTGTGAGAATGTATACGTATCCGGCTGGGGCGGTAAATTTGAAGTAGAAGAAGGGTTCCCCAATAGTGGAACTACCGGTCTGACCGTAACGGCAGATGCCTATCAAAAAACAACGGATAACGACGACTTCTATTTTTTTGTACTGGAGAAAAATGCACAGTCGCAATTATATGGAAGTTTTTTTGGGCAGGCAGGTGGGTTTAGTGATCACGTAGATGGCGGCACCAGCCGCTTCGACAGGAACGGTGTGATCTACCAGGCCATCTGTGCCAATTGCAGTACGCCAAAACCACAATTTCCCACAACGCCGGGTGTTTGGTCACCATTCAATCAATCACAGGGTTGTAACCTCGCGGCTATCAAAATTGCTTTTAACCTGGCAGGTATTGGAGCCGGTGTGCAGGCATCTGCAAATGGACGGGTAAGGGATACGGCAGGCTGTGTGCCTTTGTTGGTAGATTTTACAGATACATTGGCCATGGGAAAAAAATATATCTGGGATTTTAATGATGGATCCGCTCAGGTAACAACGGCTACCCCATCTACTTCACATAGTTTTAATACCGTAGGACTGTATCGTGTCAGGCTGATTGCGGTAGATTCCGGCACCTGTAATATTTCTGATACATCCTATGTAACCATGCGTGTGAGGAATGACAGGGCGGGATTGGCTTTTACCGCTAATAAGTTGCCGCCTTGTGCATCGTTTACTTATCAGTTTACCAATAATTCAGTTGCGATCAAACCATTTTCGGGCACAAGTTTCCGTTGGGATTTTGGAGATGGCAATACGCAGTTAGCAGGTATTGGCTCTGTAACGCATACCTATGCGGCCGCGGGAACCTATAATGTTCGGTTGGTGCTGATCGATACCAATTATTGTAATGAACCGGATAGTATCGTGAAATCTATCCGCCTCGCATCAAATATCAAAGCACAATTTCAGACACCCGCATTTGGTTGTGTACCTTATACGGCATCATTTACGAATACATCATTAGGCGGTGCACAATTTTTATGGGATTTTGGCGATGGCAGCACATCCACTCTCGATGATCCAACACATTTGTATAACACAGTAGGTTCTTATAAAGTAAGACTGATTGCAACGGATACAGCTACCTGTAATAAAATGGATACCTCTGCTTATTTTACGGTTACGGTTAGCCCGAATCCGAAATCATCATTTACGTATTCGCCACAACCCACGCAATCCAATACACCGGTAAGTTTCTTAAACGAAGCAATTGGCGGCACTTCTTTTAAATGGATGTATGGCGATGGAGATACATTATTTACGCTTCGAACAGATACAACCGTTGCGCATTTATACAATGCATCGGGTACTTTCAATACCTGCCTGGTGGCCTATAATAACTCAGGTTGCAGTGATACCAGTTGCCAGGCGATTGCTGTAACCATAAACAGCGTACTTGATGTACCCAATGCCTTTTCACCAAATGGAGACGGACAGAATGACAAGGTATATGTGCGTGGTTTTGGTATAGAAAAAATGACCTGGCGGATCTATAACCGCTGGGGAACATTGGTGTATGAAGGAACGGATCCCGGTGAGGGTTGGGATGGAAATTATAAGGGAAAACCGCAACCACAGGATGTATATCATTATACATTGATCGTTCAGTTCAGCAGTAAAGACAGGGCAACTAAAAAAGGAGATATCACATTACTTCGATGATAGAATATGAGAGAAAGTAACAAGATCATATTATTTGTGTTATGGATTGTGTCGGCAACCATCAGCCAGGCGCAGGACCTGCATTTTTCGCAGTACTTCCATACGCCTTTGCTTGTCAACCCTGCGAACACGGGATTTAATCCGGATTATGATTTCAGGATAGGGGGTAATTACCGGAACCAATGGGCCAGTGTAGGCAATCCTTATAAAACCATGGCCGTATGGGGCGATACCAAATTATTCACGGATCGTTTTGAAAATGGATGGCTGGGTGTGGGTGCATCCATTTTAAAAGATGTTGCAGGTAGCGGCAGTTTAAGTTCAACCGGCGGATATGCTACCCTTGCGTATCACCAGATGCTAGGGTATAATAGTTTGTTGAGTGGCGGTTTTGGTTTGGGATATGTAACCAAACGTATTGACGTATCAAAACTCACTTTCGATAATCAATGGAACGGAAAATTCTTTGATTATACGATCCCATCCAATGAACCTTTTTCTACAAACCAGACTTCTTACCTGGATCTGCAAATGGGTTTGAATTATGCATATTTCGCTTCTGAGAACGCTTATTTTAATGCAGGCTTCAGCATCATGCATATCAACACACCCCGGGAAAGTTTTTTTGATGTTTCTGTTTCTGATAATCGGTTGTCAAGAAGATATACTGCTTTTGTCAATGGCAATTTCAAGATACAGGATCTATGGATTGTTAACCCCAATATTTATATAAGTAAAATGGGCAATGCCTGGGAAACCGTCTTGGGCTTTAATGCCAACCGTGATCTGAGTGGTGATGGTTCACAGCAATTTATACTGGGTTTGTATTACCGCAACAAAGACGCACTCATTCCCATGGTAGGCTACCAGTTAAATGATATGAAGATTACCGTTAATTATGATGCTACGATCTCGGGCCTGGGGAGTTTAAATTCCACACAGGGGGCCTATGAGATCTCCATAGTTAAAAGCGGGGTTTTCCCTTCCAGTGCCGGAAGATTGGTTAAATGCCCTACGGTGCGGTTCTAACCCATCCCGGTTTTATACTGGCTACAAACTGGAAATAGCTTCCCCATCACTTCGTATAATATAGTTTTCATCCTTATAGTATTTCCGGTATTTATCGTTTACTTCTTTAGATTGTTTGCTGCCGTTGATGTATAGCTCACCGTCTTTTATCTCAATCTTGTAGCCTTTTTTTCGGTTGATAAGACCATCTTTTTCTAATGATTCTGTAAATTCTTTCAGCAGGCTGATCTCTTTTTTTGCCTTCTCAATACCTGTTCTTGCGCCGGCCATTCCTTTCTCAACGCTTTCTTTTATTTTCTGCATATCAATATGTGTGCTGATCTTTTCTTTGCTTACTTGTGCTTTGGCTTTTTCGATCTCTTTTTTGATCTCCTTCATATCAATCTCATTAATCGAAAGCTCTGCTTCTCGAAGGGCTTTCTTGATTTCGGTACGTGTCTCATCCCAGTTCACTTTTTTTAATTCGGCTTCTACTTCACGACCAATTTTATCAAAATCAACTTTTTTGACTTCTTCCATAGCCGCTTTTATTTCCCTGTCCATTTTGCTGAAATCCGTTTTCAGGTTCTTGTCCATATCTGCCATGGCCCTGTCAAGTTCTTTCATGGCCTGGTCAAGATCGCCAATTCGGTACTCCTTTTTATCTTTTTTGCGCGAAGGAGTGGTGTCTTGCTGGTTGGTAAGCGACCAGGGTTTTACAGGCAATGCTGATCCGCCGCTTCTCCATGAACTCAGTGTTACTACCATAAGGGCAGATACTGCCCATACATAGTGGTTGATTTGATTTGTTTTCATAAAATGATCTGTTTGCAGGTGTATAAACGAATTATTTCGTAGTAAATATACGATTGAATTCGTATTACGGTATCTGATGACGGTTTTTTTAAAAAATTTAACAGATAAGCGGTCGTTTTTTGATTTTCACGGTAGCTATATAATTATGTCCAATCCTGCTGCTTAATTTTTATCTTGCACACCATCAATTTGTTTTATATGAAGTATGCTCCGTTAAATCCTGAGATCTTTATTAACAACAGAAAGCGTTTTGTAAAAGAAATGCTGCCCAACAGTATTGCTGTTTTTGTAAGTAACGATGAATGGCCCGCTAATGGTGATGCATTGCATTCATTCAAACAAAATACCGATCTGTTCTGGCTCAGTGGTATTTCCCAGGAAGATTCGATGGTAATTCTTTTCCCCGATAACCCCGATCCTAAGTACCGGGAAGTGCTGGTTTTGGTTCGCCCTAATGAACTGAAAGAAAAATGGGACGGTAAAAGGTTACGCGCCAAAGAAGCGGCTCAGATATCAGGCATTGCTACTATCGTATGGTTAGATACTGCAGAATCACCTTTGCAATCATGGATACACCTGGCAGATCATATTTATCTTGATACCAATGAGAACGACCGGAAAGCTTCTCATGTAAGAACACGGGAATACCGTTTTGTGGATGAGATAAAAGCTGCTTATCCGCTGCATTCTTTCCAACGTGCTGCAAAGATTATGAAGCAATTGCGTGCGGTTAAATCGAAAGAAGAGATAGAAGTGGTACAAAAAGCCATTGATATTACCGATAATACTTTCCGCCGTTTATTACAATTTATCAAACCTGGTGTAAAGGAATATGAAATAGAGGCAGAAATCTGGCACAGTTTTTTAAGTCAGCGCGCCACCGGCCCGGCTTATGGAAGCATTATTGCCAGTGGGGATAATGCAAGAACCTTACATTATGTTTCCAATAATGCCGAATGCAAAGACGGCGACCTGATACTGATGGATTTTGGCGCTGAATACGGCAACTATTGTGCTGACCTTACCAGAACGGTTCCTGTAAACGGAAAATTTGGCCGCCGCCAGAAAACGGTTTACAATGCCTGCCTGCATTTGCACAATTACGCCAAAAGTATTTTAAAACCCGGCATTTCGATTGTAGATTATACAGAAATGGTAGGAGAAGAAGCCACGCAACAATTTATAAAGATTGGCCTGTTACGTAAAACGGATATAAAGAATGAAGACAAAGATAACCGGGCATACAGAAAATACCTATACCATGGAATCTCACATCATTTAGGCATTGATGTACATGATCTGGGAACCAGAACGGAACCCGTAAAAGCCGGTATGCTTTTTACCATTGAACCCGGTATTTATATTGAAGAAGAAAAAATGGGTGTACGTATTGAGAATAATTTCTGGCTAACAAAGAATGGTAATATTGATTTAATGAAGAATATTCCGATAACTGTGGAAGAGATTGAAGCTTTGATGAAGCGGAAGTAGTTTCTCGAATAAACACGTACCAGTAAATCGTAGTTCTTTAAAATTTGCCACACTCTAAATTTTTTTTCGGGACTTTAGTCCCGGGTGGGTTGTAAGGTTGGGAAATAAAAGGGATGATCCTGCAAACAATTGTTTAAGCAAACTCAGGACTAAAGTCCCTAAATATAATCATAAAAAAAAACATATCCACGTCTTAAAGAGTGTGGCAAAATGAAATAAAGATTTTACATTCATTAAAAGAATAAGTCTTTAGCCAGAGGCTGAGTATTATTTACCTCCTATGAAACAGATCCCCAACTTATTCACCCTGCTCAACCTTTTCTTTGGCTGTATTGCCATTGTATTTATCATGCAAACAGGGTTAACTTATACGGCAGACGCCGGTGGTGATAGCCTGGTGGCGATACCGGAGAAGATCTATATTGCAAGCATCTTTATTTTTTTAGCAGCAGTGGTCGACTTCCTCGATGGTTTTGTGGCACGCCTGTTAAAAGTGCCATCTGAATTGGGTAAACAATTGGATTCATTGGCAGATGCCGTAAGTTTTGGGGTAGCACCGGGATTAATCGCCTACCAGTTTCTACGCCTAAGCTATGCACAGCAAACCAATGGGCTTGATATTAATATGGTCTGGCTTTTACCTGCATTTATCCTGCCCTGTGCCGGTGCATACCGATTGGCACGTTTCAATATAGACAATTCGCAGCGCCATGGTTTTAAGGGGGTGCCTATACCGGCAGTAGGTTTGTTATTTGCATCCTTTCCACTGGTATATTGGTATTCCAATAATGATCTCATCATCCGTATTTTATTGAATAAATGGTTCTGGTATGCGGCAGTTTTGCTATGCAGCTATCTAATGGTTTCCACTTTGCCGATGCTGGCTTTAAAGTTCAGCGGAGTTACTGTAAAAAAGATGCTTCCTTTCTTAATTCTGGCAGCGGTTACATTGATGGCCGCATTAAGTTTTGGCTGGCTGGCAGCACCGATCGCTTTTATTGCGTATGTAATTCTATCTTTGTCGTTCAAACAACCCGAATCATGACCTATAATGTTCAGATCAAAGTAATGCCGTTAAAAGACCTGTTAGACCCACAGGGTAAAGCCGTATTGGGCGGTTTAAGCAACCTGGGCCTGAATACTGTTTCAGATGTTAGGGTAGGTAAACATATTACCTTGCAGATAGAAGCCGATAGTGAAACACAAGCCAAACAAATTGCCGAAGATGCGAGCAGGAAATTATTGGCTAATCCTGTGATGGAGTTTTATGAGATTGAAATGATCAATTAACTATAGTCTGAAGTTTGGAGTCTGGAGTAGGACTGTTCACTCCAAACTCCCAACTCCAAACTCCCAACTCCCAACTTCCTTGCTTTACCTCGTTCCCACACCACTTGGAAACCTAAAAGACATCACCCTTCGCTCACTCGAAGTGTTGCAGCAGGTGGATGTGATTTTGTGTGAGGATACGCGTACTTCTTCCAAGCTGCTGAATCATTACCATATTCAGAAACCCGTTTCTCCTTATCACCAGCATAATGAACATAAGATTGTAGCGCATATTGTGGAGCAATTGCGTTCGGGTAAGACCATGGCATTGATCACGGATGCAGGTACGCCAGGTATCTCTGACCCTGCTTTTTTATTGGTACGGGAATGTATTAAACAGGATGTAAAAATAGAATGCCTACCTGGCGCCACGGCTTTTGTACCTGCATTGGTAAACAGTGGCATTCCATCAAACCGTTTTGTATTTGAAGGATTCCTTCCCCTAAAAAAAGGGCGCCAGACAATGATGAAAAAATTGATGGAAGAAGAGCGGACGATGATCTTTTATGAAAGTCCTATGCGACTGGTGAAAACCTTGGAAGAATTCATCACTTATTTTGGTGCTGATCGTCAGTGCGCAGTAAGCCGTGAACTCACAAAAATGTTTGAAGAGAACAAACGCGGAACCCTTCGCGAAGTAGCTGATCATTTCAAAACCAAAACTGTAAAAGGTGAAATTGTGATTGTAGTGGCAGGTAAGGAATAAGTCTTTTTCACCCGAGGGTCATTTATCTGCGGTTCGTAATGGTATTTTCCTGAAATTTAATGTGCAAAAAATCCCTTTCTATACATGAGACAATATTTACTGAAAGCATTATTCCTGACAACTGCTATTTATTATCTAACAACCGTTACCGCCCAGCCAGACCGCTGGCAGCAGCGGATTAAGTACTCCATCAATGTGGCAATGGATGTAAATACGAATCGTTTTAACGGAACAGAGAAACTCGAATACACGAATAACTCACCTGATACCTTGTCAAGGGTATTCTTACATTTATATTGGAATGCATTTCAGCCCGGAAGTAGTATGGATATACGAAGCCTGGAATTGGGTAAAACAAAAATTGCCGAACCGCGCCACGGAAGTGATGGACTGGATTGGGATGCCAGGGTAAAAGACAGGATCAGCAAACTTAAGCCGGATGAGATCGGTTACCAGCGTGTAAAAAGTATTAAGATCAATGGTGTTGAACAGAAACTGAAAGAACATGAAACCATTCTTGAAGTAACATTAAGCAAAGCCATTCTTCCCAAAAGCAAAGTGCAGATGGATTTAGTGTTTGAAGCACAGGTACCTGTTCAGATCAGAAGAAGCGGGCGTGATAATGCAGAAGGCATCCGTTATAGTATGTGCCAATGGTATCCTAAAATGGTAGAATACGATTACCAGGGATGGAATGCCAATCCTTATATAGCCCGTGAGTTTTATGGAGTATGGGGCGATTATGATGTGACTATTGCAATTGATAAAAATTATATGGTTACTGCCGGTGGTGATTTGCAGAACGCTAACGAAGTAGGCTTCGGGTATGAAACGCCTGGCACCAAAGTAAAACCGAATACAGGGTTAACCAATGTTTGGAAATGGCAGGCATACAATGTACACGATTTTATGTGGGCTGCAGATCCTACCTATAAAATGATTACCCGAACCACTACTGTAAAAGACGGCCCTTTATTACGTTTTGTGTATAAAGCGGTTGATTCATTGGAAAGCCGTTGGCAGAAAACAGCGGATACCGCCGCTTTGGCTTACCCGATCATTGCCAAAACTTTTGGCCCTTATCCATACAAGACTTATACATTTGTGCAAGGCGGTGATGGTGGTATGGAGTACCCGATGGCTACCTTACTCAAGAATGCGAGTGTAGGAACAGCTTTACATGAATGGATGCACAGCTGGTACCAGATGATGTTGGGTACCAACGAGTCTTTGTATCCATGGATGGATGAAGGGTTTACTGATTATTCCAGCACACGTGTAATGGCGGCTTTGCGCAATGCCCCGGGCTTCTGGTTCAGCAGTGAATACCGTGGTTATTTTAATCTTGCGAAAAGCGGGCTGGAAGAACCGGCCAGCACGCATTCTGATCATTACAACACCAACTATGCATATAGCAGCGCAGCGTATAGTAAAGGCGCTGTATTTATTTCGCAACTGGGCTATATAGTGAGCGACAGTATCCGTGATAAAATTTTATTGTCTTATTACGACCAATGGCGGTTCAAACATCCCAACCCTAATGATTTTATCCGCGTAGCTGAAAAACTGAGTGGTATGGAACTGGATTGGTACAAAGAATACTGGATCAACAGCACCAAACAAATTGATTATGCTGTAGGAGATATTACCACAAAAGATGGCAAGGGATATATTACCATTAAACGCGTTGGTAAAATGCCCATGCCGGTGGATGTATTGGTTACTTATAAAGATGGCTCACAGGAATTGCATTATCTGCCCTTGAACCTTATGTACGGCGAAAAACCTGCGGAAAACAATATTCCTAGAACCGTTCATGCTGAATGGAAGTGGACACATCCGGAATATGCTTTTGAGATAACTAAAAATATCGGCCTTATCAAATCCATCGAAATTGATCCCAGTTTGCGATTAGCGGATGTGAATCGAAATAATAATAAACTTGTTATCCCCGATTAATTTATTTTGAATGTTAAATGTTGAATTATTTTTCATTTCATTCAGCATTTAACATTCAAAATAATAATTACTTCGGCGTATGAATGACAAACTTTTCCTGAAAATAGTCTTCCGGGAAAATTTTAAAGATCGGCATCATCTTGGGGCGTAAACCGCTTTCATAAATTTCCTGTGCCAGGTCACCGCCTTTCAGGCAGATCAAACCATTGGGTAGGGGTTTGCTATGGTCTTTCTTTAAGAGAGGGGCACTCCATGTCCAAAGGTCTTTTAATGGTGCAACTGCACGGGAGACCACATAGTCGAATTTCCTGTTTGTAATATCTTCCGCCCTGGTATGTTGTGTGGTAATGTTTTTAATATAGGCGCCTTCGCAAACGGCATCCACTACTTTTAATTTTTTGGCAATACTGTCAACCAGATGAAATGTTACTTTTGGAAAAAAGATGGCTAATGGCACGCCGGGAAAACCGCCGCCACAACCCATATCCATTACCTGTGTGCCATCTTCAAAATTGGCAATAGCCGCAATACTTAAAGAATGCAGCACATGATGCAGATAAATCGACTCAATGTCCTTTCTTGAAATCACATTGATCTTTGCATTCCATTCCGTATACAGATCATCCAATGCAGTAAACTGCGCCACCTGTGTTTCTGTGAAATCGGCAAAGTATTTCAGGATCAATTCCAGTTTTTGCGCGGTGCTTTCCATATGGCGGGTAAAGTAAAAATGAAATAAAAGAACATCCAGATATCGAGCAGCACAAACCAGGGCATCAAATCACGCTCATTTAATTTCTTCATGGATTGATAATAAACAATTGCCTGCACAATTAAACGCAAACAATATACCGTCAATGCGATCCACCAGTTAAAGAAAATAATGGATAAGGCCAGCAAGGGATATAGCCAGAACAAACTGAGTGAATACAATCCCAATAAAAATTTATGTTTAGGTTTATAATACCTGCCGGTTGTATAATGACGGTATTTTTGCGTCATCCAGTCGCTCCATCTTTTCTTAGGCTCGCTTACGGTATGCGCTTCCGGATCAATAACCACAGCCGTATTCTCTGCGGTAGCCACCTGGTTAATAAACAAATCATCATCGCCACTCGGGATCTGGTTAATAGAAGAAAAACCTTTATTACGCAGAAACACTTCTTTTTTATAGCTTAAATTCCTTCCTACACCCATATACGGCGAACCTGCTAATGCATAAGAAAGATATTGAATAGCTGTATGAAAGGTCTCAAACCGGATCAGCTTATTCAATATACCCGGCCTTTTATGGTAAGCGCCATAGCCCAATACAATTTCTGTATTATCGGTATACGCATCCTGCATTTTCTGCATCCAGAATTCGGATGCCGGTGTACAGTCAGCATCGGTTAATAATACGATCTCATATTTGGCACTTCGAATACCCATTGACAAAGGGAATTTTTTCCCGCTGATCATCTTGGCTTCCTGGGTTAAATGAATATGATTGATGTTCTTGAACGATTTTTTAAACTCATCGATCACATACCTGCCTTCATCTGTAGAATTATCATTCACGATCACCACTTCATGTGTGGTCTTATAATCCTGTACCAACACACCCGGCAGGTTCCTTGCCAGGTTATCTGCTTCGTCTCGTGCGCAGATTACAACAGAAACAGGATTCTCATGTGTGTTTTCCCTAACAGGCTCTTTATAAAAAGCCAGCCGGCTAAAAAAATACAGGTAATAAAAAACCTGTATAGCGATCACTGTGCAAAAAGTATAGAACAAAAGGGTCCATACAATGGGAGGTATCATCATCCCGCAAAAATAGCGTTTTGAAGGGTTAGGGCGAGTGGGGTGTGGAAAAGAAAGGTTTGTGGTCTGTATACAGACTTCAAACCACAGACTACCAACTTATAATTACTTTTGCCCAATGGCTACATTGGATTTTCGGTTAGCAACTACGGCTCCGGGCTCAAAAGCAAGGGCGGGAAAGATCAGTACGGATCATGGGGAAATCCTCACACCTATCTTCATGCCGGTGGGCACGGTGGGAAGCGTGAAAGCAGTTACACAACAACAATTAAAGCTGGATGTGCAGGCGCAGATTATTTTAGGCAATACCTATCATTTATACCTGAGGCCCGGAACAGAAGTGCTGGAAGCAGCGGGTGGCCTGCATGCATTCAATGGCTGGAACAGGCCTATATTAACTGATAGCGGCGGGTACCAGGTGTTTTCATTAGCTGCCAACAGAAAGATCAAAGAAGAAGGGGTTATGTTTCAATCGCATATTGATGGAAGCAAACACCTCTTCTCACCTGAATATGTGATGGATATTCAGCGGAGTATTGGTGCGGATATTATTATGGCATTTGATGAATGCCCGCCTTATCCAAGTGAATATGCTTATGCCAAAAAAAGCATGGACCTCACACACCGCTGGCTCGATAGATGTTTTCAAAGGCTGGCGGAAACACCTGATAAATATGGCTACACACAAAACCTGTTTCCCATTGTGCAGGGAAGTACCTATAAAGACCTGCGCAAAGCTTCTTGTGAATACATCGCTTCAAAAGGGGCGGCAGGCAATGCCATTGGCGGACTGAGCGTGGGTGAACCGGAAGAAATGATGTACGAATTCACAGAACTGTGCGCAGATAACCTTCCCGCACATACACCCCGTTACCTGATGGGTGTGGGTACCCCATGGAATATTTTAGAATGTATACACCTTGGTATTGATATGTTCGATTGCGTAATGCCCACCCGCAATGGCCGAAACGGTATGCTGTTTACCACACAGGGTGTCATCAATATCCGGAATAAAAAATGGGCAAGTGATTTTTCGCCCATCGATCGCGGCTTACCATGCGAACCAAGCCAATATTATTCTAAAGCCTATCTGCGCCATTTGTTTATTGCCAACGAAATACTGGCATTGCAATTGGCAAGTATACAGAACCTGGCATTTTATGTATGGCTGGTGGGGCAAGCGAGAGAGCATATTTTGACAGGAGATTTTTCGAGCTGGAAGAAGGAAATGATTAGCATCGTTAAACAGAGATTATAAGGTAAGTTGTTGGAATCGGGAAGTTGATCAAATAGTAACCATGCACGACTGAGGCCCCGCGATTCAGGTTTTAACTATTTTAACCATTTTAACTTCTTCCCCAGCCTGTATCTTTGCCCGTACAACCCATCATGAAGAAAATAGACTGGTACATACTAAAGAAGTTCCTCACCACTTTCTTCTTTGCTATTTTCCTATTCGCCCTTATTTCCGTGGTGGTGGATATCAGTGAGAAAACAGATGATTTTGTAAAGTCGCAGTTAAGTGTGGGGCAGATCATCACGAAATATTATTTCGGCTTTATCCCGCATATCATCGCTTTATTATTTCCACTCTTTGTATTTATCGCGGTGATTTTTTTTACTTCCAAAATGGCGGGTAAGAGCGAGATCATTGCCATATTGGCCAGTGGTACTTCCTATCAACGTTGGCTGCGGCCTTATTGGGTGGGTGGCAGTATGCTGATGGTGATTTTATGGTTTGCCAATCAATACATAGTGCCAAGGGCTAACCAGGTGAGAGGAAATTTTGAAGCAAAATATATCGATGGGAATAATTCCTATAATAACCTCGTAACAAGCAGCAGCAATATTTACCTGAGGGTAGATTCCTTTACCTATGCCGGAATCTATTCTTATGATACACTGACAAAAAGAGGCGGCCCTATTTTTTTGTATAAAGTTAAAGGGGATAAAGTTGTTGAAAATACCCGGGCTGATGTTCTCCAATGGGATACGGCTACCAAAAAATGGAGTATCCAATCGCTGATAAGCCGTAAGCTAAATCCTTTAAAAGAAGAAGTGATAATGGAAGCAACGAGGGCAATGAATTTCAACTTTAAGCCTTATGATCTGAGTCGGGATAAATACACCAAAGACAAACTCACTTCTCCCGAGCTTGAACGTTTTATCAAACTCGAAGAGCTCAGGGGCTCCGAAGGGTTGAATGAACTGAAAGTAGAACGTTACCGGCGCGATGCCACCTGTGTAACCGTTTTATTGCTAACCCTGATCGGCGCTATTGTAGCCGGTCGAAAAGTAAGGGGTGGTAGTGGTGTTCACCTGGCGGTAGGGTTTGTTATTGCGGCACTTTTTATTATTACCGACCGGTTTTCAACTATTTTCTCCACAAAGGGTAACCTGCCGCCCATCATTGCTGCCTGGATCCCCAATTTCATATTCTTTTTTGTAGTCATATACCTTTACCGCAAAGCACCCAAGTAATTTTACCGAAAATCTTCACGCTTCATCCTATTTGTTTTGTTGTGGAGGGCAACTTGTTTTACCTTTAGCCCTAATTAAAAATTTCCCCGGCTACAAGCCAATCATTGCCTGTTTCCGGGGATTATCATAAAAGACCACACTCATGGGTATAGTAAAAGAGCGGTTCAAGGCGAAAGCTGACGCTTCTAATGCAGAGATCAAAGAATTATTAAAAGAGCATGGGGCCAGGAAGATTGGAGAAGTAACCCTTTCGCAGGTTTACCAGGGAATGCGGGGTATTACCGGCCTGGTTACCGAAACCAGTTTGCTGGATGCACAGGAAGGTATCCGTTTTCGTGGCTATTCTATCCCCGAATTACAGGAAAAGCTACCCAAAGCGCCCGGCGGTGGCGAGCCTTTGCCCGAAGCACTGTTCTATTTAATGCTTATTGGCGAATTACCCAATGAGGAAGATGTTACCCATATCACCAATGTATGGCAGCGCAGAAGTCATGTGCCAAATTATGTTTTTGCAACCATTGATGCATTGCCGATAAGTGCACACCCCATGACCATGTTTGTAACCGGCGTAATGGCCTTGCAAACAGAAAGTAATTTTGCCAAGGAATATGCCAAGGGGATCAATAAAAAAGATTACTGGAATGCGATCTATGATGATACCATGGATCTGATTGCCCGCCTGCCTCGCATTGCTGCTTATATCTATCGCAGAAAATACAAGAACAACGAACATATCCAACCCAATGGTTTATTGGACTGGGCCGGGAACCTGGCGCATATGATGGGTTTTGAAGATGAAAGCTTTAAAGAACTGATGCGGTTATATATGACCATTCATGCAGACCACGAAGGCGGAAACGTATCGGCCCATACTACACATTTAGTGGGTTCTGCTTTAAGTGATCCCTTCTTAAGTTATGCAGCTGGTATGAACGGTTTGGCAGGCCCCTTGCATGGATTAGCCAATCAGGAAGTAATCAAATGGATCTTTGAAATGCAGGAGCAACTGGGAACAGATGATCCAAGCAAAGAACAGATTGCTGCGTATGTTCAGAAAACATTGTCATCCGGTAAAGTGGTTCCGGGGTATGGTCACGCTGTATTGCGCAAAACCGATCCACGCTTTACCGCACAGATGGAATTCGGTAAAAAACACATGCCGGATGATAAATTAGTCAATACCGTTTGGAAAATTTATGATACGGTTCCGCCAATCCTGCAATCACTTGGCAAGATCAAAAACCCATGGCCCAATGTGGATGCGCACAGCGGCGCATTGCTGGTTCATTATGGAATGGTGGAATATGAATTCTATACGGTCCTGTTCGCTGTAAGCCGCGCACTGGGCGTACTGGCCAGCCTTTGCTGGGACAGGGCCCTCGGCTTCCCGCTTGAACGCCCTAAATCGGTTACTACCGAATCGGTTAAGTTGTGGCTGGAGGGGAAAGATGAGATCTGGGAATAATGTTTGGCACAGAGACTATGGACATTCTCAATATTAAGTCCGTCAGAGCAGAAACTCCGGCGGACTTTTTTTTATATTGTATACAAATCATTCATATGGCAAAAGCTAAAAAAGCCGCTTCCAAAAAGGTGGTATCCAAAAAAGTGGTTGCAAAAAAAACAGTGAGGAAAGCAGTACAAGTAACCAAGCCAAAAAAGGAAGAGAAAACGATCAGTATTAAATACGCGTATAAATCTGCCGGCCAAACAGAGTTGGTATTGATCTTTTATACGATCAAAAAAATGGCTGAACCTTATCACGGAAAAGGAGATATGATCATGCATGCGGATACCGGTGGCCAGTTTAACCTGGTAAGCCACAAATCGGTAGTGATTGCCGGAAGAGAAAGAAAAGAGCTCTGGTTTATATCGGCTCTTGTACAAAAAGGTTATGTAGGTTTTTATTATATGCCCATCAATTCCGGTGGGGACATACGTAAACAATTCAGCCCGGAATTTATGAAGTTGCTGAAAGGGAAAGCCTGCTTCCATATTAAAAAGTATGATCCTGCCATTATAAAGGAGGTAGCCAAAGCATTTAAAATAGGGTATACGGCGTATAAAGATATGGGTTGGATTTAGAGAATATTGAACAAGGGACTGCTGAAGCTGGAAGTAAAATTTTGTAGTAATGGGACGAGCCTATACATTTGCAATTCACCAATGGGGGGTTAGCTCAGTTGGCTAGAGCGCTTGCATGGCATGCAAGAGGTCGTCGGTTCGACCCCGATACTCTCCACTTGATAATCAAAGACTTACATATAAAATGTAAGTCTTTTTTATTAAAAGTAAAACTTGGGTAAAACTATTCTCTCCCAGGTAAACGAATGCTTTTGTCTGCCTTTTACTGCGCAAGGGGAATTAAACAGCATAATAAAAAATATGAATACTGATAAAATGCACTTCATAAGCTAAATTGTATGAAATCTTTATAAGTCCGACTAGGAATAAAGCCAAAACCAGTTTACAACTATCTTTCTTTACGATGAGTTAAAAAGTAATCACTAAGTGAATACTTTCCCAATCACTCATTTAGGAATCTATCCGGTTGAAATATGAAATGGATAACCAGAGAGAAGCCCAAAATAGACCGAATCGCCTGTCCCTGGCTGATTAAGCGTTTTATTGACCCTAAAGCTGAAATTATCTATGTCCCTTACCATAAAGTGAGTCAACAGGCAGCAAAATTAAAAGCAACCCCTTTTGATGTACCCGGAGTAGAATTTACCCATTATAAAGACAGATGTACTTTTGATTATTTCGTTGAAAAATACCAATTAACAGATCCGGCTATTCTTACCCTGGCTCTAATTGTAAGAGGGGCAGATACAGACAGACATGATATTGCCAAACAGTCATCAGGGTTGTGGGCTATTTCTGCAGGCCTCGCTTATAACAGTAAGGACGATCAGGAATTGCTAAAGAAGGGAATGATCATTTATGATGCCCTTTACAGTTGGGCCAAACACCTGCAAAGTGAAAAGCATACTCAACAGCCCGTTGAAAACCTGTTTCTTGATGTTTTCAATCAATTTATCAAACAAAAAAAGGGTAAAAAAATACCTAATTGGGTTCAGGAAATTAAGGAAATGATCCAGGACCAGATTGATACTTCACTAAGCCTGAAAGAATTGTCAAAAGGACTTGATATTAATCCATCCTATTTATCCAGAGAATTCTCAAAACATTTTAATGATCTTTCTTTTGGTGATTATATCCGCAAACAAAGAATTGACAAAGCGATTGAATTAATGCAGGATAAATATTCGTTAACAGAAATTGCTTATTTAACCGGTTTTTCAGATCAAAGTCATTTTAACCGGATTTTTAAAAAGCAGACGGGAGAAAATCCGTCTTTTTACAGAAAGAAACTGTCAAAAAAGTAATATCTGTTCAAATAAGTCATTTTTAGACAATTTAGGGATACTGATCAACGGTAAATTACAGCCTTCTTTAGTAGTAATAATTGTGTCGGTAAATGAATCCCTATCCTTATACTTTACGCCAATTGGTTGTATATTTTTTGAAGTTGGGTACGGTTGGTTTTGGTGGCCCTGTTGCACTTGTTGGTTATATGCATCGTGACCTTGTTGAAAACCGAAAATGGATCACGGAAGAAGATTATAAAAATGGCTTAGCCCTTGCACAATTAGCTCCCGGTCCTTTGGCAGCCCAATTGAGCATTTATCTCGGCTTTGTTCATTACCGGGTTTTAGGTGCTACGATTTGCGGCCTTGCTTTTGTTATTCCTTCTTTTATCATGGTGGTTGGAATAGGGATACTGTATCAACAGCTTGGTGGTTTGCCATGGATGCAGGCCGTTTTTTATGGGATAGGTGCCGCCGTAGTCGGAATTATAGTTATGAGTAGTTATAAGTTAACTGTTAAATCGGTAGGGAAAATATCGCTTTCATTGCTCAAACAAAATTGGTTACTCTGGTTGTTCTATCTTACCGGAATAGCCGTAACCATTATCACAAAATCCGAACAAATTCTTTTGTTTGTAGGAGCAGGTGTTATTTATATGCTGATCAAAGCCCCTCCAAAATGGAAATATAAACAAGGAGATCTCAAAACTGTTCTGTTAGGTATTATAGGGTTTTGGCAATTTGAATGGGGTACGCTTGAAAAAATAGGGTGGTTCTTTACCAAAGCCGGTGCCTTTGTTTTTGGTAGTGGATTGGCCATAGTTCCTTTTTTACATGCCGGTGTGGTTACAGAAAATCACTGGTTAACAGAACAGCAATTTGTAGATGCAGTAGCCGTTGCTATGATTACACCTGGCCCGGTAGTGATTACAGTTGGATTTATCGGATATTTGATAGCTGGCTTTTCCGGTGCAACGGTAGCTGCCTTGGCAACCTTTTTGCCTTGTTACCTCTTCACCATTATTCCTGCTCCCTACTTTAAAAAGATAGTTAAAAACGCTTCTATTAAAGCATTTGTAGAAGGAATCACGGCGGCAGTCATTGGCGCTTTGGTTGGGGCAGTTATTATCATTGGAACAAGAAGTATTACCGATGTGCCAACCGCTTTAATTGCCAGTGCCTCTTTGCTTGCACTGATCTATTTTAAAAAAGTGCAAGAGCCTTATGTTATATTTATAACGGCTTTAGCGGGATTACTGATAAAATATATTCTATAAACAAAATTAATTTTCACCTTAACATCATACCCAAACAAAATGAAACTATCATTCAAAATTGTCACCCTGATCACTATTGTGTTTGGAGGTTTACTGGTAGCTACCTGTAACAGTGGAAAGAATGCGTCAACTACCACTATTACAAAAAAAGAAATAGTTCCCTGCCCTCCCGGTAGTAAGCTGGATATTGTCCAAATAGAACAAATTACCGGAATGAAGGGTGTTGAAAAAAATGGAGAGTATAAGATCACCGTACCCCAAAACGACCTGAATATTATGGTAGATGGATTTAAAATCATTCCACCAATGGGATTAGGTAGCTGGATCGCGTTTACCTCGTGTGCGGATAGTGTTATGATGATGGGGGATATTATTTTATCGGAAAACGATGTAGCTCCTGTACAGCAGGAAGTCATCAGACAAGGCTTATCAATTACGGCTATTCACAATCACTTTGTGCGCAACCGACCCAATGTGATGTATATGCACATTGATGGTTTTGGGAGTATTGCGAAACTTGCATCTATTGCCAAAGCTGTATTTGATAAAGTAAAAGAAGTAAGGGGTAAAGATCCCAAAGCCAGTAAGGCGGATAGTGTAGTGAATACAATCAATATCCCGGACCTTGATAATATTATGGGATATAAAGGAGAAATGAGTAAAGGAGTTTATAAATATACTAATGGCAGGCCGGATGTAACACTTACTGAACATGGTATTCCGATAAGCAGCTTTATGGGTTTCAATACTTGGGCTGCATGGCAGGGAACGCCTGAGAAAGCGGCCGTTGCAGGAGATTTTACTATGCTGGAAAGCGAAGTGGGATCTGTTATCAAGACATTAGTAGAAAATGGTATCGAAGTGGTAGCCGTTCACAATCACATGGTACATGAAGAACCACGTATTTTCTTTTTGCATTATTGGGGAGTTGGTGAAGCGACTAAACTGGCAAAAGGTTTAAGAGCTGCATTGGATCAGACTGGCAATAGTAATGAAGTAATGGGGCACTAAAGAACTGACCAATGAAAAGATTTATCTTCTTTATTGGCACATTCGATTTCATGATTTTTTAGCTAAATGGATGCGAAAAGAAATTATCACAAAATAACTAGGCTCTTTTAGTAATAACCACAATTCCTTTGTCCGGGGTAAGTGACCTGATCGACGATCCTGCATTTGATCCACGAATCCAAAGGGTATTTATTGCCACCAGGGGTGCAAAATGCGATTATAGAGATCAGTTGATTATGGTTTTAGTGTTTTGATTTTTAGGAAACCAGCTGTGATGTCAGCAGGTTTTTAGTAGGAATAAATTCAAGTTATTAACGTTATGGCTTCGGAATAAATTGGCATAGTGGACAGAGTTGTTTTTATACTGACCAGTTATAATTCCGGCTAACTGGAAAAGATAGGACTTGAAAGTGAACAGGTATTGTCTTTTAAATTTAATTACCCTAATAAAATACTCAAATCCCTGCTCTCTGGTAAGATTTCAATGAATAAAGCATTAACCTGATTTGTGTTACTATCGGGATAGAAAAATGATATTTTCTTATTTAAGCATTTGCTTAAATAAGAAATAATCTGTTTCTTTGTTTTTTTATATTTGATTATGGAGAAATGTATCCGTCTTTACGCCGACAAAACTCAGCTGAGTGAATGTCAAAAAAAACTAAAAAAAAATTCTGCGTCCCTATCTCAGTTAAGCAAAGTATTAGAACTCGCTGGTAATGAGGTCAGATTGAAGATTTTATACCTGTTGGAAGAGGAAAAGCAACTTTGTCCCTGTGACCTGAGTGATGTTTTGGATATGAGTATTCCGGCAGTTTCTCAACATCTGCGCAAACTAAAAGACGGGAACATCATTGAAGCCAGGCGCGATGGGCAGACTATCTTCTATTCGTTGAAAATAGAGCATGTAAAGATCTTAAAACCTTTTTTTAAGTATATCAACCAGCAAAATATAAAAATACAAACGGCATCAGCAAAGCTACGCTAATCAGTACCGGCATAGTTGCAGCCATTGCATCTTCTATTTGTTGCATTACCCCTGTGTTGGCTTTATTGGCAGGCTCAGGAAGCATTGCCTCATCTTTTTCATGGATAGCCCCGGCACGACCTTATTTGATTCTATTAACCATTATCGTATTAGGACTGGCATGGTACCAGTAACCCAAGCCAAAAGCAACTGATGATTGCCATTGTACTGCTGATACATCCATAAAATTCTTTCAATCCAAAAGCTTCCTTTCTTGGATAACCCTGTTTGCTTTCTTAATGATGGTATTTCCATTTTTTGCTAAAGAAATACTTCCGGCAAATGAAAAAGCACCTATCACGGTTAATATATCAAAGGGTAAAACGGTAGCGCTTAGTATTGAAGGAATGAATTGTGAAGCCTGCGAACTACATATCAATAAAGAAATAGCCAGGCTGAAAGGAATTTATCGGTATCATACTTCCTATCCTCTTGCAAAAACTACCGTAACCTATGACCCGGAAGACGTTTCAGTGGACAGCATTATTGCTGCCATTAATATTACCGGTTATAAAGTAAAAAAAGTATCACTAAATAAGGATATCAATCATGCAAGAGACCATTAGTTTACTATCAGTTATTACCTGCCCGCAGTGTGGCCATCAAAAAGAGGAAACCATGCCAACAAATGCCTGCCAGTTTTTTTACACTTGTGAGAGCTGTAACACCCGGTTAAAACCAATGCCAGGTGATTGTTGTGTGTATTGTTCTTACGGATCGGTCAAATGCCCACCCATACAGTTAAATAAATCGTGTTGTGGATAATAAGACTCTCCCGGGTGGGATATGTTTAAAATGTCATTTTGCTCACATTGCTGGAAATTTACAGAGTATAATTTTGAAAAAGGGTTAAAAAATCTACCTTTAGGTAGGGACAATGAAGAAAATTCTGGTAACCATATTAGCTTTTGTCTATCTCTCCGTTTCCAGCGGGGCTATCATTAACATGCATTATTGCATGGGGAAGCTGATGAGTTGGGAGTTTTTGAATAAACAAAATACTAGGTGCGGCTCTTGCGGCATGGACAAATCTGGTCATAAGGGATGCTGCAAAGACGAACAGAAAATATTACAGATTGGAAAGGACCAAAAAGTTTCTGAAATTGCTTTCGAGGTTCTTAAAATTAACCCGGATGTAATTGTTATTCCTTGTTCAGAATTATCTTTTATTTATTCTTTTTCGATAGTTGCAGATAAGCCTGTTGCTCACGCGCCTCCGCGATCACAGGCAGTTCCTATTTTTATTCTCGATTGCAATTTCCGTATTTGATTTCTCTTTCCTGATACAATACCTAGCATTCTGCCGGGTATAGGGCATTTCTATTGAGCAGCCTTATTAAAAGTTCAATAATCACAACTGGATTCAAAATTTGATAGTACCTGGTAACCACTATCTATTCAAAAATTAATACCCAAAAAATGAAAACGTTAAAAATAATGTTTGCAATGATTTTTGCATTTGTAATATGTCAATCTGTTAATGCACAAAGTAATAAGCTGAATCACCTCAAAGATGTGAAAGATTCTATAACACTGGTGCAATATGTCTGTCCTATGCACCCCGATGTAACAAGCGATAAACCAGGAAAATGTTCCAAATGTGGGATGTATCTCAACCTCTCTAAAAAAGAACAGATGAAAGCGGATGCGGTTAAATATACCTGTCCCATGCACCCGGAGATCGTCAGTGATAAACCAGGAAAATGTTCTAAATGCGGAATGAATTTGAACCTTTCCAAGAAAGAACAAATGAAACAGCAGGTTGTAAATGGATATGTCTGTACCATGCATCCTGAAGTAACAAGCAACAAACCCGGTAAATGTTCTAAATATGGCATGATCCTGACTCAGATAAACACAAAAAAAGGATAAATCATTATTTAATTCTTACATCATAAAATCAATTCAAAATGAAAAAACTAATCATTGTATTCATTGCGCTGATCGCGAGTTTTACATTGTTTTCCCAAACAGGAAAAAAAGCTACTGAAAAAGTATTGTACACATGCCCTATGCACCCGGAAGTCGTATCAGATAAGCTAGGTAAGTGCCCTAAATGCGGAATGACACTGGTGAAAAAGAAAGTGGAAGCGAAGAAAACTTACACTTGTCCCATGCATCCCGAAGTAGTCAGTGATAAGCCAGGTAAATGTCCTAAATGCGGAATGACACTGGTAGAAAAAAAACCGACTGCTAAAACAAAAATGTAAAAATCATGGTTCAAAAATTAATTGAACTCTCCTTACGCAACAGGTTGATCGTGCTGCTGATGGCCGCCGGCCTGTTTGCGTGGGGTATTTACTCAGTCAATCAAAACCCAATTGATGCTATCCCGGACCTGTCGGAAAACCAGGTGATCGTTTTTACTGAATGGATGGGACGAAGCCCGCAGGTGATAGAGGACCAGATAACCTATCCTTTGGTAAGCAACCTGCAAGGGATTCCAAAGGTGAAGAACATTCGCGGTACCTCTATGTTCGGGATGAGTTTTGTGTACATTATTTTTGAAGATAATGTAGATGTGTATTGGGCAAGAACAAGGGTGCTGGAAAGATTGAATTATGCGCAGCGTTTGTTGCCTCCCAGCATAACACCTTCTTTAGGACCGGATGGAACCGGTGTAGGTCATGTGTTCTGGTACACCATCGATGCTAAAAATATGGATCTGGGCGAACAGCGGGCATTGCAGGATTGGTATGTAAAACTGGCACTGCAAACAGTTCCGGGTGTGGCGGAAGTAGCTTCATTTGGCGGATTTGAAAAACAATACCAGTTAGTGGTAGATCCATTAAAGTTACAGTTCTACAAAGTTTCATTGATGGATGTAATGAACAAAGTAAAAGCCAATAACAATGATGTAGGCGGAAGAAAATTTGAAATGAGCGATATGGCCTATATCATCCGAGGATTGGGATATGTAAGAAGTAAAGAGGACCTGGAAAGTATCGCGGTTAGTAATTACAATGGTATCCCGGTGCGGGTAAAAGATGTGGCTTCTGTACAAATGGGTGGCGATCTCAGGCTCGGAATATTTGATGAGAACGGCATGGGAGAAAAAGTAGGCGGCATCGTGGTAATGCGTTACGGAGAGAATGCCGAAAAAGTAATCAATGCAATAAAAAAGAAAATGGGGGATGTACAAAAAGGGTTGCCTCAGGGAGTGAGTTTTAAAGTGGCTTATGACAGAAGCACATTAATTGAAGCTTCTATTGAAAACATAAAAAGCAAACTGATCGAAGAGATCGCGGTAGTCTGTTTGATCGTTATCCTCTTTCTATTTAATTGGCGCAGTGCTGTAAGCATCATTATTCAAATTCCGATCACCATTGCCATCAGTTTTATTTTACTCAATGCTTTTGGGGTATCGTCCAATATCATGTCGCTTACCGGTATCGCACTTGCTATCGGGGTAATTGTAGATAATGGCATCATTATGTCGGAGAACTCATATCGGAATTTATCAGAATGGCAAAATAATCCAGCTAACAAAAAAACACTGCCATGAGAAAATTATTCAAAAAGAATTATACAAAAATACCGGAAGATATCCGGATGGGTATTATTGAGCGCTCCTGCAAACAGGTATCAAGAGGTGTGTTTTTTTCTACTGTTATTATCATTGCATCTTTTTTGCCAGTGTTTTTATTGACAGGACAGGAAGGAAAACTGTTTGGCCCACTTGCTTATACCAAAACATTCATCATGATTGTTGATGCAATGCTTGTGATAACACTCGCTCCGGTGCTCATCTCATTTTTTATGAAGGGAAGATTCAGGCCGGAAAGTGCAAATCCAGTTAATCGTGTATTGGAAAAAATATATGAGCCATTAATAAGGCTCTGCCTCAAATGGCGAAAGACAACCATCGGTATTAATATTATTGCATTAATAATTAGCATCCCGCTCCTGATGAGTTTAGGGAAAGAATTTATGCCCCCGTTGGATGAAGGCTCTGTTTTATTCATGCCCGTTACTTTGCCCGATGTATCCAACTCGGAAGTGAAACGGATATTGCAGGTGCAAGACAAGATCATTAAATCAGTACCCGAAGTGGAAAATGTATTAGGCAAGGCCGGAAGGGCTAATACGGCAACTGATAATTCGCCGATCAGTATGATTGAAACGATCATCCTGCTGAAACCAAAAGCGCAGTGGCGTAGTGGGATGGAGAAAAAAAATATTATCAATGAACTAAACGCCAAACTGCAGATACCCGGTGTAACAAACGGATGGACGCAACCGATTATCAACCGCATCAATATGCTGTCAACCGGTATCCGTACCGATGTAGGGATAAAAGTATATGGACAGAATTTAGATACCATTAACCAGTTTGCCCAAACCATCAAGAAAGAATTAGATGGTATTGCAGGCGTAAAAGATTTATATGCAGAACCCATTACCGGCGGTAAATACATTGATATTGTTATCAAGCGTGATGAGATCGGTCGCTATGGTCTAAGTGTGGACGATGTGAATGCGGTAGTAGAAAGCGCATTGGGAGGTATGAAGTTGACAACCACAATAGAAGGCCGCCAACGATTTTCAGTAAATGCAAGATTTGGTCAGGATTTTCGGGAGAGTCTAAGTGACCTGAAACGTCTGCAGGTGCAAACCATGAATTTCGGCCCCGTCCCTTTGAATGCGGTAGCTGATATCAAAATCAACGAAGGACCGCCGATGATCAATTCTGAAAATGCTTTGTTGCGGGGCACGGTACTATTCAATGTTCGGGATAGGGATCTCGGCAGTACTGTAGCAGAAGCGCAGGCGAAGCTGGATAAGATGTTACAGAAATTACCAAAAGGCTATTTCCTGGAATGGAGCGGTCAATATGAAAACCTGATACGAAGTGAAAAAACAATGAAACTGATCCTGCCCGTTGTGCTGCTGATCATTTTCATCTCGATGTATTTCGCATTTCATTCAGCAAGAGAAGCTTTTTTTAGTTTGATATCAGTACCCTTTGCTTTAATAGGTGGCGCTTATATGATTTATTTCTGGGGTGTGAATTTATCGGTAGCGGTTTCGGTTGGTTTTATTGCTCTATTTGGCTTGGCTGTGGAAACCGGCATTGTGATGGTGATCTACCTGAATGATGCCATGCAGCAATTAGTAGCAGCAAAGGGGAATTCAAAAGAAACTATTACCAGACAGGATTTAAAAGAGTATGTAATTGCCGGTGCCGCCAAAAGATTACGGCCTAAACTGATGACCGTATGTGTATCGCTGTTTGCGTTGATTCCAATTTTGTGGAGCAGTGGTGTAGGCAGTGATGTGATGAAACCAATTGTGCTACCTATGATAGGAGGCGTATTAACTTCTGCCACACATATACTACTTGTTACCCCTCTTATATTTTTAATGACAAAAGAATATGAGTTGAGGAAGTATGGAAAGTTAGAAGTATTGGAAACAAAATATTAATGCTATGAACAAAAAAATCATATTCCTACTTGTATCCTGGTTCGGCCTGCTTTCTGCAACAGCACAAACGGTTACACTTGACAGCATCCTGGAACAGGTTCAAAAAACAAATCCGTCTTTAAAAATGTACGATGCAGATATCCGCTCTGCAGATGAAGCGGCCAAAGGAGCCAGGAACTGGGAAGCGCCGACAATAGGGACAGGTTTCTGGATGGTGCCTTATAACCCTAAATACTGGGCGAAAGGAGATAATAGTTCTTTTGGCATGGGACAGTACCAGTTTTCGGCAGAACAGATGATTCCCAACAAAAAAAAATTGGATGCCGATGAAAAATACCTGAAAGCTGTTTCGGCCCCCTCTATTGAACGTAAAAAAGCAATGTTGAATGAGCTGACTGCCGAAGCAAAAATTAATTATTATGAATGGATGATTGATAAGAAGAAATTAAGTGTACTCTCCCAGGATGAAAAACTGCTGAACTTTATGACACAGAGTGCGGAAATACGATATACTAACGGGGCAGGTAAGATAGGTGCTTACTACAAAGTAAAAGCAGCCATGGGGAATATACAGAATATGCGGCTGGTACTGGAAAACGACATCAAACAAAAAAAGATTGCATTGAATACTTTAATGAGCCGCGATAAATCGGCAGAGTTTGACATTGATACGGTATTCGCAATAAAGAATTATTCATCTGCTGTTTTTGATAGTACCAGTTTTATCAATACAAGAAGCGATATTAAAGCCATCCAGCAGGACATCCAGGTTAATTACCTGCAGCAAAATGTTGAAGCCGCCAAACTGAAGCCTGAATTTGGTGTCCGGTTTGAACACATGTTTGGTTTTGGCAGCCTGCCCATGCAATATAGTTTGCTTGGAACAATGAAAATACCAATGGCTAAATGGTCCTCCAGGGCCTCGAAAGCGAACGTGGGAAGCCTCAAATGGAAGGTAGAATCCCTGAACCAGCAAAAACAGGTGATCGTTAATGAAGCTTCGGGGATGGCCTATGCCATGCAGAGCGATATGGAACTGAAGAAAAAGCAAATTAGGTTGTTTGATGAGAGCATCATCCCTGCGCTCAGGAAAAACTTCCAAACCTTGCAATTGGCGTATGAACAGAATACTGAAGAACTCTTTACGCTCTTTGATGCCTGGGAAAGTTTAAATATGATTCAAATGGAATACCTGCAACAAATACAGGATTTACTGATGCTCCAAACAAAACTTGAAAAAATATTGGAGATAAAATAATCGCTATGACAAGGATCGTACATACAATAAAATCTTTTCTGTATTTGCTATTGATATTGGTTATTGTCGCTGTAGGTTGTCGTTCCAAAGTCAGCAAAGACAATAAACCACAGGCCGCGATTAAGCAACTTTATACCTGCCCTATGCACCATGAGATTATCAGGGATAAAGCCGGTAATTGCCCGATTTGTGGAATGCAACTGGTTGCATTTGGCGGTGAGGAGAAAATAATTACAGATGTTGATTTAAATACATTGCTCAGGCCAACCAATAGTTATGTATTATCAACCCTTGCTGTTACAAGTATTCAGCAAAGTGAAGAACAGATAGAAGTAGAAGCATTGGGCACTATTTCGTATGATACCCGTGCCATTGGGTCTATTTCATCAAGAGTTAGCGGACGTATTGAAAAATTATATCTGAAATATACTTTTCAGGACGTGAAAAAAGGACAGAAAGTGATGGACATTTATAGTCCTGAATTATTAACTGCACAACAAAATTTATTGTTCCTTTTAAAAAATGATGCGGACAATACTTCTTTCATCAATGCAGCCCGAGAGAAATTATTATTGTTGGGTATGAGCAGTGAACAATTGCAAGAGGTAATTCAAGAGCAAAAACCATCTCTTACCGTTTCTATATACAGTAACTATAGTGGTCATATTCATGATGCGTTAGGCATGAACACAACCATGTCACTTGCCGAAGAACCTGCTACTACCAGAGACCTGATGCTGAAAGAAGGAATGTATATCCAGAAAGGGCAAACAGTTTTATCTGTATTTGATCCACACAGGCTCTGGGCTGTATTGAACATTTATGCAGATGCGCAAAGTTTGGTTAAAACAGGTAATGCAGTACATATCATTCCCGAAACAGCGCCGAGTAAAAGTTTCAACGCAAAGATTGATTTTTTAGAGCCTTTTTTCAAAGAAGGAAGCAAGACCGCAACAGCAAGGGTCTATTTTGAAAACCATGAAATGAATATGCCGGTTGGCTCACAAGTAAAGGCAACGATAATCGTCAATAAAATAACTGCCTGGTGGTTACCAAAAGATGCGGTGATTTCGTTGGGGTTGGGCAAACTCGTTTTCAAAAATGAAGGAGATATTTTTAAAGCGCATAAAATAACAACCGGGCTGATATACAACAATAAGATTCAGGTTGTTGATGGACTTAAACCCGGAGATGTTGTAGCAGCTAGTGCACAGTTTTTAATGGACAGTGAAAGTTTTATAAAAGTAAACGAATAGTTATGCGATATTTTATTGCAATACTGGTATTATCATTCATCCTGGTTGCCTGCAAAAGCAAAAAGACAACAGTGCCTGCTGACCGGGATGTTTATTATACCTGCTCTATGGACCCGCAGGTAAAGGAAAATAAACCAGGCAAGTGCCCGATTTGTAAAATGGATCTGACACCTGCAAAAAAGAGTAGCCACCAGAATATGGATGAAATAGAACTCAGTGCCCAGCAGATCCAGTTGGGAAATATTCGGGTGGATACACTCAGCAGTGGACACTCTGGAGATCAAACGATATTGACGGCTACTATCAACTTTGACAGGCAAAAAGAGTATGCTGTCAGTTCAAGGATCATGGGACGAGTTGAGAAGTTATATTTCAAAAATTTAGGTGATTACGTCAGCAAGGGCACGAAACTATTTGATCTCTATAGTGAAGAACTGAATAACGTCAAACAGGAATATATATTGCTTTTAGAAAAGCAAAGGGTATTGGATAATTCGGTGATGGATTTTAAACAGTTGGTTCAGGCCGCAAAAAATAAATTGCTTTTATGGGGAATGAGCGAGACTCAAGTTCAGGAGTTGGCAAAAAGTAGTAAGGCTAATCCGCTCACTTCTTTTTACAGTACAGCCAGCGGTTACATCACATCGCTTGATATTAAAGAAGGTGAATATGTTACCGAAGGAGGTACAGTCGTGCGTCTGGCAGATCTTTCCACCTTATGGGCCGAAGCACAGGTATATTCGTCACAGCTATCATCCGTCGACAAATCCGGTAATGCTATTGTTCAATTCCCAGATATGCCAAATAAGGATGTGCAGGGAAGGATAGAATTTGTAAGCCCGGAAATTAGACCGAATGCAAGAATTAATTTGGTAAGAGTGACTATACCCAATACCGGCAATCAATTAAAACCTGGGATGCAAGCTGTTGTGGTCATTAAGAACCAACAGCACAATGCTTTATCATTACCTGTAAATGCAGTGATTCTTGATAACCGCGGTGCATCTGTATGGGTACAAACCAGTAGCCATAAATTCAAGTATAAAATGGTGGAAACGGGTTTGATAAGCAATGGCCGGATTGAAATAAAATCGGGGTTGCAGGGTGGAGATATTATAGTAACCAGCGGTGTTTATTTACTGAATAGTGAATATATTTTTAAAATCGGTTCTAACCCGATGGCAGGGATGAAGATGTGATGTTGATTGATAAATTTGCGGCAAGTGATAGACTAGGTGGCATGATTGTTTTACTACTTTATTTTTTCAGAATTAAAATCTGATCTATGAAAGGATATCACATGTATAAAGAAAGTATAGAAGCATGTTTAAAATGTGCAGCTATCTGTAATCATTGTGCCTCTTCGTGCACACAGGAAAAAGATGTACAAATGATGGCAAAATGTATATAGTTAGACATGGAATGCGCAGCCCTTTGTTATGCCGCAGCACAGATAATGCGTTTGGATAGTAGTTATGCAAAAGAACTTTGTAAACTTTGTGCTAAGGCATGTAGGGCATGTGTGGAGGAGTGCGGTAAACACAAAGATCAGCATTGCGAAGAATGCGCCGAAGCATGCAAGCGATGTGCTAAATTATGTCAAAGCATGTCCGCCTGATATAGTTTGCCCGAATAGAATCAAAACCGCATTTCACGGCGGTTTTTGTATTTAGACACCAGTGATTTCCAAATACTTTCTTAAATCAGGTTAATTCAGACCAATATCTTCCTTATTGGAAGTAATTTTATATGTGATAAAAAATGTTTATGAAGAATTAAGAATCTAAGAATTAAAACGTTATTCAAGT
>CAZFKE010000007.1:55352-63016 GCA_964519475.1 uncultured Sediminibacterium sp.
GTTTATGAAGAACTTAAAATCGGTAATTGACTTTTTTACCTTGTCAGATTTTTCATCGTTGACCTCCATTGAAGAACTTGCCAAAAGGCATCATGAAAAATGGTCCAAAAATTATTCAAAGTGGAGTTATGAATCCACTAAACAAAAATTGCTTTCAGCATATTGGACCCGTGTTGTACCGTTACATCTTTTTACTCTTATTTGCATAACCTTAACTGCATGTTTTTTCTATCTATTCCGGCAGCAGAATATAACCGAAATATTGGCTATTAGTTCCATCTTTGCATTGATCGTTTATTTTAGCCTGTGGCTTTGGGTTTACAACCCAATTTATATGAATGAATTTGTACCGCTGTTAAATAATGTAATCGAAACTTTAAGCGGGGCTTATTTAGAGGAACTGGATAATGTAAAAAAGGCTCAGTATAGTGCCATTACAATTGTATTAATTCATGTTGTAACTTATAAACTTGCCGGATTCCCGGTCCAGGAAGGGGGTAAGATTTCAAAAGATGAAATGGCAAAGCTTTATGGCATTTCAGAACGGAGTTTTCATGATGCCTTGAATAGTGTACTTAATGCTGACTGGAAATCAAGTAAACGTATGGATACCGAGATGGCCGATGCCTTTAAAAAAGCAGGTCAATATTTTTCTGCCACCGGCAATATGAAAGCTGTCAGTTTGTTAAGTGACATTCAGACCGATCTACTTGTATCAAAGAAACCGCCTACCATTTAATGCCAGAATAGCGGAATAATGTTAATGAATATAAAACAAGTATGATGATGTATACATAAATGCATCCTGTCACCTGAATTGCTACAGTATTGGAAACATTTTTTATGACAGAGTTTCCAATGATGATTCCTATGACTCAAACTGAGTTTTGGGACAAAATGCAAACTGTAGTGGAAAAGGTAGTGGAAGCCAAACTAACTACCGCAACTTCTTCAAACCCCACCCTGATACCGGAAAAGGCACTTCTAAAAGCGTCAGAAGTATGCACCATTTTCCAGATATCCAAGCCCACTCTTTACGAGTGGCTAAAACAGAACAAAATTGCCAGTTTTAAGATCCAGTCTCGCCGGTATTTTTCCCGGCAGGATATTGAAGCTATTATCCGGCAAGGCAACAAAATCTCCAACCTTTAATTCTTCGCGATGAACTGCAAAGAATTTAATCAACTGGACATCGTGGACTACCTTTTATTGATGGGTTACAAACCGGCTAAAATTAGCGGTAATGATCATTGGTATTTTTCGCCGTTCAGGAATGAACAGACCCCATCTTTTAAAGTCAACAGGAAATTCTTAGATAGGGTCAAAGAATGGTTGAAAAGACATCCTCACTGGGATGTATGGGAACAACGCAAACAGTTGACTTCGATGTTACAGGGTTTCTATCAATATTACGCACTTAATCACTGCGCAAGAAAGTTAGAACTCGTACACATGCAGGTAAGAAGATACTGGAGACACTACATAAGAAGAAAGAGCCAACGGAGTAAAGGAAACTGGAGTTATCTCGAAGAAAAGAAATGGTTCGAGTTGCCAAGACCTGTCACCCTTGACCCAAACGTTTAGTTTATGTTTAAAAAGGTATTACATTCTGAAGAGCCCGTTGCGGGAAATTCGCACGGCGGGTTCTGCGGGGGGCAAGAGAGTAATCTGTGCGTCTACCCGACATTTCCTGTCCTACCAGGCAATTCACCATCGGAAGTTTATCATGCTGCCAAAAGAGCAGTCAAATTTTTTGATCCTGAACTCAATTGGGTTTCTTGAAAAAATGAAACCAAGAATGGAGCAGCACCACTCTATTCATTTATACCTGGACCGGGATAATAAAGGGTTGATGATTACCAAGGAGGTAATGGCAATGAGCAAAAAGTACCGGGATGAAAGTTCGATCTACAAGAATCACAAGGATCTGAACGAATACCTGATGAACCGGAATCCAGAACAAAGGCAATCACAGAGAAGAGGTATGAGGTTTTGAGTTTTTAGTAGCCAGCTATGTTTCGGTTTAACCGAAACGGCTGGCTCTATTCATGCTTCGCATTCATAGAGAGATTTTGAGAGACAGTAAAAGAAGAGAAATGGCAGTTAAGACAGAGAACAGTATCAGTAAACGAAACAAAGGCGGCAGGCCAAGAAAGGAAATAAAGAAAGATCAATTTCTTGGTGTCAAATGTTCGTTGGTTGAAAGAAAGGTTATCGAAAACAAAGCCAGGCAAGTTGGTGTAAGTGTTTCGGAATACTTAAGAAAACTGGGACTGAGCGGAAAAATTGACATGAAACTTAAAATCGTTTCCAAAGAAATTCTCCTGTTTACTGCATCACTAAATCACCTCGCAGCTAACCTGAACCAGATTGCTAAAAAGCGCAACAGCAATGATCAATTAAATGCCATAGAAAGAGCACAATTGGAACAGTTATCAAGGGTGAATAAGCAGCTTGCCCAGGACATAAAAAATCGTTTGAATGATCGGTAAATTTTTAACAGGAAAATCCTTCAGAGGTTGTCTGCTTTATTGCCTTAATGATAAGCAGCAGAAACCAGGTCACGAACTTGTAAAAAAAGATCGAGCTGAGGTTATATTATTTAATCAATGTTTTGGGAATCAGAATGAGTTGATCAACCAGTTCAATGAAGTACTTCGGTTAAATAACAAATTGGCAAAACCGGTTTTGCATATTACACTAAGCCCTTCTGCCAGTGATAAACTGACAAAAGCAGACTGGCAAAAGTTAGCGTCTGACTGCGCAACTGAATTTGGATTTGACAAGAACCAGTTCGTCGCAGTTTTACATAACGATACAGCGCATCAACACCTGCACCTTATTGCCAACCGGATCGGTTTTGACAAAAAGACCGTAAGCGACAGCAACAGCTTTAAAAAAATGGCAGTCTACTGCCGGAAAATGGAGCTCAAATATGATTTAGAACAGGTGCTTTCTCCAAGACAGTTTTTGTCAAAGCATTTAAGAAATATTCCAAGAAATGATGAAAGGAAAACTGCTATTAAAAACCATATCAGAGAAGCTATACTGGCATCCAAAAATTACAACGAGTTTGAGTTGCAAATGGAGCAGAAAAATTATAGGGTAATCAAAGGTCGCGGTATTGCTTTTATCGATCTCAAAAAGGTATATGTTAAGGGTAGCGAGATAAGTTTTTCATTATCGGTAATTGAAAAACTTTTGGACAAATCACTCGCAGAAAAACAACGATTGTTTGACATCCAAAAGTTACAAGAAAAATCGCAACGATTGTCTCATTTACCAAAAGTGCAAAAAAAATCTAAATGCCAAATTCATGAAGTAAAACAGGATTTTTCAAAAGCAATTGAAATCTTGCTTAGAGCAGAAGCAATGCGACAACAAACCCCGCATGAATTGTTACCGAAGAAGAGGAAGAAAAAACGTCAATCACTTCACATATAAATTCATTTTATGGATCAGGATGTATTAGAACCCGTGGTACAGGAAATATTGGAGGAGTTAAAGCAAACAAATAAGTTAAACCGGGAAAACACCCGCACTTTAATCGAGCTGGAAAAACGAATAGCGGCTATTGAAAAAAAGCTCGATCAGAAATCACTTTCTCCAGCGAGTAGCGACAATAAACAAATAGAAAGAATAATGTCGGAAAACACTGGTAACATAATAAGATTTATTGCAGAGCAGCCAAAAGAATTCGTTCAGAATAAAAGGATCTTATTGTTTCCTGAACTTAACGCTGCCGAGTTCTACAAACTCTTTTACGGCCGGTTGTTCAAATGGCTTACCATTTTGTTTATTGCCTGTTTCCTGTACGCACTTGGAAAGGATTATATAGCAGCGTACCAGGAGAAAAACTGGTACAGGGATGCGTATGAGCAATTACTCAAGGAAAAGGAAGAAAATAGCCGAAAAGTGAAGCAGAAACCACGGGTTTCTGCCGGCAACTCTCATTAAATCATTGTAAATTTGTATTATGGAAAAAAGGCTCGTAAATATTGACCCAAAGCGGGCAGGTATTGCAGTCGCAAATTATGTGCGTGAGCAGGCGCTCAAAACAGGTTCTTTTATCACTTATAGAGAGAACGGTAAAATCATTCGCGAGAACCCACGCACCGGGGAAAAATTTGTCCTCGATTCTCAACCGGCCAAACAGAAATAAATGCCTACCCTTTATATTCTCGGCGGAGCCAACGGTTCCGGCAAAACTACGTGGTATAATTCGCAGGTAGTCACTGGCGATATTAACCCCACCATTCCTTTTATAAATATTGATAACATCGTGCTTTGGGAGTTGGGTAACTATACCCCTGAAAATCTTCTTTTGGGAGAGAATATTGCGAAAGAACGCATGAGTGGCCATATCGAAAGAAAGGAAAGTTTTATGATCGAAAGTAATCTTTCCAAAAAAGCTGATTATGAGTGGATCGAAAGGATGCAGCGATATGGTTATGATACGGTTTTATATTTCTTTGGAACAGATAATGTGGAGATTAATAAAGACCGTGTACTCAACAGGGTTGCCCAGGGTGGACATGATGTCGCAGTTCCAATTATTGAGCAGCGCCATAGGATGGGATTATCGTATTTAAAATCAGAAGTGTTGAATTTTACAGAAGCTTATTTGTATGATAGTTCAGACAGGATTCCGCAGCAGATGGCCGTATTGAAAAAAGGTAAGATTTTTGAACAGGTTAATGCACCTGAACTGTGGGTGAAAGAAACTTTATTTATTGCCGAAAGACTGCAACAAAAACAACAACGAATAGAACAGTCGCATGATCTAAAACCAGAAGATAGTGAATTGCTGAAAAAGTTAAAAAATACATCTAAAAACAAAAGAGGTGGCCATCGCTTATAAACTATCTTAATTACTCTGCCTGTCATGATTTGATATGACAACCGTAAAAATTGTTCCTTCTCCAGGCCTGCTTTGAACTTTAATCGTTCCGCCATGAAGTTCTACAAAGTATTTTACCACAACCAATCCCAATCCCGTACCTTCTATATTACCTGTATTACTTGCTCTGAAAAAGGAACTGAATAATTTTTTCATTTCCCCTTTGGGAATACCAATACCGTTGTCGATCACCTGGATAGTGGTATTTTTTTTACCGAACACCAATTTTAATTCAGAGCTTGTGTCTTTAGGTGAGTATTTCAAGGCATTGCTCAGAAGGTTAATCAAAATATGTTTTATCAGGTTACTATCAAGCTGCAGGGTTCTTTCCTTACCTGATACAGTTACTGCTATTCTACAAGCCTTGGAAGGATGCGCAAAATTTTGTTGAATAATTTCTCTGCAGAGATTTGATAAAAGGACTTCTGACGGTGTGAATTGAATTTTCCCGGCTTCGATTTTCCCGAGCATCAATACATTATTCATGAGCCCCGTCATCCTGGATACTTGATTTTTTATAAGTTCATAATAATAAGCAGATTTTGATTTGACAGGATTCGCCAACTGTTCATCAATTATTTCGAGCAACTCTACACTTGATAAGATTCCAGCCATGGGTGTGCGAAATTCATGCGAAACCATGTTCACGAAACTCGACTTCAATTCGTTAAGTTCTTTTTCTTTTTGAAGGGTTTTTAATAACTCCTGTTCAGCTAACTGCCTTTCTGTAATATCAGTGAGAGTTCCCCATAAAGCCAGTTCAACGGATTTCTCGGTTTTGGCCATATAAACATTCAACCATTTTACTTTCCCATCCTTTGCAGTAAAACCAATAACCCGGTTGATCGTACTGGTCTTTCCTGCAATAACATTGCCAATTGCATCCAGCATCATTTTCACATCAGCAGGAATAACAAATTGCGTTAATAATTTCCCAAGGCAGTCTTCTGTACTATAGCCCAATATCTTAGTCCAGGCGGGATTGAGAAAATTGATTTCCCTGGAATGTGCTAAGCTGAATACTACTTCGTTTAGCTGTGTAAGTAGTTTGCGATGCTTATATTCGCTCAGCATCAGTTCATATTCCTTTTTTTTAAGTTTGCTGATGTCGATGCCGTATCCTGTTACAAAAGTCACTTCGCCATTGTGATCATAATACGGATGTAGGCGACGGAGCACCTGCTTTTTTTCACCTGATTTAGAAAGAGACTCATCTTCCCATTCTATTTCTTCTTTTTGCTGAATAGCTGTTTGGAATTTTTCCTCCCGTATCCTGGCAGCGTTTTCGTCTATATTTTTAGACCTATAGTAATCAAAATCATCTTTACCTATAAGCCATTTCCTGAGTTCAGGATTTTTAACAGCGGTTTTATTGATAAAAATATATTTATGATCTTTATTAAGGATGGCGATATCTGCGGGTATACTATTGAGGATTGATTCAAAAAAAACCTTTTGTTCATCTAATTGTTTAGTCATTTTTACCATAGGGGTAATGTCTTTATAACACCAAATATGCCCGAGTAGCAGGTCTCTGTCAAAACATGGGGCATATTCCACATGTAGATAGTTTTCATTTTTTAATTCAAATTCAAGATTGGGGATAGCTACCAGATTAAGCAGTGATTGTGCATGTTGCTTTTCAAAAGCGGATTCATTTTTTACAAACTTTTTAATCCAGGTAATTAGTTGATTACTATTAACTCCCGATAGTTTTTCTGGCTCGTCTGATATATTAAATAACACACAAAAGGCCTTATTTACAATTTTTACATTCCCATCGGGATCTTCAGCCATTACAGCAAGCGGCAGATTTGCTAATACTTTAGCAGAAACCATGAGTAAATTATCCGTTGGGAAAACAGTGTTTTCTGTAATAGGCTGTTTGGGTGTTATCATCTGTGTTTATTTCTTAAGTAAAAGAGATACCAGTTCCGACTTTGATTTAACATTCAATTTCACGTATACTTTTTTCAAATGTTGATTCACTGTATGTGCTGTAATACCTAACCTGTTTCCCGCTTCTTTATAGGTAAGACCATCAGTTAAACAATCAGCAATTTCCCGCTCCCTGGGTGTTAAAGTACTTAATGAAGCGTGTTCTTCTTTATCAGATGTATGTAAATGACTGATGATAGTTCGGGTAACAGACGATGCAAGCGGTACTATACCTAAATGCATGTTTTGTATAGCTTCGTTTATCTGGAATAATGACATTGATTTAACCAAGTAACCTGAAGCACCTCGTTGTAAGGCGGAAAGAACTGTCTTTTCATCTTCATAAGCTGTAAGCATAATGATGACAGTTGAAGGAAAATGTTGTTTCAGTATTTTTATTCCATCTATTCCCGAGATACCCGGAAGGTTTATATCGAGTAAAATAATATCCGGTTCTACCAATTCATCTTTTAAAGTGGATGCACTAAATGCACCCATGCTTTCGAAACTAAAAGAAAGCAGATAACCTGGCTGCATTTTGAAATAGCTGGTATAGTTGTGCAGTAAGGTTATATCATCTTCAATGATGCCTATGGCAACTGCCTTATTTGTTGTATTCATATTGAAGGGTTCTTTGCAAAAGTAGCCATAAAGCAGCCGAAACAACTATACCTTAAATTAGGGATGCCCACTATTGCATAGCCAAAACCTGGTAATTTCTTGCCCTGCCCTTCTTTTCTGCTCTTACCTCCGCATTGATGATATCATTTTCTACCGCTAAAGTTCTCCCGTTTGTATAGTTCAGTGTGATATCTTTCAAACCCTG
>CAZFKE010000007.1:63026-81184 GCA_964519475.1 uncultured Sediminibacterium sp.
CTTATTTGATAATTTCCTTTCGGTAGCTGAAGCCTGAAAGACCCATCAGCAGCTGTGGATGCCAGGTATTCTTCTCCTTTGGCAGATTTGAACCGAATAATCTGGTTTGCCTGCTCGCCAATTGCTGTATCGATATTATTTTCAGTAAGAATAAATTTACCCTTTACAGTATACCTGACTTGAACAGGAACATGCATTTCTTCGTTTTGGGTTACTGAAATGTTTTTGACCTGACTGTTATTCCCAACATCCAATGTATAATTTCCTTTCGGAATGTTCTGAACCTGAACCATTCCTTCCGCATTGGTTCTCAGTATGCGGCCATTAAAACGCATATCTACATTGGATGCCCATTCTTCGTCAGCATCTTTTTTTGCGTTACCATTTTCATCGCTAAATGCACGGATGCGGATGTTTCTGGTACCACCTGGTTTCAACAGACCTGGCCGGTACGTAAACCCCAATTTCCATTCCGGCTGCTGCCAGAAAAAATTGGCCAGCTTGGTTACACCAATCGTAACACCCAGGTTGGCCGTGGGATGATAACTCATATCAATAATGATCCTGCTCCTGATACTTTCATAAAAATCTTCTTTATATAATCCAAACTGTACGCTTGTTTCCAATTTCGGATTATGGAGCAATAAACGATATTGGGTAAGCCATTCGGCCTGTTCATAGGCACCCGGATTAAAAAACGAGTAATGGTTCAGGTTAAAAACACCATTCTGCCATGTTAACCGGCTACTGATATTTCTGTATCGCCATTGTGCTTTTGCACGAAAAGCGGTGAAGTTATTGGGTATTGCTCCGTTCACTAATTTCTCAAAAGCAATTTCCGCTGAAACATTTACTAAATGGGTTCCTTTAAAAGAATGTTCTATGTCATAGCCAAGTATGGTTGAGTAAAGATTTGAAGCACTGGTATTATAAAACGCACCTAATGATTCGTTTTGATAAAGTGCCTTTATCGCATGCGTACTATTCCCTTTCCGGAATAAATATTCTGAAAACAGTTTTTGATAGGCATACTGCCTCGGTAAAAAATTAGTATAATATTCAGGATTGCTCTTCAGCCAGTATTGCCCGAAATAAAATTGCTTTTGGGTAGAGAAAAGATATCTTGCGCTGGTAGCGATGGTTTGTAGTCCCCGGCTTTGTCCAAGATAATGACTGCCTGTAAAATGTATGTTTGATTCCAATACCCATTTATTTATTTTTTGCCGGTAAAGTAGTTCTGCCGCCATTGAGGGCTTGCGGCGGGTATCAGTTGTTGAAAATTCATTTGAAACCCCCAGCCCTGCTTCAATTCTGCCATTGGGCAGGTTGACGTATTCTTTTGCATGAATCAAGGGGCCATATCCACCATTATTAATATCATGTATAAAACTAAACTGATATTGCTTTCCCGCATTCTTCCCTTTTCCGGTAAAACTATAACCAAATACTTTTTTGCTCCTGGAAAAAACAGGTGCAGAGCTATATAAATAACCAGCATTGAAAATGCCCCAGAGTTCGTGTTCACCGGTTTTCCCTGTATTTTTTGTATAAAAGCCATTACCATAACTCGAGAGTTCACCTGATGTATATACTTCTCCGATTTTGATAACCTGCGTAGCATTGTTCCATTGTAAATAGGAATTAAAGAGTTGGCTCAAATGCTGTTTAAAATAATACTGGTGCCGGATCTGGAACGACAGGTAACCGTCATCAAATTTCACTTTGTCGGCATACCGGATATCACTTACCTGGTAAACATCTTTCAGGCTTCTGTATTCAACGGTTAGTTCCCCTTTATTTACCGTTCCGGGATTATTCATCCTGTAAACGGAAGAAATACTTTGTACCGGTATCAATAAATTCAATATAGGATTTTTGTATTGGTCATATACCGCTACATTCAGTTTATAGTTTAGGAAATCCTTGAATTGCAAGTTTCTGAATATTTTCAGTAAAAACATTTTTGATTCGTAGGCTTCCAGCCATGGGTTCTGGTCTTCGAGGATATAGTCCAACCCATTGGCCTCATCTCGTATTGAATAACTAAAAAGTTGTTTTAACGCAGAATAGTTTTGCATTTTTAATGGAATGGAAATCGTGTCATCAGATGCAGTAAAATACCTCGACTGGTTGTCAAATATTGCTTTTACGGGGTTTTGTGTTTTTTCTGAAAGCAATACAAACCTTTTTTTTATTTCAGGAGTATTATCTGTTGTAATGGCTGCTGTGATAATACTGGGTTCACTTTTTTCCGTCAATCGTGTACCTGCCACTTTTAGGGTTATTTTCTGTTCTGGCTTTAACACCAGTATATCCGGAAGTTTTTTTATGAAATGAACCGCATCGTCAAAACCCAGGGAAAGATTTATACGAATGCTTTTTCCCGTAAGGTTAATGAGGTGTAGTTCATTGCTAAAACTTTGCCTGTTAGGTATGATCAGTTCACTATGTTGCCATTGCACTTGAATGGTTTCCCCGGTTTGTTTTGCTGAAGCATCGATAGTAAGAAACATAAGTAAGATAACTATGGCAGCTAAAAAGTGTGGTGTTGATTGCATCATTTATTATTTAGGATGCAAAACTTGCGAATTGTTATCGCTGCAACTATACCTTAAATAAGGAAGCGAGATATTTTTAAAATATTTCAGACTGCTTACTTAATTAAGGTATAGGAGGCACTTCGGCATTGTTCCACTTTTGCAGTCTTAAATCATCAAAAAATCAAAATCATGAAAAAAGAAAAGAACACAGCAGCCAGGCTTTTCCTGGGATTGTCAATTGTATTAGTAAGTGTTGCTACAAGTGAAGTAAATGCACAGAGTATGACGGCTACCGATCAGGATGCTACTTTAACAGTTAGATTAAATGAAGCCATTGGATTGGAAGTACTGAAAACCACCACCACGCTTGAATTTTTAACAGCCGCCGATTACCAGAATGGTATCAGTAAAACAGAAGCAAGTGCACTCCGGGTTACTTCAACCAGGGCTTATGAACTTAAAGTAAAGAGCCGTAGTATTAACCTGACACATTCTGCCGGAAGTACCATTGATATCGGTAATGTAAATATTGAAACACCCACTGTACTTACCAGTAATAATATGGTAGCATTATCTACAGCTGATCAGACTATTGCAACCGGTGCAGCTGTTATCAAAAAGGAGATCGACCTGAAATACAGCACAAACGCAGCTAACGCAGCCTTTGTTGGCAAGCCGGATGGAGATTATACTGCCGCCATCGTGTATTCAGTGGTAACCTTATAACCCCGTTTTTAAATCCTTATCAAAAAACGATGCCTGGTGATGCATTAGACATCAGCAGGCATCTCTAAACAATTTTATGAAATCGATAGTGTTGTTATTTTTCTTTTGTTCAATGTTGGTGCAGGGTGTTATTGCACAGGCAGATATCAGGTTATATCCCTCCCGCCTGTTTTTTTACCAGCAGGAAGGGCTTGTTCAAACAAAGACAATTCACCTGGTTAACCGATCGGCAAAAAAGATTATATGCAGGGCAGAGATACTTGACTGGCACAGAGATTCCTCCGGCAATAAAATCTATTATCCTGAAAATACCTTGCCATCCAGCGCATCAGCTATCATATCTGTGCAGCATAATACCATTGTACTGGAGCCGGAAGAAGATAAAGAGATCACGATTCGTATGGACATGAAAAATGGTGAAGCTGGTTTTAAGAATTCAATGTTGTTCTTTACGCAGATCGATACTGATTCTTTACACAAAGGACTCAAAATATTAATACAGTTGGGGGTACACCTTTACAGTCTTCCGCAAAAATATGTTGAGAAGCAGGTTAAAGTTAATAAAGCAATTTTTCAGGATAAAGACAGTACCACAAGTTTGAGTTTGGATATCAGTAATCTAACCCAGGGAGTGGTAGATACAGAAATCAAAGCCGATATTTTAAGCGAAGACGGAAACCAGTTGGATGAAAGTAAAAAAGTACCTGTTTCCAGTATGCCCGGTGATTCTTTCAGGGTAATTATTCCATTTATTAAATCAAACAAATTACAAAATGCCCGTAAAATCATTGTGTATATCGACAACGGATTTGAACACCCGTTACAGGTGGTGGAGATACCTTTTAAGTAATAAGTTATCCATCTTGCTTCTATTGTTTCTTACTGTTGCCAGTCGCGGACAATCGCAGGTTGTGTTTGGAAGCTTAACCATCAACAGCAATCCTGTTATTTCATTTATGTCTATTGCAGATTATGAAAATGGAGTAGTGGTAACTGATCAAACGCTCACCATCACAACCAATGCTTCTATGAATTGGGTTTTAAAAGTTAGGGCAGCAGGAAACCTCGATCGTATGGGTTCGCAAATACCTGTCAGCAAAATGGGGATGAAAGTGACCAATATTCCGGGTTCACCGCCTGAAATTCTATTGGCTACTTCTGACCAGGATATTGCCACGGGCAGTTCTGCCGCAGTAATGCAAACTATTCCGGTAGAAATACGCTACAGGGCAGCTGGAGGAAATGATTTTCTGAAATCAGCAGGAGATTATGTTACCACGCTCACTTTTACTTTAACCATGGTGAATCTTTAATTTATGAAAAATAAACATGCTTCTTTTAGGCACAAAAAACCTTTCATCACCAGCATTTCTATTTATGCAATGCTGCTGATCAGCGTAATGTCATTAGCGCAACAAAAAGTTGTAAATACAAAAGATCCCAAACAACAGATTGTTATGGATACTAACGTTGCCGGATATCCAGTCGTGCCTTTTAGTGACACCCTTTTTAAACTTTACAATAGGGCGGGTAGTTTTTTGCCGGAGGCAAGGGCAACTGCAGTAACCGGGCGCATTCAAAAACTTGCCACTGAATACTATTTTGGTAAAGATTCTCTGCAATTAGTGCCGGAAGAGAAGGATATTAATATTGTTTATGGTGAAAGGATCATCATCAGTGTTTCCGATGTAGATGCCCGACAGGTGAATACAAACAAGCAACAGCTTGCTGAACAATACAAAAATCAGATTGCCAACGCTGTAATTCAATATAAAAAAGACAATAGCTTTCGTTCAATACTTCGACAGTCATCTCTTGCCTTATTGCTAATCGGGGCCTTGTTGCTTTCGATTTTTATTACCAATCAGTTATTCCGTTTCCTCAGAAGGAAGATTGCTGAACAAAAAGGCAGGCACATTAATGGTATCCGTTTTCGCCAGTATTCTTTTATGAACGAAGAACAACATGTAGAATTTCTTTTTTTATTAACAAACTTTACAAAATGGTTTGTACGGATACTACTCGTATTTCTTGCATTGCCGCTTTTATTCGGAATATTCCCGCCTACGAAAAAAATTGCCAATATTATTTTTGAATTTATTAAAGCTCCGGTTACAGGGATCCTTCAAAATTCGTGGAATTACTTGCCTAAACTGGTAACAATCATTGTAATTGTTGCTATATCCAATATTGTATTGCGTAGCTTACGTTTTTTGAAAAAAGAAATCGGAAAGGAGGCATTAAAAATACCGGGGTTCCATACAGACTGGGCCAATCCTACATACCAGATTGCCCGCGTGCTAGTTTATGCCTTCTTGTTGGTAGCTGTTTTTCCTTATCTGCCAGGATCAGGGTCGCCAGTATTCAACAGTGTAACTATATTCTTGGGTGCCTTATTTACGTTTGGTTCTTCTACATCTTTGGGCAATGTAATATCCGGACTGGCATTAACTTATATGCGTTCATTCAAAGATGGCGACCGGGTTAAAATAGGGGATGTAACCGGTGATATTGTTGAAAAAAATCTGTTGGTTACCAGGGTACGAACAATTAAGAATGAAGTGATCTCAATACCCAACTCCAATGTATTGAATAACCATACCGTCAATTTCAGCAAGGATGCTCCGGAAAGAGGCTTGATATTGCACACAACCATTACTATTGGCTACGATGTTCCCTGGAAAACAGTACATGCACTGGCCCTTAAGGCGGCACTGGCTACAAAACTGATAGAAACCGAGCCTGCTCCGTTTATTTACCAAACTAGCCTCGATGATTTTTATATAAGCTACCAGGTGAATGCTTATACAAGGTCTCCCAATAACCAGGCTTCTATCTATTCAGAACTACACCAGAATATCCTGGATCAGTTTAATCAGGCTGGTATTGAAATACTATCACCGCATTATCAGGCTTTTCGTGATGGGAACATGATGGCCATGCCGCAAGAAAATTTGCCTAAGAACTATACAACTCCAGCGATTAGGGTAACAAATATTACCGACTAATCTATTAGAAAATATAAGTATCAATAAAGTTTTATCACAATTTAAAAATAGAAAACAAATGAAAAGAGTAAAAATTATTACAGCAAGTTCTTTATTCATTCTCTTAATGACTTCCTGCAGTTCTGTAAACAAATTAAACAGTCGTTTGCAGGGTTCATGGAATATTAGTTCTTATGCAGAGCAGCATGTAGGTGAAAAAGAAGCTTCCGCTTCCAATATCGGGAGCATGACTTTTAATGATGACAATTCCGGTACTAAAAAAATTTCCTATCGCATTCTAAGTAATCAAATTGCTGATACCAGTCGTTTTGTATGGAGCAATACTGCTAAAACAGTAACTATAAAAGGAGAAAATTCGGCTTTTGCCAAAACATGGATTATTATGAAGAACAAAAACAAGAAGCAATCCTGGACATCAACAGACGGTAAAGGAAATGTACAATCTATCATATTGCAGAAATAACAGTAAATAGATCAGGCAGAACAGTTACAGGTATCATATCTGTTTCTGCCTGATCTTATATTAAACCAATCAATATGAAAACATTCAATACGAGTGCGGTCTGGTTTGCACTGATCTATTTTTTTGCTGGCATTATGTGGGTTGTTCTGGGTGATATTTTATTATTTGGGTATACCAGTGTAAATAGGTCGCATATTTATAAGGACATCGCTTTTATTCTTACAGTTTCTGTTTTCCTTTATTTTTTATTACGGATTTTCAGGATAAAATTTAAAGATTGTAATAATGAAATAGCGATAAGAAAACAATTTCAGCTATCAATAGTAGAGTCGCATGCCAATTATCTGGTACGCATTTGCGACGATTATTCCTGCGACTTCGCCAACAAAGCGTATTTAAAAAATGTTGATTTGTCAAAATCTGAATTATCTTCTTATAATTTTCTTGAGAACATCCATTTAGAAGATAAGGAACGGTTTATCGAAACTTTGCAACATGGAAGGGAAAATAAAACAACAACTATTAGTATTGAGTTACGACACCTGTTCAATAATGAAGTATCACATACTTATTTGGAATTCAGGTTTATTAAAAACGAAAAGAAAAATGCGATACAAATCCAGGGAGTCGGTTATGACATAACCACAAGAATAATTCAGGAAAAAAAGCTTCACTTATGGAACCAGCAATTCAAAAAAATTGCTTTTATCAGTTCTCATACCGTCCGCAGGCCGCTCACCAATATTTTGGGGTTAACGGAAAGTATTGACAGACAAAATCCATGTAACCCTGTAAACCTTGAAATTATAGACAGCCTGAAAATTTCAGCAAAAGAACTCGATAGTGTGATTTTTGATATAACCGCTCAAATAACTTATACAAATCCAATTGGGAAATAACAAAAAATTATTAATTAATTTATGAAAATACTACATACAATGACCACGTTAACGGAGGTGCTTGAAGATCTTCGTATTAAGAAAATGGATACAGAATTTAGGTGGACGAATGAAGGATTTACTGCGGGTGCAGAAAAAAGATACCAACCTCACAATCTTGTGATTACGGAAACATACAATTCGATGGAATGAGTAATCCTTCAGATATGTGTATCCTATATATCATTAAATCTTCAGATGGTATCATTGGTTACAGCCTTGATTCTTATGGGACGTATAGCAACCACGAAAAGGGATACTATGATTTCATGAAAGAAGTGCCTATACTAAGGTAGAATGGGGGATAATAAGGCATAGATGTTTTAATTCCTATTTTAACTATGGACGGATCGAATGTATCTTACTGGTTATTGTTATTAATAAGATTTACGACTACTTTAACCATAATATCTTTTTCATCAGGTTTGCTTTCCGCGATCATTAAAGTAAGTGCTACCAAAGCATTATCAGCAATTTTTCGGCTACCATCTTTTTTATATAAAATACCATTTTTTTCCAGGAACCAGACAAACAGAAATGCAGCAATACGTTTGTTGCCATCGGAAAAAGAATGGTTCTTAATAACGAAATAAAGCAGATTGACAGCTTTTTCCTCTATACTTGGGTATACATATTCACCACCAAATGTCTGGTAAATAGCGGCCAGCGAACTCTGAAATGATTCGTCTTTTTCATTGCCGAAAAGGGTACTTCCCCCAAACTTATCCCTTAACCCGTCAATGGCTTTCATTGCTTGGGGGTAAGTGATCTGGAACAATTCTTCCTTTGTAATGCCACCAATTTCCAATACCTGGTGATCATATCTGTCAAGCACATCAAGGGCATAGGTATAATCGGTAAGAATTTTTAATAATCCGGTAGCTTCATCGGAATTTAGTGGTTGTGTTTCGATGACATTTCCCAGCAGTTTCACTGCCTGTTTCAATTCATCAAGTTGCGTGGTCTGTTCTCTTAATTTTTTCTCATTAACTGAATATCCTTTTATTAAATAGTCTTTGAGGATTTTATTGGCCCATATTCTAAATTGCGTACCCCTGGTAGATTTCACGCGATAACCTATTGAGATAATCATATCCAGGTTATAATAGTCTACCTGGTATGTTTTCCCGTCTGCGCCAGTTGTTGCATTTTTTGCAACAACTGAGCCATACTCCAGTTCTTTTTCTTTAAAAACATTAGATAAATGCCTGGAAATGACTGATTTATCCCTTTCAAACAATACTGCCATTTGGTTGAGGCTCAGCCAAATAGTTTCATTTTCCAGCTTCACATCTATGGAGGTCTGTCCATCTGGGGCCTGATATATAATAATTTCTCCTGTTTCCATAAATAAACTATTCAATTGCTTTACAATATTACTCTTTTAGAGAGCCTCTTCAATACTCTTTGCGATTAGTGTATCATCAATTTCTTCCAGATATGTCATCGTCTGTAACTGTGTTTCATGACCCATAGCTTCCTGGATAATATTAAGATCAACGTTCTTCTGCCTAAGATTGGTTGCAAAGGAATGCCTGGCTACATATGAAGTCAGATCTTTCTCTAGTTTAATGTCTTTTGCCATCACTTTTAAATCTTCATTTAAGTCTTTAAGTCCACTATCAATTCTTGCATCAATCTTTTTGGGTGTATCATGAATCTTCATCAGAAGTGGGAAAACATAGCCTGCATCACTTTGCAACTCGCATGTTTTAAACCATTCAATGATAGCAAGTGCTTTTGAATGCAATTGATAATCATACCTACGCTTGTTTTTAGACCGGGTATAGTTAATCTCATTTCCTCTAATATTAATCTTATGTTTTAACTGCGCGAGATCAATAAAATTTATCCCTCTGGCGTAATAACTGAATAAGAATAGTTGTTGTGACCTAAATATTCTAGTACCTTTTTCATATTCAAGTTTAGCGATGGCCTGAATAACATCTGCGGATACGGCACGTTTCTTTGTTTTAATCCGGCGGTAGGCCTTAAATGTGAAATATTTGGAAGGATGGTGTTCCTTCGGACAATAACCTCTTTGGATAGCAATATTCCAGAGTCGGTTGAACGTTCTTATATAAAGACTCATCGTGCTTTCGCTGGGTACATTTGTTCTCAAATAATTCTCATACGCCTCGAAGTCGGCTTTTGTAAAGGCCCAGAATGTCTTATCGACAAGGAGGTATTTCTTCAACTTGATTTTGCCAGAATAAAACACACCTGCATAACCTATACGACCCTGTTCCTCCATTTCTTTAATTACAATATCAAAAAGCTGGATAATCTTAACTGGCTGAACCCGAAGACTTACTTTGCGAACTTTATCCTTTAATTCCTTTAACGAAATCATTTCAATACCATTCCGATGCATGGTCTTGATTTCATAGTCAATCTCAGAAACCAATGAATTTATTTTCTTGATAATTGCTTTAAACTTTGGGTGAGACGATTTAGGACACTCGTTCAATTCATCCCAATTTTCTTCTCTGGAAGTAAAGCCGGTGTTATAATAACCCACCTCTTTATATTGCGTAACTCTGATCCTTATTTCGAATTCTCCATTTTTTGCCGTTTTGTGTTTCCATAAAACAAGCTTGATTTTAATTTCTTGCATAAATGCTACCGGTTTATTTTTGCCTATAATGCTCCTTTTTTTCTAAAAAAATTTGAAAAAAATAGTGATTTAAATACCCGCAGGTAAAACTGAGGTAAAACTAAAGGTAGTATTTTCTGATTTAAAATAATTATTGGAATTTGTTAAAAACCTTTACTGGTAAGGCTTTCAGGGAAAAATGAAGTTCAGGTGAGTTAGACTAAAACAAGGCATTTTTGATTATGGCATGCAAGAGGTCGTCGGTTCGACCCCGATACTCTCCACACCCAATCAAAGACTTACATTTTGTGTAGGTCTTTTTTATTTTAGAGAAACCGGTTGAACAGGAATTTGCTCTGAGCAGTTTTAGCCAGGTAATTTGGTAAAATAAAGAGGATAAATAACGGTACATCCGACATACCCAACCGTATGTATTGATAAAAAACTAAGGTTTCCGGCTTTTTATACGCCTGAAAGCGAAAATTAACAAATGGGTTCTTTGCGAAGAACAGAAAAAAGCTAATTTTACAACAGTTATACAATGAAAAAGTTCCTGGTAACCATATTAGCATTTACTTATATCGCTGTTTCCAGCGGTGCTACCATCAATATACATTATTGTATGGGCAAGCTGATGAACTGGGATCTGGCACGAAAACAGGAAGCTAAATGTGGCAATTGCGGAATGGAAAAATCCGCACACAAAGGTTGCTGTAAAGATGAACAAAAAAAGCTGCAGATAGAAAAAGACCAGAAGGTCTCAGAATCTGTTTTTCAGTTTAATCAGTTAGTAACCGATGAGGCAGTGATTGTTTACCCGGATGCTGCTGTATCTTTTTCCTCTCTTGTAAAAGACCATCCGGTTGCCCACGCACCCCCTCTGATCAACAGCGTTCCGCTGTTTCTTCTGAATTGTAATTTCCGTATTTGATTTATTTTTCTCTTTAACGATTACCTGGCAATTTGCCGGGTTTCAGACATTCTATACTTAGCTCCATTTTTTTCCAAATCAATAAAACGTACAAAATGAAAACTTTTAAAATAGTATTTGCTATCCTGTTTGTATTAGCCACTGTGCAATCCACAAACGCCCAAAGCAATAAATCGGATCGTATAAAAGATACCTCAGGGGCCATAAAACTGGCAACTTATACTTGTCCTATGCATCCTGAAGAAACCAGCGATAAACCCGGAAAATGTGCCAAATGCGGTATGGCACTGAATCTTTCTAAAAAAGAACTGATGAAAGCAGGCGTAGTCAAATATACCTGTACCATGCACCCCGAGGTTGTGAGCAACCATCCTGGAAAATGTGCCAAATGCGGAATGACACTTAATCTTTCTAAAAAAGAGCAAATGAAAATGGAAGTGATGAATGGATATAGATGCCCGATGCATGCTGATGTTACCAGCGATAAACCTGGTAAATGCGCTAAATGTGGAATGGCGTTAACCCAAATCAAATCCAGGAAAAGCTAAATATAATTGTATCATCTTAAAAAATTAATTATGAAAACGATATTCTTTTTTATAGCAGCCGTAATAACCTTTTCAGCACAGGCACAGGTATCGAAAGTAACCATCCAGGCAAGTGGTCTTACCTGCAGTATGTGCAGCAACTCGATTAACAAGTCTTTGAAAACAATCGATTTTGTTCAGAATGTTAATCCTAATGTTCAAACCGCTTCATTCGAAATCACTTTTAAGCAGGGGTCTGCAGTGGATTTTGATAAACTGAAAAAGAAAGTGGAAGATGCCGGTTTTACGGTTGCCAGTTTTACGGCCACCGTTAATTTTAATAATATACAGTTAAAAGAAAATCAACCTGTGAAAATTGGTGATAAAACTTTTTATATCCTCAATGCAAAGGACCAGTCTTTAAGCGGCAATAAACAGCTTCGTATTGTTGATAAGGGTTTTGTATCGGCAAAGGAATCTAAAAAGATATGGTTATCAAATACAGGAGGTGCCAACGGCGTATATAATGTAACCATTTGATCTTTCTAAAAACCTGTAATCATGAAGACCATACTAATCATAACCATGCTGCTGCTCTCTGGCAGCGGCATGGCTCAGGAACTTTTTTTATATACTGAGCCGGCAAGTAATATGGCTGCCAAAAGTATTGGCTTGCGTACGAATAATTTTATCATGCCTGAAAGCTATACAGATAAAATAAACTATCATTCGATTCCGGAGATCATGGTTGGTGTTTCCAGAAAAATAATGGTACACGCAGATATTTTTCTCAGCAACAGAAATAAATCATTTGCTGCAGAAGGGGGAAGCATCTATGCCAAATACCGTTTTCTCAGCAATGATGAGGTACAAAAACATTTCAGGATGGCGGCTTTTACCCGGTATAGCTTTAACAACAGTGATATTCACCAGGAAGAGATTAATTTATACGGGCACAACACCGGTTTCGAAGCGGGTATTATCGCCACCCAGCTGCTACATAAAGTTGCGATCTCTTCCGGCCTTTCCTTTTTGAAAGCAATGGATAATGGCGGTAATAATAAATTCCTGTATGGCAACCTTAACAGCAAAGCCATTAACTATACCTTATCGTTCGGCAAGCTGATGCTTCCTAAAGAGTACACGGATTATAAGCAGACCAATCTGAACCTGATGCTGGAATTTCTGAACCAGTTCAATATCGGATCGGGTAAATATTATATGGATATAGCGCCTTCTGTCCAGTTCATTTTCAACAGCGTGGCAAGATTGGACCTTGGGTACAGGCAGCAATTAAGCAGTTCTCTGTACAGGACAGCCCCCGACGGTCTGTTTATCCGGCTGGAATACAATTTGTTTAATGCATTTTGATGACATAGACTGAAACGTTGTAAATGGGTACCATATAAAGTTTATCCATAATTGATTATATAACTTGGGTATTCCTATATTCAAGCGATTGAGTGGTTCATAAACTGGCGTATTCAAAAAGGTAAAGAAGCTTGTAATTTTAGTGAGTTGGGTTCTTACGCCAAACGCAGCAACAGGGTAAATTAGAATCAATAGCCAATCAGGTAAATGATGAAGCCCTGCCTCTTTCTTCTTATACAGGGATGCATAAAAATGTGCGGTTATCAAAAGGGCATAAAAATTTGATTATAGATTGGGCAATAAAATCAAGGGACTGTCTTTCCATAAAAAATTAAAATCAGAATGGACAAAATCAAGAAAATAATCATCAGAATTTTGAAAGCCATTTTTATCCGGAAAAAGGATTGCTGTAAATAAAATATAAATGATGGAACACCAGCATCCAGAGAAATATACCTGTCCGATCCAACCCCAGTTAGTGCATTACAAACCAGGCATAAGCCATTGTAATGTGGGCATTTCTGTTGGGAATGTTAGTTATATAGAAGAAGAAACAGGAGGAATTGTTTGGGGAAACAGCAATCCAAAATAGATTTATTAACCTGGGTTTATTTGGTAAAGCCAATCGTAAAATGATGATTCAGCATTTCATTTGGGTAACCGGGTATCATGTGATTGCTTTACAATGACCGCAGGCGCTAAATATAAGCAGGGAATTTTATTAAGTGTTCCTGTTGTTTTAATAACAGTGAGTGTAATTGTGGTTGCAATTAATGCAAGCATGTTAGCCGTAAAAAATAAAAATAGGGTAATGAGAAAAATAAGTATCATTCTTTTTGGTTTCACTCTCTGTTTATCTATCCATGCACAGGAAATGAAGGGAATGGATATGGGTAAAAAAGATAGTAAGGAACAGCCGGCTGTAACTTATACATGCCCTATGCATCCTGAAATTCATGCTGCCAAACCAGGCAATTGCCCAAAATGTGGGATGAAACTAGTAAAGGAAAAACCAAAAGTTATTGCAAAGCCGGCAGTTAAAAAATCCGGCGAAATGGACATGATGAAAGATACGGTTAAGCCTAGGAAAATATTGATGGACGAGAAGTTGGATATGAAAATGGATGGAATGCAGATGCCTAAGAAAGATACTGCTGAAAAAATGGAGGATATGAGTGGGATGAATATGGGTGACATAAAAACGGATAGTGTAGAAATACAGAAAGCCAGACTTGGGTCGATAAAAACGATTCATAATAATACAGCACCACGAACAGTACGTTATGATTTGTACATCGCAGATACAATGGTTAATTTCTCCGGAAAAACAAAACGGGCTATTGCCGTAAATGGTCAGATTCCCATGCCCACATTAACATTTACCGAAGGCGATACAGCGGAAATTTATGTACATAACGAATTAAATGAAGAAACATCGCTGCACTGGCACGGACTTTTCCTGCCTAACCGGTATGATGGGGTGCCAAATCTTACACAAATGCCTATCAAACCGCATTCTACTCATTTATATACATTTCCCATCATTCAGCATGGCACTCATTGGTACCATAGCCATACAGATTTACAGGAACAGATCGGGATGTATGGGGCGTTCATTATGAATAAAAGAAAGGAATGGGATATTCCTACGCTTCCTATTGTGATAAGTGAATGGACTGATATGAAGCCTGCGGAAATTCATCGCAGTCTTCATAATGCTACAGACTGGTTTGCAATTAAAAAGGGTACTACCCAAAGTTATTGGGAAGCCATAAAAACGGGGAATTTAAAAACCAAGCTGACCAATGAGTGGAAAAGAATGAATGCAATGGATGTAAGCGATGTGTATTATGATCAGTTTCTGATAAATGGCAAAAATCAAAATGAACAGCCACAATTTAAAGCGGGCGATAAGGTAAGATTACGTATTGCCAATGGTGGAGCCTCGGATTATTTCTGGCTTACGTATGCGGGTGGCAAAATGACTGTGGTAGCCAGTGATGGCAATGATGTGGAACCGGTTGAAGTAGATAGGTTGATTATTGCCGTGTCAGAAACATATGATGTGATTGTTACCATACCCGAGAATAAAAGCTTCGAGTTTCTGATAACACCGGAGGACCGAACCAAATCGGCCTCTCTCTGGTTAGGCAAAGGCGAAAAAGTGCCTGCAATCAGGTTGCCAAAACTGAAATATTTCGCAGGCATGAAGATGATGAATGATATGATGGATATGAAAGGGAATATGGTAGAAATGAAAGGAATGGAAATGCGTAACCAGATAATGGATATGAATACAGTAATGTATCCGGAAGTAACAGGTCCTGCAAATGCAATTGATACGATGAATATGAGTGGGAAGGCAATGCAGACAGGTACAAACAAAAATGGAATGGAAGGAATGGATATGGATAGTGGTAATGCTGATATCGTAACACTTAATTACACTATGTTGCGTTCACCAGAAAAGACAACCTTACCGGCGGGACCTTTGAGGGAATTAAAATTTGATCTGACAGGGAATATGAACCGATATGTTTGGACACTGGATAACAAAACTGTTTCTGAAAGTGATAAGATTCTGATTCATAAAGGTGAAAACCTCCGGATCGTTCTTTACAATAACAGCATGATGCGACACCCGATGCACCTGCATGGTCATGATTTCAGGATATTGAACGGGCAAGGGGAATATGCACCCTTAAAAAATGTAATCGATATCATGCCCATGGAAAGAGATACGATAGAGTTTGCCGCAACGGAAAGTGGAGACTGGTTCTTCCACTGTCATATACTTTATCACATGATGAGTGGAATGGGTAGGATATTCAGTTATGAAAATTCTCCTGCCAACCCTGAAATTCCCAACCCCCGGTTTGCACAACGGAAACTATTTTCTGACGACAGGAAGGCGCATTTTATGACGAAAGCGGGTTTTGAGAATAACGGGCTTGATGGAATGGCCATGCTGGCACAAACCCGTTGGAAACTTAGTACGATGTGGCACCTGGGCTACCACGATATGCATGGCTATGAGAGTGAAACCATGCTCGGCAGGTATATCGGCAGAATGCAATGGTTGTTCCCATATATAGGTTTTGATTATCATTACAAAATGGAAGGTGGGCCTAAAAATATTTTTGGTGATGAGACAAAAAACGGGTTTGGGCAAATAAGTAATAAGAACGACCGGAAAACAATTGTGGCTGGTATTGCCTACACCCTGCCCATGCTGGTAATAGCAGATGCGCGTATTGATGGTAATGGTAAATTCAGATTTCAGTTAAGTCGCGAAGATGTATCGGTTTCGCCAAGGCTACGGTTCAATTGGATGATAAATACAGATAAAGAATATGCAGGCGGCTTCAGGTATATTCTAACGAAATATCTCTCTGTTTCGTCTCACTATGATAGTGATATGGGATTAGGAGCAGGTATAACCCTTACCTATTAATTAATGTCATGTAACTATCAGGTAACGCTTTCTCTGATTATTTTCTTCCTTTGGATAAACTGCCCTATCCAATAGGCACCATAAAGAACGCCCGTATTCAGTGTTACTAAAAAACAGATCTCTCCAAAATAGGGTTTCCATTATTGTGGAGTATAGTAAAATACTTATTTGATTTTATGGAATGATGAACAGAATGGTCTTTTATTCAACTTCGAAAATATTTCAAAAGAAGCGTAAAAACCCGGATAAGTACATCTATAAAAACAGGTATTTGTAGACGAGCAAACACATCCTTTTGTATATTAGCTTCTATGAAACAATTATTCTTCGTTGCTTTAGTGCTAACTATTTCCTTTTCGGTTATTGCCCAATCACCCAAAGAAATCATTGTTAAAACGGATCAGCCCAAAGCGGATATCAAACAAACCATGTGGGGTATTTTCTTTGAAGATATTAACCTGGCGGCGGATGCCGGTATGTATGCCGAACTGGTAAAGAACCGTTCTTTTGAATTCACTACGCCTTTGATGGGCTGGAAAGAACAGCGTAAAGGAGTGGTGGGTGGAAGTTTGTGGGTATTGAACAGAGGCATAGCCAATCAAAACAATCCCCGTTATATCCGTATTCAAAATGCAGTGAGTGGTAAGTATGGAATTACCAATGAAGGCTTTCGCGGGATGGGTATTGTGAAAGGTAAACAGTATGATTTTTCTGTATGGGCAAAATGGCCAAAAAATTCTGAAGTAAAGTTGCGTATTGAACTGGAAAATGCAAAAGGAGAAGTGATAGGGTCTGCAAAACTTGCATCAGGTGTGAATGAATGGAAAAAATATACGGTTAGTATTCTTTCCGATGCCACAGATCCGAAAGCGCAATTATCTCTTTGGTTTGAAGGAAAAGGTTCGGTAGAGTTGGATATGATCTCTTTATTTCCGAAAGATACCTGGAAGAACCGCCCCGGTGGTTTGCGTGCGGATCTGGTACAAATGCTGGCCGACCTGAAACCCGGCTTTATCCGGTTCCCGGGTGGCTGCATAGTGGAAGGTCGTGACCTGGCTAATCGATATCAATGGAAAAAAACGGTAGGTAAGGTAGAAGACAGGCCACTCATCATCAACCGATGGAATACAGAGTTTGCCAACAGGAGTACACCTGATTATTTCCAGAGTTTTGGATTGGGGTTTTATGAATATTTTTTACTGGCCGAAGATATCGGGGCATCTCCCTTGCCTATTTTGAATTGCGGTATGGCCTGCCAGTTCAATACGGCAGAATTGGTGCCCACAAATCAATTGGATCCTTATGTGCAGGATGCGCTTGACCTGATCGAATTTGCCAACGGATCCACACAAACCCAATGGGGCAAACTTCGCGCAGCCATGGGCCATCCGGCTCCTTTTCATTTAAAAATGATGGGAGTAGGTAACGAACAATGGGGCCCGCAGTATATTGAACGCTTCACTTATTTTGCAAAAGCGATTAAACAAAAATATCCTTCTGTACAATTGATTAATAGTGTAGGCCCTAACCCGGATGATGACCGGTTTCGTTTTCTGAATGATACACTGCGTAAAATGAATGCAGATATCCTGGATGAACATTAT
>CAZFKE010000007.1:81194-105008 GCA_964519475.1 uncultured Sediminibacterium sp.
AATACCCTGAAATTCGCCTGATCTCCAGTGTTGGTCCATCCCCCGATGGCGACATGTTCGATTATCTCTCCAAAGAAATGACCGAACTGAACGCCGAAATCATCGACGAGCACTACTACCGCTCCCCCGAATGGTTCCTGCAAAATGCAAAGCGTTATGATGCTTATGACAGAAAAGGCCCAAAAATCTTTGCAGGTGAATATGCTGCCCATAGCGTGGGCATCCCCAATGGCAAAACAAAGAATAACTGGCGTTCTGCATTGGCCGAAGCAGCTTTCATGACCGGCCTGGAACGCAATGCCGATGTGGTGAATATGGCTTCCTATGCCCCTTTGTTTGCTCATGTGGATGGCTGGCAATGGACACCCGACCTGATCTGGTTTGATAACCTGCAGTCTTACGGAAGTCCTAATTATTATGTACAAAAACTTTTTTCCAATAACCGTGGGTCTTATACCGTTCCAGTTGAAATGAATGGCGCTGTTATTGCAGGGCAGGATAGTTTATATGCATCGGCAAGTATTGATAAGAGCAGTAATGAGCTGATCATTAAAATAGCCAATACCATAGGGAAGGAACAAACTGTTTCATTTAATCTGGATGGATATAAAAATGGAGATCGTAAAGCCACACTTACGTACCTGCGGAGCGAGGAGATGAATGATGTAAACTCTTTTGAGAAGCCTTTGGCCATAGCGCCCGTAAGCAGGGAATTAGCAGTAAAAAATAAGGTGCTGGGTGTAACACTTTTACCCAATTCCTTTTCCGTTATCAGGATCAAATAATAAACCCTCTGTAAGACGCTGTGTGCTCTGCGTCTCTTTCGCCCATGTTGATGTTTTCACCAGCATGGTATGAGTTTAGCGTTGCAGGTGATAACACCAGCAACGGCATGCATTATGGGAAAACTAATTCGAGTTGATTCAATCTCTCATTAACAAATTTCAGTTCTTCAGCATTCAATTTTATTTCACTGGCTTTCGCATTCTGCGTAGCCTGCGCTGCATTTCTGGCACCCACCAGTGCAATGGTAATACCGGGTTGCTGTAAGGTCCAGGCAATCACCAGTTGTGCAAGCGTTGCATTTTTATCAGCAGCTAAGGGGCGTATGGTATCCAGGAATACATTGGTACGTGTAATGTTTTCTGCCGTATAAAAACGATTGGATTCTCTGGTGTCACCGTCATTGTAGGTGTGGCCGGGTTTGAATTTGCCGGTTAATAATCCCCTGTGTAAAGGGCTATAGGCGATCACCGCTTTTTTATTTTCGATGCAATAAGGCACTACATCTTTTTCAATATCCCTGAACACCATGCTGTAAGGCACCTGGTTAGCAGCAAGTGATACTACCGTTTCGGCAACCTTCATCTGGTCGGCGGTATAATTACAAACACCGCCTGCGCGGATCTTTCCCTGTTTCAGTAATTGGGCAATGGCTTCCATGGTTTCCTCAATAGGCGTGGTAGGATCGGCCCAGTGTATCTGGAACAGGTCAATATAATCGGTGCCCAGTCTGCGTAAACAACTCTCACATTCTTCTATCACACTTTCTTTACCGGCATACTTATATACTTCCATGGGGCTGCCATCATTAAATTTACTGGAAAAGAAATGCTGCCCTTTTTGCCTATCCCAGCGAAGACCGTATTTGGTAAGTACCTGTACCTTATCACGGGGTAATTGCTTTAAGGCATCCCCTACAATTTCTTCACTCAATCCCTGGCCGTAAGCAGGGGCGGTATCGATCGATGTCACGCCCATTTCGTAGGATGCCAGTATGGCTTCCAGCGCCTCTTTGCGGTCGGCCCCGCCCCACATCCATCCACCAATGGCCCATGCGCCAAACGTAATAGCCGATGCGTTGATTCCCGATTGCCCGATCTGTCTGTATTCCATAATATTGAATTTATAAAGATTGATTTATGTGAAATTATCTAAAGTTGATATTAATCTGCCGTATAAAACACAGGAAGTGAAATATTGTTTTAGATTTAGACAATGAAAGAGTAATAGCTTACAGGATAAAGCAGCTATTATTATTCTGTTTCTTATCATTACTTAACTATACCATTTAAATACGATTGCTATGTCTGCCGATTCTACCAACATAAACAATAAAGCCAAGATACAAAACACCTATGATGCCATTGTTGTGGGCTCAGGTATCAGTGGTGGCTGGGCTGCAAAAGAATTAACCGAAAAGGGATTGAAAGTATTGATGCTGGAACGCGGCAGGGATTATCAACATATCAAAGATTATGCTACCGCAGCTAAAAATCCCTGGGAATTTGAACACAGAGGGAAAACCACTGCAGAACAAAAACAAAAATATCCGGTGATACACAGAGGTTGGGCCGCAAGTGAGGCAGTGATGGCATCATGGACCAATGAAGAGGATTGTCCCTACACAGAAGTAAAACCCTTTACCTGGTGGCGCAGTTACCAATTGGGCGGGCGTTCCATTTTATGGGGTAGGCAAAGTTATCGCTGGAGCGATTTAGACTTTGAAGCCAATGCCAAAGAAGGCGTGGGTACTGACTGGCCTATCCGTTACAAAGACATTGCACCCTGGTATGATTATGCAGAAAAATTTGCCGGCATCAGCGGATCACTGGAGGGATTGCCCCATTTGCCCGACGGGCATTTTCTGCCACCGATGGACCTGAACTGTGTAGAGAAAGATGTGGCAGCCAGAATTAAAGCGCAATACAAAGGGGAACGGCATTTATTTATTGGCCGTGTGGCCAATTTAACGGCGCCCATTGAGGGAAGAACCCAATGCCAGTTCCGTAACCGGTGCTGGGAAGGCTGTCCGTTTGGCGGGTATTTCAGTACGCAATCTTCTACTTTACCTGCTGCGATGAAGACGGGTAACCTAACAGTGCGTCCCTTCTCTATCGTTACCAAATTAATTTATGATAAAGACACACAAAAAGCAAAAGGGGTAGAAGTATTGGATGCAGAAACCCATCAGACCTATGAATATTATTCAAAGATTGTTTTCTTAAATGCATCCGCATTAAATTCAACATGGGTTTTATTCAATACCGCAACAGATATCTGGCCGGGTGGTTTGGGCAGCAGTAGTGACCAGCTGGGGCATAATGTAATGGATCATCATTATAATCTCGGTGCATCCGGGCAGGTAGAAGGATATGAAGATAAATACTATTCCGGCAGAAGGGCTAATGGATTCTATATCCCTCGTTTTGCTAATGTGGGAAATGATAAACGTGATTTTCTTCGTGGATTTGGATACCAGGGAGGGGCCAGCAGGTATAGCTGGAGCAGGGATGTGGCTGAAATGAGTATTGGCGCTGATTATAAAGAAGCGCTTACTGAACCGGGGGGATGGAATATTGGCGCTACAGGGTTTGGTGAGATATTGCCTTATCATGAAAATAAAATCACACTCGATACAAACAAAAAAGATAAATGGGGATTACCGGTTTTATCGATGGATTGCGAATTGAAAGAAAATGAACTGAAAATGCGGAAAGCCATCGTTGCTGAATTGAAAGAAATGCTGGAAATAGCCGGTGTTAAAAAGATCAATACATGGGACAATGGTCATGCCATCGGTCACGGTATTCACGAAATGGGTACCGCACGAATGGGTAAGGATCCTAAAACATCCGTACTCAATAGTAATAACCAGGTATGGGATGCAAAGAATGTATTTGTAACTGATGGAGCTTGTATGGCATCTTCTGCCTGTCAGAATCCATCGCTTACCTATATGGCATTAACTGCAAGGGCGGCAAATTTTGCGGTGGATGCATTGAAGAAAGGAAATATTTAATTCCCTTTCAGCACTTAGTGGATTTTCTTTCCTAAAATCTTTAAACTTCTCTCTACCCCATCCAATACGGCAATATCCGGTAAGGTTGCCCAATCTTCAAAGCCCAGCTGTCTAAACAGTTTCAGGCTGCGTTCATTATGTGCAAATATGAAACCCAGCAGGGTTTTCATACCAAACTGTTTTGCCTTCTCAAGGGAATATTGTAAAATTTCTTTCCCAATTCCTTTTCCCCGTTGCGATGCATCAAGATAGATGCTGATCTCGGCGGTTGCGGCATAAGCGGGTCTTCCGTAAAAGGATTGAAAACTTACCCATCCAACCATCTCCGTAGCCTCATTTTCAATTACCCATAAAGGCCTTGTATCCGAGCGGTGTTCATGAAACCATGGCATACGGCTTTCTACGGTTACCGGTTCCGTATCGGCCGTAACCATTCTTGTGGGGATGGTGGAATTGTAAATGGCTACAATCCTTTCCATATCAGCAATAGCCGCATCACGGTAAGTAAGCATGATGGTCTTTGATTTATTCTGTAATGATATGATCTGTTTTCTGATTGGTGTAGAAGAACATCAACCCGATAGCACCCGCACTCACACATATATCAGCCACATTAAAAACACCGGTATGTATATTCAGGATACGGAGTATCATAAAATCGGTGACATGCCTGTCAAATAGAATCCTGTCGATGATATTACCCAAGCCGCCTGCAATGATCAATGCAAATGAAAATATTTTCCGGAAACGCATCTCTGCCGACTGGCGGATAACATATACAGATAAACCCAATAAAAAAACCAATGGTAAAATGCCCAGCAACCAGAAACTTACCGATCTGGGCAAATCATCACCCATACTCATAGCAGCGCCTGTATTTTCTACATACACTAACTGAAAGCTGTTGTGCAGGTAAGAAATCGATGGCTTATTCATTAAATGGGCTTTGGCCAGCTCTTTGGTAACCCTGTCGCAACCAATGAATAACAACGCACCCAGGCAGAAGGTAAGTATTTTTATTTTTGGGTTCATGGCAGAAAGTTACAGCGGTTAAATTAAGTAAAGAAGGGATGAGTAACAACCCTTTTACCCACTTTAACTATTTTACCAACAGCTACCATCCGCCCTGTAATCCTTCCTGTAAAGCTTTTTTATATTTTCTGAGATCAAAACTGTATAAGAAAGGTGCTTTGTGTGCGCCGCCTTTGCGGGTTTCTTTCAAACGTTTTACAAAACCGAAACTGTTCATCCGTCTTTGAAAATTTCTGCGATCGAGTTTCTTATCTAAAATGGTTTCATATAATTTCTGCAGTTCGGGCATGGTAAATTTCTGCGGCAATAAATTATAACCGATAGGCTGGTGGTTCAATTGCAGCCTGAGGGTTTCCAATGCATGATCCAGGATATTCTTATGATCCATAAAGAGATCCGAAATGCTGTGCAGTTCATGCCATTCACAGCTTACCGAATTCATATCCGGTTCGGGAATGACTACGGCAAAATCAACCAAAGCATAATAGCCAACGGTAATAAACCGCTGTATGATCCAGTTGTCTTTATTTACTTTGATACCATCTTTCTTCAACATGTTCAGGTGGTATTTTTTTTCGGCGCGGTTGGGCTGACCAAATACTTTAAACTGCTGCAGGAAGATATTCTGTAGCCCGGTTCTCTCTCTTAATACCCTTGTGGCGGCATCTGCAATATCCTCATCCTTATAAATAAAACCACCGGGAAGGGCCCATTGTTCCATATTCCTCATTTTCAGGAGCAATACCTTCAACTCATTCTCGTGAAAGCCGAATATGACGCAATCCAATGATACAGAAGGCATAAAGTATTTGCCGCCATCGCGTATCACATCCTGTATGTTTCTGACCGTTTTCATTTCGGGGCTAAAATAGCACAAAAATCAGGTGTATTCATTTGGATTTCCAGAATTAATAAGTATCATTGTGTCATAACGACGCAATGAAAATGAAAAAGCTTAGCCAAAAAACCTCATTCTGGGTGATTGGGATGGTCACCCTTGTAACCGCCACCCTTGCATGGACAAGTTTCCCTGCTAAAAAAAATACACCTGCAGACAATGGTTTCCGCGACCTGAACAAGAACGGGAAACTGGATGTGTATGAAGACCCCAAAAAACCTATTGAAGCAAGAGTGAAAGACATTCTTTCGCAAATGACTTTGGAAGAGAAAGCGGGTATGATGTTCATCAATGGAGCCAAGATCGCTAAAGACGGCTCCCTGAATGATTTTAAAGGAGAGGGATTTTTTGCACGGATACCTATTGCCACGCAATTAGTGCAGGACAAAAAGATGACGCACATCAATCTCTGGCAGGTGCCGGGTACCAAAGCATTGGCCACCTGGTATAATAACGTACAGAAAATGGCCGAACAAACCCGTTTGGGTATACCGGTTACCATTGCATCAGATCCCCGTAATGCTTTTAGTGCAAGTATTTTTGCTATGGCAGCGAATGGGTTTTCGCTCTGGTGCGAACCGTTAGGGTTGGCTGCAATTGGGGATGAGGCATTCACCAGAAAATTTGCAGATGTGGTAAGGCAGGAATATGCTGCCGTGGGCATCCGCGAAGCTTTACACCCTATGGCCGATCTGGCAACGGAACCCCGCTGGCCGCGTATCAGCGGAACTTTTGGGGAAGATGCAAATCTATCGGCTAAAATGATCAAAGCCTATGTAGAAGGTTTGCAGGGAGAAAAATTGGGCGCAACCAGCGTAGCTGCTATGACCAAACACTTCTCTGGTGGCGGTCCGCAGAAAGAAGGATTGGACCCGCATTTCGAATTTCAAAAAGGGCAGGTTTATCCGGGTAAGAATTTTAATTATCACTTGATCCCTTTTGAAGCGGCGTTCAAAGCGCATACCGCTTCTATCATGCCTTATTATGGTGTGCCAATGGATCAAACCCATGAAAATGTTGGGTTCTCTTTTAATAAAGCAATCATTACTGATCTGCTTCGCAATAAATACCATTATGAGGGGGTAGTGTGTACAGACTGGGGTCTGATCAGCGATGCAGATATGGGCTCATTCGTTTGGCCCGCACGTGCATGGGGTGTTGAAAAATTATCTGCAGAAGAAAGGGTATTGAAAATTATTAATGCCGGTGTTGACCAGTTTGGCGGTGAGAGCTTACCGGAGATAGTGGTTAAACTGGTGAAAGACGGAAAATTAAAAGAATCAAGGGTTGATGAATCTGTAAAAAGATTATTACGTCAGAAATTTGCATTAGGACTTTTTGATAATCCCTATGTAGATGTTGATAAGGCTGAGAAAACCGTGGGCCGTGCCGATTTTGTAAAAGCAGGCGAAGACGCACAAAGAAGAGCAATGGTCTTATTAAAGAATACCGCTACCCCCAAGGGCAATACACTTCCTTTAACAATAAATAAATTGAAAATATATGCCGGTAATATGGATCCGAAAGTGGTGGCTTTGTATGGCACCGTTGTGAGCAAACCCTCCGACGCGGATATGGCCATCCTGCGTGTAAATACACCCTGGGTACCGGTTGATACCAAAAACTTTATGGCAAAGATGTTTCACCACGGTGACCTTGATTTCAAACCCAAAGAACGCGACAGTATTTTACAGATCATGAATACGGTGCCCAGCATTGTGGCTATCAATCTGGATCGCCCGGCAGTATTTCCTGAAATCAATGCAAAGGCCAAAGCCGTACTGGCCGATTTTGGTGCAAGCGATGCGGCAGTGCTGGATGTGATTTTTGGTAAATATAAACCCGGGGGTAAACTGCCTTTTGAATTACCATCATCCATGGAAGCGGTTCGCAACCAGAAGGAAGATGTGCCGTATGATTCAAAAGATCCTTTGTATAAATTTGGATTTGGATTGAAATATTAAATAATAGCTACGAACTGGCACAGAATATACCTGTACCAGTCTGTACAAAAAAAATCTACAAAATGAATAACCGCAGAACCTTTCTCAAAAATACTTCCGCCATTGCCTTAGGTAGTTTGCTGCTTAACAAAGAAGTATTAGCCCATGCGATGATGAACAAAACTGCCATGCCCGGCGTGGGTTTGCAGCTGTTTACGTTGTTTGGTATCATGGATGATGATGTGCAGGGGAACCTGAAAAAGATAGCCGATATCGGTTATACAGAAATCGAATCTGCTTTTAGTAAGAAAGGCGGGTATTATGGAATGGCACCAAAAGAATTTGCAACTGCTTTAAAAAATCTTGGAATGAACTGGCGCTCGCACCATGTTTTGGGTGCGCCATTCAAATTGCCTCCCGGTGCAAAAATGCCAACTGGTGCCGATGGCAAACCATTGGTGATTCCACCGATGAAAAACCTGCGGGATAATTTTCAGGAACTGGTTGACCAGGCTGCAGAAGGCGGGGTAAAATACCTGGTATGTGCCAATACGCCGATTGGTAGTTTGGATGAGATCAAATCATCCATTGACGTGTTGAACAGATCTGGCGAAGCAGCGAAGAAAGCCGGGCTGTTATTTGCCTATCATAACCATGATGCTGAATTCAGGCCGGTGGAAGGGCAGATCCCCTATGAAATGATCTTATCGCAAACTGATAAGAGTCTTGTTAAAATGGAGCTCGATCTTGGATGGGCGCAGAAAGCGGGTAAAGACCCAGTGGCCTTATTCAAAGCGAACCCAGGCCGCTTTCATTTATGGCATGTGAAAGATATGGATGCTGGTTTTGAACATATTCTGGAAGTGGGTAAAGGCGTATTTGATTTCAAACGGATTTTCGACCATGCGAAAGAGTCCGGCATGAAATATTTCTTTGTAGAACAGGATGGTGCACCTAAACCCTTTGAGAATATCAATACCAGCTACCAATATATACACAATATGCTTAAGTAAACACTCTATATAGTGCAAGCAACCACCCCGTATCCAATACGTGATCAGAAAGGCCTGTTGAACAAATCTTCAGGTCTTTTTGTTTTCAGGATATTTGTCAGTGGGAGTAGATATTTTTTTCTATTTTCAATCTTTCTCCGCAGGCAGTATCATGCTGTCGGCTCTTATCGATCAAATATGCCATTATGAAAAAACTGTTTTCAGTTGCCTGTATGCTGTTATTCAGCTATGCATCTTTCTCTCAAAATGATATTTCAACGAAAGCCAAAGCCTTACTGGCTAAAATGACACTCGAAGAAAAGATCGGCCAGTTAAACCTGATCATTCCGGGTGGTGCAACCGTTACCGGTTCGGTAGTGAGTACAGATGTGGAAGCAAAAATTAAAAGTGGTAAGGTGGGAGGATTGTTTGGTATTACCGGTCCTGAAAAAGTTCGTAAAGCACAGGATCTTGCCGTAAAGAATTCACGGCTTCATATTCCGATGATCTTTGGCTTGGATGTGATACATGGGCATAAAACGATTTTTCCGATTCCTTTGGGTTTATCTGCTTCCTGGGATATGGGATTGATTGAACAATCTGCCAGAATTGCTGCAACGGAAGCCACGGCCGATGGTTTGAACTGGGCTTTTTCGCCGATGGTTGATATTGCCCGTGATGCACGCTGGGGAAGGATTTCAGAAGGTTCAGGCGAAGATCCTTACCTAGGTGGGGCCATTGCAAAAGCTATGGTACGCGGCTACCAGGGCACAGATCTTTCCAGGAACAATACACTGATGGCCTGTGTTAAACACTTTGCACTATATGGCGGTGCAGAAGCCGGCCGGGAATACAATACGGTAGATATGAGCCGTATAAAAATGTACGAATATTATTTGCCACCGTATAAAGCGGCAATCGATGCCGGCGCAGGAAGTATCATGAGTTCATTTAATGAAATTGATGGGATACCTGCCACCGGAAACAAATGGTTATTAACCGATTTATTACGTAACCAATGGAACTTTAAAGGGTTTGTGGTATCTGATTATACTTCTTTAAATGAAATGGTGAACCATGGCGTTGGGGATCTGCAATCTTTATCTGCTCAGGCTTTGAGAGCCGGTCTGGATATGGATATGGTGGGAGAGGGCATGTTAACTACTTTAGGAAAATCTGTAAAGGAAGGAAAAGTATCTGTAGCGGATATTGATAAAGCCTGCCTGCGTATTCTTGAAGCGAAATTTAAATTGGGTTTATTTGATGACCCCTACCGTTATATAGATGAAACAAGGCCTGCGAAAGATATCCTTACTGTAGCCAATCGCCAGGCAGCCAGGAATATTGCTGCACACAGCATGGTATTATTGAAAAATGATCAACAAATATTACCCCTTAAAAAAGCAGGTACGATTGCATTGGTGGGCCCATTGGCAGATAATAAGAGAAACATGCTGGGCACCTGGGTAGTGGCCGGAGATTGGAAACAATCGGTTACGGTGCTGGAAGGAATAAAAAATGTTGCCGGTAACAGTGTGAATATACTTTCTGCGAAAGGAGCAAATATTACAGACGATACGGCTTTATTTCTAAAGCGTGTGAACGCATTGGGTGTGGAAGCAGAGATCGACCCCCGGTCACCGGAAGAAATGATCAATGAAGCGGTAGCCGCCGCCAATAAAGCGGATGTGGTGGTTGCGGTTGTGGGAGAATCTTCCAATATGTCTGGTGAGTCTGCCAGCCGTGCAGATATCAGTATTCCTGCCAGTCAACAGAATTTATTAAAAGCTTTAACTAAAACCGGTAAACCTTTAGTGGTAGTGCTTTTCAACGGAAGGCCCTTAACATTGGTTTGGGAGAATGAACATGCCACTGCCATCCTGGATGCATGGGCGCCGGGCACAGAAGCGGGTAATGCAGTGGCAGATGTATTGTTTGGCAATTATAACCCATCCGGAAAAATTACGGCCACCTTTCCTAGAAGTGTGGGACAGATCCCGATTTACTACAATCACAAAAATACCGGCCGCCCATTTAATGGAATGGGGTTTCCTAAATTCAGATCCAACTATCTTGATGAATCCAATGATCCGTTGTACCCGTTCGGATATGGGTTGAGTTATACCCAATTTGCATACAGCCCGGTAATGCTGGGTAAAAACAGCTTGAAAGGAGAGGAGAAACTAACAGCAACAGTAACCTTAACCAATACCGGAAAATATGCAGGAGAAGAAGTAGTGCAGTTATATATCACAGATCCCGTTGCCAGTGTAACGCGGGCAGTAAAGGATTTAAAAGGGTTTCAGAAAATAATGTTACAGCCCGGAGAATCAAAAGAGATCAGTTTTGTGATAACCACGGAACAATTGTCTTTCTATAATAGTGATCTGAAAAGAGTTTGGGAGCCGGGTAAATTCATTGTACATATCGGAACCAATTCTTCTCATGTGCAGTCTGCAGAATTGCAATGGAGTAAATAATGTCATTGCGAGAAGGAACAACGAAGCAATCTGTATTGTAGCAGTTGAGTGCACAGGTTATGGTTGGGAAGGCAAAATTGTTTTGCTATTTCCATCTTCTGTACGTTCGTCGGCCTACAGATTGCTTCGTTACTCGCAATGACGTTCTGTTTAATAAGCTCCTACAGAATCCAGCACAGTCACTTTCTTCCACAAATGTTTACAGGTATCTACAAAATGAAGATGGATAGGATCTACCTGGTAAGCATCCTGTGCTTCTTTGGTTGGGAATATGGCCAGCCATGAGAACTGGTAACTGGTATCAATCACATCGCGGTTAGTAGATGCCGGAACACCAATATGAAACTGTTGAATAGAAGGCACTTTGCTCAGAGCTTTTAGGCCTGCCAGTAAAGCAGCATGTTCTTCAGGTTTGTCAGGATTTTCAAGCCAGAAATACACATGGTGGATGAAAAGGTCTTGGGTTAGCATTTTACAGGTTTGATTTGAAGATTAAAGTAAGTTTTTTGTCACAGATTCGTTTCTGTGAAAATCTATGGCAAGAATTGTATCATATAAAGTTATTTTTTTACCGGCAAGGCAAACGCCACATAACTATCTCCCGAAGGCTTGCCCAATTTACCGCCACCACAGGCGATCACTATATATTGATGCCCGTCTTTCTCATACACAGCAGGTGTGGCAAAACCGGATGCAGGTAAATCATACTCCCATAAAAGTTTACCGGTTCGTTTATTAAATGCACGGATCTTTTTATCACTGGTGGCGGCAATAAATAATAATCCGCCGGCAGTAACCACGGATCCTCCATAGTTCTCCGTTCCAGAATGAATGCCCCGGGCTTTCAACTCAGGATAATCGCCCAGGGTTTGTTTCCATTCAATTTTTCCGGTGTTAAGATTAATGGCATTCAATGTGCCCCAGGGTGTATCAACAGCAGGGTATCCTTCTTTTGTGAGGAATTTATTATAACCGGTTGATGTGTAGGGCATTTTTACATAAGGATCTTCTGCTTTTGCTGGCGCTACAAATACTTTCTGCTGTTTGGATTTGATATCCAGGATAAAAGAAGCCAATGCCTCTTTTTCTTCTTCAGTTAATTGTTTCATAGCCGGCATCATTCTTCTTCCGGAAACCAGTAAAGCTTTAAAAGAATCTTCTGTATATTTTTTATTGATCGTAACCAGTGCAGGATAATTACCGGATCCCTGTCTTTCCGGCCCGTGACAAGCCATACAGTTAGTTGTGTATAAACGTTTGCCTGCATCTAAATTTTTTTCTTTTGAGGGTGTTTTGACATTTACATCCACCATCGTTAATATCCATGGCATTTCACTGGCATTTACATACAGCAATCCTGTAGCTGAATCAAAAGAGGGGCCGCCCCATTCCGCACCGCCATCATATCCTGGAAAAATAACGGTTCCTTTTTTAGACGGAGGATGAAACATATGATCGTGATGGGTTGCTTCCCATCTTTTCTTGATATCCTGGTAAGAAGAATCAGGAACCATATGGTTAAGATCTTTCTCTGTTAAGAGTTGTCTCACAAATGGGGTTGGAAAATCAGGCATTGGCTGTGTGGGCCAGGGCTTTTCACCTGCCAGTTCCGATGCTGTTTGCACGGGTACTTCTTTGATGGGATAAACCGGCTGGCCCGTTTTTCTATCAAGTAAAAATACAAAACCCGATTTGCTTGCTTGTGCAATGGCTTCAATTCTTTTACCATCTTTCATAATATTTACCAATACAGGAGCTGTTGGCAGATCACGATCCCAGATATCATGGTGTACGGTTTGATAATGCCAGATTCTTTTACCTGTTGCCGCATTCAGCGCCAAAACAGAATTGGCATACAAGTCTTGCCCTAATCTTTTTCCTCCATAAAAATCATAGGAAGCAGAACCGATCGGGGCAAATAGTATTCCTTTTTCTTCATCCATACTAAAGCCCGCCCATGAATTGGCGCCGCCGATATGGAGATACGCTTCTTTATCTTCCCATGTTTCATAACCCTCTTCACCGGGATGGGGGATGCTGTGAAAGATCCATCTGAGTTTCCCGGTATGAACATCATATGCTCTGATATGGCCAGGTGCGGCGGCAGCGCCTTCATCCACACGTGTACCGATGATGATCAGGTCTTTATAAATGATACCGGGTGTGGTAGATGCCACGTAAAGATTTTTTACATCCCTGTTCAGGTCATTATGCAGATCTAGTTTGCCGTTATCTCCAAAACCTGTTACAGGCTTACCGGTTTCTGCTTCAATACAGAATAAGTTAGCAGCGGCCGAATAAAAAATACGTGCCTCTTTACCATTATTACTATAATAGGTTACCCCCCTGCAAACATTCATGGAAAAATAACTTTTGCCTTTATTAGCGGTTGCAGAAGTATCCATCGGGTTAAATACCCATTTCTCTTTTCCGCTTGCGGCATCCAGTGCAAATAATTTCAGTTTGGGAGACACACCATAGAGTATGCCATTAACGATGATAGGGTTTACCTGTATCTGTGTTTTGGCATCTGCATCACCGGTATGGTATTCCCATGCGGGTTGCAATTGGGTTATATTGGTGGTATCTATCTCTGTTAAAGAAGAATAATGTGTGGCAGCTTTATTACCTCCATAAATTTTCCAATCAGTTTGTTTTTTAGAACCACAGGCTGTCATAATAACGGATACCAGGAAAAATACGGATATTTTTTTCAATGGAACATACATGGCATGATGGGTATTATTCAAGAATCCGCTCGATAATCTTACCGGATTCTTTGTTTTTAAGGATCAACTTCTTTGCGCCATAGTGTGTCATCTCTTCTTTCACTAAATAATGATCAGCATCATACTCAACCAAATGGCTTTCCTTACTCAAACCGGTTTTGCCTCTCCAGATATCGAGTTTTACCGGTTCCCATATTTTTGATTTGGCTGAGCGGTAGGCTGCATCCAGTATCGCATTCACTACATAACCATCATAAAAAGTTTCTTTGGGTGCTTCGCCTTTTTCCATGGCATTGAACATATCCATAAACATGTGGTTATAACCCAGTTCATTCAGTTCATCACCTACCGGGAATAACCAACCGCTGTTGCTTTCTGCTTTCTCTGCAATATAATCACCGCCTTTACCGGTAGTAAACATATCAAAACCGGTGCGTAAAAAACTATTGATCCAGATAGTACCCTCTGTGCCCATTACTTCATCACGAAGATCGAGGCCGCCGCGGAATGTCCAGCTTACTTCAAACTGGCCAATAGCCCCGTTCTCATATTTTACCAGGCCAATGGCATGATCTTCTGCATCGATAGGTTTCACTTGTGTGTCTGCCCAGCACATGACTTCTATAGGCTTAATATCTTTTCCGATATAACTTCTGGTGATCTCCACACAATGGCAACCCAGATCCAGAATGCAACCGCCACCTGCCTGTTCAATATCCCAGAACCAATCGCTGTGCGGGCCGGGATGGGTTTCTCTTGATTTGGCCCATAAGATCCTTCCCAAGGCGCCTTCCTTTACACTCTGACTGGCTTTGATAAATTTTGGTGTATACACAAGGTCTTCCAGGTATCCATTAAAAATACCCGCTTCTTCCACCGCCAGTAACATGCGTTTGGCTTCTTCTGCATTACGGCCCAGGGGCTTGGTGGTCATTACCGCTTTCTTGTATTGGCAGCAAAGCATTACTGCTGTTTCGTGCAGGTTATTGGGTAATGCGATGCAAACAATATCCACGTCAGGATGAGCGATGGCTTCTTCCATGTTCGTTGTCCAATGTGTGCATCTATAATCTTCTGCAAATTTTTTCGCACTCTCCTCCCTGCGTGAATAAATGCTGATCACTTTATCCCTGCTTCTGTAACCTTGTAAAGAGTCTGCATAAAATCGCCCGATAAATCCGGAACCGAGCATGGCAATGTTTTTCATGTAGCGTTATTATTTTTTTATAAATGATGAATAGTGAATGGTGTGTGTGACATATTTACTCATTATTTCCGTTTCACGAAGTGCTTGTTTTCTTCTCTTTAAAAAATAATAAGAAATAAACCAGCACTCCCAAAGCAATATATGCGGGCACATACCAGATATTCTGCCAGTTGTGGGTATCTGCGCCGGTTTGGTTCTGATCTACGATATATCCGGAGAACCAGGTGCCGATAAACATACCCACACCATAGGTGGCAAATGTGAATAGGCCCTGCGCAGCGTTCTTTATTTTTTCGCCGGCTTTCTTTTCGGTGTACATATAGCCTGTTACAAAAAAGAAATCATAACAGATGCCATGTAAAATAATACCTGTATATAACATCCAGCTGCCTGTTTCTGCATTACCGTAGGCAAAACATACATACCGCAGTATCCAGGCGCTCATACCCATCAATAACATTTTTTTTACACCTATACGGTTGAACAGGAATGGAATAGCTAAAATGAAAAGGGCTTCAGAAACCTGTCCAAGCGTCATTTTACTGGCGGCATTGGCAAAATGGATCTCATTTAAAAATGGGTTGGCAAAGCCATAATAGAAGGAGAGTGGAATACAAACCAGGATTGCCGCTATAAAAAAGATCAGGTAAGGCTTTTCTTTGAACAAAACAAAGGCTTCCGTACCCAAAGCAGCAGAAGCATCAGAGGTTTGCGCCTTGGGTGGAGTATTGGGGAGGATAAAACTTAATAATCCTAACCCCGCAGAAACAGCCGAAGCCATATAAAAAGTAGCGGATGTTTTTTCAATACCTAACTGGCCTATCAATACACCAGCTACGATCCAGCCCAAAGTGCCGAAAACCCTGATCCACGGAAATTGTTTGCCCGGGTCGGTCATTTGCGAAAATGCTACGCTGTTACTAAGGGCAATCGTAGGCATATACAGTAAAGAATAAACCAGTATAACCCAGTAAAACACATTACTATGGTCAATCTGTGTTGCCAAAAACAATAAAAGGGCTCCCATAAGGTGCAATACCCCCATGATTTTCTGGGCAGCAAAAAAACGGTCGGCAATCAATCCCACAAAAAAAGGTGAGATCATGGTGGCAATGGCCAGGGCACTATAGGTGGCGCCGATCTCAATACCGGTGGCATGCAGGTGTTCTACCATATACGTTCCCATGGTAACATACCAGGCCCCCCATATAAAATACTCAAAAAACATCATGGAGGCGAGTAAAGAACCGGTTTTTGCTTTCATAAGGCAATGGTGTTTGGTTTTCTTTCGTTAGATTTAGCTTTCAGTTTGACCGGGATTGAAAATAGGAATAATTAGTAATTAATATTTAGCAATTAGTAACTATTTATCAATCAGCCGAACATTCTGTATTAGATTGTTTTTGATTATTAAGATCGCCATGAATAAACGGTTGCTTGCTTTTTTTCTTGTTTGTATGGGTTGCATGGCCGCTACGGCCCAATCCCCCGACAGCACTTACGCTGAAAAATTAGGTTTTCCCAAAGGTTCCCGGGTACTGATCCTGCATGTGGCCGATGTAGGTATGTCCTTCGATTCGAATGTAGGGGCGATCAATGCCAATACGCAAGGCGTAGCTAATTCCTGCAGTGTAATGATGCCCTGTCCATGGGTGCCGGCTTTTGTTCAATATATGAAACAACACCCGGGTATGGATGCCGGACTTCACCTTACGCTTACCGCAGAATGGAATGCTTACCGATGGGGGCCTTTGTCAGGCAAAAACACCACCCCGGGTTTGGTTGATAAAGAAGGCAGTCTCTGGCATAGTGTGGCAGAAGTGGTGCAACATGCTACTGCTGATGAAGTGGAAAAAGAAATAAAAGCACAACTGGAAAGGGCAAGAACCATGGGTTTTGAACCAACACATTTTGATACCCATATGGGAACCTTGCTGGCAACCCCTGCTTTTGCAGAACGATATGTAAAACTGGGAATAGACAATCATATTCCAGTAATGCTGCCCGCCGGGCACGCTTCTCTCATTAAAGTTCAGATGAATGCCTCAGATGCATTGATGCAACAAATGCGTATGGCCGGCAAAATTTTATGGGCTTCCGGCTTACCTGTGTTGGATGATCTGCATAATACCAGTTATGGATGGCCCATCCCAAAAGAGATAGCTAACAACGATAAAAAACTGCAGGCATATAAAACACAGAAATATATAGAAGGCATACATTCTCTGAAACCCGGGCTTACCATGATGATCATGCATTGCACCGCCACAACGGAAGTGTTTCCGCATATCTCAGACTCAGGCCCTGTTCGCCGCGGCGATATGCTGGCCATGATGGACCCTGTTTTGCGCAAAGCGATACAAGAGGAAGGTATTATCTTAACCACCTGGCGCGAGGTAGCTGAAAAAAGAAGGAAAATTATAAAACCATAACCCATAAAAAACCCCAGATCATGAATAAGATCATTGCTTCTGTTTGCATTGCCTGTATTGCTTTTGTATTGTTCTCCTTTGTGAGCCATAAAAAAATACCGAAAGTTCTGGTGTTTTCCAGAACAGTTAAATTCCATCATAACTCTATTCCTGCCGGCCAAACGGCTTTGATGAAATTGGGCACAGAAAATAATTTTGAAGTGGATACTACCACTGATGCTTCTACGTTTACCGACAAAAACCTGAAAAAATATGATGCCGTTATTTTTCTTAGTACCACCGGTGATGTATTGAATGATGAACAACAGGCGGCTTTTGAAAAATTTATCCGTTCAGGAAAAGGATATATGGGTATTCATGCAGCAACGGATACCGAGTACGACTGGCCCTGGTATAATCAATTGGCAGGAGCCTATTTTAAAAGCCACCCCAAACAACAGGAAGCTATGCTGCATATAGTGGATGGCGCCCATATTTCTACCAAACACCTGCCTGCCGAATGGAAACGATTTGACGAATGGTACAATTTCAAAAGCCTGCAGCCCGGTTTACATGTGTTGATTACGATTGATGAGAAAAGTTACAGTGGCGGCGAGAATGGTGATTTCCATCCCATGGCATGGTACCATGATTTTGACGGCGGACGTGCTTTTTATACAGAATTGGGCCATACCGATGAGTCGTATGCAGATCCTATGTTCCTGAAACATCTATTGGGGGGTATTCAATACGCCATCACAAAATAAAGTAGTGATTCCTGTAAACACCTGTTTCTCTGTGTTGAAAAAACGATGCACTAAAAAAATAAAATGACCCTTTTCAAAAAAGTATTCCCGTTTGCCTGCCTTTTTTTCTTGCTGATCTCGCTTATAAGCTGCGATCATCTTGAAAAACATTTTGATAAAGCTACCGGTAACAATACGGGCTGGGCCATGCTCTCTTTCGAAAAAGCAGATAGTGTGAATCCTGTTCTAACCCCCGGCACAAACACTTTTATGGATCCAATCCGGAAAAAAAAACTGGCCTGGGAAGAAAAGGATGTTTTTAATCCCGCCATTGTGGTTAAGGATCATAAATTGTATATGCTTTACCGTGCCCAGGATAAAATGGGTTTGCCGGGTGGCACTTCAAGAATTGGTTTGGCTGAGAGCAGCGATGGATTTCATTTTACAAGAATGCCGGAACCGGTTTTTTATCCCGATAATGATGCGTATAAAAAATACGAATGGCAGGGTGGATGTGAAGACCCACGCATTGTGGAAGATGATAAAGGAACTTATTACATGACCTATACAGCTTTTGACGGGAAAGTTGCCAGGTTATTGATCGCCACTTCAAAAGATCTTACACACTGGGTAAAACATGGATCAGTATTTGCGGATGCTTACAATGGAAAATATATAGATAAATGGTCGAAATCAGGAAGTATTGTATCTACGTATACAAACGGCAAGATCATTGCCACAAAGGTTAATGGCAAATACTGGATGTATTGGGGAGACCAGTTTATCTGGTCAGCAACATCTGACGATCTGGTTCATTGGGAACCTGTTGAAATGCATAACGATGAAAAACCATCCGTACCGCTAAAAGGAGAAGGATTGAATATGCCTGCCCTCAAAATTGTGGTAGGTACAAGAAATAAAAAATTCGATAGCGATCTGGTAGAGTCGGGCCCACCGGCTATGTTAACGGATAAGGGAATTCTGCTGATTTACAATAGCCGGAATATTCCTGCGATCGGCGATACCAGTTTAGCAGAAGGCACATATGCAGCCGGACAGGTATTGATAGACAGAAACGATCCTACCAAAGTGATCAAACGCCTGGATGATAATTTTATGAAACCCGATAAGCCCTACGAATTATCCGGCCAGGTAAACCGTGTGTGTTTTATAGAAGGGCTTGCACAATTTAAAAACAAATGGTTCCTGTATTATGGTACGGCAGATTCGAAGATTGCAGTAGCGGTAAGGGTAATTAATTAGTAATTAGAAATTAGTAGTTAGTAATTAAGACTAACTCCGGTCTAAAAATTACTAATTACTAATTTCTAATTACTAATTAAACCAAATCTAGTGCTTGCAAAATATCTCCCAAAATATCATCCCTATGCTCCAACCCCACACTAATACGAATAAGCCCCGGTGTAATATTCACAGCCTGTCTTTCATCCTCGGAAAGCTTGGCATGCGTAGTACTGGCAGGGTGGGAGGCAATGCTTCTGGTATCGCCCAGGTTGGCGGTTAAGGATAACATGTTAAGACTGTCCAGGAATTTTCTTCCTGCCGCTAATCCGCCTTTTAATTCAAAACAAACGATGCCGCCACCATTTTGCATTTGTTTGATGGCAATGGCATGGTGCGGGTGACTTGCCAGGAAAGGATATCGCAAAGAAGCGATCTTCTCATGTTTCTCCAGTGATTGTGCAATGAACAAAGCATTAGACGCATGGCGTTCCATTCTTACATCCAGTGTTTCTAAACTCTTGCTTAATACCCATGCATTAAAAGGAGATAAAGCCGGGCCGGTGCTTCTGCAGAATAAATAAATTTCTTTGATCAGGTCTTTTCGGCCTACCACAACACCGCCCAGCACACGGCCCTGCCCATCTAACCATTTGGTGGCTGAATGCACAACTAGGTCGGCGCCAAACTTAATGGGTTGCTGGTTAACCGGTGTGGCAAAACAATTGTCTACATTAAAAAGGATCCTGTGTTTGTTAGCGATGCGTCCGATCATTTCCATATCTAAAATGTCTAAACCGGGATTGGTAGGGCTTTCCAGATAGATCATTTTGGTATTGGGGCGGATAGCCGCTTCCCAATCTGCTTCGGTGGCATTGGCACCCAGGTATGAATAGTCAATTCCGAACTTGGGTAAATATTTCGCGATCAGGGTATGTGTACTGCCGAAGATAGCATTACAGGATAGTAAATGATCGCCCTGTTTCAACAAAGCCATAAAGGAACCAAACACAGCGCTCATGCCGGATGCTGTGGCATAACCGGCTTCCGCACCTTCCAGTGACACCATTTTATCAATAAATTCCTGCACACCGGGATTGCTGAAACGGCTGTAAATATTATCATCCGACTCATCCGCAAATGCTGCGCGCATGTCTTCAGCATTGTCAAAACAAAAACTGCTGGTAAGAAACATAGGAGTAGAGTGCTCCATTTCATTGGTTCTTTCAGTTTGTATCCGGATAGCATTGGTCTGTTGATTCTTTGACATGATTTTTTGATTTGCGAATTAGCGGATTGCGATTACCGGATGCTTTGTTTTGATCAATCCGTTCATCCGCAATCTGCCAATCGGATAATTAATTGGCTTTTATTTCAATATCCCACTCAATGGTACAACCTGCTGCTCTTAACGTGGCGGCTACGGAACAATATTTATCTAAAGATAGAGAACAGGCTTTGGCTGCTTTTTCTGCATCTATATTGCCGGTAAACTGAAAATGGATATGAATATGTTTCCATAAAGACGGTTCTTTTCCCTCTTCCCGTTCACCATCGATCAGCATTGTAAAATCTTTTACTTCCTGGCGTTGCTTTTTCAGGATAGAGAGGATGTCAACCGCACTACATCCACCCAAACCCGACAAAAGCGTTTGCATAGGACGGAATCCTGAATTATGCCCGCCCACCGCCTCGGCTGCATCCATGCGAAGCGAATGATTGTTAGTATCTATGGCTTCAAAAGCATAGTCATTATCCACTCTTTTGATCTCAATTCTGGCCATTTAAAAAGATTTATGCAAATGTAAATTAAGCATACCCTTATTTTGCTATTGAAATGCGGAATTATCCTTATGAAATTTTTTGACTATTCACAGAACTTTACTCTCGAGAACGGTGCTGTATTACCCGGAATACGGATTGCCTATCATACTTATGGTGAGCTGAATGCTGCGAAAGACAATGTAGTATGGGTTTGTCATGCACTTACAGCCAGTTCAGATGCGGCAGATTGGTGGAAAGGACTGGTTGGCGAAAATTGCCTGATCAATCCATCCGAACACTTTATTGTTTGTGCCAATATGCTGGGCTCCTGTTATGGTTCAACGGGCCCTTTAAGTACCAATCCGGAGACGAACAAACCTTATTTCTCCGATTTTCCGCAAGTAACCATCCGGGATATGGTGCAATCCTATATTTTACTCCGCAAGTATTTAGGTATTGATAAGATCCATTTATTAATGGGTGGAAGCATGGGTGGTTACCAGGTGTTGGAATGGGCGGTGATGGAAAAAGAGTTGATAGACCGTTTATTTCTTATAGCCACTTCGCCTTCCGAAAGTGCGTGGGGTGTAGCGGTGCATACGGCACAACGACTGGCAATTGAAGCAGACGCAACCTGGCAGGATCATACCCCCGAAGCCGGCGCCAAAGGATTGAAAGCCGCACGTGCCATTGGTATGCTTACGTATCGTAACTATAATACTTTCCAGGAAAAGCAAACCGATCCCGATCCGGAGAAGATGGATGATTTTAAAGCTTCTTCTTATGTTAATTACCAGGGCGAAAAACTGGTGAAACGTTTCAATGCCTATAGCTACTGGTTATTGACCAAAGCGATGGATAGCCATCATTTAGGAAGGGGAAGGGGTGGTGACCTGATCAAAGTGTTGCAATCTGTTCAGCAGAAAACACTGGTTATCGGTATCCGCAGCGATATCCTATGCCCGTTGAATGAGCAGCTGTTTATATCGGATCATATTCCCAATACGCTGTTCGTAGAAATCGATTCTGCGTTTGGGCATGATGGCTTTATTATTGAAACCATCCAGATCAGCCGTTTTCTGGGTGATTGGCTGAAGAGGTATTGATCCGGGAAGGTTATTTTTTAATGACTGTAGCCGCTCCGGGCATTTTTCTTTCCGTATACCCATTGGTTGACAGCAGAAAAACAGCATCCGCCAGCGGTTTGGTAGAAATTTCTGTAGCGATTAATCTGGATTTGATTCCGGACTGTTCCATTTCTACTTCTAATGCCATTCCTTTTAGTTTAGACAATACTTCTGCATTCACGGGCCCGAGTCCGGGAACATTTTTGATCTTATCAGTGCTCCATATTGTCATCTTATTCAGCACGCCTCTGTTTCCCTGAACAGTTAAATACACTTTCTTACAATCGTAACCGAGTATTTTTTTCGTCTCATGGGTAAATGTGACCACAGGATCGGGTGATTTGCCTGTAGCTTTGTCTTTGGCAATATCTTCTTTGCTTTTTTTTGAATAGAACTTTTGTCCGGCGGCATCCATCAATAATAAGATCCCGTTATTATCGGTTACTGTTCGCATGGTATATGCCATAGTATGCATGTCCATCAACGCTTTTTCTTTTTTGAAATAAATGGTAATCGATGTGTTACTCAGCATCTGGGCGCTGATATCCTGCTGATTTCCATCTACCTTTATCACAAATTTTACAGTGCCTTCTGTTAACTGCGCATCAGCTTTGATAAACAGGAAAACCAGGCTAATGAATAATAGCTTTTTCATAAACTCAATTTATGGTAATATAGGTAGCGGGTTAGTTTGGATGATAAATACGTTCTGCATTTTTATAAATAGCTTCTTTTGAAAAGGTCATGGGTTTGGTTTGCTGATGGGTGTACATTTCCATCTGGTCTGTATAATGTGGAGAACCAGGTTTACTGGATGCACCATAGGTATTGATGGATTCTATGATCGGCCCATCTTTTGTAAAACGAACCAATTCAACATACGCATCGCCCTGTATGCCTTTCAGCATGCCGTTTTTGTAAGGAACAGAATACATCGGCGCCAATACATCGGGTAAACCGGGCATGGGAAGCGCTTTGTCGCCGCGAACCAATTTCTGTATATCACCCAATTGCAGGTCTGTTCTTCCGAAATTTTTCATCATCGCTGCACGTGCTTCGGTAAGAATATTGATACATTGTTCCGTTGACATAACGGCAGATTTCCGGTAATTAGCAGGCGATTTAGTGATGACAGTATACACCCATAAAAAAGTACCTGCACCCACACTTTCAACAGTCGCTTTCTTATCCCAATGATTCAGGTTATTGATCAGGTCTGCGATTTCCGGATGATCTGTCGCTTTCAGCATAAACAAATTGTCAATATTATTCGGGAAAGCAAATTGTGCCGGATATTGCCTGTCGAATTTGATCTGTTTAAATGCCCTGAGTGGGATGGGTTGCTGAAGGCTGCCATAGCGGTAAAGCCTGTTTATTTACACCTGGATATTACCATCGGTAGGGATGAGGTTCAGAAACTCGACTTTGAAAAACTCAGGAA
>CAZFKE010000007.1:105018-108361 GCA_964519475.1 uncultured Sediminibacterium sp.
AAATTTTTCGTACGATATTTTATCGATGCCTGCCACCAATTCCTCCCAACGCCTGCTGCGGTTATTTTCCAATGTTTCATAACCCATCGTAGGGTCTTTGATCACAGGGTTATCTCCACCTTCGGTTGAATGAAAAGGAGAGTGGTTGGTATTGAATACAAAACCCGCTTTGGGTTGCAATACCTGCGGCAGATCTTCCAAAGGATGCAAAGCCGTCCATAAAGTGGCGCTGGTATTACCCGGTAAGGTCGATTTCCAGTTATATTGCGGATCCCTGTTGCGGAGGGGGATGCGGCCATTACTTAGATAATAAATTGTATCATATCTATCAGCATACACAATATTATATCCGGGTATGGCCATCATATTCAACGCAGCTTTGAATTCGGTAAAATTCTTTGCTTTGTTAAAACGATACCATTGTTCCAGCCCTCGTATATCCATTTGTGCCGGCATACGTATGGAGAAGGTCCCTCTTTTGGTAATAATGGTTGGACCGTATCTACTCCAGTAAACTTTTTTGTTTATGTGAAGCCTGATCGGTGAAATTTTCACATTCAGTTTGGCATTTTTTTCTTCAAGGGTCTCCCATTTACCATCAAATCTGTATTGCATTTTGTTGGCAGGATTGATTTCTAATTGATACACGTCTAACTTATCCGGTGCATTCACCGTATGCGCCCATCCCAAATATTCATTCACTCCATGAAGTATACAAGGTGCGCCGGGAAAATTGGCGCCAATAATATTCCATCCATCTTCACTGCATAAATGCGCTTCATAAAAAGCAACAGGCCCTTCCAAGGGCTGGTGTGCATTGATATCCAGATAAACCTGTCCATCCACTGTTTTGCTGCTGTTAAATGCAAATGCATTACTGCCTGCTGTTTTAAAATTTTCAAGTAAAGGAACGGTTCCTCCGAAAATAGAAGACAGGGCATGATCGGCACCTGACAGTACACATAATTGCAATACGGAATATTGAATCATGTCTTTCGGCGTTACCGGGAATGCCTTACTCATCAAAACTTCTTTGGGATGCCTGGCAGCATAAGCATTGATGCCGGCACAATAGCCTTCCAATAATTTTTTAAAGGCAGGACTTAAATCCGATTCATATTTCTCCTCCACCAGTTCCGGTATCCGCAATAAGTGGATGATATAATCAACGGTAGCCCCTTTTTTCCCCTGGTAGGCGGCCAGCATACCTTTTCCTGCCATCAGCGATTGCTGAATGGTTCCGAAATCATCTTCAGATGCTGCCCAGGCCAGGCCGTATGCTACATCGGGATCGGTCTTCCCAAAAATATGCGGCACGCCATATTTGTCCCGAACGATATCGATCTTTGCGGCATCAAACTGTGCATACATGGCAGAAACCAACAGGGTAAGGCCGGTAACCAGAAAAAGTTTACGAAGCATAGCCATCATTTGTGTACATCAAATCTAATCAGAATATGTTTGCCGAACCAAATAAGCTGAGGCTTGTTATCTTTATACTGTAAACCGGTAAACCAACCTACAATATGGGCATCTGGAAACAAATAGCCGAATATCTCTACATCAAAAAAAGAGACCCCAACGAACCCCGCACCCAATGGATGAAGTACATGCATGGCATGAACCGGATATCGCTCATCATGTTTTTGGTGGCTGTATTGATTATTATTTTTAAACTGATTATTCTCCCGCTGATCAGAAAATAGGAGATATGCAAATAGCAAAAACTGCGGTTGTTTTATTATTGCTGTTTTTTCTTCCAGCAAGAGTGTTTTGTCAACATTGCGATAGTATCCCCTGGTCGAAACACCACGATCTGAAATGGAAATATTTCAAAGCAAGGCCCGATCGCAACAGCAAAGTGGATGCACTTTCGGATATCAGTATCTATTACAATATATCTACAACAGGACGATTTGCGCAGTTTCTGGTTACCTGTTTTTTTTACCCCTGCAGTTCATGGGTAAAAAAAGCTTCCAGTTACCGCCTACTTGAACACGAGCAAACACATTTTGCTATTGCCGAATACCATAAGCGTTTATTGATGAAAGAAATCATGAACCATAAGTTCACGATCGCCAATATTTATTCGTCTGTAAAAGAATTTGGTAAAATGATCACCGATCTGCGTAAGGAGATGGATGAACAATATGATCTGGAAACCAACCATTCGATCAATGAAGACAAACAAAAAGAATGGACCAAAAAAATGGGTAAGCTGCTAAAAAAGCTGGACGATTATGAAGGCGGCAGTTATCTGATCACACTTAACTGATCATGGCCACAATTTTCTTTGCGGCCTGTGCAGATGCATGTCCACCCGCAGCCAGTAAGGCTTTCAGATCGGTATAATCTTTTTGTAATTCGGTCTTTCTTTTCTCATCCGAGAGCAGCAAGCCCAATTCTTTGACAAGATTGGCGGGTGTTAACGCATCCTGAATCAATTCCTTCACCACCAGCTTATCCATGATGAGATTAACGAGAGAGATATATTTTATTTTGATCAACCGCTTAGCAATCTGGTAACTGATATGGCTTCCTTTATAGCAAACGATCTCGGGTACGCCAAACAAAGCGGTTTCCAAAGTGGCTGTTCCACTGGTAACCAAGGCAGCTTTTGCTTTCAATAAAAGATCATAAGTTTTATTTTGCACCGATGATACATTCTGATAAGGCGCCATAAACGGCACATAAAAATCATTGTTCAATCCCGGAGCCTGGGCTACTACAAACTGGTATTCGGGGAATGATTTGGCCACTTCGAGCATGATGGGGAGCTTCTTGGTTATTTCCTGTTTTCTGCTGCCGGGTAACAAGGCAATGAGTTTGGAGTTTGGAGTTTGGAGTTTGGAGTTGTTCTCACGACTCACGTCTGACGATTCACGATCGATTACTCCCAACTCCAGACTTCCAACTCCAGATTTTTTTTCCTCTATCACCTCCACCAACGGATGCCCCACATATTCCACCTCCCAGTTCCACTTGTTTTTATAATAATCTTTCTCAAACGGAAGAATACAAAGCATCAGGTCGATACACTGTTTCATCTTCTTCACCCTGCCTTCTTTCCATGCCCACACCTGGGGTGAGATATAATAAACCACTTTGATCCCTTGTTGCTTTGCCCATTCTGCAATACGCAGATTGAAGCCGGGGTAATCAATCAATATGAGTACATCCGGTTGAAAGGCAAGAATATCCTCTTTACAAAAACGGATGTTTTTAAAGATGGTAGGCAGGTTAGACACAACTTCCGTAAAACCCATAAAAGCCAGGTCGCGATAATGTTTTACCAGGGTGGCCCCGGCTTGTTCCATCAGATCGCCGCCCCAGCAGCGGATAT
>CAZFKE010000007.1:108418-116803 GCA_964519475.1 uncultured Sediminibacterium sp.
GTAATTGCCTGATCAGGTTACTGCCGTGCAGGTCGCCGCTGGCTTCTCCAGAAATGATGTAGTATTTCATACCCCCTAGCCCCCTGAAGGGGGAATTCGTTTAGCCTGCAAAATACCGCTTTCGGTTGGGACGCTGAAGCGGCCTGAACGATTAGTGGCATTTTTTTTCATGTGTAGTGAGTTAGTTATTAACAGCATCAAGACTCAACCTGTTCTGGTTACTTTTCCAGTGGGGTTTATAGGGTATTTTCTTGATCAATTAATATATGTTGAAGAAGGGGTTCATATCGCTCTAATGTCCCGACCCAGCCGATAACTAAAAAAATAGTTTGAAAACTAAAAAATTAGTTTTAAGTTTACGTTATCAATCAAATTCACCCCCATGAAACCATTAACAAAAGCAGAAGAGCAGATCATGCAAAGCATCTGGAAACTGGAAGAAGCTTTCCTAAAAGACATTGTAGAAGCACAACCCGAACCCAGGCCACATTCGAATACGGTAGCCACTATAGTGAAAATATTAGTAGACAAAGGATTTATAGGTGTAACCCCCATAGGAAGGGTGCACCAGTATTATCCATTGGTATCCAAAGAAGAATACTCATCCAGCACCATCCGCACTTTGGTGGAAGGTTATTTTGAAGGCTCTTTTAGGGATGCCGTATCTTTTATGGTAAAACAAAAAGATATCAGTGTGAAAGAATTGGAAATGTTATTGCAACAGATCAAACACACCAAAAAATAATTACCATGTTACCGATTGCTTATTACTTTTTGCAGGTAATACTCTGTACCGCACTCATGATGGGGTATTACTGGCTGGTATTGCGTAATAAACGTTTTCACCAGTACAACCGGTTTTACCTGTTAGCCATAACGGTATTGTCGTGGATCGTTCCATTGATCAAGATCAAATGGGGACATGCATCGCTCAATAACAATCCTTTACAGTTCCTGAATATAGTGGCCGACAGTAATTCGGAAATAGAAAGCTTTACCCACAAAGGGTTTCATTGGAATTGGGAAGTATTTACCGGAGTGATTTATTTTGCTGTTGCAGGTATTTTATTGATCGGGATGATCCGTGCATTTGTTAAGTTGTATCAATTGCTGAGAACCCATTCCTGTAAATCGGTGGGTGATGTGTATCTTATTTTAACACAGGCTAAGGGTACACCTTTCTCTTTTTTCCGTTATATATTCTGGAATGAAGAAATTGATCTCCGCAGCGAAGCAGGCAAACAGATCCTGCAACATGAACTGACACATGTACAGCAAAAGCATTCCTTTGATAAATTGCTGATACAAATCGTGTTGATTGCCGGCTGGTTTAACCCCTTCTTCTGGCTGATTAAAAGAGAATTGGGTATGATACATGAATTTATTGCCGACAGAAAAGCAGTGAATAGTGGTGATACGGCCTCACTCGCACAAATGTTACTTACCGCTGCCTATCCTCAGCAGCAATTCCTGTTAACCAACCCTTTCTTTTTTTCACCGGTTAAAAGAAGATTACAAATGCTTACTAATAACCAAAATCCTCGGTTCAGTTATATCAGAAGATTAGTAGTGCTGCCATTGTTGGGAATAGTGGTTGTATTATTTGCTTTCAGGAGCAAAGATGAAAAGCAACGGACGCTGTCTGTTGCTTCGGTAATGGAAAATGTGGTAGAGCAAGGAAAGGAATGGATAGCGGTTCAGGATATTGTTTTGAAGTCTTTAATAAAGAATGATACGGTGATTACTCATGCAGATACGGTGTACATTCTTGGGAAGGATAAGAATGATATAGTTAAGATAGCGCCTGTTAACAATGCCAATTCGGCCAACAAGCCTTTGATTATTCTGGATGGCAAAAAAGTTCCCTATAGTGTAATGAGTTCATTAAACCCTGATCTGATCAAATCAGTAGATGTGTTGAAAGGCGAATCGGCCACTGCTACTATGTATGGTGAAGAAGGAAAAAATGGAATAGTGATCATCATTACGAAAGATCAGGCTCAAAAAAAACCATTGATGATCATTGATGGCAAAAAAGTAGATAGTACGGTCTTTGAAGAAATGAAAATGCATCCCGACCTGATAGAGTCTGTGAACGTATTAAAAGATGCACCAGCTGTTGCTTTGTATGGTGAGGAGGCAAAGAATGGAGTAGTGATTGTCAGAACAAAATCAAATAACCCATCTAATGGAGCCGGTGTTGCCATAACACCCCATACTGACCCTGGCGAGCCCACCCTGTATGGGCGGAGAGATAAAGCACTGGTAATTCTGGATGGCAATAAAGTGGAACCCAATACACTCGAAACGCTGGATCCGATCCGTATCAGTGCTGTCAATGTTTTGAAGGACAGCAGTGCAAGAGCTTTATACGGTGAGGAAGGAAAAGACGGGGTGATCGTGATCACTACAAAATCATACGCTGAAGAGTATAAGAAGCAAAATCCATCAAAAGCCATCTTAGAAGGGCAAAAATTATCTACGGAAACGCAAATACCAGCTCATTTTCCGGGTGGAGAAGAAGCCTGGCAGAAATACCTCCAAAGAAATTTAAACAGGGAGATGCTTGTGAAAAAAGGGGCGCCTCCCGGCAAATATATCGTAGTGGTTTCTTTTATCGTAGACAAGGAAGGAAACCTGAACGATATCCATGCAAAAAATGATCCCGGTTATGGTACCAAAGAGGAAGCCGTTCGTATGATTGAGAAAGGCCCTAAATGGGTGCCGGCAGAACAGAACGGAAAAAAAGTGATCTATAAGCATGAACAGAAAATAACCTGGGTGGTTTCATCAGATGATATTGATATCCAAACGGATAAAGATGTTAGAGAGCAGCTGAAGAAATATGGGCAACAAAAAAATGAAAATATCCATCTCTCTCAAAAAAATACAAAAGCAAGAGAAGAGATAAAAAAAACGGCGAGAGAGAGGCTAATCGAAATGCAACTTGAAAAAGAGAAGACCCATAATACCAAAACCTTTTTCACCATTGACGGCAGTTCCTGTGTAACCACCGGCAAAGGTAGTAGTGCGCAAATCAGCGGTAAAACAGACATCGTGATCGTGAATGGCAAGCGAATGACCCCTGAAGAACTTAACCGCAAGTTCAAACGCTCAGATTTTATTTTGGTAGCAGCCAGTGAAACAGGAGAAACGATCAATAAATATGGTAAAGGAGTATTGCTGGTTTCATCCAAAAAATTAACGACAAAAGAGTTAGAGAATCTGATGCAATAACTTTTGGAAAGTTGTAAAACTTTCCAAAAGTTCTGCCCCATCTGCATTTTAAAATAGTTGCCTACCTTTGCATTTTACCCGAATCCCCCAAATTCGAATCATAATGCATAAAATAACGGCTATTCTTTTCTGGATATTCTCCTTGGCCATTACCGTACATGCATCAGGCCCCGTTCTTAAAGACAAATTGCAGAAGCAACCGCTAAAGCGCGTTGTGATAGATGCGGGCCATGGGGGGCCAGCCTCGTTAGCCGGTAAATTCTATGGTGCATCAGGCAAACACATGGAGGAAAAAGATGTGGCACTGGCCATTGCATTAAAACTTCAGGCCACTATCCAGGCCGAGATGCCGGATATTGATGTGATCATGACCCGCACCACTGATGAGTTTAACAGCCCCATCGTAAAAGCCAATAAAGCCAATGCCGCCAAAGGCGATCTGTTCATATCCATCCACTGTAATGATGTAAATGCGATCAGGCATTCTGAGATCGTTGGCTATACCACTAAAACGGTTAAAAGGAAAGGCAAAAAAGTAACCAAGAAAATTCCTGAATACCGTTACTGGACAACCCCTAACCCTGCATCCGGAACAGAAACCTATATATGGGGAGTGGGTAAAACCAAGGATAAGGAAGAAGCCCTGATGGAGAATAATTTTAGTGATACGGCCATGCTTATCATCAGCCAGGATAATAATCCTGCCATGAAAATGATCAACTCACTTCGTACCCAGGAGTTTGCCCATAGAAGCCGCAGGTTGGCAGAAGCAGTGGAGGAGGAGTTTGTAAAATCAGGCCGTATAAGCCGTGGTGCCAAACAAAGGGATGAAAAAGGAATATGGGTATTGCAGGCGGTTGCCATGCCTGCTATCTTAGTGGAAGTGGGTTTCTTATCCAACCCGGAAGAGGAGGAATTTATTACCAGTGAAGATGGCCAGCAAAAAACAGCTGATGTAATTGTGAGAGCGCTTAAACGTTATAGGTATTCTTTGGAAGCGCAATCCAACGGAAAAATTCCCGATAATAAATAGATTCTTTGTGGTAAGTAAGTTTTTTGCCACTAAAACAAGAAGATACCGAGCGCTGGAAACTTAATCAGGCAAACCATTTAAAGAACAGGGCCACTATGGCATACGTACAGGTTGCTATAAAGATACCCGCTGCCGTTTTATCTTTTTGTTTGTTGATATATATCGTAAAAATGATCGCATCGGCCAGTAAGGCAATACTGATGATGCCGGAAAGCAATGATTTCTGCATCATCAATACTTCCCAGAATTCTTTCACAGTAAATAAACGGAACTTGATCAGGTAATAAGCGGCAAAACCCAATACAGGCGCAATAAAACCCAATACTAAACCGAGTTTGAGATTATCTTTCTGAAACATTATAATTTCCAGTTGGTTTCTAATTTCTTCTTCAGTTCATAATTGGTGAGGTCGAACTGAACAGGCACTACGCTTACAAAATTATTTTTCAAAGCCCATACATCGGTATCCTTGCCTTTGTCAAAATTGATGAACTCGCCGGTAAGCCAGTAGTAGCGCCTTCCGTGAGGATCTTTGCGCTCATCAAATTCTTCTTCGTATTTAGCATAAGCCTGGCGGCATATCCTGATACCTTTGATCATCTTCTCTTCGCCTTTGGGAATATTCACATTCAGGCAGAGATGTTTGTCCTGCTGTTTGCTGTTCAGTACATGTTCCACCAATATGCGTGCATATTTTTTAGCAGCCGTAAAATCTGCTTCAATGCTCAGGTCGAGTAAACTGAAACCGATACTGGGTATACTTTCAATAGAGGCTTCCAGCGCAGCAGACATGGTACCTGAATAAATTACATTAATGGAATGATTGGCGCCATGGTTTACACCACTGATACAGATATCGGGTTTGTCATGGATTACTTTATCAACAGCCAGTTTTACACAATCCACAGGTGTTCCACTGGTAGAATAGGCTTCTACACTTTCAAACACATTTACTTTCTGCATACGCAGCGGACTGCCGATAGTGATGGCATGCCCCATACCGCTTTGCGGCTTATCTGGAGCCACTACAATAATCCTGCCCAAACCTTTTACCGCTTCCACCAAAGCACGGATGCCGGGCGCGGTAACACCATCATCGTTGGTAATGAGAATGATGGGTTGCTTTTTCTTTTTTGCCTTAGCTTTTGCCATGAGTGCAAGATACGATTAAGATTTTTTTGTGGGTGTTAAAGCCGTTAAAATTCAATTGCCACAGATTGCCATAGAATACATCTGTGAAAACCTGTGTGATCTGTGCCAAAAACTATTTCTGCTTACTCTTTGCTTTTTCTGCCACCGGCCAGCTGAAATATTTAAATACAGGATACACAACCGGCCTGGTATTCACGCCATTCTGATCCATGTAGGCATCAAAAAAATTCCAGGTAACCAAACCGTCATCCGATTGCGGTTCCAGCAGGTAGAAGATCAGATTAGCCAGCGGCTGGGCAAGATCAATTTTATAATCGCCCTTATGAACGATGCGGGTGGCAGCTTCAAATTTTCCTTCGGCAGATACCATGTTATGGCCCTCAAATTTTCGGGTGGCCCTGTCGTATTTTTCAACTGTAAATATTTCGCCGCTCAGTTTTTCATCCTTATTCAGTACATCTACTTTTGCACCTTGTTTTATCAACAAATCGGCAACAGGCTGCATAGAAGCAGGAATGATGTATCCACGTGGCAGGGTACTTTGAACGGTATCTGTAAAATCTCCGAAATAGGTTATATTATCATACGTAACCATATTCCCCGTTTTTAATAATTGTTTACTGCCATCGGGTTTGGTAAAATAGTGATAGTCGTAGGTTCTGAAACCATTCAGTTGATCAGCTCTAGGAACCATTTTATACCGTACACCTTTTTTTGCTTTACCTGCATTGTCAACTACGTTTTTTATCGCAGTAGTTTCTGCATCATGATTGATCTGGATAATTTCCTTTCCATGTTGGTTGCAGTAATCCAGTATTTCAAAAACAAATGAATAGGTACTGTGTATACGCTGGTAAAAACGTTCATGTGCAAATGCTTCACTCAAAATAGCCATGCGGTTACGTAGACCGAACTGATTGATAATATAACGGGGGTGATGGTTATAAGTATAGAAATTTTTTAACGGCCAGCCTTCTCTTGTGTTGTAATCACCATAGGGCCCGAAGAATAAACCATAGGAGTCTTTTACTTTTTTTGTGATGTAGGGAAGCATCACATCGTTGGTATAGTGATAAGTAGCCGGCTCACCTGCATATAAATAACTCGGCGCCCAGGTAAGTGAATAGGCATGCCAGGTTCCGTTAGTGGCATGCAGGTCAACACTCATCTGTGGATCCCAGGCAGTGATGACATTTTGAATCAAGCCCTGTGTTTCCGGTGCTTCCATTTTCATGGCATCGCGGTTAAGATCCAGTCCCTGACCGTTCTCACGCTCACCGGTTTCAGAAGGACTATTCTCCTGCGATGGACGAAGCCCCTTCGCCATTTTATCATTACCATCCGTATTATAGATGGGAAGGAACAGAATGATCTGATTGTTGAGCAGGTTGGCTTTCGATCCCAATAAAATATCCCGTATCATCATCATCACTACTTCCTTTCCTTCCACTTCTCCTGCATGAATATTGCCCTGGATATAGGTAATCATCTTACCCGACGCTTTGGCCTGTTCCGGTGTGCTAACGGCCGGGTTAGCCAATATCAGCAATGGGATCTCTTTCCCCATCGGGCTTTTGCCAATGGTACTCACCTGTATGTATGGGCTTTTGGTTTGAATAGCATGGATAAAATTCACCACATCTCCATAAGTAGAGGTTTTATCAAAATTAGACCGCTCCGGCGTAAGGATCAGGTCATCTGTAAAAACCTGTTTGGTTTGTGAATAGCCGGTAAAAGAAGATATCAGCCAAAAAATGCACACCCATTTTTTCATGTTCAGTTTGTTTTGGAAAAAGAAAAGTACACCATGCTTTTAAAACTGCCTATTAAAAATGATGAAGATTATTTTCAACCGATTAAATGCTTTCATACATGAATTCAGGGTAAATGCAATTTAGATTCTATTCAGTTCTTGTTGACGGGCCTCTTTGGGTTCGGTGTCAAGCGAAGCGATGACAGATCAGAGCGGCCTTGAGCGACCCGGGTTTACAAACAGCCAGATGGTTCACTTTTATGAGTGAAATCATTTAAAGACTAAAGCATCAAAAAGCCCTATATAAAAAATATTTTTTGTTTTAACTAAAAATGTTAGTAATTTGCTAACTAAATCAGTTAGTTATGTCAAACGCCGGAAAAAATTTACGCTACCTGCGCAAGCTGCGTGGCTGGACACAGGAAGAGTTTGCCAATAAACTCAAGATCAAAAGATCGCTGGTAGGGGCTTATGAAGAAGAGCGTGCAGAACCCAGGCTGGAAGTGATGGAAGCCATCTGTAATATTTTTAAACTAAGTCTCGAGGATTTTTTATTCAAAGATTTGTCGGCTCCCAAATCCCTCAGCTATCTCGAAAAGCGCCGCCAGATGAAAATGGTGGCAGAAGTAGCCGAAGTGCGTTTTGTTCCTGTAAAAGCAGCAGCAGGCTATCTGGCGGGTTATGGAGATCCTGAGTTTGTAGATGAACTGAATACATTCACTTTACCCATGCTTGGCCCCGGGCAGTATCGTGCTTTTGAGATTGTGGGAGATAGTATGCTACCCACACCCAGCGGCAGCGTGATTGTTGGCGAAAAAGTGGAAGACCTCGAAGATGTGAAAAACAGCAATACCTATGTTGTATTATCCAAAAATGAAGGTGTGGTATATAAACGCCTGATGAAAAATAACCGGTTAAAGAATAAGCTTACCCTTATCAGCGATAACCCCCAGTACGAACCTTACAATGTAAGTTCAGAAGATGTGCTCGAAGTATGGAAAGCGGTATATATCATGCAAAAAGCGAATGCGGGCCCACGGTGGGATGTTAACCAACTGGCGGGTATGGTCAATAACCTGCATGTGTATGGCGTCAGTCATATCAAAGAAGTGATTGACTTTTTTGAAAATGAAGAAAAAGGACTGGAACCAGTATTAGTTAATACAAGAGAAGAGTTTTTTAATTCACAATACGATTTTGAAATTGACTT
>CAZFKE010000007.1:116813-152112 GCA_964519475.1 uncultured Sediminibacterium sp.
AGTTCAGATGTTGTGCTCGAAGTTTGGAAAGCGGTTTATATCATGCAGAATGCCAATACCGGGCCCGTTTGGGATGTGAATCAATTGGCTGGTATGGTTAATAATCTGCAGGAGCAGGTGAGTAGCTTGAAGAAGAAGATGAACTGATAACCTTACGGATCTGCAGCCGATTGGTCACTAAACAATGAAGCTTTGTTTCTATGTAAAATTTTTTCCTACCGCAGAGGCAGAAGTGTAACTAGTTGAAGATATCTTTTGCCAACCGGAACGTATTGCAATGCGCTTCCACAATCATTTTAATGTCCGCAGAATAACCGCCACCCATAGCAACGGTTACGGGTATCTTTTTTTCTTTTAGTAATTGAAATACGAGTCGATCCCTTTCTTTGCATCCATGAATACTCACTTTTAGTTTGCCGAATTTATCGGTATCAAGAATGTCAACCCCTGATAGAAAAAAAGCGAAATCCGGTTTTATTTCTTTGATGAGTTTAGGCAATGTTTCAGAAAGGATACTCAGATAAGTATTTTCATCCGTTCCATCGGCCAACGGGATATCCAGGTCGGATTTTTCTTTGTGAAAAGGATAGTTATGCCCGCCATGCATACTGAAAGTGAAAACACGCGGTTCGCTCTCAAATATTTTCGCGGTGCCATTCCCCTGGTGAACATCCAGATCGATAATAAGGATTTGTTTGGCCAGATTATTTTTCAATAAATCATTAGAAGCCACGGCCATATCATTTAATAAGCAAAACCCTTCGCCGCGGTCGCGGAAAGCATGATGGGTGCCGCCGGCCACATTCAAAGCTATACCATACTTCTGCGCAAACAAACAGCAATCAATGGTTCCTTGTGTAATGATCAGTTCCCGCTTGGTAAGATCCGGTGATTGCGGAAAACCAATTTTTCTTTGTTCAGAAGCACTCAGGGTTTGGTTGATGAGTTTACCTAAGTATTCTTTATCGTGCGTCCATAGAACAATCTCTTCAGGGCAGGGTTGTGGGGCGAACAGCTGATCAGATGTAATGCTTCCTTCATGCAGTAATTGCTCTGGGATCAATTCATATTTTAACATCGGGAAACGATGCCCTTCAGGAAGCGGATGTGCATAGATCGGATCGAAAGCAATTTTAATCATTTGATATTTACTAACGACTGGTTAACGATCGCAAACACGGTATCCGTCTTTTTCTTTTTTAGAATAGCCAGCCCGCTGAATTTGCTGAATGCAGGTAATATGGCTTGTGTATCTGAAAAATAATAACAGGGGAATTGCAGGTTTTGTTTTCCCAATCCGCTAATATTTACACCGGGGTGAATATGTCCGGAGAAAAGATAGTTAACATTTTCTACTTTTGCTTCTGCCGGGTCATGCACAAAATCAAAACCGCCTGATGAGTAGAGCCCTTCTATTACCGTAATACCTGCTTGTGTATACCAATCTGTATGCAGAATATCATGGTTGCCTTTCACTAAAATAAAATCAAGTATCAGAAAATCATTCCGCCATTTGAGAAACAAGTCCATTTCTTTGTTTGCCTCGCTGTGAAAAAGGTCGCCAACTGCAATGATCTTTTTTGGCTTAAAATACCCAATCAGTTCTACCAGCCGCTGCAGATCTTCTTTATAAATTTTTTGCGGTACGGCAATTCCGTTCTTTCTAAAATGCCCGGTCTTTCCCAAATGAAGATCTGATAAGATCAATGCCTGCCCTTCTTCCCAAAACAAACATCGCTGTGGTGTTAGCCAAAATGTATTGTTTTGAATGCTATGTTGAATAGGTGCGGTCATATGGGAGTGCAAATATAATAAGCTGTAGCCCAAACTGCGCCCTTGCGCTTTGTTGTGTCAATTTATTTCTCGAGTTGGATCTGCATCTTTTTTACGCGGTCTTCCAGCTTCTCTGAAGAAAAGTGATTCCGGTTTAATCCATCTACAATAATGGGGAAGGAGAGAGGCGTTAATTTCTGCGGAAAGCTTACAATGATCTTTCCTGCATGTATCCTTTGCAATGCTATCCTTAATCGCACTTCATCCATCTGCTGCATCAATACTTCATTGTAAGCCTGTTTTAAAAGAATGTTATTCGGGTCGAATTCGTCAAACACTTTAAATAGCAATGATGCAGATGATTGCAGATGTCTGGCTTTCTTATGTTCCCCCGGCATTCCCTGGAAGATCAATCCGCCGATCACCGCAATATCCCTGAATTTCCGTTTGGCCATTTCTGTGCTGTTGGTACTTTTCTGTATGTCTGCCAGCAGGCTATCTGTCGTGAACAATTCACGGGCATTACTGTCATCCACCGGAATGGGCTGGTCGCTCAGTAGTTCAAATCCATAATCATTCATCGAAATGGAAAATGTGATGGGGGTTAGTTGCCCGATCCGGTAAGCAAGTATTGCACTCATTGCTTCATGTACCTGCCTTCCTTCAAACGGATAAACAACTAAGTGAAAGCCATTTTTATCTTCTATCTGTTCTATCAATAACTCGTCATTGCGGGGAATATGCGAAAGTTCCTGCTGCAGTTTAAATAACCCGTGCAGACTTTGTAATTCTATTTCATCTTCATTGATCAATGCTTTATTAAACGTTTCGCGAAGTATCCGGCCAAGATTGGCTGTTAAACTCATTCGGCCTCCCATCCATGAAGGCACAATTGATTTTTTAGCGGATGATTTGCGCACCATCACACTCATATCTTTGATCATCACCAGTTCCAGGTTTCTTCCGGCAAGGGTAAATACATCGCCGGGTTCGAGCCGGCTGATAAACCATTCTTCTATCACACCGATAAAGCCACCATTCATTAATTTCACTTTCAACATGGCATCGCTTACAATGGTGCCAATATGTATCCGGTGCCGCATAGCCATCCGCCTGTTTTTGATCCGGTAAATACCCTCCTCCACTTCTACCTTTTTATATTCATCATATACCTGTAATGCTTTGCCGCCAACAGTAATGTGCAATAGCAATTCCTGCCATTCCTCTTCAGTCAGGTCTGCAAAACAATAGGTGCTCTTGATCTCTTTGTATAAGGCATTGGGCTCAAATCCTTCACCTATCGCCAATGTACAAAGGAATTGAAGCAGCACATCAAAACACAATAACATCGGTTCCCTGCTTTCGATAGCTTCTTCCCTGATAGCCTGTTTTAGCGCCGCCACTTCCAGTAGTTCAAGTGAATGCGTGGGAAGAAAATAGATCTTGCTTACTTCTCCCGGCCTGTGCCCGCTTCGCCCTGCCCTTTGTAAAAATCTCGCAACACCTTTGGGCGAGCCTACCTGTATCACCGCATCTACGGGTCTGAAATCGACACCCAGGTCCAGACTGGATGTACAAACCACCACTTTTAATTTCTCTGTATGCAAAGCCTCTTCTACCCATAGCCTTAGTTCCTGTTCAATACTTCCATGATGCAGTGCGATGGCACCTGCCAATTGGGGCGCTACCGTTAAAAGCGTTTGATACCATGTTTCACTCATTCCTCTTGTATTGATAAAGATGAGTGTGGTTTTACTTTTTTCAATGATAGGAATGAGTTTGGCAGCAAGTTTTATACCGAGGTGTCCTGCCCATGGATAGTTCTCTATTTCATCAGGAAGAATCGATTCTACCTGTATTTTCTTATCGAGCTTAGCCCTGATGATCACACCTTCTTTTTGTAAAGCTGCCAATAAAACATCTTTCGCTTCTGAAAGGTTGCCAATAGTAGCGCTGATACCCCAAATGCTAATGCTATTGCTTTTTGCCACTGCTTCAAGGTCTATGGATTTTTTGCAGTTAACTATCCTGCTTATCGCCAATTCTACCTGTACACCTCTTTTACTTCCCATTAACTCATGCCATTCATCAACAGCCAAAATGCGTAGTGTTTGAAATATCCCCGGGTAATTCTTTTGTGCGATCAGTAAATGCAGGCTTTCCGGAGTAATGATCAATACTTCGGGCATCTGTTTCTTCTGTCTTTGTCTTTCTGCAGTATCGGTATCACCATTGCGTATGCCTACTTTCCATTGCATGCCTAATTCCGTGATCACTTCTTCCATGGCACGGCCAATATCTTTGGCCAAAGCACGCAAAGGAGTAATCCAAATTAATTGTAAACCGTTATATTTTTTTTTGGTAAAATCATCGGGATGTTCATTGATGAATTGTATAATTGATCCTAAAAAAACAGAAAAAGTTTTTCCGCAACCGGTAGGTGCATTTATCAAACCGCTTTCCCCGTTACTGATCTCCTGCCAGGCTTCCAACTGAAACACAAAAGGCTTGAAATGCTTATCTGAAAGCCATTTGGCCACTATTCCGTATCCTTTTGTTTTTTGCAATTTCATGAAAGGGGCCTTCTTTGAGAGATAATAGTAAGATACGAATCAGCTGCCTTGTTTTTTGTTTCGTTTGCATTTTTCGCTGCAATATTTTACTTCTTCCCAGTTCTTTTCCCATTTCTTTCGCCAGGTGAATGGGCGTTGACAGCTAAGGCAGATTTTTACGGGTAAATACGATTTATTTTCTTTGGAGTTAGCCATCAGTGCTTATGACAAATGACAACCTGAAAAGTTTTGATCAGTTCACAGATTTGATCTTATTATCTGCTTTCCTGATAAAATAGAGTTTTTTATTCTCGAGATAGTCTGCGGAAACCCCTGTTTTATTTAGGTAAACAGGCTGAAGATCAAAATCATTAAACAGCCTGTACTCTTTTTCTGAAAGGTGATTGATCAGTTGCTTATCATACTTGATCAGTAATTTGGTAAAATGGTACATGGCTTCAAACCCTTTATACGCCATATCACCCGGTCTGCCAGCATATTTTAACCGGTACCTCTCTGCAAATTGATAACTTAATTTATCTGTCCGGTTAGGGTTATAGGGGGTAGAGTAAACGATCTCAATATCTTTACTGATATCGCGTAACCCATCCCAGGTAGGCATTCCAATTGTAACCGTTCGGTAATTCTTTGAACTTCCCAGTACTCTTGTAAGATTTGTACTAAATACCTCATTCAAAGTGCCACAGATAATAATATTTTGTTTATTGCTGTCGAGATAAGGAACCACCTGGCTACTGGTAAAACTATCCGTAAGTTCAACCGTTTTTAATTTTAACTGGGTGCCGGCTGTTTTCCGGTTCTGTTCACTGAAACTATTCTGAATCATATCTTCCACAATTCCTTTCTTTCTGAAAACGGTAATATTATCTGTAGGATAAAAGCGACGCGTAAATTTATAAATACCCTCAAGGTGAACAGACAGCGTAGGATTCAGCATAACAAAAAAAGGATTGGCTGTAATGCCTCCATCGTTTGGATAAGTGGCAGAGATAAGGGGTATATTTTTGTCAAGCGCAAAATCAGCCAATGGTTTTATTTCCGATCGGTTATTAAAGGAAGCGATGATCATCGAAACATTGCTGAATAAAGAGTCCTCCACGATCTCATCAATGGATTGGCTCTCCGATTTGCTATCATAAAATAAAACTTCAATGCCTATTTTCTCTTTATTCAATGAATCAACAGCCAGCATAACGCCATTATAAAACTCAAGGCCCGGCAGCATGTACCTGGGTAGGTTATTGCTTTTACCCAGTTTGAAATCATTGCCGGAAAAAACGGAATCGATAAATACAGGAGCAAATACGGCTATCTTCAATGGCCTTACCGCATTCGTTTGTCCCATGGAATTTGCCATGAGTAACAGACCAGTTATCAAAAAAACTATTTTTCGGATTGGTTGCATAAAATATTTTATGGCAATTACTATTCCCACTCGATCGTTGCTGGCGGTTTACTGCTGATATCATATACCACCCGGTTAATCCCACGAACATTATTTATGATCTCATTCGAAATATCAGCCAAAAAAGTATAGGGAAGATGCGCCCAGTCTGCCGTCATGCCATCAACTGATGTCACGGCACGAAGCGCTACTGTAAACTCATAGGTTCTTTCGTCACCCATTACACCCACACTTTTCACAGGTAATAAAATGGCGCCGGCCTGCCAAACTTCTTTGTATAAGCCGTTTGATTTTAATCCTTTAATATAAATATCATCCGCCGCCTGCAACATTTTTACCTTTTCTTCAGTTACTTCTCCCAATATCCTGATCGCTAAACCTGGGCCGGGGAAGGGGTGCCGGTTAATCATATCTGCCGGTATGCCCAGTTCCAACCCTACTTTTCTTACTTCATCTTTAAATAAAAACCTCAGGGGTTCTACCAGGTCAAGATGCATGATATCCGGAAGGCCGCCAACATTATGGTGCGACTTAATCGTTTGTGATGGTCCATGCACACTTACACTTTCAATTACATCCGGATAGATGGTTCCCTGCCCTAGGAATTTTACACCCTGCACTTTTTTTGATTCTTCATGAAATACATCGATAAATAATTTACCGATTACTTTTCTTTTCTGTTCGGGGTCAGCCTTATCTTTAAATGCATCATAAAACATTTGTTTGGCATCAATACCTTTTACATTCAATCCGATGGTTTTATAGGTGTCCAATACCTGTTGAAACTCATCTTTGCGTAATACACCATTGTCAACAAAAATCCCATGAAGTCTTTCACCAATGGCTTTGCTGATAAGGGTTGCGGCCACAGTGCTGTCAACGCCACCGCTTAATGCCATAATTACATGGCTATCACCTATCTGTTCTTTTAATGTAGCAACGGTTTCGGCAACAAAAGAAGCCGGTGTCCAGTCCTGCTTACAACCGCAGATATCTATCAGGAAATTATTAATGATCTTTTTGCCTTCAACAGAATGGTACACTTCCGGGTGGAATTGTATGCCGTATAAGGGTTTTGTGGTGCCACTGTTTTTTTTGAAACCGGCAACCGGAATACTTTCTGTAGTGGCCAGTAGTTCAAATCCCTCCGGTAATGCAGTGATCGAATCGCTATGGCTCATCCAAACCTGTGATTGTTCAGAAACATTCTGCCATAAAATATCTTCTTTCTGAATATGTAATTTGGCGCGGCCATATTCTCTCTTGTTAGACTTATCAACTTTCCCGCCCATCAGTTTTGCTGTTAATTGTGCGCCATAACAAACACCCAGTACCGGTACTTTTTCAATAAACGAAGCAACATCAACCGAAGGGGCATTTTCTTCATTTACACTAAAAGGAGACCCGCTTAAGATAATACCTTTCAGGCCCGGCTCAATCGTAAATGATTTTTGAAAAGGGATGATCTCACAAAACACATGGGCTTCCCTTACCGCCCGGGCAATTAACTGGGTAAACTGACTACCAAAATCGAGGATGAGTATTTTCTCTGTCATGGCGCGAAGGTAACAGAAATTTTGATGGTTCTAAAGCCTTACCAACGGTATAGAAAGCTTCAGGAGCGGGTATGGTTTGCCATATGATTTTGCTAACTTTCCATTCCAAAACCAAGCTATGAAAAGAATTTTGTGTTTACTCGCCCTTCTGGCCATTACCTGTTCTTCCTGTAATTGGATGGCCTTCAGGCGTATCAGGGGTAACGGTATCATTTCCACTGAAAACCGCAATATTACCCGTGCCGAAAATATCAAACTTGCAGGAAGCTATGATGTTGAGATTACCCAGGGCCCGGTTACTTCTGTTAAAGTAGTAGCTGATGAGAATATCATCCCCTATATTCTTACACAGCAGGAAGGTGGTTATCTGGTGATCAAATCCCGTAATCATTATAGTTTTTCAACCGAGCATGCCATTAAAATATATATCACCACCAGTAAACTGGAGAAGCTGCATCTGGCGGGAAGCGGTAATATTATAGGTAAGAACAAGTTTACTGGCGGTAATAAACTGGAACTTAAAATAGCCGGTAGCGGCGATATTAAAATGGAAGCCAATACGCCCGATATAGAAGCGGATATTGCCGGCAGCGGGTCTATTACGCTTTCCGGTGAAACCAAAGACGAGCGTATTAAAATCAGCGGCGTGGGCGATTTTATTGGCGATCAGTTAAAAGCCGAGAATGCTACTGTAAAAATAGCCGGCAGCGGCAATGTGAAAGTATTTGCAGAAATGAACCTTGATATCAGTATTGCCGGTGTGGGTTCTGTATATTATAAAGGGTCTGCCAACGTAAAGCAACACATTGCAGGCAGTGGTGAAGTAAAAAAAATTGAGTAAACAACACTATCTGATATAAAAAAAGTAACCGCCGAGGTTACTTTTTTTTATGCAATTGAATAGCCATATATTTATGATGTTGTATATTGATCGATATAAGGATGGCTTGCAGCATAGAAAATTTTGATACTGATCAACCCTCTTTTCTTAACTTAAATTAGAAATCCATTTATCGGAATGCGTACGATACAAAAAATCCTGCTGGTTGAAGATGAACCCAAATTAGGAGAAGTAGTTCAGGAAGAATTGAACCGTAATGGTTATCCTGCCGATCTGGCTGTTGATGGGTTAGAAGCTTCCCGGCTATTCAGCCACAATACGTATTCATTGGTTTTACTGGATATTAACCTGCCATACAAAAACGGCGTGGAACTCTGTAAAGAATTCCGTAACCAGAACAAAAAAATCCCCATCATCATGCTTACCGCAGCTGGTGAGATCAATGATAAGATTGAAGCGTTTAATATTGGTGCGGATGATTATATCGTTAAACCCTTTCATTTTGTAGAACTGTTTGCCAGGGTAAAAGTTTTTCTTAAAAGGTCAGAGCTTCCTTCTGAAATAGATAAGATTTTGGTAGACGATATGGAGATCAATTTCACCAATAAAACGGTAGTGCGCAATGGGAAGCCGATCAATCTTACCGCCAAAGAATTTACCCTGCTTGTATTACTCGCTCGGAACAGGGAGAGGGTTATCTCCAAACAGGAGATCTTGGAAAAAGTGTGGGACCTTAGTTTTGATACAGGTACCAATACGATTGAAGTGTACATCAGTTTCCTGCGTAATAAAATAGACAAGCCTTTTGAGCAAAAACTGATACATACCAAACCGGGATTTGGGTATTATATCAAATAAATTTCCCCGGCAATGAATCTTAAATTCCGATTTGCGTTGCTGTTTACCTTTTTTGTTGCCCTGGTTCTGGCAATATCTTCTTTTACCATCTATTTTTTATACGAAAGCTACCGCGAATCCCTCTTTTTTGAAAGAGTAAAAACAGAAGGCTTGCAATTTCATAATGTATCTTCCTTACTTGCCAGGCCGGATGAAGAGCCATCCCTTATACTTAATAATATTCTTCATTACAGTACAGTGTTCGACGAAAGGATCGTGGTACTTGACCTGAACGGAAAGATGATTAGCAAGGTGCCGGACACGTTACATTTTTCCATCAGTCGTTCAGTAATTGACAAAATCAAAGAAAAAAAAGAATATAGCTGGTATGATGATAATCAATACCAGAATGTGGGTCTTGTTTTAGATAACGGGCAAAACCTAATGGTCGCTTCCGGCTTCGACAGGTCAGGGTTTAAGAAACTTTCTAATCTTAAGTTCATTCTTTTCTTTGTTTTTATAGGAGCGATGTTGATCACTGCGTTTTTCTCTTTCTTTTTTGTGCGGCAGGCATTCCTGCCACTTACCAGATTGAGCACACAGATGAACCGGACTACTTTCCAAAACCTGGCACAGCGCATTGACGTTACGGATGAAGAGAACGAGATCAATGATATTGCACGCAACTTCAACAATATGCTGGAACGACTGGATAGGGCATTTGAATTTCAGAAAAGTTTTGTGTACCATGCCTCCCATGAACTGCGTACACCGCTGGCTACCATGCTGTCACAAACGGAACTGGCATTGGATAAAAAACTTACGGAAGCTGAGTATAAAAAAGTTTTGTATTCTCTCAAAGAAGACCAGCAGGAAATGATTGAACTCACTAACTCCTTATTAACGATCTCACAGGTTAACGATGGAGAGCAGGCGCAAAACTGGCCTTTGTTACGAATTGATGAAGTAATATACGAAGTGATCAGTATTGCCAAAAAAATGCTGCCGGATCTGATTGTCAATATGTCTTTCGGAACCATGCCTGAATCGGATGATGATTTTGTGGTGAGGGGGAATGAAGCGCTTTTAAAATCGGTGTTTACCAACCTTATCAAAAATGCCTTTCTGTATTCTATAGATCAGAAAGTAGATATTATACTGGAATCTGATAACAGGGTTGTTTTTGTTCATGTTGATAATGAGGGAACACAGTTGCCTGCTGATGAAAAGGAAAATATCATGACGCCTTTTTTCCGTGGCGGCAATGCAGCTAAAACAAAAGGGTATGGACTGGGTTTGGCCATTGTACACCGCTTTGTTAGCATCCACAAAGGAACCATCACCTATACGCCCATCGGCAATGATGTGAACCGGTTTAGCATTACACTCAATAAAGCCTCACAAGCTACCACAGGTGCATAAAAAAAGCCAGCCTGTATCAGGCCGGCTTCCGAAATTCGTTTATATCGATAAGCTTAAGCGACTGCTTTTGCTTTCTTAGCCAGTTTGCTCTTAAGGTTAGCTGCTTTGTTCTTATGAATGATACCGCGTTTAGCCAGTTTATCGATCATAGAAGCTACGGCCGGTAGTTGCTCATCATATACTTTTTTATCAGTATTTGTTTTGAGCTCACGGATAGCGTTACGGGTAGTTTTACCGTAGTAACGGTTACGTTCGCGACGCTTGGTAGCTTGTCTCACATCTTTCTTTGTAGCTGAATGGTTTGCCATTATTCTGTTTTTTTCAGGACGGCAAAGGTAAGGCCTTAACCTGAAACATGGAAATTAAAAGCAAAAAAAAATGGAAAAAAGCTGGATAATCCGGAAAAGTGGGCATCGGGAAGTCAGAAAGCAGAACAAAGTTCGGTTCCTGGCACCATCCCACCTGATTCTCCCTGAGTTTCGCAGTTCCGCACTTTCAGGCTTTCTCTCATTTTTTGGAAAAATTTATGCCTGTAATGCCCGATATTTGTCCACTATTTGACCCAAAGCAGCACAATTTCCCCAAAATGAAGGATTTTTCGTACATAACTAATTCCCACCCGGCTTATATCGAAAGCTTGTACAATGAATTTGTAAAAGACCCGGCCACTGTTGATCCCGACCTGAAAAAGTTCTTTGAGGGCTTTGATTTTGCGGTTTCCACGGGTTTGGCAACTGGAAATGAAACAGCTGCTAACGTTAGTCCTGCTTCAACAGACTGGATGAAGGAGATACGGGTATACCGTTTGATCCTGGGTTACCGTAATAAAGGCCATTTACTCGCAAAGACCAATCCGATCCGTACAAGAAAGGATCGCGGGGCCAATCTTGACCTGGCTTTTTTTGGGTTAACAGATGCTGATTTGAACAATACTTACCAGGCGGGAAACCTGATTGGCCTGGGGCCGGCCACCCTGAAAAACATATTGACGCATCTGGAAAATACATATGCCAGTCATGTAGGCATAGAATTTAAATACATCAGCGACCAGACAAAAATTGACTGGTTGACAAATGAGATGGAAAAAGGATTTTCTGTGCCATTAGGGTTGGAAAAGAAAAAACGTATCCTGGAGAAACTGAATCATGGGGTAATGTTTGAAAAATTCCTTCACACAAAATATATCGGGCAAAAAAGGTTTTCGCTGGAAGGCGGGGAAACCACCATTGCCGCATTGGATGCCATTATAAACGTAGCCGCCAATAATGATGTACAGGAAGTAGTGATCGGTATGGCGCATAGAGGAAGGTTGAATGTACTGGCCAATATTATGGGCAAAACCTATGAACAGATTTTTAGCGAGTTTGAAGGAACCTCCACCCCAGACCAAACCATGGGTAGCGGTGATGTAAAATACCATATGGGTTATGGCAGTGAAGTGCAGACAGCCGATAACAAAACCATGCATCTGAAACTGATGCCGAATCCTTCGCACCTGGAAGCAGTTGATCCGGTAGTGGTGGGTTTTGCGAGGGCAAAAGCAGATGTGTTATATGATAGTGACTTTGACAGGATATTACCCATACTCATACATGGCGATGCTTCGGTAGCAGGTCAGGGGGTGGTATATGAAGTATTGCAGATGAGTTATCTCCGTGGATATTATACAGGAGGCACCATTCATTTTGTAATCAATAACCAGATTGGCTTTACAACAGATTTTGATGATGCAAGAAGTGCGGATTATTGTACTTCCTTGGCTGCAATGGTGCAGGCGCCTGTATTGCATGTAAATGGAGATGATGCAGAAGCGGTAGTAAAATGCTCTGAAATTGCTACCCGTTACCGCCAGGAGTTTAACAGCGATATCTTTATTGATATGGTGTGTTACCGTAAACATGGCCATAACGAAGGAGATGATCCCAAGTATACACAACCGCAGTTATATGCATTGATTGATAAACACCAGAACCCGAGGGAGATCTATACCCAATTCCTGATAGAGAATGGAGAAGCCGATGCACAGCAACTGGCGCGTGATATGGAAAAGAAATTCTGGGGCGATCTGCAGGAGCGGCTGGATGAGATCAAACAAAATCCATTGCCTTACCATTACCAGTCGCCAGAACTGGCCTGGAAAAGTTTGCGTAAAGCAACTGCAGAAGATTTCGACAGCTCACCCAATACTGCCATTAGTGAAGAAGAAGTAAGAAGATTGTTTGGCAGCCTGATGCAATGGCCGGCAGATTTCAAGCCTTTAAAAAAAGTAGAGAAACTTTTGCAGGATAAGATCAAATTATTGGAGACGGAACAAAAAATAGACTGGGCAACCGGTGAATTATTAGGATATGGTTCATTATTGGTACAGGGCAACCTGGTACGAATGAGTGGACAGGATGTGCAACGTGGCACTTTCAGCCACCGTCACGCGATACTTCGTGATGAGAATACAAACAAAGGGTACAACCGCTTAAATCATTTCCAGGAAAAGCAGGAGAAGTTCCGCATTTATAATTCCCTGCTGAGTGAATATGGTGTATTGGGTTTTGAATATGGGTATGCGATGGCCAATCCCAATGCCTTAGTTATTTGGGAGGCACAGTTTGGCGATTTCTCCAACGGTGCACAAACCATGATCGATCAGTTTATCGCTGCCGGTGAACAGAAATGGCAACGCCAGAACGGTGTGGTAATGTTATTGCCGCATGGATATGAAGGACAGGGTCCTGAACACAGCAGTGGGCGTATGGAGCGTTACCTACAATTGTGTGCAGAATACAATATAGTAGTTACCAATATTACAACGGCGGCTAATCTTTTCCATGCACTAAGAAGACAACTAACATGGAGCTTCCGTAAACCTTTGATCAATTTTTCGCCAAAAGGAAATTTACGGAACCCGGTTACTTACAGTCATATCAGTGAATTTACCAAAGGAGGTTTCAGGGAATTGCTAGATGATGTATTTGTGGAAGATGCATCACAAGTAAAGAAAGTATTGATGTGTACGGGTAAATTATATTTTGAACTGGCCGATAAACAGCAGAAAGAAAACAGAAAAGATATTGCCATCGTTCGCCTGGAACAGGTATATCCTTTGCCGCAAAAACAATTGGATGTACTGCATAGGAAATATAATAAAGCTACCTGGTTCTGGGTTCAGGAAGAACCCCTGAACATGGGTGCGGCATCCTTCCTGCAAATGAATTTGAAATCGGTGAACTTTGGAGTGATCAGCAGAAATGCAAGTGCATCCACTGCAACAGGTTATTACAAAGTGCATAACCAGGAACAGGCAGAGATTATTGAAACTGCTTTTAATATTTAATTGTCATTTTTGTTAGAATAAATCGTCAAATTCAAATATTTTATGATCGATATAAAAGTACCCACCATCGGAGAATCCATCACTGAAGTTACTTTGTTGAAATGGACAAAGAAAGAAGGTGACTGGGTAGACCGCGATGAAGTGATTGCCGAACTGGAAAGTGAGAAAGCCACCTTCGAAGTAAATGCTGAGCAGGCGGGTGTTTTACAGCCACAGGCAAAAGAAGGAGATACGCTTACCATAGGTGATATACTGGCAAAGATTGATGAAACCGCAGCTAAGCCCGAAGGCGTTGCAAAAGAAACCGCTCCTGTAAAACAGGAAGCCGTTGCGGCTACTGCAAAACCAACGGCAAATGAAGCACCTGTTACTTCTGTACCCAACGATATCAAAGCAACACCTGTTGCGTCAGCCATTATTGCTGATAAAAAAGTAGATCCCAAAGCCATTACTGCAACGGGCAGTGGCGGAAAAATCATGAAGCATGATGTGCTGGATGCATTGGCTAACCCCGGGAAAAAAGCATTTCCCGGTGGTGAATTATACAGCCGCAATCTGCGCCAGGAAAAAATGAGCAGCCTGCGCAAAACGATCAGCCGCAGATTGGTAGAAGCTAAGAATACAACGGCTATGCTTACTACATTCAATGAAGTGGATATGACCCGCATCATGGATATCCGTAAGCAATATAAAGACAAGTTCAAAGAGATCCATGGCGTGAACCTGGGCTTCATGAGTTTCTTTGCCAAAGCCTGCGCCATTGCTTTGGGAGAATGGCCTTCCGTAAATGCGTATATAGATGGAGACCAGATATTATACCATGATTATGCTGATATCAGTATCGCCGTTAGCACACCGCGTGGTTTAACCGTTCCGGTTATGCGTAATGTAGAAAGCCTGGGAATGGCAGAGATTGAAAAGACAGTAGTAACGCTTGCCGGTAAAGCAAGAGACAGCAAACTAACCGCAGAAGATCTGCAGGGTGGCACCTTCACCATAACAAACGGAGGTGTATTTGGAAGTTTATTGAGCACACCAATCATTAATATTCCGCAAAGTGCCATTCTGGGTATGCACAAGATACAGGACAGGCCCATGGCCGTTAATGGACAGGTAGTGATCAGACCGATGATGTACCTCGCACTCAGTTATGATCACCGTATTGTTGATGGAAGGGAGAGCGTAAGTTTTTTAGTAAGGGTGAAAGAACTACTGGAAAATCCTGACCTGTTATTGTTTGGGAAAGATCCGGTGAAAACTTTACTAGAAGTATAAACCCCAGCCCCCGGAAAGGAGAGCGATTAAATCTGTTCAAAAGCAAAACAATATATTTGACGTGTTGCAATATTGCAACACGTTTTTAATTTTCCCTTCAGGGGGCCGGGGTATGCGTTTTCAATCTTATTTCAATACAGCTGTTCTGCTGATTCGTCAATATGACGGAAGTATGCCTTTGTTGTATTTCCTGAAACAATATTTTGCACAGCATAAGAAACATGGATCAAAGGACAGGAAATGGATCTCTCATCTCTGTTATAATTATTATCGTTTAGGCCACGCGCTGAAAGAAATTGGTGTTGAGGAAAGGTTGCGTGTAGCCTTGTTTCTTTGTAATGATGCGATAGGTGAGTGGGCTATCTTATTCGAAGGCAACTGGATTGAAAATTGGGGTACTGATCTGAAATCAAGGATTGATTTTGTTGCGGGTATTTATCCTTCGTTTTCGATGGATGAAATTTTCCCATGGACAGATGAATTAAGCGAAGGGATCAATAAACAGGATTTTGTGCTGTCTCATTTTGTACAACCCGATCTTTTCCTCCGTATCCGCCCGGGAAAAGAAAAAATAGTTCTTCATAAACTCAATAAATCCTCAATCGCTTATAAACAAATGGAACCTGCTTTACTTGTATTGCCCAATGCCAGTAAAATAGATGCCATTCTGGAGATAGATAAAGAAGTGGTTGTTCAGGATTACAGTTCCCAAAGAATAAAAGCGTTTCTCAAACGCCCAACGCCCACCACCCAATTCCCAACACGGATCTGGGATTGCTGCGCAGCCAGCGGTGGTAAATCTGTATTGGCGTATGATACGCTTGAAAATATTGAATTAACGGTTTCTGATGTACGCCCGGCTATTTTGCGCAACCTGAAAGAAAGATTTAAAAAAGCCGGTATCAAAAACTATCAGTCTTTTATTGCCGATCTCTCAGATTCCACATTCTACATTCCACATTCCACATTTGATCTCATTCTCTGCGATGCTCCCTGCAGCGGTAGCGGTACCTGGGGAAGAACACCTGAACAGTTATATTTTTTCTCCAAAGAAAAAATTAACGAATATGCCTCTTTGCAGAAAAAGATCGTCAATCATTTAATGAATGCCATTGCTTCAGATGGGCATCTTCTTTATATAACCTGCTCTGTTTTCAAAAAAGAGAATGAAGAAATGGTTGCATTTATTCAACAACAATCCGGATTTGAATTGGTGAAGTGGGAATTACTGAAAGGATATGATATAAAAGCCGATTCGATGTTTGCTGCTTTGTTTGCAAAGCGTTAAAGAAGTAAATAGTCAGTAAGATTTATTATCTCGCTAACTACCTTACCCTCCTTAACTTATCCGGGTATTAATTCTCCACGCTGTATAATGCCACCACCGATTACATCATTGCCTTCGTAAAATACAGCACTTTGCCCGGGCGCAATCCCTTTTACATTTTCATAAAACCTTGCACGGATACCATTATCGCTTGTATATAAATTGCTGAGCGCGCCCTTGTCTTTGTAACGGATTTTGGTAATGGCTTCCATGCCGTCTGTGATGCCATCATATTTCATCCAGTTGATCTTGCCGATCAGCATATCGTTTTGTTCAAGGTCTGTCTCATCACCCAAAATCACTGTATTTGTTTCAGGATTGATGGCTGTTACATATACCGGATGGCCCATGGCGATATCCAGCCCTTTTCTTTGCCCTACGGTATAAAAAGGATAACCTTTATGTTGTCCAAGTTTTTTTCCTGCTTTATCTACAAACCATCCGCCATTTACTTTTTCTTCCAAACCGTTAACACGCCTTTTCAGAAAACCGCGATAATCGTTGTCAGGCACAAAGCAGATCTCATAGCTTTCGCTTTTTTTAGCCAGTTCAGGGTAGCCAAGATCGATCGCCATTTGTCGGATCTGCGATTTTCTATATCCTCCCAATGGCAGCATGGTTCTGCTTAACAGCTCCTGGTCTAATCCCCAGAGCACATAACTTTGGTCCTTGGTCTCATCCAAGCCTTTGCTGATCACATAACGGCCATTTTCATGCTGGCGAATCGTGCCATAATGGCCAGTGGCAATAAATTCACAATCCAGGGCATTGGCTCTTTTTAATAAAGCCCGCCATTTGATATGTGTATTACACATCACGCAGGGGTTAGGGGTGCGGCCGGCAAGATATTCTTCTACAAAATTATCGATCACAAAATCGCCGAATTCTTCCCTGATATCGAGAATAAAATGCGGGAAACCATGGTGAACGGCTGCCTGTCGCGCATCGTTAAACGAATCAATATTACAGCAACCAGTTTCTTTGGTACTGGTACCGCTACTGGCATAATCCCAGGTTTTCATGGTGATGCCCACCACCTCATATCCTTCATTGTGCAGCATAAGAGCAACCACAGTACTGTCAATACCGCCGCTCATAGCTACCAGGACTTTTCCTTTACGACTCATATCACAAAATTAAACACCTCTTTTATAAGAGATAAGCAGCAAAATTAAAACAAGTAGGCCGAAAAGCTGCCTGGAAAGCTTTTAGCAGGTTACGAAAGCGGAAAAAATGCAGAAAGAGATATGCGTAAAACGCCTATATATTAAAGCTAATTGAGTGATTAGCAGCCTGCTTGCGGTATCTAACCAGGAGTTTAGCCCCAAATTATACAGTGAAAAAAACTTTGTTTATGTGGTAAATACGCATTTCAGTAATTTCATTTTTTTTGAACATTTACAAAAACGAACCAGTTATGATAAAGCTTCAGGTAATCGGCAATCTGGGTAAAGACGCCATCGTAAACAACGTGAACGGAAAAAGTGTGATCAATTTTACAGTGGCCCATACAGAAAAGTTTAAAGATGCACAGGGCAACCAGAAAGACAGGACTACCTGGGTAGACTGTGCCTACTGGACCGACAGGGTAGCTGTGGCACCTTATTTGAAAAAGGGCACACAGGTTTATGCCGAGGGGCAGCCTGATGTACGCACGTATACTACGCAGGATGGCCGAAGTGGCGCTACACTGTCATTGCGTGTGCTGAGTGTTCAGTTATTGGGTGCCAAAAGCAGTGATGCGGGTATTAGTAATAGCGGTAGCGGAGGGAGTAATTATCAATCACAACCCGCCTATTCACAGCCGGCAGCAGCAACGCCATCAGCGAATGATCTGACGGAGCCGTTGGATGACCTGCCTTTTTAATCATAAAATATTGCATACTAAAAGGAGATGTTACCAGATGTGGCATCTCCTTTTATTTTTATATTCGTTTATCTTGCAATACTGGAATCATTTTCAATCTATTTAATTCAGATAACGATCATGTTGTGCTCTTACGATCAATTATATCAATTTACATATTCAGTTTTTAAAAGTATCGGTTGTTCCGACGAACATGCAAAAACAGCGACTACAGGTTTGATTGCTGCAGATATCAGGGGTATTGATAGTCATGGAGTAGCCCGCCTCACTGGCTATGTGCGTTTGTGGGAAGCCGGCCGTGTAAATGCAACACCCGATATTAAGGTGGTTCATGAAACACCCTCTACTGCTGTAGTGGATGGAGATGCCGGGTTGGGTTTGGTAGTAGCACCTTTTGCCATGCAGGTAGCGATTGATAAAGCAAAGAATGTAGGCACTGGTTGGGTAAGTGTTAGAAATACCAATCATTTTGGTATCGCAGGACATCATGCCATGATGGCTTTGCAATATGATATGATCGGTATGGCCATGACCAATGCGAGTGCTTTAGTAGCACCCACGTTTTCTGTTGAAAGAATGCTGGGTACCAATCCTATTGCTGTTGCCATTCCTGCTGATCAGCAACCGCCATTTGTGGCAGACTTTGCCACAACAACAGCTGCAAATGGAAAACTTGAAATCTTACAAAGAAAAAATCTAGATACACCCGTTGGCTGGGTACAGGATAAAGAGGGTAATGCATCAACAGATGCCAATATTTTAAAAAAACAGGGAGCGTTGCTTCCATTGGGAAGTGATCGGGAGCATGGCAGTCATAAAGGCTATGCATTGGGAAGTATTGTAGATATTTTCTCTGCCGTATTAAGCGGTGCCTCTTACGGGCCATGGGCGCCTCCGTTTCCCGCGTATGTGCCCATGCCGGAAAATATGCCGGGTAAAGGCCTGGGGCATTTTTTTGGTGCCATGCGGGTAGATGCATTCCGCCCTGCAAATGAATTTAAACAGCATATGGATAATTGGATCCAACGTTTCCGTTCAGCGAAACCTGCAGAGGGTTATGACAGCGTTTTAATTCCAGGTGATCCCGAAAGAGAAATGGAAACAATACGGATGAAAGAGGGTATTCCTTTGGTAGATAGTGTAGTCTTGGATCTGAAAGCAGTAGCCGAAAAATTTTCACTAACCTTCTGATCTTACACAATGTTTACGTTGCCTCAGATCATACAAAGACTATTTATCATAACCTTTTCAATAATGGTTAGTGCAGTAATGGCTTCTGCGCAGAAAAATATCAGTAAGCACAGTAAGCTGTCTAAATACCTTACCGAGAAAAAATGGAATGAGCTGTTCCCAAATCGTTTTGATATGTCATCATATCAAGATCCATCGCATAAAAAAATAAAGAAGGATTTTTTTTCTTTCAAAGCATTTCTGGCAGCGGCAGATTCTTTTCCTCAATTTTTATCTGAAGATGATATAATCGTTCAAAAGCGGGAACTCTGTGCTTTTCTTGCCAATATCGCTTATGAAACCGGTGGAGGATGGGACGACGCGCCTAGTGGCTATTATAAATGGGGACTGTATTTTACAGAGGAAAAAAAATGTGAAAAAGGTTGCCCGCAATATAATGATTCCGCCAAAATAAAATATCCGCCTGTTGCCGGCCAATCCTATCATGGCCGTGGGCCTTTACAGATCAGCTGGAATTATAATTACGGGCAGTTTAGTGAAATGTATTTTCATGATAAAGAAAAACTCCTGAAAGATCCGGGATTGATTAACAGGGATCCGGTTACCTGTTTTGCCTCTGCGATCTGGTTCTGGACAATGCCGCAGTTTCCCAAACCATCCTGTCATGATATCATTACCCATCATTGGATGCCTACCGAAAAGGATATAGCTTCTGGCCGTGTTCCCGGTTTTGGCACTGTAGTGAATGTAATCAATGGAGGTATCGAATGCAATAAGGGTGAAGAAGCCGCAAAGTACAGGTATGGCTATTACCGGTATTTCTGTAATTATTTTAAGATCGATCCGGGTCCTAATGCCGATTGCTCTTCTCAAAAGCCATTTGGTCAGTAGACATCCTCGCAAACCCTTGCTACACTAACGCTTGTTAATAAAAAATACTTGTTCCTGAATACCCCCTTAGCTTGTACATTTGCACAAATTTTTAATCATCAAAAAAACGGGGGAGGGGGTTTTTTATGAAAGTAATGAAGTTTGGCGGCACCAGCGTTGGAAAGCCGGAACGTATGCACCAGGTGGCTCAGTTGATCACTAAAAACAATGAACCCACCATTTGTGTATTGAGCGCATTAAGCGGAACCACGAATGCATTGGTAGAGATCAGCAGTAGTTTGTCGCAGGGCGACCGTGTAGCGGCAAAACAGAAGATAGATAAACTGGAAGCACATTATCGTGTATTTGTGACAGACCTTTTAAAGAAGGAAGCCACACTTGCCAAGGGAAATGCGATCGTAACAGAACATTTTGAATTCCTGAATATCATTCTCCGCATTTCCTTCAGTGAAGCATTGAATAAAGATATCCTGGCACAAGGCGAGTTAATGAGTACTAAGTTGTTCAGTACATACCTTGAAGAGCAGGGTATTGATCACCTCTTATTACCTGCTTTGGAATTTATGTCAATTGATGCCAATGAAGAACCACAGTTGGGTAGCATCAAAGTAAGATTGAGCCAATTACTACAGCAGAATAGCACGAAAATATTATTCATCACCCAGGGATATATCTGCCGAAATGCCAAAGGCGAAGTAGACAACCTGAAACGGGGTGGCAGTGATTATACGGCCTCGTTGATCGCAGCAGCGATACATGCCAATGTTTGTGAAATATGGACAGATATTGATGGTATGCACAATAATGATCCACGTATTGTTGATAAGACCGTTGCCATTAAACAACTGAGTTTTGATGAAGCCGCTGAATTGGCTTATTTCGGTGCCAAGATCCTGCACCCAACCTGTATCTGGCCCGCACAACAGGAAAATGTTCCGGTGAAATTATTGAATACCATGGAACCTGAAGCAGCCGGAACTGTGATCACAAAAGAAGCAGGAAGCGTTGGTGTAAAAGCTGTTGCAGCCAAAGACGGTATCATCGCTATCAAAATAAAAAGCAGCCGCATGCTGTTGGCCTACGGCTTCCTGCGCAAGGTATTTGAAGTGTTTGAGAAATACCATACTTCTATCGATATGATCACTACATCTGAAGTGGCGGTATCTGTAACCATTGATTCGGATATGTATCTTTTGCAAATTGTAAGGGAACTGGAACCCTTCGGAACCGTAGATGTTGAACAGAAACAAACCATTGTATCTATTGTAGGAAACGAGATTGCGAAAACAGAAGATGTATTACAGAAACTGTTTAGCGCCGTAAAAGAAGTGCCGGTAACCATGGTAAGTTATGGTGGCAGCCCGCATAATATTTCTTTATTGGTTCCGAGTGAATACAAAACAAAGACCCTGCAGTTGCTGAACAAAGGATTATTCGGATTATAAAAACATGATAACCCAAATCATCATCAACCGAAAAAGCGAATGGATTAACCGCGCAAGAGGGTACAAAATTTTAATTGACGGTACTGAAGTCAGGAAACTTGCCAATGGAGGTTCAGAAGAATTTATAGTAGCACCGGGAATAGACAAAGTACAATGCAAGACCAACTGGTGCAGCAGCCCTGAATTAGAGCTTGAGTTAAAAGAGGGGGATACTAAATCATTATCAGCGGTTTTTTTATTGCCGTAATAGTCTTTATCTTAACTGAAATATTTGGAAGATCTACGTAGAGACAGTGTAGTATACTATTAATGTTTCTGTTGAAGAAGGAACCCAATAGCGCACCAATCTTATCTTCCCAAGAACACTTATTTCGCACCGGTCAGCTCTGTCATCTACTTAATACGCGGTAAGCCGGTGATCGTATTGGCCAATGGCAGTTATTTTGATGGCAGCGAATTAATGATGCAGGGCTATTGGGCATGTTGGGAGAAAATGTGTACGAAACTGCCCTATGAATATTGGCCTCCACCCAAAAACAAAGCCCCAACAAATGTTGAGGCTTTATAAAAAACAATAGATTGGTTAAACGATCAGCAATGCATCTCCATAACTGAAGAAACGGTATTTATCTTTGATTGCTTTCTTATAAGCTTCCATTGCCAAATCATAACCGGCAAAAGCACAGGTCATGATCAGCAGGCTGGTTTTTGGTAAGTGAAAATTCGTAACCAAACTATCTGCTACATTAAATTTATAAGGAGGGTGGATAAAGTGATTGGTCCATCCTTCGCTTGGCTTCAATAGTTTCTGAGCTGTAAAACTGCTTTCCATCGCACGCATAGTGGTAGTTCCGATAGAACAGATACGGTGGCCGGTTTCTTTCGCTTTGTTAACGATGTTGCAGGCCTGCTCATCAATTGCATAATACTCTGCATCCATTTTGTGTTTACTCAGGTCTTCCACTTCAATCGGGCGGAAGGTACCTAAGCCGGTATGCAGGGTAACTTCTGCAAAACGGATACCCAGGATCTCACAACGTTTGATCAGCTCTTTGCTGAAGTGTAAACCTGCCGTAGGCGCAGCTACAGCGCCTTCATGTTTTGCATAAACGGTCTGGTACCTTTCTTTATCTTCTTCGTCGGGTTTGCGTTTGATGTATTTAGGCAGTGGGGTTTCTCCTAAATGCTCAAGCATTTTTTTGAAACTTTCATCATCCTCATCCCATAAAAAACGGATGGTGCGGCCACGGCTGGTGGTGTTATCAATTACTTCGGCAACCAGTTCTTCATTCTCCCCGAAATATAATTTATTACCCACACGGATTTTTCTTGCGGGATCAACGATCACATCCCATAAACGATTGGGTTTGTTCAGTTCGCGCAAAAGAAATACTTCAATTTTTGCGCCTGTTTTTTCTTTCCGGCCATACATTCTTGCCGGAAATACTTTGGTGTTGTTTACTACAAATACATCCTTGTCGTCAAAATACTCGAGGATGTCTCGGAAATGCCTGTTCTCCATATGCCCGGTCTTACGGTCAACAACCATCATACGGCTGTCTTCTCTTTTTTTGGTCGGGTTCTGTGCGATGAGGTTTAAGGGAAGGTCAAACTTAAATTGCGATAATTTCATGTGTCTAATCCTGTTTTATAGATGATAGCCACAATCAGTTTATGTCACGCCAATGTTGGCGGAGGGCACGAACTTCATGTTACGGCATGAATTTCAGAAGTCGGCAAAGGTAAGACAAGCGCTCCAATACGCCAATTTCAGCTGAAATAGAGGGGGATTGAATAGAATGATATGTGGATATCCTTGATAATGGTGCCTGGCATGTATGCTATAAGTATCTGTTTATAAACATTTTATGTATGATGATATACCTGATCTGCCTACCAGATCTCTACAATGTTTCCTGCATGATCTATCTCCATAAAATCACTCACCACCGGTAGCCGTTTTCCTTTCTGATGCAATAAGGATTGGCAGGCGAGAAAGGCTTTTGTATAAGGGTGTTTTGTTTTTGCCCGCCGTTTAACGGGTGTGGATAACGATGGAATATTCATGCCGGATCGGACAATCTTATTTTATCAAAAAGGCAATGATTTTTGTTTTTGCTTGCATCTCACTGATCTTTTTGTTTCTGTATTAATAGTCAACCCTATTTCACCGGAATGATAAATAGCCGGAGGTGTAGGCAATAATTGAAGGATAGATAAGGCCGCAACCGATTTATCTGAGTCCGATTCCCCCACAATTGCGAGAATTTCACCATTGGTTACAGACATAGTAATATTTTTTAATGCATTAATACGCTTGCCTTCTGTTATAAAATCAAGGGAGAGATTTTTAATATCGGGCAACAGTTTCGCCATGCATGAATATAATCTCAAATGATAATTCCAAAATTTCGGATTTCAAAATCCAAGAGATTTGGTAATTTTTACACAATACTAATTTTGTGCTCCCCTTTCACCTAATTTTGCGCTCACAGTTGTTAGTTTGTGGAACAGATGTGAAAGGTTTTACTGTAAAAAACAAATCATGATTCGAAAGTCCTGGTGGAAGCTGTTAAGTTTTGTTCTCTTGGTATATACTTGTTCTTATGGATTTTTTGTCCCGGTTCCATCTCCTCCGGGTGTTCCTTTGAAGGAGACCATCCGTAACCTTTTTTTTCATGTACCCATGTGGATTGCCATGATGGTATGCTTTACTGTTTCGGTAGTATATGCCATCAAATATTTACGTAAACCGGATGAAATAAATACGATTTACTCAACTGAATTTGCACGTACCGGTACTTTTTTAGGTGTATTGGGGTTGGTTACCGGAATGATCTGGGCCAATTACCAATGGGGCAAGCCCTGGAGCGGGGATGCCAAACAGAATGGTACTGCTATTGCCTTACTTATCTACTTCGCTTATTTTGTTTTGAAAGGCAGTTTGCAGGATGAAGAAAAACAGGCAAGGATAGGAGCGGTGTATAATATTTTCGCCTTCTTTATGTTATTCCCTACGATTTGGATTTTACCGAGATTAACCGAAAGCCTGCACCCCGGTGGTATGGGTAGCGAGGGTAACCCGGGGTTGAATCCGAAAGATACCACGATGTCGATGCGTACCGTTATGTATCCTGCTTTTATTGGCTGGACATTACTGAGTGTATGGATTACTACATTACGGATCAGGGTAGCAATCATTCATCAAAAACAATTTGCCCATGAATAAGTTTCAAAGGATACTTTTTGTGATGCTGCTGGCTGTGGTTAGTATAGCGGCAAATGCACAAAATACAGTGAATGCAGATAATGCTGATATGATGCGCAGTAACGGAAAGATTTATGTAGTGGTGGCCGTAGTACTGACGGTTTTGCTGGGATTATTTTTTTATGTGTTCAATTTAGACAGGAAGATATCTAAGCTAGAGAAAAAATAATTTTCTTCCGTTGTGAGACGTAAACCGTGAACATGATTTGGCCCACAATCCATTTCTTACAACCGACAATACATTCCAGCCCAAAAAAGAACCAGCTGCACAAGTGTGCGACGCAACCAATGCTCAATGGCAGTATTGCTGCCTGCTAATAAAAAGTCAAAAACAAACTAAACTATTTACTCATGTCAAGTCAACAACCCTACAGCTTTTTTCACAGCGTGGAAAAAAGTTTTGATAAGGCGTCAAAGTTTACCCGATGGGAAAACGGCTTACTGGAACAGATCAAGGCCTGTAACAGTATTTACAGTATGCGTTTTCCCGTTAAGATGGATGATGGAAGGATCGAAGTGATCGAAGCGTATCGTGTGCAGCATTCGCAACACAAATCACCTTGCAAAGGGGGTATCCGTTTCAGTGATGAAGTAAACCAGGATGAAGTAATGGCCCTGGCTTCGCTAATGACCTATAAATGCGCTATTGTGAACGTGCCTTTTGGTGGTGCCAAAGGCGGTATCAAGATCAACCCGAGAAAACATAGTGTGTATGAATTAGAGAAGATCACCCGCCGTTACACCAGTGAATTGGTAAAGAAAAATTTTATCGGCCCCGGTATTGATGTGCCTGCACCTGATTACGGAACCGGCGAAAGAGAGATGGCATGGATTGTAGATACGTACACTTCATTAAAACCCGGCGAGATAGATGGAGCAGGTTGTGTAACGGGTAAGCCTATTACACAAGGTGGCGTACGTGGCCGTAAAGAAGCAACCGGGCTGGGTGTATATTATGGCATTCGTGAAGTGTTGAATATGCCTGATGAAATGAAAAAGCTGGGTATGACCATTGGTGTAAAAGGTAAAAAAGTAATTGTACAGGGATTGGGTAATGTGGGTTACCACAGCGCTAAATTCTTCCGCGAGAATGGTGCGATCATTATTGCGATTGCAGAACATGATGGCGCTATTATGAATCCTGCCGGTTTACATGAAGAAGCGGTTTTTCAACATAAGCAAACAACCGGTTCTATCCTTAACTTTCCTGGCGCTACCAATTTTGCGAAGAGTGCGGATGTCCTGGAAGCGGAATGTGATATCCTGATCCCGGCTGCGTTGGAGAATGTGATTAATGCCGATAATGCGGACAGGGTAAAAGCCAAGATTATTGGAGAAGCGGCCAACGGGCCCCTGACACCGGAAGCGGATGAAATATTCGCTAAAAAAGGTATCCTGGTCGTTCCGGATATGTATTTGAATGCAGGTGGTGTAACCGTTTCTTATTTTGAGTGGTTGAAGAATCTGAGTCATGTACGCTATGGAAGAATGGAAAAACGGTTTACTGAAAATATGAACAGCCATATTCTTGAGCAGATAGAAAACCTGACTACTAAAAAAGTAACCGATGCAGAAAGAAAATTCATTTTGCATGGACCGGAAGAAGTAGATCTGGTGCATAGCGGACTGGAAGAAACCATGATCACTGCCACCCGTGAGATCATGGAGATCTGGAAAAGCAATCCCGAGATACCGGATATGCGCACAGCGGCATATGTTTGTGCCATTAATAAAGTAGGTACTTCCTACGCCGAACTGGGGATCTTCCCATAGCAGATTAACCAAACAAAATATAAAAGTAGCGCCGTTACAAACGTAATGGCGCTACTTTTATATTTTAAATACAAGGCTGTTGGACAAACTGTAATAAAATTTATGAATAGGCACCACCGGTGCTTCATCATAAATACCGGAAAAGCTTATGCTGAAACCGATATGTTTGCCGGCATTGATATTCCATTGTATATGCGGTGCAATACGGGGTTTGAAAGAATTGGGCCGGGTCTGCAGAAATACATTAATAGCGATATCGCTGTTTTCACTGGCTTTCCAGTCGAGGCGTATATAAGAATTTAGCTTGATCAATTGATTAGTGATGGGTATGGGATTAGCGGGTTGTTTGTTAGAATCTACCGCATCGTAATTCCATTTTTCTTCTTCATACATGAAACCGAGTCCTGCATTAAAATCCCATTTATCCGCTTTCCATAAATTGTAGCGGATATTCATGCCGCCTAATGCACGGTGCACTAAACCGCGTTTATTATCCCATTGATATTGCACAAAGGTTTCGGGTTGGATTTTGTTTTTATAATTGTGGCGATAACGAAAATGGATAAAGCCGGCGTTTAAAATATCATCCGGCCCATTGTAGGTAAAACGGTAACTGGCTGCGGCGATAAGTAATTCTCTTTTTTTCTGCAGCATCATCTCCGCAGTATTGGTAGCATCCCATAAAGTGATCTGTTGTTTATCTACCTCCAGACCTGAACTGAAATTGAAATTGGCTTTTGCTTTACTCACATAATCTGAAGTGTCCGATTTATCAATATTCAATATCTGGCTGAACGCGATAAAAGGATAGAGAAAAGATAAAACAATGATGGAGACCCTGTATTTCATATGTGAAGTAAATATTGACGATAAAGATAATCTTCTGTTTTCAAATCGTATTCTGTAGGCCCAAAGGGGCACCATTCAATCAGTAATCCGGCAACTCGGATAATTGTTCGGCTACTCCGTTTTGGAGAGAGAAACCATAATTATCCGTCCCGTTGGTAATGAGGATAAAATTTGCCTGAACGGTGATATTGTAATTGAGTACCTGCTTCCATACCGATTCATCTAAAGACACATTCATTTCTTTACACTCGATAATCATCCATGGGCGGGCATCTTTATAAACAAGGATATCAAACCGTTTCCTGAGCTCGCCGAGCGCGATTTCTTTTTCGATAGCGATAAGAGAAGCCGGATATTTTTTTACCTGCACAAGGTATTGCAGCATGTTTTGCCTAACCCATTCTTCGGGTGTAAGACGTATCCATTGCTTACGGAATTCGTCAAATATCCATTCTTTGCCATCTTCTTCTTTGATACGGAAACCGGGTGCAGGATAGTTGATTTTGAGCATAGGCTTTGTTTACAGCAGCATTTTTTGTAATTTAGCCAATTATTTTTTCCAAAGATACTGATTGAGTATTGATCAAATCGGTGATATATGAAAACGAAACAGGAGATTGTAAATAACTGGCTTCCGCGATATACCGGTGAGCAATTGGCCAACTTTGGCAAATATGTGCTGCTGACCAATTTCAGCAATTATGTAACCATGTTTGCCAAATGGAACAAAGTAAAAATAATCGGTCACGACAGGCCCATGCAATGCGCTACTGCCAATGGCATTACGATTATTAATTTCGGGATGGGTAGTCCGGGCGCTGCAACTGTAATGGATCTGCTAACTGCTATTGAACCCGAAGCGGTTTTATTCCTTGGTAAATGTGGCGGTTTAAAAAGAAGGAATAAGATAGGAGATCTGATACTGCCGATTGCAGCGATCAGGGGAGAAGGTACTTCCAATGATTATTTTCCACCTGAAGTTCCTGCCATGCCCGCATTTGCTTTGCAGAAAGCGATCTCCACAACGATCCGTGATTATAAAGTAGATTATTGGACCGGTACAGTGTATACTACCAACAGAAGGGTTTGGGAGCATGATGAAGAATTCAAAGACTACCTAACCAAAGTAAGGGCCTATGCAATCGATATGGAAACAGCTACTATTTTTACAGTAGGGTTTTATAATAAAATTCCAACGGGTGCTTTGTTATTGGTGAGTGACCAGCCTATGATACCAGATGGTGTAAAAACAGAAGCGAGTGATAAAAAAGTAACTTCTGAATTTGTGGAGAACCATCTTAAAATCGGTATCGATTCATTGAAACAACTGATCAATAAGGGACAGACTGTAAGGCATTTGCGGTTTTAATAAATACACTGATGATACCTCTGCTTCTCTCTGCCTCTGCGGTGAATAGAAATTCCTTTTCGCCCAGAGATGCGGCGTACAGAGTGTTGGTGCGGGGCATATTTAATCTTTCCAGAGAAATGGAAAGAGGATCACGGCTAATGCCACCACCATCAGATCAAGTCCAACCAGCAGGAAAACCATCTGCCACCAACCGGCCTGTATTACTGAAGAAAAAGCGGAAGTGGAAATTTTCATCAACAATAATAATTGGGGGATAATAATCGGGAAGCCCATAATAGCCATCAAAGCTGCCTGTTGTTGTGCTTTGGCTGCAATCGCCGCTAAAAAAGTAAATACCAGGCTAAGGCTCATACCACCCAGGCAAGTGATAAAGACAAATTGAAGTGCGTTCTCCAAAGGATTACCCAGCAATACTGAGAAAATAGCCAGGCTTAGCAGGCTCATCACCATCATAAGCAGTATGTTGAAGAGTAATTTTGACAAAACAAAATCAACCGCCCCTGCGATCGAATAGAAATACAACATCCTGCCCCTGCTTTCGGCCAGGAAACTTTTGGCAACTGCGTTGATACAAACGAATAATTGGATCACCCAGAATAAACCATTCCATGTTGTATCCTCCGGTTTATCCATGGAAAGATAAACAACGAAAATAGTGGAAGCCACATAAAGGAGTACACCATATAAGGTATACTGCTGGCGGGTTTCCAGTAATATATCTTTTTTGATCAATGCAAATATGCGGTGCTTATTTTTCATTGGCACAATGACGGCATCGGGGTTCGTAGGTTTCTTTTTCGCCAATCAGTACCTGCCCTTGCTGTTCGGTTTTGCGGTAAGAGATGTTGGCAATATTGCCGCACTTCATACAGATTGCGTGAAGTTTGGTAATATAATCGGCGATCGACAAGAGGTAAGGCATTTGCCCGAAAGGTTTACCCATGTAATCCATATCCAATCCGGCAACGATCACCCTCACGCCCCTTAAGGCCAATACTTCGCAGACATGAATGATTTGGTCGTCGAAGAACTGGGCTTCATCAATTCCCACTACATCAACGCCTTCAGCTAATAGCAGGATGGTTTGTGAATTATCGATGGGAGTAGAAGCAATCGTATTGGCATCATGGCTAACCACCTTGGTTTCGTCGTATCGCACATCCATCCCGGGTTTGAAGATCTCCACTTTCAGGTTGGCGATCCTGGCCCTTTTTAGCCTGCGGATCAGTTCTTCGGTCTTCCCGCTGAACATACTCCCGCAGATTACCTCAATCCAGCCTCTTTTGCCACCTGTTAAATTTGGTTCAATAAACATCTGTAAAATAAATTATCAAAGAAAACGTTTGTAGCTTTAAGAAAGCTTCGCTATTGGTAACCCCAAATGTATTACATCCAATGGAAAGAGTAGGTACATTAATCAACAAACTAAAAGAGCAATTTGACCAGCATGCCGGAGCCGAAAAAATGGCTTTTACGGCCCAATTGCTGCTGCTGGAATTACAGAAAAAAAAGGCCCCTGCGCAAACTGCGGGTAAGATTTCTGTTGTGTTACCTGCCAATATTGGCCACAGCCAGGCTTCCGAAACCCCCGAATTAGTAAAAGAGGTTGCGGGAAATATGCTGATTCCGAATAACTGGCTGTTTGACCAAAACCATGAGATCCCTACTTTAACGCATCAGGTAAAAGAACCTGCGGCTGAACCATACATGGAACAAAGAAAACCTGCAGAGATATTCGATCTGAATGCGATTCTTTCCAAAGAATCGGAAAGCCTGAATGAAAAATTAAAAGAAGAACGAATGGAAGTTGCCACTGCTTTACAGGAAGCGCCTATCCGTGATCTTAAAAAAGCCATTGGTCTTAACGACCGCTTTTTGTTTGTAAACGATCTTTTCCGAGGAGATGAGAACATGTACGAGAGAAGCCTGAAGACTATCAATGCTTTCAGTATCTACCCTGAAGCGGAATACTGGATACAACGCGAGTTAAAAGTAAAACTTAGTTGGCCCGACAGTAGTGAAACGGTAAGGCTCTTTGATCAATTGATTAAAAGACGGTTTGCTTCAATATAATCCATCACTTTATTAGAGGCGCCGGCTTTGCTTTTTACATATGCTTTTGAAGCAGTGGCTGCATGCTGGTATTCGTTAGCGTCTTCCAGTAATTCTTTGAACAAGGCTTCCAGTTCCAACGAGTCTTCAATACTGAATGCACCGCCGTAATTGAGCAATTCTTCTGCCTCAAAATATTTATCGTAAACAGGGCCAAAAACCACAGGCTTGGCGTATACGGCTGCTTCCAGGATATTGTGAATACCGTCATCTCCAAATCCACCGCCCACATAACAGATAGTGGCATAATGATATAACCTGCTCAGCATACCTACATTATCGATGATCAACACATTCTTATCGGCTGGTATGGGCTTTCCGGATTGATATGCTTTTTCATATTGAGAATACAATACAGCATTTTTGTATAAACGGAGGCATTCCTGTAACCTGTCTTCATCAATATCGTGTGGGGCAATGATAAACCTGATATTAGGATGGGTATTTGCAAAATGATCCAGTTCCTCATCATCTTCAGTCCAGGTACTTCCGGCCACGATTACAGGATGGGTGCCGCAAAAATGCTCAATAGCGGGAATGGGTTGAAAATGATGGGCAATCTCTATCACCCTGTCGAAACGGGTATCGCCGCTAACGATCACTTTTTCCTGAAAGCCGATGGTTTGTAGAAGTGCGGCATCAGCCTGGCTTTGTACGATGAGCTGTGAAAAATAGCCCAGCATTTTTCTATATAATCCTCCATACCATTGAAAGAAAGGCTGGTCTTTCCGGAAAATACCTGATACCAGCAGTACAGGAATGTTTCGTTGGTCGGCTTCCTGCAGGTAATAATACCAGTACTCATATTTTACAAACAGGATAAGTGATGGCTGAACGATATTGAGGAAGCGGTTGGCATGATGGGGGGTATCCATGGGCAAATAAAAAACATGGTCAACCCCATTGTAATCTTTTCTTACTTCATACCCTGAAGGCGAGAAGAAGGTAAGCAGAAATGTATATTCCGGGTATTGCTTACGGATAGATTCTAATACAGGTAAGCCCTGTTCAAATTCGCCTAATGAAGCACAGTGCATCCATACTACCGGTTTTTTATTAGTATGAAATGCGGCCGCCAGTTTTTTGAAAACAGCTTTCCGACCTTTGAGCCATAAACGGGCTTTAGGGTTGTAGAAGCTGATCAACCAGGCAATTTTCGGGTATAGCCAGGTAAATAGGCGGTATAGGATCATTTGAAATCCGGAATGATGAGTTACAAAGAAACGAATAAAAGAGCTTGGATTATATGAGTTTATAAATGGTATTTCTGCCCGTCTCTACTAGTTTTTTAAGTAATTTCGCCAACCAAAATCAGCAATACCAATGAGGCCGATACAACTGGTTGATACCAAAACCCAATACCTGAAAATAAAACCTGAGGTCGATTCGGCTATCCAGGCAGTGTTGGACAGTGCCGCATATATTAATGGTAAGCCGGTTCAGGAATTTGCAACAGGCCTGAGTCATTATCTTAATGTTAAACACACGATTCCCTGTGCCAACGGAACAGATGCTTTACAGATAGCCATGATGGCGCTCGACCTCCAGCCTGGCGATGAAGTGATCACACCTTCCTTCACATATATAGCTACTACCGAAGTGGTGGCATTGTTAAAACTAAAACCGGTTTTTGTTGAAGTAGATCCGAAAACATTTTGCATGGATCCTATTTCTTTACGAAAAGCGATCACGTCAAAAACCAAAGCCATTGTGCCGGTTCATCTCTATGGCCATGCGGCGCCTATGGAAGAGATCATGGAAATTGCCCATGAATTTGGTTTGTATGTGATAGAAGATAATGCACAGGCAATCGGTTGTGATTATACTTTCCGTAACGGTACTAAACAGAAAACGGGTACTATCGGCACGGTGGGCGCCACGTCTTTTTATCCAAGTAAAAACCTTGGTGCTTACGGAGATGGCGGCGCATTGTTTACCAATGATGATGCACTGGCGCATAAAATGAAAATGATTGCCAATCATGGCCAGCAAAAAAGGTATTATCATGAAATGGTGGGCTGTAATTCCCGATTGGATACGATACAGGCAGCCATCTTGAATATTAAATTGCGTGAACTGGATCATTATAACCAGGCCCGGCAGGAGGTAGCTGTATTTTATGATAAAGCATTTGCCAATCACCCTGCCCTTACCACACCGTATGTTGCCCCCTATAGCAAACATGTATATCATCAATACACCCTGTTATTGAATGGGGTTGACAGGGATGGGCTTAGCGCCTATCTGGCGGAACATTCTGTTCCTTCGATGATCTATTATCCGGTACCCGGACATCGGCAGGAAATGTTTGCGGCGTATGATATGTCTCATTATCATCTCACCGTAACGGATTGGCTTACCGAGCGTGTGATTTCATTACCGGTGCATACAGAAATGGATACGGAACAGTTGACGTATATCACAAATACAATTCTAAATTTTTTAAAGAAATAAGAAATGAAAATAGCAGTGGTAGGAACAGGATATGTAGGTCTGGTTACCGGAACCTGTTTTGCCGAAACGGGAAATAAAGTTACCTGTATCGATATTGATAAAAATAAAGTTGAAAAATTATCGAATGGCGAGATCACCATATTTGAACCCGGTCTGGAAAAAATATTCCTGAGAAATGTAAAGGAAGACCGTTTGGCATTCACAACCGATTTGGCAGAAGGTATTAAAGATGCATTGATTATTTTTCTGGCATTGCCCACACCGCCGGGTGAAGATGGTTCTGCAGATCTGCGTTATGTATTGGGTGTTGCACATGATCTGGGTAAACTGCTTACGGATTATAAAGTGATCATCGATAAAAGCACGGTGCCTGTTGGCACAGCAGAAAAAGTGCGGAATGCTGTTGCAAAGAATTTTAAAGGTGAATTTGACGTAGTAAGTAACCCCGAATTTTTACGGGAAGGCGTTGCTGTGGATGATTTTATGAAGCCCGATAGAGTGGTGATAGGCACTAACTCGGAAAGGGCCAGAAAAGTGATGAGTGATTTGTATGCGCCATTTGTACGACAGGGCAACCCCGTTATTTTTATGGACGAGAAATCTGCTGAACTCACCAAATATGCTGCCAACTCATTCCTGGCTACCAAAATATCTTTCATGAATGAGATCGCTCAATTGTGTGAAAGGCTGGGTGCCGATGTTGACATGGTAAGAAGAGGCATTGGCAGTGATGAGCGGATAGGTAAACGTTTTCTGTTCCCCGGTATCGGTTACGGAGGAAGTTGTTTTCCGAAAGATGTACAGGCATTGATCAAATCCTCGGAAGATGTTAACTACGATTTTAAAATATTGAAATCCGTAGAAGAGGTAAATGAATTGCAGAAACTGCATCTCATCCCTCGAATCATGGCTTATTTTAATAATAATGTAAAAGGCAAACAGTTTGCTTTATGGGGGTTGGCATTTAAACCCAATACAGATGATATTCGTGAAGCGCCGGCTTTATACCTGATCGACGCGTTAATTGCTGCAGGGGCTACTATAAAAGCATTTGACCCCGAAGCAATGCCGAATGTAAAAAAACAGATAGGGGATAAGATAGCATATGCCGAAAGTCAATATAGCGCCCTTCAGGATGCAGATGCACTGATCATTGCCACAGAATGGAGTGAATTCAGAACGCCTGATTTTGATATGATCAATACCCGCCTGAAAAACAGGGTAATATTTGACGGGCGCAATCTCTTTGATGTAAAATTTATTAAGGAACTCGGTTACCATTACGAAAGTATTGGTCGCCCTAATGCTATCTAATATGGAAAAGAAAAGAATACTCATTACAGGTGCCGCAGGGTTCCTGGGTTCTCATTTGTGCGACAGGTTTATTAAAGAGGATTATCATGTTATGGGTATGGATAACCTGATTACCGGAGACCTGCGCAATATTGAACACCTTTTCAAGCTTCCCGATTTTGAGTTCTATCATCATGATGTTTCTAAATTTATTCATATACCCGGTTCATTAGATTATATCCTGCATTTTGCTTCTCCCGCCAGTCCGATCGATTATCTTAAAATCCCAATTCAAACATTGAAAGTGGGGGCATTGGGAACACATAATTGCCTGGGACTTGCCAAAGCCAAACACGCAAGGATATTGGTAGCATCCACCAGTGAAGTATATGGCGATCCGATGGTACACCCGCAAACAGAAGAATATTGGGGTAATGTAAACCCGGT
>CAZFKE010000007.1:152122-154953 GCA_964519475.1 uncultured Sediminibacterium sp.
TACGATGAAGCCAAACGTTTTATGGAATCTATTACCCGCGCATATTATACATTTCATGGAGTGGAAACCCGTATTATCCGAATCTTCAATACTTATGGGCCGCGTATGCGCCTGAATGACGGCCGTGCTTTACCTGCATTTATTGGGCAGGCATTACGCGGAGAAGACCTTACAGTTTTTGGCGACGGAAGCCAAACACGTTCGTTTTGTTATGTAGATGATCTTGTAGAAGGTATTTACCGTTTATTAATGAGTGATTATACGATGCCTGTAAATGTGGGTAATCCAAATGAAATATCCTTAAAAGATTTTGCGGAAGAAGTATTGAAACTTACGGGATCTTCTGTTAAAATTATTTATAAGCCTTTACCGGTAGATGATCCCAAACAAAGAAGGCCTGATATAACCAAGGCCAAAGAAATATTAGGATGGTTACCCAGCATAGACAGGGCAGAAGGCCTGAAGAAGACCTATGATTATTTCAAATCATTGCCAAAAGAAGAATGGTCTAAACAACCGAAAGAATTTGAATCGAGGAGTTAAGGGGTATCATAAATTAAATACAAATAATGTCTAAACCTGTTATCGCTATTACCGGCAAGAATGGCCAGTTAGGTTATGAACTGGAGCAATTGGCTGCCCGTTATGCTGATGCATTTCAGTTCATCTTTACAAACAGGAGTAGCCTGGACTTATCTCAGCCTGCAACCTTTTCGGCTTTTTTTCAAAAATACCAGCCGGCTTATTTTATCAATTGCGCGGCCTATACAGCGGTGGATAAAGCTGAAACAGAACAGGAAGCGGTTTACCGTATCAATGCAGAATCTGTTGGCCTGATTGCACAACAATGTCAGTTACATCAGTGTACCCTTATACAGATCTCTACCGATTATGTTTTTAATGGGAAAGGCATAGAACCTTACCAAACAAACTCAGCTACCGATCCGGTAAATTATTATGGATACACCAAATGGATGGGTGAAAAACTGGCACGAGCAAACAATGCGCAAACAATGATTATCCGTACTTCCTGGGTATATAGTTCTCATGGAAATAATTTCGTTAAGACAATGTTGCGCTTAATGAAGGAACGGCCTGAACTAAAAGTAGTGAACGATCAAAAAGGGTCGCCTACTTATGCAGCCGATCTGGCAGAAACGATATTACAGGTGATTACCTCACTTCAAAAAGGGAATATTCATTACGGGATTTATCACTATAGCAATGATGGTGTGATTTCCTGGTATGATTTTGCAAATGCCATCCGTATTAAAGCCAGTTTGCCTTGTCGTGTATTGCCCATAACAACTAATGAGTATCCCACCCCTGCCAAAAGACCCGCTTATTCCGTAATGGATAAAATGGCGCTGGTAAATGATTTTGGTATCCGGTTAAAGACCTGGCAGGAAAGTCTGGATTGTTGTCTTGCCCTTTTACAACAATAAGCTTATTGGGTATTGTCTTTTCGCTTAAAAGGGATTCAGTTTTTCGATCTTTTGTTGGATGGTTTGCCTGTCTGCTTCTGTCTTCGCAAGCGATAAGGCGGTTAGCAGATTTATTTTTGCTTTTTCGTTGTCTATCTCTTGATACAATTCTCCCAACAGTGTAAAATAATAATGATTGGTTGCGAGATTTAATTTTTCCGCTTCAATAATGGCTTCCTGTTTACTTCGTGCTTTGGAAAGTGCATAGGTTCTGTTAAGCGCAGCAATAGGTGAATACTCCAGTTGCAATAAATGATTAAATAGCTGGAGAATATTTTCCCATTTAACCATAGTATCCGTTTTAATGGTATGCCAGTATGCAATACCCGCTTCTAAATGGTATTTCGATACTTCATTTCCGTTTGAAGCTTTGTGAAGATAATAGCCGCCTTTTGAGATCAATTCACGGTCCCATAGGGTTTCATCCTGCTCGTCGTACAAAATAATTTCGCCATGCTTATTTTTCCTGGCTTCAAACCGGGAACTATGAAAACACATTAGTGCATACAAAGCGTTTACCTGAGGAAGAGCTGTTTCTTCCGTATCGATTAACAGATATGTTAATCGCATGGCTTCCTGGCAGAGATCATTCCGCAGAATGCTGTCTTTACTTTCTGAATAATAACCTTCATTAAACAATAAATACAAAGTAGTTAATACGGTTTTCAGCCGCCTGGATATTTCGTTTTTACCCGGAAAAGCGATGGCTACTTTTTCGTTCCTTAATTTCTCTTTAGCTCTTGTGAGGCGTTTGTGAATGGTTTCCTTGTTAGTTAAAAAAGCATTGGCAATCTCATCAATCCCGAATCCGCAAAGTATGCGCAGCGACAAACCGATTTGTGACTCAACGGGTATAGAAGGGTGGCATAAAGTAAACAGCATTTGTAACTGGCTGTCTCGAATATGCTGGTCAGACAGATCAATATCTATTTCTTCCTGTCCTTCAGCTGTATATTTCATTTCTGTACAGATCGATTCCTTAAAAAATTTATTGCGTTTACTGTAATTTCTTGCTTTGTTTTTGGCAACTGTATACAGCCAGGCAGTCGGGTTTTCGGGCAGGCCTTTGTAGGTCCAGTTTTCGAGAGCAGCTAAAAAAGTTTCACCGGCAATATCTTCTGCCGTTTCTATGTGCTCAATACCAAGCCGCTTACAAAGCACAGTTGTCATCTTGCTGAATTCTGTGCGGAATAAATGTGGTATGCATTCAGGTTGTTGCATAAGAAAGTCCCCCGTATTTATTGAATATACGGGGGGAATTTGTTTTAGTGAACACCCTCTTTTTTGGCAATTTTTCTTACTTCAACAGTATTGCCTTCACCCTGTAAAACAGGACAGCCTTTTGCA
>CAZFKE010000007.1:154963-156697 GCA_964519475.1 uncultured Sediminibacterium sp.
CGTAAATTTTAGTGACGAGAAGACGCATCTCGGCAAACTCAATAGCCTCTTCAAAAGATTCGGCCCTTACGGTAATCAGCCCGCCAATGGTTTCCTTGATATCGCCAAAAGGTCCATTGGTAACGGTCTTGTCGGAGTGTACAATCCGGGCGCCATCAAAGGGTAAACCTGTACCGCTAACAAATTTATCCTGGGCGGCAATACCACCGATCCAGTCCATCGTTTGTTTCATCCATGCCTGTAGCTGCTCTGGGGAAGCCAGTTTGGTACCATCCTGGTGTCGCATAATCAATGCAAATTCGTCCATCTGAATAAAATTTACTTGTTATTGAATAGAAATCTCTTCTTAATAACAAATGAGTGTCAGAAACAGGGACAGGTTATGAAAAATAATTTTTAGAATAGTGTTTGATAAAAAAGAGTCAATATTCATTTCAGCTTTTTTTGGAAACACACACTGTTTTCCTTACCTGCATATTGCCCGTAATTCTCAATGATCTGGTATCCATTATGTTCATAAAGCCGGATGGCTTCGGGTTGTCTTTTACCGGTTTCCAGAACACAAAGGTTACATAACAATTCCCCAGCCCATTTTTCCAGTTCGGAGAGAATAGCAGAAGCTATTCCTTTTCCGCGTTTCCCGGGCGTAACATACATCCGTTTTACTTCCATGATTTCTGCCGAAAATTCTTTAATGGCACCACAGCCGATGGGTTGCTCCTGCTCGTAGGCAAGCACCACAAAACGGATGGTATCAATTTTATTGAATTGGTCATAAAATGCATGTTCATTTCCATCTCTTTCTGCAAGATCGGCATCCAGCATTTTTACCAATTCAATAAAGTCGCTGTTATCAGAATGGGTTCTTAACAGGTTGATCATGTCTTTGGATTTACAGTAGGACGGGTATGGATGTCTTTCATCAACGCCACCAATCCAAGTAAGGGGCCTGCTGCCAGTATGAGATAAATATACTTCGTATTTATATGTTCTGAAAATAATTTGATGCATTGTAAACTGATGATGGTAATGGAAAATCCAATACAATTCACAATAGTCAGCGAGGTGCCCCTTGAGTCTTCAGGAACATTTTGTGCTACCAGTGTTGAAAATAATGGAGAGTCGCCAACCACCACCAATCCCCAGAAAAACAGGAAGGCAAGTAATACAGGTACAGAACCGGTATACAAAAGAAGCGGTGAGAGCAGACAACAGGAACAGGACAGGAACAGGAATATCGTAGCTGTTTTCTTCGTGCCCAATATCTCGGCAAGTAATCCACCCAGTGCACAGGCGATGGAACCGGATGCAATAATCAAAAAAGATAAAAAAGGGATAGGTAATTGTGTATGGAAATAATTTTGATAGGCCATTAGCATAACCGGTATAAAGGCCCAGAAAGTATATAACTCCCACATATGTCCGAAATAGCCGAATGCCGCCGACCGGAAAGGTTTGTTGCGAAAGCCTTTTGCAAAGGCAGTCAATTGTAGCGCCTGACCGGGTTTTCTGAAAGGCCCGTCGGGAACCCAAAACAAGATGGCTAGCCCACCTAAAACAGAAAGTGCAGAAATAGAGAAGATCACATATTTCCAGGGCAGGTTAGTTGTAAGGCTTTTTACTAAATGAGGGAAAGCCGTACCCAGTACCAATGCACCTACTAAAAAACCAAGTGAACGCCCCAGCCCTTTCTGGAAATAGTCTGATGCGATCTTCATCCCCACTGGATAGATT
>CAZFKE010000007.1:156741-172123 GCA_964519475.1 uncultured Sediminibacterium sp.
ACCCGCAAGGAAGAACCCGGTTAGGAAACGAAACCCTAATAATGCGTTTACCGAAATAGCCGGTATACAAATACCCTGGTTAAGCAATGCAGCAATCATGGCACAGCTAAAGAAAATCCGCGAAGGAGAGTAGCGGTCCGAGATAGTGAATATTGCAAAAATCAGGGTGCCCGAAATAAAGCCAAGCTGCACAGCACTGGTAAGATTGGCAAGAAAGCCAGCATCGAGTCCAAAGTTTTTGATGATATCAGGCATTACCGCATTGCCAGCAAACCATAACGAGGTGCAAAAAAATTGTGACAAAACGATAATCGGTAATATTTTTTTCATGCCCGGGCAGTGTTCCTTTTCGGAAAGATAGTTTATCTGTGATTTGATTTCAACGGGTTTGTAATACCCTGCTACCATCATCGGGAATAGAAATGCCGCTGGAGCGATATGTCATTTATGTGAACACCTGATATGATAAGTAAAAATAGGGCTCCCGGTATGGCATAAATGAAGCGGGCATAAGCTATTCTTTTAATCATTGAGCCCCCTTCCATTCAGAATCTGCTGCATACATTTTTCAACCCTTGCCTCCCGGGTTTTGGATTGTTTGGGTGCAGAAAAATAAAGAGTATAAGCCCTTTGCCGCCCCGGTGTCAATGCCCCGAAAGCTGTTTTCAAGGCCGGATTGTTATCTAATTTCTTTTGAAATTCTTCAGGAAAGACGAGTTCGGTATTTTTTTTGAGAGATACTTTTAAACCAGCTTTTTCTACTTCAATGGCTTCATAAATATAGGCTTTCAAGATGGGTGCCATCTTTGCGATTTCCCTAACATCGGTGAACCGAATCTGTCGAGCCGCCTGTACATTCTTGGTTTGTTGGATTAGTATTCCATTGGCATCACTTAGCAAGGCACCTTTGAAAAACAAAAATGCGCAGTAATCTTTAAACACATGTATTAGTACAATGTTGCTTTTCTGAAATGTGTAACAGGGAACACCCCACTTCAATTCTTCTGAGAGCCCGCAATCAAGAACGATCATCCTCAATTTCCTGATTGCTTCCTGCCATTTATTGGCTTTCGTAAAATAAAAATCAACTTTGGGATTCATGCTATTTATTTATTAAAATTAACGGAAATCATTTTTCTATCCCCGGGCCTGAAATACCATGATACCACAGTCAGGATTAGCAATAACAATGAGGGAAATATTTCATTCACGGAATCACCCGATGCGATATGCGAAAATATCGCTCCCGACATGGCAAAGAAAAAACCTGCATAAGCCCATTCCTTTAATAAAGGAAGTCTAGGAACCAGTACGGTTATAACGCCTAAAATTTTCCAAACGCCCAGTATTGTTATAAAATAAATAGGATAACCCAAATGTGTAATAAAATCTACTTCTATTTTCACTTTACATAATTGTACAACTCCGCTTGACAGCATTCCCAAGGCAAGCCAGATAGTCGCAATCCAATAAATAATTTTATTTCTTTTTTTCATGGCAGTTTATTTTAATTTGTTTGCGATGTCTTGTAACCGGTTATGTGCCATATTTATACCTTGTGCAAAAGGTAATTTTAGCATTTGGTCTCTGAGAGCGATCGATCTGTATACTATCTGCATATTAAGTTTGCTGGTGTTGGCAGTCAATTGTTCAAATTCCAGGAACTCAAGCTGAACTTCAAAAGGCGTATTCTCCATTTCAAATGTCCGTGTGATTTTCCGGTTTGGGCTAAATTCGTGGATTACACCGGTAAACCCGTATCGGTTTCCTTTCGCATCGGTTGTTTCAAAATGGTAACCCCCATGCTTTTTGTTTTCGAGTTTCAATACTTTGGTTCCCATCCATTGCTCAACAATCTCGGGTGTTACATACGCTGTAAAAAGTAAATCCAATGGCAAATCAAATTCCCTTGTAATCACTAATTCCTGTTTGCCTTCTTCGGCATGGATCTTTGTTTTTTGCTCCATATTATTTACTCTTATATTTTTTCATGATGGTTTCCAATTTGTTGAACCTGTTTTCCCACATATTGCGGAATGGCTCAATGAAGTCGGCTATCTCTTTCATTTTTTTTACATTCGTATGATAGTAGATCTCTCTGCCGTTTTGCGCCTGTTTCAGCAATTCGCATTCAGTAAGTATTTGCAGGTGTTTTGAAACGGTTGGTCTTGCAGTATCAAAATTTGCGGCGATGGCGCCAGCCGTCATGGATTGCGAGGCAACCAATAAAAGTATTGCCCTTCTTGTCGGATCTGCTATGGCTTGAAATGGGTCTCGTCTTAGATTCATTGCGTAGCTGTTTGACTACAAATATATACGTAGTCATTTAACTACACAAATTTTTCTGCAAGCGATTCTTTTGATTATATAAAAAAGGAGGAGCAAACCTATTTTGAATAGTTGCGGCCCAGCTTTTCTTTTAAAAGATACTGTATGCAAAAAGCCCGGGATAATTCCCGGGCCGCTGATTGTATGCTTCCATTAAACTATCTCTATCAGCTTTGGACCTTTTTGTTTGGCGTGTTCCTGTTTGGGAATTGTCAGCAACAAAAGCCCATTGTCATATTTAGCAATAATCTCTTCAGCTTTGACTACGTCCTTGGGCAAGATAAAATTCCTGACAAATGACTGGTAGCTGAATTCCCTCAGGCTGTAGCCCTGCTGGTTTTTAAGCTCTTCTGTTTCTTTTTTGGAAGAAATGCTGAGTGTGTTGCCTTCGAGCATCACGGTAAAGTCTTTCTTTTCCATGCCAGGCGCCGCCATCTCTACTTCGAAATTGTCGATAGTCTCCCGGATGTTTACCAATGGAACGGTTGTGCCGGTAGCAGAAGAATAGGCGTTGCCCCAGTTAAAAAGTTCGCGGCTAAACAAATCGTCGAACAGGGCCGGGAATTGCGGGAACAGGTTCCGGTTGTTTTTGATGAGTGTCATAATAACCTCCTTTTTAAAAGTTAGACAATAAAGAATACATTTTTACAAAAACAAACTGTATTCCAGTACAGGTGTTTCAGGAAAAAATTTCAGTTTTCTGTCAGATTTTCTTCTGTGCTGCGGTGGAAAACTGTAAAGTTGACCTGGCATTGATTTTGCTTGCCAATTTTTTTATGGGAACCATATTTTATGTATTGGTCAATCTTCGAACCTCAAAAGGGTTTGAAAATTTCGGGCGCTTCGAACTTGGCTCCGATACCCGGTTTGCGTATTCGGTATTTAATGAACTGGAAGGAGAAGAAGATGTGCATGAAGAGGATTCTCTTACCATGGAATTGATGGAAATGAAAAACAGTTTGCCTATCAATCTGAAAATGATCAGCTGTACGCTAGACGAACTGGAAAAAAATTTGCGGCATCTTACTAAGGAAGTTTTTAGAAAAAAGAATCTTGCCGTCCAGTAGCGCTTTTACATTTTTAACAACTTTACAAAAGAAATCGAATTTAATTTTACGCATTATATCATCATAAATTGACGACGTATGAGAAATATAATCAACCTTTTTCATTCTTTTATCCGCAGGAACACAAATAATGACTATGATGAACGCTTCCCACCTGAAATTATATTCTGACTCCTTACTATTAGATTTGCCAGGTCTGAATCATTCCCACTTACGCCAATAGAATCATAGTAAATGGGTGTAAAAATGAAAAGAGGAAGATGATTCATCTTCCTCTTTTGCTGTTGCCCGACCTGGATTCGAACCAAGACATACTGAACCAAAATCAGTTGTACTACCCTTATACTATCAGGCAATCCCGGTGTTCTTTATCAGAACGGGCTGCAAAAATAGGGTTGCACCCCAATCGTTCCAAATTTTTTAAATGTGAACCGGTTGCTTTCTATGCAAATTTAGTTAAAAATAAACAGCCTCTTTACGTCCTTGCGTTAAAAAATGGCCGCAAAGCCGCTGTTGGTTTAGGATTGGCGCAGATATCTTACAAAAGCTGTCACCAAAAAATGCTTGTGAATCAGCTCATATCTTCTTTTTCTTTCAGGCCTTTTATCAGGTCCAATGCCTCGGCTACCACATCGCACATGATGGTGATGAGTGAGCCGGGTTTGGCATGTTCATAGGCAAAAAGAATCGATTCTTTCTCGTTATAGATAGTGGTAATAGGTATATCGGCAGTTTTGGTTTCGTTTATGCCTTCTATCAGCAGATTTACGATCTCCTCGGCAGTGCGGCCACGCAGGTTCTTATCCTGGCGAATGATGATCTCATCAAACGACCTTCCGGAAATACGCCCCAGTTCGCGAATATCATCATCCCGCCGGTCGCCTGTACCGCTGATAATACCCACTTTTGGGGTTCCGTCCATCTTTTTTATAAAATCACATAGCAGTTCCAAACCAGCGGGGTTATGTGCAAAATCTACCAAAAATTTAAAATGTTTGAACTCAAACAGGTTCAACCTACCCGGTGTTTGTGATGGGGAAGGCACAAAACTGCTCAAGGCAGTGCGGATATCATCGATGGTAATATCCTTGAAAAGATAAGTGGCCAGCATGGCGGGTAATACATTCATAATATTATGAACTGCCTTGCCGCCATAGGTAATAGGTATTTCACTCACTTTCATTACCCGTATTTTCCAGGTACCTTTTAAAATAGATACATAACCGTTCTCATACACCGCCGCATAACCGCCTTTTTGGCAATGCAACTGAATGCGTGGATTGTTCTCATCCATACTAAAATACGCCACATTACAATCCAGCCCCTGGTGCATTGCATAAACCAGGTCGTCTTCTGCATTTAAAATAGCAAAACCGTGTTTGAAAGTAGTTTCAGGTATTACGGCTTTGGCACGGGCCATTTGTTCCAGGCTGTCGATACCGGCTAACCCGAGGTGGTCGGCTGTTACATTGGTCACAATACTTACATCGCAATGCTGAAAAGCCAATCCGGCTTTCAGTAATCCGCCACGGGCACATTCGAGCACAGCAAAATCAACAGTAGGGTCACGCAGCACAAATTTGGCGCTTAGCGGGCCGGTGCAATCACCCTTCATCATCATCTGGTTTTGAATATACACACCATCGCTGGTTGTATAGCCAACTTTACGGCCGGCTGTTTTACAGATATGTGCTGTTAAGCGAGTGGTAGTGGTTTTACCATTGGTTCCCGTAATGGCAATAATGGGTATACGCCCATCAGAACCTTTTGGGAATAACATATTGATCACCGGCTCGGCCACATTACGCGGTAAACCCTCTGATGGGTCAATGTGCATACGGAAACCCGGTGCAGCATTCACTTCCAGCACAGCGCCGCCATTTTCATAAATAGGGGAGCGAAGATCGGGTGCCATAATATCAATACCACAGATATCGAGGCCAATGATCTTGGCAATCCTTTCTGCCAGAAAAATATTTACGGGATGTACTTCATCGGTAACATCTGTTGACGTACCGCCCGTACTGAGGTTGGCCGTTGTTTTTAGAAAAACGAGTTCCCCATTTGGCGGAACGGTTTCCAGGGTATACCCTATCTCATCCAGCATTTTCTGGCTGGATTGATCGATGGTAATTTGTGTCAATACCTTTTCATGGCCATAACCCCGGCGCGGGTCCTTATTGGTTTCATCTATTAACCATTGAATGGAATGAATACCATCGCCGATAACGGCTGCAGGCGTTCTTAGCGCCGCACAAATGAATTTGTAATTGATTACCAGCACGCGGAAGTCAACGCCGGCAATAAATTTCTCCACGATCACACTACGGCTATAACTTTTGGCCGATTCAAAGGCTTTTACCGCCATCTCCCAGGTATTGATGTTAGTAGTATTGCCTTTGCCATGGTTACCATCAATCGGTTTGATCACTAATGGATAGCCATACTTGTCAACAGCTTCTTTTAAACCATCTTCGGTTTTTACCACTGTTCCTCTCGGTACGGGAATTTCAGCAGCTTCGAGTAAATTTTTGGTTTCTTCTTTGTCGCAGGCAATATCCACCGCAATATTGGAAGTAGTGCTGGCAATGGTGGCGCGGATTCGTTTCTGGTGTACACCATAGCCCAGTTGCACAAGACTTTGTTTATTCAATCGAATGAATGGGATACCTCGTTTAGCGGCTTCCTCCACAATACAACCCGTAGAAGGGCCGAGTCTTGTATCTTCCCTTATTTCTCTTAATGTCTGAATATCGCCTGCCAGGTTGTAGCTAACTGCATCCACCAATGCCTGTGCAATGCCTACCGCTGCTTTTGCCGCATAGACGCCGGCATCTTCTTCCATATAATTAAAAACTACATAGTATTCGCCCGGCCTGCCTGTGCCGCGTGTGCGCCCAAAACCACAATCCATACCGGCAAGGGTTTGCAGTTCAAGGGCAATATGTTCTATTACATGCCCCATCCAGGTACCTTCTTTCACGCGTTCAAAAAAGCCACCGGGTTTGCCAACACTGCAACGGTGACTGTACATAGAGGGGAAAACTGTTTCAAGCCTTTGTAAAAAACCATCGATCTGGTTAGTGGGGCGTTCTTCCAGTTCCTCCAGGTTCAGTTTCATTTGTATCAGCTGCGAGCGGCGAACACTCCAGTAATTGGGGCCGCGTAATATTTTAATTTCTTCGATTTTCATAAATAGGGATTGATTTTGCGGCCATATCGTGGTTCATAATTTGTTCACGACTTGCAGGCTGATGAATATATTGCTTTTTTGGGTAAGGTTCGCGAATCCAAAACGCTTATTTTTGTTTGAAACGAATTTACCGGCATGAATATCCCGAAAGGAAAATTGATAGCGATTGGTGGAGCAGAAGACAAGGGCACGCAGCCCGATAAAGAGGATGTCTATCACAATAACCTTAATTTTTTTGAATTAGGCATTCTTCGCCGTATTGTGGAAGAAGCCGGTGGCCCCACCTCGAGGATTGAAGTAATTACCACCGCTTCCACCATTCCTTATGAAGTAGGGGAGAATTATCTCAACGCTTTTGGAAGGATTGGCTGCACCGATATTGGTGTGATCCATATCCGCAACCGTGAAGATGCTTTGAATGAAGAATATATACAGCGTATCAGCACCTGCGCCGGTGTGATGTTCAGTGGGGGTAATCAATTTCGGTTAACAACCATTTTTGGCGGCACGCAATTCCTGCAGATCATTAAAAGAAGATACGAGCAGGAATCATTTGTGGTTGCAGGAACTTCTGCCGGTGCTATGGCTATGAGCCAGACTATGATCTATGAAGGCAATGCTACGAGGGCTCATTTAAAAGGCGAGGTAAAGATTACAACAGGCCTGGGTTTTATGGATGATGTGATCTTTGATTCCCATTTTGAAAAACGAGGACGTTTTGCACGGTTGGCGCAAGCCGTATCGGCTAATCCTTCCTGCATTGGTATTGGCTTGGGAGAAGATACAGGTATGCTTATTACACAAGGCAATCGAATGGAAGCCATTGGCAGCGGGCTGGTGATTATTATCGATGGGCATGAAATCAGGCATAGTAACCTTGCCGATATCCCCGAAGGGAATCCCCTCAGCATAGAAAATATGAAAGTACATTTCTGTGCAAAAGGAAATGGGTATCTTGTTAAGGAAAGGGTATTTGTGGAACTGATGGGAAAAAGCACTACGCCGGTGATGACGGATATATATTGAATGTTAATAGGGACTGTTAAGATAACTTTAATATATAAAACCGGGCTCGCTCTCATACGTGGGGATTCATGAAAAGTATTCATTTTTTTTACTTAATATAAACTGCCATATGACTAACAAACTTATCCTTCTCGGTGTATTCGTTCTTAGCATGATTCTCATGTCGTTTAATTATATGAAGAAAAAGAAAGTCGTATTCTTCGGCGATTCAATTACTGCAGCGGGTATACGGCCCGGCGGTTATATTAAAGTGATGGATTCACTGATCAAACAGGAAGGCCAGGAAAATAATTATGAACTGGCCGGCGCCGGTGTAGGCGGCGATAAAATTTATGACTTGTATTTGCGGATAGAAGAAGATGTCCTGAAACAAAATCCTGATATCGTGGTCATCTATGTTGGTGTAAACGATGTATGGCATAAAGCTTCCAGTGGAACAGGCACTGATTATCCCAAATTTGGAAAATTTTACGAAGCGGTGGTTAAGAAATTACAGAATGCCGGTATCCAGGTAATTGTTTGTACACCTGCCGTGATTGGTGAGAAAACAGACAATTCCAATCAACAGGATGGTGACCTGAATTTTTACAGTAACTGGCTGCGTGCATTCACTGCAAAAAATAATATTCCATTAGTAGATCTGCGTAATGGTTTTATACAATACAACCTGAAAAATAATCCACAGAATAAAGAATCAGGAATTTTAACAACGGATCGTGTGCACCTGACACCTGCAGGAAATTTGTTTGTGGCAGAATCGATGTGGAATGTGATCAAAACGATCAAGTAATATCGAATATTGCACAAGAAATATTGAATGATGAAGTAAAGAAAAATTCAATATTTCTTGTTCAATATTTATTATTCAACGGCCGTAACTAAATAATAATTCTTCTTTCCCTTTTGCACCAAAAGATATTTTTCCTTCAAAAGATCCGCACTTGTCACTTGTGTCTTGTCAATTGAAACTTTCTCCTTGTTAAGTCCCAATCCCCCTGCCTGCCACATTTTACGGGCTTCTCCTTTGCTGGAGAATATTTGTGTATCTGCCAGAAAGCTTACAATATCATATCCCGTATCCAGCAATTCCTTTTTTACTTCTATATTGGGTATGCCCTCCATTACCTGCAATAACTGCTCTTCTGAAAGGCTTTGTAAAATTTCTGTAGTGGCATTGCCAAATAATATTTCAGATGCTTTTACAGCAAACACAAAATCTTCACGGCTATGTACAAAGCAGGTAAGTTCTTCTGCCAGTTTTTTCTGCAAGGCTCTTTCATGTGGTGCAGTTTCGTGCTTAGCAAGTAAAGCTTCTATGGCTTCTTTTGCCAAAAGGGTAAAGATCCTGATCCATTTCTTCGCATCCTCATCACTGGCATTCAACCAGAACTGGTAGAACTGGTAAGGAGATGTCTTCTTTGGGTCAAGCCAGATATTCCCTTTTTCTGTTTTACCAAATTTACCGCCATCTGCTTTTGTGATCAACGGGCAGGTAAACGCAAATGCTTCGCCACCTGCTTTACGCCGAATCAATTCTGTACCCGTAACAATATTGCCCCACTGGTCGCTGCCACCCATCTGCAGTTTGCAGTTCTTGTTTTGATACAGCCAATAAAAATCATAACCCTGCACTAACTGGTAAGTGAATTCCGTAAAACTCATTCCCGTTTCACCTTCCAGTCTTTTCTTCACGCTGTCTTTCGACATCATATAGTTTACGGTAATATGCTTACCCACATCCCTGATAAAATTCAGGAAACTGAAATCTTTAAACCAATCATAATTATTCACCATCTCTGCAGCATTGGGTTTGCCGGCAGTGAAGTCTAAAAATTTAGCCAACTGGTTACGAACACCGGCCTGGTTATATTGTAAAACTTCTTCACTCAATAAATTCCGTTCCTCGCTTTTACCGCTCGGATCGCCCACCATGCCGGTAGCACCACCCACCAATGCAAAAGGTTTATGTCCTGCTTTCTGTAAATGCACCAATAATAAAATAGGCACCAGGCTGCCAATATGCAGGCTGTCTGCTGTTGGGTCAAAACCAATATAGCCCGAAACCATTTCTTTCTGCAATAGTTCTGCTGTGCCCGGCATAATGTCCTGTATCATGCCCCTCCACTGTAATTCTTCTATCAGGTTCATCTGTTCTGGTGTTTGCGCAAAAGTAAGGAATCGATAGACGTGAATCGTCAGACACTTGTTGAGAGCGAAAGAACACGGCTGATTACGCAGGATTCACGCTTCAGGTCTCACGATTCCACTAAATTTGTTCCATGAAAACAGTAGGAGACGGCACCCGTGCCCTGAATTTTTTTATCGATACCCTGATCATATTCACTATTGCTTTCTTCAGCTATCGCGGCTGGAATTGGTATGTGATGTATTGGGGATATAAAGGCTATAATTTCGGATGGTTCTTTTTCGGGGTTGTTTTTATTTATTACAGCTTATTCGAATCTATCTTTGCAAGAACGCCAGCCAAATGGTTTACCTGTACAAAGGTAGTTACCGCTTCCGGGGCAAAACCTTCTCCGGGCCGGGTCATCATCAGGAGTTTGGTAAGGGTTACTATCATTGATCTCTTCTTTATGCCTTTTTTAGGCATGCCTTTGCATGATTATCTCAGTAAAACAAAAATTGTGGAGGGTTAAGCATGAAATAATCATTCCTTAATTCGCAAGCTTCCGGCAACAACATGTGCTAATTTTACAACTCATCCAACATTCGTATTTGAACAATGGCTAAAATAGGTATTAACATCGCAACCGGTAGTTTGCAGCAGGCAGAAATGATTGTGGGAATAGATTTGGGAACCACCAATAGCCTTATCGCCATTATTCATCCTGAGAGTAAACAGCCAAAAGCTTTAAAAGAACACAATACCAGTAGTCTTGTACCAAGTATTGTTCATTTTGATCCGTATGGCAATCCGGTGGTAGGCGAAGAGGCGAAAAAATTTCTTGAGACCGATCCTCAAAATACCATTTTCAGCGCCAAGCGTTTGATGGGGAAAAGCTATAACGACATTAAAGAGAACGCAGGCTTCTTTACGTTTAAGGTAATTGATGATGATACCGACAGTCTGGTAAAAGTGCAGGTAGGCGATAGGTTTTTTTCACCCATCGATCTGTCTTCTTTTATCCTGAAAGAATTAAAACAAAGAGCAGAACATATTCTCAAAACACCCGTTACCAAAGCGGTAATAACCGTACCGGCTTATTTTAATGATGCACAACGACAGGCCACACGCGATGCGGGGAAATTAGCAGGGCTGGATGTCATGCGCATCATTAACGAACCAACAGCGGCCAGTCTTGCCTATGGGTTGGGATTAAGAAAAGACGAAGAAAAAACCATCGCCGTATATGATTTGGGCGGTGGAACTTTTGATATCTCTATCCTTAAAATAAATAACGGGATCTTTGAAGTATTGAGTACCAACGGTAATACGTATCTCGGCGGCGATGACCTTGACCGCGCCATTGTTAAATACTGGATGAATGAAGCAGGTATTACGGAAGATGCATTACAGCAAAACAAAGCATTATCGCAAGGTTTGCGGTTACGTGCGGAAGAAGCCAAAAAATATTTAAGTACAAACGATACATTCAGTATGGATTGGAACGGTAAAACACTTTCCATTACTAAACAGGCATTTGAAGAACTGATCAAACCGTTGATCGATCAAACCATTCAGTCGTGCAGTAATGCGTTAACGGATTCTAAACTTACCGCGAAAGATATCGATACCATTGTAATGGTGGGTGGCAGTACCCGTGTTCCTGCCGTTAAAGAAGCCGTCAGTATTTTCTTTGGCAAACCTATAAACGACTCTGTGAATCCAGACGAAGTAGTGGCTTTAGGTGCAGCTGTTCAGGCAGATATACTGGCAGGCAACAATAAAGATTTTTTACTGCTTGATATTACACCCCTAAGTCTCGGTATTGAAACCATGGGAGGATTGATGGATGTATTAATTCCCCGCAATGCTAAGATCCCAACCAAAGTAGGCAGACAATATACCACACAAAAAGATGGACAGGCAGATATGCGTATCTCTGTTTTCCAGGGAGAAAGAGACCTGGTAAAAGATAACCGGAAACTCGCAGAATTCAGTCTCAAAGGTATACCCGGCATGCCCGCAGGGTTACCAAAGGTTGAAGTAAGTTTCCTGATTAATGCTGACGGAATACTTGTTGTAAAAGCCAAAGAACTCCGCAGTGGCGTAGAGCAATCCATTGAAGTAAAACCGCAGTATGGATTAACAGATGAAGAAGTAGAAAAAATGCTGATGGACAGTATCACCCATGCCAAAGGCGATATGCAGGTAAGGGCCTTGGTAGAAGCCAGAACAGAAGGGGAGCAGATACTGGGTGTTACGGAAAAATTCATCTCCAAAAACACAGCCTTGCTTTCTAAAGATGAATTAATGGCTACGGCAGCAGCCATGCAGGCATTGCAATTGGCGCTTACCATGGAAGACAAAGACCTGATCCATGCAAAAATCGAAGAACTCAATGAAATCAGTCGTCCATTTGCTGAGAGAGCGATGGATGAAGCCGTAAGCGGTGCTTTGAAAGGGAAAACGATTACTTCGTAATTTGTTAATCGTGAAATGTGGGTATAATGTTTGCAGTGATTGTGTCCGCACAATCGCAAACAAAATTTCCAAAGAATGGTCCTGAACTACAAATGCAACTCGGCCCTTCTTTGTACATATTTTCCCAAAATATCAAACTCAATATTAACTACGGTGCCGGCCTGCACGTACTTGATATTCGTATGCTCAAAAGTATACGGTATCACCGCAATCGTAAACCGGTCTATTCCCACATGAAAACAGGTTAAGCTGGTGCCGTTTACCGCAATAGATCCTTTTTCAATCACCAGTTGTGCAAATGATGCGGGAAACTGAAAAGTATATTCCCAACTCCCCGCCAATGTTTTTCTTTCTAAGCAGGTTGCCGTTGTATCCACATGGCCTTGTACAATATGCCCGTCCAAACGGCCATTCATCATTAGGCACCTTTCAATATTTACTTCAGTGCCTTCTTTCCAGTCAGATAGATTGGTTTTACTCAGGGTTTCTTCAATAGCCGTAACCAGGTGCTTGCCATCTTCCACCGATTCTACCGTAAGGCAAACCCCGTTATGGCTGATGCTTTGATCAATCTTGCAATCATTAGAAATAGGCGAACTGATCCAAAAACTCAGATTGGTTCCCTTAGGGGTAACAGACAGTATTTTGCCGGTAGATTCAATAATTCCTGTAAACATACCTGCAAGGTAATTTCCAATTTCCGATTTCCAAGCCTACTAACATCCGGCATCCTATTTCCGTAATCCAGCCATTTCAGCAGAAATTTAAAAAATCGTTTGGTATTTTCCCGTCAATTCCTATCTTTGCCACCCTAAAAACACCTGAGGAGGTATATACATTATGCTTATCATCGATTCAAAAGATTGCGAAAACATCGACAAGGCGCTTAAGAAGTACAAGAAAAAGTTTGAAAAAAGCAAAACCCTGCTGCAGTTAAGGGAACGCCAGGCGTTTACCAAACCTTCAGTAGTGCGTCGTACACAAGTGCTGAAAGCGATCTACAAGCAAAACATTGCGAGCGGCAAGATAGAAGGATAATTTCCCTATTTCCGCCTGACCATATTTGAGTAGCCTGAGTTTACTAACTTTAGGCTACTTTTTTTATGCACTTACCTCAATATCCTCATATACAATCTTTTCTCGACTATATCAAGTTCGAGAAGCGGTACTCGCAACATACCCTTATTTCCTACCAGAACGACCTGGAACAGTTCTTTGCCTACCTGGCCAGTCAGTTTGATGCCCCGCCGGTAGATAAGATCACGGCCATGTTTGTAAGAAGCTGGCTGGCAGAGATGAAAGAAGAAGCGGTTACTTCCAAAACGATCAATCGTAAAATATCTTCCCTAAAGTCTTTTTTTAAATATGCACTGAAAACAGGGGTGATCGATCAATCACCGATGACAACCGTTACCGCCCCACGCATCAGTAAACGCCTGCCTTCGTTTATAGAAGAAAAAGATATGGTCACTTTATTCGATTATGTTGAATTTGAAGACAGTTGGAAGGGGCGGACCGAAAAACTGGTACTGAAACTTTTTTACAGTACAGGGATGCGGTTAAGTGAACTGATTAGCCTGAAAGAATCGCAGCTGGATGCATCTCTTACACAGGTTAAGGTGCTCGGAAAAGGCAATAAAGAACGTATCATACCTGTATCTAAAGAGTTGGTGGCTGAACTGCAGTCATATATAGCCGATAAGCCTGCTGCCCTGGAAAATATGCTTACTATTTTCATTACTGAAAAGGGTAAGCCATTGCAACCGCGTTCCGTTTATTCTTTTGTCAGAAACCATCTTTCAAAAGTTACTACTATTCAGAAAAAAAGTCCCCATATACTAAGGCATAGCTTTGCTACCCATTTGATGAACAACGGCGCAGACCTCAATGCTGTAAAGGAATTGCTCGGGCACAGTAGTCTGGCTGCTACGCAGGTATACACGCATAATACGATCGAGAAACTGAAAGATGTTTTCAAAAAAGCGCACCCTAAAGCATAGGGTGCCAACGGTATCACAATTCTTTTAAAAACCGTTCTGAATAATTTTTTTTTGTGGTGAATTAATGTATCTTGGTAAGGCAATCGGATACCTGTCACGCAGGGTAAAAAATTGATATAAAAGTTCTTTCAAATATATTTTTTCACCGATTAAACGTGAGTTGCTATGAACGTTAACATTCAAACTGTGCATTTTGACGCAGATGACAAATTGGTTGAGTATGTAACACGCAAGGTTGAGAAGCTAAACACTTTTCACGACAGTATCCTGAAAGTGGATCTTTACCTGAAACTGGACAATGTGGTGCATACGATTAAAGACAAGATCGTGGAGATCAGGATTCATGTTCCCAAACATGATTTTTTTGCAAAAGCTTCCTCCAAGTCATTTGAAGAGTCTTTTGACAACGCGATGGAATCTATTGTTTCACAGATAAAACGAAAGAAAGAAAAATTAGCAGCCTAAAAGAAAAAGGCTTCCTTATCAAAAAAGGGAGCCTTTTTCTTTTCACACCTATTATGAAAAAGAACTTCTGCCTATTCGCAATAATGATTCTGCTTTCCTGTTCGGGTAAAGAGCGGCAGGGCTTTGCACACATTACCCAACGTCGCCTGCAACCGGGCGGTAAACTGATGATCTCCTATCAATTCACTGCAGCGGAGAAAATTATATATGATAGTCTGGAACTGCCGAACAGGATACTGAAACACGATTCTTTACGGGTGATTTTTTCTGAAGGAAATCCCGCCCATAACCATTTAGTTCTGCCCTGAAACCCGCTTTTATCGGGATAAGGGCAAATCCTTTTGAAAACAGCCTGAAAATTTTCTTTTCAAAATTTTGCTGAATAAAGTTTTCCATTACCTTTGCCGTCCTGAAAAAAAGGGACAGTTCTTTATTTTTCGCAATTTTGTCAACGACAGTTTTCAAATTTATTAGCCGATGTAGCTCAGTTGGTAGAGCAACTGATTTGTAATCAGTAGGTCGCGGGTTCGACTCCCATCTTCGGCTCTAACTTCAGTCGGTAGTCTGTGGTTTGTAGTCTGTGGTGAAAACTATAGACTACAACCACAGACCACAAACTTGTTCACGGGCAGATGGCCGAGCGGTTAAAGGCGACAGACTGTAAATCTGTTCACTCACGTGTACGTAGGTTCGAACC
>CAZFKE010000008.1:0-7837 GCA_964519475.1 uncultured Sediminibacterium sp.
CGCTCGTATTGCCGGTTGTTTGCACATGACCATCCAGACCGCTGTATTGATTGAAACACTGGTTGCCCTGGGTGCTGAAGTAAAATGGAGTTCTTGTAATATCTTCTCTACACAAGACCAGGCCGCTGCTGCTATCGCCGCTGCCGGCATTGGTGTATTTGCCTGGAAGGGCCAAACTCAGGAAGAAGCGGATTGGTGTATTGAACAAACTTTGTTCTTTGGCGCTGCCAACCGTCCGTTAAACATGATCCTGGATGATGGTGGTGATTTAACCAATATGGTATTTGATGTATACCCTGAACTGATTGCCAATATCAAAGGTTTATCAGAAGAAACAACAACAGGTGTTCACCGTTTATATGAGCGTATGACGAAAGGTACTTTACCAATCCCTGCAATTAATGTTAACGATTCGGTTACCAAATCTAAATTCGATAACAAATACGGTTGCCAGGAATCATTGGTAGATGCAATCCGTCGTGCTACGGATGTAATGATGGCAGGTAAAATTGCCGTAGTGGGTGGTTATGGCGATGTGGGCAAAGGTTCTGCCCTTTCGCTGAAAGGTGCAGGTTGCCGCGTAATCGTTACTGAAATCGATCCTATCTGTGCTTTACAGGCAGCCATGGAAGGTTTTGAAGTAAAACCAATGGTAGAAGCTGTAAAAGAAGCAGACATTATTGTTACCGCTTCCGGTTGTCGCGATCTGATCACGGAAAAACATTTCCGTTCTATGAAAGACAAAGCCATCGTTTGTAATATCGGCCACTTTGATATTGAAATTGATGTTGCCTGGTTGAATACCCATTACGGTCATACCAAAGACACCATCAAACCACAGGTTGATCTGTATAATATTGACGGAAAAGATATCATCCTGCTGGCTGAAGGCCGCCTGGTTAACTTAGGTTGCGCTACCGGTCACCCAAGTTTTGTTATGAGTAACTCTTTCTCTAACCAGACCCTGGCCCAGATTGAATTATGGACCAATTTCAAGAACTACGAGAACAAAGTGTATGTATTACCTAAACACCTTGACGAGAAAGTTGCCCGTTTACACCTTGCCAAAGTTGGCGCTGTATTGGATGTACTGACCGATGCACAGGCCGAATACCTGGGAATCTCTAAATCAGGTCCTTTCAAAGCTGATCTGTACCGTTATTAATCGTTTGTCAATAGACAATAATAGTAAAAGCCCGCTTCAAAGAAGCGGGCTTTTTTAATATCGAATATTAAACAGTGAAGTGCTAAAGTGCTCTGCAAAACTTCCACCCAGGAGAGATGACATGACCTGTTTTCCAAATGATACCCTTCCCTAACCCAAACTTCTCTAAACCATTCAGCCCGTCATGCTAACAAGTAAGGCAAGAGAAATGTTTTTTTAAGACGTATTTTTATATAAATCATCATTTGCACTCCAGTATCTTACATATTAAATTCTTCTTTTGTCTTATTCTGGTTTCTATCCTTTATATAAACGATGTGGAAGCTTTCTTTGATGATAGCGGCCATACAGATACCACACCCCTATCCACCAAATACCAGGCCCTCAGCTATCTCGAAAAACAAAAACCATTACCTGCCAGCAAATTCTGGCTGAATATAGATCCCGTCCTGTTTTTACAAAACCTGAAAAAGAATATTGAACAACCATTAAGTCTTTACGAAGGAAGAAGCACTAATTTCTGTTCTTATGCCGCACTCTCCTATTTACCGCTGCACGATGACCCATTGAGTTATACCACATTCATGGTTGACATATATAAAAATGGGAAAGCCATGTATGGCAAAGAATATTTCGAACCTTCCAAAGAGATAAAACTGGCGGCGGGAACGCTTACATTTAAAGGTGAACTGGATATACGGCCCGCTGACCAGCTCTGGTTCCTTTCATTGGCTGATCATTTTAAAGGATACCTGAATATTCTTGACAAACATTATAACCCGGGAGATGAAAATAAAATGTGGGCCGCCGTTAATTTTTCCAAATTCAACCGGATGATACGGAACTTATTTAATTATGATGTGGATGCAGTGGGTTCCGATCTGATCAGGCCCGGTGTGAGAGATATTTTTGAGTATTTATCCGCGCGATTACAAACCGGCAATATTGCCTTATTTGTAAACAACCTCGATCTCTATAAAAAGAACCATACCCGGCTGAAGCTGGGTGTGCCCACACATTTTATCATACTGTTGGGTGTGGAAGAAGTAGACGATAAGATTGCCATCACTTATTGGGACTATGGCTTTCGCAGCAGGCAACTACTTTCGGAAGAATTTTTAAAAAAGATCATTTTTGGTATCTCTCATATCACTAAAAAAACAGCGAATGAGAAATAAATATCCGTATATATTATTCATGATACTGGCTTCCGTATTATTTTTTTCCTGTGCCACACGCAAAACATTTTCTACGAACTATTATTTTGAAAATGAAAAAACGCTCACAAATATTGAACAGTTATATAGAGACATGTATCGCCAAAATCATTTTTCACTGGCATTTACCGACAAATCGTTCAATTATATTTCGCTGGAAATTTTAACCGATTCCATCAAATATATATACGAGTTTGAGATCAAAGAACCGAGGTTGCATGATACGCTTGTAAAATATGGGTTGCCAGTTATGCGAATGGATAGCCTGATGAACCTTATGCGCAATATCCATTGCATCTGGATCAATAACCTGGATTATTTTGCCAATGGCCAGCGGCATTCATTGGTATTCATGTCTATCAGGCAGGTGGCAATACATCTGCCGTTTACCAATGAAAAATATTATATCCTCACATTCTATCCGCAACCACAGTATTTTGACAGTGAAGGAAGGTTATTTGCCAGCCGCCGTGTAAGAAAACTGCGCAAAATCAATGACGATATTTTCAGAAGGATCAATGATAAAGTGGCATATACGGTTTCGGAGAGGTTTAGGTAGTTTGGAGTTTGGAGTTTGGAGTTTGGAGTTTGGAGTTTGGAGTTTGGAGTTTGGAGAAAATGACAAAAACGAGCTCGATATTGTGTTCCCCTGTGAATCGTGAAAACTATATTGCCCATTCACAATTCACTACTCACTATATATCAACTGTGGATAATAATTCTGTGAAACCCAACTTCTCTTCACATCTGAGGATAAATAAGCAAGTACTGAGATTACCCCCTGCCTATCTTTGAACCGAAACAATGCATTTATTATGAACATTCTGAAAATGATGGCCAATACAGGATTAGCTGTTTTGGCGATAGTCGCTGTAACGGGCTGTAATAACAATGGAAGTGCGGATGCCAAAAACGCTGATTCGGCAAAAAAGGCCGCTGTAGCCAAACCTATTCCCGGCACACCTATTAAATATGACAGTTCTAAACGCTATATATACCTTACCTGGGATGATTCTCCCCAACCACCGGGAACGGTTAACTGCAAAAACGTTTTCCATTCAGAAGGTATTAAAGCCACTTTCTTTTCCGTAGGTTTTAACCAGGTGGGGCCATGGAAAAAGCGACTGATTGATTCTATCCGTAGCGGCTATCCGGAATTTTTACTGGCTAACCACAGTTTCAGCCATGGCTTTAATGATAAATACAGCAAATTTTATGCGCCTGCCAATACGGACAGTGCATTGAATGATTTTTTAAAGAATGAGAAAATACTGGGTGTTCCGGTTAAGATCATCCGCCTGCCGGGAAATAATACCTGGGCTTCCAATGGTAAAATTGATGGCCAAAAAGCTGAAACAGAACTGGTGAAGAAACTGGATGCGATGGGTTACAAGATCGTAGGCTGGGATTTGGAATGGGGCCAACAGGGTAAAAAGAAAGAACCCCGAGAGTCTGCGGAAGAAATGGTAAAAAGAATCAACCAGAAATTTGAAGATGGCAGTACCAATCAGCAAAATGCCATCGTAATACTTTCTCACGACAGGCTATTTGAGAAAAAACAATTCGTCGATTCATTAACACGGTTCATCGACTTATTGAAAGCGGATAAAAGAAATGTATTTGAAACCATTGATCATTATCCTACAATTCAGCAAAAATAATAGTATGGGCATGGCCAATAGCCATGGTAACGCAACCACTTTTACAGGAAACCCGTTTCAATAACTGAAGCGGGTTTTTTATTGGCAATGACAGATCAACCCATAAAAAATCTGCCCAAACAAAAAGCTTCTTCGCCGATAGGGTAACCGTTCATCCGGCTGCATACAGTTATGTTATCCATTTCATCATGTAAAAAGGCGCTTTAAGAATTCATTAAGAAATTCGACACAACCCTTTACCGCATTGCATTTCAATGCCTCATTAACCTACGTTAACATTCGCGTTAACAGCACTCATACAATCAGCTATCCTCAGCTTGTAACTGATCACAATTAGGGACGTCTGCATAGCAACCGTTTCTACTTTTGACATAAAAAATGGAAACAAAAACAAATGATTAATAAAATTAAAAGACAAACAATGAAAAAACTATGCATCATGGCCTTCATCGCCGTCGCAACCGTAACCAGTGCCTTTGCAACAGGCACATCAGTAAATACCAAAGTAAATGAACATTTTGCCGCATCATTCAGCAAAGCCAAAAATGTATTCTGGAAAACAGATGCCCGTTTTGAAAAAGTAAGTTTCGAACTGGGTAATGAAAAGTAAATGCGTTCTATGATCATGAAGGCGACCTGATCGGCACCAGCAAGAATATTGCTTTTGACAAACTACCAAAAAATGCTATTGAAACGATAACCAGTAAATATACTTTTCCTGCGTACCAGGTAAAAGAATGCATTGAGTTTTCCAATGCTGTCAATGAGGAGAATTACTATGTGTCTTTCGACAAAACCAATGAAACCTTAGTGCTGGAAATTACCAAAAGCGGTAGCGTAAGCGTGTTTGACAAGATCAAAAAATAATATTCCCGCTATATATATACCCTGGCCCGGCGTTCCCGCGCGGGGCCTTTTATTTTTTTATCGGGGTAAACTGATCTTTCCCATACTTACCGAAGGGATATCGCTGGTTCCGTTGCCAATAAGGTTATCGCCACCGGCCACACACTCATTGGCGAGAACGGCAAACAGCAGCGCTTCTTTTGCATCGGGGTTGATGAGCAGGGTATCGGTTGTTTGAAAACGATATTGCGGGAATAATTCTTTCATATGCTGCATCAACAAGGGATTATGCATACCGCCACCGCTGGTGTATATGGCATAATCTGCTGCCGGATCAAGGGTTCTCTTCAGTGCCTCTGCAATCGTTACGGCGCTGAAGCGGTTGATGGTAGCCATCACGTCAAAATGCGAGATCGTATCTATACCGGACAGCAGGATGGCGGTTGCTATATATTTCAGGTTAAACAATTCAGGCCCGGTGGTTTTGGGAAACCCTTTTTCAAAAAATGGATGTTGCAATAACTGCTGTAATAACTCCTCATTCACCGTTCCCAGTCTGGCTACTGCCGCATTCTTATCATAAGGTAATTGAAAGTGTTGCTGAACATAGGCATCCATTAACGTATTTCCCGGGCCGGTATCGGTGCTGAAAATAGCAGAAGCATCCAGGGTTCCCGGCAGATAGGTAAAATTAGCAATCCCGCCTATATTCAGCATAATACGGTTTTCGCCCTCCTTACTAAAAATAAAATAATCACCATATACAGCTAGTGGCGCACCTTCCCCACCCGCTGCAATATGTTTCTGTCTGAAATCGCTAAGGGTTATGATTCCGGTACTTATGGCCAGTTGGTCGCCATCGCCTATCTGTAAAGTGGCATGACCAAAACGGTCGTGTTCGTGCAAATACTTGGGGGCATGGTAAATGGTCTGGCCATGACTGGCTAAAAGGTCTACCTCAGCAGGACTTATATTCCATTTTTTCAGGCAATCGAGTATAATAGCTGCATGCTGTTGCGCTACCCAGCCATTCAACACACATACTTTTTCAAGATCTACGTTTCTTTTGGAAAAAACAGAGCGGATCTCTTCTTTAAAATCCTCAGCAAAGGGGGTGGTATCAAAATGAAGTATCTCAACACGGGTATCATGCCCGCTGCCTGTAAACCTGCATAAAGCCACATCCAATCCATCCAGGGAAGTACCACTCATCAACCCGATAATGAGCCGGGAATCGGCTGCGGCAATTTGGCATAATTTGGCTATACACTTGTTCATTTATGCAGCTTTTTGATGATTTAAAGAATAAATACTGCAACAATTTGCAGCTTTTTATTTGTTTTATAAAAAAAATTGCAGAAATTGATGGACAATTAACTGCTTGAAATGCTAAAAAAAGAACGCCAGGCCTATATTTTAAGACAGGTATGCCTTCACAATAGTGTGCTTTCTGCGGACCTGAGCATATCCATTAACGTTTCCGAAGATACGATACGCCGCGACTTGAACGAACTGGCAGAAAACGGCAAAGTAATTAAAGTGCATGGCGGGGCATTATCTAAATCCTTTAACAGCTTTTACCTGCGTTCGGATGTCTATAATGTAGACAGTAAGCAAATCATTGCTGAAAAAGCGGCTAATCTTATCAAAGACGGGATGTTTATTTTAACAGGTGGTGGTACAACGATCATTGAGATGGCCCGTCTTTTACCGGAAAATTTAAAAGCCACTTTCTTAACCGGCAGTATTCCTGCCGCCTATGAGTACGCGCAGCATCCGAATATTGAGGTCATTTTTATTGGTGATAAGATTGCTAAAAAATCACAGATCGCTGTAGGCGGGGAAGCCATCACCCTCATCAAACATATAAAAGCGGATCTCTGTTTTTTGGGGATCAATGCACTGGATCCGGAACATGGCATAACCGATAACGATTGGGATGTAGTGCAGGTAAAGAAAGCCATGATAGCCGCATCGGCACAAACGGTGGTGCTGACTATTTCGGAAAAATTACATTCTTATCAACGTATCCGTATTGGCGGTATAGACGAGATAAACATATTGATCACCGAACTGGATCCATCGAACCGGATGCTGGACCCGTTCCGATTAAACAGCTTAACCATTCTTTGATTTATCACTTATAAAATCTGCGCTATGAACACAATCGTTAACAATGGCTATCGTAAATGGAAAAGGATCTGTTTACTTATGGCCATCACTATGCTTCCGGCCCTTACCTATGGGCAGGTTCGCATTTCGGGAAAAATAACCAGTTCCTCCGGAGCCACTGTGGAATCCGTTACGGTTTCTGTGAAAGGAACCAAATCGGGCGGCCTTGCCGACATTAACGGTGTATACAGTTTTACAGCTTCACTGGCTCCGGGTAAATACACACTTGTATTTTCAGGTATCGGTTTCCAGGAACAGCAGTCAGCATTGGAAATTGGTTCTGCCAAAACCTATACGGTTGATGTACAACTGAGCGATAAAATATCCAAGTTGGATGAAGTGGTTGTAACCGGTACGTCGGCAGGTACTACCCGCAGGCAATTGGGTAGCTATATCAGTTCTGTAAAAGCGGATGAACTAACCAAAGGCGCCACAGGAAATATCCTGGCAGCCTTGCAAGGCAAAACAGCCGGTGCGCAGATCTCACAGAACTCAGGTGACCCTGCAGGCGGTATTTCTGTAAGGCTTCGCGGTATCAGCTCTATCTCTTCTTCTTCAGAACCATTATATATTGTTGATGGTGTGATTGTGAATAACGGAACCAACCGGGTAACCAATACATCCGGCAACTATGATGGAACCAATGTTGTAGGTGCCATCGGACAAAGCCGTTTGGTAGATATCAATCCTAACGATATTGAGAGAGTGGAAGTATTGAATGGCGCCGCAGCTGCAGCTATTTATGGTAGCCGTGCCAATGCCGGTGTGGTTCAGAT
>CAZFKE010000008.1:7847-25620 GCA_964519475.1 uncultured Sediminibacterium sp.
TGAATCCTAGAAAAACATTATAATAATATTATTATACTATTTTGCCTCATCTCTATTATGGGATCAAGTTTTGTATACATCCCTCTGTATCCTGACACAAAAGCAGCTCTTTTACAAAAAAAGGAAAAAGCGGAGCGCCAACCTTGAGCTTCTCAACCCATTACCTTACCAGCAGCCTTCGCAAAAAATTAGATGTGAACCGGGCCCCTATTAAATTCGGCGGCCCAACAGATGGCGCGGGTGCACAAACACAGGATATCTTAACCCCTGCCTTAACCAATACAACAGCAGTAACCCGTTATGATTACCAGGATTATATTTTCCGGAATGCAAACGGCACTGATAATAATGTTGCCGTTAGTGGCGGGACCGATAAAACAAAATATTATGTATCGGGTTCTTATTTCTATAATCAGGGGATTGTTCCCAATACAGATTTTCAGCGTTTCAGCTTCCGCAGCAATATAGACCAGGTATTGAATAAATGGGCAAGTTTTAACCTTGGTTTGAATTATGTGAACAGCAGCGCCAATGAAAAACCCGATGGCAATTCCTTCTTCTCTCCAATGAACGCCGTTACCATCATTGGTAATTTCCACAATATCTGGCAGCGCGATGCTTTGGGTAATATTCAGGCAGTAGGTGAAAGAGGCCGTGCCAACCCGGTATCTGTAATAGAAGATATCAAACAGAAACAAACCACTAACAGGATTATTGCAAATATGGGATTGAAATTACGCCCGGTAAAACACCTGAGCGTAGATTATACAATGGGAATTGATAACTACTCACAGAACGGTACTACTTTTATACCGCCCTATGCCTACAATGTGAATACAGCATTCTATGGCGGTGGTTCAACATTGGATCCAACACAAAACGGCTATTCAAGCGCAGCCAATAATAATTTCTTTGCGATCAACCACGACCTGAATGCAACCTATAATATTGACCTTACTTCAAAGATCAATTCGGTTACACAGGTAGGTGTTTCACAACAATATGAAAAGAATAATTACACTTTGTTACAAGGACGCGGCCTGGCTCCTTTTGTACAAACCGTAAATGGTGCAAGTACCATTTTACCGGGTGTGGATGACAGAAGCGAGATATCCGTATCAGGTGCTTATATACAACAGAACTTTAAATACCGTAACCAGTTATTTATCACAGGCGCCGTAAGAGTGGATGGGTCCTCTGTATTTGGAAAGGACCAGCGTAACCAGACCTATTACAAAGCAAGTGGAAGCTATGTGGTATCAGGCACAGATTTCTGGAGCAAGATGGGTGTTTCCAAATGGTGGGACCTGTTTAAACTACGAATCGCTTATGGTGAGAGCGGAAACCTGACAGGTATTGGCGCTTATTCAAGATTTAATACCTACAGTTCTTCTTCTTATATCGGAAGAACGGCGTTGAATTCAAGCAGCACATTGGCGAATGAAAATGTGAAACCGGAAAGACAGGCAGAAACAGAATTTGGTTTTGATTTGTCTTTCCTGAATAACCGCTTAGGTGTAACCATGAATATTTACAATAAGAAAGTATCCGATCTGTTGATCAATCGTTTTATTGCGCCAACAGCCGGTTTCTCAAGTTTGCTGGATAATTTCGGATCATTAGAGAATAAAGGATATGAGATCGTTTTAACAGGATCGCCTATAGCAAAAAAAGATTTCAAATGGGATATCACCGGAATCTACAATCATAACCGCAACAAAGCATTAAGCATAGGGCAATCTTTAACCCTGTTAAGTACCAATGCAGGTGCACCGGTAGCCATTATTGAAGGCCAGCCGATTGGTGTATTCTATGGTACTTTCTTTGCAGTGGATGGCAATGGGGCATTGGTGAAAAATGCAGCAGGCATACCACAGCAGGAAGCGGGTGTACAAAATAGCACATTGGTATATACCCCGGGCAGAAATGTCAGTACGGGTTTACCAAGCGGAAGTACTTTACGTAAGATCATCGGTAACCCGAACCCGGATTATACAGCCAGCCTTGTAAATGAATTCACCTATAAAAGATGGAATGTTCGCGTACAGATTGATGCGGTAAGAGGCGGCAATGTATTCAATGCCGACTTCCGTACACGCCAGGGCGTGGGTAACGGTAAAGTAGCAGAGCAGGAAGATCTGGGACAGATACCGCGTGGTTATATTGCCGGTATTTATTCCATTGAACAATGGCGTGTGAGTGACGGCTCTTATACCAATCTGCGTGAATTATCATTAACGTATAATGTAGGAAAAGTAAAAGGTTTCAGCGATCTGAGTATCAGCTTCAGTGGCCGCAACCTGGTAAGCTGGGATAACTATAATGGTTACGATCCAGAAGTCAATGCCGGTGGGCAAAGTACCATTCTGAGAGGTATTGACTTTGGTGCCGTACCTATCCCACGGACCTTCAGCTTTGGAATCCAGGCTAAATTTTAATTCAACCCAAAAATGAATTTTATGAAAAATATATTTCAATCAATACTATACACGGGGCTTGCAGCAGTGCTGATGACTGCAGGCGGCTGTAAAAAAGATTATACCAATCCTAGCGCTGCCACTTCAGCGCAGGTACTAAGTGCCGCCAAAGGATTGGCAGGCGTGGCTGTAGGCCTTCAACGCACCTATGCCAATAACGTAGCCTATGGGATGGCTGATGCCAATGGATTGATCACAGGAGAAACTATCCTGTTGAATGCAGGTAACACGTCAGAATTTCAATTCTCTTCCGGCGGAACAGCTGTGGATGGAACCAATGCATTGCTGGGTAATGTCTGGGGTACTGCCAGTAAAGTAATCTATGATGCAAACAATGTAATTGCAGGTGCCGCATCCGTATCCGATAAAGGTTATGCAAGCGGATTGATAGGTTATGCTACCATCTTCAAAGCATTGTCTATCGGTTGCCAGGCCGAGTTCTGGGAAAAAGTTCCGGATACCATTGGTACCGCGGCAACCACTTACTCCGACAGAATGGTTGGTTATACACGCGCAATTGCCGCTATTGATAAAGCATTGGCTGCGATTAGTGCCAATGCCATCAGCAGTTCATTCTTAACGGATATACCTGCCGGTGTGGATATTGTAAATACGCTGAATGCTTTAAAAGCAAGGTATTCCCTGTTCTCCGGTAATTATGCAGCAGCATTAACCGCAGCAAACCTGGTAGACCTAACCAAAAAATCAGTGTTTAGTTTTGAAGCTGCCAATCCAAATCCCATTTATAATTCGGTAACGTCTACCAATAACGTGTACCAGCCGGTAGACTCTACCTTAGGTTTGCCTGCGGTACTGGCGCCCGATCTTTCAGACAAAAGGATCCCGTTCTACACATTAATCAATGCCACCATTAATCCAAGGTTCCGTTTAAACGGTTTCTGGATCGGTGCAACGACTGCGATCCCTGTATATTTTCCCGGCGAGATTACCTTAATTAAGGCTGAAGCTTATACAAGGGCTTCCACACCTGACCTCGTGAATGCAGCTATTGAATTAAATAAAGTAGTTACAAAGAAAGCAAGCGCAGACGCTTTGGGAATAGGCGCAGACCTGCCTCCGGTTGCCCCGGTAACTTCAGCGGCAATGCTAGACCAGATCTATAAGAACCGTTGTATTGAGTTATACCTTTCCGGGCTGAAGCTGGAAGATATGCGGCGTTTTGGAAGGCCCCTGACTGAACGCAAGCGCAATTTATTCCCTTATCCATTTCGCGAAAGGGATGGTAACAGCAATACGCCTGCAGACCCTACGTTCTGATTTTCTTTATCAGATATGATTAACAAAAGCCCTGCTTTTCTAAGCGGGGCTATTTTTTGGGATCATAGCCTTTATAAAATGATTTGAGAAAAATAAAATAAATTCGGGCTGTTAAAGAAGTTAATATTTACCGAACTATGATTTCGATTGTAACAGAAACAGATATCCCCATACTGGATAAATTAGTAAACAGCGCCTATCGTGGCGAAAGCTCTAAAAAAGGATGGACAACGGAAGCCGATTTGTTAGGCGGCTTACGCACCAATCCTGCATTGCTAAAAAAACAGATTACTGAACCGGGTGCAGTAATATTGAAATATACGGATGAACAGGAGAACTTACTGGCCTGCGTGTACCTGAAGAAGAAGCAAGAAAAATTATATTTGGGCATGCTTACCGTTTCTCCTGAATTACAGTCGAAAGGTATTGGCAAACAATTACTCGCAGCGGCAGAAACGTATGCGAAGAAAAATAATTGCCGGAAAATCACGATGACTGTGATCTCCGTAAGACATGAATTGATTGCCTGGTATGAGCGCCATGGTTACAAAGCCACGGGAGAAACAGAACCCTTCCCTACCGATCCTGAATGGGGTTTACCCAAAACACCGATTCATTTTATTGTGATGGAAAAAGAACTCGGATAAATTGCACAACCTATTCTCCCCGGATTTTAACAATCACTAAAAAAGCATCTTCCCGGGTTACCGTTTGATTTATTTAACTTCAAACTGTTTTCCAACCACCGTTTCTCACGATCTATGATGCAATGGCCAGCGAACTATATAAGCATACGGGTATTCTGGCTATTATTGCTGTCTGTCTGTTTCCAGGAAACCCATGCACAGGAAACAGAGCCGACGGATTCTGTTTTTTTTCTGGCAAAGAAAAAAGGATTACTGGGAAAGTTAGGTAAAAGCCTATCCGTTAATAACCCTGACCCGATATTACCGGCGGATGGCGCCGTAAAGAATGAAGCCCCCTTCAACCCTTATCAGGGCAAGATTATTCGCCATATACAGGTACAAAAGACCGGTTTTAATAAATCAGTGAATGATACCAGCCGTGTAGTAAAAAATATCTTTAATGATATTGGGGATGCCTTACATACCAGTACCGCAAAGAAAACAATCATCAATAATCTTTTTTTCAATGTGGGTGATACTTTGTATCCCTATCTGATGGCTGATAATGAACGTTTCTTACGTGAGTTAACTTATTTGCAGGATGCCAGGATAACCGTACAACAGGCATTTCCCGGATCCGACTCGGTTGATGTAACGATCATTTGTAAAGATGTATTCCCATTCGGAGGCAGCCTGGAAGATGGCTCTGAAAAGACTGCCAGCTTTGAAGTAAACGATGACAACCTGTTTGGAACCGGTAACCGTATACAGATAAGAAATCTTTTTGATGATAACAGGCGTCCGCATTACGGAATCGGTTTTGAATTTTTAAAACGGAATCTCGCAGGTAGTTTTATAAACCTTGCATTTGGATACCAGAACCAGGCGCCGGCGTTTAACAGCGGCAGAAGGGAAGAAAAAAATCTTTATGTGCAGGGTGAACTTCCCCTTGTGAGTCCTTATCACAAATGGACAGGCGCTTTTGAGATCGCTAACCATTTTACCGAAAATTCGTATCTGCCGGATTCGCTGTACCGATCGGATTTTAAATACCGTTATCGCATATTTGATGGCTGGTTTGGATACAATATCGGCTCACGCAAAGAGCTACAACAAAATTTTACATCGAGGTTCAAAAAGCTAATCTCTATCCGTGGCATTCATAGAAGTTTCCAGGATGTGCCGGATCTTTTTAAAACCAATTATAATATCGGATACTCCAATCTTGTTTCAGTATTGAGTTCCTTTACCATTTTTGAACAGGATTATTATCATACCAATTTTTTGTATGGCTTTGGCCGTAACGAGGATGTACCCGAAGGTTTTAGCATGGCGTTTACAGGTGGCTGGACCAACCGAAACCGTATTTATCGCCCTTACTTCGGTTTCGACTATCAACGGAACTATTTCTCGAACAAAAAAAATTATATCAACTATATCATCCGCCTGGGTACCTATTATAACGACGGCCGTTTAGAAGACATCAGCCTGCTTACCAGCCTGGAATATTTTACCAAATTGAGAAGACTGAACGGCAGCCGCTGGTATATCAGGCATTTTTTAAGCGGAAGCGCTACACAATTGTTTAACACATACCTGAACGATCTTTTAAGATTAGGAAGCGATTTTGGCATACCTCAACTGGCAACACCCGATCTAAAGGGCTCTACACGTATCTCTTTTAATGGAGAATCCGTTTTTTACAATACCTGGAAATTTGTCGGCTTCAGTTTTGCACCCTTTACTTTTGCAAGCGCCACTTACCTGAAGACATTGGGCGGGACCGTTAAAAACGGAGATATCTATATGGCGCTTGGTGGTGGTATAAGAACCCGAAATGAAAACCTTGTTTTTGGAACCATTGAGCTGAAAGCTTATTATTATCCACGACTCACACGCAATATGAACCAATGGAATGTGACATTGAATACAGACCTTCGTTTTAAATATGTAAGCCAACTGATAAAACGGCCCGATTTTGCAGTCGTAAACTGATATATCAGCCCATACTTTTTTAATTTACCAGAAATAAGAACTTTTGTACTCATATTTTGTAATAACAGGGTATAAAGCAGTTATTGAAGAAAGATGGTACAAGCCTATAATTTTTTAGCCGGTTGGCAATTGTTTCCCGAAAAATGCGATTTCCAGCATGGACTTATACCGAAAAGCGGGAATTATAAAATAGAAAGTATCCGTAATGGCCATGCACTCGGTATCAGTATGAATTGGGTAAGTATGGATAATGAGGCTTTTTATTCGCAATACGAGATGGTACCTGATGATGCATTTCATCCATTTGAAAACCAGGAAATGGCAGATTCGATCAAAGCTGCTATACTCAATGCATCCACCCTACAAACTGTTTTCATCAAAGAAGAGAAAGCAATTCTCGAAGTTACCAATGAGATACTGCCCAATGGTTATATGAAAGTAACGCATAAGGGAACAGATAAGGAAGGAAAAGCATTTGTGAATGTTGAGATCTATCATAAACAAATGAACATCCTCCCTTACGCATCATCAGTAGGCAGTGTAGCCATCAGGCCTACTAAAGAAGCGGTGATCAAACACAAAGCGCTTTCTGCGATGGAAGAGCAAACCAATATGCAGCTAGACCAGATAAGGCAGCAGATCGAATTATTGGCAAAACAAGCCCAGGAAATCCGAAAACGCAAAGAACTCAGTATGATGATTTATGATGCAAGCATAAGTTTCAAACCACAGATTGGCCATACCTATCATTTATATGAAAGAAAAGATAGCTCTCATATGCTTTCGCTGGTGGCACCTAATGAATGGGGTGGCGCAGGACCGTTTAAGCAATTTATTTCTTCTGTAAGATTACTGGCTGATCATACATGGGTGGAGACCAATAAATGATTGATTTTATTGCAGGTATTTCATTGTGGCAGTTGTTATGGAAAGGTCATTTTTATTCTGTATGTATAATACCAATGCATATTCTGAAGGATTGAACATAACAGGGAGGTTAACAGATCCCGCTCCCTCATTCCCGATTGGCTGGGTGGCAAATGAGCGAACAATATTATGATTGGTAATTGTTACTCCCTCATTTTCTCCGGCTTTGATATGGGTAGTAGCCTGTTTCTGAACAAGGGCTATATTTAATATTTCATTTTTATTTGTATGGGTAGAACTGTAATGAAACTGAACAGCATTCTTATCAATCGTAAAATCCTGTACAGAAATATTTTCTGTTTTTTCATGTAATAATTCACCCTGCACAAGGCTGCCAACTGTTTTACGGTTATTACCCACGGCTTCCCCCCTTCCGTTTACCACCAGTTGCGGCGTGTATACACTTCCTCTGGGTAAATGCTGGCTATACCATTGTTGCCTGTCGCTGTAGGCTTTATTACTAAAGGGATCTGCCCATCCGAGGCGGTTCCAATAATCTACATGAAAAGATAACGGAATAATATGCTCATTATGAGCAGCTGCATATTCCGCCAGTAAAGCGTCTGCAGGCGGGCAACTACTACAACCCTGGCTGGTAAATAATTCCAATACCGCAATACCCTTTGATACTGGTGGAACGGATCTTACCAGCTCTTTTGATTTATTTTTCGAACTGATCAGCAGCAAAGCAGAACAGATCAGCAACGCACCAAAACCCAGGACACCTGATTTTTGAATAATTTTTTTCATGGGGTATCGTCTTATAAATGTTCAACAATATCTTTTACCGAAGGCCGCAAACGGTAATCGGGATTGAAGAAAACATATTTGATCTTACCATCTTTACCAATCACATACGTGGCAGGCACAGGAAGATTGGCGCCATTGCTCCCATTGGCTACCGAAAAATCGATCCCGAATTTTTTATACCTGTCCTGTGCGGCCGGTTCAATCGGGAAATCTACCTGGTAAGCCTTCATGATTTTCAGATCCGTATCACTGATAATAGGGAAAGAGGCTTTCGTTTTACCAATGGTTTTATCAACATTATCCATTGTTTCAGGCGTAACGGCTACTAAAGTGGCGCCTTTGGAAACGATGGATTGCAAAGAATCATTCAGGTTGCTGAGTTGTTTATTACAAAACGGACACCATTGGCCCCGATAGAAGATCAATACCACCTCGCCTTTTTTCAATTGTTTATCCAACGAGAATGCATGGCCTTTACTATCAGTAGCGCTGATCGCCGGCGCTTTATCGCCAACAGCCAATCCTGCGGGATAGGGTTGGGACAGTAAACAATTTGTAAACAAAAGAATAAAAGAAAGAAACAAGCTTATTTTCTTCATATAAATTATTGAATAGTTAGGAATATATTTTATTAAAGACGAACACTAATAGAAAAACTTACAAAGCCGGATCATTTTATTCCATACAAGCTGCCGCTTTTCTGAAAAAGCCTGTCTATTTTCCGCTCTACTTCCGGGTCTTTTTTAACCGGAGGCGCATGGTGGGGTTTGATACGGGCATCAATTACCAACGGTCCATGGCAGCCCCAATGTTTGTGTTGGGTAAACGCACCAATACCATAAATATCATGTGATGGATTACAACGGGTATAGGCTACCCATAAATAATTACGCAGGTTTTGGGAAACAAACCCCGCATCATCGCAAACCACGATCAAAACAATCCCGGTTAATAAATCTGTCTGTGAACTTATTTGCTGATTAAGCATTTCCATTTCATGCTCTGCCTGGTCATAAGACGCAAACCCGGCCATCTGTAAAGCAATCACACCCGGCATAGCCATACACATATTTTCAAAACCGGATACTTCTTTTAATAGCTGTGGCACTTCTCTGCATAATTCTCTTTTCACTTCTCCATAAGCAGCAAAAACCACTTTGCTACCGCTATTCAATCCGGTGCCGGAATAATCCAGTGTATCGATCGTGGTATGGGTATAAAAATGAATATCCCGCGAAAGATCGATACGCGCTAAAACATATTCCATAAAGGATTGTACTTTATGGGTACTGAGCTGATGGGTATCGTCTGCCGTGATAAATAAGAATTTGGCAAGGCTTAACTGCCCTGTGCCTAAAATATGATTGGCAATGGTTAATATTTCTGCGGGCTGTTTGGCGGGTGTGTAGGGTGTATATCGTTCGCTGCCGATCGCAAGCAATAATGGATGAACGCCTGCCGCATCTACTGCATGAACCTCTTTCAATCCCGGTATCTCTTGCGGAATGGCGGCGCCTGTTAACTCATGTATCAACTCTCCAAAACTGGTATCTTCCTGCGGTGGCCGGCCTACTACGGTAAATGGCCAGATCGCATTTTTCTTTGCATATACTTTATGAACACGCATCAGCGGAAAATCATGGCGCAAACTGTAGTAGCCCAGATGATCGCCAAACGGACCTTCCGGTTTGTTTTCACCGGGGTATACTTCTCCGGTAATCACAAAATCCGCATCGGTGCTGATGCAAAAGCCATCCTGGTAAGTATAGCGGAATCTTCTTCCACCCAACACACCCGCAAAGGTCATTTCACTAATGCCTTCCGGCAAAGGCATAACTGCCGCCACAGCATCTGCAGGCGGCCCGCCAACAAAACAACTTACTTTTAGGGGCAAGCCTTTTGCATTAGCCTTCGTTTGATGTACACCAATGCCCCGGTGCAATTGATAATGCAGCCCTATCTCCTTATTCATTTCGTAATCGTTGCCGGTTAACTGAATCCGGTACATACCCAGGTTGGCATTCATAATACCCGGCTTATCTGCATCTTCCGTATATACTTGTGGCAGGGTAACAAAAGCGCCGCCGTCCATGGGCCAGTGCTGAATTAAAGGAAGGTCAGCTATTTGTATCTCTTCATACAAAACCGGTTTGCTTATCGGATTTTTTAAAGGGAAAGCTTTGGCAGCTGCCCATCCCGCTTTCATATTGTCGAACGGATGCTTCAGCGCTTTTACAGGATCGCCTTTCAGGGCAATCAGTTTTTGCACCAATGAAAACGTATCCCTGAAAATAAATTTACTTCGTTCAATAGTCCCGTAAATATTAGATGCTGCGCGAAACTTTGAGCCTTTCACATTTTCAAATAACAAAGCAGGTCCGCCTGCTTCATATACACGAAGATGAATGGCAGCCATTTCAAGAAAGGGGTCTACTTCTTCCCTGATGCGGACCAGCTGCCCACTCTTTTCAAGATCCATTAAACATGCTTCTAAAGAAAGATAGCTCATGCGATAACAACAAATGGTTTGTATAAAAGTTGCAGCCCTGTTTTTCAAAGATACCCTTGATACAGCAAATAATCCACAATCTTACGCGTCTATTGACAGAGTGGTATTTATTTCAGAACTTGTTACATTATTACTCACCAAAAAACAATGCTATGCTTACCGATCTTTTCTCACACATTCACTGGCTGGCCGTATTAGCGGGCGCCGCCGCCTACTGGTTTCTGGGTGCAATCTGGTATAGTCCTGTATTATTCGCCAAACCCTGGACTAAAATGGTGAACCTGAAAATGGACGACCCCGATGCCAAGAAGGGTATGCCCATGATGTTTATCGGCAGTTTTGTGCTCATGTTTGTTGCCAGCACCGGTATTGCTATTCTTTCCAATATCCTTTATATAGGCGATGTTATGCATGCTGCCAAACTGGGTTTATTGGTAAGTGTTTTCTTTAGTTGTACTTCCTCAAGTATTGCCTATCTCTATACCCGTAAACCAGCAGGATTATATGCCATTGATTGCGGATATTATGTAGTGGGAACAACGCTGGCTGCCGTTGTGATAAAATTATTGAGTTAGCAGCCTGGAGTTGGGAGTATGGAGTAATAAACGCAAAAATAACTCTATACTCCCAACTTAGCTTCTGCCTTCGTATTTTTGCTTCATGACAAAACTCAGCGTTAACATCAATAAATTTGCAACCCTGCGCAATAGTCGTGGTGGTAATAATCCTGATGTCCTGAAATCCGCTATAGATGCCCAGCGTTTTGGGGCCGATGGGGTAACCGTGCATCCGAGGCCGGATGAGAGGCATATCCGTTATGAAGATGTAAGACAGATCAAAAACATCATTACTACCGAATTCAATATTGAAGGCAATTGCACCGAACAGAAATTTGTTGACCTTGTACTGGAAACCAAACCACACCAGGTAACACTGGTTCCGGATGCATTGGGCCAGCTTACGAGCGATCATGGCTGGGATACGATTAAAAATAAATCTTACCTGGTTGATATTATTTCCGTTTTTAAAAAAGCGGGCATTCGTGTATCGATCTTTATTGACCCGGATATGGCCATGGTAGCCGGCGCAGCAGAAACCGGAACAGACAGGATTGAATTATATACAGAAGGCTATGCTACCCTTTTTGAGAAAGGCGAAAGAGAAAAAGCCATTGACCCTTATATACGGGCCGCAGTGAAAGCAAAAGAGTTAGGCCTTGGCATCAATGCAGGACATGATCTGGACCTGCAGAATCTCAAATATTTTTCACAAAAAATTCCAGCATTGGATGAAGTAAGTATTGGACATGCCTTGGTCTGTGATGCAATTTATCTTGGGTATGAGAATGCTGTGCAGATGTACAAGAGACAGCTCTCTTGAATATTGAACAAGGGACCTGAATAATGAATAATGAATCTTTTTATGCCAACATTCATCATTCTTTATTCAATATTCCCACGCTTTGATTTCTTTGTATATTAGACTTTCAATTTGCGTTATGAAAAATTGCTTGCTTATCATCAGCTGTCTTTTTGCAACTGCTTTGTCTTCACAAACCATTACGCCGCTCCCTCCCCTGCCATCCAAAGAGCAATTGCTATGGCATGAGAAAGAATTTTACCTGTTTATCCATTTTGGTCCGAATACCTTTACAGATCGGGAATGGGGACTGGGCAATGAAGACCCCTCTGTATTCAATCCTTCCGCTCTTGATTGCGAACAATGGGCACGCATAGCCAAACAAGCAGGTGCCAAGGGAATTATTCTAACCGCCAAACACCACGATGGGTTTTGTTTATGGCCCAGTAAATTCAGCACACATACGGTTAGGGAAAGCAAATGGATGGATGGAAAAGGAGATGTGGTAAAAGCCTTATCGGAAGCCTGTAAAAAGACAGGCATTGACATGGGCATCTATATCTCTCCCTGGGATAGAAACCACCCACTCTACGGAACACCTGAATACAATAATGTATATATATCCACGATGAAAGAACTGCTGACCAACTATGGGAAGTATTTTGAATTATGGTGGGATGGTGCCAATGGAGAAGGCCCCAATGGGAAAAAGATGGAATATGATTTCAGAAGGTTTGAAGATTCTGTTTTTACATGGCAACCCCAGTTGGTTGTCTTTAGTGATATTGGCCCAAGCATCCGCTGGTGTGGTAATGAGAAGGGTACTATCAATAACACCAACTGGAATTTATTAGATACGGCCGGATTTAAAAGAGGCCATGGCGCACCACCAACAGATACATTAAACCGTGGAAATGTGAACGGCAAACTCTGGATCCCGGCAGAAGCCGATGTTTCTATCAGACCGGGATGGTTTTATCACCAGTCGGAAGACAGCAAAGTAAAATCGCCGCAAACATTATTTAATCTGTACCTGCATTCAGTGGGCAACGGGGGAAATCTGTTATTGAATGTGCCGCCCGACAGAACGGGACAGATTAATGCCGCAGATTCTGCAGCGTTGATAGGTTTTGGAAAATTGAGAGAAGAGGCTTTTAAAACAGATATCCTTACAAAATCCTATCTCTCTTTCAATAATAACCCCGATGAGTCATTAAAAAATCTGACAGATCATAATATCAATACTTATTGGGCATCACCACAACAGGATGAAACAGAAATTGTGATCGACCTCCCACGCAAAAAACAATTCAATACACTGGTACTGGAAGAAATGATCAATTATGGCCAGCGTGTGCAATCCTTTACCATTGAGGTATCCGACGGAACTATTTTTCAACCGGTTTACCGCGGCACTACCATTGGCCGCAAAAAAATTGCCAGCTTTACCAAACAGGAATCAGATAAAATAAAAGTCACGATCACACATGCAAAAGCAGCACCGGTACTAAGAGGCATTGCTGCTTATATGGTTAACACATTGTAACTACTGCGCCATTCCGCTCATCACCAAAATTCTCTCATTAATCATATATAGATAAAATATACGCGAACAGAATAGTAGCTTTTCTCTCTAAAACCGAGAACATGAAACAGTTTCTACTCGCAGCAGCATTACTGGCTGCAACCGCTTTACAGGCACAAAGGCCGTTGACTACCACACCCAGCGGCGGTAACAAAAAAGCAATGGTGGGCGAAAAAGTGGGATTAACCGATATTACTATTCACTACGACAGGCCTGCTGTAAAAGGGCGGGAGGGGAAAATATGGGGGCAGCTGGTTCCGGTAGGTTATACAGACCAGGGCTTCGGCAGCAGCAAAGAAGCCCCCTGGCGTGCAGGTGCCAATGAATCTACAACCATCGAATTCAGTACCGATGTAAAAATTGAAGGACAGCCATTGGCAAAAGGTAAGTACGGTTTCTTTATTGCCTATGGGCCGGAAGAAAGTACATTGATCTTTTCAAGAGACAATACTTCATGGGGAAGTTTTTATTACGATCCGGGAAAAGATGCATTGCGTGTAAAGATCAAACCCATTGCAACCGACCATTCCGTTGAATGGTTAAAGTATGAATTCACTAACCAAACAGAAAGCACAGCCACCATCAGCCTGGTTTGGGAAAAACTAAGTTTCCCTTTTAAAGTAACGGTAGACCTGAATGCTACACAGGTAGACATATTCCGCAACGAATTAAGAACCGATAAAGGTTTCTTCTGGCTTGGCTGGCAAACCGCCGCGCAATGGTGTGCAGATCATAACACCAACCTGGAAGAAGCGCTGTTATGGGCCGATACCGCCACCAATCCAAACGTATTGGGTGACAGGAATTTTACAACCCTCTCTACCAAAGCATCTGTATTGGCCAAATTGGGAAGAACCGCAGAAGCAAAAGCCATGATGAAAGAAGCGGCTCCACTCGGAACCATGCAGCAGATCCACCAGTATGGAAGGGTATTGCTAACAGCCAAAAAAACACAGGAAGCATTAGAGGTATTCAAAATGAATTATGAGAAGAATCCAAATCAATTCACCACTTTCATAGGACTGGTAAGAGGCTATTCCGGTGTGGGTGATTATAAGCAGGCATTAGCGTATGCAGAAAAAGCCTTGCCGATTGCTCCTGATGGGCCCAACAAAGCCAACCTGGAAAAAATGATTGTGCTGTTGAAAGAAGGAAAAGATGTAAACTAAACCCAATCCATCATTTGATAACGCCATTAAGCGCATATTCGCTCGTAATGGCGTTATTATTTTCGACTGGAACAAAAAAGAAAACACCATCCTGCCGGCAGATAAAGACGGCAGAAAATAAGCATGCAGGTATAAGAGAACCGGCAACCCTAAAAATATTGATTTTGAGGATGGCTGAAATATTTTACTGAAAAATACCGGTTGCCGTTATATGATAACAGAAGATTTTGCTGATTTTCATTGCTCAGATACAGAGGTCCTGAAGAGTGAGCCATTTTTGAACCGGTAGGTACTAAAATAGGAATCCCGAAAATCAAGTATCTTGCATGCTGCATCCAACCAACAGCTATGGCAACTACCACCCCACTTGTAGGCATAATCATGGGAAGCGTCAGCGACCTGAACATAATGGAGGCTGCAGCCGATATACTGAAACAATTTGCTATCCCATTTGAATTAACAGTTGTATCTGCCCACCGTACACCTTTGCGTATGGTAGATTATGCCACTACTGCCAGGGAACGCGGATTAAAGGCGATCATCGCCGGCGCCGGAGGCGCTGCACATTTGCCGGGTATGGTTGCATCCATTACAACCTTGCCTGTGATTGGCGTACCCATTAAGTCATCCAATTCCATTGATGGCTGGGATTCTGTTTTGTCAATCTTACAAATGCCAAATGGGGTGCCCGTTGCAACCGTTGCATTAAATGCTGCTAAAAATGCCGGTATACTTGCTGCACAGATTCTCGGCAGCAGTGACCCCAAAATTGCCGCCACGATCGCTCATTACAAACAGGAGCTTGGACATGAAGTAAGCGCCAAAGTAGGCAACCTGAAAAAAGATTGGCCGAATGGATTTGACGAGTAGATGATACACAGATTAATGAAGGTCCCTTCTGGATAAGACTACAGCGTAATAATCCCAAAACCTTTATTCAATCCTGATGAAACATCATAGATAGTTTGTAACCAGGCTTTGCCATGGGTAGCATAGAGAACCGATGCATTATCAACCCTTTCCTGTAAACTATGATTCGGAAACAGGTTTTGTTTCATTTTAACGATTTGTTTTTGCTGTACCTCATATTTCAAACGCTCTGCACGGAGAAGTTTCTTTTCCAGCTCCATTAAGCGCTTGATTGCCTTCTTTTCTAGTGAGATCAAATGTTCAGACAGGGTTTTGTCTACCGCATCTGTTACAGACCGTAAATGTGCATAGTAATCATGTGCCTGCTGTAATTCCTTTGCAAGACTTAGCTGGTGCCCGCTTTCGCGCTTTACCAGTGTATTGATGAGGGTGATTTCTTCTCCAAACAGATCAATATCTGTAAAGCCAAGCTTTTGCCATTTCTCTTTCTGTTCTTTATTCATCAACAGGAATGAATTACGCAATAACAAAACCGGGTACGGTATCTGTATGGTTTCAAAAACGCTTTTTAGTTCCAGCCAGTACGCCAGCTCTCCCCCGCCGCCAATAAAAGCGATATTGGGCAATACCGTTTCCTGAAAAGCGCCACGTAAGATGACATTGGCACTAAAGCGTTCTGGATATTTTTTCAGCTCCTGTAAAATTTCTTCTTTTGAAAATGACAGGCCTAATGTTCGCACTTCGTACTTCGCAGCTTCTATTTCTATTCTCTCCCGTTTATCATTGATCAGGTAAAACAAATTGATCTCTCTGCCGCCTGCCTGTACTTTATAATTTTTACCTAGCTGCTCAATGGCAGCGGCTACTGCTTTATGCGAAAATCCTTCGGTTAATTCTTTTTCAACAACCGAATGAAAAGCAGTTTTCAGTTTTGCATTATCCGGAATCAATACTACCAATCCGTATTGTCCAAACAAAGCATTTACTAAGGCAAGTGTGGCCTGTTGTATAGATACCCCTTCCGGATAACATCGTTTCAACAGATCTATCCATTCATTACCAAAAGGCAACACACCTACCTGGCCATACATGGCATCTATGAGTTTTAATAATGCCTTATCTACTTTCATTCTGCCTACGGCACCGGTTTGCGGGGTATTCCATACTAATTTTTGCCCGCCTACATTTACATAACCCAGTTCGTCAAGGTCTGCATCTTCACTACCCATGTAATACACAGGAACAAATTTGTATTGCGGCATTTCAGCATTCAACTCATCTGCCAGTTTTACCGTATGCAGTATCTTATAAATAAAATATAATGGCCCCGTAAAAATATTGGGCTGGTGTGCTGTGGTTACCGTGAATGTATGCGTATCGGCCAACTGGCTGATATGCTGTTTTAGCTTTTCGGATTGATCGATATGGGCATATTGCTCCTTTAAAGCATCAACCAATATAGTTCTGTTGTTGGCAAAAGACTGCCTTGCCTTAATAGAAGCTTTTATTCCATCCAGGTCGGGTTTATGTTGATAGAAAGGTTTGAGAAGTGGTGATTGAGACAGGTAATCTACAATGATCTTAGAGAAATAGCCTGTGCTTTGGTAGGGTAAGTAGTTAGCTGTCTGATCCATAATAAGAGATAAAAATACGATTTAACGGATACCGCAGCGCCCGCTCATCCATTTAACATACCCGGAGGCAAAAGGTTCTTTTAACTGAACCTGTCCGGATCAAAGGGAGCAATATTCATGCTACACGGCTCCTCATTAATGATTTCACTCACAATTTTCCCGGTTCCGGCACCCAGGCTTAATCCAACCATAGCATGGCCGGTAGCAAAGACCACATTTTTCCATTTTTTTGTGCGGCCCAGGTATGGCAAACCGTCGGCCGAGCAGGGCCGGTAACCATACCAGATCTTATCCACTGATGGCATGGGCACTTTAAATTCAGGAAAAAAACTTTCCACGGCATTCAGGATACCTTCTACCCTGGCCATACGTGGCGGGGTTTGGGTAGAAGTAATCTCCATTGTTCCCCCAAAACGGATCTTGTTGCCATCCATGGGCGTTAATGCCACCCGGCCTTCAATCAATACAGCAGGATGGTTTATTTTATAAGGAGAATCTTCAAGGGTAACCGAATAACCCCTTCCGGGCATTAATGGGATGTTTACTTTCATTTTTGCAGCCAGTTCCCGGCTCCATTAACCGGAAGCGATGACT
>CAZFKE010000008.1:25630-62065 GCA_964519475.1 uncultured Sediminibacterium sp.
ATACACCGTTTTATCCGTTTTTACATGGGTGATGTTTCCATTACGGTTCTCAAATCCGGTTACTGCCTCATTACCCTGCAGGCGAACGCCTTTTTGTATCAGGTCTGCCATCAACTGATGCATTAATTTATTAGGATACAGATGCGCATCGCATTGAAAATGTACTGCACCCAATGCATTAATTTTTGTTTGTGGCTCTAATGCCGCCAATGCTGCTTTATCCAACATCACCGTATCTGTCAACCCCAGTTCATGCGCTTTCTGCATTACCTGTTCTGCATGTTCTCCGCCGGCTTTTGTCTGGAATATTTCCAACAGCCCTTTTGTTTCATACGCAAATTGGAACTGCGGTAATTTCGTCCACTCTTCATACATTTTTTTACTGATGATGGCAATATCGCGCAACGGAATGGCAGACTTCTCTACATGTTCCTTCGTGGCAGTCTTCATGAATTTCAATCCCCAATCTATCAGGCTGAGATTCAGCCTGGGTTGTACATAAAAGGGACTTCGAGAATTCCACATCCATTTCAATCCCTGCTTTACGATACCGGGGGTAGCCAGCGGCACAAAATGGCTGGGGCAAACATATCCCGCATTACCATACGAGCAGTTATTTAACATGTCTGTTTTGTCAATAACGGTTACTTCATGCCCGCACTGTTGTAAATAATAAGCACTGCTCAAGCCAATGATTCCACCGCCGATGATGACTACCTTCATAACTCTATATTAGGGGGCAAAGGTCGCGAAAAGAGAGACAATTATACATTAAAAAATAACAATTCCTACTTGTGTTATAGCACCTGGAATCCATATGCATATGGATCATCTTGCGGATCGATGGAGATGGTGTTATAACCGTAAATTTTTGCCCAGCCTTCTATTCCCGGTCGGATAGCGGGCTTATCTCCTACATTCGTTTCTTCTTCGATGGTGCCGATGAATTTGCTACCAATGATACTTTCGTGGATGAACCGGTCTCCTTTTCTCAATTTCCCTTTCGCATACCACTGTGCCATACGGGCAGAGGTGCCCGTGCCGCAGGGTGAGCGGTCGATGGCTTTCTCACCATAAAAAACAGCATTCCGTGCGGATGAGGCAGGGTCTAATACAGCGCCCGTCCACAAAATATGCGAGCAGCCATTGATGGTTGGGTCGTCCGGATGCACAAAAGAATATTTTTGATTGATCCGTTTCCGCAGTTCCCTTGCCCAGGCTATTAATTGATCGGCTGCATAATGTTCCAATCCTTTAAAATTTTTCTGCACATCTATGATCGCATAAAAATTTCCTCCGTAAGAAACATCCATTACCAGTTCTCCGAGATCCGGGCATACGACCGTTAATCCTTCTGCTGCTAAAAATGCAGGCACGTTGGTGAGTTTTACACTGGTTACTTTTTTTTGGTTTTGCTGATAGGAAATATTTACCAACCCTGCCGGCGTTTCCATTTTTACCATGCCCGGCGTTTTAGGTTTAACCAATCCTTCTTCTATGGCAATGGTAATTGTGCCAATCGTTCCATGCCCGCACATAGGCAAACAACCACTGGTTTCGATAAACAGAACAGCCACATCATTATCGGGATGATGTGGCGGATAAAGAATACTTCCGCTCATCATATCATGGCCGCGGGGTTCAAACATCAGCCCCTTGCGTATCCAATCATAGGCTTTCAGAAAATCTTGTCTTTTTTCACTCATGGAATGGCCCTCCAGTTCGGGGCCACCGGCGGCTACTACCCTAACAGGGTTACCACAGGTATGGGCATCGATACATACAAATTGAGACCCCGTTAGATTTCCTGAAACAGGTTTTGCATACGGTATGGGAGCATTTTTCATGCGTGTTTCTGCTTAATTTAAGTAACAGGTATTAGTTTTCTGAACAGTTCTTCTTATTTTCAACTATTCGACGGCCAAAATGGAAACTTACGGAAAAATATTATTGATTGCCATGCCGGCGTTCCTCCTGCTCGTTTTATTTGAAAAATACTGGGGATGGCGTCAGGGTAAAGATACGGTGCGGAATATGGATATGCTCTCCAGCCTCAGTTCGGGCATTACCAATGTTACCAAAGATGTATTGGGCTTAAGTATTACCATTCTCGGCTATAGCTGGATGGTTGATCATTTTGCCATTGTGCATGTTCAATCGAAGGTCTGGGTATACATCATCGCTTTTCTTACGCTTGATCTTACCGGATACCTTGTTCACCGCATCGACCATGAATATAATTTTTTCTGGAACAGCCATATCATCCATCACAGCAGTGAGGAGTATAATCTTGCGTGTGCCCTAAGACAAAGCATTTCTTCGGTTGTCAGATTGTTCACTATTTTTTTATTGCCTGCCGCTTTACTGGGTGTACCCGCCAAAGTGATCGGTGTGGTGGCTCCCTTGCATTTGTTTGCGCAATTCTGGTACCATACAAGACATATTAATAAAATGGGATTCCTGGAGAAGATCATCGTTACCCCTTCGCATCACCGTGTACATCATGCATTCAACAAGGAATATATTGACAAGAATTACGGACAGATTTTTATTTTCTGGGACAAATGGTTCGGTACCTTCCAGGAAGAACTGCCTGATGTAGCACCGGTATACGGCATTACCCGCCCTGCACAAACCTGGAACCCGATCAAGATCAATTTTATGCATATGGGTTTGTTGATCAAAGATGCCTGGCGTACCAAAAGCAGAAAAGATAAATTCCGTATCTGGTTGATGCCAACCGGTTGGCGCCCCGCGGATGTGGTTGAAAAATATCCTATTTACAAAATCGATGACGCCCGGAATTTTGATAAATATGAAACCCGCACCCATACCATTTTCTCTTGTTGGATATGGATACAAATGGTTATCATTTTATCAACCGTTAGCTATCTTTTTGGCCATATCGCCAAGATTGGCAGCCCGGGAATATTTGTGTACGGGGGTTATGTATTCCTTTTTGTATATGCAATGACAGAATTGATGGACCGTAATCCCTATGCATGGGTTTGGGAGATATTGAAGTGTGGTTTTGGAATAGGCATATTATATTACCTGGGAGATTGGTTTGGCATCAGCCGATATGGCTCTTACTTCAATTTTATTTTTGTTGCTTATTTTATCATATCGCCTTTTGCAGCAATCTATTTTTCGATTATAGACCCCACTAATGAATTTTCGCTGGCCAATCAATGGCAACAGACTGATGGTTAATTTTTTTTGAAACACATCAGAACCTGGTAAAGAACAAAGGGCAGATAGTGAACTACTATCTGCCCTGCTGCTTCAACTATAATCACCGGTGTTATAAAAATTATTTTTTCATCCACTCATTATTCACCAACCGCCAAATACCTAATGGGTTTGCGGCTTTGAGCGCATCGGGTAATAAAGTATCCGGGCAGTTCTGGTAGCAGACCGGGCGCACCCATCTTTTTACAGCGTTAATCCCTACTGCCGTAAAACGGCTATCCGTTGATGCAGGGAAAGGACCTCCGTGAACCATGCTCGGACAAACCTCCACACCTGTTGGTACACCATTGAAAACAATCCTTCCGGCAATTGAAGGCGCAATATCCATCAGGTCTTTATAATCGGCAAAGTCTTTATCCGTACCCATTAACGTGGTCGTTAACTGTCCTGCCGAAGAATTCCATACAGCTTTGAGTTGATCAATGTTTTTACATATTACGAGTAAAGAATAAGGGCCAAATACTTCTTCATGTAATAAAGGGTCTTTCAGAAAAGTATCCCCATCTACAGTGGCCACAGCGGGTAATGCTTCGATATCGTTTGCTGTTGTGGTTGATTGTGACAATAAACTAACCCCTTTTTCATCCAACGCTGCTCTCATTTTGCTGAAGTAAGCTTTATGAATACCAGCATGCAACATCTTAGCAGGAACAACTGCCTCCATTTCTTTTGCAAGTGTTTGTAAAAACGGGTCCAGCCCCGCGCCTTCCATGGCAATCAATAAACCGGGGTTGGTACAGAACTGCCCCATACCTAATGTAATGGAACCCGCATATTGCTTAGCTAAATTCTCTGCATTGTGTTGTAATGTATCCGGCAGAAAGATAACCGGATTGATACTTCCCATTTCCGAAAAAACAGGAATTGGATTTTTCCTGGCAGCCGCATAATCATACAAAGCTTTTCCACCACTATAGGAACCGGTAAACCCAACTGCGGTTGTATGGGCATCCTGCACCAGAGCTTTACCGGCTTCAAAAGAAGTATCCGTTACATGTTGAAAGGTATGTTCCGGCATTTTGCATGATGCAATCGCTGCTGCAATTGCTTCTGCCACCATGGTTGAGGTTTTACTATGTGCAGGATGTCCTTTTACCACAACACTACAACCTGCCGCCAGGGCACTGGCTGTATCGCCTCCTGCCGTTGAATAGGCAAACGGAAAATTACTTGCTCCAAAAACCACTACTGGCCCTAATGGTAACAGCATTTTACGTATATCGGGTTTGGCGGGTATTTTATCGGGGATGGCTGTATCTACCGAAGCCTCCACCCAACTTCCTTCGCGCAGCATTTGGGCGAACATGCGTAATTGCATGGTAGTTCTTCCACGCTCACCGGTTAATCTGGCAGTCGGTAAATGGGTTTCTGCTGATGCCTGTTCAATTAATGCATCCCCTAATGCTTCTATATGCTGTGCTATCGTTTCTAAAAACAAAGCTTTGCTTTCATCACTTGTTTGCCGGTAAGCAGCAAAAGCAGCGGCAGACTGCTTCATTACTATATTCATTTCGTTAAGGGCACTCATCATTTACATTTTAAGGTGCAGGTATTCCGGTAAGATAGGCCTTGTTGCAATGCCCGTATCAATTGTTCTCAATACCTTGGTTCTTTCTTCTCCCACCAATGGCAGCCTGGGTGCCCGAACATTTTCAGAACCAATACCGGCCTGCGTTTCAGCCAGTTTAATATATTGTACCAGTTTGGGATGTATATCTAATTCCAATAAAGGCATAAACCAACGATAGATGGTACGGGCCTCTTCCATATGGCCTGCTTTTACCAAACGATAGATGGCAACGGTTTCTCTGGGGAAAGCACAAACCAATCCAGCCACCCAGCCATCTGCACCCAATAACAGTTCTTCCATTGCCAATGTATCTACACCACATAGTATTTTAAAACGATCACCAAAACGATTGATCAACCTTGTTACATTGGTTACATCTCTTGTAGATTCTTTAATAGCAGTAATATTTGCATAGGCTGCCAGGTCTTCAAACATATCCGGTGTAACATCTATTTTATAATCAACCGGGTTATTATAGATCATGATGGGCAGGTCGGTTGACTTTGCTACCGTTGCAAAATAAGTAACCGTTTCACGATGATCGGTTTTATACCGCATGGGGGGCAACATCATTATACCTTTTGCACCCCAGGCTTTTGCATAAGCGGCCTGCTGTAAAGCTTCGCGGGTACTGCCTTCGGCGATATTTAATACTACCGGCACTTTGCCTGCTATCTTATCGATGGCAAATTTTACCAGGGTTTCTTTTTCATCGGTGGTCAGTACACTTGCTTCGCCCAATGTGCCGCCGAGAATGATGCCATTAACACCGGCATCTAATTGAAACTGCAGATTCTTTTCAAATAAAGGAAGATCCAGTTTATCGTCTGAAGTAAATTTGGTGGTAATGGCGGGAAATACGCCTCTCCAGTCTATTTGCATAAGGGATGTTTAGGTTTTAAAGATAATTAAAACTCATGGGGGAAAATTCAAAAGTCAGCATTCAAAAGTCAAAAAATAGTTATTGACTTTTGAATGCTGACATTTTACTTATTCAGTCTAGCCGACAGTAAGATCAAGCCACCACTTCCCCTTCCAGGTCATAATCATACGCTTTCGTGATCTTCACATTTACAAAATCGCCAATTGGCAGTTTTTTTGTTGAATGGATCACTACTTCATTGTCCACTTCCACACTATCAAATTCTGTTCTGCCCAAATAGCGGCCGGCTTCTTTTTTATCGAGGATCACTTTAAAAACTTTGCCTATTTTTTCCTGGTTCCTTTCATAACTGATCTCCTGCTGTACTTCCATAATCTCCTGGGCGCGTTCTGCTTTAACTTCTGAAGGAACATCGTCTGCCAGATCATGAGCAGAGGTATTCTCTTCATGGCTATATTGGAAAATGCCAACCCTGTCAAATTTGTGTTCGCGCAAAAAATCTTTCAACTCTTCTACATCTGCTGCTGTTTCTCCGGGGAAGCCTGCGATCAATGTGGTACGTAAACAAATACCAGGTACTTTCTCGCGGATAGCGTGGATGAGTTCCGTCATTTCTTCACGTGTAATATTTCTGCGCATCGCTTTGAGCATATGATTACTGGCGTGTTGCAAAGGCATATCTAAATATTTGCAGATATTATCGCGTTCACGCATCACATCCAGTATCTCCAATGGAAATTTACTTGGGTATGCATAGTGCAAGCGGATCCATTCAATCCCTTTCACATCTGCCAGGGCATGTAATAATCTGGGCAGATCCCTTTTCTTATAAATATCCAACCCGTAATAAGTAAGCTCCTGTGCAATAAGCATAATTTCTTTCACACCTTTCTTTACCAGGCCCTCGGCCTCGGCCACCAATTCTTCTATCGGTTTACTGATATGTTGCCCACGCATTAACGGAATGGCGCAGAAAGAACAGGTACGGTTGCAGCCTTCACTTATTTTGAGATAAGCATAATGCTTCGGCGTGCTCAATAAACGTTCACCCAGTAATTCGCTTTTATAATCAGCATCAAACTGTTTCAGGATCAATGGTAATTCCATTGTGCCAAACCAGGCATCCACTTCGGGCATTTCTTTTTCGAGGTCCTCACGGTAACGTTCGCTCAAACAGCCGGTAACATACACTTTATCCAGTTTGCCTCTACGCTTCAATTCTAATTGGTCAAGGATTGTATTGATACTTTCTTCCTTTGCCTTATCAATAAACCCGCAGGTATTTACCACCGAAATATTATGATCCAATTTGGTATTTTCATGCACCACATGGATATCATTCGCTGCCAGCTGACCGCTTAGCACTTCACTGTCTACGAGGTTCTTGCTGCAGCCAAGTGTAATGATATTTACTTTGTCTTTCTTGAGTGTTCTTGCTTTCATAAAGGGGCAAAAGTACAAACTAAGACCGACTATTGAGCGGGAATATGGGCCGATAGCCACTCTTCACGGGTAATGGAGAACAGATCGAGTGTTTCGCCATGCTCAAACAGATGCCCGCGCGAAAACATACCTGATTTTAATAATACCCGCTTTGATGCATGGTTAGCGGAGGAAGTAATGGCAAATAAGGCTGTCTTTAGCGTTTTTTCAAAAAAATGGACAATGCCTTTGATAACCAGTTCCGTAGCAATACCCTTGCCCCAGGCTTCGGGTACCAGGGCATAGCCTATATGCAGATCTTCCTGTCCGGATAAATAGAGAAAAGAAAACGTACCTATAAAATCGTTTGTATCCTTCTCACATACCGCAAAACGGCCTACAAGGGAGCCGTTCAGGTATAAGTGAATGTTTTCCTGTAAAAAGGCGTCGCATTCTTCTCTTGTTTTGGCGGGTCTGATAAACCGCACTACCTCTGTATTTCCATGTACGCGAAAGAATGCATCCGCATCTTCCAATGTAAACCTTCTTACCAGAAATCTATTTGTTTCAAACAGTAACATTTTTTTTAGGCATTAATCCGGGAACTGATATGTGTAAGGATTTTTTCTGCGTGTTCCCTTGAATTCTCTATAAACAGGCTATGCGTATTCATACCGCCGCAGATCACACCTGCCAGGTAAATACCTTTTACATTGGTTTCATGCGTATCAGTATCATAAGCGGGTTTGCGTATTTCATCCGCTGATAATTCAATACCTGTTTTCTGTAGAAAAGAAAGATCGGGCTGGTAGCCTGTCATGGCGATCACCCGGTCATTTTCTACTGTAACCAATCCATCGGGGGTTTCTATAATCACTTCATGCGCTTTGATTTCTTTTACAGATGCATTAAAATAGGCTTTGATCGATCCTTCTTTGATGCGGTTAACAATATCCGGCCTAACCCAATATTTAACCCGTTCACCAATTTCCCCATTACGGATTACCATTGTTACCGTGGCACCTTTGCGCCAGGTTTCCAATGCTGCATCTACAGCAGAATTATTAGCGCCTACCACCAACACTTTCTGAAAAGCATAAAAGTGGGGGTCGTTATAATAGTGAACCACTTTGGGAAGTTCTTCCCCTTTCACATTTAAAAGAAAAGGGACCCCATAAAAGCCCGTGGATAGAATGATATTCTTTGTTGTATACTGCCGTTTGTTTGTATGAATGGCAAACAAGCCCGCGGCTTTTGTGATCTTCTCTGCTTCCTCAAACAAATGAATAGTTAGCGAAGCCGAAACGGCCACGCGGCGATAATATTCGAGTGCTTCATTACGTGTAGGTTTTGCGTTATTACTTACAAAGGGAATATTGCCAATCTCTAACCGCTCCGAGGTGGAAAAAAAACTCATGTTAACCGGATAATGGTAGAGTGAGTTTACCAGGCAGCCTTTCTCAATAATGAGATAATGCAGCCCCCTGGCTTTTGCCTGTAAACCACAAGCCAAACCAATAGGCCCCGCTCCAATAATAATGATATCGTAAGGTTTTTGATCCACTATACTCATACTACTTTTATGCCATTACTTATTTATGTATTTCACTGGAAAAGTGAAAGGTTATATCCGGATTATTGGTGATCTCTGTATTCAAAAACCATTCGCTTTGCGCCAGGTAAACGGGGTTGCCATCTTTATCCTCTGCCGAATTCTGCTGTTTGAAACGAAGGAAATCTTCCAGTTTCTTTGCATCCTTACTGGTTAACCAGCACGCTTTATAAAAGGGCAATGACCTGAACTCACATGCTGCACCATATTCCTGTAACAACCGGTATTGAATCACTTCAAACTGCAATTCACCTACACAACCAATGATCTTTTTATTACCACCAAATTGTGTGAACAGTTGTGCCACGCCTTCATCCGTTAATTGACTGATACCTTTCTCAAGCTGCTTGGTTTTCATCGGATCTTTATTCACCAGTTCTTTAAAGATCTCAGGTGAGAATGTGGGGATGCCGATAAAATAAAAATCTTCCCCCTCTGTCAGGGTATCGCCGATCTTAAAATTACCGGTATCAAACAAACCCACTACATCGCCGGCATAGGCATCTTCAATAATATCTTTACTGCGTGCCAAAAAGCTATACGGATTACTAAAACGCATATCCTTATCCAGCCTTACATGGTGAAAGTATTTATTTCTTTCAAACCTTCCGCTGCACACACGCATAAATGCTATACGGTCACGGTGTTTGGGATCAAGGTTGGCATGTATCTTGAAAATAAAACCGCTGAATTTATCTTCACCTACTTCTACCGTTCTGGCAGAAGTTTCCCTGCTGCGCGGAACGGGTGCAATGCGTATGAAGGTATCCAGCATTTCTTTAACACCAAAATTGTTAACGGCACTGCCAAAGAATACCGGAGCGATTTTCCCTTTCAGGTAATCATCCGGATCAAGGCTTCCGTAAACACCGTCTATCAGTTCTACATCTTCACGCAATTGTTCAGCATCCCGTTTGCCTACTTTCTCATCCAGCAGTTGATCGTTCAGGTCACTGATCGCAATAATATCCTCTTCATCGGCTTTCGTACTTGCCGTAAACAGGCGCAAGCTTTTATTGTCGATATTATATACACCTTTAAACTCTTTTCCGCTATTGATTGGCCAGGTCATAGGGTGTAGTGAAATGCCCAGCTCTTTTTCAATTTCTTCCAGCAGATCAAACCGGTTCTTACCATCACGGTCCATTTTGTTGATAAAAACGATCACCGGTGTGTCACGCATCCGGCATACCTCCATCAGCCTTCGCGTTTGGGCTTCTACACCATTCACACTGTCGATTACCAGTATCACACTATCTACCGCGGTAAGGGTTCGGTAAGTATCTTCTGCAAAATCCTTGTGGCCGGGAGTGTCCAACAGGTTAATTAACGTATCCTTATACTCAAAAGTCATGACCGATGTTGCCACCGAAATTCCGCGCTGTCTTTCAATTTCCATGAAATCGCTGGTCGCATGTTTCTTGATCTTATTACTTTTTACAGCACCCGCCACCTGAATGGCACCACCAAATAACAAAAGCTTTTCTGTTAAAGTGGTTTTACCCGCATCCGGGTGCGATATAATGGCGAATGTTTTACGCCTGTTGATCTCTTTCTCGTATTTCATAGTAGTCCGAAAGTCGGGAGAACAGGAGGCCGAAATAAGTTTTTCTGGATGATCCCTGTATTTCCCTGCTTATTTTCAGCCGCAAATGTAAGGCATAGAGGGGTTTAAGAAGATGATTTCAGGCATTGCCTCTCAAAATCGTCAAATCGGTAAAAGTTTTAGAAAATTCAGCTGCTTAAATGATTGCATATGATTGTATGCAGTTTTTTATTGATGATCAGTATCCCTGTATTGGGTTTCTGGCAATTTTCAGATACCAGCGGCAAGCATCCGGATATGACGAAACTGAATAATCAGGATAATTACGAAGCCAGGATCGGAGGCAACTGTTTCCGGTTCTTTTAAAAGAGGAATAATCATGAACCTTGAATCCTGGGGAAACCTCTAATAGGTTACCTGCTTTACAACCGCCTTTCCATCTATGATGGCAACAATCCACAAATGACTATAATCGCTGTCATCCAGGCTGGGATATTTTCCGTTTTCTTTCATCAGTAAATTTACCAAGGCAGGTGTTGTATTGGAATGGCCTGCTACTACAATCGTCTTTCCCCGCATCTGTAACAATTGTTCCGCAAAGGCAGGAAGCGCTTTGGGGTCGTATAGTTGTATCTCCTTACTGAATTTTTTAGAAAGTGGTGTTACAGTATTTTTTGTACGGATATAATTGGTGGAATAGATGGCATCAGGTTTATATGCTTCCAATACTTTCAACAGGTTATGAGCGCGTTGTTCGCCTTGTTTAGAAAGCGGTGGATCAGCAATCATCATAGTAGAGCCGGCAGTGCCAGTATCTTTTTCTGAATGCCTGAGAAGAATATAGGTGGTAGACTGGCCCGAAACGGTTCCTGATAAGAATACACCGGCAACCAGCAGAAATAGCATTTTACGCATTTTATCCATTTGATAGATGAAGATACAAAACCCCTAAGCATGGTATACAAGTGAACAAATGGAGCAGATATATAGGAATTCCTTCACAACTTTTTTGCCTTTCTGGCTTTATATTTGGAATTAACAGGTAATCAACTGCCTTTGGTACCATTTTTGAATCTACACTGAAAACAGGTATATGAAACGATTTTTTACATGCTTATTCTTTGCCGCAGTTTGTATACACTCGGATGCACAGGGATTGAAAGGGCTTCTTAAAAAAGCAAAAGATGCTGTTACCAACCCCGGCGGTTTAAGTAATGAGGATATTGTAGCCGGACTAAAGGAGGCACTGGTAGTGGGCTCGCAAAAGGGATCGAATACCTTATCACAGGTAGATGGTTTTTTTGCCAATGCTGCACTTAAGATATTGCTACCACCCGAAGCGCAAAAAATGGAAAACACTTTGCGCAAACTAGGCTTTGGCAAACAGGTTGATAATGCTATAGTAAGTATGAACCGTGCCGCAGAAGATGCATGTAAAAGTGCAGCCCCCATTTTTGGCAATGCGGTAAAACAAATGAATTTTCAGGATGCACTGGGTATTTTAAAAGGAAGTGATACGGCTGCCACAGGATACCTGAGAGGAAAGACCAGTTTAGAATTGACCAATGCTTTCCGCCCTGTCATTGAAGAATCCTTGAAAAAAGTAGATGCCACGAAATACTGGAATACGTTGATCACTTCCTATAATAAAGTAAACTTTCTCGGTGGTGGGCAAAAGATCAACCCCGACCTCTCTGCCTATGTAACGGATAAAGCGTTAAGCGGGATATTTACACAGGTGGCTATTGAAGAAAAGAATATCCGGAAAGACCCTTTGGCAAGAACATCGGATATTTTGAAGAAAGTGTTCGCGAAGTAAATATTTTAAAGAGAGTGTGAATATTGGATGTTGAATTATTTTTCCTCTCATTCAATATTCATCTTTATCGGAAGACTTCATCATCCATCTCATTTGCCTTTTTCACGATCATCCTGATCTGCTGATCGAGTTCGTTGGCGCTTTCGATGAGTAGGTCAAAAATTTCAAGTCCTTGCAAGGTGCCGGCCTGTTGAAGGATTTCTATCACTGCAAGAATATTGGCCAATGGCCGGCGTACTTCGTGAGATTGGATAAAGGCAATATCGCGCAGCACTTTATTCTGCGCTTTTATTTTTTCCTGTACCAGTACATTTGCTGTAACATCGCGATTAGTGCCTATCAGGCTCAGAATTCTTCCGCTGTCTGATTTTTTAATTATGGCATAGGATTCCACATATTTAATATGCCCACCCGGAACAATGATGCGGTAGACGGCACCATCGATTTCTTTTTTCTGCGCCAGCAATTCATTGATGATATTCGCCATCATTGTTTTGTCGTCCGGATGCACAGAATTAAAGAATACTTTATAGAGGTTAACCCCGGGTTCTTTTGAGCAGCCATAGATCTCATACATTTTATCATCCCAGATCACATCATTGGTGGCGAGGTCAATTTCAAAAATACCTATCTGGGCCGAATCGGTTGCCAGTGTTAAACGCTGTACCAATTCCTCCTGCTCTTTGCGTGTTTGTTTCCATTGTGTTATATCATTCTCCACCGCCATAAAACCTAAGTGCCTGCCTTTTTCGTCCTGAAGTGGCTGGCAATCCACTTCCAGCCAAATAGCTGTGCCGTTTTTTGTATAGCTGATCAATTCTTCTTTGTAAGGAATTTTCTTATCAAGGTATGCACGGATCTTCTGATAACCGGCAGGATCGGCTCCTTCTGCCAGCAAAGAATAGCCAATCTTCTTGCCCCTGATCTCTTCCAGTGTGTAACCACTGGTACGGGTATAGCCTTCATTGATCCAGATAATCTTTTCCGCCGCATCTGTTATCATTACAGAATTGGTTGTATTTTGTGCCACCAGTGCCAAACGTTTTACTTCTTCTTTACTCTTTTCGAGATCAGCTTCCATTTTTTTTCTTCGGGTAATATCGAAGATGTATCCATCAATATAAATATCGTCGTTATCGGGGTCTGTATTTACTTTTCCACTCTCAAACACCCATTTAATTTCCCCATTTTTATGTACAATGCGGTACTCAATCTCAAATTTTCCTTTTTCAATCAGTGCCATGCGATCGTTCTTGTTAAACATTTCGCGATCTGGTTCATATACAAGATTGGAATACCTGCTACCGGGGTTCTCCATAAAATAAGATACAGGGTATCCCGTTACTTTTTCTACCCCATCACTGAAAAATTCAAGGGTAATTTCCTCATCGCCCCTGCAACGATAGATAGCAGCCGGCACATGATTAACCAGTGATCTTATTTTATCATTATCTATCCCGAACATAACTTCTCTTGAATGGCTCATACGTGTGGTAGCTGTTTGCAATACGTAAATAACTAACCGGATAAATGACAAGAGAGGGGATAGATTGCCAACCGGTTGAAAACTGGGTATTTAAGCCTTTAAATTAGCATTTTCATTTCAATCTATCCTTAAAATACTTTAACAACAAAAGGAAGGCTGTTCAGGCCTTCCTTTTACTATACAAATCTCTATGTGCTGATTATTTAAATATCGATCGCTTCCCCATAAGCAGCGGCGGTAGCTTCTTTGATACCTTCGCTCATGGTTGGGTGTGGGTGGCTGGCGTTTAATATTTCATGGGCAGTCGTTTCCAGTTTACGGGCAACTACGGCCTCCACGATAAATTCAGTCACATTCATACCAATCATATGGCAACCCAGCAGTTCACCGTATTTGGCGTCGTAAATCACTTTTACAAACCCTTCGGTAGCACCGGCTGCGCTGGCTTTACCGCTGGCCATAAACGGGAATTTACCAATCTTCAGTTCATAACCCGCTTCCTTAGCTGCTTTCTCCGTGTACCCTACACTGGCTACTTCAGGTGTACAATACGTACAACCGGGGATATTGTTATAATCCATTACATCTGGCAGGTGATGGATCTTCTTTTCATTGTATGCCATATGCTCTGCTGCATTAATACCCTCCTTAGAAGCTACATGCGCCAAAGCCTGGCCGGGAGAACAGTCACCAATGGCATAAATACCCGCAACAGATGTTTGCTGATAAGGATCCACAATGATCTTTCCTTTTTCTGTTTTGATACCATTCTCTTCCAGTCCGATATTCTCAATATTGGCTACTACACCAACAGCGCTCAATACGATATCTGCTTCCAATACTACAGAACTTCCATCCTGTTTTTTTACGGTGGCTTTTACTCCGGCACCGGAAGTATCTACAGATTCAACAGAAGCATTGGTCATAATATCAATACCTTGTTTTTTATATTGCTTTTCCAGTTCTTTAGAAATTTCTTCATCTTCAACCGGAACAATACGTGGCAGGAATTCAACAATCGTCACTTTTGTTCCCATGCTGTTATAGAAATAGGCAAATTCTACCCCTATTGCACCACTTCCTACAATAATCATGCTTTTTGGCTGCTCAGGCAATACCATGGCTTCGCGGTAGCCAATCACTTTTTTGCCATCCTGTTTCAGGTTGGGCAATTCTTTGCTTCTTCCGCCCGTAGCAATAACAATGTATTTACCTTCTACTACAGACTTGGTTCCGTCTGCAGCAGTTACTTCAATTTGCCCTTTGGCTTTGATTTTACCATAACCCATTACCACATCGATCTTATTCTTCTTCATCAAAAACTGAACGCCCTTGCTCATTTTATCGGCCACTCCGCGACTACGTTTTATCACACCGCCAAAATCTGCTGCTACACCTGATGCATTGATACCATAGTTGGCGCTATGTTTCATGTATTCGTATACCTGAGCACTTTTCAATAAGGCTTTGGTTGGTATACAGCCCCAGTTCAAACAAATACCACCCAGGCTTTCTTTTTCAATGATCGCCACTTTAAAACCCAGTTGTGATGCACGGATTGCCGCAGGATATCCCCCCGGGCCGCTTCCTAACACGATTACGTCGTATGCCATTTTTATTAATGATTGAATAAGTGAATGATGGATCGATAAAATGAGGGAAAGCCCCTCTTTTTATCAGGAAGCAAAAATACTGGGTAATGGGCAAATGGAAAAAAGAGAGTTGAGAGCAGTACATAGTAACCTACTGTGTGTAAATGGCTATGGACTACTCGAAAAATATCCTTACCGTCTGGTAAAACCACTTATTATCTGCAGCCGAACCTGATTGCTGCATTTGTTCGTTAAAGCCCTGTAAGCCAAACAAACCGGCCATATTGCCATTGCGTAGGGCAATTTCAAGATAGCCGGCAGAGTTAAACCAGGCTAATTTTTCTGATTCGGGCACGGAGGTATAATTATCGCTGATGGTATCGATTACCTCATTGCGCTTGAAAACGATTTTGAAACTCCTGCCCTTTCGCTGCTCGGCAAACTCTTCACGGGTGATATTGATGACCACATTCTCAAAATTATCGATGAAGAGGATCTGGCCTTCCATCCAATTGGGGCCGATGGTAGCCCGGAGCGGGTATTTTTCTTCAATATTACTGAGTGCCGGGCCTCCCGCTGATAATTTCTTTGCATCGTGGATGGCGGAGATCTTCCAGGCAATCTGTTGGGTAATCTCGAGCAGGGTTTGGGCTTTATCTATCTCAATCGCCACCATTTCTTTTGGTTTATTACCCGTGATCATGGTTAAAATACCATTATCAGGGCAAATAATGTACTGATCCTTATGTTTGGCTGCCACCATATGTTTTGCGGTGGAATCAAAAAGGTTGACGATGATGAGGTGAAAAGTACCCGGTGGATAATACCGAAATGCATTATTACAGGTATATGCCGCCTGCGGAAAATTGGTTTGTGACAGATAATGCGTGATATCACAGATGTTAACGGCAGGCATCAGGTTGACAAATTGTCCCTTGATAGCACCAACAAGATAATCCCGCTGGCCTATATCAGTTGTCAACGTTAGAATAGGCATGGTAGCAGTAAAACGTTTGTAATGGATGGTTATTTCACCAACTCACCGTTTTTAAAGAAAAATTTCCTGACCATTTTATCCGCCAGTGAAGGAAAAAAACGGTTCAGATAAACCGTTTCTTTACCGGTTAACGTGAGCACCAGGGTTCTTTTGCGTTTGGCAATGGATTTGAGAATATGGCCGGCACATTCTTCTGAACACATCATCTTGCTTTCATCCATAGGCGATTCGCCATGTGATTTACCAAAACGGTTCAAAGCTACGTTGCGGATGTTGGAAGCGGTAAAACCGGGACAAACCCACATTACATTGGTGCCTGTGTTCAGTAATTCGGTGCGCAAGGCCTCCAGCCAGCCATTTACGGCATATTTGGAAGCAGAATACCCACTTCTGCCGGGCAGGCCGCGATACCCTGCTATTGAAGACACCCCTACAATGGTTCCGTTGTTTTGGGTAATGTAAGGGAGGGCAAACTTGGTGCAATAAACGGTTCCCCAGAAATTGATATCCATAACCTTGCGTAATGTGTCGAATTCCACTTCTGCCACTAATGAACGCATGGAAACACCTGCATTATTGATCAAAATGTCGATTGTGCCGAAAGATTGTATCACAGTATCTATAAAATTGCGGCAATCCTGCTCCTTGCTTACATCGGCTGTATAGATTAAAAGCGGTTTCCCGGAGTGGCTTTGCTGTAAACTATATAATTTATCATAATTACGGCTACAAGTGGCTACTTTGGCGCCCTGCTGAAGGAATATATCAACCAATGCCTTACCAATTCCCTCTGAACCGCCCGTTACGACTACAATCTTGTTTACAAATATGGACATAATGAATATGTATTAATACTGCAAATTTAGGTAGTTAGCACCTGAGTTATTGACGCCATGTGTGTAAATACCATAATTTATTTTTATAAAAATTTGGCTGGTTTTCTAATTCACCTATTTTTGCACTCCCAAAGTAAAAACACTAACGTGTTTTTTGCCATAAAAAGGGATGATTCCGTAGCTCAGTTGGTAGAGCAATACACTTTTAATGTATGGGTCCTGGGTCCGAGTCCCAGCGGGATCACTAGAAATTTACAGAAGCCTTGATAGCATTGACTTTCAGGGCTTCTTTCATTTTGAGGGGGCGATAGAGGGGATACTTAGGATAAGATTAAATTATTCTCCTTTTCTCAAATTTATTTGCAAACCATTTGCTGTCAAATCCGATTCCATTTACTACGGATTCCAATTTAGACACGGCTTAACATCTGTTTAATATGCAGTATTTATATTTGAGTATACTGATTTAGTTGTGGGAATAATGTAAAATGCTCATTCTGGTTCAGAGGTTTGAATTTTGTATAGTATGTATGTCTGCTCTCGCTTTGCTATGTAGCAACAATAACTAAATTAGATAGATCATCAGGCAATGCTATTAAAAATCATTGATAATGATGGCCCTCTCTGTGACACCTCTCTGAACGCCGCGGCTCTGCGGTGAATAGCTTTTTGTTTTCACCGCAGAGATGCAGAAGGTTCGCAAAGGAAACCGTTACGAGTATACGTTTTTTATTACTTATTTTGATAGCACTACACGTTAAATCATTATACTCCAAATTTTACTATATTACTGCACTGATAAAACCTGTACAGGCCCCAATAAGCCTGATGGCAGCAAAGAGGAACCTGCTTTATAAAAGGGCATGGTGGTATAAGTGTATTTCTTTTGGATACCCGGCTGCAGATCGCCAATTAAACGATTTACCCAAAGATTGGTAACTTTTACCTGCAGTGTATTTTCGCCTGGCTTCAGAGCATTGGTTACATCTACCCTGAATGGTTTTTTCCAAACAATACCCAATGATTTACCATTTACGATTACTTCTGCAAGATTTTTTACATCCCCTAGGTCCAGCCAAAGTTTTGCATCTTTAGCAAACCAGCTTTTATCAGCCGTAATTGTTTTCAGGTAAGTACCTATGCCGGAAAAATATTTTATACCCTCCTCTTTATTTTCTGCCCATGAAGAAAGTTCATTTACCGTAATGGAGGCAGGAGCACCACGATCTTTCTGAAAACTAATATCCCATTGCCCATCCACAGTTGCAACCTTGTTTTCTGTTACAGCAGGCAATGTGAATGAAGTAACAGCGGCTTTGTCTTTGAATACTACAAATACTGCATCATAAGGATTCAGGTGCAGTGCCACTTTCGTAAGTCCCTTTTCGATGCTGTAAGAAGCCTGTTCCGTTTTGCCTGTTTCAGGGTGCCATATCTGGGGCTCTTTGCCGGTAATACGAAATGTTGTTGCTATATTTTCCGAGCTATTATTACGGTTGTTTATCCAATATACATCACGGTCTGCCAGTTTCCTGTGTACATACAAAAGTTTTGTATCGGTCTCGGGTTTGCTGTAAGTAAAATCAGGCATTGTTTTTAATGAAAGCAATACTTCATGTAAAGCCTTGCCAGTAATTACGTTTTCATTTGCAGTACCCCATATCTCATTTACCATACTGTTAAATTCAGTTTGGTCATCACTGAGGCCCGGTGCGATTTCCGGTTTGATACCAGTAATGGTTGCACCTGCTTTAACCAGTTCTTTTATTTTACGCAAAACAGGCAATGACATTTTTTTTGCATTACTATCCAGCACCAATACCCGGTAGCTCATGCCAGATGGCGTTACCAGCTTTCCGTCTTTTACCTTCAGCAAATTAATCAGCGCATGGGCGTTGATAAAGTCGTAGTTGTAGCCTTCCGGAATATCAGGGAGTTTCGCTCCAAATAAGGAAGTGATGTTGTTGTCTTCACCATAGAAATAAACCAGATCGGCCACAAACCTGCCCTGCTGCAAAAGGTAACTGCTTCGGGCTAAATAGTCTGTCCAGGCTTTGGCTTGGCCAGCCCAGGTTTCATGACGGGTAAACCACTGACCAAAGGGTCCGAGGCCCAGACCGGGAATTTTATCATCCACCGGCTGGTGAACAGAAGTGTGGATCACAAAACGATTCAGGCCACTGGCCAGTTCCAGGTCGGCAGTTGGCTTTAAATTTTCAGGAGAATAAGACCAGGCATTGTTTGAAAACCCTCCGGCTGTCAGCGATTCAGCCGCCACCAGATTCTGACCATAAATATGTGCCACAGATGCCGATTCACGGATATCGGCTTGGGCCATGATTTGAGTAGAGCCTGATGACGTCCACATAGCCGACATTGGTATTGCAGCTTTTCGTTTCGCATCCATTCCATCCATAATAAATACGCGACCATTCTCATGCGATTCGGTATAGCGTTTCATACCATATTTAGCCAGTATCCCTGTAAGCTGGTCATAGTGATTCTCTGCTATCAGTTCACCAATGGTTTTACGGAAGTCCCACAAAAATCTTTCACTCGCTTCCGTACTTTTTATGATGGCCCCGGTTAGTACAGGCATCCAGGGAAGCAGGCTGTAACCACGTCTGTGTTGAAATTCCTGTGCCATTTTGGGTGTCCAGTTATTTTGCCCTGCTTCATAACTGTCAGTTACCATGTATTGCAAACCTTTGGCTCCCATCAACCCGCCTGTCGCACTCTTGTATTGATCCAGGTAAGTTTCAAAATAGGCTTTAATAGCAGCGGCATCCAGCTTATCCACTTCCAGGCCTGTGGCTTCGGGTGAAGCGGGATGGTTTTGTTTACCGGTAAGCGAATAACCAAAGCGTACTATCTTCCAATTACCCGAAGGTGGCGTCCAGTTAAGGGTTCCATCGGCATTCACCTTGTTTGTTATGTCTATTACATCTGCTTCAGCAATCACATCATTCGTTGATGGTGTGGTGTACTGGTTGAGATTGGTTGTTGTGGCAAAACCCGCTTTTTCTTCAAAACGATTAATGCGCATGACAGGATGCAGTACAATTTCTGCAACCTCAGTTCCTCTGGGTGGCTTTGCAACGGCCCCGCTCAAACTTCCAAGATTCATTGGAGGAAGAGGATCTTTAAATGTTACGCGGAAATACTTGGCCGTCGTAGCCGGAATCGTGATGGTTTGTTGTGAAACAACGCCCAGCGGAATAAATGTAATCCGGCGAAAGTTGATACCATCATCGCTCGCTTCCAAACTGCGGTCTTCGGATACGCCAGCTATCCCAAAAACCCTTCTGCTCCCGCCGCCAACAACCGTAATGGCTTTAATGGTTTGGGGTTGCGCAAATTCGTACTGTACCCAGGCGAATCCTTTTACGGAATCAGAAGGTAAAAGACTAGTCCTGGCCAGGTCACCATCTGTCAATTGTTCCAAAGTAAAACTACCGGCGCTGGACGTAATCCGGGGGTTCAGTTCCAACATAGGAACATCTGCTGAGGGCAGGCGGTAGGCAATAACTGAAATGTCTTTATAATACTGCGGGGGTGCTGCTGTGGTTCCAGAGGCACCAAAACCCGGCTGAACCGGTATATTCTGAAAGTCGCCGGTAATAGCCGGAGGTTTGGGCAGGTTACCCGTAAAAGGTTGACCGCCCTTTACCCGTATCTCACTCCATACCAGTTTTTTCATGCCGTCTTTAGCAGTCACCCAGGGGCCACCGCTTTCACTCCAGCCGGGAGAACCAGCAATGGCCATTTCAAGATGCAGTGAGTCAGCAAGCTTTGCAGTAAAATGAAATGCATCTTTCCATTCTGGCGTCATATAACTTAAACGCTTATCCACGATTTGTGGTGTGCCCAGCGATGCATCAAAATTCTGAAATCCACCAATACCTGAACGATGCATCCATAAAAGATCCTTGGTGATCCCATCCTTGGTAATGTTGCCATTCATCCAGTGCCACCATACGCGTGGCTTAGCGGCGTTTGGGGGTACCACAAACCTTTTTAGTAAACTATCCCCCTTTTTTGCCTGGGAAAACCCTGTCATTGATAAAAGGGAAGCAACAGAAAATACGATCAGCTTTTTCATTCGTTAGTATTTTATTTTTTACTGTGGATTCTGGGTAAGGTTATCAAGTGTAACATCTTTTTGCGGAATAAGCAACAGCAGTTTGTTGGCATTAAGGTTATACGAACCTGCAGGATATGACTGTGCCGGCTTCAGTACTTTTTCTCTTGCGCCATGCGCGTTCATTATTGCCACAGCTCTGCCAGAGCGGACAAGATCATACCAACGGTGGTTTTCAAATGCCAGCTCTACCTGCCTTTCTTTGAAGATAAGGTCGCGCAGTGTGCCCGGGTCTGCTGCAACAGCCGGTAATAACCCTGTTCTTGCGTGTGCGTGAACCATGTTTAAGTACGATAATGCGGTAGCCAAGTCGCCCTGTTCATTCAGGCATTCTGCTATCATCAGTATTACATCGGCATACCGGTATACCGGGAAATTGTCATTGGTTCTACCAACGTCTGACGGAGCATGAATGAATTTCTTTACATAAGGTATAACCTTACCCTTCAACGGATCGGATACATTTGTTGAAGTAAAATCAGTACCGATAGAAACATCCTTGCGAAGATCGCCCGATTCATAGGTATCAATCAGATCCTGGGTAGGGATATTCCATCCACCCGGAGTGGCTGTTGTTTTAGGATCTTTGGTTACGGCACTCCCAGAGGTCCAGGGAGCAAACTGGTACATAAATGAACTTGACAACAGGGCTTCTGTTCCTAAGTATTGAATTTCAAAAATAGATTCTGCATTATTTTTATTAGCAGGATCAAAAATGGATGCATAGTTTGGCAACAGACTGTATCCCATCGCTTGTACTTTCCTGAGCTCTGTCAGTGCCTCTGTATATTTTTTTCGGGTCAGGTATACTTCGGCCAGCAGGGTCCTGGCGGCTCCTTCTGTTATACGCCCCACATCTCCTCCGGTATATTTTTTAGGAAGCTTGCCGGCAGCATCAGTCAGGTCTGCAATCACCTGTGTGTACACATCATCTGCCGATGCCCTGCCCTTTGATTGTGCCTGCTCAGGGGTTAACGTTGAAGTAAGCCGCAACGGAACGCCACCCCATTGACGTACTAAATTAAAATAATGAAACGCCCGCAGAAATTTAGCTTCCCCTATATACTGGTTCTTTTTTGCATCTTCCATAGTAATATTCCCTATATGATCCAACACTTCATTGGCGCGGTCAATGCCTATATACAGTCTTTGCCAGAAGGTACTCAGTGGCTCATCGGTTGCCTGTGATACAAATTGTTCCATCAGTTCTCTTTGTTCAAGGCCCCTGTTGACATTGTTATAATGAAACGTAGTATTATCGGAACGCATTTCGCCGAAGATCCAGTAATCGGCGGATCCCATTTGCTGTACCGAATTATACGCTCCGTTAACAGCCTGCTTTACCTGGGCTTCATTGCTGAAGAAACTACCCGCATCAACACTGCTTTCCGGGTTCCGCTGAAGAAAATCTTTTGAGCATCCGTTCATAAAACATGAAACGGATAAGATAGATACATATAGATAAGTGTGTTTTTTCATCGCTGTTGTTTTAAAAGGTTTCCGGGAAAAGAATTAAAAGGTCAGGTTGATGCCCAATGTATACACACGTGGCAAAGGATAGCCCACAAAATCCTCACCAGGCACCAATGCATTAGTGCTTGCATTACCCGATATCGTATTCCTGCTGATCTCCGGGTTACCGCCGCTGTATTTGGTAAAAGTTGCCAGGTTTTGTACGCTAGCATAGATACGTGCCTGGTGGATCATTTTCGAACGCTGCAAAAGTTTAGATCTTACGGCATATCCTAATGTAACATTTTGTATTCGCATGAAACTAGCATCTTCTACCCATGAAGAGTTCACATCTCGATACACGACTCTTGCACCATTGGTAGTGGGCGTTTTTCCATCACCGGCATTCTGTGCCGAACGCCAGCGGTTGAAATAGTATTCATGCGTAACATTGAATACACCATCTATATTATTCAGAAATTGTTTGGAAGCTTTCAACACCTGGTTACCCTGGGTACCTACCAGTACTACGTTCAGGTCGAATTGTTTGTAAGTAAAGTTATTAGTCATACCCCAGATGAAATCAGGCTGTGGTTTTCCAATGACTGTGAAATCTTTGAATGGTTCGATCACACCATTGCCGTCAATATCCTTGTATCTAATAGACCCCTCCACTGAACTAACGTGCTTGGCCACTTTAGGATCCTGGATATCTGCTTTACTGTACACACCCTGGATCACATAACCGAAAAATTCTGCAATAGGGTGTCCCACCTGTGTAATATGGGTGAAGTTGCCTTCCCCACTTCTTCCACTGTATATGGCGGCATTGTTATTATTCAATTCCATTACATTATTCTTATTGAAAGCAATGTTTGCACTGGTGGTCCATTTGAGATCTTTCTTTGCAATATTGGTAGTGGTAATTCCGATTTCTATACCCTGGTTCATGATTTTGCCAGTATTAATCGTTGCTGTAGTAAATCCTGAGTTGAGGGGAAGTTCTGTATTATATAAATTGTTTCTGCTGATGCGTTGATAGTAGTCAATAGTCAGATTAACTTTTCTGTTGAACAAACTGAGATCGGCGCCAAAATCAAACTGGCTCGCTTCCTCCCATGTAAGGTTTGGATTGTTCAACGAAGTAACTACACGGCCACTTGCAATCTGTCCGCCAAAAACATAATTAAGTGTATTAACATTTGATAGATAAGTGTAGTTGCCAATATTATAATTGCCCGATAAACCATAACTGGCCCGCAACTTAAACTCGCTCATCCAGTTAACATTCCTTAGAAATCTCTCTTGCGAAACCACCCAGCCGATTGCCGCTGAAGGGAAAGTACCATAACGTCTGTTCTGTCCAAAACGGGAAGAACCGTCTGAACGGATGGTGCCGGTTAAAATATATTTATCCCTGAATGTATAATTGACACGGCTCAGGTAAGATATAACAGACCATTTCTGAATATCCTGGTTCCAGGAGCTGATCTGCGTAGCTGCATTGATAGATTGCACCGTATTATCCGGATAGTTGCGGGCTGTTACCGAAACAAAATTTGATTTTTCATTTTGTGCAGAATAACCGGCAACAACATTCAGGCGATGATCCGATCCGAAGGATTTATCATAGGTAAGTAATAATTCGGATAAATAGTTAAACCTGTCGCCCCGTACCGTTGTTGAAGAAGGTACAACAGGGGGAGGTGCATTAAGACCTGTGGGTACAAAATCGGGACTATAAACAAAAGAATTGAATTCATTGTAGTCAATATTCATACTGTATTTTGCCGTCAATCCTTTCACGACCTGTAATTCTGCAAAAGCGCTTCCCAGCCCCCGGAAATTTTTAAGTTTTGTACCGGCGAATTCCAGCACATTGAGGGGATTACCCATACCTAAGGTACCGGTTGACTGGACAAAAGGGATCCGTTGACCGTTAGCATCCGTAACGGGTATCAAGGGACTCAGCCAATTGGAACTTGCCAGCAGATCGGTAAATCCATTCTCAAAATTCGACAGTTTCTGGGTACTGAAAGTTGGTGCAAGATTTAATCCTATTTTAAGTTTACTACTCAGGTTCGTTTCAACATTGGTTCTAATACCATAACGCTCGTATCCTGTATATTTAAGTGTACCCTCCTGGTTCAGGTAATCGAGGGAAACCAGATAACGGCTGTTTTCAGAACCACCGCTAATGCTTGCATTCATATTATGCTGCATTGCGTTTTTCAATAATTCATTATACCAATTGGTGCCAGTACTATATTGTTCCGGGTTACGGTATTCGGCAGGGATATCAGCATCGGTAGCAACTAATCCTTTGGCAGCAAAAGCATCGATGATAATTTCTTTTTTAAACTGTGCAAACTCCCTTGCATTAAGCATATCAGGTCTTCCTTTTTGTGGAACCTGCTGTAACCCGGTATACGCATTAATATTAACTACCGGTGTACCTTTTTTCCCGCGCTTGGTAGTAATTACCACTACGCCGTTGGCTCCGCGCGAACCATAAATGGCTGTTGAGGATGCATCTTTTAAAATAGTAACTGATTCAATATCATTAGGATTGATGGAGGCAAGGGGATTGGATAATTGTCCACTTGCGGAAGGCAATGGAAATCCATCTATTACAAACAAAGGCTGGTCACCCGCACCGATAGACCCTGAGCCCCGTATTTTAATATTGGTACCGCCGCCAGGTGTACCTGTAACACTACTGATCTGAACACCCGGCACCTGACCCACTAATTTTTGATCAATACTTGCCACCGGTGCATCTTTAAATGAGTTAGCTGAAATAATCGATACAGCTCCTGTAACATCTTTCTTCCGCTGTTGCCCATATCCAACCACGATAACATCGGAGAGTGCCTGGACTTCCTCTTTCAATTTAACAAGCAGCTCAACAGCCTGACCGGCTGATACGGTTACTTTCATTTCCTGTGTCTCCGCACCTACATAAGAAAAAACCAGTGTATAATTTCCATTACTTATATTCTTTAATGTAAAACTACCGTCGGGGCCAGCATTGGTAGCGCGCTTACTACCTTTGATCATGACTGATGCCCCGCTTGCTGATTCATTTTTTGAATCCGTTATTTTTCCGGAAATAACCCCCGATTGGGCATTGACCACCGCGGTAAGAAAGAAAAGTAAAAAACATAGAAAGACTGAGGCCAGATTTGGCCCGGTGAGGTTTTTTTTCATTTGGCAAGTCGATTTTGGTTTTTGAGAGTTGGTTACTTTTTTGAATTAAAATAACCTTACACAAAGTAGAAAGCATTAAAAGCTTAACTATCCTGTACTATACTGTACCAGGAAAAATCTATTACATTTATTCAATACATCATTCACGGGTTCTGAGAATATACCGTATCATCAGCTTAGATGAACAATCAGTCATCCAACATACGAATAACTAACTCATTCCCTACTGATTGTCTTATCCTGAAGTATCTATTGTATGATTACAGTGAATGGGGTATGGCTATGTACCCGTTGACCAACAGCGAAGTGTAAGAAGCATAACCGCTGGCTAGCCTTATTTCTTCAATTGATCCTGGTATTGTTCTCTTGCGTGCTTATAATCCGCCCAGCTAAATTGCAGCAGAAAATCACGGGCGGCTTTGGCACCCGCTTCGAACATACCCAATTTTTCTTCGTCTGATAAAAAGAAATTAAGCCAGTTAAATTGACTAAGTGGTACCGTGCCTACACCTTTTTCAAACATTTTATTTTTTAACAAAAAATCTTTGTCATAATAAAAACGGATGGTGTTAAACATACGGTAAATAAACCCAAAGAAACTCCAGTCCGTGGGTTCTTGTTCATTGTCATTGGGATTACTGTCATCTAAATTGATACCGAAAGAAGGAAGCCGCGGTGTACGGATATTCGGTTTATAAAAAATACTCATCGGAAAATTTGATAATACGCCCCCATCAACAAAACGGGCAATGGACGGCGCTTTTTTTACTCCAAGCCGTTCATTCCAATTAAGCTGTATCAATGGATTATCGCTAGGTATATGAGCAATATAGTAGGATTCGAAAAATACCGGCAACGACATAGATGCCCTTACAAAACCGGCAGGATGAATATTGTCGCGGTCGGCTGGTAAACGAAACAGATCGATCATGGAAGGGAATTCAATCTTATTTTCTGTTACAAGGTCGGCCGTGATAAACGTTACATCTGCTTCAAGCCCTGAAATACCCGCATCATGCGATATCCCGTCCCGCAAATGAAAAACAGGTACATCGGAAGCTTTTTTAACCAGATCCGTTACGGTATGAATATTCTTTGTAACAAATTCATTCTTTATCCAATCATAAAAATAATCGCCCGGATTGATACCAAGCCCTTTTGACCGTATCGTTCTTAGTAGTTTTTTAAGATACATGAATAATATCAAAACAAAAAACGTGAAGGCTGCGAGACCGACAAAAAGGATATGGGTTATACAGGAAAGCCCAGGATAGAGATGCTGCAGCCAATAGAATATTCCGCTGCCGAGGAATAAAACAAGAAAAAGAATACCAATAAAAACGAATATCCTCTTCACTCTTGCAGCAAAATTTTTAGATTGAATAAACTGTTTTACCAACCACCTGATGATGGGCGGGCCATCCACAAATTTGAAAAAGTCGATTTGAGAAAGTGTGGCAATTATATCTTCTGATTTGGCTTCTGTTTTATCCTTTCCCGAGATCACCATCAATGCCGTATTGATGGCACCTGCGCTCGTTCCCGCCTGCCGGAGAAAGCGAATACCCATTTGCTCCAATACATAGGTATACCCTACCAATGCAATACCCAAAACACCCCCACCCTTTTGCACCAGATTTACATACTGATGCTGTTCATTATCCAGAATATCGGAAACAATCAAATCGGGCTTCTCATTTTTAAGTTGCTGTACATAGGGTTCTGCGAGATCTGTAAATTTTTTTACAGTTAAGTCCATGGTGCCGACTTTTTCGTTAATGGTACTAAGCGTGTTTAAACGGTATAGGGATTTCGGAGTAAGATAAAAGCTTACGGGTAATTATCCAAACGGATAAGAAATAGATAATGAATAACAGGCATGGTTAAACAAAACCATTCCCAATCTGTGAATAATGCAATTGATTGACAATACGATGTAATAAGCATTGCAAAATTGGCATGACCTTTGTATTTTCGTAATAATAGCTTAAATGGCTATCTAAACCAATCTAAAATTTATGAAAAAAGTATTATGTATTATCGTTATTACAGCTGCTTTTGCAGCTTGTAACACACAACCCAAAGCTCCGGTGGTGGTGGTTGATACAATGGCTATCAGGCAAAAAGCTGTTTTAGAAGAGCAGGTACGTGTGTTGAAAGAAAAAGACTCTCTTAACAGGGCCGCCGAACTAAAAAGAGAGCGCAGACAAGAGCGGAATGCATCATCTGCCCATAACCAGGCTTCTTCAGGGTATAAAGATGCCTCTGCAGAAACACCGGCTCCGGCTAAAAAGAAAGGATGGAGTGCTGCTGCAAAAGGAACCGTTATTGGCGCTGGAGCTGGAGCTATTGCCGGCGGAATCATTGGCCATAACCTTGGAGGTGCCGCGATTGGTGCCGCTGCTGGTGGTGGTGCAGGATATCTGATTGGAAGGGCGAAAGATAGAAAAACAGGTCGTGTAGTTAAGAAAAAGGATACCACGAATGTACCTAATCCTTAATATGCTATTTATTTAAACAATCACTACTGCAGCCAGGTGCTTTTAAACACATAGGTACATAGTAGAAAGAATTGGATAGCACATAACTGTATGCGCTTGGTTTTAACCTATGTTCCTATGTGTTTCAGTAAGCGAGTTATGAATACAAGCTTCAAAAAATTAGAAAAATTATTCTACCGCGGTTTTTTTCCGTTTGATCAATTTTAGTTTTTGTACGGTTGCTTCTTCTGTTCCCAGCAGCTTTCCCCAGGGTTTGAGTTCGTCAATCCGGTCGAATACAATTTTGAGTACACCAATAACCGGGATTGACAGGAACATACCGGATACCCCCCATAAAGATCCGCCCAATAAAACGATGACAATAGAAATAAATGCATTGATCTTTACACGCGATGATACAATCAGCGGGATCAATACATGATTATCGAGAAACTGGATAAAAAGGTAGGCAAGTGTAATACCAATCTGCGTTTGGAAACCGTCTTTGGTAATAGTAGCCACTATAACGGGTAATAATATTGCAATAAATCCGCCGATATACGGTAGCAGGTTTAATATAGCTGCGGTAACCCCTAATAAAATGGCGTATTTGATATCAAATAAAAACAATGCCGCTATATTCAAAATCGCCACAACGATCCCTTCCAGTAACAACCCCACCATATAGCGTTGAATGGCGTCTTTGGTTTCTTTCAACACATCTGCTACCTTTTCCGAATCAGCATCACTAAACACCTCGTATAAAAAAGTCAGGAAATGATGTTTGTAAAACAGCAGCACAAATGTATATACAGGTAGCAGAAACAGTATGCCTAAAGTACCTGCCATGGTTCCCAGTGTTTGTCCGATAAGTGGTTTAAGCCCTCCTTCGGCTTCTGTAATCCATTGATCCTGTTGTTTGAGATTGATACCAAAAGCATCCTTGATCAAATGCTGGAACTCTCCGAATAAAACAAGAAATCTTTTTTTCAGCAAAGGCAGGTCATCTCCAAAATTCATGATCTGAGTGGATATGAAATAGGCCACACCGATAATCACGGTAAAAGCAAGCAGGATTGAAATGGAAATCGCCCAGAATTTCGGGATACGGATATGCTCCAGTTTCATGACCAGCCGATTCAATAAAATAGCCAGCAAGAGCGAAAAACTAATCGGGGTAAGAATATCACGCAGGTTGATGAGTGCATATACCAATAGTGTAAGACCCAAAAGAATAACGGTAGCTTTTATATAAAAGGGATATGATTTTTTCATAGATCCAGAGGGTGATATAGGCCTTGCAAACTTTCGGATGCACGAATGTGTGATGGATCTCGCCAAGTTAGTTAATATCCATCAATAACTGAGATGAGGGCTTTGATTCTTTAACAGCGTTTTTGATGTTGGTACCGCTACCAACCATGAAGTTATTTTTTTACCGACGGATATTTCCTGAAATAATCCCTGGTAAGTATACCCGACTCTTTCAGATCCTGTAAAGCCCATTGTCCATCTGAACCGGCTGAAGGTTTAACTACGCCGCTCGATTCATTCTTATCAGATATTGACCAGGTAATCCAGCTCAGGTTTCTTTCATCCATCCAGTCTATCCATTTCTGCCATTCGGCTTTATCAATGGGACCATCACCCGTAGCTTCTGTACCGGCTGATTCTGATACAAAAACAGGAATACCTTTCTTAATCGCTGCATCGGTTCTGTCGCGCAGCCATTGTTTGTGGGTACCGGCATAAAAATGTACGGTATACATCAGGTTATCATATCCTTTGATGGGATCTTCTGCGGGCAAATGGATATCCTGGTCCCAATGCGGTGAACCCACCAAAATAATATTGTGTGCATCAATCGTTCTTATCGTGGCAATGACTTCGGTGGCATAGTCTTTTACTTCTTTCCAGCTTTCTTTATCGGGTTCGTTAAAAAGTTCGTAGATGATATTCGGGTATTTGCCATATTGTGTGGCCATTTCTGTAAAAAATATTTTTGCTTCGGGAAGGTTCACATTATGACTATGCCAATCGATAATCACATAAATGCCTGATTGGATAGCCGCCTCTACCACTGTTTTAATTTTTTGGGTTGAGCCGGCGGGATCCTTGATATATCCATTTTCAGGCTCTACACCCATTGCCGCCCTGATTACGGAACAATTCCAATCTTCATACAAATCCTTTACCACACCTGCCGTATAAAAACGCGGCCACCAGTTATGCCAGCTAAAGCTCATTCCGTGCAAGGCAATAGGCTGATGGTTCTTATCAACAAGCCGTGTTCCCGATACAGACAATTGCCCGTGTATTTTTACAGGTTGTCCAGCAACGTTAACAGCCATACAAATGGCCAACAAAAAGAACAGCAGGAATCTGGCAGGCATAATCTATGGATTTGATAAATGAATGTACAAATTCTACCTGTTTCCAAAGTAATTTCGTATTATAGTATAGCCAAGATCAAGCCATATTCGTTAAAAAATTTTTATGCCATACTTACTCAGCCAGCAGGATATCTCAACATTTCATCGTGATGGGTACCTGATTAAAAGAGATTTTTTCTCACCCGAGGAGATAGATATCCTTTATCGCTTAGCTAATGATGAGACCATTGTTTCCAATGCACTGGACCTGAATGACCAGGAAGGGAAACGAACCCGGTTAACCCTTTGGTTTACACCTGGCGATGACAGTTTTGGATTGATGTCGAGAACCTTTCGAATGGTCAATGCTGTAAAAGCCTTATTGGGCGATGAAGGAGAAGTTTGTCATTTTCATTCTAAAGTAATGCAGAAAGAACCCCTTACCGGCGGTGCCTGGGAATGGCACCAGGATTATGGCTACTGGTACAAGAATGGTTTTTTATATCCCGAAGCAATGATTTCGATAATGCTGGCGCTTACAGAAGCAACTATTGAGAATGGTTGCCTGCAGGTATTGAAGGGTTCGCATAAAATGCAAAGGCTGGATCATCATTTTATCGGAGAACAACAAGGCGCCGATCATTTGTTTGTGACCGAGGCAGAAAAATTCTGTGAGAAAGTATTTGTTGAATTATCACCCGGTGATACACTTTTCTTTCATTCCAATATCCTGCATCGGTCGGATGCCAATCGCTCTGATACGGCCAGATGGTCCATCATTTCAGCTTATAACCTGGATTTTAATAAGCCCTTTATTGAAGGCCATGCTTCCTGCACTACACCCTTACAAACCTTACCTGATGATGCGATCATCAAAAGCGGGGCACGTAAAATGACTGAGGCAGACTTTTTGACAAAGGAAAAGGAAATCACCTTGCAAGCCCCTTCCGGGTAACCTGAGTCGGTATCTACTTTATTATAGAATGAGTGTTTGTATAGCATGTGGCAAAATATCAACCACCGCTGCATTTCTTCCTACGCATAAATTATAGGTAACTTTTTTATCACTCTGGTTCATTACCACCACAGCAATCTTTCCGTCCTTGTTTTTAAAAGATGTGGTGAGCAACTGGCTTCTGCTGGCAGCACTGACAATTCTTTTAGCACCTGGCCGGATGAAACATCAGATCGCGGTTATGATCCCATCGATGATCTTTTTTGTGACAGGCCTTGTTGCTGCATGGTTGGACCCAGGTGGTTTTTCAGAAAATCCCTTTCTTCCTCTGCTGTAAAAATGCAGGACTCCCATTTTTGTGTAGTCATGGGTTCGTTCTGGATACTGATACCCCAAACGAGTCTCCCTTCTTTTTCATAGGCTTTGATGAACCGGGTATAATACATGGCCCAGCTCTGTGCAAATGCAGGATCGAGTTTACCGCCATGCAGCATATCCTTATTGGTTTTCATAAAAGCAGGCGGGCTCCAGGGGCTGGCATACAGTAGTATCTTACCGCCGGCAGCAGCCATCACCTGCTTTATAAAAGGGATCCGGTATTTCCTGAAACACACTCACTTCACCTTCGGTAGGTTGGGCGAGTTCTGTAAACACTGCCTGACTATTTTGTAATAAAAGAAAATTACTGTTATCGGCGGTGGTATATACGGTAACGGTTTTACCTGCATAGTTGACGGCAACAGGCTTTTGAGCCATTGAAAAAAGAGATACCGGCTACAAAAGTAAGAAGGGATGCAAACATGTATTTCATAATGGCAAGATTTGACAGACGAATCGTAAGGTTGTCTGGTTCTAAAGTTCGGAGAATTCTGTAAAGCGACAACTAAAACAATCAGTCTTTATGCCTTACCCGGAAGATATAGCTTATAAAAAGGAACTAGATGGGTTACCTATATTCGGAATTTCATAAAATATTGAACTTGGCAGTAAAGCCGCGATGGGCGAATTTTGCGGCATGCAATTATTAACCGTATCAGGCATTCATAAAAAGATTGATAAGGATTTTTCGTTGAACGATATTCATTTCAGCCAGCAGCCATCGCAAAAGATAGCCATTGCGGGAGAAACGGGTTCGGGCAAAAGTACTTTGCTGAAGATCATCGCAGGATTGGTTCAGCCCGATGCCGGTAAGGTTTTATTGGAGGGAGAAAAAGTAAGAGGGCCTAATGAAGAACTGGTACCCGGCCATCCGCGAATTGCTTATTTATCGCAGCATTTTGAGTTACGTACTAATTACCGTGTGGAAGAAGTATTGGAGTATGCCAATAAATTAACCAGACAGGAAGCATTGGATTTGTATGCAATTTGCCGGATCGATCATCTATTAAAACGACGTACCGATCAATTATCAGGCGGCGAAAAACAAAGAATTGCATTAGCGAGATTACTGACTAGTTTTCCGAAACTATTACTATTGGATGAACCGTTCTCTAATCTGGATATGATCCATAAAACCATCCTAAAATCGGTGATCAGGGATATTGGAGAGAAGCTGGATATCAGTTGTATCATGGTATCACATGATCCAATGGATACGCTTCCATGGGCCGATGAAATCATTATTTTGAAAGATGGGCAGATCATTCAACAGGGAAAACCTGAAACGGTTTATTCAAAACCGGTAAATGAATATACGGCAGCATTATCAGGGAAATATGTATTGCCCACCGCTGCACAGATCCATATTTTTACAGGATTACGGGAAAGACAAGTACACGGAAAAAAAATATTGATACGCCCGGAACAATTTATCATTTCAAAAGAACCTGCATCCGCTGTGGAGGGAAATATAAACAGTATATCGTTTATAGGCGCCTGGTATGAGTTAGAGGTATATTGTATCGATGCGCTACTAACCGTCGTAACACCTCTTTCTGGTTTTAGCAAAGGAGACACCATTTATCTATCTGTATCTGACTCGGGTATCTGGCATGTTTGATGGATTGGCAGTTATATGCGATCCTCTCTTCTTTCCTGGTCCATATGCATCTCTTCAACCGAATCCGGCGCATCGGGATTTACTGTTTTTTTATCTTTACTGTTTCGCCAGATCAAAAAAAGGATAATGGCGACAGCTACGATTCCCGTTATGACGAGTATAGGGATATTGGATTCTGTCATGCATTACATGTAAAATGATTCAGAAATAATTTTTCCATCTTTCACCTGGTATACACAGAGTTCACGCATATTCATTCTTTCTTTACCCTTCATCGTTGCATCCATCGCTAAGGTAACCGCGAATGTATTGCCCGCAATCAATGGCTCAGACACATGCATGCCATGTATTTCCTGCACCATTGAATTGAATGTATGCCCCTTGGCAATAATCGCATCAAGCCCTTTGATTACCTGCTCAAAATCCGGACTGGGAAAGGGTTCGGTACTAATGGCATCGGTAGCAAAAAGTTCTTTTTGTGCGGTTTCGAATGCACCTTCGCGGCAGAGTTCTACCAAGCGGCCGGCTATCTGTTCGGTTGTCATATCAATCGTTTTTCTAAAATTACTTACAATTCCAGCCCCGGTATGTTAAGATTAGGTTATACGGTTACCGGTATGGTTGCCTGTGGATTTTATAGATCAACACAATGAATTTTTAACAGCCCACGCCCTGTCTTTTCGGCTTATCCCTATCTGTTTACCTGTTATTCGCCTATATAGAGAACTTTTTCGGCTTCTTTTTGTATATTATCATCTCATAGTATTAACCTTATTCATTTTTTAAAACCTACTAATGATAAAATATTTTTTCGCTGTGAATCTTTTAGCGGGTACTCACCTTGCTGTCAGTGAATAAGCAGAACAGGCTTTTTCACGGGGATATCACCAAACCAAAATCCATCAACGCAAATACAATATCAAAAATATTTTAGCATCCAAAAACAGTCCGCTATTTATGAAGATCAAATTCCTATTTTTTATCGTATCGCTCATTTGTATGATGACAACAAATGCCCAGCAAACCCAAAAACCGCCATTGCATGGAAAGAACTGGATGGCTGTTACCGGCAAACCTTTAGCAGCCACGGCAGGTTCTATGATCTTCCAGAAAGGCGGTAACCCGATTGATGCAGCCTGCGCCATGTTGGCCGCTACCTGCACCATGTGGGATGTGTTGAGCTGGGGAGGAGAAACACAGGCATTGATCTATAACCCCAAGACCAAAAAAGTAATTGCGATCAACGCACTAGGTGTGGCACCCACCGGGGCAACCGTTGATTTCTTTAAAAGTAAGGGATATAATTTTCCGCCGGAATATGGCCCGCTGGCAGCAACTACACCCGGCACCGTTGGTGGATTGTGTTTGATGCTATCCGAATACGGAACCATGAGTTTAAAAGAGGTATTGGCTCCCGCCATGCAGCTGGCAGCCGGTTACCCGATTGAAGCACAGACAGCCAACAGTATGGAAAAAGGCAAAGAGATGATCAAAACATGGCCCTATTCCAAAGCCGTATTCCTCACGCATCCCGGAGAAAAAAGAGAAGCGCCGGAAGCAGGCGAAATTTTTGTGCAAAAAGACCTCCTGATCACCTTAACAAAATTGGTTGAAGCAGAGCAATCGGCATTAAAGAATAAGAAAAGCCGTAAAGAAGCCATCATGGCGGCATTTGACAGGTTTTATAAAGGAGATATTGCAGACGAATTTGTAAGGGGAAGCAAAGAACAGGGCGGACTGATTACCAAAGAAGACCTTGCCAGATGGAAACCCAAAATTGAAGAACCGCTGCATACCAATTATAAAGGCATTGATGTTTATAAATTACAACAATGGACACAGGGCCCTATGTTATTGCAGTCGCTGAATATATTGGAGAATTTTGATCTGAAGTCGATGGGGTATAACAGCAGCAAATATATTCATACACTTTACCAAACATTGAACCTGAGTTTTGCCGACCGTGATTTTTATTATGGTGATCCCTATTTCCCTCCGGAAGAACCCATCAAGGGTTTGTTGAGTAAAGAATATGCAAAGGAAAGGTCCAAGCTGATACAGTTTGATAAAAACGACGCAAAAGCAGGACCTGGCGATCCTTATCCATATGAAGGAAAAACAAATCCCTATCTCAGCTTATTAAAGCAAAGAGAATCCTTGGTGGATACCAATTCCAAATCAGGTTCTGCTATTCCAAAACAGGATCAAACTGTTAACCATACGGAGCTGAACAGCACCCTTGCCATAGCCGACGAACAATACATGGATCGCTTATGGCGCGGTACCACTTCCGTGGAAGCGGCAGATACATCAGGGTGGGTGGTTTCCATTACACCCAGTGGCGGATGGCTGCCGGCTTGTATTGCCGGTAAAACAGGTGTAGGCATGAGCCAGCGTATGCAGAGTTTTGTACTGGATCCATTGATCGACCCGTTCAATGTAGTAGAACCGGGTAAAAGGCCAAGGGTTACCTTAACACCAACCCTTGCATTAAAAGACAATAAACCGTATTTGTGTTTTGGTGTGCAGGGCGGTGATACACAGGATCAGAATCTACTGCAATTTTTTCTGAATATGGTTGAGTTTAATATGACTGTGCAACAATCCACAGAAGCACCTAATTTCAATACCAATCAATTATGGCTATCATTAGGCGGCTCCAAAATAGATGATAGAAAACCGAGGCCCGGTAATATTTTATTATCAAATCTAACACCGAAAACTGTGGGTGATGAATTAAAGAAAATGGGTTATAAAATAACCATCGGCGAAAGAACCAGTGGCCCCATCAATGCAATATTCCTGGATTGG
>CAZFKE010000008.1:62075-143365 GCA_964519475.1 uncultured Sediminibacterium sp.
AAGAGTTTATGGGGTGGCAGCAGTAATAATGGAGAGGATTACGGTATTGGCTGGTAAATATACCCCCACCCCTTTTTCACACGCAAGAAAAAAATCACCCCTCTCTGCTATGCAAAGAGGGGTGACAAGGGGAAAAATGTCTGGGTAAGTTAAAGGGTGGCCAGATCAATTACAAAACGATACTTCACATCAGATTTGATCATACGCTCATAAGCATCGTTAATATATTGCGCAGGGATCACTTCCACATCAGATACAATATTCTTCTCGGCACAGTAATCCAGCATTTCCTGTGTTTCTTTCATGCCACCGATCATGGAACCGATAATGCTTCTGCGTTTGGTGATTAAAGAGAATGGCGACAGGGTAGGTTCTTTTGCAGGAAGACCCACGATCAATAATTTCCCTTCAATATCCAGCAGGTCAAGTAAAAAAGTATAATCGTGATTGGCTGATACGGTATCCAGTATCACATCAAAATGGCTGGCATGTTTTTTCATGGCTTCTTTATCCGTTGATAAAAGAAAATGATGTGCGCCTAATTTCCTGGCATCCGCCTCCTTACCCGGAGAAGTACTGATCACCGTTACTTCTGCGCCAAATGAAGCAGCAAATTTTACACCCATATGTCCCAATCCGCCTAAACCAACCACCGCTACTTTCTGACCGGCTTTTACCCCAGCAAAACGTAAAGGAGAATAGGTAGTAATCCCTGCACACAGCAAAGGAGCGGCACCGGCGAGGTCTAATTTTTTAGAGATATGCAATACAAATCTTTCTTTTACTACAATCTGCGAAGAGTAACCGCCTTGTGCAACGGTAACACCATCTCTTTCCATGGTATTATAAGTACCCGTCATGCCTTCTTCACAATATTGTTCCTGATCGTTATTACAGTTCTTGCATGAGCAGCAGGAATCTACCATTACGCCAACACCAACAACATCGCCTGCTTTGAATTTGGTAACCCCGGTTCCGGTGCTCACCACTTCGCCAACAATTTCATGGCCCGGAACCATTGGGTACATAGAACCACCCCACTCATCGCGGGCCTGGTGTATATCGCTGTGGCATACCCCACAAAAAAGGATTTTTACCTGAACATCATCTGCTCTCAGGTCTCTTCTGTCGAATGAAAAAGGTTGTAAGGGTGTTTGGGGGTCGAGTGCTGCGTAAGCTTTTGCGGGGATCATATTTGTTTACAATAAAAAATGAAAAAATAAATGATTTTACTACCAAAAGTAATTGATAAGTTGCTCATTCCTTTTATCTGTTTGAAGATATAGCTGATAATTTCTTAGAGATTTGTACAATCATCATTCATCTAATCCAAGGCGCCTGTTTTCATTTTACTTTTACCATCCATCGTTCCTTCTGCTTTTCCTTTTACCAACAATTTGATCACAGAAGCCATAGCATCAGGCGCTTTTGCAGGAAGGTGAATAACAATACCTTCTTTTGTATTCTCTGTTTTACAGATACTTTTATCTGCCAGTAATACAGCATGCATCGTTTTATGCTGTATACCCGGGAGCAATAGTTTTCCATCTGCGGGCCAGTTGAATACACTTAGATACAGAAGGGTATTGCCTGAAGATTCTTTCCTGGTGCATCTACCCCATGCAAGCGATTGAAAAGGCCCGGCTTTGGTAGCATAGATCGCTTCCCCGTTAACTTTCATCCAGTCGCCCATTTCCTGTAAAGATTTTATACTTTGTTCAGGAAAGGTTCCATCGGGTTTGGGGCCCACATTCAATAAATAATTGCCTCCTTTAGAAGCAATATCACAAAGGTTATAGATCAGCGTTTCAGTTGATTTCCATTTATTGTCGGAAGTTCGATAGCCCCAGGTTCCGTTCATCGTCATGCAGGTTTCCCAATCTGTTCCATCCAGTTCTTCTACGGTTGGAATTTTTTGCTCAGGTGTTTTGGTATCGCCTGAGAAATTAGGACGTTTTAAACGATCGTTGGTAACAATATTGGGTTGCAGTTGTAATAATGCCTGTAATTTCAGAGCCGCTTCATCAGTCATATTCGTTGGCGTATCCCACCAAAGCACTGAAACCTCTCCATAATGGGTAAGCAATTCTTTTACCTGTGGAACAGCCACCCTGTCAATATATTCATTAAATGTAGCTTTCTCCTGCATGGGATCCCAATGGCCGTTGTGTTCTTTGGTATAGGCATCGATCAGTGCAGAATCAGGATTAGGCCATCCTTCCGACATTAATTTTCTGGACGCCGCTCCACCCGGGTTATTCCAGTCCTGCGCCTGCGAATAATAAAACCCTAACCGGAGACCGTATTTTTTACAGGCTTCTGCCAACGGTTTCAAAATATCTTTTCCATAAGGGGTTGCATCCGCTATATTCCATTTACTAGCTGCTGATTGAAACATGGCAAACCCATCGTGATGCTTGGCAGTGATAACGATATATTTCATACCGGCATTTTTTGCCGTTCTTACCCATTCATCCGCATCATAGTTTACCGGATTGAATTGTTTGGCCATTGCCTGGTAATCGGCATAAGGAATTTTACAACGGTTCATGATCCATTCGGCCCCGCCTTTCTGTTGTTCGTGGCCATTGTATACGCCTGCAAACTGCGCATATACACCCCAGTGAATAAACATGCCAAAACGGGCTTCACGCCACCATTGCATGCGTTCGTCTTTAGTGGGTGTTTGCGCAATACTTATTTGCCATATACAAACAAAGACAACCAGAAAAGAGACTATTTTTTTCATATAGGATTATTTTAAAAACGTTTTCAATTACTTCTTTCCGGGAAAGATCTGTACACAAAATTGCAAAGGCATTATTTTTTATTTTGTCATAAATTTCCATGTTACCGTTCCTACGGTATTGGGTTTCCCTTTCACAGAATCGGAAATGATTCCCTGAAAAGAGCCTGTATGATTTCTTTCCACTTTAATTTCCCGGAAACTGTATGCCCCTTTTTCATAATTGAATGTTTCTCCATCATCATCGTACAAAGAGTACCTGCCAGGTTTTGTTCCATAGTATCGGATTTCCAGATCTATTTTTTCTCCGGCTTTGGGTGCATGCAGCATGGGTTTCATCATCGGGATGATGCCACCATCTTTTACATATACAGGGATCTTATTTAATCCGGGCGTTACGGTGATCACTTCTCCATCACCTGCCAGCTCGCCTGTATAGAAATCGAACCATTTGCCTTTGGGAAGAACCAGTTTTCGGGTGGTTTGCCCGGTAAACAAGGGCGCCACCAATACATTTTCACCAGCCATGTATTGATCTTTGATTTCTTTGGACGTTGCTTCTGCGTATGGGTTTTCTTCCAAATTAGCGTTGCCTGCTTCTTTTTTTATTTCCTGCGTAAAACCTGTTTCCAAATACATACCATGAAAAGGAGGTGTTCCGTCAAAATGATATTTGGCAAATTCTGAATACCAGTATGGCATCATCTGCATTCTGAGTAATGACAATTCTTTTACTTGTTCTGCCACTTCGGGGTATGACCAGGGTTTGGTTCCGCTTGACCATGCATTGATCATCGCCATTGGCGAAAATATAACTGTTTGAAAACGTCGTAACCATTCTTCCGCTGTTTTGGAGGCACGAACTTCCGGTGTCCACAATACACCCGCTGTTCCGCTATTGATCAATGCGGTAATAAAATCTTCGTGATTGTAATAATCATTGTAAATCACATAAGGCATGGATACACCGCCTGCATTAGATGCCCTTACCAAACCAAATGTGCGCTGGTTGTTTTGATGAAACATTTCTGCACTATAACGTTGTGCCAATATACCATAGGTCTGGCGCATTTGTTCGGCAGCGGTTCCGGAAGGGAATGTGGCTACATCGGGCCAGAGATATGAATCGTAGCCATCTACTTCATCAATCTTATATCCACTTACACCGATATCTACCTGATCTTTTTTTAATTGATTAAAGAAAATATTTCTGGCTTCGGGTATTAGAAAATCAGGCACTTCTCCTACCCAAACTGTGTGAGAACCTGTATACGGTTTGATTGCATGATAAAAAGACGCTTCTTTAGATATATAAGGATTGATCCATAGGTTCAGCCGAATACCTTTATCCAGCATTCGTTTTACGAAGGGTTGCGGTTGCGGGTATCGGGCTTTATCCCATTCAAAAGTTCCCGGATAGGATTTGCTTTGCCAGCCGGGCTCGAGACCTATAAAATCCAGTGGAAACCCTTTGGCTTCAAATGCTGCGGCTTCTTTTTCTACTTCCTCAGATGTGTATAATGATTTAACGCGTTGAGTAAAACCTAAACCCCATCTGGGAGGCAATACACCCCCGCCATTAAAAAGATTGAACCGCCGAACTGCATCCATTGCTGTTGGGCCGGCGAAGATATAAATCTCCACCCCTGATGCCGGTACTAATATTTCTACTGCATCAGCATAAGGCCTTGCGCTCCATGATTTATCTGTATTCCTATCTTTAGCAATGGGGGGATGCTTACTGTCTTTTCTCACACCTGTCCCGGCCCATACATTGATATATCTGGCAGAATTGATAAATACGCCATAGCCTTTTGAAGAAACATAAAAAGGCGTTGGTGCATGCGTACGGCCATTGTCTTTACCCCCGTAATGATCAACATGCAATTGCAAGATTTTCCCCCGTTGGTGAACGGTTTGAAAATTGAGTCCGAAGCCATAGAGTTGTTCCGACTGATCTAAAGGAAACCTAAGAAAAGTTTTACCATCGCTGATCTTACCTTCTATATCATCCTTTGAAAAGGGGAATTGGGAAGATTTTAGTTTATTGATGGCTTCATGATTGGGCTTGGCACCTGAGGCTTTTAAAAGGTCATACGCTTCAGGCTTTCCTGCAATACCTTTCCAGATACCGGGTTCTATTTCCTGCCAGGTTATGTTTTGTGTATGGGCGGGAAAGCCCGCCATCATTAGGAAACACAGAAGAATATATTTTCGGGTATTCATGATTGTAAAACCGGTTTATACTTTTGAAACCTCCTTCACCGCAGGGATGCAGAGTGGCCGAGGTTTCGCAGCGTGTTGTTTATAAAGGAATGATTGTATACGTTTTACCTTTTTCTGTTTTGAAACTTATCTGGTATCCTTTTTCTATTTTCAACTCCGGTAATGCTGCTAAACTATTTTTTTGATACGGAGTTTTGCCATATGCTGCCAACAGTTCATTAACTCCTTTAACTGTTGTTGTTTGCACTTCAAGCACTTTAACAGGAATAGGGGTACTTACCCTGCAAATACCGCCTGAACCTGAACGAATCCTGCTTTTCAGCAACGTTCCATTCTTCCAATCGATTTGCACCGTAAAATTTCCCCTGGCTTTGATACCTTTTACAGAACCGTCTTTCCAGACAGAAGGCAATGCAGGCAATAAACTAACCTGCCCATCATGACTTTGCAGCAGCATTTCAGTAATACCGGCTGTTGCCCCAAAATTTCCATCTATCTGAAAAGGGGGATGTGCATCAAACAAATTAGGATAGGTTCCGCCACCACTCATCTGCCCTTTCTCCTTATCCGGATCGATAAATGTGAATGCAGTACGTAAGATCTTATACGCATGTTCACCATCATGCAACCTTGCCCACCAGTTGATCTTCCAGGCCATTGACCAACCCGTACTGAGATCTCCTCTTTCAATCAGGGTCTTATTTGCGGCCGAAGCCAATTCCGGTGTTTGCGTTAGTGTGATTTGACTTCCCGGATAAAGACCGAACAAATGCGAGATATGCCTGTGCTTATCATTCGGATCGTCCCAGTCTTTGAACCATTCCTGTAATTGCCCGTTGCGGCCGATATGGTAAGGATATATTTTTTCTTTGGCTTTTCTTAATTGATCACTAAAAGCTGTATCCGTGTGTAAAACATCTGTTGTTTTAATCAAAGCCGTAAACAATTCCCTGATGATAGACATATCCATTGTACTCGCCATCGATATATCATACTCTTTACCATTCACCTTCATCGTATTTTCAGGGGATGTTGATGGATTGGTAACAAGAAATCCTGTTTCGGGATCAACCACCAGCCAATGCAACATAAATTGTGCAGCAGATTTCATTAATGGATAGGCTTCATCTTTTAGAAATTTCTTGTCCCCTGTAAAGAGATAGTGTTCCCATAAATGGGTGCTTAACCAGGCTCCCGCCATTAACCAGGTAGACCAGCGTGCACTGCTTCTCGGATCCCAATCATATCCGCCACCCGCAGAGGTTTTGGCCCAGATATCAGAATTGTGATGCGCAAGCCATCCTTCATTAATTCCATAATTTATTTTAGCCGTTTTGGCGCCATTTACCGCCAGTTGTTTGATGAGTGCGAACAGCGGCTGCTGACATTCTGAAAGATTGGTATTTTCAGCCGGCCAATAATTCATTTCTAAATTGATATTGGTCGTGTAGTTACTGCCCCAGGGCGGTTGAACCATATCATTCCAGATACCTTGCAGATTGGAGGCAGGCGAACCCGGCCTTGATGCCGAGATCATCAGGTAACGGCCAAACTGGTAATATAAAGAGGTGAGGCTATGATCACCGGGAGAAGAATGGAAATCTTTCAAACGTTCATCTGTAGGCAGTTTTGAAGAGTGCTCATCTCCTCCCAGGTCTAAATGAACGCGATTGAATAAAGATTGATAGTCGGCAATATGTACTTTTTTAAGCAAAGCATACTTTTTCTGAACCGCTTTCTGAAGATTTTCATTGGCTTCTATTAGCGGGTCTTTCCCCTGTAATCCGGGCGATTTATCATACCCGTTAAAACTGGTGGCCTCTGTAAGATAGATCGTTACCGCATCAGCATCCTTTACTTCCAACTCATTGCCTAAAGGCTTTACGGTTCCTCCTTCAGTTGTTAATTGAACATTCACTACAAAATTCATCCCTTCGCCTTCCGCTTCGTCATAAGCAACCTGAACAGGTTCTGTATTTCTATTCGCCACATATTTAGGCGCTTTACCGATTAAGATAAGTTTATTATCACCAGTTATTCTTGTTCTGAATTTTAATTTACTGGTTAGTGAGGTTGTCAAATGAATCGCCGATTTTTTATCAGCAGTTATTCTGATCATCATTACTTTATCCGGATGACTGATAAAAGTTTCGCGGGTATACTTTACGCCATCTGCTTTATAGCTTACGGTTGATATTGCGCGGTCAATATCCAGATCGCGATAATATTGAACGGGTGTAGAATCTGTAAATGAGCATTTCAACCAGAGATCAGCAAGCGGAAGATAGCGGGCAGAATAGGGCCCCTGCATTTTTTTCCATAAATGAGCGGCACTATCATAATTACCTGTAAAGACCTGTTCACGGATTTTTGGCAAAACAGCAGGACCATTCGCGTTATTCCCGTCAACCGGGAAGCCCGACCATAAAGTATTATCGTTTAACTGATATCTTTCAGTAACGATTCCTCCAAAAACCATGGCACCTGTTTTGGCATTGCCCAGGGGTAAAGCTTCTTCCCAGGCTTTGGCAGGTTTTGTATACCAAAGTTTCAGCATTCTTTGTTGCGCATGCAAAAAAGAAACACAAACTATCAGTAAAAAAAATAAACAGCTATGTTTTGTTTTAGCCACAACCCAATTATTGACAAATACTTTGTATGGCATAACACTTCAATTATTCAATTTTACAAAACCACCATCAATAGGGTAATCATTGCCACTGATAAAAGACGCTTCATCGCTGCAGAGATATAAAGCCAATGCTGCCACTTCATCGGTAGTGCCCATACGGCCAATGGGCTGCGATTTTGATAGCTGCTGAAACATCTCTTCTTCTTTCCCGGGATAATTTTTTGAAAGAAACCCATCTACAAAAGCTGTATGTACCCTTGCAGGAGAAATAGAATTACACCGGATATGATCATGGAGATAATCTTTGGCTACACTTAAAGTCATGGCATATACTGCCCCTTTACTCATACTGTATGCAAACCTGTCAGGTATACCTACCAATGCTGCAATGGAAGCAACATTGAGGATTACGCCACCGCCTTGTTGTTTAAATACCGGAATAGCTTCATGCAGGCAATTATAGGTGCCTTTTACATTGACATCAAATACTTTTTCAAAATCTTCAGCAGAAGTGGTATCGGCCCGGCCAATATGCGCAATACCCGCACAGTTAACAAGTATATCCAGCCTGCCTATCTTTTCAAAAATCATTTTTACCTGCTGCTGATCGCTTACGTCTACTGCATGAACAAAAGCCTTTCCACCCGCTTGTGTAATAGCGTTTACCGTATCATCCGCATTGGCTTTATTCAAATCAATTACATGGATGCTCGCACCTTGCCTCGCAAAGACTTCAGCTATCGATCTGCCTATTCCGCTTCCTGCTCCAGTAACTGCGGCTATTTTTTCTTTCAATGAAAACATATTGATAAAAGGGCTTTGTATTATTTATAAAAAATCTTTTTGCATGTCAAATATCTTATCCATCAATATCCATTTTTCTCCGGGTTTGGCAAAAGGCAACGGTTGTTGAAAATTCCACATCAGTTGTTCCCATTCCAGTACTTTAGGGTTATCGGCATCCGCTTTGTGTTTAGCTTCAAAATGAAAGCGATCATTCACTTCCATGATCATAAACAAGCGGTTACCTGTTCGATAGATCTGCATTTGTTCAATACCGGAAGAAGTAATGCTCTCAATAATTTCAGGCCATACTTTTTTATGCCATTCGTCGTATGCAGCAATCCTGGCCGCATCATCCACCAGGTCTAAAGCCAGGCAATACCTATGCATAGTTTTCTTTTTTAATTACCCTATACCCCTTCCATCCGAAGAAGAATACTACAACAAAACATATTAACGGAATGATATACCCATTTTGAATATTACCGGTTAGATCGCTTATCTGCGCCATCATAGGCGGCATGATGGCGCCACCAACGATCGACATTACAATTAAACTGCTGCCAAATTTTGCATCGCCACCCAGCTCTTTAATACCTAAAGAAAAAATCGTAGGGAACATTACCGACATAAAGAAAGCAATCCCTATTACGGCATACACAGCAATCAATCCATGACTGAACATAGCCACCCCGCATAAGACTGTATTTAGCAATGCATATAATGCAAGCAGTTTAGCCGGCTCAATAAATTTCATAAAGAAAGTTCCGGCAAAACGGCCCACCATAAAAGCCATGCCACAACCCCATCCGAGATAATCGGCCGCTGCTACCCTGTCGATACCTGCGGCTTTGGTGGCATACAAAATAAAAAAACTGAATACACAAACCTGTGCCCCTACATAAAAAAACTGCGCTGCCACCGCCCAGCGCAAATGGCTGTGCCGGAAAGCATGAAAAATATTTTTACCGGCAGTATGGTTCTCATCATCAGTGATCTCAGGTAATTTAATTAACGAAAACAATACAGCGATTACCAGAATGATACTTCCCAATATCATATATGGCATCTTAACGCTGGATGCTTCTGATGCCAATGCTACCTGTTTGGCGGCGGCAGTCATGGCATTCAGCTCTTCATCCGTAAACCCTTTGGTAAGGATAATCCTTGCCCCGATGATCGGCGCCATTGTTGCTGCAAGGCCGTTAAAGGATTGCGCAAAATTTAATCTTTGTGTAGCCGTTGACGGATCGCCTAATAAAGAGGCATAGGGATTGGCTGCCGTTTCCAGGATCGTTAATCCACAGGCAATGATAAACAATGCCATTAAAAAGAAAAGGTATTGCTGTGTATTGGCAGCGGGTATAAATAAAAAAGAGCCGGTTGCAAATAATAGCAGGCCGGTTATGATACCCGCTTTATAACCATATTTCTTCATGATAAAACCGGCGGGTAATGCCATCACAAAATAAGCAATGAATACTGCTGAGTCTACCAATGAAGACTGAAGTGTACTTAAACTGAAAGATTTTTTCAGGTGTGGTATCAATATAGGATCGAGGTTATGAACAAACCCCCACATAAAAAAAAGACTGGTAACAAGGATGAACGGATATAGATAGCGGTTTCCCTGCGAAGTATTCGATAGTTTCATAAGCTGTGCAATCGTAGTTCTCAATAGCCCTATTCCATATTATGGAATAGGGTTTGTTTATATGGATTGAAACTAAGATTTTCCATGAATAATGCTATAAATTTGTTTTAATTTTTTCAACGAAACCGTTGACGATGATACAAGTCATTCACAGATCCTTCAATATTATTGAATTTGTAGCCCGCGACCCGGACCGACCCAAGCTGTTAAGTGAGATTGCCATTGGCTTACACCTCAAACCGGGTACCTGTGCCAATATTGTAAAAACACTAACAATACGCGGTTACCTGGAAAAACTGGGATCACAAAAAGGTTACCTGCTGGGTAAACAATTTTATACATTGGCAGGTAATACCGGTTATTGGAGAGACTTGGTTGCCGCTTCCAATGCCGAAATGGAGAAACTGACCGGTCTGCTTAATGAGAATACATTGCTGTCTGTATTAAACGGCGAGAACCGCGTAGTAATACACCGCAAACAAAGTAACCAGTTGGTACAGGCACATACCCCGGATGAGAAAAAAGCATACGATTCATCCAGCGGCCGTTTATTGATCGCCATGTTATCGGATGAGGAACTGGAAAAATTTATTTCCCGTTTTGGTTTACCACCCGCCAGTATCTGGCATGATGCCAATACCAAAAAGAAATTCTATGAACAGGTGCAACAGATCAGGGAACAGGGATATGCATTGATACAGGATAGTATACAGATCATTGGCCTGGCCGCTCCTATTTATAAACAGGATACAATTGTAGCAAGCCTTAGTATCTTTATTCCTGCATTCCGTTTTGATGATAAGATCAAAAAGAAAATGACCAGGCTGGGTTTGGAATCGGCTAAACGAATTTCCAAAAACCTTGGTTAACCTTATCATATGCCGCTTCACTTTCAACTATACCTGCTGATTAACCCCGATGCACCCATCCGCTATCCTTATGTAGCCATCAGTAACGAAACAAAGCGCATTATTTTCATCAGCGAAGAACAGGTAACAATTCTTGACCCGGCAGATATCCTTTTTTTTGAATCAGATTACCAACTACTTACACATTCCTTTGCATTTGACCTTATATTATTGGATACACTTGTTAAGAACTATATCGGTCCGCTTGACTACTCTATCCTTACCCGTTTTAATGAGGATAAACACATCACCCTTACCTATCACGCACCTACCAACGAGGCGCCAAAAGATTATGATATATATCTGGGGTATCCTAATGAAAGGGCTTTACAATTGATTGAGAGGATCTACCCGATGATGGAGGATATAAGCAAAGTTATCAACGATCAAGGATAGCGTCATTGGTTCTAAAGAATGATTGATAGTATACTGATTGCCGGATAAAGACTCAGCCATTATTGAGCAAATACTTTTTTTAAAAAACCGTCTATATAATTTACCATCGGTTCAAACCATGGATCGAAAAGCGGAAAAGAATGCGGGGCCTTTTCAAAGCTGTGTACTTCTGAATAGATATGGTATTGATCCAACAACTTGATATAGTCTGCGAGGCCCGCATGCATCCTTTCCACACCACTATTGATGAACAAAGTGGGTGGTGTATGGCTACCTGTATAACTCAAGGAAGAAGCGGCTTCCCATAATAGGGGTTGCTCTTTTTTACCATAGCCCAACCAATAAGTCGCGGCAGAAGTCCGTTTACTATCATCCCCTTCTCCGGATTCAGGATGTGTGAAAGATAAAATACCGTCCATATCGATCACGGCATTTACTTTGGTATTGATCGGGTTATTTACGGCTGATCCCTCAAACAAGGGCATACCACCCGTTACGCCCAGAAAGGCCGCCAGCTCTCCTCCTGCAGAAAACCCCGATACTACTATTTTAGCGGTATCGATATTGTATTTATTTGCATACTCCTTTACCCATCGGATCGCTTCTTTCAGATCATAAACGGCTGCAGGAAAAAGGGCTTCGGTTGAAAGCCTGTATTCCGGTGTAAAACAAACATATCCTTTCAATGCCAGTTGCTGCGCCAAAGGGTAATGTTGTGCGCGGTTACCCGAACGCCAGCCACCTCCATGAATGATCAGTATCGCAATACTTTTTGTTTTTCCTTTTTCTTTGGGATAAAAACCATCTATCAATAATTTACGCGTACCGATTGAAGTATAACCGATATTTTTTTCTTCTGCTACAGATGCATATTTCTGTTCGGGAATGATCCTGATCCCGGGATGGGTTTTCTTTGTGCTTTGGTATGCGCTGAAAGTTGTATAAGATGTATCAGGCTGATGAGTAATCCCAATAGTTAACTGAGCAGCTACCATTTCAACCCAAAAAAGGCTGATAACAAAAATAACCGTGCTTTTCATAAATATCTTCCTCCGGTTTGTACAAGATCCATTTAATAATCATCCCCCAATGAAAATACCGGTTTCTGATGCATCCACTGGCCTCCTGTAAAATCGGGGAACGCTATTGTCTGGTTACCAAGATCAATAGAATGTTCACTCAATGGAGTAATGGCACTCCATGTTGCCGCATCATATACATTCAGGGGTGTTGGCAGTTTCCGTTTAGTCGATTCAATGAAGGCGTGTATTACAAAGAAATCCATGCCACCATGCCCGGCGCCTTCCGAATCTTTACTCCATCTTACCCATAATGGATGATCATATTTATCGAGCCAGGTTTTAGCTTCTTCCCACTGGTCGTCTTTGGCAGATTTACCTTCTATATAAATACTTTTGTTCACATCCATCCATAAACCTTCTGTGCCCTGCACACGAAAACCTAATGAATAAGGGCGGGGAAGATTTGTATCGTGCTGCAACAAAACCGTTTCCCCATTTGCACAGGAGATGCTGGTGGTTACCACATCACCCAGTTTGAAATTGACTTTAGCATTGGGATGGCTCTCACCTCCATTCTTTACAATATAATTATGCAGTCCCCTTGATTTTGAAGAGAAAGAACATAAAGACATAAACCTGTTACCACGGTTAATATTGATATAATTTGCAATTGGCCCCACACCATGGGTTGGATACAGATCTCCGTTACGGTGCACAGAATGTTCGGTTCTCCATTTGGCTTCAGAAAATGCTTTTTCACCAAACTCAACGCCTTTCCCTACCGGGTTGGCTCCATTATTAAATTTAACAGCACGCAGATCGTGCTGGTAGCCGCCCTGTAAGTGTATCAATTCTCCAAACAATCCCTGGCGTACCATATTCAATACGGCCATCACATCGCGTCGGTAGCAAACATTTTCTAGCATCATTACCTGCGCATTATGTTTTTCTGCCGCATGCACCACTTCCCAATGATCTTCGAGTGTGATACCGATGATCACTTCCGACCCAACATATTTAATGCCTGCTTCAATAGAACCCAGAATCATGGGCTTATGCCATTCCCATGGTGTAGCGATTACAACCGCATCCAATTGTTTTTTGGCAAGCATCTGTTTCCATGCATAGCTGTCGCCGGTAAATATTTCCGGCATTTTTTTGCCGCTTTTATTAATGATATTTTTTGCATAACCCAGCATTCTTTCATCCACATCACAAATGGCTACTACGTCCACATCCGCCCTTCTTAATAATAAAGAAAGATGGTTCTGGCCGCGCAGACCCACTCCCATGATACCCACTTTTACTTTTTCATCGGCCATGCCGGCAAATATTTTAGAAGAAGGTGCCATGGCCAATGTAGCAGCAGCAAGGCTGGTGTTTTTGAGGAAACTTCGTCTTTGCATATACGGGTAGTTTTATAATGTGGAATTTGATCAATAAAAAATTATTTACTACCATAAATATAGGAGGATTCGCGAGTGTAGCTAAACAAAAAAGGCAGATTCAATCACAAACACACCTATTTTTTTTACGAAAAGCATTTCGATATCAGCATAGCTCCTGAAGCAGTTGATAACAGAACCATTCCTGTCTTGGAAGATGGAATGGTCCTTTAAACAGGTTGCCTTTGGCAGTTTGCGCCAATGATCCATCTTTGTGCAGGTATCCAAACCATTCGCCATGCTGCTTGTCATGGAAATGTTGATAAGCATAGTCATGTACTTTTTTATGCCAGTCTGCATATTTAGGATCACGCGTAATGGTATAGGCCAATAGAGTAGCAATGATCACCTCATTATGCGGCCACCAGAATTTCATGTCCTGCCAGTATTCCTGTACCGGTTTATCAAATACATCCCTGAAATATAAGATGCCGCCATGTTCTTTATCCCAGCCTCGCTCCCACATATAATCAAGCATTTTACAGCCCAAACTAATCAGGTGCGGGTCGTTATTACGGTATTTGGCTTCCTGTAAAATAAACCAGGCTCCTTCTATGGCATGGCCCGGGTTAAGGGTTCTTCCGTCTATATGATCGATGATGGAACCATCGGGAGCTACCTGTTCCATTACACATTGGATATCATCTTTTACAAAATCGGTTTCAATTTCCTTAATCCATTTTGCAATCCATTCATCACAACGATCATCACCAATGGTATCACGCAACTGTTGTGCTGTATTGATCATGATCATGGGAACGCCAATTCCTTTTGAAGGGCGGGTGCCGGTAAATTTGGGTGGGAGTTTAATTTGCTGTGTAGCATAGGCAATACATTTTCCAAACAATTCTCTGGCTTCTGCTGCAATCTTTTCATCACCCGTAGCTTTGGCATACGCTGCAAAGGCTATCACCGCAAATGTTTCAGAAAAAAAATAACGGCGCTTACGAATGGGGCTGCCGTTTCGGGTAACATGAAAAAACATCTGGCCATCCGTATCAAAACAATTTTTTTTTAAAAACCGATAACCCAGTTCCGCACCTTCCAGCCATTCTTTTTTAGGTTCAATGGTATTGTATAAGGTTGATAATAACCAGGTGGCCCTACCCTGGATCCAAACAGCTTTATCATCATCTATGAGGGAGCCATCTCTGTCGCGCATTAAAAGAAAGCCACCGTATTCTTTATCATAACTGCGGGGGAACCAGAAAGGGACGGTATCATTCAGCAATTGATTCGCGTAAAACTCTTTCAGCGCAACAAGATCAGATTGATGATAATTCATATAGTTTGGTTAATCAATTATTCTTCAATAAGCCCGTCTGACTTAGGCCTTAAAAAATACAACTGTATTAATAGAACAGCCAGCACTACAATGGCCAGCATGGCAAAATCTTTTCCGAGATTACCGGCATCCATGGATTTGCCAAGAATGTTGGTGATGAATGCTCCGGCAAATACACCAGTCATATTCATCAATCCATAACCGGTTGCCCGGCTTTTAGAAGAAACAAACTGGCAAAGGATGGGCATATTATTGCCATCAAACATTCCGTATCCAAAACCAAAACAAAATGCAGCGCCGATCACGTGCACCATTGTGTGTCCAAAACCCATTAGTAGCAATGAAGGAATAGTTAAAGCTAATCCTAAGGCACTTGTGTATATTCTTCCTTTCAGATTTTTTTGCACCCATTTGTCTGATAACATGCCTCCGAAAATAACACCCAGAAAAGAAGATACAGCAACCGTGATAGTGGATAGCGGCCCTGCTTTCGCCATATCAATATGCAAATTATCTGCAAACAAGGTGGGAAGCCAATTCTTAACAGCCCATCCCGGTATACTTACTACAGCAAAGTATAAAAGAATGATCCAGAATGGCCCATTAGTTGCGAGGCGTTGCAAGCCCTTCCATAAAGAAGGTTTTTTTGTAACGGAATCTCCTGCAACCCTTAGTGGATTACCTTCTATTTTTTTCTCACGCAGAAAAAAGATCAATAATACAGAATACAGGATCCCGATAATACCAAATGTGTGGAAAGCGGATTGCCAGGAAAAAGCTGCTGCTACTGTTGCACCAAACCCGCCAAGTGCCTGTCCCATATAAAGGCCTGTCATGTGTATCCCAATGGCTAATGACCTTGTTTGTGTTGAATGAAAATCTGCAATCAGGGATAAGCCTGCAGGTATATACAAAGCTTCACTAACACCCATGATAGCTCTTAACACATAAAGCTGTTGAAAATTGCTTGCATAGCCCATGGCAAAGGTTACACCCGACCAAACAAAAAGGCTACCCACAATCAGCCATTTTCGGTTAAACTTATCTGCAAACAGGCCCGATATTGGGCTCATAAATCCATAGATCCACAGGAATACAGCCATCAGATAACCGAAATTGGTGGCTGATTGCAATTCGGCAATATCTACCTGCATCGAAGGACGCATGGTAGAGAGCATTTGCCTGTCCATATAATTCAGCAAGGCAACACCCCATAATAAGGCCACTACGATCCAGGGGTATTTTTTTGAATTTTTCATTGATTGCTGAAACAGGTTAAGAATGCTATGATTGTGATAAACTATCTATTGAATTGTTCCCATCCAGATCTCAGGTGTGCGAATACCTGCTTTAATTTCACCGGATGGAATAATGATTGATCTGCCCCACATAAAAGCAGTTGTAGTAACCGGGGCAGGAAATGGTAATTGTCCCTCCACTGTCCATTTTCCTTTAACCGTGTTATATAAAAGTACTTCTCTGCTAAAGCCCGGGTGATTATTCTGTAATTCGTTTTTTATTTTTACCAAAATTGTTTTCTGTCCGGGATCGGTTTCTTTGTCGATCGCAACCAATGTCTTTTCTACTTTATTAAATACAGTTCCTTTATCTCCTCCAAATATCAGAATGTGATTCCCATCTAAAGCAAGACCGGTATGCGCTGATAATGCATACGGCATGGCTGTGCAGGTTTGCCAAGTAGTTGAAGTAAAATCATAGCGATAAACATCTGCATAAAATTCACTGATGCCTGAAGCATCTTTTCTTCTTCCACCCAACAGATAAAGAGAAGTATCTTTTCCATTGAATTGTGTTACCAGGATTGCATGAGAAACCGGCACCGGTAGTTTGGGTAGTATTTTCCATGTTGATCCTTCTATACTCAGATTCAGGGAAAGGAAATGATCTGATGGGCCATTCACAGTTTCACCACCAGCTATATAAAGGGTATTATGATAAATTATTCCTGATGCGTTGGCCAAACCATTGGGAAGATCAGGTAAGATCTTATATTGTAAAGATGGCTTCCCGTTTTTGCATGTTGCAAAAAAAACTTTGTTGGAAAAGCCTGATTGATTTTGTCCACCCACACAAACCACACCATTCTTCCATGCAATACTTGTTCCGTAAGCAAGTGCAACGGGCAGCCTGTCGCGGGCCGGCAGTAGTTCTATTCTATTTTTGTTTTTTCGAAAAAAATAAACTGTATCATGAAATAATTTACTTCCTCCTTCCCATGGAAGCCCATTGGAGAAATTAGAACCACCACCCATCCACATTATATCAGCAGATGCTCCGGTAAATGCACCCGCTAATCCTGAGGGCGTCCCCCTTTTTGAAGATGGCAGATTTCCCAATAATACCCAATGAATCTTTTGCGTATGGTTGGTGCCTTGGGCTGATATACTGCAAAGAGATAGTGTCAAAAAAAATAGTGTAAGAATATGGATTGTAATGTTGCGCATGATCAGGGTCAAGGCCTTACCGGTTGCGGAATTCGCGACTGAAAGGTATTGAACTGTAGCGATTCTACATCATTCCTGAATAACTCAAATTCTGCTGCTCCCATATTTTTTACAGGCAGCCTGAATTCTCCACAGTTGATCCCTGTTAGTTTCATGTATGCTTTACCAACAGCTATCCCGCCATATTTTCCCAACAGGCGTATCATATCAATTGATTTCTGCTGAAGGCTTCGTGCCAGCTCAAGATCGTTATTATTAAACGCATCTATCAACGCGTAATACAGAGGCGCTGCATAATTAAACGTACTACCCACCGCAGCTTTTGCGCCAACAGCCAATGCGGATAACATATTTTCATCACGCCCCCAAAGCATATCGTATTTACTGTCTGCAAAATTGAGGCATGATTGAAAATCCATAAAATCTTCATGCGTGTATTTTACACCGGCAAAGTTTTTCAGCTTACCATGCAATACCTGCAAAAGGTCGATCATTGGAAAATCAACACCTGTAAGTACCGGAATATGGTAATAATAAAAAGGAATATCCGGAACAGCCTCAGCAATGGCCATACAGCAGGCTGCCAGCATTTCTGCATTCGCAGGTTTAAAATAAAATGGAGAAGTAAATGCCACAGCATATAATCCAATGGACCGCGCATGTTTTGCCAGCTCAATACAATCTGCAATACAAGTACCGCCCAACAATGGCATTACTTTAAAATATGAATCATTTTTAGTACAGTTAGCCCAGGCTTCGGCAACTTGTTTTTTTTCCTGGAGGGTAAGAGAAACGCCTTCGCCTGTTGAGCCATTGATAAATGCCCCGTTAACACCATTTGCTTTTAATAATTCATAATAAGCCGGAATAATGGAAAGGTCTACAGATCCATCGGGGTGCATGGGAGTGAATGGAGCTGCGATCAATCCCTGCAGATGTTCTATTTTCATAACAGTAACTTAAAAATTATTTTTCAAAATCGAATTTTAATTAAACCGGAGATAGAGATCCCCGGTTTATCTATATCAATAACCAACTGCCATGCCTGTATCGAAAAAGTTACGATTCACTTTTCAAAACAGTAACTGCGCATGAAACCATTTTATTTAAAAGGTTGGATAACCAGGATTTTGTACCAATGACCTGTTATTGGTTAAACTGCTTCTGTCAATTGGCCAAAGCATCCGAAATGCTTCATTGGTAGGCATCGTTGTATTGGCAAATACATAACTGTCTCCTGCCCTTCTCAGATCGTACCATCTTTTTCCTTCAAATATAAATTCAAGAAAACGCTCCTGCAGAATGGCATCTTTGGGTTTTGCATCAATTGCCTGGTTAGGATAGCCATGCACAGCGGCAATATAGGCAGTGCCATAAGCTCTTGCTCTTATCAGATTGATCTCTGTTGCCGGACTTTCACCCAAGATTACTTTCGCTTCTGCCAATAATAAAAGCAGGTCTGCATATCGATAGATTGGATAATCATTGGTATATGAACGTGCACCGGCATTTTGTTCGCCCTGGTATTTGCTTACAAAACATCCGGCCATTACATATTTACCCGCAACAAAGTTATAAGCTGGTTGAATGGAAGCCCATTTGCGACTATCGAGGTCATTGAACTTTCTGAAAGTAGAGATCTTGATGGGTGCACGTAATAGACCACCCCAGTTATCAGTAGTAACATTAAATTTCCTGTTACCCACAGAATCATAATAGTTGGCGATCAAACCTGATTGCGGATAAAAAGTTCCTGCAAAAGGTAATGAACTTTCATTCAATACATTTCTCACTGCAAAAATGATCTCACTATTACCACGGTTGGTGGTAGCAAAAATGTTTGCATAAGATGATTGGAGAGCAAGCCCTGCTGTATTGGCCTGCGCATCCGTTAAAGCTGCTTTGGCGATGGTTGCATCTGTGGCGCCGCCACCATTGGCCGCTGTCCACAAGTATACTTCTGCTTTCAGCATCAGGCTTGCGGGTTTGGACCAATAAGATTTAGTGTTTTTAAACGTATAGTTCGTTCCAAAATTGGTAATGGAATTATCGATATCATCTTTGATCAGCTTCAACACATCTGCTTCGGGAGATGCGGCTTTGGCGAGACTTGAGATATCAATGGAAGTAGTGGATTCTGTTTGAATGATCACTTTACCCCATGTTCTGTACAGATGGAAATAATAGTAAGCCCTCATTCCATAAGCAATACCGAGATAATAACTTTTATTAGCTGCTGTAACTATATTGGTACTATTCAATTTGCTGATGAGCAGATTGATCTGTACAATATTGGAATAAAAACCACCAAAAGCAGATACACCGGGATTATCCAGATCAAGGTTATTGGTCCATAATCTTTCTACACCCTGTGTGGCTTCACCGGTAAAGGCAGAACTGGATCCGGGATCGGTTCCGAAAATATCAGAACGCATTTCTCCTAGGTATTGAAAAGTACCCACGCTTCCTCTGAAACGGTTATGAATACCCGATACAAATGCATCTACCTGCTCAGGTGTTTGCCAGAAATTGGCATCACTGATGCTGCTCACCGGTGTCAGTTCTATTTGTTTGGTACAGGAACTTAACAGAGAAAACAGTGTAAGCCCTGATAATATGATGATACGATTCTTTTTCATAAAATAAGTTGTTAGAAATGTTTAAAAGGAAACCTGCACTCCCAATACAAATGATTTAGGTGTTGGATAAGTACCTGCATATACCCCACTGATCGAACCTCCTGAAATAGGTGGCTCTGGTGATGGGCCGGTAAACTTGGTGATATAGAACAGGTTACTTACACTGGTATATATTTTTGCCTGTGATAAGAACTTCGTTCTCGCTAACAATGCTTTTGGAAACTCATAGGATAAAGTAATCTCCCTGCAGGCTAGATAATCTCCTTTTTCATAAAAACGCGAGTTATTACTTTGCAATACGCTGCCTGCATTGTTGATACGCGTATAGTTCTTTTTACCCAAGGGTGCTACTACCTGATCGGCATAATAAACTTTGGGGATATCCGTATTGGTATTGGCTGGCGACCATGCCTGCTTCTGCAGATCGAAGTAGTTAAAAGTTCCCTGGTAATTACCCAGTGTTCTTGCAATAAGGTCATTATAAATGGTGTGACCTAATGCAAACTCAAAACGTGAATACAAAGAGAAACCTTTAAAAGAAAGATTGGTGGTAAAACCACCGGTCCATTTCGGATTGATATTACCGATATATACCTGGTCTCTTGAATCGATCGTATCGTTTTTGTCAACGTCCATCCAGTTTACATCACCGGCAGTAATTTTACCTGAACCATAAGTCACATTAGGACCGCTAATACCTGCTACCAGGTCTCTTCTGATACCGGCGATCTTAGCCACTTCTGCATCACTTGAAAAGATAGATACCTGTTTGAATGCATAGATATCTCCTATCGCCTGACCTTCCTGTAATCCGCCAACCCAGATCACTTTTCCGGAAGCCGGGTCAAACACCTGCATACCACCTTGTCTGTTGTTATCATTTCCGTTACTTGGTAACTGGATGATCTTGTTTTTTACGAAAGATGCGTTTGCACCAATATCCAACCGTAAGCCATTGGCTTTATTGATCACATTCATATTCACCGCTACTTCATACCCTTTATTCTGGTATGTTCCCAGATTGGTTCTTACAGAGCCAAATCCGATATAGCTTGGCAGCGATAAGTTGGTGATCAGATCACTGGTGATGCGGTTGTAATAATCAAACGTAAGTGTGAGCCTGTTTTTCAGGATACCGAGATCAAGACCCAGATCGGTTGTTTTACTTTTTTCCCAATGCAGGTTATTATTAATGATACCCGTATTTAAGAAACCAGCTGCACCATTATACAAGCCCTGTGAGCCATAACCGCCCTGCACTTCATACCTGCCAAGGCCCGATACGTTACCGTTCTGCCCATAGCTCACGCGTGGTTTCAACGTATTGATATATTTGGCAAACCCGCTGTTTTTGAAAAATTCTTCGCGATGAACATTCCATCCGGCAGACATACCGGGGAAGAAACCAAATTTATTGCCATCCGGTAAACTGGACACACCATCACGCCTGAATACCAATGATAGCAGGTATTTCTGGTCGTAGTCATAATTCACTCTTCCAAAAGTAGAAACGATCCTGTATTCCGATTTAGTGGTATAGTTTACTCCCGCGGCAAACGTAGTAGCAGCATTTACGGTATTGATATCATCGGTTGGAGCCAAAGTACCATCTACCTGCATATCGTATTGCTTGGTGCCATAATATTCTGCACCCACCATGGCATTTACATTGTGTTTGTTGGCAAAGGTTTTTGTGTAATTGGCAATCAGATTGTATTGCTGTTGGAATGATCTTGAAAATGTTGCATAAGATTCTCTTGTTGTATTGTTATACGATTGTGGTGTTGTAAAAATATTCGTATACAACTGTGTAGCCCTGCTAAAGCCCTGATCAAGCGATTCAAAAAGATAGCCTGCACCGGTTGCTTTAAGATAGAAATTAGGTAACAGATCCCATTTAATGGAAGTATTAAAAGTGATCCTGTTTACTTCATTGGTCACATCTCTTTTTCCCAGCCAGTACAAAGTATTCCCATCGGTATTACCATTACCCGGATTGGGTTGTGTTTTGGCAGAATCGAGCCATGGATTGAATGTAGGCCAGATAGCCATGGTACGGTACAAAGTGTTTACTTCAGAACCGATGACCCCTAATTGTGAAGAAGTAGATAAAGTAACGCCGGAGCTTACTTCGAGATTGGGTTTTATTTTATAAGATCCATTCACATCTCCCGAAAATCTTTTATAACCGGATCCGATGATCACACCATTCTCTTTATAATAATCAAAACTGGCAAAGTATTTTCCTTTTTCATTACCACCCGTTACATTCAAATAATGATCCTGGGTATAGGTATCCTGAAAAACCAGATTCTCCACTTCTTTGCTATGGTCTTTAAAGATCAATGTTCCGCCATAAGGATCACCTACGGTGTCCCATCCTTTGGTTAAAAGATTGGCAGTAGTGGCATCATAGGTTCTGATATCAAAAGATGCGAGATCAGCTGCACCGGTTAGTAAACCATACCCTCTCGCACTGTTTACCTGTGCCAGTGTTCTTCCTGAATTAAAATTGCCCAAACGGTTATAGTAGATATAATCTTTGGCGTTCATATAATTGTAGCCATTCCTTCTTTTGTTATTGCCACCGGTAAATTTATAAGACACCTGAGAGGTTCCCACTTTACCTTGTTTAGTAGTGATCAGTATCACCCCATTATTGGCCCTTGCACCATAGATAGCGGTTGCTGCCGCATCTTTCAATAATTCAATGGATGCGATATCTTCAGAAGCGATATCATTGTATGCCCTGATGATTCCATCGACAACAACAAGGGGTGCACCCGGACTGTTGATAGAAGCTCCACCACGTAATAAAATCAGCGGCGATGCACCGGGTTGTCCGGTTGCATTTACTACCTGTAAACCGGCAACCGTTCCTTGTAAGGCAGATCCAATATTGGCACGGGGTACACTCGCCAATACTTCTTTATCGAGTTTAGAAATGGAACTGGTTACATTTCTTTTCGACTGTGTACCATACCCGATTACCACTACATCGTTGAGGTTAGCAACATCTGTTTTTAATTTCAGGTTGATTGCGTCATTATCCAACACAACGATCTCTGTATTGACAAAACCGGTAAAACTGAAAGTAAGCACATCTCCTTTCAATGCCTGGATGGAATAAGCACCGGCAGCATCTGATTGAGTGATGGTTTTCTTTCCTTTTACAGCAATGGTAACACCCTGTAAAGGACTGTTATCAGCGTCTGACAATACACGGCCTGTTATTTTCCGTGACTGCGCAGAAAGGGAACTGATCATGAATACTGCCATTACAGCAAGTAAACATGTGATAAGGGAAGGCGTTGGTTTCATGGCAATTAATTTTGTATTATGTATGACATATATACAAACATACAAAAAAACATATCTGCTCCAAATTTATTTTTAAGAATTTTTGATCCGGGCGAAAACCCGCAGAAACAAAGGACCTTATCGGCAGAAACAGGCGCAAAAAAGCCGGCATTCAGCCGGCTTTAACAGGAACGGGGGGTAAGAAAAGGATTAACGGAAGATCTCTTTCATCGCGATCTTCTCAAATACAAGGTTTGCCTGACTGCCTTCATATACAATACCGATATGGTCCTGATCGATCATCGTAAGGCTTGGATATCCATTACCGGTTAATTCATCCAGCAGTAATTGATATTGCACGGGCCATGTAAGACCCAGATCCATACTGGCTTTGATGGTCATATGGTGACGGCCATCGACTGCATTCGGATTTACAAAAAGCAATACAGGTTTACCCTGATACATGGTTTTAATAATAGAGGCATTACAGACAGGCTCTTGCAATGCCGAACGTGAGGATGGATGTTCTGTCCAGCTATTGCCTAAATCTTTTGTGGTAAAAATGGTGCGCGATCCTCCGCGGTTATCGCGCATATTCAACATAAGTGTGCCCGGTTCTGTTTCCACTACCTGCGCTTCGGTGGTATTGGGATAAGCGGCTTTACTCATTTGCCAGCTGGCACCATGGTCTTTACTATATAGTATGGTAGAATGCGGCAACTGTGCAGAATCTTTATACTGTGCAGGAAACACAAGTGTGCCATCAGCCATCGTAATGCCTCTACCCGGCCCTTGAAAACATAATTGCCATGAGGGATCTTTTACCTGCTTGGTTATATTGATAGGACTGCTCCATGTTTTTCCATCATCACTGCTATGTGCAAGCATTAACTGTCCGGTTTCTTCCGGTGAAAGCCCGCTGCGTGAAGCATTCCACGCTCGTTGTTTGGGAAAGCCATGCAACCATAAAGCCGCAACCCAGATATCACCCGTTTTTGTATCTACCAATACAGATGGATCACCAATTCCATTCTGGTCCTGCGGTTTGTTTCCATACGTGCCCATATCCATAATGGTGCGCATAGGCTCCCAGGTTTTTCCGCCATCCACGCTCCTGCTCATACCCACATCCACATCTTCCTGCAGATCTACACTGCTGTTATGGCGTATATCATATACCGCAATCAAAGAACCGTTTAGTGTTGTGGTTAACCCGGGTATGCGGTAACTGGTTATTTTATCATCACCGGCATTGCGTAAGGCGATACCGATGCGTTGATCACTTTTTGCAAAATCAGCAAATTGAGTAAGCGGCTTTCCATCAAGTATTATCTGAATAGGTACCGCATCAATCTGGTGAAGAAGATTAGCATTAGCATTCAGTTCGGCAGATAACCACAGATAATGTGTGCCCTTTGATAACTTTAATTCGCCTTTAAATACAATCAATTTATCGGAAGGAGTAGCAGAACCAAACAAATTTTTAGTGGCAAACTGTGCAGATGAACCGGTATAAAAAAGACGGAGTGATTTAATATCGTTGATATCGGTTGTGCCTTTAAGGCTGATCGCTAATTCTGAAAGAACCTGGTCTGCCTGACTGTATATAGGTACCTGGATCCTGATCACAGGATTGTCTTTTTTATTGATGAGGACGGGGACAATGTTCTGTGAAACACCCAGAACCCGAGTGGGTGCAGACTGTTGCGCACATAGCGCTCCGCATAACAAAATGGCTGTTGGTAGCCAGATAAGGAGGGCCGATAACCTTATTTTCATAAAATTATTTTTAGCAAACATATAATATGTAATACATAATACATAATTTTGTTTTCGTTAACCGCAAATGAAATATCTTTATCTAAATCAAAGATACCCACATGAGCAGAGCAGAAGGTACCAGAAATTTACAGAGTAAATTAAGGCCGATTATTAACTATTCGCTTACCGACCAGGTAGAGACCAAACTGCTGGATCTTTTTAAAAAAGAAGACCTCCGCAGCGGAGATCCTATCCCCAAAGAAAATGAACTGTGCGAAGCAATGGGCGTGAGCAGAACCGTGATCCGCGAAGCACTTACCCGTTTAAAAACCATCGGGTTAATTGAATCGAAAAAGAATAAGGGAATGATTTTGACAGAACCGGATCTGTTGATCGGGCTTGACAAATTACTACAACCCAAGATACTTAGTGAAGAGACCCTACAGGATATGTTTGAAATGCGCCTTGCCCTTGAGATGGGTATCGCTGAGCTTGTGTTTGCACGTATCAAACCACAGGATATTGTTGACCTGAAAGCCATTCTGAAAACAGAAAAAGATTATAAAGAAGATTTTGAAATGGACTTTGAAGCCCGTTTTCACGGCCGCATTTATGCGATTGCGCGAAACAATACCTTACTCCGCTTTCAATCGATGCTGCTGCCCATCTTTAAATATGTACACGACAAAGGGTTGAAGCTGAAAGAAGAAGAATTACCCAAAAACTATGTTACCCACAGCATTATTGTGAAAGTACTGGAAACAGGTAATCCTGAAAAATACAGGGATGCCATGAAACGGCACCTGAAAGTGCATTTTGATAGAACGATCAAAATGAGGAAGCTCCTCGAATAAATGTAAACATGCCCAAACTTCCCCGCCTTTTACAGGCAATAATCAACTGCCTGCTTTTTTGTACAACAGTTTCTGCAACTGTAGCTGTTTCTCCCCTATTTACTAATCACATGGTATTGCAGCGAAATGCTCCGATACATATCTGGGGAACAGCCATCACCAATGAAAAAGTAACGGTATCCTTCGCCGGGAAAACAGCCTCAACTCAGTCGGCAAAAGGAGAATGGGAGATCCGTTTTGCACCCATGCCTGCAGGTGGGCCTTATACACTCTCGATTATTGCAAACAATACTCTAACCATTCATGATATACTTGTGGGAGATGTCTGGATCTGCGCGGGCCAGTCGAATATGCGTTTTCGGGTAAGCCAGTCATTTGATGCAGACATGGCATTACTGCAAAGTAAAAATGAACAACTACGTTTATCAGATTGGGAAGGAACCCTCAATCCCATTAACCAACGATATCCTCTCGCTTTTCTAAGGGCGATGAATACCGGTAATTTTTATACTGCCAAAGACTGGAAGAAAACTGATTCAGCTTCCGTAGCAGCTTTTTCGGCTGTGGGTTATTTTTTTGGCAACACAATTCAGCGATCGATGAACATACCAATCGGCCTCATCAATAATGCCATTGGTGGAGTGCCGGTAGAAACTTATCTGCCTATAACAGAGCTGGCAGGAGACAGTATTTTATCGCCGTTGGCAGGAAGCAACTGGCTTCATCATCCATTATACCCCGTATGGACTGCGGAACGGGTTATGCAAAATCTTGTTGCCTGGAAAGAGGAATCGTCCGATAGCCCCATGCCTGCTCATCCTTATCAACCTGGCTTTTTATTTGATGCAGCCATCGCACCTTTAAAAAAACTGGCTATCAAAGGAGTGATCTGGTACCAGGGAGAATCCAATGCAACCTATACAGCAGACAGTTCTCAAATGGATCCATCACTTAATAAAAGAAAACTTAGCCTGCTTATTAACAGCTGGCGAAAATATTTTCAGGATCCACAACTTCCTTTTGTGATCATCCAATTGCCTTCGGTAAAAAGAGATTGGGAAACTTATCGCGAAGTGCAGTCAGAACTTTCAACTGAATTTAAAAATGTTTCAACCGTTGTCACCATCGATCTCGGCCATGCCACAGATGTACATCCCCGCAATAAAAAAGCAGTGGGTGAACGTGCAGCCCGGGCTGCATTGGCAAATGTTTATCAGCAAAGGTTGAGCCCGGGAGGGCCTGTTTTACAATCTTTCAGAACTGAAGGGAAATACATCATTCTTACTTTCAATAATGCAGCTTCCGGTTTAAGCACCAAAGATGGTGAAACCCTTCGCAGGATGATGATCTGCGGAGCTGATAAACAATTCTATACTGCAACCGCACAATTCAAAAAAAATGAATTGTGGCTATCCGCAAGCGAAGTAAGCAACCCGGTAGCCGCCCGTTATGCCTGGGAGGATGATCCTTTTGATGCAAACCTTATCAACAATAAAGGTTTACCGGCTTCCCCTTTCAGAACAGATAAATGGTGATCTTTCTATCCATTTCAACATGATAACAATGAAATGCTGTAATCTTTTTTTTCTGCTGATCTTTTGTGCCGGCACATTCAATGCCACAGCACAAGAACATACTACCTATTATGATCAAAGGCTAACACATTTTCAGACAATGCCTGTGTCAAAAGGAAAAATCATCTTCTGTGGTAACAGTATTACGGATGGAGGTGAGTGGCAGGAATTATTCAGCGATCTGAATATTGTTAACCGTGGCATTAGTGGCGATGTATCACAGGGTGTAATAGACCGATTAGATGAGATGATAGCCATGCATCCTTCTAAATTCTTTCTATTGATTGGCGTAAACGATCTGGCAAGAGGTACGGCCGTAAATTTAGTAGCTGAAAATATCCAAAAGATCATTACGCAGTTCTCAGATAAAAGTCCCGAAACAAAGATCTATCTACAAAGCATACTACCCGTAAATGCGCAATTCAATAAATTCAGTACGCATGTAAACAAAACAGATTCCATCATTAACTTAAATGGCTTATTAAAAAAGATTTGTGCAAAGGGGGCCGCAACTTATGTTGACCTTTTCTCAAAATTTATAGATACCAATAACCGGATGGATGCCTCATTAACCAATGATGGACTGCATCTTACCGGCAAAGGCTATATGCTTTGGAAAACGATCCTGTTTCCTTTGGTGTATGATCTTACCACAAAACCATCGCTTTTGCCTGCCCCTGAAATCAGTCAATGGATCGATTCAGCATTCCCTTTATTTGAAAAAATTGAAATTCGTTCTGATGATCTTCTGAAAACTGAACTCCCGCTATTAAGAAACTTATTGCAAGAAAAAAATATCCGGTTTACCGAACAGAAAAACAGTTCACTGTACAGGGTCCAGCTGCACTATAAAAAAATGGAAAGTAATTATCTTTCGGAAGAAGCCTATGAGATCAAAGCAGATTCATCTGAAGTGAATCTATATGCTGAATCAGCTGTGGGAATTTTCAATGCCTTGCAAACACTCCGCCAATTGATGCGTGATGGTGCTTATATACCGGGTTGTCATGTCAAAGACAAACCGGCATTTGCCTGGCGCGGTTTAATGCATGACGTAGGCAGAAATTTTCAGAGCATCCGGCAATTGAAAATGCAGATCGATCTCATGTCGCGCTACAAACTGAATGTATTTCATTTTCATCTCACAGAAGATATTGCCTGGCGTTTGCAAAGCAGGTTGTACCCACAACTCACAGCTGACTCCAATATGCTACGCAACCCCGGCGAATACTATACACTTGAAGAAGTAAAAGACCTGATTCAATATTGTAAAGAAAGATTCATTACCCTGATACCCGAAATAGATATGCCGGGCCATAGCGCTGCATTCAAGAGAGCGATGGGTGTTGATATGCAAAGCCCGCAGGGATTGATCTATTGCAAAAATATCATCACGGAAATAGGCAAAGAACTGGATGTGCCCTATATCCATATTGGTGGCGATGAAGTGAAGATCACCAACAAAGATTTTCTCCCCGAAATGGCTGCTTTGGTAAAAAGCCTGGGTAAAAAACTAATCGCTTGGGATCCGGTTGGCTTATTGCCCAAAGGAACTGTTCTGCAAATGTGGAACGGACAAACCATTCCCAAAAAAGGAATGCCTTCATTGGATTCGAGGCATCTTTATGTGAATCATCACGACCCTATTGATGCAGTCGTATCTACTTTCAATCATGTAATCTGTGATGTTACCAAAGGAGATAGCGAACATCTGGGAGCCATTACCTGTGTATGGCCCGATAGGCGTGTGTCTAAAGAAGAAGATATCCTTACCATGAATCCTGTATTTCCTGAAATGCTCACACTGGCAGAGAGAAGCTGGAAAGGTGGTGGATGGAAAAATTACTTGTCGGATATAGATAAACCCGGAACAGAAAGATATCAAGCTTTCACCGAATTTGAAACCCGCTTGCTTGATCATAAACAATTGTATTTCTCTTCTCTCCCATTTCCTTATGTAAAACAATCCGGAATTCATTGGAAATTGATCGGCCCATTTGATAATCATGGCAATACAGCTACTGTTTTCGCTCCTGAGAATCATCAGATCCCTGATAACCGATCATTGTCTTCAGCAAGCTCCGTTTATGGAGGCACTGTTTTCTTACGTCACTTCTGGGTGCCTTTAATCGGCTCTCATGTATCTACTCCCAAAGAGAATATCACTTACTATGCGTTTACCCAAATCTTCAGTGCTTATGAACAGAACATAGGTTTATGGATCAGTTTCTACAATATTTCGCGCAGTAATAATACGGCTACCCCTGATTCGGGTAAATGGGATAATCGGGATAGCAGGATCTGGTTAAACAACATAGAGATCCCTGCACCAGCCTGGAGCAAGCCAGGCAGAAAAAACAAAGGAATGGAAAGCCCATTGATTGACGAAAATTATGAATATCGAAAACCCATAGAGGTTTATTTACAAAAAGGATGGAACACGGTATTATTAAAACTACCGGTTAGTTCTTTCAAATCGGCTGATTGGCAATCACCGGTTAAATGGATGTTCAGTTGTATGCCGGTGATTGACAAAAACGGAAGCATAGTATTTCCTGATAACCTAATCATAGATCCTTCCGGAAAAAATCAATGAATATCAACGATTATTTTAAAGATTTTACAGCCTGATCTTTTGTTCACCGCCTGTTAATTTCACAGTTTGTCCTTTCCATACAAACTCACCCGTAAGTTGTTTCGGCAGATTAATTTTTGCTTCTATTCCATTCACTCCTTTACGTTGCAATGAAACTGTAATATTTCCATCAGGATGTGGCATGGAGCCTGATACTTCTTTCAACTCACCCAAAGCAGGTTCGATACGAACCGCAGCAAAACCGGGTTTAGACGGAACAATACCACAGATGGTTGCAAAAAAATCATAATTGGGGCTTGAACTCCATGCATGACAATCAGAACGTGTAGGATCAGGATTCTCCGCAAATGTGGTCAAGCCATTTTCAATCATGCCGCGCCAGGGTTTCAATTCAGCATAATACATGTCGGCCATTCCCACTTTCTTTAATGCTCGGTTGAGATAGAAACGGTAATAAAAAGTTGCCTGGCTTAAAGAAGTATCATACAATACTTTGTTCATCACGGCTTTTTGGTTAATCACAGGAACAGTTCCGGTTAATACCGCCATAATACCTGCATGCTGGCTAAAGGTTTTCTTTTCGGGTGTATTCGCCATCAAGCCCTTCGTTATATCAAAACATTGCTGATAAGTACCTTTGCTTAGCTCATCCGCTAACTGTCTATAATGAGCTGCTTCAACGGATTTTCCAAAGAAAGCAAACAGATCTGCAGCCTGTTCTAATGTCATTACATATTGGAGCGTAATAACGGAAGAATTGCCATCATTTGCACCATCCGGTGTACCACCGGGGAATGCATGATTCCAATCAACAAAATTCCACCACTTCATCGGCCCCAGCATTTTTTTATTCTGATCGATCTTCTTTTCATACCAATCCAATACGCCTCTTACAGGTGTAAGAAATCCTGAAACAAAATCTTTGTCCTTTCTGTGCATCCAGTAATCATATACCATCGACACCCAATACAAAGAGAACGGCGGTATTACCTGAAAGCGACTGCTCGGATAGCGGCCCTGGGTAAGTCCTTCAGGCACACGTGAATGGTAAAAATCCAAAATGGCTTTGCGCATCAATCTGTCGTCGCCGGTTACATATAAAGAGATGAGAGATTGGATGCGTGTATCTCCTTCATACTGCAATTGTTCATAATAAGGACAATCAAAATAAGTTTCGCCTGCACAAAGTTGTGCCGTGCGCCAACCGATATCCCATATTTGCTGGAGAGATTCATCGTTACTGGTGAAAGAGGCTTTTACTTCAAAAGGATAACCCGTAGCTGATCCATAGAGATCATCAATTTGCAAAGGTTCTTTACCCGTTGTAATATCCAACTGAATAAAACGATAGGTTCTGAACCAAAGCGGGCGGAAATTTCTTTTCGTCCCTCCATCCGGTAAAAAGATATCGTAATTGCCTTTGATCTCTTTGTCGTTGATCATATTTCGGTTTCCTTTCGATCCGTCTTTGGCATACAAAGCTTCTGCATAGGTCATCTTTACAGAAGCACCCTTACCCCTGCTTACAATCAATTCAGGATAAGCAACGGTATTGTATGATTGATCAAGTAAAATACTAATGGTAGTATCCGCAGGAATGGTTAAAGGATTTTTACCACTCAAGAAATCATTGGATACATCTATTCCTTTTGCACGGCGCACAACAGAGATCCGTTGTTGTTTTTCCTGCATTAGTGGAATATTACGGGGCAATAGTGTCCAGATATTATCAGAACCATAACCGGTAGCAATCGGGTTTGAAATTTTCTTTGGGCTTACCCATTTTGCAGTATCTGCAAAACCGGGCTGCTCCCATCCCCATGGATATTTAGCAGCATCTACCTGATCGCCAGGGCCTATTACCATATAGGTTCTTAAACGTGCAGCATTATCTGTAGAACAGGCAGTATAAGCTATATTGTGAAATACTTTCCATCCGGCACCTGTATTCACTATTTTCTCCGCATCTGTATTACCCTGTAAAACAAAAGCAGTTTGGTTGGTAACCTGTGCAACGGGGGCATCTACTCCCATATTCCAGACCAAAGCTGCAATGGTATTATTTCCTTTCTGCAAATATTTTGCTATATCAATGGTTTCAAAATACCAGTTATACAAATCGCCACGTGCGGGGCCACTGCAAACGGCTTTTCCGTTTACAAATAAACGGTAACGGTTATCTGCAGAAACATGTACAATAAATTTTGCAGGTTGATCATCTAATGAAAATGTTTTACGGAAATGATATACCCCATAATCACGCCGCGGCGCATCCGGGCAGGTTACCCAGGATGCGGGCCAGGCTTTATTCAATAACAGAGGATTGATCTGAGTAATATCCTGCGCATCCAGCCTACTTATGGCCATTATTAAGAACAGTGTAATGATCCGTTTCATGTTTTGGCATTTTATTTATAGCAATCGAAATGGTATTTATCCCATTAATTCTTTCATCAGTTTATGTACATTTTCTTTCACCTCTGCCAGTTCATTTTCCAATTTTGCCAAACGTTCTTCCAGTTCAGATAGGGAACCGGCTTGTATTTCATCAGTAGGTTCTTCTTCGGTAACATCAGGTACACCTGCCAATAAATGGGTATAGCGCATTTCTTTTTGTCCGGGTCTTCTGGGTAAGGGTTGTACAAAAGGCATTTCAGGCGCAGAAAGCAATTCGAGCACATGCTGCACTTCTTCCAGTGATGAAAATTCATACATCCTGCCAGAATTTGTATTCAGCTCTCCCGGTGTTTGCGGGCCACGCAGCATTAGTAAACAAAGTATGGATGATGCTGCATTATCTACCTGATATACCAAAGAGAAATTATGTTTGTATTTAATTGTACGGCTGGTTCCGCCTGTTGCCGTTGCTATCAATCCTCTTCTTTTTAATAAATTCAATGCATTTATCACTGTTTCCTCATCATAATTGACAACGGGCTTACGGGAAGTTTTTTGGTTACAGGCGGCTGTAAGCGAATTAATGGTCATCGGGTAATAATCGGGGGTGGTCTTTGATTTTTCTATCAGCGCCCCCAGCACCCGTATTTCGGTGCTGTCAAGTATCGGTAGGCTTTGTGTTGGTTCCATAATTTAAAGATAACATCTCTGCGGTTATCTCTGCATCTCCCTAACTCTTCGGCGAATAAGCATTTCATTTCACCAAAGTGTAAGGAGCATGCTGACAGCCTTATTTTTTCGAAATAGTAAAATGGTATACACCTGAGCCAAGATCTATCACGCGATACCCTTTTATGTTCATCACATCTTTCAAATCATCCCCAACAGTAACCATCTTATCCCCTTCCGTTATTTTATCCGATTCATTTGCCGGGATAAATACCGTAGCGGTAGTATTAGCGGGAATTTCCACATCCATCAACACTTTATCCGATGCTAGTTTCCAGCCGCTGCTCAGTTTACCATAATAGGTTTGTAAAGAAGCATTCGCATACGTAAATCCGCCGCCGATATGTGGTTGTATCTTGATATGTTTATATCCAGGGCCATCTTCATAGGTATCCAGCCCAACCATTGAACGATACATCCAATCGCCAATGGCACCATAGGAATAATGATTATACGAATTCATAGAAGGTACCTGGAAAGAGCCATCCGGTTTAATACCATCCCATCTTTCCCATATAGTGGTTGCTCCCATTTTTACCGGGTATAGCCAGGATGGATATTTTTCCTGCAGTAAAAGATTGTACGACATATCAGCATAACCAAACCTGGTTAATACATGACAGAGATAGGGCGTTCCTAAAAAACCGGTGGTTAAATGGTTACCATAATTCTTAATATTTTCTACCAACCGTTCCGCCGCCTGTGAGCGAAGCGATTCAGGAAGCATATCAAAATTCAATGCCAGCACATAGGCTGTTTGCGTACCGGATACCAACCTGCCATTGGCAGTAAGGTATTCTTTTACAAAAGCCGCTTTGATCCTGCTGAGTAGTGTTTCATACATATTTACATCAGCCTGTTTACCCAACACCTTTGCCGCATTGATCACCAATTGCGTGGAATGGGCATAGAAGCATTGAGCGATCAGGTATTTATCCGTAACCGCCGCCCTGCCGTCGTTATCATCATCCGGGCGGTAAAATAACCAGTCACCAAAATGGAAGCCGGTATTCCAGAGATCGTTTTTACTTTTCTCTGTCATATAGCCTACCCAGCTCTTCATGCTATGATATTGTTGCTCCAACACTCTTTTGTCGCCATATGCGAGATATACATTCCAGGGAATAATAGTGGCTACATCCGCCCATCCTGCAGAACCGCCTGCAGTTGGGCCCAATACATTAGGCACTACAAAAGGTACACTGCCATTGGGTAACTGATCAGCCGCCACATCTTTCAACCATTTGGAGAAGAAATTATTTACGTTCATATTAAAAGCTGCTGTCCTGGAAAATACCTGTGCATCACCCGTCCAGCCTAAACGTTCATCTCTTTGCGGGCAATCCGTAGGCACGTCTATAAAATTGCCTTTCTGCCCCCATTGTATATTGTGTTGTAACTGGTTCACCAAAGCATTCGAAGAACTGAAACTGCCTGTAGGGGCCATATCCGAGTACAAAGCTACCGCTGTAAAGTTCTCAGGTTTTAATTCACCGGGATATCCTTCAAGCCTGATAAACTGGAAACCATGCCAGGTAAAATGTGGTTCGAAAGTTTCTTCTTCCCCTCCTTTTAAAACATAGGTATCCTGTGCTTTGGCTGCGCGAAGATTGGTGGTATAAAAATTACCGTTTTTTTCCATCACTTCTGCGTGCGAAATAACGATCTTATCGCCTGCATTGCCTTTTACTTTTACAGTAACCCAGCCAACAAGGTTCTGTCCAAAATCAATTACCTGTTCTCCTTTTGGTGTTTTAAATATTCGAACCGGCTTAAAGGTTTCCCTCTTTTTAACGGGTTCATTATAAGTAGCCACCAAAACATCCATCGGATAGGAGGTTACTTTTACACCGCTCCATTTCGAATCATCATACCCTGCCATTGCCCAACCATTTTTGGCTTCACGGGCATCGATGGTTTCTCCATTATAGATCTCTGCGTAACGGATCGTACCCGTAGATGATTTCCAGCTATCATCCGAAACGATATTCTCCATTGTTCCATCACTATAGGTAATCGTTAATTGAAAAAGTAAGGCAATATCTTTTCCATATACATCATGGTTATTAGAGAATCCGATCACACCTCTGTACCAACCATTACCCAATGTTACAGCTATTGCATTATTACCTTTTGCAAGCATTGCGGTAACATCATACACCTGGTATTGCAAACGTTTTTTATAAGCGGTCCAGCCCGGTGTAAAATAATCATCACTAATCCGCTGCCCGTTGATCTGCGCTTCATACAATCCATGTGCCGTGATATAAGCAGTGGCAGAAACGATCTTTTTAGCAGCGGAGAACTGCTTTCGGAACAGAGGGCTTGGGCGCATCACACTATCTTCCATATAACCGGGTTCAATCCATTTTGCTTTCCAATCACTTGCATTCAGCAAACCCATTTGAAAAGAAGCAGGGGCACTGTTCGCCATCGTTCCATTATTATCCCATACCTGAACCGTCCATGTATACTTGTTCCCGCTTTGCAAAGCCGTACCTGCATAAGGAACCAAAACAGATTGATTGGAATTTACCTTACCGGAATTCCAAACCAGTACCTTTTTATTGTCTGCAGCAAATACCTGAATAGCATAGGCTGTTTGAACTGTATTCCGTTTATCATTCGCTAACTGCCAGCTAAACCGGGGAACCGTCATATCTATACCAACCGGATCGGGTCTATTCTCCGTTAATAAGTGTGTAACAGAACTTTGTGCAAAAGCGTTTGCCAGCAATAGTTGCAGGGCAAACAAACGAGATAAGAACTTCTTCATGGCAAGAATCGTTTAGAAAGGTAAATAGATGAAACCGGAAAATAAAATATTGTTATGGGTAAGCTGTTATGAACTGTACTGTTTGTTGTACAGATAGCAGGTATGTTTTTAGAAGATTTTTACGCCACAGGCTGACAGATTTTTTCTGTGTAAATCTGTGAACCCGTGGCGATATGCCTAACCCAGAAAATCGTCCGCATCACGATAGGCTTTGATCAGTGCCAACTCTCCTTCCTTACCCGGCTTTGCATTTCCATGTTCCATACCCAACACACCTGTAAACCCTTTCGCATGAATGTGCTTGAAGATATTTTTATAATTCACCTCCCCTGTCCCGGGTTCTTTTCTTCCCGGGTTATCGCCTATCTGAAAATAACCGATCTCCTCCCAGGCCCTATCAATATTCGGTATCATATCTCCCTGGTTACGTTGCATATGGTACATATCAAATAAGATTTTGCAGGAAGGGCTGTTCACAGCTTTACAGATCGCATAGGTTTGTGGTGAATAGCGTAAGAACAGATCCGGCGTATCACTCAAAGGTTCAAGCACCATCACCAATCCCGCCGGTTCCAGTATTTCTGCGCCCCGGCGAAGCGTTTCAATTACATTAGCGGTTTGAAAACCTTCGGAAAGGGATCTGTCATAATTACCCGGAACAACCGTAATCCATTTGGCATGACAACGTTTCGCAACTTCAATAGATGTTTTACAGTACTGGATAAATTTATCGCGCCATTCTTTTTTCCCACTTGTCATGGAAGTAGACAATGGCCAATCATCAAATACATTGACAAAAACACCCATCGACATCCCTAATTTTCCCAATGCATCTCCGATCTTCTGTTGTTGCTCCGGCGGGCGCTTCATCATACCATTGTCTTCAATAGCACGAAACCCCACACTGTACGCAAATTTTATCTGGTCAACAAAGTCCGGACCGGCATGATTCTTAAACATACCATCGTGAATCCCATAAGCTAAATTGAATGGGCGGTTGTCATCTAATATTTCTTCCTTTTTAATATTGGCCAGTGAAGCAGAAGCGGATAATAAACCGCCGCCGGCCAGTAAACTTTGCTGCATAAATTTTCTTCTTTGCATATGACAATTTTTTGTGCTTAAATTTACTGATAACCCTTTATAAAACAGCAACTTTGTTTAGAAGCTTTACCCTGATTATCGGAACCCTGTTTATTATGGGAACTGTTTGTGGACAAAAGAAGAAATACCATTTCTCCGCAAACAAAATGGGTTCTCCCTTTACTATTACGATGGTTTGCGATGATTCATTGAAAGCATCCAAACTGGCCGAAACATCCTTACTACTGGTGGATTCTCTTGTGAAAATACTCAGCGATTACGACAGTACCAGCGAACTGAGCAGGCTGAGTGCCAATGCAGGCAAGGGGGCACTACCCGTTTCTTCCACTATGTGGAACATCTTGGAAAAATCTAAACGTTGTTATGAAATCAGCCAGGGAAGTTTCGATATATCGATTGGTGCGTTAAGTCATTTATGGCGCAAAGCCAGAAAAGAAAAAAGGTTTCCTGACAGCCTTTCGGTGATAGAAGCGAAAAAAAAAGTTGGCCTGAATAATATGATCCTCGATCCGGTTCACCATCAGGTTACCTTGAAAAAAACAGGAATGGTACTGGATATGGGCGGCATTGGCCAGGGATTTATTGCACAAAAAGTAATGGATTTTCTTTCTCAAAACGGGATCAAACAAGCATTGGTTGATGTAAGCGGGGATATTGTTACGGCCGATGCCCCTGATGGAACCCTTGGCTGGACAATTGGTATCAACCAGCCGGAAGCCACGGATGACCTGCTTCCCCGTAAATTGTTATTGCATAATATTGCCGTTACCACTTCAGGCGATGCCTACCAATTTCTGGAGCATCATGGTAAAAGATATTCTCATATCATTGATCCCCGCACCGGTTATGGCATCTCTTCCCAAAGAAATGTAACCGTAATCGCATCCAATGGCACCGATGCCGATTGGTTAACCAAAGTCTGCAGTATCTTACCTATTCCCAAAGCCAAAAAAATAGTGGAAAGTATGCATGCCGAATTCCTGGTCACAGAATGGGTTAACGGAAAGATCATCTGCCACCAGACAAAAGGTTTCAGTCAATACTGGAAACCCTGATTGCTTCAGTAAGTCTCAATCGGCCCGCCTTTGCCTACTTTGCCTCTTTAAATAAAAAAATCTTACCCCATAACCTGATCACCTACTCATTTATGTTGATTATTTCCCTATCTTGGTTATCCAAAAATTGCCATGTGAAAAGAGTTTTTCTTTCCTTTTTCCCTCTTGTTATTTTATTGAATTCCCCGGCGCAAATTCCTGATAACAATTTCAAAGCCTACGAACAAAATATACCCGGCAGCAACCTGCATTTTAAAATGGTACCGATACAAGCCGGTAGTTTTTTAATCGGAAGCCCGGCTAATGAAAAAAATAGGAATGTGAATGAAGGCCCGCAAAAAAACATTACACTTTCTGCGTTCTGGATGGGCGCCTATGAAGTAACCCGGGATGAGTTTGATGTTTTTTACAAAGATGAAACCACCAGCGTTAATGAAGATATGGATGCGATTACCCGTCCAAGCCCACAATATGTTGATATGAGCGGGGGAATGGGAAAAGAAGGCGGCTACCCGGTTAATAGCATGTCGCAATTCGGTGCCCTGATGTATTGCCGTTGGCTGTACCAGAAAACGGGTATCTTTTATCGCTTACCCACAGAAGCAGAATGGGAATATGCCTGTCGTGCAGGCACCAGCACTGCTTATTACTTTGGCAACGACAGTGAACAACTGGATAAATATGCCTGGTATATAAAGAACAGTGAGGATAAGTTTCAAAAAGTAGGTCAGAAGCTTCCGAATGCATGGGGTTTATATGATATCCTAGGAAATGTGATGGAATGGACGATAGATCATTATGACGAAAGAAGGTATGCAACCATTACGGGAACAGACCCGATCGTTCCTGCCAATGCATTTAAATATCCCAAAGCCCTACGGGGTGGCGGCTTTACAGAAACCGCAGGAGAATTAAGAAGCGCAAACCGCTTCCATTCAGATCCCGACTGGAACAAACGGGACCCACAGATACCCAAAAGCAAATGGTGGTTAACAGAAGCGCGCTGGGTGGGTTTTCGGGTGATAAGACCCTTACAGCAACCTTCTGCATCGGAGATCAACGATTTCTTTAAAAAATACCTTGGCCGATAAACTTTTAAAACTTGCCTTATGTACAATGATGTTTCTAAAAACAATTCAAGAAGGGATTTTGTAAAACAGAGTTCCCTGATTGCGGGAGGCTTGATAGCCGCCCCATTTCTTTCGCGTGCAAATTATTTTGCCGGAGCCAATGATGAAATCAAAGTAGCCGTGATCGGTTGTGGCGGACGCGGAACCGGCGCCGCCATGCAGGCGCTGCTCAGTAAACAAAATGTAAAGATCGTGGCTATGGCTGATGCTTTCCGCGATAACATTGATAAATGTTACAAAGCACTTACGAGCAGTGATGGCAGTGATAGCCCTACCATGGCAGCGGCAAGAAAAAAAGTAGATGTGCCGGATGAAAGAAAATTCTCCGGCTTTGATGCATACCTGAAAGCCATTCCATTGGCGGATGTGGTAATACTTGCCACACCTCCCGGCTTCCGCCCTATTCATTTTGAAGAAGCCATCAAACAGAATAAACATGTGTTCATGGAAAAACCGGTAGCAACCGATCCTGCCGGTGTGCAAAAAGTATTGGCTACCGCAGCAATCGCCAAACAAAAGAAATTAAATGTTGTGGTAGGTTTACAAAGACATTACCAGAATTCTTACCGCGAATTATACAAACGCAAAGAGATGATTGGTGATATCACTTCTGCACAGGCATGGTGGAACAATGATGGTGTTTGGGTAAGGCCACGCAAATACAATCAAACCGAAATGGAATACCAGATGCGTAACTGGTATTACTTCAACTGGCTTTGCGGCGATCATATTAACGAACAACACATTCACAATATTGATGTGATCAACTGGTTCAAAGGCGGTTATCCTGTGAAAGCGCAGGGTATGGGTGGCCGGCAGGTTAGGAAAGGGAAAGATCATGGCGAAATTTTTGATCACCATTTTGTAGAATTTACTTACGCAGATGGTTCTATACTAAACAGCCAGTGCCGTCATATACCCGGCACGATGAGCCGTGTAGATGAGTTATTGACAGGAACAAAAGGATCTATTCACTGCGGCAAAGCATTCATTACCGATACAAAAGGCAATTCCATTTACCAGTTTGATAAAAAAGGTGAACCCGATCCTTACCAGGTTGAACATGAAGAACTTTTTGCAGCCATTGCCAAAAACGAATACAAATTTGCCGATGCGGAAAATGGTGCAAAAAGTACCATGACATCCATTCTCGGAAGAATGGCTACATACAGTGGACAGGTTATTGAATGGGATAAAGCCATTAATTCAGGCATCGATATTCATCCGAAAGAATACAGTTTTGATGCGATGCCGCCGATACTTCCCAATGCAGATGGGTTTTATCCTGTGGCAGTACCGGGTGTAACAAAATACTTCTAACTGAAAAGATATAGCAAAAGAAGAAGGTTTCGATTACCCATCCTTGCCCAGCAAGGATGGGCATCGTAAAAGGTAAAGTGAGTTGTGATGAGGTAGCGTAGTTAGTTCTCAATCGCATGATCGATCGGCACTGTTACCCCATTCCAGATTTTTTTGGTTGTCCAGTCTTCATCCTTACCGTTCCAGAAAGTATCGGTTGAAGGCAAGCCTAACATCAAATACGCTTCAGCACAGAGATAAAGGCTGCCGGTAGAGATATAAAAATCTCCCATCCCTGCCTGGTGACCATATACACCAATCTGCAACCAGCCATTGGCATCATACGTGTTTGGCGCTTCCATTTGTTTTTTGATCAGGCTATACATGGCAAACCTAACCTGTTGCTCAGATACATGGGCTGGTAATGCTTTTTGCAAAGCCATCTGCGCCAATGATTGAAAAGCCCCACATCTATAACTGATCGAGCGACCTACAATGGGATACGTGGCTTCCGGCGAGATCAATCGTTCCTGAATCTCTGCATAACGGGTACTGCGTTTTAATGCTGTTTCTAAATCCATTGCCGTATTGATCCCCTTCTCTTTCATTACACGTAGAATATCCACCAGCATCGGGTGTATAACAAAACTGTTGTAATAATCATAATGAAAATCTTTTCCATCGCCGTATATACCATCGCCTTTATACCATTCTTTATGCCGCTGTATTGCATAAGCTATACGCGACATATCGCATTCGCCAGTAAATTTCAATAGGCAGGTTTCCACCATACCGGCAAATAATAACCAATTGTTCTCTCCCGGTTTGGTAGCACGCGATAATTGTAAAGCCGCTACCAGGTTGTGTTGGGTTTTTTCATCCAGCCTTGCCCATAACTGTGTAGGTGCACGCAGTAAAGCATGTGAAAGAAATGCGGCATCTACCAAAGATTGCCCGGTAAGATTAAATTCAAGATAATCAGGAGAAGCAGGATCTGTTCCGTTCTGGATACACAGCACGGCAAGGTCAATATATTTTTTACGGAGCTTCCCTTCTCTGGTTTCATCGGCACCCAATTCGAGCCAGGGCGCCATGCCCGCCAGCAAGCGGCCAAAAGCTTCCAGGTGAGTGGAAGAAGGGATCCGGTTGATCCGCATCATCTCAGGTGATTTTTCAACAGGCATCCATTGTTTTAATTTTTTCTGGCTTAGTGCATTCAATATCGGATCAGCCATTTTTGTTAATGAACGGATTAGGTAAGCTCGTTCCTTTTGTCCATCGGTATTAGCTGATTGTGCAAACAGGTTTGTGAAAGTAACCGTTCCTATCAGGAGGATATATAAAACACGCATATTGATATTTTTTTCAAGTTAGGGTTTCTTTCGCCACAGATGCACAGATTAGCACTGATTGATCTGTATACCGTGATAAAATCATTTCTTATAATTAGCCAAAAAAACGCCTCCCATAATCAATACAGCCGCTCCAATTTTCGGCAGGCTCAATGTTTCATGCAGGATAACCATCGATGCAATGCTGGCAAAAAAAGGTTGCGTATAAATATAGGACCCTGTAACAGCAGCACCCAGTTTGCTGATACTGTAATTCATTAAACGATAGGCAAAAAAAGTGGCGCCCAATACCACATATACCAAACAAAACCAACTTAGCCCGTCAAAAGCAGGCCAATGAATCTTCCTGAATTCACTCCAGCCCAAGGGCACGCTAACCCATGCACCAAAAAAGAATACCCATTGTAAAATATGGTTGGCCTTATATTTTATCATCAAGGGTTTTATGGATATAACATAGGCAGAATAACTAATAGCCCCCATGATCACAAACATATCACCTAAGGTTTGCTGTGCACCGGCCTTATCGGAAAGATCGCGTGAAAAAACAAGCAGCGCCCCGCCGGATACCCCCAGAAAAAGGCCGATTAACTTTACAGGTGTTAACCTTTCTTTTAAAAACCAGGCAGCCAGAAACGTAATGGTGATGGGTGTGGTTAATATTAATAACGCGGCGTGTATGGGGCTTGTAAGTGACATGCCCCGAATCGCAAATGTCTGGTTCATGGTTATTCCCGCTATCGCACAAAGCAATAAACGCAGGTAATCTTTTTGTATAATGCCTATTCTTACCGGCTTAATGGCAAACATTGACCAGAAAAGGAAAGTAGTTACCGCTATACGGATAGCAGTTAGTGCAATAGGCGCAATAAGGCTGGGACTGATATGTTTAACTGCAATAACGCTAGTGCCAAAGAAAAAATTTCCAAGCAGTACTGCTGCGATGGCTTTTTGTTTTTCGTTCATCTGATCAACTATGTTTCATCCTGTTTTATAAAAAGAAGAGGAAACATCCTTTACAGGCGTTTCCTCTTCACTACTAAAACTATCCTTTACCTATTTAATATTTAAACACTTTCCCACCTGCCATCACTTCCTGCGTTTTGGTATCAAACGTTACTTTCTCTCCTGTACGGCAGGCGGCATTGGCCATGATTGTAGCAATCGAGTGATTATAACCTGCTTCCACGGGTGCATTAGGCGTTTTTCGGCTGCGGATACAATCCATCCAGTTCTTAACGTGTGCCGTAGTTAACGCATCCCCGCCGGTATTAGCTCCGGCTTCTACTTTCATAGCCATTTCACTCAAACTCAGTTCTGGTAAAAGGTTGGGCTGCATTTTCATGGCAGCCGCAGGGCCGGCTTTCAATCCGCCTTTGGGTGAAACTTTATTGGTAATCAGGTTCAACTCACCTCCATTGGAATAATATAATTCAGCAGGATTCTCATCACCATTGTGCATGCGCGACATAAACACTACCTGGAAACCGGTAGTAGGATCATTCTCGGGTCCGTACTCCATCACAGCAGTAGTGGTATCCCAGTTCCTTCTTCCGTCTTTCCAAACATACACGCCACCATTTGCGGTTACGCTGCGCGGATGTGCCAAACCGGAAAACCAGTTTACGGTATCGATCTGGTGGCTCATCCACTGACCCGGCATACCGGAAGAATAAGGCCAGAACAAACGGAACTCTAAATATTTTCTTGGATCAAAATTCTCATAAGGCCTGTTCATCAGAAAGCGCTTCCAATCCAGGTCTTCTTCTTTACATTGTGCCACCAATTCGGGCCTTCTCCAACGACCCGGCTGATTCACATTCCAGGTTAATTCAACCATGGTAATGGGACCGAATTTTCCTGCCTGTATAAAATCAGCCGCCGCTTTATAGTTGGGCCCGCTCCTTCTTTGCGATCCGATCTGTACAATACTTTTAGAAGCTTTCACCGCTTTTAAGGCGGCACGGTTATCTTCCATGGTTTCTGCAAAAGGCTTTTCGCAATACACATCTACACCGGCTTGTACAGCCTCCATGCAATGACGCGCATGTTGAAAATCTGCAGTACTGATAAATACGGCATCTACCGTTTTAGATGCATACAGTTCATCATTGTTGCGATAGGCATTGATATCGTGCCCCATTTTATCTTTCAGAAATGCCTGTCCTTCGTCCCTTCTTTTTTTCCAGAGATCTGAAACAGAAACGATATCAAAATTCATCTCCTTATAAAATTTCATAAAAGGAGGAATATGGGAACTGCGGTGCCGGTCAGAAAAACCGACTACACCTACCCTTACCCTATCATTGGCGCCAATGATACGTCCATAACTTTTCGCGCTGAAACCCATTGTGGCAATATAGGTTCCCGCGGCTGCCTGTGCAGATTGTTTGATAAAATTTCGTCTTGTGTTTGACATGTTGCAATCGTTATTGAGGATGATAAATGATTTGTGGACTACTAAAATACACTGTTCTGGGAACTTATTCCAATACTATCCTGCGCCATCCTGCTTTGTTTATCAGATATTGAAATATTCTTTTGCATTGTTATACGCAATATCTTTTACAATACCGCCTATCCAGGCTTCATCGTTCGGTAATAACCCTTTCTCCATTTCTTCGCCAAACAGGTTACAGATAATCCTCCGGAAATATTCATGCCGGGGAAAGGATAGAAAACTGCGGCTATCTGTGATCATGCCGATAAAAGTGCTGATCAATCCCATATTAGATAATGCATTCAATTGCTTTTCCATACCATCTTTCTGGTCCAGGAACCACCAGCCTGAACCGAACTGAATTTTACCTTTCAGGCTGCCATCGTTGAAGTTACCAAGCATAGTGGCAAATACTTCATTATCGGAGGGATTAATATTATAAATAACCGTTTTGGTTAATTGATCATTTCTATCCAGGTTATCGAGGAATAAAGACATCTGCAATGCCTGTGGAAAATCGCCAATCGAATCAAAGCCACTGTCAGCGCCCAGTTTGGCATTCAGCCGGGTATTGTTATTCCTGATCGGGCCCAGGTGAAACTGCTGTGCCCATCCTTTGGCATGGTACATTTTACACAATTCCATCAATACAAAACCCATAAACGCTTCAGGATCCGAGAAAATGCCTTTCCGGTTGATTACAAAAAAGGTGAATTCTGTTTCAAGTTGTGAAGAGAAAATGAATTTACCTGGCATCTGCGTTAATCCATGATCAGAAACCAGGCAGCCATGGGCATGAAAAAAATCAACCCGGTTTTGCAATGCCTGCAATAGTGTTGGAATATCTATAATACGGATACCACTACTATCTTCCAGTAATTGGAGATTTTTAAAAAAAGCTTCTTTCTTATCGATCATTAAAATCTTATCCGGACGGAAGGAAGGAGAAACCCGAATAGCATAGTTTTCTTTTGCAAGGCTGATATGATGTTCCAGGCTATCCCATGGTTCATCGGTAGTACCTATATATTCTACGTGAAAGGAATCGAGGATGGCTCTTGTGCGAAGAGCGGGAGATTGTAATAATTCATTGCAATGCTGATAGATCTTATTTCCATTACCTTCATTCAGGTATTCTTTTACCCCAAATACATTTTTCAATTCCAGATGCGTCCAGTGAAACAAAGGGTTACGCACTGTTTTGGGAACCATCTTTGCCCATGCATCAAATTTTTCTTTGTCGGATGTATTACCGGTAATCAGTGCTTCCGAAACGCCAAGCGTTCTTAATGCACGCCATTTATAATGGTCGCCTTTCAGCCAGATTTCCGTGAGGTTGGCAAATTGCTTATTCGAAGCGATCTCATCCGGCGGTAAATGGCAATGATAATCAATGATGGGCATATCCTTTACATGGTCGTGGTAAAGCCTCTGCGCCATTTTACCCTGTAACAAAAAATCATCTGTAAAAGCATATCCATTCATATATCTCCTGTTTATATTTTTTATACCCCGCCAAAAACCGTAAAGCCGCCATCTACGCCGATCTGCATACCGGTTACAAATTGGGAAGCATCGCTAAGCAGAAAGATGAGTGCCCCAATCAATTCATCCGGTTTCCCGAAACGTTTGAAAGGCGTGCCTTTTATTACCAGGTTACCGCGGTCTGTGTAAGATCCATCGGGGTTGGTTAATAGGGTCCTGTTTTGTTCGGTGAGAAAGAATCCGGGCATAATGGCATTCATGCGGATCGCATCGCCATACCGATTGGCTACTTCTACTGCAAACCATTGGTTATAGGCATCTACGGCTGCCTTGCCCATACTATAGCCCAATACTTTTGTGATTACCTGTTTGGAGCTCACAGAAGAAATATTCACAATACTTCCTTTGCCTTTTTTGGCCATTACCGCACCAAATACCTGTGTTGGAATAATGGTACCCCATACATTCAGCACCATGGCTTTTTTCATGCCATCTATATTCATCGCGAAGATATCGGCATCGGGTTGCAGAACACCTTCGGGCATATTGCCACCGGCACCGTTTACCAAACCATCTATTGTACCTAATTTCTCCAGGATACTATCGCGCGCCCTTACCAGGTCGGTTTCTTCCAAAACATCCGCTACAATGGCCAGTGCTTTACCGCCTTTATCTGTGATCGCTTTCGCCCTTTGTTCTGCTATGGCGCCGTTGCGGCCCAGTATCACAGGAATACCCCCTGCTTCCGCTATGCCTGTTACAAATGATCCGCCAAGTATGCCTGTACCGCCTGTTACAATAATTACTTTATCCTTTAAAGAAAACAGATCATTCGATCCCATAGCAAGCTTGATTTACTGAGTGAATATGATATTTTTTTTCTTGTTAACTGTATGGATGCGGAGATTAATTTACGAAAACGATGTAGGATTATATTCAATCGTGTTCCTCTTGCAGAAGTGCATAAAATCTATGTTTCGATTATTGCTGCACCATCTCTACTCTTTTAATAGTAATGAGCGGCACTAATAATTCTTTTCTCTTAACCATAAACACCAGCGCACTATCTTTTTGTTTTTGCGGCACTCCCTGCACAATTACATTGTCATCAAAACCGATCACTTTCAGCATGGTCTTATGTTCTATAAAATAGGTATACGCCGATTCTTCATGTGAGGCTACCGGCACTTTTTTAACAGAAGCCCCTCCTTTTTTTGTTGTAATCAATATCACGCCCGCCGAACCCTGAACACCATAAGCAGTGGTAGACGCTGCATCTTTCAAAACGCTTATCCCATCTACATCCTGTGGGTTGATGGCTGAGAGGTCGCCGCTATAGATCGATCCATCCACAACGATCAGGGGATTGGTCTGGTTTCGCAGGCTGCTGATACCACGAATGATAATCGTGCCCCCGTTTTTATCATTGGTTGAACGCACATCCAAACCGGGCACATCTTTGAGCATATCAAAAATGGTCCGGTAAGTTCCCTGAGGCAGGGAACTGGATTTGGCCTGTGCCCTGGTATCTGCTGCCATGCTGAGCATCACAACAGACAAAAAGAAAACGACAATGTGTTTGACGGTTTTCATAATATTATTTTTTTGCGGCTAATTTTTGTGCCTGTGTGGTTGTATAATATTTAGCCAGCATATTCGGCACTTCCCATGCAGGCATATTACGATTCGCGAGGTAACCCAGGTATTTTTCTGTAACCCTGGCAAAATGCGATTCATGTCCTTCCTTAAATACGTCGGGTATGATTACTTCCCATCCTTTCTCATTCTTTTGTAAGGATACCCCTTTGTATTGTTGTCCGATCTTTGCTATAATATCCATGACTGTTTTTTCATACGCAGCGCTATGGTCTGAAGTTTCAATATATAAAGTAGGCTTGTATTGCTGCGCTGCACCCTGTCTGATAATCAGGTTGGCCCTGGTTCCCCGCATAATGGAATAATGGGTATCACCTGTTCCATCCGGGGCTTTGTAATTCCATATCACTGAAACCTTTGCATGCACCCCTTTGATTGTATAGTTGATCTCACCATTACATAACACATTAACATTCTGCTGATCATCACTATACTTTTTCAGATACGCAGGTTCTTCATTCATTTTGGTAAGTTCGGTAAATTGTGCTTTACTGATCATGGTTGGCCAGCTTTTCGCAGTGGTCAGCCTGATGTCCTTTTTATAGTCAATCACCTGATCCGGGAAACATTCCCATTGCACAAGATCAACCAGGTGGGTGGTTACATCCACGATGCCCTCTCCTTCCTGCTCCACATCCAGGAACCAGGCCGGTCTTGTTAAAACAGCTCCTGAAACATATTTATAAAAATGATGCACACTTTCTTTGGTAACTGCCGGTTCGGCTGCCGTTCCTTTCTGTAATTGCCCGAATAGAGAGGGTTGCATTGACAAAGCCCTTTGCAGAACAGTGGTGATCTCATAACGCTCCGTCATGATATCATACAGTACTAATTTATTTTTTTCTGCCTTAGTAAATGCCTGTTTCAATTGTTCAAACCCTTTTTCATTGATCACCATCGGCTTATCAGCAAATACATGGTAACCCGCTTCTATCGACTTGAGGATATAATCTGTTTTCAATTGATTATTACCGGCAAGCACCACTACATTCCCTTTCTTTTCTTTCAGCATCTTTGACAGGTAATCATCGCCTTCATATACTATTTCATCCCAATGCGTGGGAGAAGTTGTCTGCGTATTATAGCCTTTGATCCTGCCAAGATGCTGATCCAGGTCAGACCCTTTTTTGGCATAAACAAACACCTTAGGGTCTACCTGGGCATACATTGATTTCTGTACCAATGCCGCATGAAAATGGCCCGGGTCAAGCGTAATCAACTTCACAGATGGTTTTTGTGCATTTGCATTTACCATAAAAAATAATACCGTCGCTAAAAAAAAGTTTCTACGCATGTTATCTTATCAATTTTTAATTCTTAATGTTTAATTCTTAATTATTGCAGCGGGTCATCCTTACCCACTGCGTATGCATTGGCATAATTCAACCCTTTGTATTGGCTGGCAATGTATTTAATGCCTTGTAACAAATGGTTTTTATATACAGGATCCTGGTAACTTTCTTTTGTATGCCCTAAAGTAGTAACCCATATATTTCCTCCTTCAAAATGCTGGTACCATACCGCAGGAAAATAATAGGCATAAGAACCCAGGTTGGCTTTTAGCGTACTGTCTTGCTTTTTATCTTTTGTGTCAATCGTACTTACATCATGTGCCATCAATACTTTAATACCCGGATACAATTCTTTTCCAAAATAACATTCGTCTTCTCTTTCCCATACAGCGGGTACGCCCTTCATCGAAGGATGTGTTGCATCCAGTTTCCTGATGGAAAACTTTTGGAATTTAGCATGCCAGGTAAAGGTTTCCCCAAGCATCATCTTAAACCATTTCCAGTTTCTTTCTGTTCCGGTAACAGAGTGTACGCCAACAAATCCACCACCGGCTTCAATATATCTCCTGAAAGCCACACGCTGGTTATCTGTATCAAACACATCATTATTTGTGCTGGTAAAAATAAGTAATTGGTATTTTGAAAGATTGGCTTCTGTAAAAACAGAGGGATCATCCGAAACATCTGCCGTAAAATTATTTTCAGTAGCAAGCGTTTGGATACAGGCTACCGCAGAAGCAATATTATCATGCACATACCCTTTCCCGTTTTTCGTATAAACCAATACACGGCTGTTTTTCAGCTTTCCATCCGTATTACCGGAAAATGAAGCGCACAGAAAACCAATGCCGATAAAAAATGCCCATGCAAACTTCTGTAACGTATTTATGATTGTATTCATACCTGTTTTTTCTTCTATTACCGGTTAAACACTATTTGTTATTCCACATTATGGAATACTTAAAAGTAAAGAAACCCATTACCCATCCAGAACCCGGGGCAATCTTATACACATGGCCTGTGGCTTTTGCCAATTTCTGTTCTATTATATGGAACAGATGGATGGTGATTTTCGTGACAGATACTATGTAAAATAGCCAGGGATCTTTTTTAATTTTTTCTTCGGGATGATGCAGCGAAGCAGAAGGTATTGCCGTCTTATTCTCTAACTGTGCAGACTTTGACACGGTAAAGTCCAATATCAATAAGGGTTTCATGATATTCTCAGCAGAGTGAGACTTTACAAACAGGATATCCGATCCCCAGGGATTACAATCGGTTATTTTCATCAGGCAAGCGGGTTAAGGCAAAACTAATTTACTACTAACCCCAGGCCTACGACACTTAATTTACGAAAACCTTTTCGTAGAAAAGACGCAATAAAATATTTCGATTTGATTGATAGTACGAAAACTGATTTAATTTAACATGCTATTAATAGTGCGCTAAAAAAAACGGGAACGATTGCCCGTAGCTGACTGTTATTCATCAAAACAATTCTTGCCATTATGAAGAAAAATCCGAATGCTTTTAAAGCAGTCCCCTTCATGGGCATACTACGCTTAGTATGTTTCGTGATATTCGCGGGATCCTTCGCAGTTACGGCAAAAGCCGGATGGTCAGCGCACAAGCCCGCTGCCCTCAATCCCCCTCCTTCTACCGTTACCGGTAAAGTATCTGACTCCAAGAACGCACCGCTGGAAGGTGTGAGCGTTATGATAAAGGGTACCAAGCGGGGGGTAACCACCAATGCATCTGGTACATTTACGATCAGCAATGTTCCCGACAACGGAACTCTGGTTTTTAGTTTTACCGGCTTCGGCTCTAAAGAAGTGGCCGTAAAAGGAAGTACTTCACTAACCGTTTCCTTAACAGAAGAAGTGTCGGGCTTGAACGATGTGGTAGTGGTAGGTTACGGTACCCGTACCAAAAAAGACCTTACCGGTTCCGTTAGCCAGGTGAAAGCTACTCAGCTCGAGAACGAAAATCCAAGATCCGTTCAGGATATGTTAAGAGGTAATGCCCCCGGTTTGGATGTTGGTTTTGACCCAAGTACCAAAGGAACCGGTGCCAGTTTACAGGTTCGCGGCAAGGGCACGCTTACAGCCAGCTCCGACCCTCTGATTGTATTGGACGGAGTCATTTATCCCGGAACAATGGCAGATATCAATCCAAATGATATTGCCACTATCGATATCTTAAAAGATGCCAGTTCAGCTGCGGTATTCGGAGCAAGATCTGCCAATGGTGTAATCCTTATTTCTACTAAAAAAGGAAAAGTAGGTAAGCCTGTGATTACCGTTAACAGTAATCTTGGTATGAATAAACTGGTAAATCAACCCCATTTATTAAACCCAACAGAATTTTTACAATTCCGTGCGAATGCAGAGTGGGCAAAAGTAGGTTTTGATTCTACTTCTAAACCAGGTATCAAATATATCTATACAGATCCCACCAAATTACCATCGGATTTTACATTGGCACAATGGCTGGCATTGGATGGATCAACAGGCCTCAATCCAACAGATGTGTGGTTAACTCGAAATGAGTTTAAACCTATTGAAATAGCCAATATTAAAGCCGGACAATCACTTGACTGGCAAAAACTGATCTATAATTCCAATGCCTTACAACATGACCATACGGTAAGCATTGCCCAAAGAAGAGACGATTATAATTATTATTTTTCTTTGGGTTATTTAACCAATGAAGGGTTAACCAAAGGAGACGTTTATAAAACTTTTCGTACCCGTTTTAATCTGGAAGCGAAAGTGGCTGAGTATTTATCGGTAGGTCTGAATTTCCAATATTCCAACAGAGATGAGAGTACGGTTCCGATCAGCTTTGGTGATGTGGCTTCCAGTACACCCTGGGGTTCATTATATCAGGCAGATGGCGTTAACCTCAGGCAAAGTGTAAACGATGATCCAGGTTCTAATACCAACCCGTTTTTAAACCAGTTCTATACAGATCGCTTATATAAATATGATGACTTTTTTGCTTCCTTTTTTGCAAAAGGAAAATTACCATGGGGTTTCTCTTACCAGGTAAATTTTTCTCCCAGGTTTGATGCATTGCGTGAATACAATCACCAATCTGCTTTTAACCCCGCTCTCTCATCCAGAAAAGGCGTGGTAAACAGAAGGAACCAGACCGTATACTCATGGCAACTGGATAATATCCTTCGCTGGAATAAAAAATTCGGCAAACATTCCGTGGAAGCAACCTTCCTGGTAAATGCAGAAAAATTTCAGTCATGGAACACCAATATACAGGCCGAGAATTTTGCACCCAATGATAACCTGAGTTTCAACTCCATTCAATCGGCTACGCTTCCACCCATTGTTTCCAGTGATGACCAATATGAAACAGGGGATGCGTTAATGGGTCGCCTGAACTATAACTATAACCAGCGATACTTCCTTACGTTAACAGCAAGACGTGATGGTTATTCGGCATTTGGCCAGCAAAATCCAAGAGCTACCTTCCCTTCCGCCGCAGTTTCCTGGGCCATCAGTGAGGAGAAGTTCATGAAGAATTGGGACAAATGGCTTGATTATGCTAAACTGAGGGTATCCTATGGCGAAAACGGAAACAGGCAAATTGGCCGTTACGCAGCCCTTTCAAACCTGAATTCAGGAACCTATAATTTTATTACTTCAGGCGGGGCAGTATATAATACCTCTTATGTTTCGGCAAGTAATTTATCCAATCCAAATTTGAAATGGGAAAGAAACAGTGCAACCAATTTCGGATTGGATTATTCTATACTAAAGGGTAAAATAAGCGGTTCGATCGATTATTATAACAGAACCACCAAAGATTTGCTGGTTAACCGTTCTTTACCAACGGTTACCGGATTCTCTTCTATCCTGGTTAACCTGGGCGAAGTGCAAAACAAGGGTTTTGAATTTACTGTGAACACCGTTAACATGCAGAAAAAGAATTTCTCATGGAACTCCACATTCTCTATCTGGACAAACAAAAATAAAATAGTGCATTTATACGGGGCCACACCTGATTATGATCCTGCTACGGGTAAGCAAATCGGTAGTTCTGAAAAAGATGATATCAATAATGGCTGGTATATCGGGCATTCTATCAGTGCTGTTTATGATTATCCAATACAAGGGGTTTGGCAAATAGCAGATATTGCTTTGGCCAAATCGTATGGATTCCAGCCGGGAGATATGAGACTGGTTGATGGAAATGGAGATGGCAAGTACACTATTGCCGATAAACGATTTTTAGGTGATGCGGTACCGGATTATTCCTGGAACCTGAGAAACGAATTTAAAATCTTTAAAAACTTCGATTTCTCTTTTACCCTATACGCAAAAATGGGACAGTTAACCAGATTTAATGAGCAAACAAATGGAGCAAGAGGCGGAAGTGATATTCTTTTCTACAACCGGGTTAACTTCTATGAAGTACCCTACTGGACTCCTTCCAATCCTAGTAATGAATGGGGAAAATTGTACGGAACCAGGGGCGGCGGTGTAAACTGGAATGTGTATAAGAAATCTTCTTTTATCAGACTTAGTAATGTAAGCCTCGCTTATACACTTCCCGCAGAAATGACCAAGAAATGGAAAATAGATGCTTTAAAAGTGTATCTCAATGTAGCCAATGCAGCCGTATTTTCTAACTGGGGTTACTTCGATCCGGAATACCATGGCAGTTCCAGTATTACGGGCGGTGGCAATAATATCTCTCCCACACCCATCACTTATACTTTTGGTTTAAACCTTACATTATAAGAATAAGATAACTTTTAAAAGAATATACATGAAAAATATACATAAAATACTAAGCCTTTCAGCCCTTATCGTAACGGGTATGATGGTCTTGGATAGTTGTAAAAAAGACTGGCTGACACCCAAGCCCCTGTCTATTTATTCGCCGGAAAACACTTTTACAGACCTGGTAGGCTTTAACGCTGCATTAACCGGATGTGCAAAAAATATGCGCGACGAATGGTTTGGTGATGGTGCCCCGATTATTACTGAAACCATTTTTTCAGAAGTGGCAGTAGAAGGAACAGACGATAAATCAGGTCCTGCACAAAATCTGGATGTACAGATTAAACCCGACGCGCAATTAAACAGCACGGATTTTAATAGGATTGGCTATTATTGGAACCAGGAATATGTGGGCATACGTTTAGCCAATGCGATTATTTCGCGTATACCCAATGCGGCAGCTATTAAAGATGCTGACAAGAATATTATTTTAGGGAAAGCGTATTTTTACAGGGCGTATGATTATTATCGTTTAACCAATCAGTTTGGAGATGTACCCTGTCCTTTGAAGGAATTAACCACTGCTAAAACAGATTATGCTTCCGTTAAAAGAGAAGTGATTTTGCAGCGTATGAAAACGGACCTTGAGTTCGCTGCTCAGAATGTACCCTGGATCGCTGATAAAGGAGATGTGAACAGAGGTGCCGTTTATCATTTACTGGCAAAAATAGACCTTGCTTTAGGCTTGTTTGATGAAGCCATTACTGCCAGTACGGCTGTCATTAGCCAGGGTTCCTACAAATTAATGACCAACCGTTTTGGCGTTGATGCAGGCGTTTCTACCAGGAATGTTACCTGGGATTTACACCGCCCTGAAAATAAATCAGCCGCAGCCAATACAGAAACCCTGTTTATTGTAACCGACCGTTTAGGAGTTCCTAATAATTTTGGCGGTGGTATTCAATCCATGCGTAATGCGGTTCCCGGTATGTCAATTGCCGGTATTAGAACCCCAAATGGTAATACAGGTGTTTCTCCACTGGCCAATATTGAAATAGACAATATGCAAATGTACGGCCGTGGCATTGGCCGTTGCCGATCAACCCCTTATCATTATACAGATATCTGGGATGACCCGAATGACCTTAGGCACGATTCAACATCGGGCAACTGGATGTACATGGAAAATGTACGCTACAGCAGCCCTGCCTTGAAAGGCACCGATCCGTATTATGGTCAAAGATTACGATTGTATAACGGAACCACACTTTTATGTACCGATACATTACGTTGCTGGTTTCCATGGCCGCACTATAAATTATATATTCCCGATGTTGAAAATACACCCATGAGAGGTGGTCATACTGATTGGTATGTAATGCGTTTGGCAGAAACTTATTTGATTCGTGCAGAAGCATATGTATGGAAAGGCCAGGCCGCTCTTGCCATGGCTGATATTAATACCGTAAGAACCCGGGCTAAATGTGCTCCGTATACTAATGCTGCCAATATTAATATAGGCACCGTATTAGATGAAAGAGCCAGGGAATTATATTATGAAGAAGGAAGGAAAACAGAGTTAACCAGAATTGCTTATTTGTTTGCCAAAACAGGACAACCTTACAATGGCAAAAGTTATACGCTGGCTAATTTCTCTACCTCAAACTTTATGGTAGACAGGATTTTAGAAAAGAATTTATTTTACAGGAAAAATTTTGTTACACTACATGGCGATATGATGAAGATTAGCCCGTACCATGTATTATGGCCTATCCCACAATCAGCTATTGATGGTAACTCAGACGGAAGAATCAACCAGAATATCGGATACACCGGCGCAGAACTGAATGTTCCGGCGCTCGATAAAATTCCTGATTAATCATATGAATAGCGTTCATTGCTAATAAGAAAAAGAATGCCACGCCCTGAAAAAGTGTGGCATTCTCATTTAGGCTTTACAAGGTTTTCATTTTTAAACACGTCTCTTTATGTATCTAACCAAAAAAACCATTTCCGCCCTCACAGGTATCCTGTTGTCAGCAAGTATGTTTGCCCAATCACCCAAACCCTTGCTACAGGTTATTGATTCTGCCCTGCAAAAAGCCGTGGCCCAATACAAATACCAGGGAAGTATTTTACCAGCAGGTACTTTCCCGAAAACATGGTATCCGCTTACCAAAAAATTCGAAACCAGTAATTCTGGCTGGTGGTGCAGTGGTTTTTACCCGGGTTCTCTTTTGTATTTATATGAGTATTCAAAAGAGGCTTCTTTGTTAACAGAAGCCAGCAGGATTCAAAAACTGCTCGAGAAAGAACAATTCAACAAAGGCACACACGACCTGGGCTTTATGATGTATTGCAGCTTTGGCAATGCCCATCGTTTACAACCATCGAAAGAATATGAACAGATATTATTGACCAGTGCCCAATCATTATCAACCCGTTTTAATCCAACCATAGGCTGTATCAAATCATGGGACCACGGCACCTGGAAATTCCCGGTAATCATTGATAATATGATGAACCTGGAACTGCTTTTCTGGGCAACCAAAGTAAGCGGTGATTCTTCCTTTTATAAGATTGCCGTAACACACGCCAACACCACTATAAAAAACCATTTCCGTGCCGATAATAGTTCCTTCCATGTAATAGACTATGACCCTGCAACAGGAAATGTAAATGCCAAGAAAACAGCACAGGGTTATGCCGATTATTCTGCATGGGCAAGAGGACAGGCATGGGGATTGTACGGTTATACAGTCATGTATCGTTGCACAAAAGATCCGAAATACCTGTTGCAGGCCAATAAGATTGCTGCATATATCATGAAACATCCCAAGGTAACTGCGGATAAGATCCCTTACTGGGATTATGATTCACCGGATATTCCAGCCACTTACCGGGATGCTTCTGCCGCTGCGATAACGGCTTCAGCGTTAATTGAATTAAGTAAATATGCAGGCAGTGAAAAAGCAGGGTCTTATCTCAGCTATGCCGAACAGATCATCCGTGCTTTATCCACCAAAACTTACACGGCACCCGTTGGCGAGAATGGCGGTTTTATTTTAAAACACAGTACCGGTCATTTGCCCGGCAATTCGGAAGTAGATGTACCGCTTACCTATGCCGACTATTATTATATAGAAGCGATGATGCGGTATAAGGCATTAAAAGAAAAGAAATAGAACCATAGAACACTTTAGAACAGAGGAACAGATGAATGATGAAATAACAAGGCGATCACTTATTGATCTGTTTTATCCGATCCTTGTTCCTCTGTTCCTTCATCACATGCCGCAGCTCTTTTTCTAACAGGGTTATACAGAGCCGTTATCTGTTTTCCCAGATCGGACATATCCGGTTTGAGGGATGTTTGATACGGACTGCACTTACCCAAAAACAGACAATCAGTAAAGGTATCGGATCAGGTGATTTTATTTCATCAATACAAGATAACAGTTGGCTATCCTGTACAATAGCCGATACAGGCTTATTTTATTTTCGTAGGTTACGAAAACGTTTTCACCTTTTTCGTAATTGTTGTATCTTAGTTACGGAATCATCCTGGTAACCTCCCCGGGGAAAGTTATCGGTTAAACCAGACCACTTCGATTATGAGCAGTACTAACCTGAAACGGCTTGCCGAAGAACTCGGGCTTTCAATATCATCTGTATCCAAGGCCCTGCGTGACAGTTATGAAATTAGTGCTGACACGAAAAGACGGGTTCGTGAAATGGCCGAAAAACTGAACTACCAACCCAACCCTTTTGCCAGCAGCTTACGCAGAAAAAAAAGTATCACTATTGCGGTAGTCATTCCTGAAATAGCCAATAACTTTTTTGCCTTAGCGATTGATGGCATACAAATGATTGCACAACAAAAAGGCTACCATGTACTCACCTATTTAACACATGAAGATTATAAGAATGAAGAATCCACGATCCGGCATTTACAGGGTGGGCGTGTAGATGGTGTATTGATCTCACTTTGCCGGGATACGGCTGATGTTAGTCACCTGGCTTCTTTACATGATACCGGTATTCCCCTAGTATTCTTCGACCGTGTTCCGGAAACCATGGAATGCCCCACAGTTACCACCGATGATTATGAAAGTGGTTTCAAAGCCACGGAACACCTGATACAGGCGGGTTGCAAACGCATTGCCTGTTTATCTCTTTCCAATTACCTTTCTATCACGCATAAAAGAATGAACGGTTATGAAGATGCTTTGAAAAAACACAATATCAAAGCAGATCCCAAAATGATGGTACAATGTACCAATGATAATGCCCTTAATCTTGATTTGATCAAGAAACTATTAAAAAGCAAAGACAAGCCCGATGGTATTTTTGCTACCGTAGAAAAACTGGCTATCTCAACCTATTATGTATGCAACGATATGGGTGTAAAGATTCCACAGCAGCTAAGGGTGATCAGCTTCTCTAACCTGCGTACGGCTTCCTTGCTGAACCCATCCTTATCTACCATTACACAACCGGCTTTTGAGATAGGCAAAGAATCTGCCTCCCTGTTGTTTCGTATGATAGAGAAAAAAACCTTTGGCAACCGTATTGATAAAATTGTTTTGAAAAGCAGTTTGATTGAGCGAAACAGCTCCAAATAGAAACAAGGTTTACGCAGGTTTTGGCCTGCCGGCTGATTACAGCCAGATCAATGGATGCCTGATGGGTACATTTCTGATCACTTCTGCAATAGTGGGTTGATGATCCAGCTGTTTCCATGTATCGAACCATTCCTTAACCGAATAGGTATTCGCGCCAAAAATGAGAAAGGGTTGTGCCACAGGCCAATCGTTCCAGTACATAATATCTTGCTTGCCGCTCCATTTGGATTTATCGGCGATAAATGGATATAAATAACGAATCCCTTTTTTGATAGATTTACCATCTGCCGTTTCATATTTCCAAAGATTATCTTCAGGTGTGGAAACGATCTGGCAGAGTGTTGCCATAGCATCCAGGTTAAAGATAGAATAGCCATAAGGTTTTGTGCGGGCCAGTTCCAGCGGGAAACTTCCATCTAATCCCATTTGATTGGGAAGAAATACGTTCTTATACAATGAACGGCAGGTATCAAGCATTACCTGATCACCACAAAGTTTGGCGAACGAGGCAACCTGCATGGCCCAACAAACACTATGGTTGTTCTTCGCATTTTTTTCATCGATCCCATTCTTACTCGTATTTAACCAACTGATATATTGTGCAAACCATTTTTGGATACCCGCCAATACTTCTTTGGTAAACAAAGCATTATTCTCCATCACTATGACGGCCTGTGCAACTTCCATAAAATGGATGGTATCTATAATACCGTAGCTGCGGCCCTCAAATAAACCGATAACCGCCTGTGAATATTTCAGATTCGGATTCATCAGCGTTTCCGGATCAATGAACCAGGCTTTTAGATGCTTTATGGCCTGCCGCACATATTGCTGATCGCCCGATAATTTATAAGCGGAAGCAAGGGCTCCCATTATTTTACTGAAACGGATCATCGCTTTTCGGTGTGCCGAAAAATTATCAGGGTTGGATTGCCCGTCACGATTGATATAAGGGCCGGTTGGATTTTTCGGATCGGGCCAGAAATAATCTGCCTGCGAAAAAAAATCATGTCTGCCTCCTTTACTGAGCGGAGAAAATTCCGCAGTAACCGTTACCGGTTCCTGTTGCATGGCCCAGTTGGCTTCTTCCATAACCTGTTTCTGCAAGACCGCTTTTGCTTCTTTTTGCAGATCAAACCCTATTGCTGTAATCGTTTTGTGAAATGCACAACTTATCTGCAAAAGAACGAGTGTCGATAATAAAAAGTAAGCATATTTTCTGGTAGACAAGTTTTGCATCGGATTCATGTTAAAATAATGTATCATTTACCATACAAGCGTAGCCACTGCCCCTGCTTCGATGCTGAGGTTTGCTTTTTTATTTTTATAAACCAGCGCTACTGTTTGTGTATGTATGGCCGTATTCAATACGATCCATACGGTCTTTCCATCCATTGTGCGGAAAGCTACATTCGGCAAATGATCTGCCAGAGTAGATTCAATTCTTACGGAACCCGGCCTTACAAACTTTGCTGCATGGGCTATAATATAATAGGCCGGATTTCGTGTAAAATGGCTGCCATCGATCGTAACGGCACCCAGACAGGTTTTACAACCACCCCGATCGGTATACGGTTTGTATTCGGGATCAGAAGCCAGGTTCCATTCCAGTACGGTTTTGGCCCAGTTACGGGTTGCCCCGATAATTAAGGTTTGAATATGCCAGGGAATATCAACTGCAAAATTACCGGGAGCGCCGATCCACTGTTCCGTGAAATATAGATTCTTATCAGGATGCGCATCATGCACTTTTGACAGCGCCTCGATCTTTCCTGCATACATATGAAAGGCAGCACCATCAATATATTTTTTTGCTTCGGGATCATCCAGTATGGAAATGGGATACTCAGGCTTATCGGCATTATGATCGTACACAATTATTTTGGTATCGATTTTTGCTTGTCGAAAGACAGGCCCGAGATGGTTCTTTACAAAATCTGCCTGGTCAAGTGCCAGCATGAAAAGACTGGGGTTATTACCGGGATGCAAGGGTTCATTCTGTACAGTCAACGCATCAATGCGGATGCCCTGTTTGCGCATTTCAAGAATATATTTACGCAGGTAGCGGGCATATACTGCATAATACGCTTTCTGTAAACTGCCACCACGTGTATCATTATTATCCTTCATCCAAACCGGTGGCGACCAGGGAGAAGCCATGATCTTGATCCCGGGATTAATTTTTAGCACTTCACGTAAAACAGGTATAAGGTTCAGTTTATCATAACCAAGATCAAAATGCACAAGTCCCGTATCGGTTTGCCCTGCAGGAAGATCATCATAAGAAAATACATGATCATCAAGGTCAGAAGCCCCCACACTGATGCGGAGATAGCTGGTGCCGATATGCATTTTATCGGTGGCAAATAATTCTTTGAGTAGGCCTGCCCGGCTTTCCTTACTCATTTTCATCAGGTTCCATGCACTGCCTCCGGTTAAAGCAAAACCAAACCCATCGATGGATTGAAATCTTTTGGTATCATCAATTGTGATAGAAACATCTCCTGTTTTATCCATATTATTCGCAAACGGAATATCCGCCTGTTTTTGAAAAAGCACAGCCTTCTTAGGATCGGTAAGCCAAACAGCAGCTGCTTGTTTTACTTGCGCATGGGTTATGAATGAACAAGCACTTATACAAAACAAGCTTAAAAAAAATTTATGGAATAGTAACATGTATGTATCGATTAAGTAGCAATAAAAACTAAGCCCAGCTAAAGGCATCGCTGGAAGGAATATGTGTGATACGGATATCTTTTAACCGGGGTTGCAGCCATTTTACCAGCCATTCCAGTCCCGGCTCTTCACTTACGATATGGCCCAGCACAAGTAAAGATGTTTTAGAACCGGAAGCCCGAAGGTCGCGAACGTATTCGCTGGTTTCCCATTCATCTACTTCGCCTACTATGAGAAGATCCGGTTTTTCTGCTGTTAACGCACTGATCTGCATTCTGCCACCCGCCGATCCCGGCGCAAAAACAATCTTGCTGCAAACCTGTTGTTTATCACCTACATACCTGAGATGTGCAATACCCAGTTTCTTTTTAGTGAGATCGATGATCGATTGCAGACTTGCCGGTGGAATATTCATCAGATAGGGCTTTTTAGTGATATCCGCATATTTCTCCCAACCCAATGCTTCCAGTACGCCGCTTATTACGCCATCGGGTTTGTGCGCGTGCATATAATCGTGAAAACGCCAGACAACGATATTGTATTTTTTCAGCAAAGCAGATTTGTATTTGTATACATCATTATTTTCCAGCCAATTGGTTTCATCCAGGTGGTTATAAAACGTAGGCTCATGTGCTATGATAAAATTGGCGCCGATAGCAGCAGCTTTTTCAATAACTGCTACGGTTGCAAACATAGTGGTAACAATACCCGTAACCTTTTGATCAGGATCGCCTGCTTTGATGGTATCTACTGTTTTCGGGAAAGGCGCCCCGGGAATATCTTGTATGATCAGATCGATCACTTGCTGAATGGTCATACCTGCAGCTATATTCCGTATATCCTTCGCAAATGCAGTACCGGGCAATGCAGCCAGTGTTGATGCTCCTATTACAGTTGAAACAGTCGTTACAAATTTCCTCCTGTTCCAAAAGTCCACTGACTTTTTTTCCTTTGATTCCATATGCCTGTTTTATGTTTATGCTTTATCCGGAATAACTTTCATTTCTTTCGCATCCCAATGGATGGCTTTGTTTAGTTCAATACTGGTATTACAGAGAATAGCCGGGCCAGCAGCACGTAAACCGAAAGAAGCATCTTCCAGTATGGTTTTTCCGGTTCGAACGGCTTCAAAGAAATTGATCATATGGTCTAACCGGCTATCATAACCTTTCGGTGCATCAAACAGGATCTCATCCCCAATTTTCGCTTTCTTATCTTCTGCTGTATATTTTGCATTATACTGGGCCAATAAAGACTCCTGCATGGCTTTGGGGAAACTTTCCAAAGAATCATACCCGCCGATACCCGGCGCCACGGGCCTTTTAAAATGTTTGATGAGGATACTGTTTGATTTTACTTCTATCACACCTTCTGTTCCGATAAAGCGGTTGCTTTGTCCGCCACCTGCTCCATCGGCAAGGTTAACGCGTGTATAAAATTGGAACCCATTATGCACGGCTGTTTTAGGATAACGCATAATACCCGTTACAATATCATAAGCATCGCGCCCATCTTTCCAATAATTTAATGCCCCTGCAGCATAGATGGTATCAGGGCCTAATGAACCTGTAACCGTATGTAAACCCGTAAAATTATGTACGAATAAATCACCGGTTACCCCGGTTCCATACGCTTTATAATTTCTCCAGCGGAAAAAACGAACGGGATCGAAGGGAACTTTGGGGGCATCGCCTAAAAACGTATCCCAGTCAATTGTTTTTGTACTTGCATCGGAAGGAATGGTATATTGCCATGCCCCATTGGCCGAATTACGGTCGGTATAGGCTTCAGCATAAGCCAGTTCTCCGATCACTCCCTTCTTAAAATATTTTTGTGCTTCCAGAAATAAAACGGAGCTGGCATACTGGCTGCCCACCTGCAAAACTTTGCCACTCGCTTTTTGCGCCGCAACTACTGCTAGCCCTTCTTCTGCGTGGTGCACCATGGGCTTTTCACAATACACATGCTTGCCGGCTTTCAGCGCATCGATAGTGATATGATCGTGCCAGTGATCGCAGGTACAGACCAATACGGCATCAATATCTTTCCGGGAAAGGATCTCTTTATAATGGCGGGTTACAAACAGGTCCTTACCCCATTTTTCTTTTGCCCTGTCCAGCCTGCCCTGGTAGAGGTCACAAACCGCCACCAGCTCCACACCGGGAACTTTGAGCGCCGTTTCCGTATCATAATGCCCAATAATACCGGAGCCGATCAAAGCGATCCGGACCTTGTCATTGGCACTGACTTTTACTTCAGATAAAAGGGTTTGTACTTTTTTGGGATCAGCGAGAGCGGGTAATCCGGCCAGTAATAAGGATCCGGAAGAACCCAATGTTTGCAGGAATTTTCTTCTTGTGGTAGCCATCGGAGTTGGTTTAGAGTGAGAAATTAATAATTAAAAATTAATTATTGAAAATAACTCTGCCCGATGGGCTATTTTACTTAAAAAAGTATTTTACCCGTTGTATTATTTAGCTGCTACAATGTTTTTGCAAGCAATAGTTCTTTCCAGAATTTAGTGGGTTTACCTGCCCGGTTACCACCACCTATTCTTCCCAATGATCCACTACCAATGGAAATACCCATTCCGCCGCCACTTCCATAGGAGCCAAAACCCAGTCCGCCGCCGATGGAGATGCCCCCACCGCCGCCTCGCCCGTTTGACTGTCCCGGGATATTATCCAGTATAAAACCTACCGCAATGTTTTTCCGGTTCAGGTGAATGATCTCTAACCCGTTAAGAAAAGAACGTAACGGTATAACGGCTTCGTAAACAAGCTCATTGGCGCTATTTAAACCGATACCCAGTTCAATACCTGCTGCATTCTTTTTACCGTAGTCAAAATTTTGCGGGGATTTTATATCATGGAACCCAAATAAAGAATAATCCTGCACAGCATCCAATGCTACATGTTTGTTTTGTTGCAATTCGGGGCGGTCGTTTAACAATTTATCTCCTTTCTGAACCCGGTTACCCGTTGGAAAAACAATACCCGCTGCGCCGGCTTCTTCTTTTACACCATGACTATTGAGTAAAACAGTAAGCCCGGCTCTTAATACCCGTTGTATGGTTGTTTCATTTTTACTGGTAGCAAGTATATAGAGGTTTTCTTTATCGTTAGTAACCGCGTAGGAAAGGCCTGTCTTTTCATCGTAAAAGGGAAGAGGTTTCACCCAATCTGCATCCTCTCCATTAGCGATAAGCGAATCTTTCTGATACGGAACTGTTTGCGCAATATCTGACTGCTGACTATTTTTCGAGGAACTGCAGGCGCTAAAAAAGCCTATCGCAGATAAGGTAATCATCAGTATGCGGTTAACCCTTGTTTTCATAATCCTGAATTTAACTGTTACCATAGGATACCGTTGCGCGTTGTCCTGATGCTTATTGCAAAGTTAAAAGGAGTTGGAAAATAAAGAAGTAAAGTTTAGTTAATACCGGTGAAAAGTAGTTATTCAGGGTTATCATTTCAATAACGGTGCATTGAGCTTATTGTTTCAGTTTATACACTTCGCTTCCTGCAAGTAAAAAACAGCCTAATCCAAAATCTTCAAAATCGGGTATCCTGTCGTAAGTAACCGGTTGGGCTTCTTTGGGTTCTTTACCGGTACCTTGTACGTAGCCGAGCATACCATTTATATGCACACAATCTTTTATCAAAGCATTCCATGATTTTGCAATAGATGCACTAAACAATCTCTTGTCCAGGAAACCATTATGGATGCCCCAGGCAAAACCATAGGTAAACAGGGAAGTTCCCGTTAATTCTTTACCGCCATAGTTACTGGGATCTTTCAGGCTGGCATTCCAGAAACCATCTTCTCTTTGTAAGGGCAGCAGCGCTGCGCACATTTTTTTATAATCATCCAGGTATTCATTGTAATGGGCATCTGATTTTGGCAAAAGCTGTAAAGTTCTTACCAATGCCGCCAATACCCATCCATTTCCCCTTGACCAGTAGCAACCTTCCCCATTCGGTTCTTTATACGCAGGAAAAATAAAATCTTTATCTCTCCACCAAAGATGGGTTTTTGTGTCAAACAATCCATTACCACCCTGATTATATTTAGTGAAAGCATACATATCATACATCTTTCTGAAATAAGAAGTATCGTTCAAAACCACACCTAATCTCGTAAATACCGGCATCCCCATCTGCAACGCATCAACCCATGACCAATCATCCCGTTTATCGCTCTTCACCATATTGTCTATACAGGTTTTGATATCACGGATCCGTTCTTCTTTTTTATCGATCATATATAGATCGATATAGGTCTGTCCGGCACATTGATTATCTGCATTCCGCACTTTGGTGCCACCCCATAAGCCCCACTGGTGTTTATCGCCCCATTGTACGGCATAGTCATAGTAAGATTTATTTTTATCAACGCTATACAAAGCCATCAGTCCTTCATAATAAACAGCGCGTGTCCAGAGATTACTGGGCCGCTCCTTATTTGTTGTAACGGTTTTGCCTGCATCGGGCCATTTATTCATAAAATAGCTGTTGGCCAGGCGCATGGCGGCTAATGTCTCCGCTTTTTTAGGCAACTTTTGCGCGTTTGCCGCAATCGTTATTAACAGGGAAAGAAATAAACCGGTTCTCTGAAAATATATTTTCATATAAGCAGGTATTCGTTTCATAAAAGGGTCTGTATCTGATTATTTTAGAGAAGGTATTTTTTAAGCGTACATTTTTTCAATTCTTTAATCCCTTTAACCACCTGTTCAGCATTTAAGAGCGCTCCTTCTTTATTGGTATGTGTTTTATCTGCCGGGAAAAAACTGTTCACTTTCGCTGTATCCATTTTTTCATATTCAAGAGCGATCAGATCCTGGAGGTCAATAAAATAAGCCCCTGTTGCTTCCGCAACCTGTTTTGCCCATACGCCATATTCACTTCTGTTGTACTTACCCTCTTTACGATTATCTCTGGGAATGGGTGAACAGATAACAGGAATGGCTTTCTTTGCTTTGGCTTCGTTCACAAATTTGCGCATGTACCAGCCATAGCTGTGTACCGTTTCTTTCATTTTTCGGATAGGATTATTTATTTCTATGCTATCCTCACCTATGCCTTTGATCGTGCCGCGTGCTCGGGCGGTATCATCCAGCGGACTGGAATCATTGTGCCCGAACTGCATAAGTACATAGTCGCCTTTGGTAAGGGTTTTAAGTATCTGATCCCATCTTCCATCGGTTAAAAAGGTGCGGCTGCTTCTGCCGCCAATAGCGTGATTGCGGATGCTGATCCTGCCGGTATCAAAATACATATCAATAACGGTGCCCCAGCCCCATTGACCGTTCTTGCCGGAACCATCGCTGTTCTTTACGGTTGAATCACCGATGATATAGAGAACAGGTTTATGACCGATCAATGTAAATGAGAACAATAAAGCCGATATAACTACTATTGATAATGCGATTTTTTTCATAATAAGATTTTATAACGGCTTACAAAGTTGCCGTTTGGATTGGTTACTGTTTAAGCCTCTCTTCTACTTCTTTGGATTGCGGTTTTGCCAGTGGTTTTATTTTTCGGATATCCAGTACTACGTTGGTAAACTTCCAGCTTTTTGTATATTCAACGGGGCCATAAGTATCTGCTGAAATGTTTGAATTATCATAATTGAAATTAGTAAGCAAAGATTGTTCAAGACCCGTTACACTAAATACATTCTGCACATTGGTGGCCGTAACATCAGAAACATAAATATCTTTTGCATGCGGGATACCTTTTTCTGCGGGTGTCACTTTCTCGAGCATCGATTTCCAGTGCGCGGGGAGTGTTTCGAACGTATATCCTTTGGGTAATTCAGCATAACTATAGGAAGGATTCCAGTTAAGGGTATAATTGAAAACAAATTTTACAGAGTCCATCGTAACTTTTCGGAAATGGATATCCTCCATCGTTCCACCGCGTGTTGTGGCAGATTTGATCCGCAGGCCATTATCGGTATGCCTGGCTACAAGATCGGTTGCAAGTACGTGCCGGATCCCGCCGGATGTTTCACTCCCGAGTGTTACCAACCCGCCGCCTTTACGTGCAAGGCATTTCCTGATCACTACATATTCTGTAGGGCGGTTTACGCGAAGTCCATCCCAATCACGCCCCGCTTTCAAACAGAAATTATCATCATTACAATCAATATCGCAGTTCTGTACCAGTACCCATGAAGAGGAATCAATATCCACGCCATCTGTACTGGGGCCGTTACCATCTTCATTATTTTTTATAACAACCCCATCAACTGTCAGGTGATGAGAATACAGTAATTGCAGCGTCCAGAAACCGGCATTTTTGAAAGTAAGCCCCTTGATCTGGATGTCTGAAGCATTCTGCACCAGCAAAGTGCGCACACGTTTGGCATCATAATCCACTATCCAGCGCAGGCCCCTGGTATCATAGTCTTTGCGCATGGCCCAATATTTATCCCAACAGAATTTACCTCTTGCATTGATTGTTCCTTCCCCGGTTACAGCTGCATTTTTTGCATCGATGATATTGATGAGCGCAGCCGGCCATTTCATTTCAATACCGGCAATACGGGTATCTATTTCGGGATAATCGTCAAAATGCTGAGAGCCCAGGATCCATACATTTTTATCGATACGCAGATGCACATTGTTTTTGAGAAAGATGGAACCGCTTACATAGGTACCTGGTTGGAGGGTTACCATACCACCGCCTTTAGCAGCGCAGGCATCAATGGCTTTTTGTATAAAAGGGGAACTGAGCGTTTTACCGTCGGCAACTGCCCCGTAATCATTGGCGGAGAAAATTTTCTGTACGGAGGGAAATGATCTTGCCCCAACTTTGGTTACCCAGTCTAATGAAGGTTTTTGGGCAATCAGTATTGTTGAAACAAACCATAAAAACAAAGTGACCGGTTTTTTCTTATTCATCAGTCTTTTCAATTTGAAACGAAAATTAAATGAGACAGCGCAGACATTACGATATTCCGGAGAATCGTATAGCCCGACAAGCAACCCCTTTCCCATGCCAAAATAAGACTTCCCCTATCTCCAGCCATCCTGAAGCATCCTGAGCCTTTTAAGCCTTTTGAGTGCAGGGGCCAGGTAGCAGCCGTTTCCAGAAAGATTACTGATTATTCAGTAACTCAAACTCTTTTCTGGTGACCACAAATACGGTTCCGTGACGGGTTCCTTTTGGGAAACTGACTTTATCTGAGATATCTGTCCAGTTAACAAGGTCTCTGGAGCTTACGGCTCCGTATTGATGATCGCGGTATTTATCAAAATAAACGATCCATTCTTCCCCTATCCTGATGGCCGTTGGGCCTTCTGCCCAGTAATGACCGGTGATGGGTTTAGAAGGGTCTGAATAACCATCTGTTAACTTTTCAGATATAGAGATCCGAATATTTTTTTGAGGAAAAGGTTTGGGTGTTTCATCTTTAAGAAACATTACATAGCGGTTACTGTCGGGTATGATCGTAGCATCAATCACATTAAACCCCTTGTCATATAACAGCGCTGATTTGCGGAAGGTTTTAAAATCTATCGTCGTTGTATAATATATACGATGATTATTACCGTTCTCTACTGTGGCATCCGCAGGATATTTACCGGCGATGGTTGTAGCCCAATAGATCATGTATTCTTTTTTTATTGCATCATACGTAATTTCAGGAGCCCAGCAGTTTTTCGCAGAGTCTTCCTCTTCCATAACAGGGATGTATTGCTGTTCGCTCCAATGCACTAGGTCTTTGGAAGAAGCATACCCAATGCCTTTATCCTTCCAGCTAACTGTCCATACCATATGAAAAAGCCCTTCTGCGCCCCGGATGATACAGGGATCTCGCATTAGCTTATCCTTGCGTAATACCGGTTGCAGAAAAGAACTATCGTGTTTGAATGTTTTCCATTGAAAGCCATCTTCACTGTAAGCATAGTGAAGCCCGTCTGCGCCGTTATTGATAAAATAACTGAAGAGGTATACTTTCTCATTTTGAGAAAAAGCGGTTGCCTGTATAAAAAGGAATAACAATATGCTGCTGATTCGTACCATGTTTATACTGTTAAAATATGTTGATCAAATGTACTTAGGGAAATATACCTATCAAAATCTAAGCTGAACCAACCGATTCCATGTCTATCTGTTTATTTGCATCATCAGACCCGCTTCAAAAAAATACCGGCAGAAAATTCTACCGGCATATATCGAAGCTTGCTTAATAATGAATTAGTATCCCGGGCTTTGTATATATAAACCCGGAGCTGCATCTAACTGCGACTGTGGCACGGGATAGATCACGTAATTGGCTACTACCGGGCTGATCCTTTTCTGAACATCTTCAGCAGCTATCCATGCATTCATAGTAGTTACCAGGCTCCCGCTTCTCTGGAGGTCGAACCAGCGAGATCCTTCGTCGGCAAATTCTTTTCTTCTTTCGTCAAACAGTTGTGCCAGTGTGATATTGGTCTTGGAAGCTAAGCCGGCTCTTATTCTTACTGCATTTACAATCGCATCAACATCTGCCTGTGTTCCGCCACTGGAGCCATTGAGGATACATTCTGCTTTCATCAACATAATATCCGTATAACGGATAGCAATAAAATTCTCGCCCCAATCGAAACGGCTGGCAGCGGGATATTTGGTTACATCAAGGTATTTTTTAAAGAACGGCCTTACCTCTGTACTACCGCCACTAGTAAACCCTGTGGTAAGTATAGTAAACGATTTACGTACATCACCTGTTTCATAAGCATTAACAAGGTTAGCAGATACAGGTATGATCTCCAGGCTTCCATTTGAGTTAGGGATACCCAATGAAGTAAAATAATTGTTCGGTGTTAATCCCCAAACATAGGTGGCACCTAATACCGGGGTTTGTCCGCTTACATACATTACATCAAACACAGCTTCTTTATTACCGGTTGTTGTTGGGCTTTGATTGGAATAGGAAAATATATTGGCGAAATTGGTATTCATGGCAAATAATCCACTGCTGATAATATCCTGGATAAGCGGCATAGCTAAATTCCATTCATTCGATGCCATACCCGGCCCCGCAATACCGTACGTTGGCCCGGAACGCGCCATATATACCTGTGCCAAAGTTCCTTCGGCAGCATATTTGGTTGCACGGCCAATATCTGACGCTGAATAAGCCGGGAATACTCCCGCATAATTAGCAGGTAAGTTGGCGATAGCATATTGCAGATCTGCTATGATAAATTTATATACATCTGCAACCGAACTACGGCCAATACTGTTGGCTTCTGATGCCACTACCGGATGATCGATTACCGGAACTTTACCAAAGTATTTAACCAGGTCAAAATAAAAGAAGGCCCTTAAATACCTCGCTTCAGCTGTTAACCGTGTTGCTAAAGCGGTTGAATTAATGTAAGAACCATTCTTGCTGATCTGATCCAATATAGTATTGGCTTTGAAGATACCATTGAAATTTGCATTCCATGCTTCTTCCACATAAGTGTTTGGAGCAATACCGGGTGAGAAGTTATTGATCGGATCCCAGTCGCGAACCGTTACAGATACACCGTAAATATTATCAGACCTGATCTCAGACAGGTTCAACAACCTGTCTGGATAACTCCTTAATGAATTGTATACCGCATTCACACCCTGTATAAAATCACTGGGTTGCTGGTAGAAGGTAGCCGTTGTGGCTGTTGAAATCGGTATTTGATTCAGGTCCTTACTGCATGATGCGAGAATGAATAAAAACGCTATGATGAATATCTTTTTCATGTTTCTTAGAATTAAAATGGTTAGAAGGTAATGTTTACACCGAAGATGAGTGACTTAGCCAGTGGCAAGCCACCATAATCGCCGGCTTCGGGATAAGATCCATTGGAACTTATCGTGGTATTGGCTGCTTCCGGATTTAAACCATTGTAATATTTATCCTTACCAAAGAAATTTTCTAAAGTGAGGTACACCCTTGCACCCGATATAAAGGAACTCTTAACGATATGCTTCAGGTTATAACCAAGTGTGATATCGCGGATGCGGATATAATCAGATGAATATAACCAGTCGGTTCCGGCAACAAACCCAAAGGTTGAATACGCTTTGCTGAACCTGCCGGCTCCCTGGTTATCAGGAGAGATCCATCTTTGTGTGTAAGAAGCGGGGGCATTATCTGTAAACCCCTGCCCGGTGCGTGTTATGGCACGGCCCAGTTGAGAGTAGATAGAACCTCCCCATTGGCCCTGCACTAAAATACTCAGGTCAAAATCTTTGTAGCGGAAGGTATTGGTAACGCCATAGGTAAAATCAGGATTGGGATGTCCTACGATCATCTTATCTGCTTCAGTAATTACACCATCACCATTAAGATCAAGAAATTTGGGATCTCCCACTGTTTCACCGGAACCATATACGGCCACTTTTTTATTGATATCGTCCTGTGTTAAGAAACCAATCTGCTGAACCACGTAAATACTATTGAGTGGCGATCCTACCCGCAAGATCTGATCCGTCACATCAAAACCATTAGGAATAATAATCTGTGTTTGTCCGGGAGCCAATGCTTCAATCCTGTTGGTGTTATGACTCAGGTTAAGGGAAGTATTCCACTGGAATTTACCAACCAGGTTACGCGAGCTGATCTGTAACTCCTGGCCAATATTTCTTACCGAACCGATATTGTTCAGGTAGGTCTGGAAACCGGTGGCTTCCGGCACCTGAACATTCAATAACAATTGTGTGTTCAATTTATTATAATAATCAATAGATCCTGTAATGCGGTTATTCAGGATACCGAAATCAAGGCCTATATCAAAGGTTTGTGATTTCTCCCACTGCAGGTTAGGGTTGGCCAATGCATTGGGCGCCTGGCCGATAGCAGATGCTGGTGTACTTCCAAACACATAACTGCCGGTACCTAAGGTAGCAATACTGGCATAATCGTTGGGCAGGTTATTGTTACCATTTACACCATAGCTGGCACGCAGTTTCAGGGTAGAGATCAGGCGAACAGATTTCATAAAATCCTCCTGGCTGATCCTCCATCCCAACGAAGCAGATGGGAAAATACCATATTGGTTATTGATGCCAAACCTGGAAGAGCCATCTCTTCGTAAACTGGCAGATAATAAATACTTGTCTCTAAAGCCATATTGCAAACGGCTGAAATAAGAGATCAGCACATTTTGGGTAGCGGTCGTACTTCCGGTAACCGCTGCAGCAGCATTCAATGTCTGTATCACCGCACTGGTATAACCGCCACTCGAGTTCAATGTAGTTCTGTCGAAGCGATCCTGGTTATATGACTGGCCGATTAATATATTTAAGCTATGGTCTGATTTAATCACTGTGTTGTAACTAAGCGTGTTCTCATTCACAAAAGTCTGCCTTCTGTAACTGCTGTATGAACCCGAAGTAGCTGCAAGCAGGTTATTAGACCCGGTGAAGGTTCTTGCCAGCTGCGTACCTGCAGTGATATAAGGAACATAGCCATTGGAAATATTATCGGTATTGTCGAGATTAACCGATGTTCTGAAACTCAACCCTTTGATTATTTCATATTCACCAAAGATAGTAGCGAGGGTACGATAACGTTTGGTGGTACCAATATTGTTCTGCAGTTTACCCAATGCCGCATTATTACTGTTGCTCCAAAGATAGCTTGCATTTTTACCGATATTAAAATACACACCCATGGTATCTTCCTGAACAGGTGTGGTGCTTAATGCCTGGTGAAAGATGGCATCTTTACCTTCTACACCCGGATCCTGGGTGATCGAAAAGGAAGGGGCAATATTCAAACCAAATTTTAGTTTTTTAGAAGCATTGAATTCTACATTCGCTCTGGCAGAATAGGATTTGTACCCTAAGCCAATTACATACCCGTTCTGATCGGCATAATTTCCTGAGATAAAATATTTTACCGCATCCGTTCCACCGCTGGCAGAAATTTCATGGTTCTGCATCAGGCCTTTTCTTTCAATCACATCCTGCCAATCCCAGAAAGCCAAACCCGGGTGCCCGGGTAAAGCCCAACGTGGATCCAGCATATATGCAGTACTTACCTGTGTGCCGGTTAATCCTATTTTAGCTTGTCTGGTAGCAGCGTTATCATTAGCAGTTGCACCGGTTGATCCATATTTTAATACATAGGCCGCATTGATCATCTCTGTAGCACGGTCTATCCATTCCTGCCCGTTCAGCATCTGCAATTTCTTGGCAGCTTGGTTATAACCCATATAAGTGTTAAAAGTGATCTTGGCTTTACCTGCCTGTCCGCGTTTGGTAGTAATCAGCACCACCCCATTCGACGCCCTGGATCCGTAGATGGCAGCGGCAGCCGCGTCTTTCAATACTTCTACACTTTCAATATCATTGGGATTAATATTATCGAGAGGATTACCGGTGCTAAATGAGCCGTTACCTGTATTACTTGAGTTGACAGATAATGGAAACCCATCCAGTACATACAAGGGTTCGTTACCACCACTGATAGATCCGGAACCCCGAACCTGCACACTAAAAGCTTTGCCGGGCACACCGGTTGTTTGCTTTACTGTTACACCGGCTAACTGGCCAACCAATGCCTGATCTACGCGTGTGATGGCCCTTTCATCGAGGTTTTCATTTCGTAATGTACTAACGGCACCAGTTACGCTTCCTTTCTTTTGGGTGCCGTAACCAACCACAATCACTTCATCCAATTGTTTCGTGCTTTTATCGAGCCTGATGAATACTTCATTACCGGATGCGCTTACCGTTTTTTCAGCAAAATTTACATGAGAGATTAAAAGCTCTACCGTTTTTGCACCGGACACCGTAAGTGTAAACGCTCCTTTTATATCTGTTCTTGTTTTGGCTGTGGTTCCTTTCACGGATACCGTAGCATCAGCAACAGGAAGCCCGGAATCGTCCGATACCGTACCTTTTATTTGCCTTTGCTGTGCGAAAATGAGTAATGGAGATAAGAAAAAAATAACTAAAAATAACAGGGAGTTCCTTTTCATATAGCAGCATTATGGTTGTAAAATCGAAACAAATTATCTTGATTTTACGCACCAATCATCCTGCACCATCCTGCAGAATAGAAAAATAAATGAAGAAAAAGACAAACTGATACTTTCTTGACAAGTTTAGTCTGCATACAAATCAAAAATGTATCCCTTTTTTATAGAAAACACAATCCGATTCAGGCTACAGCCATGCATTTAAAATACGTTATCAATTAAGGGTCTGCTGTACAACTCTTTACCTGCAAGGTTTTTGGGCGATCCAAAATAGAAATACAATGTTCGCCTAATAGGTGCACTGATCTTTGTAAGCTCACTTTGCGGGCCGAGTGAAGAAGTATTGTAATTGATAGTAAGGGCCAGTTTTGATCCGATGGGTGGTATACAATCCAGGAAACTGATATTTCCCAAAGGCAATTCAGGATGGGGTTTTACACCGGTGAGTCCATAAAAATCAAACAGGCGAACATATAGGCCGGGCTCTTTACTGGCAACATAAAATTTCCCTTCTACGGTACTGAATTCCATCCAGCTGATCTCGCCATAATATCCTTTGAACTCGGGATAGATGAAAGGTGAATAACTTGTTTGTGTATTGTTATAGAGATTCTGCCACACATTTATTTCTGTTCCCTGAAGCCTGTTCTTCCATTGTCGATAAGGACCCTTACCTAACCACTTTGCCCCCAGGATAAAATTTTCCGGGTATTGAAAACTAATGCCGGCAAAGGGATATGAACCATTGAGTGAATATGCATATTCCAAACTAACCCAACCGTTCCCATACATTGTCCAGCGGGTGTATTTTAAATTGCCATCATACATAAACTCTGCAACACTGTTTTTACCCTCTTTATATTGTTTTGATGAAACCAGGTTAGCATTGCCCTGCACCAATACAGGCCCTTTGTTAAACGACAGATTATCTGATGAACTGTTTTTAGTGCCCATCAATATACCGTTATGTTTATTCAGCGAAACAGATACCTCTCCTCCTTTCAATACATAGCTGGTATCTGTTTCAGTGATGGCAGTTGTGCTGTCATTCATCACAATAATATCTTTGAGTATCGCTTCATTGGTTTTCAGTTTCCAGATCCATTTATAGAGTTCATTTTGAAATGGGTCTCTGGCTACCAATACCAGTGCGTCGTATTTTGTGTAACCCGCAGGCAGGTTCAACATGATATTGCCCTTTGCCAATGGTTGTATGGATGATACGGTTCCTTTCCCATTTTGTTCTACGGTATACCCTGCAAACCTGTCTTTTGGCTGATGGTAATTCACCAATGCCCATTGAAAACTGCATTGATTAAGATTGGTGAAATGATAGCGGTTCTCTACTTCTATTTCTCCATTAAATTGTTCCGGAAGATCTTTCATTACAATTTTAACCGGTGAGAAGATCTCTTTCAATGCAAAAAAACTGGCTTCTTTTTCACGGTGGGGACCAAGGATCCCATCATTTGCATTTAACCCATTCCCATCCAGCACATTATTAAAATCTGTTCTGGCTACAGATTCATCCAGCATGGCCCAGATAAAACCACCGCCGCTTCGTTTGGCATTCCAATGCAGCTCCCACATATCACTCATGCCTGATGCGGCCCCGCCATCATCCTGCGAATGCATGAATTCGGTTGGCATATAGATCAATGAATCATTCAATATCTTTTGCGTACTGTAATAATCTTCATAATGGTTGCAATCAATTCCGTTAAATTCATTTCCCGGACGATGATGCGGATGGATAACGGGCCGTTGTGAATAATCCCATTTTACAAATTCTTTATCCAGTTCTTTATTGGTGCCCCCTTCGTTACCATTATCCCAAAAAATAATAGACGGATGATTCAGGTCACGGGTAACCATTTCTTTAACCAGGTTCATCCCCACTTTGGTAGTATAATATTTTTGCCAGCCGGCCAGTTCATCCAATACATAGATCCCCAGTGAATCGCAGAGTTCCAGGAATTTCTGATCCGGCGGATAATGGGAACAGCGAACCGCATTCATATTCATCTCCTTCAAAAGCTTGACATCCTGTAATTGTATGGCATCATTCAGGGTCCTGCCTGTTTCCGGCCAGAAGCAATGGCGGTTGGTTCCTTTCATTTTTATTTGAACACCGTTCAGGTAAATACCATCACCCCTTCTGATCTCAATCGTTCTAAAACCAAATTTTTCTGTGGTTTGATAAAGGGTCTTCCCGTTTCCTTTTACATATACTTTCACTGAATACAGATTGGGTGTTTCGCTTGTCCATGGCAAAATATCATTTGCTTTTGTTCTTAACGTGATCACAGAATCATTCTTGCCGGCAACCGCATTCACTGATACAATGATTTTTCCTTTCGCATCAACAATATCTGCCATCACTGTTCTGGGTTGTGTAATATTTTTCAGAAATACCTGCATACCAAAACTGCCATCTGCTTTCGCATCAATCGCTGTGTAGTCAATATATTCTTTAGGTACCGCTTCGAGATATACGGGGCGGAAGATCCCGCCGAAGACCCAATAATCTGCCAGGCGTTCTGCATTGTTCACGCTGGGGTCATCACTCATCTTGCTTACGGTTGCTTCGAGTAGATTATTTTTACCAACTACTATCTTATCTGTGATCTTATATTTGAAACGATAGAATGCCCCCAGGTGAACTGCTCCAGCCGATTTGCCATTGATCTTTACCTCTGTATCCGTCATACTTCCTTCAAACACAATAAATACCTCTTTATCTTTCCAGGAAGCAGGTATTGAAAAATTGTGTTTATACATTCCCCTCTCATCAAAAAATCGGAAATTCTTTCCATTGGTCTTGTAATCACGCCCATAATTATAATTACCAAAACCCTGTTGCTCCCAACAGGATGGCACCTGAATCTTGGTCCAGTAACCACTCTGTCTGCCACCCGTACAAAAAAAATCCCAGGCAACGGTATGATCACTTCCTGTTCCCGACAGGTATTGTATTTGTTTGGTTTGTGCAGAGGATTGCAACACACAAAACAAAAAGAAAGCTAGGAGGATCTTTGACATTTGTACAATCGTTTATGATAGCAGGTTAGGTATAAGGTATCGCAGAAAGATCATTGCTACCATCATAGATCCCCATTACAATATCCCATACTTTTTTCTGCACAGGAATACCATTGGCAAGATTTTTATTTCTTGTCTGCAATACACGTTGGCCGGGATAGGTTATTTTTTGAGAGGGGTCTGAGGGAACAGATTGATGATAATCATTAATGATATTTTCAACCGCAGCACCTATCGCAGAATGATTGGGAAATTTACTGATATCGATGGCTATGAAAACCTGCGATAAGCCATACTCGACTTTGGGCTTGCCTTTTGTGATATCATAAGTTGACAGGCCGCCTGATAAAACCGCCGAGAGTATATCCAGCAATAAAGCCAGGCCAGTTCCTTTCCAATAGCCTGCGGGCAATAATCTTCTGGTTGCTAAGATAGCGGACGGATCATTCGTGATTTTTCCGTTTTGATCAAAGCCTGCGTTTACCGGTAATAATTCATTGCGCATAGCTACCTGTTCCATGTGGCCGAGTGAATATTGCGACATGGCCATGTCTAAAACGATCGCTTCATCCTGATAAGGCAATGCCATCACCAATGGGTTATTACCTACTCTTGCATCTACTGCGCCCCATGCGGGCATATTGGCAATGGTATTTGTCCAGGCGATGAATACAAAACCTTTTTTAGCGGCGGTCCATGCATAATTACCGGCACGCATCCAATGATTGGTATTGGATAATGCCACACATCCAATACCATACTTTTCAGCCAGGCGCATGGCAGAGGCCGATGCGTGCACTGCATTAGAAGGGCCAGGGCCAAGATGTCCATCCCACTGCTCCATACCGCCAAATGCATGTTTCAGTGTGGGAACGGCCCCTGCTTTTACAAATCCATCGCGCACATATTTTACAAATCGGGGAAATCGGTTTACACCATGTGTATATACACCATCCACACTATTCTCTGTAAAAATTTCGGCGCACTGAAACGCTCTTTCTTCTGAAAAACCTTCATTACGTAAGATTACCGTAAAACGCTGCCGCATTTCTTCGGGTGTTATGAGCAATGTGGAACTAACTGACTCCATTGTTTGATTATATAATCGTCAAATAATTGAATTGACAATTAAGGTACTGTATTTATCTATCAAGCAGTTGGTTCTTAAAGAAATCTTATTTAACAGCCTGTATCGTAACGGGGCCAAGTAAGCCCGCTGTTTTGGGTTCCCATTTTATTGCGGTAAATAGTCCATCCGCCCCCCTGTTCTCTGGTAACCTGGAAGGGAAATTGGTATTATAAAACTTCTTCCAAACTATCCCTCTTCTTTCCAGATCGGCAATTCGATTGGGCATACCGTTTGTTACATTAATCTGCAGCGTATTGTCTTCTTTCAATACCGATGCAGGAATCATTGTTTGAAAGGAGGGCCCGATCAGTGTGGTTATTTTTTTCCCATTCAGTATTACTTCAGCCGTTTCCTGTACATTGCCAAGATCAAGCAGGTAACGATCAGATGCGATGAAAGGTTTTGCAAAATGGATACTGTATTGTGCCGTACCACTGAAATTCTTTACATCCTCCCCGTCTAAAGCCGTCCATGAACCCAATGTTTCAAATTCTTTTTTAGCGGGTAATACCGGGCCGCCAGATAAAAATTCTAAAACCCATTTACCCGTTATGTTTTGTGTCTGCTCTGTTTTTGTGTAATAAGGATAGTTGTTTACTTTTACAGCAGCAGTTGCCGATTGTAAAATGCAACTCGCACCCGCTGCTAATTGCAGGTACACCTGTACAACGCCCTTTTCGATCCTTGTTTTAGCAGATCCTGCAGCCAGCGTCATGGGATCAAATACCAAAATATTTTTTTCTTTGATCTGCAGATCAACCCATCCATCAATATTTGTTTTACCGGGATTAGAAATAAAATAATAATGTCCATCATGATAACTGCGTCTTGCATACTGCAGTCCGTTATCAACCATGGTTTCTCTTCCGGTTTTTGCAGCGGACAATAATTGCTCCAGATCGTCCCCTACCAAGAAAGAACCTTTGCCTATCACTGCTTTTTGAACAGTTGATCCTGCTGCAGAAAATGATAACCCTGACGTTAGTGCTGTAAATGCGGCCTGTCGTTTTGGAAGGTTTACTAACCCAGGCACATCTTTCGGAAGATGTTTATAGAAAACAATTGAAGCTCCCTGTTCTGCCAGTTTGCGCAACTGAACCATGGTTTCGAGCGGAATGTATTTTACATCCGTTAAAACGATTGTTCGATAATTTACAGCACCTGTTTGTAATAACGCACCATTACCTTTAATGGCCTGCACCTGCTTATCAGAGATCAGGTCAAATGCATAGCCTTTGTTTAACAACCATTCTGCACTGCTTTTAAAAACGGTTTTATCAAATCCTTCCATCCCATCAAAATGCAGCAATAGATCGCGGCCGGGTTCGGAGATCCTATCGTTGAAAGGAAAATATAAAAGCACATCGTTATCCGGTTTGCCTTTTTGTAAAAAGCTTTGACAACGGGCTACATAATTATTCAGTGTACTGAAATCTTTCCAGAAAGGATTGGCCGGTGTAAAATGTACCGCTGCATAAAATAACCATCCGGGCCAGGGTTCATCCTGTGGCGAATAATTAGTACCATGCCAGAATACATGGTTCACGCCACCTACAAAATATTTATCTACTGTTTGTTTTACATCGCCCAAAGAAGATTGAAAATGTTCATTCAACCAGGTAGCGGTTTCTGAAGAAGCAAGAGGCTTTCCGGTTACATGCGCTGTTGAAGTAGCAAATTTGAAACGAAGAATATCCGCACCTTCAGTTTCAGGAATATCAACCACTGCATATAAATCAAGAATATTAGCCGGTGAACCATGCGATTGATTCCTGATCAATTTGTTTTTTCCCGTAGCCCAATGCTGCCAGGGTTTGGTAAAATTATCGAGCAGCAGATCAGAAATGGTTTGGCGATAATCTGCCATCAATCTTCTGCCTGTTTCAGAACTATCCCTGCCAAATAGTTGCGGGAGATAGTCTTTGAGATCATATCCCCTTCTCAGTTTAAACTCATTAATAAAATCCGGAGTCCAGTTACTTTGCCCGCGGGCATCATCTACTTCATAACTATCATTAAAAAAGGAACGTATGCCGCTGATATCTCTTCCTTTGAATGCACTGTCAAAACGATTCAGATAATGTTGTAAAGCCGTAAGATTAAAATGGTCGATCACATCTCCTTCTCCACCGGGAGCTGCGCGCTCTACCATCTTTCCATGAAACCCTATGAATAAAGCTACTACTTTCCAGTTGCCCGCAGGTGCTACCCAGTTTAGTTTTCCTGATTCATCTACTTTATTGGTGATATCCAATACTTCGCCCTTCTCTCCGTATGCTATGATGGTATTGGGTTTCAATATCATTTCAAAACGAACCTGGTCAAATGCATACGATTGCAGATGCTTATTGGCAGCAATCGGATAGCTAAGGTCTTTCCAATCTACTTTTGCCCTGCTCTCGGATCTGTATAAAGGTTGTTGTGTAAAACGGATCAGCTCTGTTAACGACTCTCCTCCTTTTACTGAATAGGTTTTGATATTCGCATTCTTACAGGCATCTGCAGGCGTAACCCATGGACCGCCAAAAGGCCAGCCGGTGGCATTCGCCATATCAATCCCTAATCCCAAACGTTTGCCTTCTGTTAATGTATGTTGCAACATCTCCATCCATTTGGGGGAGAGGAAATCAATGAACTCGCTTTCATGTCCTTTCACTCCGTAAATAGGTGTGATCTCCAAGCCACCCAATCCGGCCTGCTGGTATTTCTGCATAGCCGCCGTTAAATTTTTTTTATTTACGGCACTGCCTTCCCACCACCATCTTGTCCACGGTTTTGCCTGTTGTGTAATAGCGGGCCACTGCACCTGTGCATAACTAATCTGCAGGCAAGAACCTATGGCAATCAAAAAAAAGATTTTCTTAAGCATCGTTGTTTGATTTTACTATGGCATTCCGCCAATGAATCTAAAAATAACTATTGATAAGTTCGCTGTAACCATTTTTCCGGCACAGGAATGATACAAATATTCATAGATCGGTTATCCCCTGAAAGCATGGCTGATTGGATCTCTATTTTTTTACTATCGGCACTAAAGGTTGGATGGGGATGATCGGCTGCTGTTTCTTTATGTCCCGCAGAAAGCAGGATCATCTCCCGCGT
>CAZFKE010000008.1:143375-161834 GCA_964519475.1 uncultured Sediminibacterium sp.
CGATCGATCAGGTAAACATTTCTTTTAAAATCATCCCCTACTGCCCATCTTCCATCTGGCGACCCATTCACATGCCAAAGCCCGCTGCCGGAAGGTGTTTGCCCAATGATCCCCATTTCCCTTGTTCTCAAATTTACAATACCTAACCCGGTTGGTTTTTCTCTTGTACCGGAAGGGCCCCATTCAGTTTCCTGTCCGGGATTGGCTCCGCTTACAGGTGTTCCTGCCGCGATTGAATTATTGGTGCCCGGGATTTTTCTATGACCCATAATCGCAATAGCCACTTCATCTTTGGTGATCACCGCCTCATGCGTTACCCATTCATATTCCGCTTCAGGATAGAGTGGGCGTAAACCTGTTCCATCTGCCATCACCGTCCATGTACGTTGTGGCGATTTGCCCCCTGTTTCCCAGCAAAAAACAATTTCACCTTTCACCCATGGATTGGTTTGTACATGGCCAATCTGGAAAGGGACGGAAACAATATATTTTAATTCTCCTGTTTTAATATTCATACTCATAAGCCCTGCAGGGCCAGCACCCATATTACGCGGACCAAACGCCTTTTCAATTTTAGCATCTGTTGCTAAATGTTTAGCGGCTTCTGTTCGTCCAACCCTGAAATAAACAAAGTCTTCCTCTGCATCAAGTGCCATATCGCCACCCGAACCCAGTTCGCCCGCTATCGTTCCACAAACACGTTGATAAAAAGAAGCGGGTTGCATCGTTCCTGCTTTGCTGTCTTTAAAAACTTTTTCAAGATCTACTTCTAATATCTGCATCGGGATATCTCTTCGCTGCGCAGTATCTTTCGGGATATTCCGCATGAAATATAGTTTCATCGATTTACGGGCGATGCAAAGCATGCCTGTATAACCGCCTTCTGTAACCTGCACCATATCTCCGGTTGTTTCATTCACAGCAATGGCTTCATTTCTGGCGCGGTTAGAGCGGAAGATTAACCATTCACCATCCGCTGTCCACTGCGAATGGGTTTGATAAATTTTGGAATCGCCGGTAGGTGTGCTGGTCAAAAAAATGAGTATGGTTCCCGTTACCGGATCCTTTATCACTTTACGCTCAGATGGAAATCGTTTACCTATTTGCGAATAGGCAGATGATGCCACGATCAATAGTATCAAAAATGCAGCTACGGCTAAATATTTTCTTTTCACTTTATTTTTTTGATTTTAACTGCAGTGAACTATCGTTGATCTCAAATACAAAATTATGCAGCAGGTTAAGCACTTCTGCTCCTGCAAGCAGAACCGGCCCGTAGCCATGTGCCGCAAACACATTCACAGGCCGGTAATAATAAAATGCAGGATCAAAGGCCATGCCTGTTCCTACACAGGTTCCTTCTACCTGCCCCATCGCATTTACTTTTGTGGATACCGCATTCCATGCAAGCAGGCTCATAGGTGCATACGCTTTGGCATCTATCCATCCTTTGTTAACGGCCCTTGCAACACAATAAGCATAAATAGCTGTAGCGGATGTTTCAAGATAAGAATCAGATCTGTCCAGTAATTGGTGCCAGAAGCCCTCGCCTGATTGATAAGCAGCCAATCCTTTTACATGCGCTTTTAATTGTTCTATAATCGCGTTTCGCTGCGGATAATCTTCAGGCAATACATCCAGGAGTTCTACCATTGTTAACAATGCCCAGCCATTGGCACGGGCCCAATGAAATTCAGGATGCACGGCCATCTCTTCCACCCATCCGTGCATATAGATCCCTTGTTCTCTATTGAACATGCGTTTAGAAAATTGCAGTACTTGTTTTACCGCATCATCATAATATTTATTGTCGCCGGTAAGCTTCCCCATCTGCGCCAATGCAGGAACACCCATAAACAGATCATCCAGCCAGAGTGTATTTTTCTGTGGACGGTTTCTGGCTAATGTTCCATCCGGTAATCGGAATTCTTTTGTTGTAACATAATCGATCAAACTGTTTACGAGGTTACGCAGATTTGCATTGGTTTCTGTACGCAATACTTTGATCATAGCTGCACAAACCGCACCCCCATCATCCAAAGCATGTGGTGCAATAGGCTGGCGCAAAGGATTCGACCCTTTGGGAAATTTCTGGTATAAGGCACTGAATGCCGGTACTGCATCTGCAATGAAATGAACCCTTTCTTTCGCATAATGTGTATAGGCAGTATCACCCGTTGCTTCACCTGCCAGCAACATACCTGAGTAGGTTACACCCCATTCATAACTGGTTAACCGAAAATCTCCTGTTTTGATAACCGTATTCGTATCAATGGTTGCGAGGTCAGTAACCGGTTTCTGTGTTCGGCGGTCAACAAATTGTGCAGGGGTTACCGCATCAAGATAACTATAGATTCGTTTCAATACTTTTTTTACATTATCTGTAGCCGGTATTCCATAAGGGATCTTATAATCAGGCTGTAACAGATGAAGCGGTGTGGTTACATCATTCCCTTTTGTTTGCGCAAAAGAAATAGAACAGCTAATAACTGATGTGATAAGAAGTAAGCTCTTTTTCATTTATGACTTTTTTATTTCAGCAGCATATACATTTTCGGTTCCTTCAAAATTGGCGCGGAAGATGATCCATTTGCCATCGGGACTAAAATGAACGTTTGGCTCCAGTTTATATTGATGATGTTTCATGTTTACCAATTTTTCAGCTTGTAACTGATCACCTTTTACGGTAAAGAAATTGATCCACTGCCCGTCTTTTGCTTTAGCTACTGCACCGGGATCACCTCCATCGCCTGCAAATGATTTTTCATCTGCCGAACTGGTGTAGTGTACCGACCAATCATTTCTTTCTACTTTGTATTTAATCTCCTTCCCCGTAGTTACATCAGAACCTGCTACAAAAAATGTTCCCCCTTTAGGTTGTTGCAGGTCAAACCAGATGGTTTTTCCGCTGGCACCAATCCATTCATGACCGGCTATTTCCATATCCATGGTGCGTTTGTGCATCAGGGTGATTTTTTTTGTGTTAAGATGAATGGTCCAGATCCTGTCAACTTTATGCCAGGGGCCTTCATGACAAAACATCAATAAAAAAGGATCTGTAGGTGAGAACTGCACATGGTTAAGCCAGGCACTGTCTGTAAATACCCTTGTTAATTTTTTTGTATCAATATTGATCGTAAATAGTGTTTTTGGGAGTTTGGCTTCGTAAATCAGGTTAAAGAAATCTTTTTTCTCAGGATTTTTTTTATAGATCTCAGCTTCAGCTTCACTGCCTTTTGCTCCCCCCAATAAAGTGCCATCTGCATTCACCGTAGTAATGTTTCCTTTAAAATCGGGTGGAAAAACAAAAACGAGTTGTTCTTTACGGCTATCAATATTTACGGAAAAGACACTGTCCTTTACCTGATAGAAAACTTTTTTTGTTCTGGCTGAAACAATTTCTCCATTCATAGGAGTAGACTGGTTTGTCAGTTTCTGAGCAGCCAATGTGTTAAGATCTAGAAGGTATAATTGTTTGTTTTTTACATTCATATTATAGGTTTCCTTTTTCATATCGGTAACAGCACCCGGTTTCTCTTTGCTGCTGTTATAAAACACCATTCGGTTACCAACAAATGGATTGTTATGAAAATAAAAGCTAACACTGCTTCCTTCAATTCGGGTAAGCCTAACTACTTTATGATGCGTATCCTTATCTATCCACTCATCGGGCATGGGTTTGCCACCGGTTTCCAATAATTGTTGTGCATTCAGTTGTAAAACTGAACTGAAGAAAAAGATCACCAATAAAGAGATTGTTCTTTTTGACATGGGAATGGGTTAAACAATTTTGAAAATAAAAGAAGATGCCGTCATATATTTTCCACCTTGTGAAGTAGTGAATAAATAAGCAGGTTTCCCATTTCTGAATAAGATTTGCGGCCTTTCAAAACGGCCATATTTTTTCAGATGTGAGGGCGCCGGTGGTTGCTGGATATATTTATCGGCTGAATAATAAGCGATCTTGGGTTCAGTCCAGGCAATCCCGTCTTTCGATTCCATGATGATTCCATTCTCGTGATTGAACACGCCCATATCCCTTGCGATCATGTTGAATCTCTTTTTCTCCATCCATACAAATGCATCTTCCAGTTGACAATTATTTCCTTTGGATGAAAAATCGATCAGGGGATTCGCTTGATGTTTGATATACGGGCCTTCCAGTTTATCTGCAATGGCCAATCCATATTTACGATTGCCTTTGATCGGCCCGGGATCTGTTTCGTAATCTTTGGTATTCCATGATTTATAATATAACCAATATTGTCCGTTAGGATGTTTGATGAATGCAGGATTGGTTGTACAATGATCATCCCATGCACCGGTTTCGCCGGCTTCGAGCAAGGGCTTATCCGGGCGTTTCCATGGGCCGTTTACTGTAGGTGCGGTTGCCATACCAATCCGCTTGGTAATTGTTTTACCATTGGAATTGCCCATGTAGAACAAACAATACTGTCCGTCTACTTTTCTGATAGAAGGATTATGGCAAGTGCTAGCATCCCAAAAACCGGGGCGAGGCGCTAAAACCGTTTCTAATACTTCATAGGGGCCTTCCGGTGAATCAGCGATCGCATGAACGATCTCAGATCCATTGATCCAGCCACCCATTCCCTTTTTTGCATTCCATCTGGAAAAGAATACATGCGTTTTTCCATCTTCGCTTTCTATCGGGCTATTGCACCATACATAATACCCTTCCAGTTCCAATGCACGGCCAACGGGTTTGAGACGTTTGGCGAATGGGGATTCATCATTATAGAAAAATGCATGACCCAAAGAAGGCATACAGGCACCTAATGAAAGGATGGAAAGTTTGTCTATGAATTCCCGTCTGAGCATACAAATAAAAATGCCATTATGCTGAAGAATACAAAAGAGAATGCTTTTGCGGGCAGACAGCAATCGGCAGGTGATAAAATAAACGAAAATTAAACCCCAATCCATCCTGCGGCATCCTGATGCTTAATTACCCTCAGGTTTCTGCGAAGCCACCAATGGACTTGGGGGCCAATACCATGCTTCAACCGGGTCGGGTTTAGATGGGTTAAAACGCGTAATTTCTTTTTTTACCTCTTTTATAACCGGTACCTTCAGGTCAATCAGTCCTTGCAAAACACAACGTGCAATCTCGTAAGCGCCGTAGGTATTGAAATGGGTATCGTCTTTCAACGCTATATCCTGCCCAGGAAAGCTATGCGCGGGGTAATGTACAAATGCTTTGATTGAGTTTATCGGTCCCCAGGCTTCATACAAAACCTTACTCATGGTATTCAGATCGATCAATGCCACTTTCTCTTCTTTTGCTGTTTGCCGCATGGCTTCGGGGTAATCAGATAAGGTATTGATGATATGGCCCAACGAATCAAAACTTCTTCTATGCATAGAAGTTACCAATACCGGTGTTATATTTCTTTTTCTCGCTTCCGTTATCCATTCTTTTAAAGTGGATTGATAGGTAGTGAACGGATCCAGATGAGAACTACCGGGCTTCTGGTCATTATGTGCAAATTCAATAAAGAGATAATCGCCGGGTTTTGACAGGCTCAATAGTTTTTCTAACCGCCCTTCTCCTTTAAATGCTTTCAAGGTTTCTCCAGATTCCGCATAATTCGCAATCGCAATATTTCCGGGTTCGAAGAAAGATGGGAACATTTGTCCCCATGCGGCCCAGGGTTCTTTATCCTGGTCAACCACCGTAGAATTTCCAGCAAGAAAAACAGTAATAGCATGCTTATTAGGCGTTATTTCAATAGAACAAAGTTTAGGCAATGAATCAGTGAATTCAAGTGTTAGCATATTATCCCAATGCAAATAGCCTGATTCTCGTGGTTTTAATCTTACACTACCCATCACCCTGCCATCTGTATCCCGGATCAAACTGTCGCGGACATGAATGGTAAATGACTGTGTTATTAACTCCCCTTTTTGGGTAGTGATATGTGGAAGAAATAAACGCCTGTTCTCAGCCCGCACCGTTGTAGCAGAATTTCCTTCTACATCGCCTAATACCAATTTTACATCATAGTTGCCATCAGGAAGCTTAACAGAGAAATAAAAAGGGCGATCCGAGGTCACAAATGTATTGGTGAGAGGATCCTTCGTTTTCCTTGTAATCGTTTTAACCAGTGACCCCTGCGAAAAACCATAGCCTGACTGGTAATGAAACATGGTTTCCTTATTCACCGCGATATATTTTGCATCTGTTGCCCCCTTACCAAAATAGAAATGGTATGATACCTGCGAATAGGCAGCAAGGCTGCAGAAAAAAAACAACAGGATAACTAAGTAGGATTTCATAAATGGTATACTATTTGGGCATTGCGTAATATTTCAATTCCACCAGGTTACCGGGGAGCATTTGCGTATTCCAGTGTTTATGAATTGCCAATGCGGCACCAATAGCGCTTGCCTGTGACACAGAAGCAGCAAAAACTTCCCTGCCGGGAAAAGCACTGGCCAGCATATACATGTAAACAGCATTTTTTGCAAAGCCGCCATCTACAAAAATCCTTGTTACTTTGGTTTTACCTGATACCAGCAGCGTAGCTGCTTTTTGTTGTTGCATGATATCATACATCAATTGATGATAGGCTTCTGCATACGTGGGGAATACAGACAGGTTCTTTTGGGTAAAGGAGGTAACGGCCTCCGCCGCTCTTTTGATCTTCTTAAAATAAGCAGGAACAAATACCACTTTCTTATACTCATCCACGGGCACACGGAAATGTTTTGCCAGCCGTTTTACTTCCTGCTCATGTTCATTTCCTGCAAACAAACGCGAAGCTTTTACCGGCTTGCCCTGATATGTTAAATAACTAAGACAATCCTGCTGTAATTCTTTAGTGGTTAACGGATCATGGTTAAAGGGATTGAAACTGATGCACCAGGTACCTGTTGAAATTAAGATAAACGGCTCTACAAACCCCGCCAGGTAAGGAATTAAAGCGGAAGAGCTATCATGCAAGCCTGAACCCACCTTTATCATTTTTCCACTCAACTTAGTCTCTACCACTTCGTCGGAAGAAAAAATGGCGGGAAGTTTTTTACCAATCTTCTCAGTATCTACCCAGTGATGATAGGTATTCTTTGTAAAATCCCAAAGTGCCGTATGACAACCAATACTGGTTATCTCAGAATATTTTTTGCCCGTTATCAGAAAGCTGATGTATTGCGGCAGATGCAGTGAATAGGCTATTTTTTTAAACAATGCTTCTTTCGTATGTTTTAACCTGTACAACTGCATTCCTGAATTGAGGTTACCTAACACAGGAGATGCCGTGAGTACTGAAAAAGCAGTTTCTCCACCATACGCTTTATAGAATGAGTTATGCAGCGTTTTAGGGAAAGGCTTCAGATAACTATAGAGGGGAGTAACGGGTTCGCCTTTGTCATCAATATGTACAAAACTGGCGCCGTAGGCAGAAAAATTAATGGCTTTAACGGAAAATTGTTTGAGGCTCATGACTTCTGTAAGTCCCTTGGCCACCCATTCCCTAATTAGTTGAATATCATCGCAGGGAAATCCATCTTCATCTTTTATTTCATCAAACTGAGTGGACCGTTCCAATACGATCTGGTACTGTTCATTAAACAGGAAAAATTTTTTATTGGTTTTTCCTACATCAAATATGGCAATGACCGGCGTTGGTTTCATACCCCTTGCCCCTACAGGGGAATTTTATTTTATGCTTTATATAGTATGCCCTATTAAATAATCAATAACTGTTTATTCTCTCATACTGCAGGGGCTGGGGGTTACAACCCTGTTGCCGACGTCTTCTCCCCTCTTACTTTCACCAATTGCTCTCTTACTTTTTCTTTTCTGAATAACTGTAAAGGATCGATAGCGGCCCCGGCCTGTAAACGGGCTTCGGCAACGATGGGTCTTACATCTGTCCGATATGCCTGTTGTAAAATTTCCTGTGCTTTAACCACATCATTCCTTTCCTGGGCTGACTGCAATGCTTGTGTATCCACCAATAATGCCTGTGCATAGGCAATCTTAATAGCTTCTACACTTTGAATCAGGTCTTCCAATGGGTCTTTAACATTGTGTGAAGCATCAATCATCCAGCCAAGATCATTTGCGTGGTTCATTCCTCTTGCATCCATACCCTCTACCAGTTCATTGAATATAAGGAATAATTGGTAGGGGTCGATACTTCCTACCGTCAGGTCATCATCGCCATATTTACTATCATTAAAATGAAAGCCACCCAATTTTTTTTCATTCAATAATAACGCAACAATTTGCTGAATATTGGCATTGGGTAAGTGATGGCCAAGATCAACCAGCGTATACGCTTTATCACCCAGTTTGTTGGCATATAAATAGGATTGCCCCCAATCGCCAACGGTCATCGAATAAAAATTGGGTTCGAAGGCTTTGTATTCTACAAACACTTTCCAATCCGCTGGTAATGCTGCATAAATTTCCTGCAGGCCTGCCAATGTATTTTCAAATGCTTTTCTGAAATTCAGCTGACCGGGAAAACAAGAACCATCAGAAAGCCAAACAGTTAATGATTTTGAGCCCAATTCAATACCATGACGTATCACTTCTATGTTATGATCGATGGCTTGCTTACGAACCACTTTATCTACATGTTGCAAGGATCCGAATTTATAACTATGTGCCTGCCCGGGCTGGTCCTGGAATGTATTTGAGTTCACTGCATCAAAACGCAGGTCATATTGTGCCGCCAGTGTGCGGATTTTCCCTGCATTGGAAGGGATATCCCAGGGAATATGTAATGAGATGGCGCCACTTGATCTGTTCAGCTGATGAAGCAAACCCACATCTTCCATTTTTTCTTCCAAAGAACGGGGCTCTCCACCACCACTAAATCTTCCAAAACGGGTTCCGCCTGTACCTAAGGCCCATGAGGGGATGGCAATCTGAAAATCTTTCAGTTGCCGAATAATCTCCTTTACATGGGGAATGGTTTCGGCTGTGTAGCCAAAGCGGCGTGTGTGCTGCGATAATAAACTATCGTTATGTTCTGCAAGCGTTTTCTTTTCAATCAGCATGGTCAATCATTTTATTCCGGTCAATTAAGGTAAATAGAATACTTCACGCAGCGGTACACTTACCGGTGAATTATCTGCATTTGTATCCATAATATCTTTCATATAGGCCCACCATTTCTGCATTACGGCACTGGCAGGAAGTTCTTTCAGTTTTACTGCATCATATACTTTTAAAGCACCAAAAAGTTGCCCGGTTGCATCGTCCAGGAAAATGGAATATTCACGGATGCCTGACTCATGTAACAATTGCTGTAGTTCGGGCCATACAATTTTATGCCTGCGTTCATATTCCTCTTCGCAACCTTTGTGTAACTGCATCCTAAAAGCTACTCTGTGCATTGACTGGTTTTAAGGTTTGTCGCGGTTTTGTGAGGCGTCAGTTATAAGGCGTGAATGAATTTCAGGAAAATACGCACGACTAACGTTTCACTACTCACGAAAAAAGTGGGTTGACAATTAGATAAACATCAACCCATTCGACTGCTTGTCGTAAAAAAAATTGACTACTATCTTACAAAGGCAGTGGCTACTCCGCCATCAACATTCAATACATTCCCGGTTGATTTATTTAATAGCCCGCCAACCAATGCAAAACAGGCATCCGCTATGTCACCGGGATTGATGATCTCATTGAGCAAGGTTCTCTTCGCATAAAATTCAGGAAGCTCTTCCACTTTTACACCATACGCTTTGGCACGGCCTTCGGCCCATCCGCTTTGCCAGATCTTGCTATCGCTGATTACCGCATCCGGGTTTACCACATTTACCCGAATCTTGTCTTTACCCAATTCAGCAGCATTCAATCTGCTTAAATGCAACTGGGCAGCTTTCGCAGAGCCATAGCCCGCATTATTGGGCCCACTTACCAATGCATTCTTACTTACTATGTTAATCACATCTCCACCAAGATCCTGTTTACGCAGAATATTCACGCCTTCCTGTGTTATCATGAACTGCCCTTTTACGAGTACATCGTACAAAAGATCCCAATCCTTATCGGTATGTTCTTCAATCGGTTTAGAAATGGAAAGACCTGCGCAGTTCACAATAATGTCTACACCGCCAAAAGCCAGCGCACCGGTTGCAAAAGCATTGGCAATATCTTCTCTTTTGGTTACATCCAGCATCACTGAAGTAAATACATCATTGCCATATTGTTTTTGAAATGCTTCTTTCGCCGATGCAAGACGTTCCGCATCATTATCATTGATGATGATACAAGCTCCTTCATCTGCAAATTTTTTGGCGATGGCTTTACCAATCCCACCCGCACTGCCTGTAACCAAAGCGATCTTACCTGACAAGGGTTTGGGTTTAGGCATACGCTGCAACTTAGCTTCTTCCAATAACCAGTATTCTATATTGAATGCTTCCTGCCTAGGCAGGGAAGTGTATACAGAGATGGCTTCTGCCCCACGCATTACGTTGATCGCATTGGTATAAAATTCTGCAGCAACCCTTGCGGTTTGTTTATTCACGGCAAAAGTGAACATACCTACACCGGGATATAAAATTACCACAGGGTTTGCATCGCGGATAGCCGGGCTGTTCGGGTGCTTGCAGCTGTTATAGTATTCGGCATACATTTTCCTGTATGCATCAAATTGTGGCGCTAATTTTTCTTTGATCAATTTTACATCTGAGAGGTCTTCTTCCGATCTTATATTCAAAACCAATGGACTGATCTTTGTACGCAGAAAGTGATCGGGGCAGGAAGTACCCAATGGCGCTAATCGATCGAGGTCGTTGGAATTGATAAAATTCAATACCCTGTCATCATCGGTAAAATGCCCGATCATTTTTCTTTCCGAGGAACAAAAGCCTCTCAATATTGGCGCCAGTTCTGCCGCTTTTGCCCATCTTTTTTCTTTGGGGAGCGATGGTAATTTCTCGCCACCAAAAACGACTTTATTAGCGGCAACTTTATCTTCAATATATGCTGCACATCTTTCGATGACTTCTAAGGTATTGATATAACTTTCATAAGCCGTATCGCCCCAGGTAAACAAACCATGAGAGCCAAGCATGATACCACGGATACCTGGATTGGCATCCAGGCAGGCCTTTAATTGTAAACCCAGGTCAAAACCCGGTCTTTGCCATTCTACCCAGCCGATGGCTCCGTTAAATAATTCCTGTGTGATCTTTTTCCCGTCTTTGGCGGCAGCGATAGCAATGGCCGCATCGGGATGCAAATGATCAATATGTTTGAAAGGAAGAAAACCATGTAGAGCTGTATCAATGGATGGCGCTTTAGATGCCAGATCATAAATGCAATGATTGAACAACTCAACCATTTCATCTTCCTGTTCTATACCGCGGTATACATTTTTGAGACTGCGCATCCTATCTACATATAAGGCAGCCAACCCGCTGGCTTGTAAGGTACCCAGGTCACCACCACTTCCTTTTACCCACATTACTTCCGTTTCTTTACTGGTAAGGGGGTCTTTGGCCATGGCTTTGCAGGAGGTGTTGCCACCTCCATAATTGGTTAATCTAAGATCGGCCCCTAACAAATTAGAACGGTATATTAATAAAGCCACTTCATCACCTGCCAGGGATGCTGCTTTGGCATCATCCCAGAGATAACTCACATATTTGTATTTGGCTACAGAATTCACAGACATAAGAAGATATTTTTATTTTATTTTATTTAGGTAACGAATTGCCATAACCCACAATCATTACAGAAGCCATGATGGTAAGTATACCTATCGCAATAGTTGCTTTGGTTTTGGAACTTACTCCTTTCCATTCCTTCAAACTGATACCCCACATATTGGCCACCAGGATGATGAACGACATATGCAGGATCCATGAACTGGCACCATTGCCCATCTTGCTCTCTCCCATTCCATAAAAAAAGAATTGTAAGAACCAGGTAGTGCCGGCCAGGGCGCTGAATACATAATTTTTAGAAAGTGGGGTTACTTTATTGGTATAATCTCCAAAGGATTTGTTGCGTGCATTCAAGATCATACACCAGATAAAATTGGTGGTCAATCCACCCCAGAGTATTACCACAAAAATAACATTGTTCTGAAACAGGAAATTGCCTTCACCGGGATGCGCTAACTGCCAATGGGCATTGGCTACTTCGGCCATCGGTTTACCTGCTTCTATTCCAAAATTGAAGAAGGCGCTCAGGATACCGGAAATAGTGGCAATCACCAATCCCTTTACCAGGCTGAATTCACCCACACTTTGTTTTTTCAATTCTTCTGACTGACTTTTTTCTTTCATCATCCCCGCACGTCCGCAGATGGCGATACCCAATACACAAACCAACACACCCAGCAATACAAATTGTCCGCCAGTATTGTGAATCATAAAACTGATGGTCAGCTTTTCTTTACCGGCCGTGGGTACATAATGGTAATAAATAGCCGGGATCAATGATCCGAAGGTGGAACAGAACCCGAGTATAACGGAATTACCAAGACTCATACCCAGGTAACGAACGCCTAGCCCGTACATCAATCCACCAATACCCCATAACAAACCCATCAGGAAAGTAGTGCCAAGGATCTGGCCGGAGCTTTCCCTGATAATGTCTGCAAAACCTGGAATGGTAAGATAGGCTGCCAATGGCGGAACGATCAACCAGGAAAACAGCCCCCCAACGATCCAGAAGCTTTCCCAGCTCCAACCCTTTACTTTTTTGTATGGCATATAAAAACTGCCGGAGGCGAAACCGCCTATAAAATGGAAAATAACACCGAGGATAACACCCATGATCAGATAATTTCAATATGGCTAAGCAAAATACAATTTATGGATTTCAAAGCTATCATTCATAAGGTATTCTCTGTCATGTACCATCATGGTTAAGGAGCATCGGAAGGTCCTTTACGGGATCCATACCCCCTGCTTTCAAAGAATATTGCACTTAATCGTTAAGTTTGGAAACGATTTAGCGAATACCTGTTTGCTTCCGAATACCGGCCATCATGAAAAAGAAAAGCGTTTTTCAGCATTTATTCATCGATTATTATTCAGCTACCCCCAAGTACCTGCAACTGGCCAATTCCATCATCAAAGCCATTGGTGATGGCAAGATCAAAAAAGAAGAACTACTTCCCTCTATCAACGAATTGAGTTTTGAATTTGAGATCTCAAGGGATACGGCGGAGAAAGGATACAAATATTTAAAGAAGATCGGCGTACTGGGTTCCGTACCGGGCAAGGGTTATTTTGTTCAGGATACGAACCTGAAACAGCAGCTGAAAATATTTTTACTCTTTAATAAACTCAGCCCGCACAAAAAAATCATCTATGATGCCTTTGTTACGTCTCTTGGCGAACTGGCATCGGTTGACTTTTACATTTACAATAATGATTTTGATTTTTTTAAACGGCTGATCCAGAATACAAAAAAAGATTACACGCACTATGTGATCATCCCACATTTTATGGATGGCGGTGAAAATGCGCATGATGTGATCAACCTTATTCCCAAAGACAAACTTATTCTCCTGGATAAACTCGTTCCCGGCATTGAAGGAAAATATGGTGCGGTTTATGAGAATTTTGAAAAAGACATTTATCATGCGCTGGAACAGGCTTTGCCACAATTGGCCAAATACCATACCATCAAGATCATTGTCCCTTTTTATACTTACCATCCCGCAGAAATCTTAAAAGGGTTTACAAGATTCTGCCAGCAATATGCATTCAATTATAAAGTGGTGCACAATATTGCCAATGAGCCCATCAAAGAAGGAGACGCTTATATTAACCTGATGGAAGATGACCTGGTTATCCTGATCGAAAAAATATTAGCCACTAAAATGAAACTGGGTAAACATGTAGGTGTGATATCTTATAATGAAACCCCGTTAAAAAAGATCATCCTAAATGGCATTACGACGATCTCAACAGATTTTCAGATGATGGGAGAAAAAACAGCGGAGTTGATATTGGAGCAATCCGTTCAGCATATAGAAATACCTTTCTATCTTACCTTAAGAGCGTCGCTGTAAACGTGATTCCTAAGTGCAGTTCGTGAATTGTCAATTGCCAGCCGGCGTAAAGAATCTATGCGATTCAGGATTCACGCCTAACGATATTAATCTTCTTCTTCCGCTACATGCAAAGGGTTTCTGCGGGTTGGGATAATGGTTTCCTCATCTTCACTCAGATACACCCAGAACTCACCTAATGCGAAGATGTCACCTGGTGTTTTAGGGCCATTATTTTCACTGTTACGGTCATAAGAACCCAACAGTTCACCTGAAAATTTCAGTGCTTTCAGTTTCTCTTCGTGTGATAACCCTTTAAAATTTTCAATAGTCATAACCGTATTTTTTTTGATAGATCCTTAACCAAATCTGCTGCAAACTAAGCTGAAAAAAACCAAACTAAAAAACGTTTCTATACCCATGTTTATCCACGTCTGCAAGCGTCCACCCGGGTACATTATTTCAAATGCTCGATTGCTTTTTTTACGGTTACATCGTTGCGGTTACCCACTTCAAAATATCCTTCGGTACGCCATATCTGCCTGGCCATCATGGTTTGTATCCTTTGTAATACCTCAGTCTTATCCCTGGCCGAAATTTTATTTAATTCGATCGTATCTTTTTTGGCAAAAGCAACCAGCCCTGCCCACTCCTTTTCTCCCGGAATAAATTTGGCAGCCAGGTCGGCTGGTGTTGCCAGGCCGTTAAAGAAAGCCCGGTTCTGCATGTAATAATTATAAACAAAACTACCCACCGTATATTTATAATGCATCTTGATTACTGCGGGATCTTTATGGGTGGTATCAAATGGAACGAATATATCCGGCATAATTCCCCCACCGCCATATACGGTTCTTCCTCCCGGTGTTTTAAAAGCTTTGCCAGCGGGTTTTGAAGTATCTCCTTTTACCACCTCACCGTTGTGAAAACGGTCTGCCAGTTCTTCTTCATATTGTGCCTTCCCTTTTGTATAGGGCTTCTGGATATTTCTTCCCAACGGTGAATAATACCTTGCAATCGTTAACCGAACTGCACTGCCATCTGTTAACTGAAACTGTTGCTGTACCAGGCCTTTACCGAAAGATCTTCTGCCGATGATAGTGGCCCTGTCCCAATCCTGTAATGCCCCCGCCAATACTTCACTGGCAGAAGCGGTAGTTTCATCAATCAATACTTCAAGCTTGCCTTTTTCAAATATGCCATCACGTTTACACTTATATTCGAAACGGGGAACATGCTCTCCTTCGGTGTAAACAATCAATTTATCCTCACTTAAAAATTCATCTGCAATATCTGTAGCTTCTTTCATTAACCCGCCACCATTACCGCGTAGATCCAGTATCAATTGTTTCATTCCCAGCTTCTGCAGCTTTTCCATATTCTGCATAAATGCTTCATAGGTTCGTTCAGCAAATTTGTTAATGCGCAGGTAACCGGTTTCTGTAGTAATCATATATGCGGCATCCACGGACGATACAGGTATTACAGCTCTTACAATCTTTACATCCTTCACCTCATTGCCCCTTACCAATTGTATTTTTACTTCTGTACCCATCTGGCCGCGAAGTAGTTTGCGGATATCATCCGGCTGCAATTTTTTTCCGGCAATGGGTACACTATCATTAATCCTGATAAACTTATCCCCTGTCTGAACGCCTGCTTTGGCAGAAGGGCCATCTTTCATAACACTCATCACATTCACCGTATCATCCATAATCTGAAACTCAACACCAATACCCTGGAAATTACCCATCATTTCCTCATTCACTTCTTTTAAATGATCGGCAGGGATAAAAACAGAGTGCGGATCGAGATGAGATAATAATTCACCGGCTGCCAACCGGGTAATGCTGTCGGTTGAAACTTTGTCAACATATTTTCCTTTAATCAATTCAACCAATTCCTGCAAAGAAGTTCTCCTGGCCAGATTAAAAAAACGGTTGCCCAGGGTCTTGTCTTTCAACTGGTAACCGACCATCATGCCCACCACCATTACTGCTGCAAATAATACCGGCAACCAAACCTGTAACTTTTTACTTCCCATATTTTCGTTTCTGAATATCTGAATGAACAGCTGCAAATATCATTATTAATGTTTGAATGCGACTGTAAAGGTTTGCTATTTAGGATGAAAGGCATAAGTTGCAGATGATTTCAGGTACGAATAACAAACTACATATACGAATCGCTTCGTTCTTTTGTCATATGTTCATACTTCGTACTTTGTGCCTTCAACTTAACACGAGATTATGCCTGGAATATTGATTGCGGATAGTGGCGCCACCAAATGTGAATGGAAGCTATTGGCAGATGGCAAAAAAAAGACAATCCTTACCCAGGGAATCAGCCCATATTTCCTCAACCCAGCGCAGATAAACGCCCTGCTTAGCAAAGAACTCGTTCCCAAACTGAAAAATACAGCCATTACAGATATCCATTTTTATGGAACGGGGCTTAGCAATCAAGAAAATGCAGCCATCATTAAAAGCGTATTGAAAACCCTTTTTCCCAAATCCAAAATTGAGGTGCAGACCGATCTGCTGGCAGCAGCCAGGGCGCTTTGCGGGCATACAAAAGGAATCGCCTGTATTTTAGGTACCGGCTCCAACTCCTGCTATTACGATGGCAAAAAGATTGTGAAGAACAGCCCAGGACTGGGTTATGTATTAGGCGACGAAGGCAGTGGAGCTTATCTCGGCAAAAAAGTGGTGCAATATTACCTGTACCATACTTTTGATGAAGACCTGAAATCCAGATTTGAAAAGCGTTTCCAGGTATCCAATATTGACATACTGGACCATGTATACAAGCAGCCCTTAGCCAACAGATACCTTGCTTCCTATGCCATTTTCCTGGCTGAAAACCGGGGGCATTATATGATCGAGAATATTATTGAAGACGGGTTAAATGATTTCTTTTTCACACATTTATACAAATACCGCATTTGGTTTTAGAGACGTATTGAAAGAACTTTGCAATACCTACGAACTGGAACTGGGCAATGTGATCAAAGCTCCTATGCAGGGATTATTAGCGTATCATACATAAAACACTGATATGTCAGATTTTATAAAAGTAACCGAACAAGCTTCCACCTACAGGCATCTGGAAAATATGTCTATTCCCGAATTGCTACAGAATATCAATCATGAGGATAAGACAGTGCCTTATGCAGTTGAGAAAGCCATTCCCCAAATTGAAAAATTAATATCAGCGATCAGTGATAAAATGCTGGCCGGGGGAAGATTATTTTATATTGGCGCCGGTACCAGTGGCCGTTTGGGTATAGTAGATGCCAGCGAATGCCCGCCTACATTTGGTGTGCCTTATGGATTGGTCATCGGGTTAATTGCCGGTGGCGACAAAGCCATTACACAAGCCGTAGAATTTGCAGAAGACAGTACCGAAGAAGGCTGGACCGATCTGCAAAAACATTTTGTGAGTGATAAAGACGTTGTGCTGGGACTAGCTGCCAGTGGAACCACTCCGTATGTAATCGGCGCCTTGAAAGAATGCCGTAAAAGAGGCATTGTTACAGGAAGCATTAGTTGCAACCCTAACTCACCGGTTTCTGAAGCTGCCGATTTTCCGGTAGAAGTTGTTGTGGGGCCCGAATTCGTAACCGGCAGTACCCGCATGAAAAGCGGAACGGCGCAAAAACTGGTATTGAATATGATCTCCACTTCTATCATGATCCAGCTGGGCCGTGTAGAAGACAATAAAATGGTGAACATGCAATTAAGTAACGTGAAATTGGTTGACCGCGGTGTGAAAATGGTGATGGATGGCTTATCATTAACAGATTATGAGAAAGCCAAAGACCTGTTATTAAAACATGGCAGCGTAAAGAAAGCTGTGGAGGCAGCTACTGCTTCTTAAGATAAGAATAGCATATGCATGATATAGAACCTTTTTATAACTGGCGCCATATTTACATAGCTGAAGAAGATCCGCGATCGCCTTTCTTTGGGAGAAAATATAGCGAGTTCGAATACTCCCAGACTGTCTACAATTATTACATACATCCGCAATGGGATGATTTCGGGAGCCGCACTTTATACCTCAAGATCATTTATGTAGACTATGAACTCAATTTTTCGGTGATCGAATTACTCGGCGAATGGAATGACGCCATCGAAAATGATATCATGGAACTAAAGCGTGAGATCATAGACCCGCTATATAAACTCGGCATTTCCAAATACATACTGATTACCGATAACGTGCTCAATTTCCATAGTAGCGATAAAGAATATTACCAGGAATGGTATGACGAAGTAAGCGAACAGAACGGCTGGATTGTTGCCATCAACATGCCCGAATCTACACAGCAGGATTTCAAAAAGAAAAAATTGAATTATTATATCGAGTTAATGGAACTTCCGGAGTGGCGCATTTATAAACCTTACCACCTCTTCAAAAAAATAGACGAGCCTTGATAAAGAAAATCGTATAAAATTTTTGC
>CAZFKE010000009.1:0-6947 GCA_964519475.1 uncultured Sediminibacterium sp.
CATGGCCGATGGTACTCGCGTTAAGCCGGGAGAGTAGGTAGCTGCCATATTTATTATAAAACCCAATCAGTTTATTCTGGTTGGGTTTTTTTATGCCCATACATTTTCAAATAAGATAGGCCGGGGTGTTCACCTTTTCTTGTTCCGATCCGTCTGAGGTGGGCCATAATGGACTTATCTGGATCAGGCGAATACTCGCGTTAAGCTGAGAGAGTAGGTAGCTCTATATTTTTGTTTATATTGTTTGATACCAATTCAAAAAAGCTAGTAACTATAAGTTGATAAGAGTTTTTTAAGGAATACTGCAGTCGAAGTATTATAATGGAGGTATCGTTATTTTTGGATTTTCTTTAGTTGAACAGGGCCTCTTGCATCACCAGCTGTTGAGAAGTAATTTCCTTTAAGAAACGAAGAATTTTGTACAGTAAGAAAATAGGTTGACGATGTTTCCCTTTTTCTGCCATATTCATATATAAGAAAGCAAATTTGTGTTCCATTAACAAAGCCTTTTTTTATAAATCCAGTACCTTTTTCAATGTAGCCGGTAAATTCAACACGAACTCTTTTTTCGCGTTCAAATACATACTCGCCTTTTTCATTTTGAATTTCTTTTGTTTTTTCTCCATATCCAACAATCTCTGACCCCTTTTGTAAAATATGGAAAGTATAAAAGACCTTATAACCTAAGTAAGGATTAGTAGCTGGTGTTTCTATGATTTCGGAGATTTCCCATTCTCCGGTGATATTTATTTTGTAAACAATTTCGTCGATTAAGACAATAAAGAATGCAAGAATGCCACCTCCAAAAATTGTCCCTAGAATGTTGATGAGCAAATCATTCTTTTCTTTTAACTGAGGTACTTTATAAAGTGAAAATATAAGTAAGCCAGAAAATATTAATAGTATCCAAATAATCTTTTTTTTCATAAAAAGGTTTTGATGAATTTAAGAATAAATAGTGAGATATTTTTTATTGGAATGCATTCTGTATAAGTGTAATAAATGAGATTTCCTTATACATATCTGGTTTGCTCTCGTCAAATCCGATTTTTCACCCTCAGGATATTTAATTCTTGCAATAATTTCAGAAGCTGTTTCTTCAGTAATTTCTTCAAGATTCGAAATTCCCATTTTTATTGTAACCTCACGTAACCCAAACATATTGTAACCGTAGTAAGCCACAGATAGATATATAAAAGGTATTTTTCTTCTGGGAACGATTTCACATAATGTTGTTGATAAGAGAATTTCTTTTATCTTCCTGGTATAACTTCTATTATAGTCATTAGTTAAGACTCTTACTAATTGCTGCTCAATTGTGCTAGCGCCTTCTTTTTTTTGATAAATTGTATTTTTTATTAAGGCTCGTACTATTGCAATTGGATCAAAGCCGAAATGATATTGGAATCGATGATCTTCACCAGATATAAGTATTTTTTCTAAAATATTATATTCAGTTGATAACTTTTGTACATCTAATGAGCTATATATTTCAAGTAATTTCTTCTTCATAAACGAATATTCTTGCTTATAAAATCTCTTTGCAGCAAATGACATTATATTTCGAATAAACATTCTTTAGATATAGTTAATATTTGTAATTTAAGCTTTGTTTTTAATTAAGCAAATACAAATCCTGAAATAACCATGAGAATGAACTAATTGAATATAGTTCTCGATTTAATAGGACTGGATATTATCAATGAAATCAAAGTTCAATGTTTAAGAACATATCTTTAAGAGTGTATATCTATTTCTTGCTATTAATATCCAGATTTAGCAAAACAAAGAAGTTTATTTATTTGACCTTTGACGATGGACCGCTCTATGGAACTGAAAAGTGTTTCGAGCTATGTATTAAGTTAAATATTAAAGCAACATTCTTTTTTGTTGGTAGTCACATCAACTCTGAGCGAAAAATTCAACTAGTAAGAACCATATCATCGTCTTATCCGATGATATTAATTGCGAATCATAGTTTTTCACATGCGGATGAAAAATATGTGGAGTTCTATAATGAGTTTGAGAAATCATTTTTTGATTTTCAGGAAAATCAAAAAATATTGGAAGCGAAATTTAAAATTGCAAGATTGCCTGGTTATTCAGCTTGGGTTATAAACAACAAAATAAAATGCCAAAACAGTGTTGCTCCTATCTGTAAGTACTTTAAAAAATACGAATATTCTGTGATTGGGTGGGATATTGAATGGCGTAAGAGTAAAGTGAAGAATAGCTTTCAAATGGATAATATCTGGATGTTTATAAGTAAAATGTTGAGTATGTTAGTTTTCCGAAGAACATTTACTAAAAATCATATTGTCATCTTGATGCATGACGTTTTGTTCCAGAAAGAAACAAATTTAGATTTTTTACAAAAAATCATTTTATCTCTTAAAAACGAACCGAAAATAGTTTTCGAAACTATCAATAATTACCCATCTGTTCAGTAGTTAAATATAAATTATATTATCTGATATACATCTGACAAAAACATTAATAGTGTACATACTGCTAAACCGTCAATTATATAATATTTTCTACTGATAGTAAGTAGATCTTTTTATCGCAAGGTTTTTTAATATTTTTTAAAGGTGTTAATTTTTCTCGCTATTTTACAGGAAATCGATTTTTCAGTTGATCATGACCTGGCAGAAACCATTTTTTGTAGATCGGATACTGGAATTAGGTATCAGGAATGATACAAGTTTTATAGAAGTACAGAAAACGAAGATGTTTAATCTCTTCCTTTTACTGGCTACTCCGTTTGCTTTTATTTCATTTCTTATTAATTTCTTCAGTCAGTATTACCTGGCATCCCTGCTGAACTTGGTGCAGTTGGGCACATTCTGTATTGCCTTCCTTGTATCCTATACACAAAAGCATTTATATCTCCGGGGTGTATTATTGTTGGTTGCGGCCGCGGTTGGTATCCTATCTGCCTACTATTTTAAAAACGGCAGTGAATACCGTTTGTTAATAATGATGGTAGCTGCAGTGGTTATCTATGATAAGAACTGGCAATACCTTTTGTTTGCTTTGCTCGTGTCTGTTGCATTTGTATTTGTAAAAATGAATGATGAACCAGTGAAACAAATGCAGAATGCCGAGGTTGCTGAAATGATCGTTAAGATATTGATCCCTCTTTTCTTTTTTGTGACCTGTCTTTTTTATTTTAAATACATTTATTTTAAAAACCTGATGCGATTAGAGAAAGCGTATGAAGAGCTTTCGCAGGCTAAAGAGCAGAAGGAGAAAATACTGAATTCTGTAGTACATGATCTGCGAAGTCCGATCTCCAATATTGCCAGTATCAGTAAAATAATGCTGGCAGATAATACACTTGAAAAACAGGAAAGTGAACTGTTGAAACTGATCGAATATGCTTCTGATACATCGCTTTACCTGATCAACGAACTCCTGCAAAATAATAATATTACTTTTCAACCGAATCATGTGAAGCAGGTGAATATGAATGAGCTGATTGCCCAATGGCTTCTGGCGCTTCAGTTCAAAGCCAATGAAAAAAAGATCCGTATCCAGACACACATGATTGCAGAAACTTTGATTATTTCCATTGATGCCGCAAAAACAGAAAGGTTATTTACCAACCTGGTAAACAATGCAATCAAGTTCAGTCCTGAAAACTCAATCATTACCATTTCACTTAGCCGTGAAGAAGGCAATGCTGTACTGGTGATAACAGATCAGGGGATCGGTATCCCCAAAGAAAACCACCATCGTATTTTTGATACGTTTACCCATGCCAAAAGAACTGGCACTGCCGGTGAAAAGAGTTTTGGGTTAGGGCTTTCTATTTGCAAACAGATTATTGAACAGCAAAAGGGTAGTATTTCAGTAGAAAGTGAAGTGGGCCATGGCTCTTCTTTTTTTGTGCGCTTCCCTCTCGTTAATGGATCACAGCAGTTACCAGCCTGATCTGCTTTAATTAAAAAAGTATCCGGCCGTTATCATGCAACATCCTCTCCTGTAGCCGCAATCAATAGTCTAAACCAGTCTTCCCTGTCTAACCTGATTGCCGAGGCTACTTTTGCCTGTAATAGTCTTTCAATTTTTGTGGTACCTATAATGGTTTGAATACCTGATGGATGTGTATGCAGCCAGGCAAGTAATATTTCATTGAGTCCGGTATTATATTTTTCCGCGAGTTCAGCGGCAGTTGCAGTAATGGCGCGGAAACGCGGGTGGTTCTCATCGTTAAATAATCCGCCGCCCAATGGGGCCCATGCCATGGGGATGATCTTATGTTGCATACAGTTTTCTAATGTGCCATCTGACAATGCGTTTAACCGTACAATAGATATTTCTACCTGGTTATATTCAATCAACGTGTAGGCTGAAAGCAGGTTTGTTTGATGCGGCAGAAAATTAGAAATACCGAATGATAAGATCTTCCCCTGTTGCTTTAATTGTTCTACGGCTTCAGCTATTTCTGAAGGATCTAATAATGGGTCGGGGCGGTGTATCAATAGTACATCAAGATAATCTGTACCGAAGTTTTGTAAGGAGCGCTCTGCAGAACGGATAATATGTTCTTTGGATGTGTTGTATGATTTGATACCATGTTCAGGCCGGTTGGGCGTGAGCATTTGTATGCCGCATTTAGTGATGAGTTTTATGTGCTGCCTCAGAGAAGGATTTTCTTTCAGGGCATCGCCAAATTCTTCTTCGGTAGTATAATCACCATAAATATCTGCGTGGTCAAAACTGCTGATACCATATTGGAGGCAGGATTCAATCATATGCCGGTATTGTTCGGTTGTAAAATTTGCGCCCCAGATACCCCAACGCATGCAACCGGCCACTGGGGAAGTGATATTGGTGGATTTCATAGGGTAAATGTAGTAAAATCGTAAGGACCTCCCTTGATGGAATAGATAGGGTCATAAAAAAGTCCGGCGAAAGCCGGACTTGAATAGTTTTTTTGTTGTGTGGGATTAATACCTGTTGTATCCACCACCACCACCATTGCCACCACGATCGCGGTTGTATCCGCCGCCGCCGCCGCTACCGCCACGGCTTCCGCCGCCGCCATAACCACCACGGCTACCACCGCCTCCACCACCGAAGCTCTTCTTTTTGAAGCCGCCTCTGTCGCCTTCAGGGCGTGGGGTAGATTCGTTAACAACTATTTTACGGCCAGATACGTCAGTATCATGTAAAGCCGCAATAGCTGCACGGGCTGCTTCATCATCAGCCATTTCATAAAAACCGAAACCTTTGCTGCGATCGTTGTTGAATTTGTCGGTAACAATTTTGGCGCTGGTTACTTCGCCATAGGGTGCAAAAAGGGTTTGCAGATCGTCACTGGTCATACCCCAGTTCAGATTTCCAACGTAAATGTTCATGTTCTAAAAAAAATTAAATGATCAAAAAACCAATGGATAAACAGTAACCAAAAACCCTGAAGCATTTACGTTAAAAAACCTTCCGGAATATGGACGAACTGCCATTGGACTGTCGAAGATAGGGATTTTAATGATTTTGGGTATTTATTTAAAAAATAGAAAAATAATAAAGGAGGGGGAATATTGAATATTGCAGTATTTGGGGGGCTTGATGCCATAAAAGGGGAACGTACAGGGGAGTGACACAAGAGGCGATGCCATAGAAAGCAGAAGTCGGAAAACAAAAAAGCCCGTTCCGGGGAACAGGCTTTTTAAGTATGTTTGGTGCTAATTACTCTGCAACTACTTCAAAATCAATCTCTACAGTGTTTCCGTTGCCGAAATCGATAGACGCTTTGTGCGTACCGGCTTCTTTAACCTCATCAACAATAGAAATACGCTTACGGTCTATCTCGTAACCTTTCTGGTCGCGGATGGCGCGTGTGATCTGTAAAGAAGTTACACTACCAAAGATCTTACCGCTGGTACCGATCTTAGCGCCGATAGTAACCGGTGATGCTTTTAAGATGTCGATTACCTTGTTAAGTTCGGCCAGCATAGCAGCTTCTTTCTTCTGCTGTACTTTCATTTTCTCTTCCTGCTGTTTCAGGTTAGAAGGATTAGCTTCTACTGCAAATTTCTGCGGAATAAGAAAGTTACGGGCATAACCATTTCTAACGGTTACCACTTCATTGCGGCCACCCAGGTTATCTACGTCTTGAATTAAAATGACTTGCATATTTGTTTTTTTAGTCCCAAGAGCCCAGTCGTTATTTTTTTGACTGTCCCCATCCTCCTTCGCTAAAGCTTTGGCGGACACGGTTAGGGAAGGTTACTAATGATTCTATTTTAATAAATCAGTTACGTACGGCAACAAAGCCATTTGACGGGCTTTCTTAACTGCGTCCTGTACTTTGCGCTGATACTTCAAAGAGTTTCCGCTTAAACGGCGTGGTAATAATTTACCCTGCTCGTTAATGAATTTTTTCAGGAAGTCGATGTCTTTGTAATCAACGTATTTAATGCCATATTTTTTAAAGCGGCAGAATTTTTTCCGTGGCTTTTCCTGTTTGATGGCGGTCAGGTATTTGATTTCGTTCTTTGCCATGATTATGCTTCAATTTTATCCTGCATTGCAAATCCGCCATTTCTTTTCACGTGGTTGTACTCGACGGCGTATTTATCGAGACGGGTGATCATGTGGCGCATAATTTGTTCATCGCGCAACATTTGGATCTTCAGTTTTTCGTTAATGTCTGAAGGGCCCTGGAATTCGTACACCCAGTAAATACCGGTTGTTTTTTTCTGGATCGGGTAAGCGAGTGATTTTAAGCCCCATGGATTGCTGTGGATGGTAGCACCACCTAATTCTGCAACCAAGTCGGCGTACTTTTTCTGAGAAGCTTTGAAGTCTTCTTCAGACAGTACCGGAGTAAAGATCACCATCAATTCGTAACTGTTCATTACTTGAATTTTTAGGTTTTAAATTGGTTTATCCCACTGGACACCGCTGTAGGCGGAGAATCTGCCAAAACAGATTTG
>CAZFKE010000009.1:7111-16014 GCA_964519475.1 uncultured Sediminibacterium sp.
ATAATTGAAAATTAGTAATTAGGGCAGGGGTTTGGGATGAATTTCCTCATTTTATAGCAGACAGGCCTATCATTTGATCGTTTTTAGTAATACGATATAGGTAGGGAAGTGGTCGCTGTAGCCCCCTCGGTAGTGGTTGCCATCCCAGGTTCGCATGGGGTAGCTTTGGTAGCGGCCGGCATTTTCTTTCATGAAATTTTGTGCAAAAATGGCTTGGTAATGGTAAAAAAGACCGGTTTGTTGCCGGTTAAGCCAGGCATGGGAGATGATGATCTGATCAAACAATCCCCAGCTGTCGCGGTTGGCGAGGGTGCCCATGCCATGGGTGTACGGTTCGGCCCAGGGGTTGAATAATTCGCCGGGAGTGGTTTCTGAGATTTTTTTTCTGGCTTTAAGCGTTTGGGTGATGCTGGGGCTATCGGGATCATCGTTCAGATCACCCATAAGGATGATCTTGGCAGTGGGCTCTTTTTTTAAGATAGCATCAATATGTTTTTTACAGGTTGCGGCGGCGGTTTCTCTTGCGGAAGAACTTTTTTCTTCACCGCCGCGACGACTGGGCCAGTGGTTTACGTAAATATGAACAGGCTCGCCGGCGAGTTGCCCTTTTACATAAAGAATATCCCGTGTATAAAACGCCGCTTGACGGTTGCCGGGTAATTGCACAAATAATTTTTCCGCTTTTTCGGGGATAAAAAATTTCGGGTTGTAAAGAAGGGCAACATCGATGCCACGTGGATCTTTTGAATCGTAATGGATAAGTTGATAATGGCGTTGAGAAAGTAAAGGATGATGCGTGAGATCGTATAAAACTGTATCGTTTTCAATTTCGGCAACGCCAATAAGGGCGGGTCCGGCGGGTGTGATGTCGATTCCGATCATACTGAGTACGGTTGCAAGTTTGGTTACTTTATCAACATAGAGATCGCTGTTATAATGTTTGATGCCGGTTGGTGTAAAGTCTTCATCATGGATCATCGGGTTACGGATGGTGTCGTAAAAATTTTCGAGGTTATAAAATGCCACGATGCAGGCATAATATCTTTTGGCTTGCGAAAAGGAAAACTTGATGATACAGAATGCCATCAATAAAAAAAACCATTTCATAGGTAATATGTATACAAACAAACCTACGGTGTATGCAACGCAGTGCATAGCGTATTTACCGCAGAAAATATACGCAGTTGAAGTATGGATATTGTGTGTGTATTATTTTCACTTACTGTTTGTTTGATCATTTTCCCTGATTATTTATTGACTAAAAGAAACCTTATGCTGAAAGGTTATTGGCTATTGGTTTTGTTATGCTGTATTCAGGGGGCGTTTGCACAAACAAAACCGGTGAAGAAGACCGCAAAAAATAAGTTTACGGATAGTTTGCAGGCGATGGAGGCTGCGGAGGATATGGTATTTGATCTTCCTGTGGTGACCTTGAATGAGCAGGAACGAAATGAGCATATGGGCGTTTTTGTACCTTCTTTGCTTACTGCCAACAGGGATGTATTTGCTGTTATGGCAGCATTTCATTTTAATAGCGTGCGGTTTCGGATGCGTGGCTATGACTCGCGGTTTTCCGAAACACAAATCAATGGGATATCTATGAATAACCCGATTGATGGGAATACGCAATTTGGTTTGTGGAGCGGGTTGAATGATGTAACCCGAAATATACAGAACTGGCAAGGATTGCGGAATAACGAAACAACATTCGGTAACATAGGAAATACTACAATTATGGATATGCGAGCGTCGCGGCAGCGTGTAGAGGAGCAGCTGAGTTATGCTTTTTCTAACAGAAGCTTTACGCATAGATGGATGTTTAGCAAGCGTTATGCGATGAATAAAAAAGGATGGGTGTTTACCGTATCGGGTAGCTGGCGTTATGCGAAGGAAGGGTATGTGGCCGGAACCAGCCATAAAGGCCATAGTTATTATTTAGGTATTGATAAACGGATCAGCAATGAACGTTTGTTGTCGATCATATTTTTTGGGTCTTCTTCAGAAAATGGCAGGCAGGCAGCAATCCTGCAGGAGTCTGCCGAATTAGCGCATTCGCATTATTACAATCCCTGTTGGGGTTATCAATCCGGCAGGAAAAGAAATGCAAATATTTTGAAAGTGCATCAGCCGATGTTGATCATTACACATGATCTGAAAATGAATAACCATAGTTCATGGGTAAGTTCTTTGGGCTGTTTAACCGGAGCCAAAGGCAGTACGGCACTGGATGGTTATAAAGCCCCGGACCCAAGGCCGGATTATTACCGGTATTTACCAAGTTATCAAACAGATTCAATTTCGGGAATGAACCAAAGAACGATCATGCAGAATGATGAACTGTTAAGGCAGATCGACTGGGATCATTTATACGCCGTAAACAGGAATAGCCTCGAATCCGTAAAGGATGCAGATGGTATTACCGGAAATACCATAACCGGGTTGCGTTCTCATTATATACTGGAAGAAAGGGTTACGGCAATCAAACGTATAGAATTGAGTACGGTATTCAATGCTATGCTGAATAAGGAAATTTCGTTTGCCGGCGGCGTATCTTTTCAATTACAATCAGCCAGGAACTATAAAAAGATAAATGATCTTTTGGGAGGCGAATACTTTGTGGATTGGAACCAGTTTGCAGAAAGAGATTTCCCGAATGACCCGATGATGATTCAAAATGATATCAATTATCCGAACAGGATTTTGCGTAAAGACGATGTGTATGGGTATGATTATTCAATCCATACACAAAAAGCCAATGTCTGGATGCAGATGAACGGCTCTCGAAAGAAAATTGATTATTTCGGAGCTCTCTCATTTCAATATTTGTATGATCAGCGTGATGGTCATATGCAGAACGGCTTATTTCCTGATCATTCACTGGGTAGGTCTGAGCCGGATGAGTTTATCGATTATGCCTGTAAAGCAGGGATCACTTATAAGATCAATGGCAGAAAATATCTGTACCTGTTTGCGGCCATGCTAACCAAAGCGCCTTTGTTTGATGATATATTTATCTCGCCACGCATAAGAAATACCAAACAGGCAGCGATACATCATCAAAAGATACATTCTGTTGAAGCAGGATATGTATGTAACGCACCTGTTATAAAACTAAGGCTTAGTGGCTATGCTACCCGGTTTTCAGATGGTATGAACATCAGCTCATTTTATCATGACGGGTATGGGAATTTCGTGAATTATGCATTGACGGGAATAGACAAACTGCATATTGGAACAGAGTTAGGCGTTGACCTTACCCTGTCTTCAAGGGTCAACATATATATTGCTGCATCCGTGGGAAGATTTTATGATAACAGCCGGCAACAGCTTACCGTTACGGCCGATAATGATGCGGCTGTTCTGGAAAGAGGTATGATCTATTCTCAAAACTATCGCGTAACGGGAACCCCTCAGGAAGCGTATGGGTTGGGTATCCATTACCAGTTACCCGGCGCTTTTTACGTTGACATTACCGGTAGTTATTTCAGGGAGCAATGGATCGATTATAACCCTTTGCGAAGAACGTATGCAGCACTGGAAAATATTCAGCAGGGAAGTGATCAATGGAACCGGATCATACAACAGGTTCAACTACCTGATACATACTTGGTGGATCTTTCAGCAGGTGGTTCCGTGCGGAGCCGGTTTTTGGGATCTAAAAAGAAAAGAGCGATAGGTTTCTTTATCAGTATTAATAACCTGCTGAATAACCAGCCTATTATTTCTGGCGGGTATGAACAATTACGGTTTGATACTGATACCAATAACCCGGATAAGTTCCCGCCTAAATATTTCTATGCGCCAGGTTTGAATTTCTCTGCTAATATCAGTTTACGGTTATGAAAAAAATCGGATCTACTATTGAAAAGATCAGCTGGCCGGTAATGATATATTTACTGGTTCTGCTATCATGTAATAAAAAATTTGATGAACCGCCTGCATATACGGGTCCGGATATTCAGGCCAATCTGCCTATTCGTGATCTCCATAAAATGCACTTCAATGGAAATTTTGAAAAGGTATTGGATGAGTTTGTGATCGAAGGAATTGTAATAGCAGATGACAGTAAGGATAATTTCTATAAGTCGATAGTGCTGCAGGATTCAACCGGTGCAGTAACCATACGGTTAGATGCCACCGGTTTGTATACGGATTATCCGGTGGGAAGAATGATCGCTGTAAAAATGAAAGGGCTCTGGCTGGGTGATTATGGAGGAATGCTGCAGGCAGGTATGAGTGTTAACAGGAGCAACCCGGTTTATCCCGAACTCACGGGTATACCCTTGCCTTTATTTGACAGGTATCTTATAAAGAAAACTTTACACAATCCCATTATAGCCCGACCCGTTCGGTTAGATGAATTGAATGATTCTTTGCAGGGTTGTTTGATCAGGATCGGTGATGTTGAATTTTCTGTACCCGATACAGGCAAAACCTATGCTGATGCCATCAATAAACAATCTGTGAACAGAACGGTCAAAGCCTGTTCAGGGGGCAGTATATATCTGCGAACGGGTGGGTATGCCAATTTTGCCAATATAAAAACACCGCGTGGTAATGGAAATATTACGGCTGTGTATAGTGTGTTCAATAAAGAAAAACAATTATGGATCCGTGACACATCAGACATACAGATGAACGGATTACGTTGTACCGGCCCGGGGTCAAAAGTTTTGTTGCATGAAGATTTTGAGACGGTCCATACAAATATGGACCTCATTCTTTCGGGATGGAAAAATATCAATGAGTCGGGAAATAAACTGTACCAGGGGAAATTATTTGCCAATAATCATTATGCCGAAATGAATGCTTTGGCAAGTAGCCAGCCTTCTGTTATTTCCTGGTTGATCTCGCCTCCTGTTAACCTGAGTAATTCGGCCAATGAGATTCTTAGTTTTCAGACAAAAGACGGGTTTGATAACGGGGCGGTTTTGCAGGTAGCTATTTCAACCAATTATGATGGAGGTAATACTCCATGGAAAGCCAAATGGGTAGCACTGAAAGCCATTATTTCAAAAGGCTCGGTTTCGGCGCTGGCTTCGGATTGGGTATATTCCGGTAATATCAGCCTTTCGGGTTATTCAGGCTCGGTTTATATAGCTTTCAGATATGATGGGGCGGACCCATCCATAGTATCAGATAAGCGCACCACCAGTTTTCAGATCGATAATGTCAGGATCGTAGGGAACTGAGTTTTCTGAAGTTTTTTCCTGTCAAAACAAGAAAGGGCCCTCTGGGCAGGGTATTCGCTTGCCATCCTGTCAGCAAAACGGTATTTGGTATTTTCTTTGCTCGTTCGCAACCAAACAAATCATTATGCAAAAAGGCCAGATACGGGTACAGACGGAGAACATTTTCCCCATCATTAAGAAATTCCTATATAGCGATCACGAAATCTTTTTGCGTGAGCTGGTAAGTAATGCAGTGGATGCTTCCCAAAAACTGAAAACTTTATCGTCAATTGGAGAAGCCAAAGGCGAATTGGGCGAGTTGCGCATTGATGTGGTATTGGATGCAAAAGAAAAGACCCTGAGTATTATTGACCGTGGTGTGGGAATGACGGGTGAGGAAGTTGATAAATACATCAACCAGGTAGCATTTAGCGGTGCGGAAGAGTTTATGGAAAAGTATAAGGATGCCAATATTATCGGGCATTTTGGATTGGGTTTTTACAGTGCATTCATGGTAAGTGATAAGGTAGAGATTTATACCAAGAGCCATAAAGAAGGAAGTGGTGTTTACTGGAGTTGCGATGGAAGCCCTGAATTTGAGTTGTATGATGTGGATTATAATGAGCGTGGCACCAAGATCGTATTACATGTTAATGAAGAAAGTAAAGAATTTTTAGAAGCCGGAAGGATCCGTAGCATCCTGGAAAGGTTCTGTAAATTCCTGCCGATTGCCATTTATTTTTCAGAAGCGGGTGAGAAAAAAGAGGATGAAGAGAAATCGATCAATAACACAGATCCGATCTGGATCAAAAAACCTTCTGAATTAAGCAAAGAAGATTACGAGAAGTTTTACAAAGAACTGTACCCTTATAACGAAACACCTCTGTTCTGGATACACTTAAATGTTGATTATCCTTTTAACCTTACTGGTGTTTTGTATTTCCCCAAGATTAAACAGAGTTACGAGATTCAAAAAGATAAGATTCAATTATACTGCAACCAGGTATTTGTAACCGATGAAGTAAAAGATATTGTGCCTGAATTTTTAATGTTGTTGCAGGGTGTGATCGATAGTCCGGATATCCCGTTGAACGTAAGCCGCAGCTATCTGCAGGGTGATCCGAATGTGAAAAAAATTAATGCGCATATCACCAAAAAAGTTGCCGACAAGCTGGATGAAATTTTCCGTAACGAAAGAAACTCATTGGAAGAAAAATGGGAGAGCCTCGGTTTGTTTGTGAAATATGGTATGATGACGGATGATAAGTTCCTGGAGAAAGCCAATAAATTCCTGGTAATGGAAGATACCCATGGCAAGTTCCATACACTGGAAGAATATAAAACCGCTACTGAAACGCTACAGAAGAATAAAGAGGGTAAGCAGGTAATCCTTTACACAACCAACCCCGTTCAACAGGATGCATATATTCAAGGTTGTACAGCTAAAGGATATACGGTAGTGAAAATGGAAACATTGGTAGATGCTGCTTTTATCAATACCATGGAAATGAAATGGGAGAATGTGACCTTTGTTCGTGTAGACGCAGATATTGTAGATAACCTGATTGACAAACAGGAGAGTAATGAAAGTGTACTGAGTAAGGATGAAGAAAGTAAACTGAAAGAATTATTCACTTTACAAATTGAGCAACTGCATGTAACTACCGAGATTAAAGGATTAAGCCCCGAATCGGCACCGGTGGTAGCTACCCGCCCGGAATTTATGAGAAGAATGAAGGATATGGGTGCTGCTGGCGGAGGTATGACAGCATTCTATGCACAAATGCCGGATGAAGTAACCCTTACGGTAAATGGTAACCACCCCATCTATCAAAATCTTTTAAAAGAAGCGAATACAGCAGTTCAGCAAAAACAGGTAAGGAACCTGGCAGACCTGGCTTTGTTATCGCAGGGATTATTGAAAGGAGCAGAGTTAACCCATTTCATTAACCGAAGTGTTGAGTTATTGCAGGGAGAGACAAAGATCGAAGCGTAATGATAGCATAATTTATAGAAAGCTGCTCACCATTGTTGATGAGCAGCTTTTTTTGTTAATTTCAATAGATGCCAATAAATGATCTGATAACCTTCTCCATCAAGAAAATTATCCCGGAAACTGCGGATACTAAATCATTTGTACTCGAGCCGATTGATGGAATTGAAATAAAATATACAGCCGGACAGTTCTTGACTTTTGTCTTCACAAAAGAAAAGAGCACTGAAAAACGAAGAAGTTATTCAATATCCTCATCACCGGGAAATAGTGAACCTTTGATGATCACAGTTAAACGTATTCCCAATGGAGCGTTTTCGCGGAAACTGGTTGATACCATGAAGGAAGGTGATACGTTACAAACCATTGGTGTTTCAGGATTTTTTTTGCTGCCGCAGCATATTGATTCATATGAAAGGTTCATTTTTTTTGCTGCCGGAAGCGGGATCACGCCAATATATTCGCTGATCAAAACGCTACTATATCATCACCCGGATAAAAAGATCGTTTTGATTTACAGCAACGCATCAGAAGCTGATACAATCTTTTATCGTTCGCTAAGCGCGTTACAGCAAACATTCAGTGAAAGGTTTGCTATTGAATTCCTGTTCAGCAATAATTCCGATATTCTTCATAAGAGATTAAGTGTTTACCTGGTAGAAAAATTTATCAGACAGTATGTTGCCGGCCCGATGAACCGGCAGGTGTTTTATGTATGCGGGCCTTTTGAGTATATGCGGATGCTGACTATTGTGTTAAAGAATCATGGGTTTATGTCATCTCAGATCCATAAAGAAATCTTTACAATCAATAAGCCGGAGCGTAAAGCAGAGCCAGCCGATAAAAACCCTCATTCAGTAGGCCTTCAGTTGCAAGGGAAGAAATATCGGTTTCAAACACAGTACCCCGAAACTATTTTGCAAACAGCTAAAGCCAACAATATTCCGGTTCCCTACAGTTGCGAAGCCGGGCAGTGCGGAACCTGCGCAGCTACCTGTGTAGCCGGTAAAGTATGGATGTGGCGGAATGATGTTTTAATGGATGAGGAAATAGCAAAAGGAAGGGTGCTTACCTGCACAGGTTTTGCCGTGGGTGGTGATATACAACTGGAATATTAATCTTACTCATTTTCCGAAATTCTCAAATCAATCATCTTGATCTGCAAATTCTTCTCGCCGTTCCATTCATTTTCATCAATCGTAAATACGATATCAATAGGTTTTTGCTGTTGAAGGAGGAGGAATTTATCAGCCATATTAAAACCAATGCCTGTAAGCGTGATAGTATTCTGTTTAAGTACAAAACGGATATGCTGTTCTTTTACTATTTTGGAGAAACCGGTGTCATTAACCTTTCTTGCGATAAATACAGGGCGCATATTTTCCGGACCAAAGGGTTCCATTTGTGAGAGGATACTATAAAAACTTTCTGTTATCTCAGAAAAGTGAATCTCTGCATCAATGATGATCTCCGGTATCAATAAATCATCAGTAATTAATTTGCTTACTTCTCTTTCAAAACTATCTGCAAAGGCCTGAACATTTTCCGGCAGCAATGTCATGCCTGCCGCAGCAAAGTGACCACCATAACCCAATAAATGTTCCCGGCAGGCGTGTATGGCTTCGTATAAATTAAAACCGGTAACACTTCTGGCACTGCCTGCAACATATTCTCCGCTACGGGTTAAAACAATGGTTGGGCGATAATAAGTTTCTATCAACCTGCTGGCAACAATACCC
>CAZFKE010000009.1:16024-90216 GCA_964519475.1 uncultured Sediminibacterium sp.
ACCACGCCTTTATGCCAATGTTCCTGGAATACAACGGTTGTTTTTTTTGAGGCGGTATCGGGGTCATTTTGAATGATGGCCAGTGCTTCTTCTGTAATAGTGCTGTCGGCTTCGCGGCGGTCTACATTATCGCTGTGCAGCATTTCTGCAAAGGCAAGTGCCCTGGGATGATCTTGTTCAATAAAAAGTTGAACGGCTTTTCGGGCGTCATCCATACGGCCGGCTGCATTAACCCTTGGTGCAATCACAAATACGAGGTTGGTGATATGCATTTTTTTCTGTACACCGGCTAACTGCATGATTGCATATATTCCAGGGCAAGGGTTCTCATTCACTTTTTTCAAACCATAAAATGCCAGGGTTCTGTTTTCTCCTGTAATGGGAACAATATCTGCCGCTATGGCTGTGGCAACCAGGTCTAAATAATTCAGATAAGATTCATCAGGCAATCCCAATTTATCTGATAAAGCCATCATCAGCTTAAAACCCACGCCACAACCGCATAATTCTTTGTACGGATAAGGGCAGCCGGCTTGTTTGGCATTAAGTATTGCAACGGCGGGAGGTAATTCCTTATCAGGTAAATGATGGTCGCAAACGATAAAATCAATGCCCAGAGTTTTTGCATATGCGATTAATTCCACTGATTTGATCCCGCAGTCTAACGAGATAATCAGTGTGAAACCATTCTCATGGGCGAAATCAATGCCCATTTTTGACACACCATAACCTTCCCGGTAACGGTGTGGGATGTAGAAATCCGTGTCGCTGTAAATATGGTGAATGAATTGAAAAACGCTTGCTACTGAAGTGGTGCCGTCAACATCATAATCGCCAAAAACAAGAATCTTTTCTCCTTTTTCAAAAGCAGATAGTATTCTTTCAACTGCTCTGTCCATGTCTTTCATCAACCATGGATCATGCAGTTCAGTTAGTTGCGGACGAAAATATTGTTTGGCCTTATCAAAGTTGTCAATACCCCGTTGGGTAAGTATGCGGCAGAGGGTCTTATTTATGGTTAGGGTTTCCTGCAGGGCTGCTGCGATTGTTTCATCAGCCTGTAATATGTTCCATCTTTTCTGCATTAGTAAGTACGGTCGGTTGTGTAACGTACCAGTTCTTCCAGGGCTTTACGTACATCAGAATCGGGAAATTGGTATAAGATTTCCAGTGCCTCATCGCGGAAGGCGAGCATTTTTTCGGTAGCATAACGGATGCCGCCACTGTCTTCCACCGCTTTCAGAACAAAATCTACTTTTTCCTTTTGTGTATTCTCATTTTTGACGATATAAATAAGCTTACGTTTCATTTCAGGGCTGCAATGAGTAAGCGTATAGATTAAAGGAAGTGTCATTTTTTTTTCTTTGATATCGTTACCGGTGGGTTTGCCGATATCCTTTGTGCCGTAATCAAACAGGTCGTCTTTGATCTGGAAAGCCATACCTACTTTTTCACCGAAATTTTTGAGCTTTTGTACATCTTCCGGATCCTCAAAAGTGGTGGAAGCCCCGGCTGCACAGGCAGAAGCGAGCAGGGAAGCCGTTTTACCTTTGATAATATCGTAATAAATATCTTCGTTCAGGTTTAGTTTGCGCGATTTTTCGAACTGAAGCAATTCCCCTTCACTCATTAATTTAAAGGCTTCCGTTAAGATTTCCAGCACCAGATGATCTTTGTTGGTAAGAGAAAGGAGCAGACCTTTCGACAATAAATAATCACCCACCAGGATAGCTATTTTGTTCTTCCAAAGCGCATTTACCGAAAAAAAACTTCTTCTTTCCATGGAATCGTCCACTACATCATCGTGAACAAGGGTGGCGGTATGCACCAATTCTACCAAAGAAGCTGCCCGGTACGTGCTTTCGTTCACTTTTCCGCCCAATTTGGCGCTAAGCAGCACAAACATGGGCCTCATTTGTTTGCCTTTTCGCTTAACAATATATTGCATGATCCTGTCCAGTAAAGAAACCCTGCTTTTGACAGCCTCTTTAAAGTGTACTTCGAACATGATCAATTCTTCTGATATTACTTGTTTTGCTAAGTTCATGGCTGAAATATGCTGCAATATAGTGTTGATACAGACAATATACTTTATAGAAGCAGCGTTTATTGGCGTAGTACGGTCAATACTTGAGATTTTCCGCAGCTAAATTTTCGGCATTAAAATTGTACAATTCCTTTATAAAGTATAATTTTGCGCTGTTCACTATGATTGAATAATCTTTTTTACTAATAAATATCACTATGGCAAGCAAAAAGTACATTTTAGCAGTCGCCCTGATCGTTCTGATACAGTCGGTCGGATTGGCGCAAACAGATTGGGGTTGGGACTGGAAGGATACTTCCAAGATCTCAGTAAAAAATCTTCCTCAACACAATGAGTTTTTAAACAATCAATACCCTTACCCGGCCAAACCCCGCAGTCAGTGGGAACTTGGTTTCGGCGCCGGTCTCAGCTCTGTTACCGGTGACGTGAAGTCGAAAGCCGGATTTGGTGGTACCATTACTTTGCGGAAAGCACTCAGTAATGTTTTTTCTATCAGGACGGGTCTTACCGGAATGCTGAACTCAGGTTCACCAAGTATTTACGGTGCCAGTATTGGTCAGGTAGATTACAAAAACCAGACCCATCAATTAAGTGTTGACATCATAGCTTCCCTGAACAGCCTCAGCCATTACAGAGGTAATCCCAAAACGGATGTGTATCTTTTGGCTGGTTACAGCCTGAATGCGGCAAGGGTTTTATATAAAACGACTATCCCGGGTGGTGGACAGCCAGGTGGTTATTCCATTTTTTATGGCCTGAACAATCCGAATAGTCAGTCAAATACCATTACTACTTTTGGTGGTGCAACCATTAACAATCGTCATGCATATACATTGTTTCACGGTTTAAATCTTGGTGGCGGTATTGCCTTTAAGTTAAGTAAGAAAGTAAACATTGGCTTAGAACAGAAATTTACATTTACTGCTCCGGGGTATGATTTCCTTGATGCATGGAAAGGTGGTAACAGCAATGATTATTATTCTTTCACAAGTGCAAGGCTGAATGTGAATATTGGTAATAAAGCGAAAAGAGTGGAACCATTATGGTGGCTTAATGCTAATAACTTCGTGTACAGCGAGCTGAACTCACCTAAGCATATGAAAATGCCAAAAGTGGTTTTGCCTGATGCAGATGGTGATGGTGTAACCGATCAGTTTGACCTTGAGCCAAACACACCCAAGGGTGCTCCTGTTGATAGCCATGGTGTTGCCAAAGATACCGATGGCGATGGGGTGCCTGATTACAAAGACAAGGAAGTGTTGACGCCAAAATCATGTTTCCCTGTAAACAATGATGGTGTGGGTTCTTGCCCAGAGCCAGCATGTTGCAAAGAGATCAAAGACATGCTTGCCAACATGAAGCCTGTTGAAAAGGCTGCTGAATGTACCATCGGTAATTTACCAAGCGTACAATTCAAAGGCAATGCAAAACTGTCTAAAGATGCGATGAATGTTTTAAAGGCTGCAGCTGCTAAAATCAAAGCTAACCCAACCTGTAAAGTGAAAGTGATTGGATACGGCACTTCAAGCAAATCTGCACAGCAACTGAGCTGGGAAAGAGTAAACGCTGTTATCAAATACCTGGTTGAAAAAGAAGGTATTTCTGAAAGCAGGTTATTATTCTTCTATGCACAGGATGGTGATGCAAATACAGTTGACCTGCAGGGTACACTGGAAGACGGTCCTAACACGGTTCCGGCTCCACATCCAAACCTGAAAGGAAAATAATTCATCAGATTCATTGATTTGAATATTAATAAAAGCCCCGCTGTGCAGCGGGGCTTTTATTTTGGATATAACACTGAGGATGAATTAAGAGGCGAATAAATTAAAATGAAGCTCACCAAAATTTTGCAGGGAAGAGAGTTTCAGATCAGCAGCACCCCATTTTTCATCTTTGATCTGCGAGATATGGGGCACAACCACACAGGCCATACGTGCAGCTTTCGCGGCGATCATGCCATTGAAAGAATCTTCAAAACAAATACATTCAACGGGTTTGCTATTCATTTTAGCTGCACAATCCAGGTAAACTTGCGGATGTGGTTTGCCAAAAGGAAGGTCTTCTGCAGAAGTGCTGGCGTGTAAATATTTTTGGATACCTGTCATGCCCACCACCAGGTCAATCAATGCAGGAGGAGATGAAGTGGCCAGCCCGATGCTGAATTTTTTTCTTTCAAAAAAATCAAAAATATAAGGCACACCCGGCATGATCCTTCCGCGGTGTTCTATTCTGTCGAGCACTCCGGCTACAATCTTTTTTTCAGCACGGCTGTATTCCTCTATGCCAATATTAAAATAAGAGAACCACCATTGCACAAACTCTTTGGTGCGCAGGCCGGTGGTGGTCTTATATTGTTCTTCGGTAAGATCAACGCCATATTGTTTAAATACATCGGCCGCTGCTTCGTTCCATAAGGGCTCACTGTCTATCAGTAAGCCGTCGATATCAAAAATGACGGTATTCAATTCCATAAATTGTATTTCTGGCGCAAATGTATAGGCAGAGAAGATAGTATACCGTATGAATTTTCCTGTTTTTATAGAATAAAGCCATATTTTCCTCACATTCCTTATTTTGCATGGCTTGTGAAACAGAAGGTTATGAGAATACTTGAACGTTTAAGATACATACGGGTTGTTCGTTCAATTGTATATGGGATAGTGGGCGTGTTTACTTATCCGGGTTTGGTACTGTTCAATAAGATCCGCATTGAGGGTACCGAATACCTTGAAAATTTACCCAGGCATAATGTACTTTTTGTCAGCAATCACCAGACCTATTTCGCAGATGTGATTGCGTTTATTCATATTTTTTGTGCCGTGAAATGGAGAAAGCGTAATCGTTTAGGCTTACCATATTACCTTCTCAATCCTTTTACGAATGTATATTTTGTAGCGGCAGAAGAAACCATGAACGGGAGCTGGATCAGCCGGTTCTTTAAAATGGCCGGGGCACTCACTATTAAAAGAACCTGGCGTGCAGAAGGGAAAGATATTGAAAGGGAGCGTGATGAATCGGATACACAAAAAATCAATAAAGCATTGGATAAAAGCTGGGTGATTACGTTCCCGCAGGGTACTACCAAGCCTTTTGCACCGGGACGAAAAGGAACAGCGCATATCATTAAGAATAACCATCCGGTGGTTGTACCCGTGGTGATCAATGGATTCTGGCGTGCATTTAATAAAAAGGGATTGGTATTTAAAAAGAAGGGATCGCTGTTAACCGTTCGCTTTAAAGAACCCATGATCATTGATTATACAAAACCGATAGAGGAAATCCTTGACCAGGTAATGGAATCGATAGAACAAAGTAAAACTTATATGTTGAAAGGCAAGCACCATATCATACATCTTCTTGATAAATAAAAAATGTACCGAAACCGGTACATTTTTTATTTAATCTTTTATGAAAAATGCTTTTAATTCACTTGCATCATCCGGCTTCATTTTTCCGGCCAATATTAAACGTAATTGTCTTCTTCTCAGTGCCCCATCATATAAACGGGTTTCTTCTTCGGTTTCAGGGATCACATGAGGAACGGCCCTGGGCTTACCATTAGGGTCCAATGCTACAAACGTAAAAAAAGCTTCATTGCTTTCATATTTGTACTGATGCAGCAGGTCTTCGCCCCAAACACGGATATGGATTTCCATAGATGTATTGAAGGCACGGCAAACCTGTGCTTGAATGTGCACTACGTTACCCAATTTTATAGGCGTCTTAAAACTCAGGTTATCTACAGAGGCTGTCATGCTGGGGGTATTGCAATGCCTGCCTGCCGCAATGCCGGCAGCAATATCCATCCAATACATCAATCGGCCTCCCATCAGGTTACCAAAGGTGTTGGTATCGTTTGGTAGAACCAGTTCTGTCATCGATGTATGACTCTCACTTGCTTTCTTCGCTTCCATTTGTATGATTTGATGTAAAGATACAGGTCGATGCTTATATCGCCACCTGTTCCAGTTTTTCCAGGTAAGCATGGTCAACATCTGCGCCAATACCCGGTGCATCCGATAATTGTAAATGCATGCCTGAATAGGTAACGCCGCCGATAACGGGGTCAGCGAGATGCCCCAGTAAGCAGGTATCCAGGTCGTAGAATTTTACATTTTGTTTTGCCATGGCAAAATGTACTTTGGCAGTTAAGGCAATGCGGCTTTCCAGCATGCCACCCATCATACAGGCGATATTATTTTTCTCCGATACCTCGTTAATCAGTAAAGCTTCATGGATACCGCCGCTTTTGGCAAATTTAATATTGATAAACGAACATGCATGATTGCGGATGATACGTTCTGCATCGTGGTGTGTGAATACACTTTCATCGGCCATTAAAGGGATGGGTGATAGTTTACATAAGGCAGGCAATAACTCATCATTCCATTTCCGCATGGGTTGCTCGCAGAATTGTATATCAAATTGTGCCAGTTCGGTTAAAGCGATTATGGCATCATCATAACTCCAGCCTTGGTTGGCATCAATTCGCAATAAGGTATCCTTCCCAATGGCCTGCCTGATTTGCCTGATTCTTTCGATATCCTCTTTGGGTGCTTTACCCAACTTTACTTTGATGATGTTCACGCCTTTGGCTTTGAATTCCACCGCGCTTGCAGCCATTTTTTCGGGCGTGCCGATACCGATAGTGAGATCGCTTTCGATGGATTTCCGTTGTCCTCCAAGGTATTGATATAAAGGCTGATTAGCAGCTTTGGCAGCTATATCGTATAAGGCAAGGTCAAATGCGCTTTTGGCGGTATAGTTGCCTGCGGTGAATAGATCGAGTTCATTTAACCTGGCATCTATATCAGCGGCATCTTTGTTCTTCCATAATCTGGCAAAATCTTTCGCCATTTCAAAACAGGTAGCCTGTGTTTCTCCGGCAATCATAGGAAAAGCAGAACATTCGCCTACACCCATGATGCCTTCGTTGGTATGGATGCGGATAAAAAGGTTCTGTGCATTTTCCATCGTTCCGGTTGCGATTGTAAAAGGAACCATCGGGATGGTGTACTTGTAAATCTCGGTATGGGTAATGGTCATTCACAAATTTCCGAATTTATCGGATATGGGTTTCACATTTTATTTGTGGGTGACTGTCAGGAAATCAATACTCAGATCCTGATGAGTTTATGTTCCCTGAGGATATCCAGTGTAAGCGCTGCCCCTTCCTGTATATTTTTATGATCGGTGACTTCGCATAGGAAACCGGTATGATCGCCTCCGTCAAAACGGGAAACTACCGATAGCTCCATAACCGCAAGACATTCTTTTAGTATAGGGAAACCTTTCCATTGGGTGATTAGTTTTCTTTTTTCCAGTCTTGCGATCTTATCCATATCCTTACCGCTATTCTTTCCTAAGAGGTCTACTAAACGATATTGATGCGCGGATAGTAATTGTAGTATAAAACCGGGGTTTGTTTCAACATTATAAAGTGTTTGCGTACCACGATATATACCACACACAAAACGTTTGGGTTTCATACTTATCTGCGATGCATACGTAATGATTTGCATATTAAAATGCCCTTTTCCATCATGGCTGCTGATGGAGTACACGGGCAGGTTCACTCTGTTCCAGGGTCGTTTTGACATATGGTATTGAAATAGTCTTTTACGTGTAAACAAAATGCTTCTGGCTTTGTTTATCTCAACATAAATCAACCGTATGGAAATGCTGAAGGGTAAAAATGTATTGATCGCAGGGGCTACCGGCGGAATCGGGTCAAAAGCCGCCAAACTCATTGCCGGAAGCGGGGCGAATGTATTTCTTGCCGGAAGAAATATCAATACACTAAAGCAGGTGGCCAATGAATGTGGCATTGCCGATGATCGTGTATATGTGATGGATATCGGATATGCAGAATCCGTAAATACAACCCTTGAACTTCTTACCCATAAAGGCATAGCACTGGATATTGTAGTGAACGCTGCTGGTATCGGCATTATCAAACCCATGGAAACCTTAACCACTGAAGACCTTTTGCAAACACTTCATGCGAATCTTGTGGGGCCTTTTAACCTGGTAAAAGCAGTATTGCCGGGTATGAAGGCAAGAAAAAAAGGCCTTATCATCAATATCCCCGGGGTATTGGGAAAAGTGCCTATGGCCGGCGCTGCCGCCTATAGCGCCAGCAAATACGGCCTTACCGGGATGATGCAAAGTATTCGTGAAGAAGTAAAAAGAACCGATATACGCATTACCAACCTTTTTCTTGGCGGAGTAGATTCGCCTTTCTGGGATACGATAGACCTGCGTGTTCAAAAAGATAAGATGATCGTGGCAGAAGAAGCCGCTAAAGCCATCTGGTTTCTATGCCAGCAGCCGGTTAGCGGTGTGGTAAGCGAGATGGTTTTACAGCCGTTTAACCACCAGGCGATTTAATGAAAAAATATTTCACAGTTTTTCCCAAAAGCTTTTTTTACTTAGCGTTACTGACCGATATTCGTGTCACGAACACGCGTTAGCATGAATATCTCATTCGATAATACTGAAAATGCCTTTGCCTACAAGTCCGACAAGGAATTAAAAGGTGCCAGATTCCTGTTTAGTACTATGGGGTTTTCTTGGTTCGTACATATCGGTACCCGTTTAACGCCGTTTATAATGAAAACGGGATTGCCTGTTCATGGATTAATCCGGAAAACAATTTTCAAACAATTTGTAGGGGGAGAAACGCTTGAAGAAACAGCCGAGGTTGGCGCAATATTGGGTAAGTACGGCGTGCAGGTAATATTGGATTATGGGGTAGAAGGCAAAGCAGGCGAAGAGAACTATGAAAAAGCAACAGACCAGTTTATCCGCGTAGTGAATTATGCAGCTACACAAAGTAATATTCCTTTCATCAGTATAAAAGTAACCGGGCTTGCCAGGTTTGGTTTATTGCAAACCCTGGATGAAGCCCCCCGTTTACGCAGTGGTATACATGATCATGAAGAAGAAGTGGCGGAGTGGGACAGGGTTCGCGAAAGAATGTATAATATTTGCGAAGTAGCTGCAGAAAAAAATATCGGAGTATTGATTGATGCGGAAGAAAGTTGGATCCAGGATCCGGTAGACAGGCTTTCGATGGAAATGATGGAGATTTTTAACAAGGATAAAGTAATCGTATATAATACCATTCAGTTATACCGTCATGATCGCTTACATTTTTTGAAGATCTCTCACCAGATCGCCAAGCAGCAGGGTTTTATGCTGGGAATAAAATTGGTGCGGGGGGCTTATATGGAAAAGGAAAGGGAGAGAGCCTATGACAGAGGCTATAAAAGCCCTATCCAGCCGGATAAAGCTTCTACGGATAAAGATTACGATGAGGCGGTAGCTTATTGCATAGAACACCTGAATGAGATATCGCTGATTGTTGCTTCGCATAACGAACAAAGTAATCTTAATGCAGCCCGTTTACTGGATGCAAAAGGGTTGGCGCATAATCACCCGCATATCCATTTCTCGCAGTTATATGGTATGAGCGATAATATCACTTTTAACCTGGCCAAAGAAGGGTTTAATGTCAGCAAATACCTGCCATTTGGTCCTATCCGGGATGTAATTCCTTATTTGATGCGCCGTGCGCAGGAAAACAGCAGTGTGAGCGGCCAGACAGGCCGGGAACTTTCCCTCATTAAGAAGGAATTGGCGCGTAGAAAAAACTAAGAATGCACAGATTCTCCCCAATGTGATTAGGATTCTTTTCCTCATCAATTTTTGAAGTGTATTTTGCAGCCTATGCAGCCATACCATGATCTATTAAGGTATATTTTAGACAAGGGTGTCCAAAAAACCGACCGTACCGGAACCGGAACCATCAGTTGTTTTGGCTACCAGATGCGTTTTCATTTACAGGAGGGTTTTCCGATGGTGACCACCAAAAAACTTCACCTGAAAAGTATTGTTTACGAATTGCTTTGGTTTTTACAGGGCGATACCAATATCAAATACCTTAACGAACACGGCGTAAAAATCTGGGACGAATGGGCCAATGCTGATGGAGACCTGGGTCCTGTTTACGGTAAACAATGGCGCAGCTGGGAGGGGGCTGATGGCACTACGGTAGACCAGATTAGTGATGTGATTAAACAGATCAAACATAATCCCGATAGCAGAAGAATGATTGTTAGTGCTTGGAATGTGTCGGAACTGCCTAAGATGGCCTTGATGCCTTGTCATTCATTATTTCAGTTTTATGTAGCCGATGGAAAACTGAGCTGCCAGTTGTATCAACGCAGTGCCGATGTTTTCCTGGGTGTTCCTTTTAATATAGCTTCCTACGCATTACTGACGATGATGATTGCACAGGTTTGCGAATTAGGATATGGCGATTTTGTTCACAGTTTTGGGGATGTGCATTTATATAATAATCATCTTGAACAGGCAAAATTACAGTTAAGCCGTACGCCCTATCCATTGCCAACCATGAAACTGAATCCGGAGGTGAAAGATATTTTCAGTTTCCAATTTGAAGATTTTACGCTTGAAAATTATCAAAGTCATCCGCATATTAAAGCACCGGTGGCGGTATAAGTTATGCGTTGTAAGTAACAGGCGATACGTAAAAAGTGTTCATAAACTTATTATTTGATATCCTGTTATCTTTGTTTGCTACTTAATCACTGATAATCCTTTTCAAATGTCTGTTTCCCTTGTCGTAGCTGTTTCTACAAATAATGCCATTGGTAAAAACAACCAATTGCTATGGACATTACCGAATGATATGAAGTTCTTTAAAAACACTACCTGGGCCATGCCGGTGGTAATGGGGCGCAAAACATTTGAAGCCTTAGGCAAGCCTTTGAACGGCAGGTTTAATATTGTGGTTACCAAACAGAAGGATTTTAAGCCTGGTGGAACAACTGTTGTAGATTCCTTGGAAGAAGCGATAAAAACTGCTTACGCGGCAGATTATAAAGAGGTGATGGTTATTGGTGGCGGACAGATTTACCAACAAGCCATGCCCATTGCCCATAAATTGTACCTTACCCGTATAGATGCCGTACTGGAAGGTGATACTTCTTTTCCGGAAATTGATACGAAGGTTTGGGAAATGACTTCACAGGAAACACATGCGGCAGATGCAAAGCACGCATATGCCTATCATTTTCAAACCTGGGAAAGGATCAAAAGATAAACGGTTATGCTGGAGTTTATCAAGATCGCTTATTGTGTGAGTATTCCTTTACTGTTATTGGCTTCCTTTATCAGCTTTTCGGGATGGAATAAATATGCGATTAACCTCATTTCCTTATCCAATATTTTAATGATCGGTTATTCCTTTTATTTGGGCTGGCAGTTACTGGCCATTTATACGATGGTTAAAAAATTAGAGATCAGCCATGAGTCGATTAATCAACCTGCACCGGAACTTTTGATCAGGCTATCATTGATCTGTTGGTTACCCTTGCTTTCCCTTCACCCCTTTATCAGGCGTAACCGCATCTTCACAATGCTTTTGCTAGTACTCCTTTTCTGGGTATTTCCGCCTCTTTCATGGAATGTATTTGATCTTGGCTATAAGATACCTGCCTATTTTTGCCTGCTATGTTCGGCATATGCTTTATTTTGGTTGCTGAACCAATTACCACATCAATCCCGGCCAGTATAATGTATTCACCTTTTCAGTTGGGTGCCAGGTACCTTAAGTATTATATCACCGCTTCCAACGGCAGGGGTCATGGTATGCATTCGCCTTTTGTGTTTGAGTTTATTACCAAGGTGCTGAATGATGACAGGCATTTTTATGCGTATCAGTCTATCGAAAATATCCGCCAGCTGATGTTACTGGAACAAAAAGAATTGCTGATCGAAGATTTTGGCGCGGGTTCAAGGGTAAAGAAAGAAAATACAAGAAAAATATGTGATATCGCAAGATCTTCGCTCAAGCCAAAAAAATTTGGTCAGTTATTGTTTCGCCTGGTGGATTTTTATTCGCCGGTTACCATTCTGGAGCTGGGTACATCGCTGGGTATCACTACCGCTTATTTGGCTTCTGCCAAAAAAGGAACATCGGTTACTACCCTGGAAGGCGCCAATACTGTAGCAACCGTTGCCAGACAGAATTTCGAAAAACTACAGCTTACCAATATTGGAATGGTAGAAGGTAATTTTGATGAAACACTTTCACCCGTTGTTGATCAGCTGAAATCCATTGATCTCGCATTCATAGACGGTAACCATCGCTACGAACCCACTGTTCGCTATTATAAGAAATTACTACCGGCTGTACACGAGTATTCGGTCCTTATTTTTGATGATATCCACTGGAGTAAAGAAATGGAGCAGGCATGGGAAGAAATTAAAACCGATCCTGCTGTAACTTTGAGTATTGATCTGTTTTTTATTGGATTATTATTCTTCCGTAAGGAGCAGAAAGTAAAACAGCATTTTTTGATTCGGTTTTAATATAAAATCCCTGTTTCGTTTTTTAATGATTTTTTTGCGGGCCGTTTTGTACCGGCCCAGAATTTCTCTGCCTGGCAGAAACAGATTTTCTTGCGTGAAAATGATATCAATCGTTACTGCCGTATATTTGACCGATGTCATTGCCTAGATCATTAGTAGAATCATTGAAGAACGTTCCGGGGTTTAATGCCGAAACATTCCAGGCAGTGCATGCATCCGGGGAGCAGGTAACTTCTATCAGACTGAATGAGCAAAAGCCCATGGCCTACGGCCCATCGCCCATGAACGAGAATCAAATCCCATGGTGTATAAACGGCCGCTATCTTTCTTCCCGGCCTTCCTTTACCCTCGATCCAACTTTTCATGCCGGTGCATACTATGTACAGGAGGCCAGCAGTATGTTTATCTGGCAGGCATTGAAAGAAACGGTTGGAACGAATACAAAGAAAAAAGTATTGGATCTCTGTGCAGCACCCGGAGGAAAGAGCACGCTATTAGCTTCTTATTTTACAGATGGATTGGTTATAGCTAATGAAGTAATTAAATCAAGAGCGGCTGTCTTGGTTGAGAATATTACCAAATGGGGAAGTGATCATGTGATTGTTACAAATAATGACCCATCGCATTTTCAATCCTTGCCAGGTTTTTTTGATATGATGTTGATTGATGCACCCTGCAGTGGCAGTGGTTTATTCCGGAAAGATCCTGCTACGATCAAGGAATGGAGTGAAGATAATGTGCAGCTCTGCAGTCAGCGCCAGCAAAGGATATTGGCAGATGCGTTACCGGCATTGAATGAGGATGGCATACTTGTGTATTCTACCTGCTCTTATTCGATAGATGAAGATGAAGCCATTGCTGATTGGCTGGTATCGGAAATGAATATGAAGAGTAAACGGTTGGCTATCGATACTGCATGGGGGATTGTTGAAACCAATTCTCCGGATACGAATGCATATGGCTACCGTTTTTATCCCGACAGGTTACAAGGCGAAGGATTTTTTATTGCTGTTTTTCAAAAAAAACAAGGCGTGGATCAGGCCCGGTTAAAAGAACAAAATTTATCACTGCCATCAAAACAGGAACTACAGCTTATAGATTCATTCATGTCAATACCGGAAGCATTTACCTTGTTCAAACAAGGCGAATCTATCCGGGCCATTAAACAAGAATGGCTGTCTGATCTTCAAATATTAGCAAAATATCTATACATAAAAAAAGCAGGTATTGAGATAGGAACGATCAAAGGAAAGGATGTGATACCCGGTCATGAATTGGCACTCAGTTCACTTGGCCGTGAAGCATTTATTCCTATTGAGCTAACAAAAGAACAGGCTTTACAATACCTCCGCAGAAAAGAATTGTTACTCACCCATGCGCCTAGAGGCTGGAACCTGGTAGGGTATCGGGGATTACCGCTGGGCTGGGTGAAAGTTTTACCTAACCGTATCAATAATTATTATCCTGCTGAATGGCGAATATTAAAAGAGTAAATTTGCCGTACCCTAACCTGAATCAGATGAAGAAACTAAGTTGCCTGTTTGCCTGTTTTTTTACATTAGTCCTTAATGCCCAGGAAAAATTTGTGATCATGGGTAAATCGCCCGAGTTCTACGTGGTGCATACGGCAGATGGAAAAGAAAACCTGCAGGCCATCAGTATCCTTTTCGGACAATCGATTGCCAAACTGTCTGCCTATAACAGCATTACTGCTGTAACGGCTTTGCCAAAAGGAACTGCGGTTAAGATCCCCATCTCCAAAGACAATATTATTCAGCAGAAAACAGAAAGCGGGGCGCCGGTTTATCATATGATTAGCAAGGGAGATAATTTGTACCGCCTTAGCCAGTTGTATAATAAAGTTTCCATTAACTCGATCAAAGAATGGAACGGAATGAAGAATGATGTGGTAAAGGATGGGCAGTTATTGATTGTGGGATATATGGTAAATGCACCTACTACCCCTGTTGTGAAAGCAGCAGCCATCCAACCCGATCCTAAGAATGATATACCGGCTTTGAATGGTCCAGCTACCACCCCTGAAAAAAAATATACTGAAAAAACGCAGCCGCCTGCCAATCCGATAGTTGTTTTAAAAGAACCTGTTGCTACGCCTGCGAAAACAAATACAGAAGATAAACCGGCTATAACCGAAGCAAGGCCCTCTGCTAAAGCCGGTGTAGCCGTTACCAGGCCCGCAGAGAAAACAGACTATACGCCAACTGAGGGAGATGAAGGCTATTTTGCAGCAACCTATGCGCAACATCCCAAAACGTTAACACAACAGTTTCATTCTGGTGATGCAGCAGTGTTTAAAACCATCAGTGGCTGGACAGACCGGAAATATTATGTATTGATAAATGACGTGGAGCCCCGCACCATTGTAAGAATTACCGGCCCGGGAAATAAAAGTATTTGTGCAATGGTTTTAGGACCTTTACAGGAAACAAAGGGTGCATCCGGATTGTTATTAAGGATCAGTAATTCTGCTGCTTCTGCATTAGGAATTACAGATGCTAAGTTCACATTAACCGTTACCTATTTTGAATAAATAAAAAGCAATATGAAAAAGATCAGTATTTTATTTTGTTTGATGATATGTATGGCAGCAAGTTCTGTGCTTGCCCAGGATGGTTTGCCGGCTGCTGATTTTGAAAAAAGAATCCATGCACAAAAGCCACAATTATTGGATGTAAGAACGGCAGCAGAATACCAATCAGGCCATATCAACAATGCTTTACAGGCTGATTGGTTGAACAAAGACCAGTTTGCAGACCGTATTCAATACCTCGATAAAGATAAGCCACTGTTAGTGTATTGTGCTTCCGGTGTTCGCAGTGCCGCAGCGGCTAAATGGCTTTATGATAAAGGGTTTAAAGATGTACAGAATTTAAAAGGAGGACTCACGGCCTGGAAACTGGAAGGGAAGGTTGTGGAAGGCCCTCCTGCCAAACCACAATTAACTGTTGATCAATACAAACAATTGTCTTCCTCAGCAGATATTGTATTAGTGGATTTCGGCGCCGAATGGTGCCCGCCCTGCAAAAAAATGGAACCGGTATTAGAACAATTGGAAACAGCCTTTTCCGGAAAGTATACATTGGTGAAAGTGGATGGTGGAATGGATACGGATGTAATGAAAGCGGAAAAAGTAGATGCTTTACCTGTATTTGTGATGTATAAGAAAGGTAAAGAAGTATGGCGTAAACAGGGGGTGGTGGAGTTGGAGGAATTGAAGAAGCTGCTGGGTAAATAAGTTCGCACTTTTACCTGTTAACTCTTATTTAAATGATAGCCACGGAGAAAATCACCAACCAGCATTCTTTTCTTTCCTTCCAGCTGCAGGTCTGTTATATGAATGTAACCATCTTTGCAGGCGAATTTGATAAATGTTTTTCCGTCTGAGAATACTTTGCCAACGGGATAAGTATGTGCTTCTATTTCCTTTTTGCTTCTGTAAACTTTTAAGATCTTATCATCCAGCTTTGTTAACGCGCCGGGGAAAGGCGAGAGGCCACGGATAAAGTTGTGTATTACCCTCACGCTTTGATCCCAGTTGATCTGACAGGTTTCAGTAAATATTTTAGGTGCATGTTTTAATTCTGCCGATTGCCGATTACTGATTGCCGATTGCGAAACTTCCTGCAAAGTTTCAGCTGCCAATCCTTTCACCGTTTCTACCAATACTTCCGCGCCGATTATTTTCATTTTATCGTGTACTTCACCTGTGGTCTCGTTTTCACCGATCGGGAAACTTTTTTGGAGTAGTATATCACCGGTGTCAATTTCGTGTTTGAGTTTGAATGTGGTAACCCCGGTTTCTTTTTCACCATTGATTACGGCCCAATGTATGGGGGCGGCACCACGGTATTGTGGCAATAAAGAACCATGAAGGTTAATCGTTCCTAACGGCGGCATATTCCAAACAATCTCGGGTAACATACGGAAAGCAACAACAATCTGTAAGTCTGCCTTTAGCGAAAGGAGCTGTTCTATAAATTCAGGGTTCTTTAATTTTTCCGGTTGCAGAATCGTCAAACCTTTTTCAATAGCATATTTTTTAACGGCGCTCTCGGTTAATTTCATACCGCGGCCTGCGGGTTTATCAGGGGCGGTTACCACAGCTGCGATAGCAAAACCAGCTTGTACCAACGCATCTAAGGAAGCTACGGCAAAGTCTGGCGTACCCATGAAAATAATGCGTAAACGGGATGTTAGCATGTGGCAAAGATAACTGAGGAAGGGCTTATGGGTTTATTTTCTGCAGTCGACTTTACGAATAAACAGCATCTATTCGAAATCTTCATACAATAAATACTTTTTCCGGATCTTCTTAAATGCTTCCAGTTTCGGCTGCCAGCTTTGTCTGATCTGTGCTTCTGTTTTTCCGTCGATGATCTGTTGCATCAGTTCATTACTGCCAGCCAGACGATTGAATGAATAGCTTACCGGACTTGCATTTGCGGGTTTACGAAAGAAATGGGCTTTGTCGGGAAATAAACGGTAGGCCTCCAGCAGGTATTTGATCTGGACGCGGTTGTTTATTTTTTCCAATACCTCATTATTTGTTCCATAGAGGTTCCAGCCATAGCATAGCTGGTCTTTCAGTTTGGGCTCTTTGGCACCATCGCGGCTGGTGGGTGTGAAAGCGTATAAGTTGTTGGGTAAAGAAGGATGCCCGAATATTACAAAGGGATGATTTGTTCCCCGGCCTTCGCTTAAAGCGGTTCCTTCAAACAAACAGGTGCTGCCATACCAGTATACCGATGCCATATCGGGAATATTCGGAGACGGTTTGATGGGTAAAATGTATTTGCTTTTATGCGTGTAGTTGATACACTTGATCACCTGGAAATGAAAAGCAGTATCTTTTGAATTTGCTGCACGGGTATAGTAAGCATATGTTTCATTGGCTTTTTCACTCAGCCATTTTTCACCGGCTATCATCAATGCGTATTCTGCTATGGTCATGCCATATACGATGGGGACAGGTTGCATGCCTACAAAACTTTTATAAGCTGTGTCCAATACCGGCCCATCTACATAAAAGCCATTGGGGTTTGGCCTGTCTAATATCATCAACGGTTTATGGTTTTCAAAAGCCGCTTCCATAAATTCCTGCAGGGAAGATATGAATGTATAGAAACGGGTTCCCACATCCTGAATATCAAAAACCAATACATCCACATCGGCAAGATCTTCAGCAGCAGGTTTTCTTTTTTTGCCGAACAATGAGATCACCGGAATGCCTGTTGCAGAATCGATATAGTTGTCAATTTTTTCACCTGCATCTGCTGTACCCCTAAACCCATGTTCAGGGCCAAAGGCTTTGCTGATATGAATACCCAGCGATAACAAAGTATCTACCAGGTGTTTGCTGCCAATGGTGGCAGTATGATTGGCAAATAAACCAATGCGCTTTCCTTTCAGCAAGGGAACGTACACGTTTGTTCGATAAGCGGCTGCTGTTATTGAGGATTGGGATATGGATGGTTGGGATAATCCAAGGCTGATCATTAGCGCAAGGGTTACTATAGAAGGTATTTTTATCATATAATCTTGCTTCCGGATAGAAAATTAACCAAAATACCCCGCTTTCTTGTATTTGAATTGTACTTTTGGCGGCGGAAAACGGAATTCGTTTTTTCTTGGTTGATTAGTGTTACTTCATTTGAAGTGTGCGACGCAACGAAAGTTGAGAAAAGATCAGGAGCCGGGTCCACACATTATTTCAATTTCAAAAAGTAAACATGCAACAGGTTAAAAAAGGTGATACTGTTAAAATACATTATCATGGTAAGTTAACAGATGGTACCACATTTGATTCTTCTGAAGGTCGCGAACCATTGGAATTTGAAGTAGGCAGCGGAATGGTGATCCCGGGTTTTGACGATGGCGTTACCGGAATGGGTATCGGTGAAAAAAAGACCATCCATATTCCATTTGATGAAGCATATGGCCCTATACAGGAAGACCATATCCTTGAGTTTCCGAAAGAGCGTTTTCCCGCAGAGATCGTTCCTGAAATAGGTATGCAGTTAAGTATGAGCAGCCCGCAGGGACATCAGCAACCCGTGGTGATCATTGAAGTAAAAGAAGAAGTAGTGATCCTGGATGCCAATCATCCACTTGCCGGTAAAGACCTGGTGTTTGACCTAGAACTGGTGGAGATCAGTGGCGCTGCGCCTTTGATCATTATGCCGTAACATGCATCATCAGGCTTTTTTGTTTATATGGCGATAGAAGGATAGATCGTATTCGTTTCCGGCTTCCATTTTTAATTACTTCCTCCCCATCCAGAACCCCAGCCAGATGCCACAGATGCCCCATCCTGCCAATGCATCAACGAGGTGTGCCCGAACATCGAATATTTTGTACCAGATATAGGTATTGTAAGGCTCATAAATAAAAATGATAAGACCGGTGAAGATGCAGGCCATAAATATATTTATGAATCCGGGCCTGTTCCATTTACCAATGATCCAGCAGAGAAGCCATACCATAAAGATACTGGCCACCAATCCGCGGAACATATTCATATACATATCATTCATACTGGTATTAAATGATTGGTGGTACTGGATAAATGCCCAGGGTTTGCCCAAACTTTTCTCGCCTGCCTTGCTGGCTTCTTCCCAGGATGTGCCCCTGGGTACGGTTGGCATCATATATCCACCTTCTTTTTCAAGTGTGGCATTCAGGAATTTCATGATGGTATCCTGTTTGGCAGTGTAATCCTGCGAGGGGCGGTGGATATCGAGTATTGTCCAGGAAAGGGTTTGCCAGATAAAAATGAGCAGGCCGCCAATAATGGCGCCGATCAATGATTTTTTCATACGGATATAAGTTTGTTTAGGGAACAAAATAGAAAACAGAAATTGCATTTGCAATAGGAATCCTATTTCTTTACGTCTTTGTGCTTTTGTGTGAAAAAAAGGATAGCCTATCTTTCCAAAAAAATAAAAATGTTGCCAGGGTATTCTTTTACTGCTATAGAACGTTTCATGGGATATGTTCGGATAGATACACAAAGTGATCCGCAGAGCGAATCCAGCCCGAGTTCGGAAAAACAAAAACAATTATCGCAATTACTGGTAAAAGAATTACGGGTCATGGGTATTACAGATGCACATACGGATGAATATGGCTATGTATATGCAACGATCCCCCCAAACTCTCATAAAAAAGTTCCGGTTATCTGCTTCTGTAGCCATGTAGATACGGCACCTGATTGCAGCGGAACAAATGTGAAACCCATCCTGCATAAACAGTATGACGGAACGGATATCGTGTTACCGGATGATACCACACAGACAATTAAAACAACGGATTACCCTTATCTGAAAGAACATATCGGTCATCATATCATTACGGCAAGCGGCCTTACTTTATTGGGAGCTGATGATAAAGCCGGTATAGCTGAGATCATGGATATGGCCAATTACCTGGTAACACATCCTGAGATCAAACACGGCACAATCAAATTATTATTTACACCTGATGAAGAAGTAGGACAAGGCACAGCCAAACTGGACCTGCAAAAATTAGGCGCCGATTATGCCTACACAATGGATGGTGGGGAGCTGGGTACGTTGGAAGATGAAACCTTTAGCGCAGATGGCGTAAGCATAACCATTCATGGAGTGATTGCCCATCCGGGCTATGCAAAAGGCAAAATGGTGAATGCATTAAAAATTGCAGGAGAAATACTTGCTGCCCTGCCTAAACACGAATGGTCGCCGGAAGTTACGGGTGGCCGTGAAGGCTTTGTTCATGCATTGCGTGCAGAAGGCTTAGCCGAAAAAGCAACACTTGAATTTCTGATAAGAGATTTTGATACAACACAACTTGCAGCACACGAAGCAAGACTGAAAGCATTGGCAGAAAATATACTCAGACAGTATCCCCAAGCCAGGATGGAATTTGTGGTACAAGAACAATACCGTAATATGAAAGAGGTGCTGGGCCAATATCCACAGATTATTGAATATGCAGAAGAAGCTTATCGAAGGATCGGTCTCAATCCGGTAAAAGAACCTATTCGCGGTGGAACAGATGGCAGCCGGTTGAGCTTTATGGGGCTGCCATGTCCTAATTTATTTACCGGCATGCAGGCCATACACAGCAGGCATGAATGGATTGGCGTGAGAGATATGGAGAAAGCGGTGGCGATGCTTGTAGAGCTGGTACAGGTTTGGGAGCAACAGGCAGGTGTGTAATAAATTGTTGATTCCTGCGACTAACCTTTTATTCTTAGTAACTTACATAAAATTATCAGCCATGAATATTCTTGCAGATTACTGGTGGGTATTATTGGGATTATTTTTCGTCTTCAGCGGATTGGTTACCGTAACCCAGGGTAGCATCGCAGTACTAACTCTCTTTGGTAAATACCGGCGCATATTAAGACCCGGTTTAAATTTTAAGATACCTGTGATTGAGCAGGTCTTTAAAACAGTCAGTATACAAAACCGATCGGTAGAATTGGAGTTTCAGGCTGTAACATTAGACCAGGCCAATGTGTATTTTAAAAGCATGTTGTTATACTCTGTGATTAACCAGGATGAGGAGACCATTAAAAATGTAGCTTTCAAGTTTATTAATGATAAAGACCTGATGCAGGCATTGATACGAACGGTGGAAGGAAGTATCCGTGGTTTTGTAGCCACCAAAAAACAAGCCGAGATCTTACTGCTACGCCGCGAGATTGTTGAATTTGTGAAAGAACAGATAGATGAACCGTTGGAAAGCTGGGGTTACCATTTACAGGATCTCCAGATCAATGATATTACTTTCGATAAAGTGATTATGGAAAGCATGAGCCGGGTGGTGGCCAGTAATAACCTGAAAGCTGCTGCAGAAAATGAAGGACAGGCTTTACTGATCACCAAGACAAAAGCGGCAGAGGCAGAGGGTAATGCCATAAAAATATCAGCCAATGCTGAAAAAGAAGCAGCCCGTTTGCGTGGACAGGGTGTGGCGCTCTTCCGCGAAGAAGTGGCCAAGGGTATGAGCCAGGCGGCTGAACAGATGAAACAGGCAAACCTGGATACCAATGTGATCCTTTTCAGTATGTGGACAGAAGCCATCAAGAATTTTGCAGAAGTCGGTAAGGGAAATATTATCTTCTTAGACGGTAGCCCGGAAGGCATGGAAAACAATATGCGCCAGATCATGGCAATGGTGAAAATGAAAGAGATGCAGAAAACGCCGTAGGAATATCGAGCAAGGAATTTTGAATGTTGAAGTGTTTAGTGCTATCAGGGTTTTTGATAGTACGAAACACTTTTTTTCTTCGTTTTTCTTTTATTGAAATCAGGCGACATCAACTTTAAACCGGATTGTTTTCGCTAAAAGAAAAACGAAGAAAAAAAGGGTCTCCTATTATTAAAATAGTAATTAGAGAATAGCTGACTTCAATATTCAACATTCCTTGTTCAGTATTCAATATTTACCCCCTCGTCTTCCATAATAAAGATTGCATTCCCGTTCAGGTCAAAGAATCCGAATTCATTTGTTTTCCAGGGAGTATGGGTGCGCAAAGCGTCTACTGCGATGGTTCCGCGCTGAACAAATTCTTCAAAAAGAGGTTTTATGTTTTTTACAACCAACCGGATAACAGATCCTCCCAGTAACGGATCATCGGGTGTATCGGCATGCCACTGTAAATGGATCACTAATTTTTCTCGTTACAGTTAAACATCCAATGCACCCCAAACTTATCTGTGCAACTTCCATAGTAAGCTCCCCAGAACATATCCTGCAATTCTTGTGTGATGGTTCCGCCGGCAGATAAGGCTTCACATAATTTTTTGGTCTCTGCCCTTGTATCCGGTTCAATATTGATATGAACATTGTTGCCGAAGTTTACGGTAAAGCCAAAGGATTCAGGCGCATCCGTGCCCATTAAAATATGGCCGCCGGTGATGGCTAATTCGATATGCAATATCAGGTTCTTATCTTCTTCAGCTATAGGGGGCATCCCTTCCATAGGCGGCATATCTCCAAAACGGGCAACGCCATTGCCAGTAAATTCACCCCCAAAAACAGAACGGTAAAAATTGAAAGCTTCTTCCGTGTTGCGAGCGAAATTAAGGTAAGTGCTTACTCTTGACATAGTATTGATTTTATATAAGGTTATTAATGATCATAACTAACCACCCTTGAGATCTTCCATATACCCTCTTTTTTCTGCCAGATCATCAGGAATTTAAAGGTACCCAATTCCTCTTTTCCGTTTTCTATATGGCGAAATTCATGCATCCCTATTTCAATGGCACCATAATCTTTGAGGGGGTGCACTTCCAGACTGCCTTTTACGAGTTTCCTGGATAGTTTGTTCTCGTTTTTGAACATGCTTCCAAAATTATCAAACACGGTTTGATAAGTAAGTAACCCCCCATTATCCTGGAACCATTCCAGGTCTTCGGTAAACAGGGCTTTGAATACAGGCATATTCTGTTTGTTAAATGCGGCAAACAGTATACTGTCCATCTTAGCGATCTCAGTATATAATGTCTGTGTTGACGGTGCTTGTTTTTTTTCCTGGGCGAAAACGAGATGTATAAACGATAACCACATGATCATCGCTATCAATAAGGTATTGCTTATTCTATTCCACATCGGGCTTATCTTTTATAGAATACTAATATACCCTTATCAGTCATTTTGTAAATGATGATTTCCATAAATGGCGATAATCAGGGATAAACCCACAGATCCTATCAACCTACAGGAATTTCTGTGTTTGAGAGACAGTGCTTGTCTTCGGTTTTCTTTTATGAAAATCGAACAGCTTCCACTTAAAGGATTACGGATTTTGCAAAGGAAAAACAAAGAAAAAGGAAAGAAAGGTTCAGGGATTATTTTGAAACAGGATAATGCCCGAAACCATTTCTAAGCAAATTTTTGTATTAAATCAGTTTCCTTTATGATCTCTGATAATACTTCATACAATCGGTCAAGATCCTTCTGCGTGGTAAATACCTGTACCGAATAGCGGAGGTATACCTGTTCATCCTGAGGCATTACCGGTATTTCGATTTTGTATTTTTCGTACAATAATTGTTTGAGTTGTGTGGGCTCTGAAGTTTTGATGGGGATACTGCAAATCTGTCCTAAAAACTCATCGCTTATCGGGCTTAGCGGCTTTGAACCTACCAGGTTGCAGAAACGCTGGTAATTGCTATGAGCCAACTGCCTGCATTCCGCCGCTTTTTCGGGCCAGTTATTGTCGTTTAAGAATTGAATAGCTTTTGGTATTGTACAGAAAGCGGAGAAATCACGCGTACCCTGCATCTGGTGATAATCCAGGAATGTTGAATGAGATGGCTGGGCACTCTCATATCCCCAACTTACCACCAATGGATCGAACATAGGCTGGTGTTCTCTTTTTACATAGAGAAAAGAAGAACCTTTTGGTGTACACATCCATTTATGACAGGCACCCGTATACACATCGGCTTTTAATTCTGAAAGGTTCAGTGGAATATGCCCGGGCACATGCGCGCCATCTACAATGGTAAATAAACCTTTTTCTTTTGCGATCTCACAAATTTCTTTTACCGGAAAAATCAAAGCGGTTGCACTGGTGATCTGGCCGATAAAGATGGCTTTGGTATGGGGTGTTAATCCTTGAAAAAAATCTTCAATAAATTTTTCCTTGGTAGTTAACGGAAGTGTAACAGGTTGGCGAACATATTTTGCGCCTGCTTTACGGCAATAATAATTCCAGGTGCGGTCGAGTGCGCCGTATTCGAGATTGGTGCTGAGCACTTCATCACCTGCCTGCAAGCGGAAACTTTTTGCTATGATATTGATTGCATAGGATGGGTTGGTGGTAAACACTACATCATCTGGATCACAATGAATATACTCACCTAATGCTTCACGGGCTTCTTTTAAATAAGCCGGGCCTTTTACGGTAATAAATTGAACGGGTTCAGCTTCCAATTCCCGTTGAAATTTCTGATACTCTTCGAATACAGGCTTTGGACAGGCACCAAAAGAACCAAAATTTAAAAATGTAATATCCGGGCGCAAAAGGAACTGTGAGCTGAGTGTATTGTTTTCCATGGAATAAAAATAAGGGTTTTCTTATCTGGTATAGAAGGAATACGGATTAGCGAAGACTTTGCCTGTAAACCACTAATCGTTCCTTTGTGCCTTCATGTGCAAAAGATCTTACACAAAGGAATGGGTTAAGCCGCTAACAGGTTATGCTTTATTATTTTTTAGCGGCATTCTTTCCCATCTTATCCGCTTTTTTCTCTAATGCTTTATCATCATTTACCGGTTCTCCGTCCTTCATCTGCATATTGGGTTGTACGCGGCCTTGTTTTTCTTGCACTACATGCCACGCTTCATGTGGTAAGTGTTGATCCTGTCCAGGTGCCAGGTGGATCTCTGTGCCTTGCGCATAGACTTTTGCTTTCAGCTGGTCGGGTTTGGGGGAATTGAAATGTATTTTAACCGCATCCATAGAACAGCCGGTAAGGTTTTCTATTTCCGCTTTCAGGGGATTAGGCAAGCCTGTTTGGTTGTTTTTTTTGAGTGGCATGGGTTGAAGTTACGAAAACAAATCATCGAAATATTAAGGTAACTGTAAAATACATAGCGTTATTCTTTGCGCCCATTGAGGTTTTTGGCGGGCTTTGCGTTACGGCTGTAAGGAACGCAGTAGCGTGGAGGCAAAACGAGCAATAAGGAGAGCTTACAAAGATATTTCTGAATTATATATCAAGACAATATTGCAAAAGTGTAAAAATTATGTTGAACGAATGCCTCGAAAATTAAAAAAAATTAAACTTCAAGATAATGCTCAATTAATTTTAGATGAACAAAATAATATTAATATTGGACTTGAATTGTCGTTCATTAAAAACACAAAAAAGGCAAAGGAATTTAAATTTAATAATTTTCTTGTTCAATTGAGAGATGAAAGTCTACGAAATCAAATTTAAGTTTTCAACCTCAAATCGCCGTTCTCCTAAAAAACAAAACCTTAATCACATCCGCCGTAACCACGTAAAGCGTTAAGATTCCTGCAATTATACCGAGGAGTTGAAAGGGTGGCACTACAAAGCCAAGGTCTTTGGCAAAAGGCATAAAAGGCAGGCCAACGGTTAAGAGTAAGCCGGTAATACTTAACGCTATTAATAATTTTCCGGGCATACTTTTTAATAAAGATTTGTGGGTACGTACCACAAACAGTATCAGTAGTTCGGTACAGATAGATTCTATGAACCAACCGGTATGGAACATGTCTGCATCGGCTTTAAATAATTTGTAGAGCGTATAGAAAGTTAAGTAATCAAACACCGAACTGTGCAGCCCGAATACGATCATAAAATTTTTGAGTTGTTTCAGGTTCCATTTCTGTGGTATTTTTAATTGATCCTCATCCACATTATCCGCCGCCACTGCCATATAGGGGAAGTCGGTAAGGAAGTTTGTCATCAGGATCTGTTGCGGCAGCATGGGTAAAAACGGAAGGATCAAAGAAGCGCCTGCCATACTGAACATATTGCCAAATGTAGCGCTGGTATTGGTATAAATATATTTGAGTGTGTTCAGGAATGTACGCCTTCCTTCAGTAATACCGGCATTCAGTACGGCAAGGTCTTTTTCGAGCAGTACCACATCGGCCGCCTCTTTGGCAACATCTACGGCATTATTGGTGGAAATACCCACATCGGCCGCATTAATGGCCGCAACATCATTAATGCCATCGCCCATGTATGCAACCGTATTACCGGCTTTGCGCAGGGCTTTGATAATGTTTTCTTTCTGCTGCGGTTCTATCTCGGCAAATACATTGGCTTTCTGCACATTCAACACCAAAGCTTCCGGACTCATCTTCCCGATCTCTTCTCCGGTTATCACCACACAGTTCATTAATCCCATTTTATTGGCAATAAATTCTGCCACTAATTTATTATCGCCGGTAATGATCTTGAGTGCCACACCGTTCTGTCTTAATTGTTCAATCACCTCTACCACACCCGGTTTTGGCGGATCGAATAATAAAACAAAGCCGGCAAAGATCATATTCACTTCATCCTCTTTACTCAGATCGTGGACTTTATCAGTAGGTTTATAACAAACACCAATGCTACGGTATCCCTGGTTACTGTATTGTTTATACAGATCGTTTATTTTTTCTTTTTCAGGTTCTATTGGCGTTATGCTTCCATCGGCCTGTAATACCTGATTGCATTTGGCTACAATATTGGATAATGCGCCTTTGGTAACGATCTGTTGTTTACCATCCTTTACCACATTTATACTTAAACATTTGCGGATAAAGTCGTAAGGGATCTCATCGGTCTTGGTATAACCATCGGCGCTTATGCCTGTCATACCGCGCAGCGCTTCATCCATCGGATTGGCAAACCCGCTTTCAAAACTGGCGTTGAGGAAGGCAAGTAGTTTTACACTGGGGTTTTCTTTTCCATCAATGCCAACAGTGTCGGATACTTTTAAAACGCCTTCCGTTAAGGTTCCTGTTTTATCTGAACAGAAAAGATCGATCTCTCCCAGGTTCTGTATACTCGATAATTTTTTTACAATCACTTTTTGTGCTGCCATTCTTTTGGCACCGGCACTCATGGCAATGGTCATAATAGCGGGTAATAATTCGGGAGCCATACCCACAGCCAGTGCGAGGCCAAATAGCAATGAATCGATCAGGGGCCTCCCAAAATAAATATTCACCGCCAGGATAATGATTGCCAATACAATAGTGATCTGCATTAAGAGAAACCCAAATTTGCGGATCCCTTTTTCAAAAGCGGTTTCTTCTGTCGGTTTGCTGAGGCTTTCAGAGATATTGCCAAATAGGGTGTCTTTACCTGTCAGCACCGCAATGGCTTTGCCCGAACCGCTCACTACGCTGGTTCCTTCAAATACAGTATTGGTGCGTTTGGAAATGCCTGTGGTTTCCGGCAAAATACCCATCGCTTTTTCTGCTGGATAGGTTTCGCCGGTTAGGGTAGCTTCATTCACGTGCATATCCCTTTCTTCAAACAACAAACAATCTGCGGGAATGATGTCGCCTGCAGAGAACGTAATAATATCGCCCGGTACCACATCTTCTGTATACACTTCTACCGGTTTGCCATCCCGCAATAATTTTACCTTGGTGCGGATGATCGAGCGGAGTTTTTCTACGGCATTGCCTGCGCGTTTCTCCTGTATAAAACTCATAATACCCGTTGCGAGTAAGATGAAGAGAATAATAAAGACATCGGATGTTTCGCCCAAGATGGCCGAAAGGATTACGGCTGCCACCAATAACAACACCAGCGGACTTTTAAATTGTGATAAGAAGAGTATGCCGTTTTCTAAAACGGGGTGTTTTATTTTTTTCTTATCCGCACCGGCAAGCGCCCGTTTGGCGGCTTCAGTGGCAGAGAGTCCTGTTTCTGCGGTTTGCAGCTCGGTCATTACCTGGGTAGGTTCGTATTGCCAGAAAGCCTGCAGGTTCATAGATTGACAATTAGGGGACAAGTTAGAATATTTTACATACAACTCAGCGCAAACTCAACGCGCTCCCTATCTCTTCGGTGAATGGAAGCTTTTATTCACCGCAGAGCTACAGGGAACCGGGCGTTTTCGCAGAATAGGAATTGTTAAAACTGATTACCCTATGTGTAAAAGCTTTCCTAAAAAGCCTTCTCTTCACATTTTTATTCACACTAACACTGTTCTTTTGTAGAAGCATCTAATTTTAGCTTTACCTAAAACCCCAAAAGGATGTTCGATCTGCTACAGATAGATACTTTGCACAAAGCCGCAGCCGCGGTACCTGCCGTTGCCGAAAAAATTTCCCTTTGGTCATTATTGGAAAAAGGGGGATGGATCATGTATCCTCTATACGTATTACTGATAGCGGCCATTTTTGTTTTTATTGAAAGACTGATGGCCATCCGTAAAGCATCCCGTATTGATCCGAATTTCATGAATATCATCCGCGATCATATTGTGAATGGAAATGTAACGGCGGCAAGGAGTTTATCAAAGAATACGGATAATCCTGTTGCGAGAATGATTGATAAAGGATTACAAAGAATAGGTAAACCCATCGATGCGATCGAAAAAAGTATGGAAAATGTAGGCAAGCTGGAAATGTATAAGATGGAGCGTAACCTGTCTATCTTATCCCTTATTGCCGGTATTGCACCCATGTTTGGTTTTTTAGGAACCATTGTAGGTATGATACAGTTATTTTACGGCATCGCCAGTTCCGGACAATTTACGCTAAACGATATAGCCGGTGGTATCTATGTAAAAATGATTACATCCGGTACCGGTTTAATCATCGGTTTACTGGCATACATTGGGCACAATGCTTTAACCACACAGATAGATAAGACAGCAAATAAGATGGAAGCAGCCAGCGCGGAGTTTATTGATGTGCTGCAGGAACCCACGAAATAATTAATAGTTAGTAATTATTTTGGGCCGGCCTTTTGAACATTGATGGAACATCGTTGCGTCGCACACTTGTGCAGTTTGAACATGACTCAACAGGAATAAAACAGATTGGTAATTACTAACTACTAATTACCAATTACTAATTAAAAAAAATGAACATAAGAAAACGATTAAAGAGTCATCCCGAAGTACACACCGGTGCACTCAATGATATTTTGTTCATATTGTTATTGTTCTTCCTGATCGTATCTACATTGGCTAACCCGAATGTGATCAAGGTCTCCAATCCCAGGGCCAAAACGGATACCAAATCGAAACAAACGGTAGTCATTACTGTTGATAAAGACCAAAACATTTATCTGGCACAAAAGAAAACAACTATTGATCAGCTGGAAGTGGAACTGAAAGCCTATTTAGCCAAAGAAACAGATAAACCTTCTGTTGTTATTAACGGCGACAGCACTTCGCACCTAGGTACAGCTATCCGTGTAATGCAGGTGATTAAGAAATTAGGTGCTACGCCGGTGATGGCAGTGAACAATCAATAATTTGAAAATTTGAGAATTTGAAAATAAAAGGGCTCTCATTTTTCAGCGGCCTCACAGTTCCGTCTTCTTCCATTTTCAAATTAGCGCATTTTCAAATTTTTAAATGGGCTCTCAGCATTCGATCTCTCCCCTGCATATCCTTCCTCAACTCGGTTTCAAAGCCAAAGCTTTTAAATAATGCCGTTACTTCACTTGCCAGCGCTTCATTAATTTCAACAAATATCATTCCGTGTACAGATAAATGTGTTTTGGCAAATGCTGCGATCTTCCTGTAGAACAGTAGTGCGTCATCATCCGGTACAAACAAAGCCAGTGCAGGTTCATATTTGAGTACATTGGGTAGCATGCTGCTTTCTTCTGATTGTTTAATGTAAGGAGGATTGCTTACGATGATATCATACAAAGGCAACTGTTCCCAATTGGTTTCATCTAAAAAATCAAGTTGTAAAAAATTGACCTCTGTGTTTAATATTGCCGCATTTTGCTTAGCTACCTGCAAAGCCTCGGCACTTACATCAATCGAGGTAACTCTAACTTGCGGAAGTTTTTTCTTTAAACTGATGGGAATACATCCACTACCTGTTCCAATATCTATCAACCCCCAACCCCCAACCCCAAGCGCCAAACTTTCTTTCGCAATCCACTCAATTAACTCTTCTGTCTCCGGTCTTGGTATCAATACAGATTCATTCACAAAAAAGGGCATGCCTGCAAACCAGGCTTCTCCCAAAACATATTGAATGGGTTTATGAGTGGCCAGTTCGGCTAAAACAGCATGGAGTTGGGCGATCTGCTGTTCAGCTAATATTACCTGTTTATCCAGCAGTCGGTCTATTCTTTTTTTGCCGGTAATATGCTCCATTACCCAATCGGCCATATTATTGGCTTCGCGCTCATCGTACAGCAATTTAAGTTGTGCAGTGGCTTCCTGTTGGGCAGATTGGGTGGTCATGCTGCAATGTTAGCACCATTTGGTTATTTTTGCCAATTCTGTTATGACGGATACCCATACCATATATATGCTTCGCTGTATAGAACTGGCCCGGTTGGGGGCAGGTTTTGTGGCGCCCAATCCCATGGTAGGAGCGGTATTGGTACACAATAACAGGATCATAGGAGAGGGCTGGCACCGGCAATATGGCCAGGCGCATGCTGAGGTGAACTGCCTGAATAGCGTTTCGAAAGCGGATGCACATCTTATCACTCAGTCAACTATTTATGTTTCGCTCGAGCCTTGCGCTCATTTTGGTAAAACACCTCCCTGCAGTGATTTGATCATTCAAAAAAAGATCCCTAAAGCAGTGATTGGTTGCCGCGACCCCTTTGCGGAAGTGAACGGCAAAGGCATTGAAAAACTGCAAAAGGCGGGAGTGGAAATAATTACCGGTGTTTTGGAGAAGGAATGTAAAGAACTGAATAAACGCTTTTTCACTTTTCATACCCAACACAGGCCATATATTATTTTGAAATGGGCGCAAACCGCTAATCGTAAAATTGCCGGTATATCAGATCAGCGTTTATACATCAGCAACGAATACAGCAACCGCCTGGTTCATCAATGGAGAAGTGAGGAAGCGGCGATCATGGTAGGCACGCATACGGCATTAAAAGACAATCCATCGCTTAATAACCGTTCAGGCAAAGGCAAACAGCCGGTGAGATTGGTATTGGATATGCAGCTTCGCCTGCCCCAAACTTTACACATATTTGATCAACAACAAAAGACGATCCTCTTTAACGGCCATAAACAGGAAGAGAACGGAAATATACTTTATCATCAGATACATGCCGGTAAAAATAGGATCCGGCAAATATTGGATACCTGTTATCAACAAAATATCCAAAGCGTTTTGATAGAAGGCGGTGCTCAACTGCTCCAATCATTTATCAGAGAAGGGAAATGGGATGAAGCAAGAATTATCACCAATGAATCAGTCACCATCCCGGAAGGATTGGATGCCCCGGTATTACCCATATCCTATTCTGTTAAAACAGAAAAAATAAGTACAGACCGTATTGATTATTATGCCCATCACTAAAATGAAAAGCGCCAGACCTTAAACTTCCCACCAGCATGTTCTATCTCGCAGGCAGCATTATCCTAACCAGTTACCTTACGCTCGTATTCAAAATTTGCGAGAAGTATACAGTAAATATATTCCAGGCCATCGTATTCAATTACATTACCTGTGTGATTACGGGTTCTTTTGTAAACGGATCTTTTCCAGTCAATGAAGAAAGCATGCATACACCCTGGTTTACATGGGCCTGTGTGATGGGTGTGTTGTTTGTATCCATTTTTAATATGGTTGGGATTACTACACAAAAGATTGGCGTGGCCGTAGCTTCTGTGGCCAATAAATTATCCTTAATCATCCCGGTAATGCTTTCTGTGTATTTATATGGAGAATCTGTACAGGGCTGGAAGCTGGTGGGTGTAATACTGGCACTGTTTGCCATAGTATTTACCTGTTACCCAAACAAAGCACAAGCATCCGACAAAGAACCGGCTATCCGTAAATGGGAATATACTTTACCTTTTATTTTATTTATAGGAAGCGGTTTGCTCGACGCGCTCATTAATCATGTTCAAAAAACTTATGTAACAGAGGAAAACAAGAATGCATATCTCATCAGCGGATTTTTATCAGCAGCGGTAATCGGTTCAACTATTTTATTATTCCAGTATATTCGAGGCAAACAGACGTTCTTTTTTAAAAACCTGGCAGCAGGTATCATCATTGGGATACCCAATTATTTTTCTATCTGGTGCCTGGTAAGATTTTTGAAAAACAGCCCCTGGCAAAGTAGTGCAAGTATACCGGTGAACAATATGGGTATTGTATTGTTCAGTTCGGTAGTGGCATGGCTGTTGTTTACAGAAAAATTATCAAAACTTAACTGGGGAGGGATTATTTTATCCCTGGTGGCTATTTATCTTATCGCATTCGGGGATAGTTTATGAGTGACGCGGAATATTATCAAACCATAGAAAAAGCATCTTTTGCCGAGTTCAAAGACCGCGGTAGTAAATTCCTTGCGTATGCTTATCCCGTACAAACGGCGGAAGACTGTAAACAATGGCTGCAACATTTAAAAAAAGAACACGCCAAAGCAGTACATCATTGTTTTGCGTATCGTTTGGGTTGGGATGGAAATACATTTCGTGTCAGTGATGACGGGGAACCGTCGGGAACAGCCGGCAGACCGATTCTTGGACAGATAGACAGTAAAGGACTTACAAATATATCAGTCATCGTTGTCAGGTATTTCGGTGGCACTTTATTGGGTGTGCCGGGATTGATACAGGCATACAAATCGGCCACATCTATGGCTTTGCAATTGGTTCCTGTTATTCAGCAACCAATTGAAGTACGCTATCAGCTTCAATTTGATTATACACAGATGAATGATGTGATGATGATTGTAAAGCAATGCAACTGCAGTGTGGTGGGGCAGGAGAACCAATTGTTTTGCCAGTTACAGGTAGGTATCCCCAAAGCGAGGCTGGAAGAAGCTTTGCATCGGTTGAGTGATATTCGTTTTATAGAAGTCACTCCCGTTAAATAAAACCCTGTATCTCTGCTTTTGGAAAAATAATACTCTCACGATAACAGCGATACTATAATCCGGGGCTTCCTATCGCAGATAAATCAGGCTTTGCCTGTTAGTTTGTAAACATACAATCCCACCACTTCTTTGATAAAAAAAGACCACTCGCTTAATAAATTGATATCGGGCAGCATCATATCCTCAATCGAAAATTTTAAAGGCACTACTTTATAATCACAGGGAAATGCAATACAATTGAAGCCTGCTTTTGCAAATACACTCACCGACCTTTTCATATGTAAGGCAGACGTTACCAATATAAAGGGTGCTGATAAATGCATGGAGTCTGTGATTTTTTTTGAGAATACTGCATTCTCATAAGTATTCTTAGACCGGCTTTCGATAATGATGGCAGAATCCGGTATGCCGTTAGCGATTAATTGTGTTCTGAGAAACAAAGATTCGGCTGGTTCATCCTGACTTAGTTTTCCTGAGCCGCCACTAACGATGATCTTTTTAATAAAACCCTGATGGTAAAGGTTTGCTGTTTGGATAAATCTGTCTGCATTATTCCCAAAATACCCACGTTCATTTTTATCATAGCCGGATAAGCCGCCTAATAAGATACTGGCTTCATAGCTTTTACCCGCAGTTAGCGTAACAGGCGCCGGTTGCCATTGCATAACAAGAAAACGATGCAAGAAAGGATTGGTAAATACAATCGCAATAAGGATAAGGATCATGCCCAATTGTTTCTTTGCTTTTGCAGATTTAGTGACGCATCTCCAGATGTATAAGATCACGATCCACCAGAAGGGAACGAGCAAAAAAAATAATATTTTGGAAAGAATAAAAAACATAGCTGCTTATTAAGCCAAAGTAAACCATTAATGCCACAGCACATACAGTTTAACACTATTAATCTGTATGCGCTGTGGCATTAATACAATAAAAACTATTTTTTAAATCGTTCGCTCACTACAAGATCCTTGTTTCCCGGGGTATATTGGTAAAATCCTTCCCCGGTTTTTGCCCCCAGGTTACCGCAGGCAACCATATTCACCAATAAAGGGCAAGGTGCATATTTGGGATTACCAAAACCATCATGCAATACATTGAGGATACTCAGACAAACATCCAATCCAATAAAATCAGCCAACTGTAAAGGCCCCATCGGCTGTGACATGCCCAGTTTCATTACGGTATCTATTGCTTCCACACCGGCCACACTTTCGTATACACTATAAATGGCTTCGTTAATCATTGGCATCAGTATGCGGTTAGCGATGAAGCCCGGGTAATCATTTACCACGCAAGGAACTTTACCCAGTTGCTTACTCAAGGCCACTACAGCATCGGTAACGGCAGTTGCAGTCGCATATCCATTAATAATCTCTACCAGTTTCATTACCGGTACGGGGTTCATAAAATGCATACCAATTACCTGTTGGGGCCTGTTGGTTACCGCCGCAATTTTTGTGATGGATATAGAAGAAGTATTGGTAGCCAATATAGCCGACCTGGGAGCATTGGCATCCAGTTGCCTGAAAATATCCTGCTTTAACGCAGTGTTTTCCGTAGCGGCTTCCACCACCAGGTCGGCCTGCGATACACCTATGGCCATATTGGTTTGAATGGTAAGATTGGCCAGTGTCTTTTTCTTTTCTTCTTCGGTAAGCGTTCCTTTGGCTATCTGCCTGTCGAGGTTTTTGTGGATGGTCTGCATAGCCCTTTCCAGCTGCCCTGAATTCAGATCTACCAATATTACAGTAAAACCACTTTGCGCAAATACATGGGCTATGCCATTGCCCATGGTGCCTGCACCAATCACTGAAATGTTTTTCAATGTCATGATCGTTAGTTTTAAGTTGTCTGATACAAAGTTAAAATCTTAGACAGGTAACCGGGTATTTATTTCGAATGATTTTTGACCGGTAATACTATCTGCTGTGAAATAGTGTTGCACAAAATCGATTACAGCTATTCATCGGAATTCTTTCATCCCGGATATGGGGGAAGCAGTGATTTGGCTGGTGTAGCCTTAGTTCTTTTTCTTAAAATCACCCCGTTTCCATGCCTGTATAAAGTCTGCCCAGGCTGCCGGGTTGAGGATATTCATAGGTGGTAACTGGCCTGCATAATAGGCTTTACTGGCCTGCTGACGAAGCTGGAAATTAACCGCTTCCCTGCCATCGGCCGGAAGGCTGGCAATCAGGGCACGGCGCTGGGTTTCATCCAGGTTCTTGCGGGCTGTTTCGTAAAGATCATCTGAAACCTTATTATTCACAAAATCGCGTTCAAACTGTTCGCGGGTAGGGCGTGGTTTGAGGATGGTGGCGGGCAGATAGGCAGTATCGCTCACCAATAACTGGATCACGCTGTATTGATTTTCGGTAAGGTTAGGCGGGATCTGAATGCTACGGTTTTTAAAACCAATGCTGGAGAAGGTAATACGGTCGCCTTTTAATACCACGATAGAGAAAACCCCATCGTAACTGGTAATGGTACCGCGGCCCTTGCCTTCTACAATCACACTACAAGATGGAATGCCCTGCAGGCTGTCGGCGGTCATCACCACACCATATAATTGAACAACAGAATCACGCGGCGCATTCGCCTGTGAAAAGGTTTTTCCTGCGGAAAGCAATACAGTCAGTAAAAAAAAGTATCGTATCGGTAGCTTCATTCGGTTCAAAAATACAAGCCTTTGTACAAAAAACGTCACACAATCCCTTTCGCGCTTGAAATATCAACAAAGTAAAGATGCCAAAGGTTAACTTTGCACCCTCAATTCTTTTTTAACAAAAACTTTCGTGATGACAGAAGCAGATATATTGAAAGCGCTCAGCAATGTGCAGGAGCCTGATCTGGGTAAGGACCTGGTAACCCTGAATATGGTTAAGGATATCGCCATTGATGGCAACAATGTTCAGTTTACCATCGTATTAACCACGCCGGCCTGCCCGATGAAGGATATGATGCGCACGGCCAGTGAAAATGCCATTAAGATACTGGTGAATAAAGAGGCGAATATTACCGTGAATTTTACGGCTAACACCACTACCAAACGTAAGGATGACCAACAGGTATTATCCGGTGTAAAAAATATTATTGCGGTAGTGAGCGGAAAGGGGGGTGTAGGGAAAAGCACCGTTTCGGCCAATCTTGCCCTGGCACTGGCCGAAGGCGGGGCTTCTGTGGGTTTGATGGATGCAGATATTTATGGCCCAAGTGTGCCCATGATGTTTGGTGTACGTGGCGAGCGCCCGATGATGAAGGAGAAAGCGGGTAAGGGTATGATCGTTCCCTTAAAAAAATATGGCATCAGCCTTATCAGTATTGGTTTATTGGTGGATGAAAAGAATGCGGTGGTTTGGCGTGGGCCGATGGCCAGCAGCGCCATTCGCCAGTTTATTACCGATGTGGATTGGGGCGAGCTGGATTACCTGATCATTGATATGCCACCCGGCACCGGCGATATTCATTTAACCCTGATGCAGATCGTACCCGTAACCGGTGTCGTAATCGTTACCACGCCGCAGAATGTTGCGCTGGCCGATGCTAAAAAAGCCATTGCTATGTTTGGACAGGCGCAGATCAATGTGCCGATTATTGGTTTGGTGGAGAATATGGCTTATTTCACCCCGGCAGAACTACCCGGGAATAAATATTACCTGTTTGGAAAAGAAGGCGGTAAACGTTTGGCAGATGAATATGATCTGTCATTCCTTGGTCAGATACCTTTGGTACAAAGCATCCGCGAAGGAGGCGATAATGGCGTACCGGCCATGGTAGGTGATGATGAGGTAACCAAAAAATCGTTTCGTGATTTTGTATCCCATACAGTAAGAAATATTGCCATGCGAAATGCCAATATGCCGCAGACAGAATTGATACAGATGAAAAAATAATTTTAATCAAATTTTATTCGGTAAGTATGCTATGATGATCATTGATTTTATGTGATGAATCTCCATGAAAAAACTCACTGTTTTATTATTTGTTCTTTTTGTAATAGAAACGATCAACGCCCAAAGCCCGTTTACGGTAATCGTAAAATCAGGTAAAGAAAAGTTGGCAGGCACTTCTGTTTGGATTAAAGGAACACAAATAGGTTCCATTGCAGATAGCACCGGGAAAATTATTTTGCACAATATTCCCCAGGGGAAATGGATACTTGTATTTACACATATCGGTTATCAACAAAAAGAGTTTGTTGATTCATTTCCGCATTCCATGGCCATGCCGCAGGAAATAGAATTGGAACCTGACAATGAACCCATCGATGAGGTCATTGTACAAACCACCCGAACCGGAACTAACCTGAAAGATATACCCACGCGGATAGAAGTGGTTGCTCCTGATGAGCTGGATGAAAAAGGAACGATGAAACCCGGTGACATACGCATGTTGCTGAATGAAAGTACCGGGATAACTACACAGCAAACCTCAGCCGTAAGCGGAACAGCCAATATCCGGATCCAGGGATTGGATGGCCGCTACACACAATTACTGAAAGACGGAATGCCTTTATACACGGGCTTCTCCGGTGGATTAAGTATTATGCAAATACCGCCACTGGATCTAAAACAGGTGGAATATATTAAAGGATCGGCTTCTACATTGTATGGCGCAGGCGCCATTTCAGGCCTGGTAAACCTTATCTCCAAAACACCGCATGCGCAAAGAGAATGCAACTTTTTACTTAATACCCACTCTGCCAGAGGGGTTGACGCAAATGGATTTTATTCTCAAAAATGGAACCGGGTGGGAATAACCTTATTTGGTTCTTACAATCAAAACGGGGCATATGATCCGGCAAATATCGGATTTAGTGCCCTGCCCAAAACCGGTAGGGTAATTATCAATCCTAAATTATTTCTTTATTTTTCTGATAAAACAACAGCCTGGTTTGGTGTAAACACCAGTTTTGAGAACAGGCTGGGTGGCGATATGCATGTGATTGCCGGAGGGGCAGATACTACGCACAGGTATTTTGAAAAGAATATCACTCACCGGGTATCCACTCAATGTTCATTAACGCATACTATCAATGCGAACAGCTCTATACATATTAAAAACTCAATTGGCATATTTGAACGTGATCTAAGTATCCCGGATTACCGTTTTCACGGCCAGCAATTTTCATCCTTTACGGAAATAAATTATACGTATAAAAAATCAAAAACAGAATGGGTAATGGGTTTGAACGGATGGACAGAAAGATTTACACCCAAAACCCATACACTACTCACTTATAACCTTTCTACTATCGGATTCTTTGCCCAGCATACTTTTCAGCCAACCAAGAGGATTACCATTGAAAGCGGTTTGCGGATAGATAATAACACCCCTGCTACCCATGAGAAATGGAAAGGTGTATTTATATTACCCAGGGTAAACATCCTTTTGAACATTAACGAAAGCCTGAGTAGCCGGATAGGTGGCGGATTGGGATATAAAATGCCCACCCCTTTTCTTGACGATGCAGAAAAAAATGCGTATCAGTATATTCATTCGATCAATTTTTCTAACATCAATGCCGAGAGAAGTTTTGGTGTGCAGGCGGATCTCAATTATAAAAAACAATGGAAGAGGGCAAAACTGTCGCTCAACCAATATTTCTTCTATACAAAACTGAATAAGCCCATTCTGCTGCAAGGCAATGATTTTATAAATGCCAACGGGTATATAGATACCAAAGGAGCAGAAACAAATCTGAAACTGAGAATGGATGAATTAACGGTTTACCTGGGCTATACCTATACAGATACCAAACAACATTATAACGGATCAGATCAATGGCAACCTTTATCGGCAAAACACAGGGTAAATGCAGATCTTACCTACGAGATAGAGAACCGATTCCGGTTTGGCATAGAAAGTTTTTATACAGGAGAACAGGTTCTGTCAGACGGTAAAACAGGTAAGGCATTCATCACATTCGGGTTGCTTGCGCAAAAAATGTGGAAACACTGGGACCTGTTCGTGAATGTTGAAAACCTTACAGATCAAAGGCAAACAAAATGGGAGATCATTTACACCGGCAATGTTACCCGCCCGGTTTTTCGTGATATCTATGCGCCATTGGATGGAAGGGTGGTAAATACGGGAATAAAGATTAAATTATAAATAGCTACTTAATAAGAATAAGAGCACAATATCTTCCGGATACACTACAGCAGAATTTTCAGCGTAAATCAAAATAGTAGTTTTCTTACCTTCATGGCATGTACCACTTACCTTACTTTAAAGAAAATGATGCGTCGGTTGTGCTGGCATTCATGAAACAATATTCCTTTGCCATGCTAATAGGTGTGGATACAGAACAAAAGCCGGTTGCCACACAGATCCCTTTTTTGTTTATAGAAAAACAGGGCCAGTTATACCTGCGAGGACATATCATGAAAGGCAATGATCATCACAAAGCTTTTGAAACCAATAAACAGGTGTTGGTTGTTTTTACCGGCCCGCATACCTATGTGAGTGCCAGTTGGTATACCAATCAAAAACAGGCTTCTACCTGGAATTATATGTCGGTACACGCCAAAGGAGAAATGTCTTTTCTTGGTGATAATGAATTATTAACCCTGTTGGATGATACCACGAGTTATTATGAGAATAATCCGTCTTCCCCGTCATTATATAAAGAATTGTCCGAGGAATATGTGATGCGGCTTACAAAAGCTATTATTGCTTTTGAGATCAGGGTAACATCTATCGATCATGTATGTAAACTTAGCCAGAACCGCGATAAACAGAGTTTTAACAATATTCTCGATAAATTACAGAACGGTGATTCGGACGCACAGGCCGTAGCAGCAGAAATGCAAAAAAGAAAAGATCAACTCTTTCCATCATGAAAAAAATAAGTATGGCTGTTTTGTGTATAACACTGGCAGCTTGTTTCAGCTCTCATAAATCCCAACGATTGGAAGTAACAAACTTTGATAAGGAAGGCCACCGCGGTTGCCGGGGATTAATGCCCGAGAATACCATTCCCGCTATGCTCAAAGCGATTGACCTGGGTGTGACTACTTTGGAAACAGATGCGATCATTACCAAAGACAAGAAAGTAATTCTTAGCCATGAGCCTTTTTTTAATCATGAGATTGCTACCAGGCCGGATGGGGTTTTTGTTACGGAAGCGGAAGAGAGAAGCCTTAATATTTACCACATGAATTATGAGGAGGTGAAGAAGTTTGATGTAGGCCTTCGCCCCCACCCAAGGTTTCCGAACCAGCAAAGAATGAAAGCTGTGAAACCTTTATTGGGCGATATGATCGATACGGTTGAACAATATTGCAAAACCAATAAAAAACCGTTGCCGAATTATAATATAGAAACCAAGAGTCATGCCGAGACAGATGATCAATACCATCCCAAACCTGCTGAGTTTGTGGAGTTGTTGATCGCTGTGATTAAAGAGAAGAAAATCGATAGTCGTATCATCATTCAATCTTTCGATCCACGAACATTGCAATACCTGCATATTCATTACCCTGAATACAAAACTGCTTTACTGATAGAAGATGCTGATAAGAAACCGTTTGCTCTGCAGTTGCGTGACCTTGGTTTTATTCCGAGTATCTATAGTCCTGAAAATTCTTTAGTAACCCCTTTACTCGTCAAACAATGCCGCGATGCAGGTATCAGCCTGTTGCCCTGGACGGTGAATACCATTGAACGTATTCGCGAGCTGAAAAAAATGGGGGTAAACGGGGTGATATCCGATTATCCCGATCTGTTCAAAAACCTTTGAATACCGAATATTCCTTATTCAATATTCAGTATTTGCTGCCCCGCGGTAAAAAAAGATCATTTATGCAATCCGATTTTCTCCAGGCTTCGTAAGTAATCCTGTAAACAAATTATAACAACCTTATTTCAACAAAAAATTATGAAAAAGATTGCTCTTATGCTGATGTCTGCATTTATATTGAATGCGTCAATGGCACAAAAAATGGACAAACCGGTAGAAGTGGGTGGTGCACCAATGTATTCAACCAAAAATATTGTTGAGAATGCAGTGAATTCTAAAGACCACACTACACTGGTAGCTGCTGTAAAAGCAGCAGGCCTGGTAGAAACCTTACAAAGTGCAGGTCCCTTTACTGTATTTGCTCCAACCAATGAAGCATTTGCAAAACTACCTGCCGGAACGGTTGAATCGCTGGTAAAACCTGAGAACAAAGCAACGCTTACCAAAATCCTTACTTACCATGTGGTAGCGGGAAAATTTGATGCAGCAGCTATTGCTAAACTGATCAAAGAAGGTAACGGAACTGCAGAATTAAAAACGGTATCAGGCGGTACCTTAAAAGCAAGCATGAAAGGAAGTAAACTGGTATTAACAGATGAGAAAGGCGGCGTGTCTACTGTAACCATCAAAAATGTATACCAGAGCAATGGTGTGATCCATGTAGTGGATACGGTAGTGTTACCATCTTAGTTGGTTTTGGATAATACAGGATAGAGGAAATAAGCCGGTGTTGTAAAACGCCGGCTTTTTGTTTTGTACATTTGCGCGGGAAGGTTCAGGCTGTTTTAGCGCCGCAACCGATCCGGTCATTATTATGAAAGATATCATCATTACTTTAGACGGGTTCTCTTCCTGCGGTAAAAGCACCCTTGCCAAACAATTGGCCAATGAGTTAAACTATGTATTTATCGACAGCGGCGCCATGTACCGTGCAATCACTTTGTATTTTCTACGCCAGCATATTGATTGGAAACACGGAAAGAAGATCCGCAAAGCGTTAGGAGAGATCAGCCTTGGGTTTCAATACAATGAAAAAACAGGTCATAGCGATATGTATTTGAATGATGAGAATGTGGAAGTACTGATACGTGATATGCTGGTGAGTGAACATGTGAGCGAGGTAGCTGCTTTACAGGAAGTGCGCGAATTTGGTGTAGCACAGCAACAGGCTATGGGTAACAAAAAAAGGATTGTAATGGATGGGAGGGATATCGGTACCACCGTTTTTCCTGATGCAGAGTTGAAAATATTTGTTACGGCCGATCCGGCTGTTCGTGTAGAAAGACGATTTAAAGAACTCTATGCCAAAAATCCGAATATCAGTATTGAAGAAGTAAAGGCTAATCTGGAAATGCGGGATTATATAGATAGTAACCGAGAGTTCAGCCCGCTGCGTAAAGCGCCTGATGCCATAGAACTGGATAATTCTAATCTTACCAAAGAAGAACAATTATCGATCGTATTGGGATGGGCAAAAGCAAAAATGAAATAAAGCAGCGGATATTACATATCATTCTCTGTTTCAAATAAGATCTTGAATGTGCGCCGGTCAAGATTATCGGCGGTTAACCGCAAACGTACTCTCCCAAAACCACGGGTTTCATTTGCATCTGTAAATTCTCCGGTCTGGGCGCCATTGGTACTGCCAAAATGTTTATCCGTACTGATCTGCACAAAAATTTCCATCAATTTTCCGTAAGCCATCTCTGCTTCGAGTTGGGTATCAAATTCAAACCAGAGTTTCACATTGGTGATCAGGTTATTCTTCGGATCGCCATTACGCTGGCAGTAAAATTCTATTTTGCCACTTGTAAAAGAACTCTTTACAAAAGGGTGTTTGAAAAAAATAAAAGTATGTACCTCCTGGTATGGCTGGGTATGTTTGTTGCCGTTCATGATCCATACATCCTCTTTTTTCTTTTTCTCGAACAGGATCGGGACATATGTTTTGATAAAATCCTGGATAGAAGGATCAGGCTTTTCCGTAAAAATATTGAAGAGTAACTCGTTTGTGTATGTATCGATCGTTGTTGACTGGCTATAGGAATAGTCGGTGAATAGCATACCCAGAAAACATATCAGAACCAATCTTCGAAACATGGGGCCTTTTTTGTAAACAAAATAAACATTTTTAAGATAAAATTCTGCTTTGCCGCTTTGCATACTGTTTTCATGCAAAGCGGCAAAGGCATATAAAGAATCAGAATAAATTAATAAGTGGTGGTCATATTCTCAGGTACACAAATAATAAAATCTGCACGGCCAATATTCCCGGCCAGTAAACGGTTCACATCTTTCTGCGATACAGTGGTAATCGTAGCATACTTCAATCCAGGCCTTTGATTTTTTAAATACCAGAGAATGCCTTCATAATTATCCGAATGATATGATCCATTGAAATGGATAAAGAGGCTGCCTGTTTTGTAATACTGTAGAATAAAATAAGCCATTGTTGCATCCTTTATGGCCTGGGCCTTAGGCAGGTTAGCGCCACTATGGCCACCCATCATTTCCATCATTTTTTTATAACCGGGTAGTTCAGCATCATAAGCAACGGGCAGGGGGGCTATCCAGGTTTTTTCTTTTGCCGAGAGGGTGTCCAGCGCTTCAAAACCACCCCTGGCCACCATTGATGCATATCTTCTTGGAATATTACTGGCTGCAAATGCGATCTGGTTGTCTCTAGCAAAATTTACCAGTGGGGCATAATCGGTAGGATAATTTTTCCATAACCTTGCCAAGGAGTCCAGCTCTTTGGCTTTGATCTTTCCCTGCAGATACCTATCCAATACATCCTGGTTATCCTGTTCAAACATTTCGGCACCCATTACCAGTTCGCGGTTTTGTTTGAGAGAAGTGGTTACTTCTAATTGCAGCCAGTGTGCAATAGGGTTATTGTGGTACTCGCCAAACAATACGATGTCTTTTTCTGTTAAGGTACGGATCATTTTTTCATAGCCTATTTTCTTGCCTTTGGCATTGTATAAAACATAGGCCGGCTTTTCCTGTGCAGATACACATGTGGGTAACAGAAAAAAAATTAGTAAAATGGAAAATATTTTCATAACAGTTAACTATACCTGTGTTCAGATCGTGAATATTTTTTCTTCAGCGGTTATGTGCCGATTTGTAATGTTCTAGTAATTCATCGCCGCCAAAATCATGTTTCAGGTCGCGGATAACAGAATGAACATGATTGGCATTATTCTGCGTATTATCATATTCAATTACAATGCCGGGGCCCTGTACCCGGTAATAAGCGCCTTTACCTAATTCTTCTTTTGTGTAACCCGCCCAGGCAAACCAGAGGTTGTTCAATCCATCCTTTTCTATCTCTTTCAACATATCATCTGCAAACAGTTTGGTAAACCGGTGCACATAGGTGCCGATGAGTTGCAGCATCAATGCCTGCTGCTCTTTGGTTAATTCAGTATAACAGATGCCTGCCGGGTTTCCGAGCAGGGCACTTCTTTTATCAAAGGTTAAAATATCTTTGAATGCAAACGTATCTATCACTGCTTTTTGTAATTGTATATTATGTAAGGAATGCAGTAAAGCAAAGCCTTTATCGGTTTCTTCTTTTAATACCTGTTTCCCTTTTTCAGGGCCGCTTAATACAATGGCAGGATTACTTCCCAGGAAGCTGGGTGTTGCCGCAGTAAGGGTTTGTTTATCGAATGAAAAATTAAAAGAAATATGATGCCCTTCAAAACGCCAGCCCCAGATCGTGTTGTCAGAAGGGATTCCGAAAATAGAAATATGGTAATTATAGGGATCGCGGTAATGGTCTTCGGGTTTCCTGTTTTCCAATACTTTCAATACATCATCGAGTTGCCTGATCTCGCCTACTTTTTTAAAACTTTCTTTGCTCATACAGCTCCGCATCAGATCCAGTGCGGCATGTGCCTGCTCTTCATTCAGATTATGGAACGTAATACCTTTTCTGCGTAAGGGCACAAAATGGTAATTATAACGTTCATCGCCGTCAAACGGAAAAAGAGTTGAATCTTTTTGATGGCCGTCAAGCATAGCGATGAAACGGTTGGCAGCGGTTACAGCATTTTGTGCCTGGGTGCTAACGGATAGCAGAAAGCAAATGGAGGTGGCAAGCAGCAATCGTTTCATGTGGTAAGATTTTGAAAAGCTGGTTAGATGATTCCTTAAAGATAGGAGACTTGTTTACATAATTAAGCTGTTGAACCTTTCTATAGAATCACCAGCGTTTTGATATTAATCGAAGATATTCCATTGGTTACGATTTAGCTCTTTGAAATTTTGTTATATCGGCTTTGAGAAAAGTTGATTAATTGGTACTTTATCAAAGACAGATATGCTGATAACTTAACGCATTTCATAAAGGGATTATTTCAGGTTACATCTTTTCTTTGCGTTGGCGACAAGTATGTAAACCGGGATGGAATATTTGAACGGCAATCAATAGCAGAATCAGTTGTATGCCCCGCCAAGTTTTTTTCTTCTGTATTATTTTGTTTAGCGGAAGACAGGCATAAAAATATTCGTGAAAAAAGAATAGTTGTGTTTAAGGGTTGCGTAAAAGCCATCTGCTCCGGAAATTAGTTAATCTATTCCTTCCCACCAGCGAAGGGTTTTGGCCGGGTGGTTCAAATTTACCGGTTCACCGATCATGGGATGAATAACCGGTATGTTCTTTTCTTTACAAGCCTGTGTTACACGGATGATGGGTTCATCCCAGGAATGAAGTCCCAGACTAAATTTGGCCCAATGCACGGGTAACAACAGTTTCGCCTGGAGATCAAGCGCCGCCTGTGCCGTTTCTTCCGGCATCATATGAATGTATTTCCAGTAATGGTTGTACTGGCCGCATTCCAATATGGCAAGATCAAATGGCCCGTAAGCTTTACCGATATCTATAAAATGAGTATCATACCCTGAATCACCACCGATGAATATTTTCAGTGTGGGTGTAATGAGCACAAAAGAAAGCCAGATGGATTTGTTTCTGGTAAGTCCCCTCCCCGAAAAATGCCTGGCAGGAAAGGTATGTATGTAAAATCCTTCGTCCAGCCTTGCTTCTTCATTCCAGTCTATCTCAATGATCATGGCAGGATCAAAACCCCAGCGTTCAAAATGAGCACCGGTACCCAAGCCGGTAATGATTTTTTTTACTTTGAGTTTGGTTACCGTATGATAATCCAGATGGTCCCAATGATCATGCGAGATAAACAGATAATCGATCTCAGGTAATTCTTCCGGCGAATACCGATTTGTACCCTGATAGCTTTTTGTGGTAAAACTTATTGGAGAAGCATGACCACTTAATACAGGATCCACCAATAGTTTCTTGCCATCTACCTGTATAAAATAGGAGGAGTGGCCAAACCATACAATAATATTTTCATCCTTGTTTAATGAAAGTAGACCTGTTTTTTGCGAAGGGAGTTTTGTTTTGGGCGAGTTGCGTTTGTCTTTGTTGAAAAAGAATTCCTTCATCACAGTGGTATAGCCCTTACCTTCTTCAAGCATGGGTGTGAAATGGATATTCCGAAAACTGCCTTCACGATAATTCGGCGAGGTCTTTATTTTCTCGAGCCGTTTACCGGAAGGCAGTTTACCAAAAGAAGGTTGCTGCATAAATGCATACACAGCCAGGATCAATACCAGGATCAATACAACTGCTATCATCATTTTGTTAAATGAATGGTATGTGCATGTTTCTGGGCCTTTAATGCCAGTTCGGTTGCCAGTAAACAATGTGCCTGTGGCATGGCGGTTTCTGTTCTGTTTACAATATCGTTCACGAACAACTCGCCAAAAGGTAATGGATCAGCATTGCAATCTATGTACCTGGTCTCTTTCTGGTTTACGAGGTATAAGTGGTTGCCGCCGGCAGGACCTGCAATGTCTACATTCTTGCGTACTTCAATAAAACCTTCTGTTCCCAGAATGGTCAATCGCCCATCGCCCCAGGATGCAAGGCCATCTGGCGTAAACCAGTCAACGCGGATATAGCCCATTCCATTATTTCCTCTCAACGTAATATCGCCAAAATCTTCGAACTCAGGATATTGCGGATAATGAACATTTCCTACATGAGAAGAAACCACTTCGGCAGCGGTCGATCCTGTAAAGAATAGGAACTGATCGAACTGATGAGAACCAATATCGGTAATGATTCCGCCATATCTGTTTTTATGGAAGAACCAGTCGGGCCTCGATTTAGGTGTCATACGGTGAGGCCCGAGACCGATGGTCTGTATCACATTGCCGATAGCGCCTGCTTTAATAAGCTCCCCGGCTTTTACCGTGGCTTTGTTCTCAAAGCGTTCGCTATACATAATGGAGTAAATGCGTTTGGTTTCTTTCTGAACACGGCGCACTTCTTCCAATTGTTCCAGTGTGATGATACCGGGTTTATCTACTAAATAATCTTTCCCATGTTCCATCACAGCAATACCCAGGGGCGCGCGCTCATCCGGAATACCGGAACTTAATATGAGTTGAATGGAATTGTCTTCCAATATCTGGTCTGCACTCATAGCCACTTTTGCCTGCGGGAATGTTTTGGTAAATGCTGCCAGCAGGTCGGCTTCTTTGGCATAGACTGACACCAATTGCCCGCCACCGCGTATAACTGCATTCACCATAGAATTGATATGGCTGTGGTTGATATTAATCACTGAAAAACGAATTCTTGGCTCGGCTGAAAATCCGGCAATGGATTTTTTGGGCAGGCTTGCTAAAAGCGCCATGCCCGTAGCAGTGGCAGCCGTATTCTTTAAGAAATGACGACGGTTGGAAAATAAATTTTTCATATGGCAATATTTGAAGTGAATGCTATGTTTAAATGTACTGGATTCTGCGGTTTCGACAAGATAAAAATGTTGCCTAACCGATAAGTCAGTATCCTTTACCGGTTATACATTCCATAGTATGGAATCGTGAGTTGCCGGAGCTGTATCGTAAGCAATAACAATCACCTGCCATTTACGTCTGATGATTCAGGTGGCTTACCCTAATATTTTGGAAACAAAATCAGAATGCAGGCTGATGTGCATAAATGCAGCCAGCCCTAAAACAATCCCCAGCAGGCTTACCCCGGCAGCAAAATATAAAAGCCATTTTTTATTGGTCAATGCGGTAATGCCAAACATAGCGATGGCAATGGTAAGTAAGGCATCGGTCATATCAAACTGATCGTCAAATTCATTGATAGCATCATACTCTTTTTGAAAACCGATGGCCTCCGCTTTGATCGCTGTTTTTTCTTTTTCGTAGCGGGCTACTTCTTTTTCATATTTCGCGATCAGGGTATCGCTTCCGGGAATTTTTTCGGCCTTTAGTAATTGTAAAGCGTTTTCGGCAATGGCCTGCTTGGTACTTTTTGCCTGGAAGTACGACCATGCATCAATACCCCTTGCCTGTGCCTGCGACATGGCCTGCACGATATTTCCGTCTTTTACATTACAAAGCGCCATAAATGTAGCCGTAATAGCCACAAACAAAGCCACTTTCGCGTTAAGCCTTCCTTTCTCTGCCTGCTCAATGGATTCCTGTATGGTTTCGTTGATCTCGCTCATAGAAAATATTTATGCCGCAAAAGTAGACTGAAAAATTGTTAACGTTTATTCATTTCCTTCCGGTAAATGAAAGCGCTGGGTTATTTGATCCAGTAATTCAGGGTTCCATTTTTCGATAAGCGGTTGCTCAAGTGACATTTCGCGGTATTCGTCCGGCGACATGATGGGTACGCCTGAAATAATCGGGTAGTAGCGTTTACAGGTTTTGCAGGTTAATACACCTTCCAGGATATCGTTATGGATACCGCGTGTAATCACTTTCAATTGCAGATCATCCTTATCAAAAGGGCAACAAAGTTTATCAATAGTTTCAGCTCTCATGGTTTTGTATGTTATGAAGTTCTTTTTTAAAATATCTGGCACTGGCCGTAATATCATCTGCAGACATGATGGCTGATATCAGCGCAATACCATCAAAGGGAAGCGCGGATATTTTTGGTAAGGTTTCCCTATTTAATCCGCCGGCAAGGAAAATAGGCATCTGTGTGATCTTTCGTGCTTTTTGTATTGTTTCAAACGAAACGATCTCACAACTGTCTGCAGAAGGCGAGGGGAACATAGAACAGAAAGAAACGTAATCAAAATGTTTCTTATCGGCCCATTCAATTATTTCGAGATCATTGGTGCAGGTAATGCCTTTCAGAAAATCTTTTTGGATACTTCTTTCTACGAATGCGTAATCGGTGGGGATCTTATCAAAATGTACACCGTCTAATAAAGTCCGGTCCAGCAAATACCAATGGTTATTGATTAATACCGGCACATCGAATGAATGCGCCAATTGGCAGATCTGATTGATGTTTGAGAGGGTGGGTTCTGTATCATCCGTAATATTATATAACTGAATAATAGTAATACCGCCCTGCAAAGCCTGTTCCAGCTTGTTCATCAGCATTACCGGATCCATCCCGCCATTGGCCACGAGGTAAATACCTCCTTTGATCGGCTTACTCATTTCCATTTATTTTTTACTGCGGTGAAGAATGCATTCCAGTAAGGATCGGTTCTTTGGTACATGATCGGTGTTGCTATTCCCTCTTCATCTATTATGTCAATGCCGGTAACCGGGTCTGTCATTTCACCGATCACGCAACATTCAATATGCTGATTTTCGAGTTCTGAAATAAGTTTTGTTTCCTGCCCTTTTTTAACGGTCATAATCATTGAACCGGCGCCGATCGAATACCGCGGATCGATATCAAACAGTTTACAGATCTCTTGCTGCACTTCGCCAACAGGTAATTGTTGATCATAGATTTTCGCGCCATTGCCCGATGCAACAGCCATTTCGTATATCGCCCCTAACATACCGCCTTCAGTAACATCATGCATGGCCGTAACAGACGGTACTGATGCATTGAGTTTGCCGGCAGTAAGCCCTTCTGTAAGGGACGAGGTTCTGTAAAAAAGTGCGCAGCCTTCTGCATACATTTCTTTCCCCAGTTTTTCCTGAACAGTTTTGGGGAAACTCATCGCCAGGATGGCTGTTGAAGAGAGGGCACACTGTTTGGTAGCCAATATCAGATCGCCTTTCTGTGCATTTTTAGAAACCAGCAGTTTGTTTTTTTCTGCAATGCTGATCAGGGTTCCACCCCCGGCGATGGTGGAGTTTTGCCCTTCAATGGTTCCGGTATGCCCGCCGGTGATAGATAACTTGATATCGCTGCAAAATTGATGAACATAGTTCCAATATTCGGCAAAATCTGCTTCTGTTAAATAAGTTGGCAGGTTCAATACAAACTGTCCATACATGGGTGCACAGCTTGTAGTGGCCATATCATTCGCCATCAGGTGTACAGATAGCCAGGCGGATTCCCTCAAACCCAAGGACGGGATCAATGACAATGGATCACTGGTAAGCGCCATGCCCTGATGATTGGGAAGATCGATAAGCGATACATCTACACCAAAACCCGGCCCCACCCTCACTTCCGGTCTGTGATAACCGCATTTGTTTTGAAAGAAGGCTTCAAAATCATTCCTGTCTATTTTACCGCTGTTCTTCATGCTACATCATTGAATTGGATATACAGCCCGAAGAAGTCACCATAAGGTATGCTCCATTGTTGAACCGGGAACCATTTGGGTAAACCGGTGCAGGTCCATTCAATCGAATAATCCCTGCCCGCCAATGCCTTTTCGATTATTTTGATCAGGTTGGCAGGTGTATAAAATGTAGCTGTAACATAAAAAGGATTCTTACCAAACGCCTGTTGAATCCGTCTTCGGAAAAACTTGGGCGTATTTCGGTTCATCATTCCCATGCAAATACCGTATTTGCCCACCCTTGCGGCTTCCTGAATTACTTTTACCGGATCCCGATAATATTCAAAAGTGGTAATGAATGCCAATGCATCAAAACTATGGTCACGGAAAGGCATGTGGTGAGAATCGGCCATAACCAGGTCGCCCTTAAATAAATGAATGGCCTGGCCCAGCATAAAGGGAGAGATATCGCCACCGGTTGCTTCAATACCTATTTCGTGCCACCAACGGGTAAAACGTGTGGTGCCGCAACCAAATTCAAGTAATGTTTTTACACGTGTGTCTTTGCACAGCAATTGCTCCATCACTTTTTTCTGCCATACTTCGGCACGTTTATAACGGCCTTCATACCATTGTTCGTAGGTGTCGGTATTGTCCCTGTTAAAGAACCATTCCTGTCTGCCTTGCCAGTTTCGTACCTCGGGTGCTGCCAGTTCTTTTTTCATAAGTCTTGAAAATAAAAAACCACAACCCGGCTGCTGGCCGAAATTGTGGAATACGTAATGTATGAATATTTTTTCTGCATTTCTTACGCTGGTATTATCCAGTTCAAGTAAACGGGTATGATCTCAGCCCCAATAGGGAGCACCCCGATGCTTAATGATATCAAAAATCGGATATTTTTTTTACTCTGCCTTGTTTATTCGGATTGAATTTTTGCCAGGCAGGCATCTCACTGATCAAAAGTTCCCATAAAGCCTTGCGTCATTCCGTCAAATGCGCGCTCGAATGTGGTCCGTTCTTCTTCGGTTTCGTTAACCGGGATGGCGCTGGTGGTCATGATGGTCTTTCCGTTTTCCCAGGTAAAATTTGCCCCGTATTCCCCGGCCATCGGGTGTTTGCATACCATAATGAAAAATGTCTCCGAATTTCAGCTCAATGGTTGTGGCAAGCATGGTTAAACGGTTTGGCCTCCACCATTCTTTCAGCTATTGTGCTTCCGTATGTATTTTCCAGAAAAGATCCAGCGGGGCATTAAATATTGGGTTAATCACAAAGGGTTTTGACATACCGGTTGATTTGGGTAGTATAAGAGCACTCTCATTTTTCGAGAAAACAACTGTGTTAATCCGATAAAGTGAGGGGATGATTGCGACAAATAATGGATAACCAATTTATAGAAAACTAAGCCGCTCACTTATTTTATGCGAAACAACTAGATTTTTCGCAAAAAAGAAGAACCATAAAGGAAAGATGGAAAATAATCCGGCCCAGATAAAAACATGTGTCCAATGTAATATCCAATATCTTTCTTGAGAAAAGGCAGCAATGGTGGGTATGACAGAGGCTATCAAACCAAAAATAAAAGGCTTTTTAAAGGAATATAATAAAAGGATCTTTTCTTTAAAAATAAGATCAAAGAGGATTTGGAGGATAACGGCATTTACTGAACTTGCCAATAATATTTTTAATGGTGCCAGATTCTTTTCGATTGTACCTATTTCTATTAAATAAATAGTTAGAAAATAAAGTAATCCGGACGTGAAAAAAAACAGTACTCGTTGAATGTTTGTTGATTTTTTAAACAGGGCTGTTATGAATCCTAATAGAAATCCAGGAAAACATACAATAAAAAGCCAGACCATCGAGCTCCACTGCGTCACCATCCCGACAAAAGCAAGGCTAAAAACAAATAATCCTAAAATAAGTATGACTTTTTGAAAACTTATCATAAGACGAACAGAATAGTTTGTTTGAAAGGAGGGCTAATTGAAGTTTTCAATTAACTCATCTAACTTTTTTCCCACACCATAAAATCCTGCCAATTTCCGAATCACTTTTTCCACCTCTGCATCAGGGCAGCTTGCCCCGCTGGTAATGAGAATTTTTAATGGGTTTTTTACAGGAAGATATCCCTGAATATTTTTCAATTCTTTGGTTTGCCAGTTCCTGTTTTGTATTTCGTTTGTATCTAGTAACCTGTCGGCAGTGTCAATAAAATAGGTAGGTAATTTACGCTCACACAATTCAACCAGATGCGAACTGTTGCTGCTGTTATGCCCGCCAATCACCATTGCAAGATCGGCCGCTGTTTCCAACATACCGGTTACGGCTGTCTGGTTATCGTTTGTGGCATAACAAAGCGTATCACGGGTATCTGCAAAATGTTCGCTGATATTTTCTGCGGTCAAGCCAAACTTTTTCATGATCACACTTTTTAAATAATCAGAAATTGCCTGTGTATCGGTAGCTAATTGTGTGGTTTGGTTTACGACACCTATCTTTTGCAGATGTGCTTCTATCATAAAACCTTCTGAATATCTTCCTTTGAATTCTGTATAGAAGGCTTCTGCAGGTTTTTCGCCGGTAATGTATTTGGCGAGTTCGATCGTTTCAGCCATATCATTCACCACTACTGTAGGTGTATGTGAGGATGCATGAGAAAAGGTAGCCCGGGTTTCTTCATGCCTGGGTTTGCCATGTACTACAATGCTATAACCTTTTTCTGCGATCTGCTCGCTTCGGTTCCATACTTTTTCTACAAAGGGGCAGGTAGTATTGTATTTGGCGGTAGTAATACCTTTGGCATTGAGCATTTTTTCTATTTCAAGCGTTGTGCCGAATGCAGGAATGATTACCACATCTTCGGCCGTAACCTCTTCAAATGAAATCAATTGTTTTCCATAAGTATCCTGTAAAAACTGTACGCCTTTTTCTACAAGATTGGCATTTACCTGCGGGTTATGAATCATTTCACTTAATAAAAAAATCCTTTTGCCGGGATTTTCCTCAATGGTGTTAAAAGCAATTTCGATCGCATTCTCCACGCCATAACAAAAACCAAAATGGCGCGCCAGGAAAATCTGCAGCGTGCCAAGATCCAGCAAAGTAGGCGCATAATCTTTTTTCAGTTTATCATCCTGCTTGCGTTTTTGTTTAATGGCACTGATCAGTGAACTGCGGTATATGTTGGGTACGTTGAATTGCTTCATGGAAGACAAAATTAGTCATTAGTCAATAGTAGTAAGTAATAAACAGTCTGGGATGCAAAAGTTTTCCACTTTTCCATAATCAGCTTCTGTCATTACTGAATACTTATTAGTATTTTCATCACTTAAATGCTTGCTATGCGTATCGTTCCTTTGCTGATTTCGGGTTTGGTTACTGCAGGACTGATTATGGCCCTGAATACCCAACTACCTGTCGGTGGTTCCAAAACCCCAAGGCTGGGTTATTTTTTATCGCCACAACTGGGGTTCTGGCAAAATGCGGAACCGGCCGATGCAGATTTTTCAGGCGAAATAAAACTGCCTGAGCTGCGGGGTAAGGTAGACGTATATATGGACGACCGCCTTGTTCCCCATATCTATGCCGATAACGACCTGGACGCTTATTATACGCAAGGTTACCTGCATGCAAAATTCCGTTTATGGCAGATGGATTTTCAAACGTATGTGGCGGGTGGAAGATTAAGTGAGATTGTGGGTGAAGAACGTTTGTCGACAGACAGGTTTTTCCGCAGGCTGGGTATGGTATATGGTGCGGAACAAACCATGGCCAGGATGGAGAATAACCCAATCATGAAAGCTACCATCGATGCATATGCAGATGGTGTGAATGCCTATATCAAATCATTGAAACCCGAACAAATCCCTTTTGAATACAAACTGCTGGATTATAAACCCGAAGCATGGACGTCTTTTAAAACCTACCTGTTCATGATGTTTATGTCGTATGACCTTGCGGGAAGAGGCGCTACCAATGACCTGCAGATGACCAATGCAAAAAATTATTTTGGATATGATGACTTCAATAAACTCTTTCCCAATGTAGAAGACTCTCTGGATCCGATTATTCCCAAGGGCACTGTTTTTTTAAAACCGGCTATTGTACCTAAAGCACCTGCTAATGTGGATGTGGCTTACCTGGGTAAAACAAACAATAACAGTTCGGTAATGATATCCATCGTGCCTGATAAAGATAATGGCAGCAATAACTGGGCAGTATCCGGGTCCAAAACAAAAAGCGGCAGGCCCATTTTATGTAACGATCCGCATCTTGGCTTAAACCTTCCTTCTATCTGGTATGAAGTGCAGTTGAATACACCCACGCAAAATACCTATGGGGTAAGCTTTCCCGGCGCACCGGCTGTCATGATCGGCTTTAACGACAGTATAGCCTGGGGCGAAACCAATGCCGGCAGGGATGTGATTGATTATTATGATATGCAGTTCAAAGATTCTACCCTTGCTGAATATAGGTATAATGGTGTTTGGACAAAAGCACAACACCGCACCGAAGTGATTAAAGTAAAAGGTAAACCCGATCAGGTAGAAAATATTGCCATGACCGTATTTGGCCCTGTTATGTACGACAGGTCTTATAAAAACCAAAGTACGGAAGGAAAATACTTAGCCGTGCATTGGATGGCCAATGTGCCGGGAACGGCTGTGCAAACTTTTTATGATCTTAACCATGCAAAGAATTATGATCAGTATCTGCAGGCGATCTCAAGCTTTGTTTGTCCGGGACAGAATTTTGTTTTTGCCGCTAAAACCGGGGAGATCGCTATCAAACAACAGGGTGCATTTATTGCCAGGTGGAAACGCCAGGGTGATTTTATTATGCCGGGAATGGATAGTAGTTATGCCTGGCAGGGAATCATTCCTACGGAAGAAAACCCAATGAGCTATAATCCTAAACGGGGTTTTGTGAGCAGTGCCAACCAGATGGCAACAGATTCAACCTACCCTTATTATCTGGGTGCAGCCAATAATTTTCCATTGTTCAGGGGCTTTACCATTAACCGCAAACTGACAGCTATGAACAATATTACGCCGGAAGATATGCAGCGCCTGCAAATGGAGAACTACAATTCATTTGCAGAACTTGCCAGGCCGGTGTTACTGCATTATATAGATGAAAGTAAATTAAACGGAGAGGAGAAAAAATATATCGGCATTTTAAAAACCTGGAACCTGAAAGGGGATTATGCTGAGAAAGGTGCTACGGTTTTTAAATGTATCTGGGATAGTTTGGAAGCAGCCGTTTGGAAAGATGAATTTAGTAAAGCCAAATTGTCCATGTCATGGCCAGATGCACCGGTATTATTACAGAGTTTGATGCACGATCCTTTGTATGCGCAGTTTGCAGATAATATCAATACACCGGATAAAGAAGAGACCATGCAGGATGATGCTATGGAAGCGGTTAAAAAAGCCGTAGTAAAATTAAAAGAACTCGAAAACGAGGATATGCTGGAATGGGGTAAATTTAAAGACACACGGGTAAACCATTTGTTGAAAATACCGGCATTAAGCCGTTTGCATTTGCCCATTGGTGGTGGCGAACACATGATCAATGCTGCCAAAGAAGCACATGGCCCCAGCTGGCGCATGATCGTGCATTTAACGGATGAAATAGAAGCCTATGGCGTATACCCCGGCGGACAAAATGGAAACCCGGGCAGTAAATACTATGATAATTTTGTAGACACCTGGGCCGCAGGGAAATATTTCCGCATTTTATTTTTGAAAAAAGAACAGGTAGCCAAACATCAGAAGATAAAATGGCACCTGGTATTGACTAACAGCTAAAAAATAGGTATGAAAATAATTGTTGCCATTGTATTAACCGCGTTTCTTGCTTATGTAGCAGGTATTTACAGTACACTGCCCTGGTGGTTATTTGCCATAACTTCTTTCTTGGTAGCATTGGCTGTGAATCAGCAACCGGGCCGTTCATTTTTATCAGGATTCTTAGGATTATTTTTATTATGGGGTGTACTGGCATTTATGAAAGACACAGCCAATGATCATATTCTTTCCGCCAAAGTAGCGCAGCTCTTACTGAAAAACAGTTCGTCCATTGCTATCATCCTGATAACAGGGGCTATCGGGGGATTGGTAAGTGGGTTGGCGGCGTTGACAGCAAGTTACCTGCGAAAAAATAAATAGCAGGATCCAGCATACCCGTCATTTCGGACGTGGGAGAAATCGATCGGTCGAATAGCAGATCCCTACTTCTGTCCGTTTATCCGAAACAATGGTTTCTTTACCATAATCTCCTCAACCTTTTAACAATACGTTAAACCTCCCGTTTTTCTATAAATGGGTAACCAATCATGCGTTTTAGCGGCTACATTCGTTATAACCGAAGCATATGCGCAAATTGTTTCTATTTCTGTTATCCTTAGTTGCCGCTATGGCTGTTGAGGCAGCAACCATCAGCGGTACCATCAAAGAAAAGAATGGGAACTTCCTTGCTTTTTCATCCATACTCGTAAAGGGAACAACGCAGGGTGTTTCTGCGAACAGTAAAGGGGTATATGCCATTTCACTGGAACCGGGGGAGTATGTTTTGGTTTGTCAATATATCGGCCACAAAACATTGGAGAAAAAGATCAGGGTCAGTAAATCGGATATACAACTTGATTTTGAACTGGAACAGCAACAGTATAACCTGAAAGATGTGGTGGTGCAAAGTGGGGGCGAAGATCCCGCCTATGCAATTATCCGAAAGGCCATTGAGAAAAGAGAGGAACATTTAAAAGAGATCAAAGCTTTTCAATGCGAAGTGTATTTGAAAGGACAGATTCAACTGCGCAATTTTCCCAATACCTTCTTTGGTAGAAAAATAGATTTTGAAGATGGCGATTCCAGTAAAAGGAAAATGATCTTTTTATCAGAATCCATTGCCAGGTATTCTGTGGAAGAACCCCGTAAACAAAAGATAGAAGTGCTATCTACCAAGGTAAGCGGCCGCAGTAACAGCTTTGGCTTCAGCGACCCGCAGATCATTTCTTTTTATGAGAACAATATTTCAGTGGGAGAGAACCTAAACCCGCGGGGTTATGTTTCGCCCATTGCTTCAGGAGCCCTTAATTTTTACAAATATAAATTTGAAGGAACGTTCTATGAAAATGGTAAAGAGATCAGCCGTATCAAAATAATTCCCAGGAGAAAGTATGAACCTGTTTTCAGTGGTTATATCCATATTATAGAAAATGAATGGCGTATTCAGAGTGTTGACCTTGTTTTGTACAAAGAACAACAAATGCAATTATTGGATACGTTAAAGATCCAGCAGATATATGTGCCTTCTGGAAATGTTTGGGTAATTAAGAACCAGGTAATTTATCCTTCCGGAATTTTTTTAGGTTTTGATTTCTTTGGAAGTTTTGTACAGGTGTATGATAAGTTTGATATGAACCCAAAATTCAAACCCAAATTCTTTGACCATACATTATTGAAATTTCTCGACAGCTCCAATAAAAAACCGATGGCGTATTGGGACAGTATCCGTCCCCTGCCTTTGCTCACCGAAGAAGTACGTGATTATAGAAAGAAAGACAGCCTGGAACAGGCAAGAAAAGATCCGCGTTACCTGGATTCATTGGATAGGAAACGAAATAAATTCAGGCTTAGTGGCTTACTTTTTACAGGACAAAACTTTAGCAAAAGGTCCAAACGGGCAAATATCCATATCGCGGCACTGTTAAGTACGCTGAATGATAATACAGTAGAAGGTGGTGCCGTAAATTTTACAGCCAGTTACCGCAGACGATTGGATAGTACATTGGAAGGAAGAAAATCATTTTTTATCAATCCTGAGATCCGTTATGGTTTTGCGAATAAGCATTTGAACCCGTCTGTAACCGTTGGTTATAATTTTGGTAAAAAATATATCCATTCGCTTAGTTTCTCTGGTGGGCGTAAGGTATACGAATTCAACAATGCAGGATCCATCAGTGAGCGGATCAATTCAATCAGCACCTTGTATTATAAAGCGAATTATTTAAAGATCTATGAGGCAGATTACTTTCGCATGGGTTATGGAACCGGATTGGGTAATGGGTTTTCTATCAATACGGCGTTCCAGTTCCAGAACAGGATGCCGATGGCAAATCTTGCCGATCCGGTAAACTGGAGAAACCCCAAGAACCGCGAGTTCACAGCAAACTATCCCGTTGAATTAACCAATACCCAGATGGTACCCAACAAAGCCAGTACAGTTACTGTGGGACTTACCTGGTTACCAGGCGCAGACTATATTGAATTTCCCGACAGGAAGGTAAATATCGGTTCCGATTATCCAACCATTACCGCATCGGTTACCAAAGGCTTTAAAGGTTTATTCGGAAGCGATGTAGATTATACTAAATGGCGTATCAGCATTAATGATGACCTTGACCTGAAACTGGCAGGTACATTCAAGTACCGGTTTACTTTTGGTGGATTTTTTGATGCCAGCAAAGTATTTATCCCGGATTACCAGCATTACCTCGGCAACCAAACACTTTTTGCTTCACAGGAGTTGAATAGTTTTCAACTGGCGCCGTATTATAAATACAGCAATACCGCTAAGTTCCAGGGAACTGCGCATGTAGAATATCATTTGAACGGTTTGCTGAGTAATAAAATACCCGGCTTCAAAAAACTCAACTGGTTTTTTGTGGGAGGGGCCAATGCCTTACATATCAACAAGGGAGCAAATTACTATGAGTTCTTTGGGGGTATCGAAAATATTTTAAAAGTGGTCCGTATCGATTTTGTACAGGGCTTTGAAGAGGGGGGCGGCAGGCCCTCCGGCTTCCGGTTAACCATACCGGTTTTTAGGTAATTCGCTCATCTATAATCCTAAAATCTGCAATTCCCTATCTTTACCCGAAATTTTGGCCACCCTGCAAGTGGCTCCTTTTTAATTAATGGAACATTCCCCGGGGATGTCTAAAATGAAACAAAATGCCGGTACTGCATAACCGCGTTTCCAACGAGGAGTTGAAGAAGCGCCTGATGGAAGAAACCTTCCAAAGAACCACCATCAGTTTTTACTGTTATTTTCCGATTGCAAACCCACAGGCGTTCAGGGATTACCTGTATAAAAACCTGAATGAGCTGGGTGTTTTCGGAAGGATCTATATTGCCAAAGAAGGGATCAATGCACAGATCAGTGTGCCAGCCGATCAATTTGAGGTATTGAAAACTTTCCTTTATTCCATCGAATACCTGGATGGGCTGCGTTTAAATATTGCCATAGATGATGATGGAAAAGGTTTCTGGGTGCTAAAAATAAAAGTGCGTGAAAAAATTGTTGCCGACGGGATCAATGATCCCGAATTCAGCATGGAAAATAAAGGCAGGTATGTGAATGCCGCACAAATGAATGCATTGCTGGAAGATCCGGATACCGTTGTGGTAGACATGAGGAATCACTACGAATATGAAGTGGGCCATTTTGTAAATGCACTGGAAGTGCCTTCTGATACTTTCCGCGACCAGTTGCCAATGGCGGTTGATATGATGAAAGGCAAGGAAGAAAAAAATATCATCATGTATTGCACCGGGGGTATCCGTTGTGAGAAAGCCAGTGCGTATATGTTGCACAAAGGGTTCAAAAATGTATGTCACCTTGAAGGTGGTATTATCAATTATGCAAAACAGGTAAAAGAAGCCGAAATGCCAAGCAGGTTCATTGGAAAGAATTTTGTGTTTGACAACAGGCTGGGTGAACGCATCACCGAAGATGTGATTGCCCGATGCCATCAATGCGGCAAACCTTGCGATGACCATACCAACTGTAAAAACAATGGCTGTCATTTGTTGTTTATCCAATGCGCAAGCTGCGCAGCGGATTATGATGGCTGTTGCAGTACTGACTGTAAAGAAACCCTGCACCTGCCGGCAGAACGCCAGAAACAAATCCGGAAGGGAATGGAGAATGGTCAGAATATTTTCAATAAAAGCAAAGCCAGGCTTCGGCCTAAATTGTTGCCCGTTAACCGGTAAGAGGCAGCGAAAATGGATTTACGTATATCTTTAGAATAATTTAACCAAGAACCAAGACGCAACTGATGAAGTATTTTATATGGAGTTTATTGATCAGCATCGTAGCTATTCATGTGCAGGCCCAGTCTGTATCGGTCAAATGCGTCGTCAAAGACGTCTATTTTGCACAAGCTATTCCCGGTGCCAGTATCGTCGCATATGGGAAAGATACCCTTACCGCTGATGAAAATGGAGAATTCCCGATGGTATTGCGTGATGGTTTTTTTGAGGTCGTAAATGTATCTGCCAAAGGGTATCTGCCAGCCAATATTAAAATCACAAATACTTTCAAAACCTTTATCATTTTTCTTGAACCGCATAATTACCAGGCCAACTCGCAACAGGTAAGGGGATTGTATAATGGGAGGAGTTTATTACAAACACCCGGTTCCATTGCCACACTTACGGCACATGATTTTGACAGGAATAACCAGATCGACCTTCAACAGAGTTTTAACCTGTTGCCCGGCGTGAGAATGGAGTTCAGGAATATAAATACCGGGGCACGCATCATTTTGCGCGGATATGGTAACCAGAACAATAATAACGGTATCGGTTACAAAGCGTATTACAACGATATACCACTTACAGATGCGGATGGCACCACCAACCTGGATGATATTGATTATGCAACACTGGGCAGGATAGAAGTGTTTCGCGGCCCCGTTTCCAGCGTATACGGAACGGGTATTGGCGGCGTGGTAAATATGTTTTCTGCAAAAGCAGCGCAGGGTATTACGCTGGGAACTTCTGTATTAAGCGGTTCCAACAACCTGGTGCGTAAAACCTATTCTATTGGCGTGGGTAATGATAAAGCCAATGTATTGTTCAATTACGGGCAGCAGAAAACCGATGGTTACCGGATGAATGCCAATTCTCAAAAAGATTTCTGGAATATCAATGCTTCTGTTTACAGCAATCCGAAAAGCACGATCCGTTTCTTTGCTTATTATACCAAATCAAATGATCAGTTATCAGGGCAGGTAGACAGCCTGGGGCTGATTAAATATCCTGACAGCGCAGATATCAGGTATATCAATAACAAATCCCGTAGCGAACTCGAGAGCTTCCGTATGGGTTTTTCGCATGAATATATTTTCAATCCTCAGTTTACCAACAAGACCACTTTCTTTTTGGGTACACAGGAAATAGGCCAGTCCGTAGCTACTATTTTAACCAAGACCAATAAGAATAGTTTTGGCCTCAGAACAGCTTTTATTTATTCACCACAATGGGGTAAGGTTTCTTCCCATATTACAGTTGGTTTTGAAGCAACCAAAAATATTACTTACCAGAAATCCTATACCCTTAACAACGGTGTATTGGGTGCCCTGCAATCAGACCAGGAGTTAAAGCCCATGCAATGGAATGCATTTGGTATGCTGGAACTGAACCTGGCCAAGAATACACTGATGGTATTCAGTGGCAGCGCCAATTTTATCACTTACGATAATGAAGACCTGCGGGCAAGCGGAGGGGGGTATGTAAACCAGTCGGGGTTTAAAGTATTTCAACCAATAATCACGCCGCGTTGGGTAGTTAACCACCTGATCAGTAAATATGTATCTGTATATTCCAATTACAGTATGGGTTATGCCCAACCCGGCACCAATCAATTCATTATCAGCCAAACCGGCAAAGTAAATACACAGATTAAACCGGAAATCAGCAACACATTTGAAGTGGGTACCAAAGCGAGTCTTTTCAAAGAATCTTTGTACCTCGATTTTGCTTTTTTTAATATGGAGGTAACGGACAAACTGGTGCCACAAAGTTTTGCTGCAGCTGGCGGCAATCCTTTTTATGTAGCATTGGTGAATCAGGGATCTGTAAATTTTACCGGTGCAGAATTAACCATCAATTATGCATTGGTGCCAAAACACAAAAGCTTTTTACAGATTTTCCGCCCTTTTCTTACCTATACGTTTAACGGAAGCCGCAATTCAGATCTTAAGAGTGATAACAATAACAGCAGTACTACCAAAGATTATTCCAACCTTCGCGTTAGCGGATTGGCAAAAAATATCCTGAATGGCGGGCTTGATCTGGAACTAGCCCATGGCTTTTACCTAAACCTGACGGATATGTTTACCGACCGTATGCCCATTACGCTCGATAATACGGTATTTGCTGATTCCTATAACCTGGTAAACGCCAAACTGGGATTCAGAAAAGAATTCGGAGCCTTAGGCAGTTCCCGTTTTAGTTTGGATATATACGGGGGTAATAACAATATATTTAATGAACGGTATACACAGTTTGTGGTAATCAACCAGGTAGCCGTTAATGGAGTGGCACCCAGGTATTTTACGCCCGGTCCAAAATCAACCTTATACGCAGGAATCAATTTCAGGTACACTTTTCGATAGGGTATAAAGCGTTATTCATCATTTAAGATCCGCAGCATTTCAAACATTTGCTATATTGGGCCACTAAACTGCTTTGAGGAAAATTTTCTCCATATTGATCCTGTGCTGCCTGGTTATTTACATGGGCGGATACCATTTGGTATATATTATCTATCAATATAACCTGAAGCAGGAAATGCGTGCCTACCTGCAAACACATGAAGATACCCGCTATGTAACTTACCTGAGCTTCCCTTTGGTACAAAATGAGATCAAAGACCCCGCTTTTCAATGGGAAGAAACCGGTAAAGAATTCAGTTACCAGGGAGAGATGTATGATGTGATATCTGTGAAAACCTCGAATGACAGTTTCCATATCTGTGCAATAAAAGATGACCGTGAGAATGAACTCGAAAAACAAATAGCTTCTATCCGCCATACAAAGAATGACAGCGGCTCTAATCCTGTGTTTTCTTTATTGAAATTTTTCTCCGCCTTTGATATCGCAGATACCGCGATTGTATTTCCTGTAACCAAGTGTTTCACAGATCATATAGCAAAGCCTTATGATGATTTGATCTCTTCCGGTACAGAGATTCATTCTCCTCCGCCCCGTTGCTGACGGCTAATTATTGTGTTCGCTCCACCGGAGCCAATTTTTTATTGTATCTCTTTTATTAAACATGTATTGTAATGAAAAAAATTTCATACACGCTTTTATTGTTATGTATTTCGGTTATCACTTTTGCACAAAGTACGTTAAAAGGAAAAGTATTTGATGCCAATACCAAAACACCCTTATTTGGTGCCAATATCCAGTTCAGCGCCAAAGGCGGAACCACTTCCGATAAAGAAGGGGTATTTAAAATGGATTGCAGTAAATCAGGGGAGATCACCGTTTCCTTTGTAGGTTATGAAAGCAAGAAAGTGCTTGTTAAGAATTGCAAAGATGAATTAAACATAGGCCTTGTTCCTGCTAATAACAAACTAAACGATGTGGAGATCACTGCTACATCCAACCTCAATAAATCTATTTTATTTCAACCCGCTTCTATCACTAAGTTGTCTGAAACAGAATTACAACGCAGTACCGGTTTGTTTCTGGATGATGCCATCAATGGTAATGTACCGGGTGTAACCATGCAACGCAGGGCGGTATCATCCGGCCAGCAATTCAATATACGCGGTTATGGCAACGGAACAAGGGGAACGGCCGGCATCAGTAGTAATTTTGATGTGCAGGGTACAAAAGTTTATCTGAATGGCATACCCATAACGGATGCTGAAGGGATCACCTTACTGGATGATATTGATTTCGGATCTGTTGGTAATGTAGAAATTACCAAAGGCCCGTCAGGAACTTTATATGGATTAGCCGTTGCAGGGGTAGTGAATTTTAAAACCATCAAACCCGAAAAAGGAAAAACTTCTATTGGACAGGATGTGATGATAGGCAGCTATGACCTGCAGCGTTACACAACACATTTTCAAATGGCCACAGATAAATCTTCTTTATTACTTAATTATGGCAAACAAAGAACAGATGGTTATATGAGTCATACACAATCGCACAAAGATTTTGTAAACATTGCTGCCGATTTTCAGCCTAATGAAAAACAAAATTTCAATGCGTATTTTAGTTACAGTAATAGTTATGATGCAAGGGGTGGCGAATTGACATTGGCACAATATGCTGCTAACGATTTTTCAGGTAACCCGGAATATATCAAACGGAACGGGCATTCAGAGATCATCAGTTTCCGTGCAGGGTTAGGGCACACATATAATTTCAGTAATCGTATTTCCAATACGAGTTCGGTATTTGCTTCGGGTATTTCCAATAATGCCAGTTCTGCAGCAGGATGGACGGATAAAAACCCGATCAATTATGGTTTTCGCTCTACACTCGATATGAAATTTCCGTTGCAGAATGGGTTCAGCCTGAGTGGTATTACCGGTATTGAATCACAACGGCAGCATGCACAGATCATTGGCTATAATATGGTAGCCAATCCGGCAGATGCCAATGCCTATTGGATCATTGGCTCTATGAGAAGTAACCAGTCTACCCAGACAGGCACTACTTCTCTATTTACTGAATGGACATTATCTATGCCACACGATGTATCCATCACCGCTGGGCTGGGTATGAGTAATATGAGCATTGAACTCAACGATAAATTCTATGTGGCAGGAAGTACCAATCCCACCAGGTTTGCTACAAAATATAACGGAATGTTTTCTCCGCATATAGCCATCAACAAAGTGTACAGCAAACAATTCTCGGTATATGCATCTTACAGCAAAGGTTATAAAGCACCGGTAAGTTCTTATTTCTTTATTCCTGCAACCGGTAAACTCAATACAGACCTGAAGCCGGAAATCGGTAACCAGTTTGAGATAGGTACCAAAGGATTATTATTGAATGATCAGCTCAGTTACCAGCTTGCTTTGTTTGATGCGCAATTCTCTGATAAGATGACAGCTATCGCTGTGCCTTTGAATGGATCAACCACCACCACTGCTTATAGTTATGTGGCCAATGGCGGTAAACAGGATGATAAAGGGATCGAATTATTGGTGAAGTATACAGCGTATGAATCTGCTTCCGGTTTTTTTAAATCGGTTCGCCCGTTTGCCAATCTTACCTATTCCGATTTCAAATATGTAGGTTTCAGCTATCAAACCCTGAATGCAGCCCGAACAGCAGCAGTGATCGCTGATTATAGTGGTAATGCAGTAGCGGGTGTAGCCAAATGGGTAACCAACCTGGGGATTGATGTAACAACGAATCCCGGTTGGTATGCGAACCTTACCTGGATGTATAAAGAAGGAATGCCAATTACTTCGGATGCCGCTAATTTTACGACCAGCTATTCATTACTGAATACCAAAATGGGGTTCCAGAAGACCCTCTCCGCGCATTGCGACCTGGATATTTTCTTGGGTATCAATAATATGGCGGGCGTTAAATACCCACTTATGGTATTTGCTAACCAGTTACCCGATGCGTACCTTCCCGGACCCGCCAAAGCAAATTATTTCGGTGGCATCCATTTTACATATAATCTTTGATACAATCGAAAGGCGGTTGCCATACCGCTTCTTCTGTTTCATAAATCCATTCACATGAAAAAGATATTCTTACTCTTTACTGTAATACTGCTGTTTGCCGGTTGCAGCCGCTTCGGGAAAAAAGAACTGGATGTAAAAAAAGATATCCGTATTGTCTGCGTATCCAAACATTTAACGGAAATGATGTTTGCTTTAGGCAAAGGCCACAATATTGTGGCCTGCGATCTTACCAGCACTTTCCCCGATAGCGCCAGGCAATTACCTACGGTAGGTTATCACCGTGCCTTAAACCCTGAAGGTATCATCTCGATGAAGCCCGACCTGGTGATACATAGTAATGATATTGGCCCTGCCAGCGTTATTCCGCAATTGGAAAAAGTGGGCCTGAATATCAAAATATTCGGTGCAGCCAATTCATTAGATAGTGCCAAACTGGTATTGATGGAATTGGGAAAATATTTTGGTGCAGAAACAAAAGCCGATTCATTGATCCATAAAATGGACAATGATATGTTGTTGGTGAAAGAAATGCGTAAAGGCATTCAAGATACACCCACTGTAATGATCATTCATTACGGGCAGGCAAACAATAATTTCTTTGTGATGAGTGGGCGCAATGGTGCTGGAGACAGGATGATAAAATCTGCCGGGGGCAAGACGGCGGTATACGATGCAAAAGGGGCCAGGCAGATCAGCGCCGAAGCTATAGCTGCAGCCAACCCCGATATCATTATTGCTACCAATTTTGGTTTTGACAAAATGGGCGGAACGATCGAAGGTTTTAAAACAGTTCCGGGCGTGGCTTTAACCAAAGCTGCCAAAACCAACCGCATCTATCGTTTTGAAGAACATGATTTGGTTTACTTCGGGCCACGAACCGGAGAGAATGTAATGAAGCTGCTTACCCTAATTCATCCGGAACTGAATGGAGCGGTTAAGTAAATATTTCTTTCCCATATCAATTCTATTGTTAGTGGTCGTATTACTAACAGCCATTGCATTGGGTGCGGTATCCATTGCTGTACCAGATATGTTTAGCGCAATACAACATGTGTTCCAGGGGAAGGCGCCTGCTAATATTTATGAAGGCGTATTCTTACAGATCCGTCTGCCAAGGGTATTGCTTTGCATGATTACGGGTGCTGCTTTGTCAGTATCCGGTGTATTGATGCAAGGGTTATTCAGAAACCCCATTGTAGAACCGGGTTTGATCGGAACCAGTGCGGGTGCAGCTTTTGGTGCATCAGTCGTATTTGTGGCGTCAGCCTCATTCAGCACAGGTCTCCAGCAATTAGCCGGCCCTTTATGGGTTCCCTTATTTGCGTTTGCAGGTGGTTTGTTGGCAACATATACTGTGTATGTACTGGCAAAAGGAACAGAAAGAATGAATGTGACCACTGTACTATTGATTGGCATTGCCGTAAATGCAGTGGGCTTAAGCGGCACCGGCTTTATGAGCTATATCGCCCGCGATCCGCAGGCAAGAAGCATTACTTTCTGGAACCTGGGTACTTTTTCCGGCGCTACCTGGATGCAGGTATGGGTTACCGGTTTTGTCGTTGTTGTTGTTTGCCTTATCTCAACCAGGTATGCGAAGCAATTGAATACACTAATACTGGGCGAAGAAGAAGCAAATTATGCCGGTGTACATACAGAAAAACTGAAGCGAAGGATTATGCTGTACAATACAGCCATGATCTCGGTTGTTACTGCATTTGTGGGCGTTATCAGTTTTATGGGATTGATTGTTCCTCACCTCATGCGTTTACTTATTGGCAGCGATCATAAAAAATTATTACCAGCTTCAATGATTGCGGGAGCCATTTTATTAACCATCGCAGATCTGGGTGCAAGGCTATTATTAGCTCCTGCAGAAATACCGATTGGGATCATTACTTCATTGGTGGGCGCCCCTGTCTTTATTATCCTCTTAAAACGTACCCATATACTCAATACAAAAGGAGGTGGGTATGATTGAAGTAATTAATGCGGGTTTTTCTATAGGTAAAAAAAAATTGGTCAACGGAATTTCACTGCAAATAACTACCGGAGAATTTGTGGTGATAATGGGTGCCAACGGCGCAGGTAAATCCACTGTATTAAAAATGATATCGGGCACATGGCACCCAACTACGGGAAAGCTGTTATTTAAAAACAAACCACTCCATCAATACAAAACAGAAGAACTTGCCAAACAAAGAGCGGTGCTTTCGCAACATTACCACATCAGTTTTCCTTTATTAGCCAGAGAAATTGTGATGATGGGACGCTATCCTTATTTCAATAACCAGCCACTTGCAGGGGATGAAGCCATGGTAAAGGATTGTATGAACAGGATGGAAGTAACGGATTTGCGTGATCGCAATTATCAAACACTGTCCGGCGGTGAAGCCCAGAAAGTACAGATGTGCCGTGTATTAGCGCAGATCGGAGAAACATCGGCAACGAACCAGAAATTATTATTGCTGGATGAACCCGTATCGCATCTCGATATCAAATACCAGCACCAGTTATTAAAAGAAGCCAAACGGCTCTGCGAAAACAATGTAACCGTACTCGCCGTTCTGCACGATATAAACCTGGCACTGAAATATGCAGACAGAATTTTGTTTATGAAAGATGGGGAACTTGTAAAAGAACTCAATAAAAAAGAAGCCATTACGGCTTCCTTGTTAAAAGAGGTATTCAACGTAGATGCCCATATTTTTGATAAGCCCGACGGAAGCGGAAAGTTTGTTTCCTACTAAAAAACTCTCCGGCCTCGGCGTTGAATGATGTTGTAACCGCAGAGATCTTATATAGCTTGCAGCTTTATTAATGATTCTGTAACCTTTTGTTCAATAACGCTATCCGCCAAGGTTTCCGGAATAAATTTTCTTCCGGTTACTTTCTCAAACAACTCAATATATCTTTTACTGATCGTATCAATCCATTCGTCAGACATCTCTGGAACCGTTTGTCCTTCTTTGCCCATAAAATGATTGGCGATCAGCCATTCACGTACAAACTCTTTACTCAATTGTTTTTGTTTTTCGCCTTTTGCCTGTCTTTCTTCAAAACCGTCTGCATAAAAATAGCGGGAAGAGTCAGGTGTATGTACTTCATCCATGAGGTAAATAGTATCGCCAATTTTACCAAACTCATATTTGGTATCGGCCAGTATCAAACCCTGTTTGGCAGCGATCTCTTTTCCACGGGCAAATAATTTCAGGGCATAGTCTTCCAGCACTTTCCAGTCTTCTGCAGAAACCAGACCCTGCGCAATAATTTCTTCCCGGGAAATATCTTCATCGTGCCCTTCGGCGGCTTTTGTGGAAGGAGTAATGATCGGTGTGGGAAAAAAATCATTCTCCTTCAATCCTGAAGCCAGCGCCACACCGCAGAGTTCTCTTGTACCGCTGCTATAGGTTCTCCAGGCATGTCCCACAACATTACCCCGCACCACCATTTCAATTTTAAAAGGAATACATCGCCTGCCGATAGATACATTGGGTGCAGGTACCTCAACAAGCCAGTTGGGACAAATATCCCGTGTGGCGTTCAGCATATATTCAGCTATCTGGTTCAATACCTGCCCTTTATATGGAATATGGCGGGGAAGGATTACATCAAATGCCGAGATCCTGTCGCTGGCGATCATCACCAGCCAACTCTCTTGAATACTATATACGTCTCTTACTTTACCGTGATAAAGATTGGTCTGAAAAGGAAATTGAAAAGAAGGCATGCCCCAAAAATAGCTAGCGCCTTGATAAATAAGGGTTAGTGCACATAATTTTTCTTAACACCTGAGCGTTATTTGTGAACAAATTAAATTTTTATACAAAACTAACAAATGCTATTTTTAAGAACAATTCATTTAAAACTTGCTAATATGAGAAGACAATTAACCTATTACGGGTTGTTGGTTGCATGTACAGTTATTTGCCTGACTGTATCTGCCCAACAGTCAACTACGGTCTCCGGTAGTGTAAAAAACGGTAAATCTAAAGAAGCCATTTCAGCTGTTTCCGTTACCATTAAAGGAGGGTCAACCGGCACGTTTACCGACGACAGGGGTAATTTCAAACTCTCAACTGTTCAAAAACCTCCATTTACTTTAGTGTTTTCTTCTGTTGGCTATTCAAATAAAGAAGTGGCTGTAAAAGCCAATAACGATGTAATCAATATAGATATTGAGCCTTCATTTACTTTAGGCGATGAGGTGGTAGTTGCGGCATCAAGGGTGCCGGAGCGTATCCTCGAGTCGCCGGTATCAATAGAAAGAATCAGCGCTGCTGCTATCAGGAGCACACCTTCTACCAATTACTACGATATGATCACCAACCTGAAAGGGGTGGATGTGGTTCAATCCAGTTTAACTTTCCGGAGTGTGGGTACCCGTGGATTCAACAACAATGGTAATCCCCGTCTGAACCAGTTGGTAGATGGTATGGATAACCAGGCGCCCGGTCTTAACTTCTCAGTAGGCAGCGTACTCGGTTTAACAGAACTTGATGTAGACAATATAGAATTACTGCCAGGTGCGTCTTCTGCCCTATATGGTTCCGGTGGTATGAATGGTACCGTATTGATGAACAGCAAAAACCCTTTTAAATACCAGGGTTTCAGTTTTCAGATTAAACAGGGTATGAAAGATGTGGACGGCAAGCAGCGCAGCATTTCTCCGTTCTACGACTGGAGTTTCCGCTGGGCAAAAAAGCTGTCTGATAAATTAGCCTTCAAAATAAATGCACAATTCGTTCAGGCACAGGATTGGCTGGCTAACCAAACCAATAACTATTCACGTACAACCGGCGGTCCGAATGGACAGGCTATTCCGGGCACAAGGTTAACAGACCCCAATTATGATGGTGTGAATGTGTATGGAGATGAAACAACTTCGGGTCTGGGTACTGTGGCAAATGCCGTGTTTTCCGGACTAACTGCTGCATTGGGTGCACCCACATTCAATGCTTTGTATGGTGCTTCGCAATCTTACCTGACTGCTGCGCCTGCATCGTCAATCGCTGCTTACAATGCCTTTCTTAGCAGTATTGGTGCCGGTGCCTTGGTAGCAGGTGGATATTCACCTTTCCTTTATGGTAATATCAAGAATTATTATACCGGTGTCAATGTGAGCCGCACAGGGTACGATGAAAAAGATGTCATCGATCCGCAAACGGTCAATGTAAAACTAGCCGGCTCCCTGCATTATAAATTATCTGATAAAACAGAAGCTTCTTTCCAGGCTAATTGGGGTACGGGTAATAGTGTATATACCGGTAGCGACCGTTACTCTTTGAAAGACCTGAAAATGGGCCAGTATAAATTGGAAATAAAAAGCAAGAACTGGTTCCTGAGGGCGTATACAACGCATGAAAATTCAGGTAGCTCTTTTAATGCCACCATTACTACCCGCTTATTCAACGAAGCATGGAAACCGAGCAGCAGCTGGTATACCACTTACACAAGTGCCTATACCCAGTTGTTAGCGGCCGGATTGCCATCTGCCGATGCGCATAATTCAGCCAGGACGGTAGCAGATCAGGGACGCCCAACAGGTTACCTGGGAGCCAACCCGCTTTTCCAGAAAGTAGCTAATACCCCTATTTCGCAAGGGGGTGGTTTATTCCTCGACAGGTCAAGACTGAATGTATTTGAGGGCCAGTATAACCTGAGCGATGATCTGGGCCTTAGCAGAAGCGGAACGGATCTTTTGATCGGCGCCAGCGTTAGACAGTTTGTTCTGAATTCGCAGGGTACTTTATTTGCAGATACTGCCGGCAATATTAAGATCAATGAATTTGGCAGTTATGCACAGTTATCACAGAAACTATTGAATGATGTATTGAAACTGACTGTTTCCGGGCGTTACGATAAGAATACCAATTTCACCGGCCGTTTTACCCCAAGGGCTTCTGCGGTAGTGAAACTGGCGAAAGACCATAACCTGCGTTTTTCTTATCAGGAAGCTTATCGTTTTCCAACTACCCAGAACCAGTGGATCAATCTTACCATTGGCGGCGGTACCCGTTTAATGGGGGGATTACCTGCCCTGAGGGATTTCTATAAATTCAGTACCAATCCGGCTTATACTCTTGCCAGTGTTCAGGCATTTGGTGCCAGTGCATTGGCCGGTGCTCCAAACCCTGCTTTGTTACAACAGCAACAGTTTGGGGAATTTAAACCTGAATCCAGTAAATCTTTTGAAGTGGGTTATAAAGGCCTGATTGCCCAGCGTTTATTGATCGACGTATATGCTTATTGGGCTACCTATAAAGACTTCCTGAGCGGTGTAACCGTTATACAGGCAAGAAATGCACCAAGCGGGCCGGCCAGCGTGTTCGATGTACTGGATGCCAATAAGCGTATCGGTTACAGCATTTCTGTAAATACACCCGGTGATGTGAAAACAAGCGGTTGGGGCGCTTCGGTAGAATACCTGTTACCTAAAAACTTCTCTTTGAGCGGTAACCTGTATCACGATGAGATCGGAACCCTCCCTCCCGGATTTACTTCTTATTTCAATACGCCCAAATACCGTGTGAATATGGCGTTCAATAACAGCGGTTTTGGTAAGGATAGCCGTTTTGGTTTCAGTGTTGTGTACAGGTGGACAAATACCTTTATCTATGAAGGCACTTTCAGCAGCGGTCAGTTGCCGTATTTAAGAACAGTGGATGCCATGGTTAGTTACAAATTGCCTTCCACTAAATCCCTGATCAAACTGGGTGCTACCAATCTGTTTAACAAATATTACCAGACAGGTTATGGTAACCCTTCTATCGGCGGATTATATTATATTAGCTATGGCTGGAATGTATTTTAACGGATAAATTTCTTTCCATATAAAAAAAGTCCCCTGCCCGAAACCGGCGGGGGACTTTTTTTAGCATGTTTTCGGCTTTCAGCGTTATGCTTTTCGCTTTCCCCTTCTGTTTTAGCGTTTTTTGGTTTTGTACTCGATAATCTTATATTTTTGCTGCTCATTTAATAAACTGACCTATGCGTTCTATTGCTTTCAGAGAGGCTTTACGTGAAGCCATGAATGAGGAGATGAGAAGGGATGACACTATCTTCCTGATGGGAGAAGAAGTAGCCGAATATAATGGCGCTTATAAAGTAAGCCAGGGTATGCTGGCCGAGTTTGGTGACAAACGTGTGATAGATACGCCTATTTCTGAGTTGGGTTTTACAGCGGTTGCTGTAGGTGCTGCCCAGAATGGGTTAAAACCGATTGTAGAGTTCATGACCTGGAACTTTGCCGTTCTGGCCCTTGACCAGATCCTCAATACGGCTTCTAAAATGCTGGCCATGAGTGGCGGACAGCTTAGCTGCCCGATCGTTTTCCGGGGAGGAAATGGCAGTGCAGGCCAGCTGGGTGCGCAACACTCCACTGCTTTCGAAAGCTATTATGCCAATATACCGGGTTTAAAAGTAGTTTCTCCCTCTACGCCATATGATGCAAAAGGCTTATTAAAACAAGCTATCCGTTATGAAAAGGATCCGGTGATGTTTATGGAAAGTGAAGTGATGTATGGCGACAAAGGTGAAGTACCCGATGAAGAATATTATATTCCCCTGGGCAAGGCCGATGTAAAAAAACAAGGCCGCGATGTAACCATCGTTTCTTTTAATAAAATGGTGAAAGTTTCTCTTGCTGCTGCTGCTGAGCTGGAAAAAGAAGGTATCAGTGCCGAGGTAATTGATCTGAGAACGATTCGTCCGCTTGACTGGCAGACAATCCTTGAAAGTATTAAGAAAACCAATCGCCTGGTAATTGTGGAAGAGCAATGGCCATTTGCTTCTATTTCTTCTGAGATTACTTACCGTATCCAGAAAGAAGGATTTGATTACCTGGATGCACCTATCCGTCGTATCACCAGTGCAGATGCTCCTATGCACTATGCACCTAATCTGGCAGCACTGGCCATACCTGATGTAGCCAGAACCGTAAAACTGGTGAAAGAAGTAATGTACCTGAAAAAATAGTTCGAGCGATACTCATAAAAACCCGAAGTAATCACTTCGGGTTTTTGTTTATAAAAAGAAAGGGTATTCTTAATTTAGGTTTTTTTACAAACAATTTGATTGATGCGTATACTGTTTTTCATAACCGGATTTCTCTTGTCACGGACAATATCCTTTGCCCATGAAACAGATACACTTAAAAAAAAACTGATAGATACAGTAACCTCAAATACCTCTCTTGATGAAGTATTGGTGCAGGCATTCAACGCAAGATTGCAATGGAAGAAAGTTCCGGCAGCCGTTGCGGTAATTACGGGGAATGATATGAACCGTTATGCCAATACTTCACTTGTGCCTGTTTTGAATGAAGTACCCGGAATCCGTATGGAAGAACGATCTCCCGCCAGTTATCGTTTATCGATCCGTGGCAGTTTATTGCGATCACCATTTGGTGTGCGTAATGTAAAAGTGTATT
>CAZFKE010000009.1:90226-128081 GCA_964519475.1 uncultured Sediminibacterium sp.
GTAACCGATGCAGGGGGCAATACATATCTTAACCTGGTGGATATGAATGATCTTACGGGCGCTGAACTTATCAAAGGCCCTGCTGCCAGTGTATATGGTGCCGGAACAGGGGGGGCTTTGTTATTGAGATCGGAACAGCGTTTTTCTTCAGCACCGGAAAATCATTTCAATGCTGGTATTACCGGTGGTTCCTATGGATTATTCGGAGAACAGGCGGGATGGCAATACAGTAGTGCAAATCTTAGTTCTTCCTTGCAGCAAACCCATCAGCAATCGGATGGTTACCGCGAACAATCAGCCACCAGGAAAGATGTATTGAAATGGCAGGTAAACTGGCAGGTAAAAAAACAGGCTTTTCAGTTTCTGGTATTTTACACAGATCTGTATTACCAGACACCGGGTGGTCTTACACTCGCACAAATGCAACTGAATCCCAGATTATCCAGGCAAACAGCAGGAACCATACCTGGATCCATTCAGCAACATGCATCGATATATAATAAAACCCTTTTTGGTGGCATGCACCATGAAGTGCCATTAAGTGAACATTTTATTTTGAAATCTTTTTTTACCGGTAACCACACGGATTTTACCAACCCCTTTATCACCAATTATGAAAAAAGGGGAGAGGCAAATTTTGCTGCGGGTACAACCCTTACCTATCAAACCAAAACAACCCACTCTTCTTTTCAATGGATGAATGGTGCAGAATGGTTATCCAATCATTCAATGATTAATGATTTTGGCAATCGCGGCGGTGTGGCAGATACGGTGCAGTTTAAAGACGATGTATTTGCCAAACAATGGTTTGCATTTTCACAGGCACAGTATATAGTGGATGAGAAATGGAGTTTTACGGCAGGGTTGAGCTTAAATAATCAATCTTATCAATACAAGCGCTTGACTGATCCTGCTTCTGTATATGCGAACAAAAACATTCGTATGGTAGTAACACCAAGAGTAGCTGTATTATATAGGCTTACCCATGATATTTCGCTGTACGCCCTTGCTGCCAAAGGATTTTCGCCACCGGCTCTGGCTGAAGTAAGGCCATCGGACGGAAATTATTACGGCGATCTGAATGCAGAATACGGATGGAATTATGAAGCCGGTATTAAAGGAGAAGGGTTTGATCAGCGTTTACAGTTTGATGTGGCTGCCTATTTTTTCAGTTTGCGGAATGCGATCGTAAGAAGAAATAATGCAGCCGGCGCAGAATATTTTATAAATGCGGGAAGCACAAAACAAAATGGTATAGAATCTTTTATCAAATATCAGTTGATAAATCAACCGGCATCCTTTGTTTCAAAACTCACAATTCGCAGCAGTTATAGTTATCAGCCTTATCGTTTTGATGAGTACAAACAGACCATCAATAATTATTCGGGTAATGAGTTAACAGGGGTGCCTGCTAATATCTGGGTAAGCGGATTGGATATGGTATTGGCCAAAAGATTTTATTTTGATGCATCCCTGAACAGTACATCCCGATTAGCTTTAACAGATGCCAATGATGCGTATGCAGATGCTTACCAGCTGATGCAAGTGAAATTTGGGTACCGTTGTGATACAAAGAATAAAAAACTGGATATTTTCTTTGGAATCGATAACCTGCTGAATCAACATTACAGCCTGGGTAACGATATTAATGCCGCAGGCAAACGTTATTATAACCCGGCTACCGGAAGAAATATTTTCTCGGGACTGTTCTATCGATTTTAATGGCATCCATTCAACTTAGATTATCTTAGCTTCAAATAAATCTGTCATGCCGAATATCCTGATCATCGATGATGAAAAATCCATAAGAAATGTGTTAAAAGAGATCCTTACCAACGAAGGGTTTTCTGTAGAGGAAGCTACGGATGGTGAGGAAGGCTTAAAGAAGTTTACATCTGGTGTTTACGATGTGGTGCTTTGTGATATTAAAATGCCAAAAGTAGATGGCATTGAGTTTCTGCAGAAAGTGATCGATAGTCAATCAGAAACCCCGATCATCATGATCAGCGGCCACGGTAATATTGAAACAGCGGTGGATGCGGTTAAAAAAGGGGCTTTCGACTATATTGCCAAACCGCCGGATCTGAATCGCTTACTCATCACCATCCGCAATGCACTGGATAAAACCGTTCTGGTAAAAGAAACCAAAGTTCTGAAAAGAAAAGTATCCAGGGTTCAGGAGATCATTGGCGAAAGCGAAGGCATTAAAAAAGTAAAAGATACGATCGATAAAGTGGCTCCCACCGATGCAAGGGTTCTGGTAACCGGTGAAAACGGAAGCGGAAAAGAACTGGTGGCCAGATGGCTGCACGAAAAAAGCAATCGCGCAGCTTCACCTATAGTAGAAGTAAACTGCGCCGCCATTCCCGGCGAGCTGATTGAGAGTGAATTATTTGGTCATGAGAAAGGCTCTTTTACTTCTGCGATCAAGCAACGTATCGGAAAATTTGAACAGGCTAATGGTGGTACACTATTTCTTGATGAGATTGGCGATATGAGTTTAAATGCACAAGCCAAAGTGCTACGCGCATTACAGGAGGGAAAGATCACAAGAGTGGGGGGCGATAAAGAAATTGCTGTAGATGTTCGCGTAATTGCCGCCACTAATAAAAACCTGCTGGAAGAAGTAGCTGCCAAAAATTTCCGCCTCGATTTATATCATAGGCTGGGTGTGATCCTGATACATGTTCCTTCTTTAAATGAACGCCGGGAAGATATTCCCTTATTGGTAGATAAATTCCTGGCTGATATTGCCGAAGAATATGGCCAGGCAAAGAAATCCATGGATAAAAAAGCTATGACGGCTTTGCAGCAACATGATTGGAGCGGTAATATCCGGGAACTACGGAATGTGGTGGAACGATTGATTATTCTGTCTGGTAAAGATATTTCTGTAGCAGATGTGGAAGCATATGTGCGTTAGAGTCGTTCAAGGGGCTAACCAACCTGACTATTTTAACTCCTTTTAACTGCTTTACCCCCCATTCCCCATATTTAAGAAAACTTTTGCCTATAAAGCTTTCCTGTCTGTACTAAAAGGATATTTTTGTTGATACTTAATTGAAAACTATGGGTTTACTTCTATTCATTATCGGAATAATTGGCTGGCATGTGGGTATGTATGGTATGTTTAAAAAAGCAGGTATCGAAGCCTGGAAAGCCTTTATTCCTTTTTACAATACCTGGCTGATCGTTGAAAAATGCAGGATCCGTAAATATTGGTTCTGGTTGCAGTTGATACCGATTGCCGGACAGTTCATCACCATCTGGATCACGATTATTTTTGTGATGCATTTCAAAAAAGTATCTGTTCCAGATCATACCGCTACGGTTTTATTTCCTTTTATTTATTTTCCGTACCTCGGGTTTTCTGAAAAAGAGAAATGGTATGGAGAAGAAGTTCTGAAGCATTACCACAAACCGGCTTCCCGTGAATGGATTGATGCCGGTGTGTTTGCTATTGTGGCGGCTACTATCATCCGCACATTTGTGTTTGAAGCCTATGTAATCCCAACCGGAAGTATGGAGAAGACCTTACTGGTAAATGATTTTCTCTTCGTAAACAAAATGAGTTATGGTGCACGCATTCCGCAAACACCGATCTCTTTTCCGTTTGTACATAATATTATGCCTTTCTCAAAAACGATGCCTTCTTATATCAAAGAAGTGCAGTTACCCTATAAACGCCTGCCTGCTTTTACAGAAGTAAAAAGAAATGATGTAGTGGTATTTAATTTTCCTGCGGGGGATACTATAATTAACCTGCCGGAATACGGAAGTGCACATCCTTATTACGATGTATTACGCGAACAGTTTCATGGCGATAGGGAAGCGTTAAAGGCCGATCCTGCCAATTACCCTATCCTGGTTCATCCGATGGATAAAACTGATAATTATATAAAGCGCTGTGTAGCGGTAAGCGGCGATGAACTACAGGTAAAGAACGGAATGTTATATATCAATAAACAACCCGCTTTTATTCCACCGGGTTCGCAAACAGAATACCTGATACAGACAAACGGCACGAACTTTACTGATGATTTTTTTAAAGATGAATTAGGGATTGATATAGATGCGTCAAACGACCAGCTTCGAACATCCGGCACACCCGGTACGATTGTGATCAATATGACTGCCGAAGAAGCGGAAAAAGTAAAAAAGCAACCGAATGTAAAATCGATTACTGCTTATTCTGATAACCAGGTGGGTGCTACTTTCCCAAATGATGAAGTGAACTTTCCATGGACAGTTGATAATTTCGGCCCGATCAGTATTCCTAAAAAAGGAGATGTGATCACACTCACCCCACAAAATATTGCGCTTTACAGAAGGTTGATCAGTACGTATGAAAACAATAAGCTTGATGAAGTAAATGGCAGGTACACCATCAACGGAAAAGAAACCCATACCTACACGATCAAGTACAATTATTATTGGATGATGGGTGATAACCGCCATCGCAGCCAGGACAGCCGCTATTGGGGTTTTGTGCCTGAAACACATGTGGTGGGTAAAGCATCACTTATCTGGTTTAGCTGGGAGAAAGGCCCGCGCTGGAAACGATTGTTCAATGGTATAAAATAACTATATTTATAACAGGAAGGGGTCCTCAAAGCCGAAAGCTTTGAGGGCTTTTTTGTCTCACTAATATTGTGATTATGGAGCATCAAAAGATCAGTATCGGATTCGATGTATACGATTCGATTGATCAGCTTGCCAAAGAAGACGCTGATCTCTTACACACTGCTTATCAAGCCACGGATATATCGTATGCACCTTACTCAAAGTTTTATGTGGGTGCGGCAGCCAGGCTTGCCAACGGGCAAACTGTATTAGGTAGCAATCAGGAAAATGCCAGTTATCCTGTTGGTATTTGTGCAGAAAGGGTTTTGCTTTCTGCTGCTTCGTCTGTTTATCCAAAAATACCCATTCTTACCCTGGCTATTAGTTGCCGCACTGCAGAAGGCAAAAGTAACAAGCCCATTTCTCCCTGTGGTATCTGCCGCCAAACATTGGTTGAATATGAATCCTTACTCAAACACCCCATCCGTTTGATCTTGGGCGGAATAGAAGGGAAGATCTATATAATCAACGGCGCCCAGAATTTGTTGCCGTTTAGCTTTTCAGGAGATGATATGAAATAAGGTTTAATTGGTAATTACTAATTACTCATTATTAATTAACGAATCAGAACAGTTGTACCCTTCAAGAAAACTGGCTGCCCCGTTGTATGATCGGTATAACTGAAGGTCCATATATATGTGCCGCTGGGCTGAGGCATACTGTTTACGCGGCCATCCCATTTTTTGGTCCAGTTCCTTGATTCAAAAATGATCTGCCCGTAGCGGTTAAATACCCGGAAGATCATATTGTCTGCATTGAATGCATTCAATGGGTATAAATAATCATTCAACCCATCTCCATTAGGTGTAAAAGCCGAGGGTACTGCAATATAACAGCTGGCCAGAACGGTAATATATTTATACGTTGTGTCTGTGCAACCAATGTTATTACCCACAATCAGGCTGGTTAAAAAATGGGTTCTTTGCGAATTTGAGGGATACGATTGTGGCCCGGGTACCTGTTGAAAACGCTTAACCCCATTGCCAAAATCCCATTTCCAGAAACTGGTACTGCTGCTGCTCATGTCTGTAAAATGCAAGGTGTCCGTTGGACATAAAGTATCTGCAGAATTAAAAGCCGCTTTTACCGTATAATCCGGAAAAATAAAATTACCGGATGCGGTATCGGTACAAAATCCGTTTGTAACCGTTAGCTGCACATTATGCGGCCCGAAACCAAATGTTTTGGAGGTAAAGCTTGGATTTTGCGATATGCTTACCAGGTTGCTGTCAATACGCCATTGCCATTGCGTGGTGCCTCCATAGCCATTGTGTGTAAGATAAAGAGTATCATACCTGCAACCTGGAGCAACGGTGCCCCGGAAATCGGACGTAGTTACATTTTTTATCTGGAAATTCGTAGATGAACCAACAGGGGTTATAAAACCACACTGATCTATTAAAGTATTGCCATCGGTTCCGTTTTTTGTGCGGATCGTATAGGTTCCGTTTAATTTGGCAGGGGCAGTAAATTTTATTTTGATCGTAGAAGCCAATCCATTGGTACAAAACCCGGTAGCGTTTTTAATAGGGATAGATGCAGGCCCGGTAATTATAAAATCACTCCCATCGGGTGCAATGGATGCACAGATAATCGGTTTTGAAAATACCAACAGCAATGAATCTGTTACGCAGGTAAAAGCTGCAATACTGTCAAGCGGTACAGGTTGGGCTGAAGTGAATTGAAAAGAAGCGACGGGTCCTGTTGCCAGGTTATTGAAGCAGTTATCTGTAAGTGTGTTATTATCGGTACCCATTTTCGACGATACTGTATAATTGCCGGCGGTAAGCACCTTATTGACTTTCAGAATAATGGAGTCCGAATCAAATCCATTGCGGCATCCATTACCTGTTGCCGATATAATCGAAATGGATAAAGGGCCACTAACAGAAAAATCACTACCATCAGCTGCAATACTGGAACAGTTAACCTTTTTATTCATTTTTAAAACAATCTGGCTACCGTCGCATACTGCATAAGCATTGGTTACACTGGGTATCACGGGGTTTACAATACTTGCGGTGCCGCCCTGCACATCGGTAGGGAAAGAAAGGGTATAGCCACTTTGCGTGGCTCCATCAAAATGGCTGATGAGCAATAAATAATCATGCCCAACAAGAATGGTAGGCATAATGCTAAAAGTTGGAATACCCTGTGCAGGATTGGATGCACATTCAAAAACATTTTTTCCGGCAGGAGAAGCACCGGTAATACCGGGTGACCCCGACCAGTTAGCGGATACGATCAGGGATTTATCGAAATAAACATCCATAGGGTTACGGCCTGTAATATCAAACAATTGCCAATCGTAATCATCCGCCAGGTTTTTTGGTGTGATCACGAAACCCAATGTGCCGGTGGCATAGCAGGTAAATTTATACCAGTAAGGATTTACATCTGTATATAAATTGCCGTCATTACACTGCGATGGTAATTTGGTTCCTCCGCAAACCGGCACAGAAGTTTGTGTAAACACATTGGTTCCGCAAACCGGGAAAGCAGTAGATGGGTTTTGACCTAACCCGGTACAAACGGTTTGAGATTGTACGCTTGATATACAGAGTACAAAAAAAAGTAAAGAAGGTATGATTTTACCAACATGAAACATGATTGTAAAAGTATTTCATTCAATCGTTGGTTAGCTGAGGATTCTTGAAAGAAATGTTAAGAAAATCGAAAGCGGAAATTAATTCCTTACTTCACCATTTGATATTCCTTGTTCAATATTAGAAAAGCGTTTGCACCCCATGTGCAATTTTAAACTCAAGTCCCAACAGCCATTTCTTTCGCCACAAACCGCCGGAGTAACCGGTTAGTGTTCTGTCGCTGCCAATAACACGGTGGCAGGGAACGATGATGGCAATATGATTCTTTCCATTTGTACTGGCTGCAGCGCGGATTACTTTGGGATCGCCGAGACGTTTGGCGAGGTCCATATAGCTGATGGTTTTTCCATACCCGATCTCCATCAACTCACTCCAAACCCTTAATTGAAATTCTGTTCCTTCCTGGTGTACAGGAATATCAAAACGTTTGCGGGTACCATGAAAGTATTCGATCAGTTGCTCGGTACACTGGTGCATCACTTCGGTAATACCGGGTTCGCCATAGGTAAGCTGGTCGGGATTATCTACAAAACTGAGTTGTCCAATATATTGGTCCGTACCACCAATTTTCAGCATGCCGATGGGGCTGTCGTAATATGTATAATGCAGTTCACTCATTAGCCAATGCGTTGCCCGTTTGCAATGGGTTTATCGGGTTGCAATAAAATTACCTGATTATTCTCATCATACACACCTAATACCAGACATTCGCTGAAAAAATTAGCGATCTGTTTGGCCGGAAAATTCACTACAGCCACTATCTGTTTGCCTTTAAGGGCTTCCGGGGTATAATGATGCGTGATTTGCGCCGAGGAGTGTTTTATCCCCAGCGGCCCGAAATCGATGGTTAATTGATAAGCAGGTTTTTTAGCTTTCGGGAAATCAGTAACTTCCAGTATGGTTCCACTGCGGATCTCCACTTTTTCAAAGTCGTCCCAGTTAATCATGATCATGTAATTTCACCAAATCTAAAAACTAAATAGTTATGAAACGCACAGCAACCGCCGTTTGGAACGGATCGGGTAAAGAAGGTAACGGAAACCTAACTACCCAAAGTACAGTATTGAACAAAACCCAATACTCTTTTAACTCACGTTTTGCCGATGGTATCGGTACCAATCCTGAAGAATTGATGGCTGCAGCCCATGCAGGTTGCTTTACCATGAAACTGACTTTTGTATTAGGTGCTGCGGGTTTTACACCCGATGAGCTGGAAACCACTTGTGCGATTTCGCTGGAAGATGGGGTGATTACAAGTTCTGCCCTGGCTGTAAAAGCCAAAGTACCCGGGATTACTGCAGAAAAATTCCAGGAATGTGCAGCCGATGCCAAAGCCAATTGCCCGGTAAGTAAGGCATATAATATGGCCATTACTCTGGAAGCAAGTTTAGTTTAATTTTTTGCCACAGATTGCATAGATCTTCACGAATTCTTTTCTATGCAATCTGTGGCCTTTATTTTTCTTTATGATTATCCGCAAAGCCACCATAAAAGATATTGATGCAGTAGCTTTTCTTTTTGATAAGTACAGGGTATTCTATAAACAGACTTCTGATATCCCTGCAGCCAAGCAGTTCCTGACAGACAGGATGCACCGAAATGAATCGGTCATATTTGTTGTATTGCTGGATAACAGGATCGTTGGGTTTACACAAGTATATCCTGTGTTTTCTTCTGTTGCTATGAAACGCTGCTGGATTTTGAATGATCTTTTTGTGGCAGAAGAAGCCCGTGGATCGGGTGCCGCAGATGCTTTATTAGATACTGTCCGGCAATTGGGTAGTGAAACAGATAGCAGCTGGCTGGTATTGCAAACCGCTGCCACTAATTACCGTGCACAGAAAGTATATGAAAGAAACGGCTGGAAAAAAGAGGAAGATTTCTTTTCTTACAATTATTACTTCCATAAATAAGCTTACAGATCCAGCAATTCTGCCAGTTGCAGTAATTCCTTTTGTTTATACTCGTTGGAAGGCCTGTCGAAACATTTAGCCGTTTCTTCCAGCAATGTCTGGATGATACGCACATGCGATTGCGGCTTAAAATAAGATGGGGTAGGCGGTACAGATATTCTTTTGAAATAATTTTCTACGTCTTTATGTGAGAAAGCCTGCCCGGTAGTTGCATCTATATAAAAGTGTATTTTATCCTGCGGATGGCCGATATGGGTTGCGGCATCATAATCGGAATGATAAAAGGCAATGATGCATTGCTTGGGAATGTTAATGATCTTGGCATGAATATCCAGCATATCGCACATTACCTGGTAAAGGATGCCGTTGGTTAAGGCATTCCCTTTCTTACTCTCCAGCACTTTGTGGAGAAAGAACTCATCCGGGTGTTCATAATTTACTTCAACCCCTTTCAGGTTATAGTAATTGTAAATAATACTGGATAAAACATTGGCCTGTTCCAGCGGTGTAAGAAAACTGTTCAATTCCAGCCATACATTGCGGCGGATTTTTTCAATATCCTGTAAAACGGGTGTGGTATGCAGATCGGGGTATTGAAATTTACAAACCAGTAAAGCGCCGAATAACAAATCATGGTAACCGCTATCACGCCATTCGACCAGGTCATTGTGTAAATCGGAATAATGCAGGTGATGAATAATCATTTCAATCCGCTCCTGAACATCTTCGCTAAGCGTGGTTTCCCAGAGATGCTCGAGGTTGGGGATGATATTCTTCCCGTAGGCCACTATTTTTTCTGAAACGGTGGAGTAAACCTCCTCATCGGGGTCATCTATCAGCGTGAACAGTGCATTGATCTCTCTGGTCTCCTCCATAAGGTTTTGGATCCGAAATATCAGCCGGATTTGTCAGGGTTCCGTTGATAGATCGTTGATTTCCACATCAAACTAAATTAAATTTCGGTTACCAATCAATGGGAAGTTATCCTATGTATGTGGAAACAAGGATTGCTCCCTAAATAATAATATTGTTATATGTACGTTACTGAGCGTCTTGACTGAGAAGATAAAAAATCAAAATTAACACCCAACCAAGGTCTTTATTGGCTATTTTTGCGCTTATTAAGTTAACGATTACTATGTCACAATTCGCTGTTCCTAAGTTCCCAGCCGTATCTAAACCCCTTCACACAGACCTTAAAAAAAGAGTTCAGCAATATTTTGATGAGCGGGGGATCGATTCTACCGGTACCACTAAATTATTTACCAAAGCCATTACAATGGTGATTGCTTTGATCCTGGTTTATATTCATTTGCTTGTATGGACACCGGTTTGGTATTTTGCCATTGCCGAATGTATTTTGATGGGAGGCCTGGTGGCCGGTATTGGTTTTAATGTGATGCATGATGGCAGCCATGGTAGTTTCAGTACCAGTAAATGGGTGAACCGCATTGCGGCTTCTTCTATCAGCCTACTCGGTGCCAATCATTTTATGTGGAACATGAAACATAATATGATACACCATAGTTTTACCAATATTGACGGTGTGGATGATGATATTGAGATCGGTATCTTAATGCGTATGGCCCCCACACAGAAGCGTTATAAAATGCATAAATTTCAGCATTTTTATTTCTGGTTCCTGTATATGTTGCTATATGTATTCTGGATTTTCTTTACCGATTATCAAAAATATTTTTCGCGTAAGATCGGAAATGTGCCTTTGAAGAAAATGGAAATGAAAGACCATATTGAATTCTGGGGTGTGAAAGTGTACCATGCTTTGGTATTTGTGATTCTGCCTATTGCGGCGGTTGGCTGGGTTAGCTGGGTAGTTGGCTTTTTGGTAATGAGCCTGGTAGCCGGATTTGTTTTGAGTATTGTTTTCCAATTGGCGCATACGGTTGAGCATACAGAATTTCCTGTTGTGGATATGGATACCAATAAACTGCCGGATGAGTTTGCCGCACACCAGATCAAGACCACAGCTAATTTTGCTACCCGTAACAAACTGGTAAGCTGGTTGGTTGGTGGATTGAATTTTCAGATAGAACATCACCTGTTCCCTAAAATTTCGCATGTTCACTATCCCGCCATCAGCGAGATTGTTCGTAATGTTTGCAGGGAATACCAGTTACAATATATTGAATACCCAACCATGCGAAAAGCAGTGGTAGCGCATGTTAGGTTCTTAAGGCAGATGGGGAGGTATGACTAGTTGCCCCGCTTCTTATCATTCAAAAGCTCAAATTAAAAAGTTAAAAACGAACATGGTGTTAACTTTTTAATTTGGGCTTTTTTACTTTTTAGCTGATTTCTTCACTGCTGTTTTCTTTGGTGCTGCTTTCTTCGGCGCTGCTTTGGTTTTCTTTGCAAATGCATTCGGCACTTGTTCTTCAATCATCTTTTTGATGATTTCAATATCTATGTCTGCCAATTCTTCCGCAGTGTATTTGGAAGTATCTGCTTTCCTGCTCAGTTTCAGCATTTTTTTCTGAAAGCGGACAAAAGGCCCCCAACGTCCGTTCTCAATAGAAATTTTTTCAGCAGGCCATTGCTTGATAAAACGATTGGCTTCTTTCGCTACTTTTTTCTCGATCAGTTCATCAATATCTTTCTGACTAAGTGAATCAAAATGATAAGCTCTTGGAATATTGATGTACATGTCGTTCCACTTAATGAACGGACCAAATCTTCCTTTGCCTTTGGTTACAGGCAGTTCATTAAAGAATCCGATGGGGGCGTCTGCCAATTGTTTTTCATTGATCAATTGTATGGCCCTTTCCAGTTCTATCGTATGCAGGTCCTCGCCTTTTGGTATGGAAATAAATTGTTCACCTAATTTTATATAAGGTCCAAACCTTCCCACGTTTACTGCCAGTTCCTGTCCTTCATATTCACCCAATGTTCTGGGTAAAGAGAATAACTGCATGGCTTCTTCCATGGTAATGGTTTCAATACTCTGATTTTGGTTGAGTTTGGCAAATCTTGGCTTCTCGGTTTAGTCGGCCGTATCGCCAATCTGTACCATCGGGCCATACCGGCCCATACGGGCAATCACTTTCTTGCCGGTGGCCTCGTCTATGCCCAGCTCTCTTTCGCCTTTGGCGCGCTCTGCATTCTCCAGTGTGTGCTCTATGGTTTCATGGAAAGGTTTATAAAAACCATCGATCATGTTACTCCATTTGATCTTTCCTTCTGCTATTTCATCAAATTCTTCTTCGATCCGGGCGGTGAAACCAAAATCCATCACCTTGGTAAAGTATTGTTTCAAAAAATCCGTTACCACAATACCCAGGTCAGTAGGGAATAGTTTATTCTTCTCTGCGCCGGTATTTTCCATGATCACCTGTTTTTCAACCGCATCATTTTTGGTAAGGCGTAACAGGTTCATTGCTCTTTTGATTCCTTCTTTTTCGCGCTTCTCAACATAATTTCTTTTGATGATGGTAGAAATCGTTGGTGCATAGGTTGATGGTCGGCCAATACCCAGTTCTTCCAGTTTTTTTACCAGAGAGGCTTCTGTATATCTTGCCGCAGGGCGCGTGAATTTTTCCGCAGCGGTCATCTGTGTAAAATTGAGCGTTTGTCCAACGGTCAATGGCGGCAGCATGCCTTCTGTATCCTCATCATCTTCTTCATCCTTTCCTACCAGGTATACTTTTAGGAAACCATCAAATTTCATCACCTCGCCATTGGCAGAGAGGGTTGCCTGGTTGGTGCTGATATTAATCTTTGCGGTTGTTTTTTCAAATTCAGCATCGCTCATTTGGGAAGCGATGGTACGTTTCCAGATGAGTTCGTATAACCTTCTCAAATCTTCATCTTCTACTGAAACATTACTCATGTATGTAGGGCGGATCGCTTCATGGGCTTCCTGAGCACTTTCATTTTTATTCTTGAATTTACGTGGCTGGTGGTATTCAGTTCCGTAAGAAGTGGTAATCTGGTTGCGGATATCCGATAAGGCTGTATCACTCAAACTAATACTGTCGGTACGCATATACGTAATCTTACCGCTTTCGTATAATTTTTGCGCCAGTATCATAGTTCGGCTAACACCATACCCTAATTTTCGCGAAGCTTCCTGTTGCAGGGTCGAAGTGGTAAAAGGCGCTGCCGGTGTACGTTTGGCAGGTTTTACAATAATATCGGTTACGTTGTAATCCGCCCCTTTGCAACTGTCTAAAAATGACTGTGCATCAGTAAGGGTAGCTAGTTTGGAGGGGCCTTCTGCTTTAAAGGTTACCTGCTTATTATTAATGTCTGCTGCGGTAAAGAAAGCATCTATCTTATAACTGCTCTCCGGAATAAACTGATTGATCTCCCTTTCTCTTTCTACAATTAATCTTACGGCAACACTCTGCACACGGCCGGCACTTAAACTTCTCTGCATGCCTATCTTTCGCCACAAAACGGGGCTCAGTTCAAATCCCACTAATCTGTCCAATACCCTCCTGGCCTGTTGTGCATTTACCAGGTCCATATTAATGGTGCGTGGATTTTGCACGGCGGCTTTAATAGCGGGTGCCGTAATTTCATGGAATACAATTCGCTTGGTTACTTTTGGATCCAGTCCTAATACCTCAGCCAAATGCCAGCTGATACTCTCCCCTTCACGGTCCTCATCCGATGCCAGCCAAACCTCGTCTGCCTTTTTTGCCATTTGCCTCAATTCTTTCACCACACGCTCCTTGTCTTCCGGAACCTTATACCTGGGCAGGTAATGATTGTTTACATCAATACCCATATCATCTTTTTCCAGGTCGCGGATATGCCCATAACAGCTTCTCACCTCAAAATCGCTTCCGAGGATCTTCTCTATGGTTTTAGCCTTTGCCGGCGACTCAACAATCAATAAATTTTTAGCCATACTGCTTCTACCTCCGCGTCTGACGGAACTTTTATTGAAATTTTTCAATTGCCACAGTGCTTACAAAATGCTCCCCTTGTGGGAAGAATTTCAGGGCTGCTACCCTGCAATATTAGGCGAAACCATCAAATCACAAAAAATATCAGGAAACCGTGCCGCTGAAAAAGTGTATGATCCGGCTGCAAACTTTGCTGTCTTTATATACTTTGCTATGCCCCAATTCTTCCGTAATGAGGAATGTTATATGGGGCAGATTGAGGCTGATAACCGGTTTTACATCTTCAAATGGGCAGATCGTATCCTGTTTGTCGTGTATCCATAGCACCTCCGATGAAATCTTTTTTACTACCCGGCTAACCGAATAATAACTTACCGGCTGACCGGCTATTTCCCGGATCATTTGTTCAAAAGCCTTTTTTACCTTTTCATCCACGGGGATAATGGTAAAGAAATTATCCAGTGCTCTTTGGGTTTCGGTTGCAGGTGCTATTAACACCAATTTACGGTTTTGGTTATCGTTGAATGTTTCAAAAGCAAGTGAGGCCGCAAGGCCACCCAGCGAATGTCCCATCATACCGTAAACCGGGCCGAATCTTTTTTCTATTTCCAGAATGGCTTTTTGGTAAATGGAAGCATTGATGATCTTTCCTTCACTACTGCCATGTGCGGGCGCATCAAAAGCCATTACTGTAAAGCCTTCTTTCTTTAACGGTGAAATATATTTCTCAAACTTATAAGCATAACTGCTAAAGCCATGACAGATCAAGATGGTTTTGCCATTGGGGTGTTCTGCCTTCCAGCGGAATCCTCGGATCACAGAACCGTCCATTACAAAAGATAATCTTTCGGCTTTATGAAAAACAGGAGGCTCTTTATGTTTCTTTCCTCCTGGTAAAGGCGTAAAGAATAAGCGGAACACAAGTTCTGCTGCTTTACGGGGTGAAAGTATACCGATGGTCTTTAGCTTTGTTTTATAATAGCCAATCAAAAGCCTTTGTGCTAATTTCATCTTCATAAGTTCAAAGATATGCAGGTTACAATCATAGGTTCCGGTAATGTGGCCACGGTATTGGGAAGGCTGCTAGTAGGAAAAGGACATACCATTGCCCAGGTATTCAGCAGGGAACTTACCCATGCAAAGGAGCTGGCCGAAATAGTAAAGGCAGAGCCGGTAACGGATCTGCTTATGATTAATGGGGATTCGGATCTTTACCTGCTGGCAGTTACGGATGAGGTATTGCCCGCGGTGGCCGCCCAACTACGGCTACCCGGTAAGTTGGTGGTTCATACTGCCGGCTCGGTTTCAAAACAGGTATTAGAGAATACAACGGATAGATATGGGGTTTTATGGCCTATGAAAATGATCAGGAAAACCATGCATGCACTCGAGCCGGTAAGTATCGTAGTGGATGGCCACACAGAAAAAGTGACAGCCGAGATAAAAGAACTGGCACATATTTTCTCGCCCATTGTAGCCCAGGCAAACGATTTACAAAGGGAAAAAATGCATATGCTGGCTGCTTTTACAGCTAATTTCAGCAACCATCTTTATCACCTGGCTGCTGATTATTGCGAAAAAGAACAGATCGATTTTCGATTTTTTTATTCGATTATTGAAGAAACTGCTCAAAAAATACAGTCACAATATCCCGGTGATCTTCAGGCCGGCCCAGCTTTCCGGGGTGATAGTCAAACGGTATCCCATCATATGCATTTGTTAGCTCCCTATCCCGGTATGCAGCGCATTTACCTGAAAATGACGGAGAGCATTGCTGATTATTTTGGGAATAATCCGGTCTGAACCCGGTATTTGATCCCTCGGTAAACTTTTCCGCAACTCGATTGGTTAAGTAAGCATCCTGAGCTACTTTTGCCATCCAACTCAACCGGTTTATGTATACCATTAAGATAAAATTTGAGCAGAAAGGATTGGAGCCTGTAACCCTCACTAATATAGCTGACGATCAGAGCCTGCTGGAGGTTTGCCTGGATAATGATATTGAACTGCACCATAACTGCGGCGCGGTTTGTGCCTGTAGTACCTGTCATATTTATATAGATAAAGGCATGGATCATCTGGAAGAACTGGGTGATAAAGAAGAAGACTTTATTGACCGTGCCATCAACCCACGCATCAATTCAAGATTGGGTTGCCAGTGTGTACTGCAATCCGGCACCGGCGAGGTAGAAATTACCTTGCCCGATCAAACCCAATTCTTAGGCGAATAAAATAACCCCAAACTCAAAACCCGCACATGTCGCATTTTGAACCACCGATACACTGGAATGACCACGAAGACATAGCCATGAAACTATACGAGCGATTCGGCGATGATTTTACAGAAGGCAAGATCTACCGAATCCGTTTTACAGACTTGTTGGAATGGATCTTAGAAATCCCCAAATTTGAAGGCACACGCGAACAAAGTACCGAAGGTCATTTGGAAATGATTCAGAGTGCGTGGGTGTATGAGTGGAGGGATAATCAGAAATGATTTCCCCATTTACGATTTCGAAATCGTAAATTAAATTCCAAGTTCGGTAGATTCCCATATTCCAAAATTTTACTTAGTGCTCGATACATTTAAACATATCACCACCTTTGTATTTGATGTAGACGGTGTTCTTACCGACGGCAGTTTATTTGTACTACCCGATGGTTTGATGGCAAGGCGGATGAATATCAAAGATGGATATGCTTTGCAACTGGCGGTGAAAAAAGGCTATCATGTGGTAATCATTTCCGGTGGAGATTCTCCGGAAGTAAAGCAAAGATTAATCAACCTGGGTATTAAAGAAGTGTGGATGCAGGTTACAGATAAACGTACTGTTCTCGAAAATTTTATGCAACAGCATCAGTTGCCGGCATCGGCGGTTTTGTACATGGGGGATGATATTCCTGATCTTCAGGTAATGCAGGCGGCCGGTGTAGCCTGTTGCCCGGCGGATGCTGCACAGGATGTTAAACAAAAATCAATCTATATATCCCATATAAAAGGGGGCGAGGGCTGCGCCAGGGATGTGATCGAAAAAGTAATGAAACTAAGGGGCGATTGGGGAGAAGATACCGCCGTAAGGGCTCAATAACATTCCTATTCACACGCCTTGCATAACTTGCAATATAAATCCGCATTTTGAAGAGTATCGCCGCATTTTTCAGACTGGTAAGATGGCCCAATCTGGTGTTCATCATCTTAACACAATTTCTTTTTGAATATTGTATCTACCAGCATATCTATGGCTACTCATGGAACCATCCGGCTGAAACACGTCAATTTATTTTTCTGGTACTGGCTTCTGTTTTTATTGCAGCAGCAGGTTATATCATCAACGATTATTTTGATCTGAATATCGACCAGGTAAATAAACCCGATAAAGTAGTGGTGAATGTATTGATCAGCCGCAGATGGGTAATCTTCTGGCATATGATTCTCAGTTTGCTGGGACTTTTCTTTACCGTATCCGCGTTGCCGATTGCCGAATACTGGTACCTGGTTCTGGGTAACCTGGCCAGTATAATATTACTCTGGTTTTATTCTACCAACTTCAAAAAGCAATTATTGATAGGCAATGTACTGATCTCTTTGTTAACTGCGTGGGTGATCGGTATCATCTTTTTTTCGAAATACCTTTTGAAAATAGGCACATTATTAGAAGCAGATACGAATAAGGTGCGCTTTTTCAGACTTACTATTTTATATGCATCTTTTGCATTTATCATTTCATTGATAAGAGAAGTGATCAAGGATATGGAAGACAGGGAAGGCGATAGAAAATACGGTTGTCGTACCATGCCCATTCTCTGGGGAATGAATGCCAGTAAAGTATTTGTTGCGGTCTGGATTGTTGTACTCGTATCTGTTTTAACGATCCTGCAATTCTATGTATTGCCGTTTGGCTGGTGGCTGAGCGCCTTATACTGCTTGCTGTTCATTATCCTGCCATTGGTATGGATTTTATTAAAACTCTTTACAGCACAGTCTGCGTCAGACTTTCACCGTTTGAGTACGATTATTAAATTCGTGATGTTTACCGGTATCTTATCCATGTTATTCTTCAGGATCTATTGATCTTTCTAAACTCTTTTTATGCAGGATATTATTTTGGCATCCCAATCGCCCAGAAGAAAATTATTACTAGAATGGGCCGAAGTTCCTTTTGAAGTGATCGTAAAACATACTGATGAAGAATTTCCCGCAGGACTTTCTCCTGAAGAAGTAAGCATTTTTATTGCGAGAAAAAAAGCCCTTGCCGTTCAGGAATATGTGCAGTTAGCTTTTCATGGAGAGATGTTGGGTAAAGCCATCCTTGCAGCGGATACGATTGTTGTGTTAGATAAAACCATTATCGGCAAACCCCAAGACCGTAACGATGCGATCAGCATATTAAAAACACTCTCCGGAAAACAACACAGGGTCATCACAGGCGTGGTGATACTTCACAAACAGGCTGAAATCAGTTTTGCAGATATTACCGAAGTAAGTTTCCATACATTGACTGATGAACAGATTGAATTTTATGTTGATAAATACCAACCCTACGATAAGGCAGGGGCATATGCCATCCAGGAATGGATTGGCGTTACCGGTATGAAAAGCATTAACGGTGATTTTTATAATGTAATGGGGTTGCCTGTCAGCCGGGTAATACAGGCCCTGCATACAATAAATTTGTAAACGAAAATCAGGTATTTACCGCATCTTCTTAGTTTGTAATTTTTCAGTTAGCCGCATCTAAAGCGGTTAGCCATGAACGAAAGATTACTGCAGTTTATCTGGCAGTTCCAGTATTACCAAAAACAGGATTGCCAAACCACCCAACACGAAGCCTTGCAAATTGAAAGGCCCGGAATGTTGAACCGCCACCAGGGCCCCGATTTTTCAGAAGCCATTATCCATATTGGTCATACGATCTGGGCGGGAAATATTGAACTGCATATCCGCTCTTCCGATTGGTACAAACACCATCATTCTTCTGATGCCCATTATGGTAATATTATCCTGCATGTAGTTTGGGAAGATGATCAACCCGTGTATGATCGCTTGGGAAACCCTGTACCAACATTTGAGCTTCGTTCACGCATTTCCGGACTGCTACTTGAACGATACCGGTTAATGATGGAAACCAGCCGGTTGATACCTTGTCATTCTTTTTTGCCAGCGCTACAGGAATTGGGATGGATGTCGTGGAAAGAACGCCTGGCAGCAGAAAGGCTTGAAAGAAAATCGGCACATGTATTGGATCTTTTGAAACAATCCAACCATCATTGGGAAGAAGTTTGCTGGTGGATGCTGGCAGCCAATTTCGGTATCCGCGTAAACAGCGTTTTATTTGAGATGCTGGCGAAAAGTATTCCCGTGAATCTCCTTGCGAAACATAAAAACCAAATCCATCAACTGGAAGCCATGTTATTAGGACAGGCCAATCTTTTGTCCGGTAAATATAAAGAAGACTATCCGATCATGCTCCAACGCGAATACCGGTTTCTGAAACAGAAATATGCTTTACAACCGGTAACCAAACAACCCGCTTTTTTACGTATGCGGCCCGCGGCTTTTCCTACGGTAAGGCTGGCACAACTGGCTATGTTATTATATCAGTCTGCTAATCTTTTTTCGAAACTGAAAGATTGTCAACAACCGGAGAAAGCAATGGAATTATTTATGGTTACCGCGAATGACTACTGGAACAAGCATTACCGTTTTGATGAGATCACTATCCATCAGCCCAAACATCTTGGTAAACAAATGGCAAAGAATATCCTTATCAATACGGTCATACCTATATTGTTTGCCTATGGATTATATAGCAGGGAAGAAGCGTATAAAGAAAGATGTATCCAATGGCTGTACCGGTTACCGGCTGAACAGAACCGGATCACTTTACCATGGCAAAAAGCGGGCATTACCCACCGCTCGGCGCTGGATTCTCAGGCATTGATTGAACTGGCTAATCAATATTGTGTTAATAAACGTTGCCTGGACTGTGCCGTAGGCAACAAAATTCTCAAAAACTACGTCTAATGCACCGGTTACCAGTTAAACTGCATATCCAGTTCAACATCGGGATGTAAAGTTCTTTCAACGGGGCAGGTGCGGGCTGTTCTTTCAAGGATCTCTTTGGTTTTATCATCAAGATGTAATGCGGGTGGAAAGAAAAGATGCGCAACGATTTTGCCGATACGGCGGGGATCACTAACCATGATTTTAGTGATTTCCACGCGGGTGCCGTCCAGTTCAATATCCATGGTTTTTGCCTTGATGCCCATGGTGGTGATCATGCAAGTACCAAGCGCTACGGCTACCATATCGGTGGGTGAAAAGCGTTCGCCTTTACCCTGGTTATCCGTTGGGGCATCGGTTTCAATTACAGTGCCGCTTTGAATATGGGTAGCACTGGTACGCAGCTGGCCTTTATAAATAATTTGTGAAGTCATTGTATCATTTTGGCATAAATTTACAAGTAACAAATCAAATGGAAGTGAAGAAGCTATTTTCCTGGGTTCTGTATTTGTTTCGGCACAGCAAACCGTCAAATCTACCAATGCCGATCTCAAACAGCAGAAGAAAGCCGAGCGCCGCGAAAAGATCAATCAATTGATCAAACAGGAAGAGGAAGGGGCCCTGATTTATCAGAAACAGGGTGCATTTGGTTTTAAATTCAATACCGATGCCTGGAGCATGTTTTATGAACATGGCAAATACAAGACCATCAATAAAACCAGTTTATGGTGGCTGGAATTTGGGGAAAGAAAACACCCCAAAGAAGAAAAAGTGCCAACCCTGAATGCGTCTCAGGGCTTCCTGATCATATCCAGTTATATCTACGGCAAACAAAATAATTTCTATTACCTGAAAGCAGGCCTTGGCCAGCAAACCCTGATCGGTGGTAAGGGTAATAAAAATGGAGTAGCAGTTTCTGCTATTTATGGCGGCGGTTTTTCGGCAGGTTTGTTGAAACCTTATTATTTAGAAGTGGTAAATCCATCTACAGGCCAGAAAGAAGAGATTAAGTATAATAACAATGATAAAATCTTCCTGGACCCAACCATCATCCTTGGAAAAGGGAGTTTTGGCAAAGGGTTTAACGAAATCAAATTTGTACCTGGTATACATGCAAGAGCAGCCCTGCGTTTTGATTATGGCCGTTATAATGAGGTACTTTCAGCCATGGAAGTAGGCGTAAATGCGGAATATTATTCGAAAACGATGCCCATCCTCTTACTAAATCCGGAAAAGAAATTCTTTTTCAACGCCTATATCGCCCTCGTTTTTGGTAAAAGAAAGTAAGCTATTTTTGCAAGTCTGGAGTTAGCAGTCTGAAGTAGTTTCTATTCCTAACGCCAGACTGCTAACTCCTAACGCCAGATTTTTTTAACTTCTATCCAGATGCAGGAATTACCCGTAGTAGCGAAAATAGACTCCACCGATACCCCTTTAAAAAAACCTAACTGGCTTCGCGTAAAACTGCCTATCGGCGAAAGCTATAAGCATGTGCGCCACCTGGTAGATACGCATAAACTTCATACCATTTGTGAAAGTGGCAATTGTCCCAATATGGGCGAATGCTGGGGTGAGGGCACGGCCACATTCATGATCCTTGGCAATGTTTGTACACGCAGCTGTGGATTTTGCGCCGTAGCTACCGGAAGACCGGCAGCTGTGGATTGGGATGAACCCCAGCGCGTAGCAGAAGCCATTCACCTGATGAAAGTGAAGCATGCCGTGTTGACCAGTGTTGACCGCGATGAATTAAAAGACGGGGGCTCTGTCATCTGGTATAATACCATTGAAGCTGTAAAAGGATTGAACCCCCATACTACCCTGGAAACCCTGATCCCCGATTTCCAGGGAAGGGCCGACCAGGTGCAAAGGATTATTCATGCAGCTCCGCATGTGGTAAGCCATAATATGGAAACCTGTGAGCGGCTTACCAGACAGGTTCGTGTACAGGCAAAATACCGCCGCAGCCTGGATGTATTAAGAATGTTGAAAGAAGGCGGTATGCGCACCAAAACAGGAATGATGCTGGGCCTTGGCGAAAACAAAGAGGAAGTGATCCAAACCATGGAAGACCTGGTTGCGGTTGGTCCCGATGTATTAACGCTTGGTCAGTATTTACAACCTACAAAAAAACATTTACCCGTTCAGCGTTTTGTGCATCCGGATGAGTTTGCCGAACTACGTGAGATTGGGTATCAGATAGGATTTGATTATGTAGAGAGCGGTCCGTTAGTGCGTTCTTCATACCATAGCGAGAAACATGTAATACCGGGGTATGGAAAGAATAAGTGGATGGAAGAAAAGCAGCTGACTACTATATAAATGTTATTTCATGCAAAGGAGTAAAGACGCAAAAGACTTATTCTCTGCGTCTTTACTCCTTTTTTCTTTGCGCGAAACTTCTTTTTATATTCGCTCATGAAATTTTCTATCCTTACGATCATTTTTATTTTCTCTATCAGTTTTACTAACGCACAATGGAACTGGAGAAATGTAGATTCTCTATTTCAGCCGCTGCCTGCATCCGTGCACATATATATGACCAATGATGCTACGGAAGGCAAACCCAATATTGCTTATTATGTAAGTGCAGAATTGAAAGACAAATCGTTGAATTTTACCACACAGGTGGGCCATGGTAAAAGATTTACCCCATCACAATATTTTGAGCAGGAGCAGAAACCTTTACTGGTAATTAACACTACTTTCTTTGAGTTTGTGCATAACAGCAACCAGAACGTAGTGATCAAAAACGGGAAGCTGGAAGCCTACCAGGTACATAGTATTGCCGGAAAGGGAAAAGATACACTCACGTACCAGCACTCATTTGGCAGCGCCATCGGTATGGATAAAAAACGAAAAGCAGATATAGCATGGTTGTATACAGATTCATCAGATGCAAATGTATATGCAACACAAACGGTGATCAATCATTTTAAAGATTCTGTGTCGCATCATCCTGGAAAAGACATGCTGGTAAAAGGGAAGTTTACAAAATGGAAAATGCAGTCCGCAGTAGGTGGAGGCCCGGTGTTATTGCAGGATGGGGAGATAAAAATCACCAATAATGAGGAGTTGAAATTTGCAGGTAAGGCAATCAATGATAAGCATCCGCGAACGGCGATGGGTTATACAAAAGATGGTAAATTAATCTTCCTGGTGATTGAAGGTCGCTTCCCAGGAAAGGCAGAAGGGGCAACACTTACAGAAGAAGCACAAATGCTGAAACAGGCAGGATGTGTTGAAGCATTGAATTTAGATGGGGGAGGAAGCAGTTGTTTGCTCATTAATGGAAAACAAACCATCACACCGAGCGATAAGGAAGGGCAGAGGGCGGTACCGGCGGTTTTTTTAATTAAGAACTAAGCATCGGAAATTAAAAATTGGCGGCGGGTTGGCTATGCTTTTTTGATTGTTTTCAGAATGGCAGCAAGAATCCTTATTAGTTCTTCACTATCTTCAATCATTGAATCGGCCGCTGTTCGTTCGGGGATATTGCTGTCTTTTAATAACCTCAACCAAAATCCTGTCTCACGAGCTTCTTTAAGAGCGATATCAAGTCTGGCTTTACAATCATTTCTGAAAGAACCACTCATTGAATCTTCAATATCAGCAACTATTGATGTTCCTGAACAAACAAGTTGTTCGGATAAGTGATATTCTTTTTTTTCGTTAAACAAATAACGAAACAGTTTTACTACTCATAACGCAAAAGATAACTTTTGTCAAGAATGATATTACCGACTTTCATAAAAAAAGCATTTGCTACTTTGGTGGCAAATGCTTCCATTTTTAAATAATGTATATATACCTAATTGTTAATTCTTAATTAGTAATTACTACTTAAGTTCCCAAACTAACGCGCTCGCCCCTAATATCGCTGCATCGGATTCTTTTAAATGGCTTACCAGTATTTTTACTTTATTCTGAAATACCTGTATCAGGTTGGCTTCCATATGTTCTCTTGTGGGCTTGAGTATTAACTCTCCTGCTTTGGTTAATCCCCCGAACAGTACGATGGCTTCCGGACTGGAGAACATCACAAAATTGGCCAGTGCCATACCTAGGATCTTACCGGTATATTCAAATATTTCTTTAGCTAATTCATCGCCTTCAATGGCAGCCTCATAAACTTTTTTAGAATCAAGATCGTCTTTAGCCACTTTCCTTAGTAAACTGGGTGTTTTGCTTTTTGATAATAATTCCAAGGCGGTTAAACGAACACCGGTTGCAGATGCATAACTTTCAAGAGAGCCTTTTTTGCCGGTGCCATCATGCATACGGCCATCGGGTATGATGATGGTATGGCCGAGTTCGCCGGCAAAACCATCATGTCCATAGATCAGTTTGCCATTGGCAACAATACCGCTGCCCACACCGGTTCCAAGGGTAATCATAATAAAATCATTCATACCCTGCGCCGCACCATACATCATCTCTCCCAAAGCAGCTGCATTTGCATCGTTGGTTAATACAACAGGTAATTTAAATTTATCTTCCACCATCTTGGCCAAAGGAAGGATTCCTTTCCAGGGAAGATTTGGGGCATATTCAACAGTGCCTGTGTAATAATTTCCATTAGGGGCGCCCAAGCCAATCCCTTTTATACGGCCTATTCCGCCGGCCTGTTCAATCATGGGGATAAGATTGGCATGTAACTCATCAATAAAAGTTTCAACTTCTTTGTGTTTACGGGTAGACATCTCGCTTGAAAAAAGAAGATTACCTAGCCTGTCAACAATACCAAACTTGGTTCCGGTACCGCCGATATCTATTCCGATGGCTAATTGTTCTAAACTGGGTTTTGTTCTGGGCATAGTGCTTGGGTTTTCCTGGTCTGACATGTTCAATCGAATTTATTATCAAAGTTAATGTCCCCCGCTCACCTGTTCGTCAAAATCTAAACCTTGTGAATGTAAAATGCTTTTCAGTTTTAAGGCAAGAAATGCCAGCAAACCAAAGCATATTGCGGCTAAGATATAAGATGAGTGCATAGAGGTTTTATCACCAATAGCTCCCTGCAATGGTGGGATAACGGCACCTCCTAAGATCATCATGATGAGAAAGGCGGATCCCTGACTGGTGTATTTACCCAATCCACCCACACCCAATGAGAAGATACATGGCCACATAACCGAACAACACAAACCTCCCGCCATAAATGCGTATACAGAAATGATTCCATTGGTGAATACGCCTACAAGCATGGCAATAGTTGCCAGGGATGCAACAGTTAATAATGTTTTTACAGGTTTTTCCTGTCCATAGAAGAAGGCGGCAATCGCAATCACTATCCAGACAGTATAACCGAATAGATCGGCGATATCATTACCATATATTTTACTCACACCCAGTACAATAGCAAAAGCTAGAAAGGGTACGATCACCATCATTAGCTTTCTTGTCATGCCTTTCAAATTAAATACGCTGATGGCACCTGTCCAGCGGCCAATCATCAAACTGCCCCAATACAGTGATATATATTTGGAAATTTTGCTTTCATCAAGCCCAAGATCTGTTAAATATCCCGGCGTTTTTAATAAGGCCCCGAAATTATTATCAATGGTAACTTCCACACCTACATAAACAAAGATGCCGATCATACCATAAACCAGTTGCTGGTATTTCATAGCGCCCCAGCCATCGCTGTTTTTGATAGCACTTGCATTGGAATAGAAAAGAACAGCCACTACTGCAAAAATGGTCATAAGTAGTAAACTGAGTTTTGGAACATCTGTTAATTGCCCAACGACAATAATGGCGCCGATCAGCAACGTCATGATCAGCAGTGAGCCTGCTGCTTTATTGGCCTTCTCAAATTTTTCATCATTCTTGCCATCGGGCAGTTTGGAAATACTGAAGAAGATGGCAACTGCGGCAAATACACCGGCAACGATCATATACAATACATTGATATTGGTAACGGTTACTACTGCATTCTTGCTATCGGCCGTGCCAAACAAAAAGAAACTTACGATCAATGGCCCCAATGTTGTACCCAAAGAGTTTACGCTGCCACCGAGGTTAAGCCTGTGTGAACCCGTAGAAGGGTCTCCCAATAAAATGGCAAAAGGCTGTGCTGCTGTTTGCTGCAACGAGAAGCCTAATGCAACTACGAAGAAAGAAGCAAGGATAGCGGGAAACGAATTGGCATTGGCAGAGGGGATGATAAGCAACGCGCCTACAACGGAGATGAGCAAACCATAAATAATCCCTTTTTTATAACCTATCTTGTTAAGGATATCATACCCGATTACATTTGAGCAGATAAACAGTATCAATGAGCCGATAAAATAAGCTCCGTAAAAGGCAGAACCGATCAGTTGTGATTGAAATTGGTTAAGGTGAAAATGTGTTTTACAGAAAGGAATAAAAATACTGTTAGAAGCAGCAATAAATCCCCAGAAGAAAAATACCATTACCAAGGTAGCAAGTGCGCCGGTATTTGTCGGTTGTTTGGTTTGGCTCATAAGTAATCGTTATAGGGTTATCTTATTATGACAATGACAGCCTAAAGTAAGGACATTTTGCATTTTTAAAAATTTTAAATCTTTCTACACTTATTCATTAAATTCATGCGGAAATTAGGCTTGATCATTAAATAACGATTATTCAGTCATGGAGATCATTCATGTAAGTGCCGAATGCTACCCGGTTGCCAAAGCCGGTGGTTTGGGCGATGTGGTTGGGGCCCTGCCCAAATACCAGGTAAAAGCCGGCCATATTGCCAAAGTGGTGATGCCCATGTACCGTACCAAGTTCCTGTATGAGAATGAATGGACGGTTGATTTTAAAGGTTCTTCCAATCTAGGTAACTGGTTCTTCGATTATACAGTTATCAAAGAACCCACTAATAAATTGGGTTTCGACCTGTTCCTGATTGATATCAATGGCCTGCTTGACAGGCAAAAAGTATATGGCTATGATGATGATGCAGAGCGTTTCACTGCATTCCAGATCGCTTTGGTGAACTGGATGAGCAGTTGGGAGCATCAGCCCGATATGGTACACTGCCACGACCACCATACCGGCCTTACGCCCTTTATGATGCAGTATTGTTACGATTATAATAAACTCAGGAATATACCTACCGTATTTACTATTCACAATGCCCAGTACCAGGGATGGATGGGATGGGATAAAAGCCGTTATATTCCCCGCTGGGATTTATGGAAGCGTGGTATGCTTGAATGGGCAGATGCTATTAATCCACTGGCTTCGGCAGTAAAATGTGCGGGAAAAGTAACAACGGTTAGTCACAGTTACATGGATGAGCTCCGGTATAACTCTAACGGCATGGAGAAATTATTTGAGTATGAAAGAGGGAAATGTTCGGGTATCCTCAATGGTATAGATAACGAAGTATGGGATCCGGCAACCGATAAATACCTTACTGAACATTTTACTGTAAAAACCGTTACGGAAGGAAAGCAAAAGAACAAAGAATCCCTGTGCGAACAGTTTGGGTTGGACCCTGAAAAACCATTGTTTGTATTCATCGGCCGCTTGGTGGGGGAGAAAGCTGCAGAAATTTTGCCCGATGCAATAAAATCAGCCGTACACCATACAAATGGCGGGGCATGTTTTCTTGTATTAGGAAGTGGTGAAACCCATGTGGAATGGGAATTTCAACAAATGGTAGAACCCTATAAAGGTATTTTCAACACGGTGATCGGGTATGATGAAACCCTGAGTCACCGTATGTATGCCGGCGCAGATTTCCTGTTAATGCCCAGCCGGGTGGAACCCTGCGGCCTTAACCAGATGTACGCCATGCGGTACGGAACCGTGCCGATGGTAAGAAGTACCGGTGGCCTGCAGGATACCGTGGTGGATATGGGCGATCCGGATGGATTTGGTATACGGTTTAATAACGCATCGGTGTATGATGTAGATTATTCCATCGGCCGGGCCGTTTCTGTTTACCAGGATAAAGCCCAAATGAAAAAGATGCGTCAATACATGATGCAGATTGATCATAGCTGGGAAAGCACGGTGGATCAGTATACACAGTTGTACTTAAGTTTGAAATGATATACATTCAGTTCATGGCTAACTCAAAACGCTTAAATTGCTAATATGAAACCTCTTTCAACATCCGTTGTAGCCGTAATTCTGGGCGGAGGTGCCGGAAGCCGCCTCTATCCTTTAACCGTAAGCAGGTCCAAACCTGCGGTTCCCATTGCTGGTAAATACCGGTTGGTAGATATACCCATCAGTAATTGTATCAACAGCAGTATTAACCGGATGTTTGTATTAACCCAGTTTAATTCGGCTTCGCTTAACAAGCATATCAAGAACACCTATCATTTCAGCGCCTTTAGTACGGGCTTTGTAGATATTCTTGCGGCGGAACAAACTCCCGATAACCCGGGATGGTTCCAGGGCACAGCGGATGCGGTACGGCAATCTTTACGCCATATATCCAACCTCGAATTCGAATATATCCTTATCCTGAGCGGTGATCAGTTATACCAGATGGATTTTAGTGATATGATGGCAGCGCATATAGAAGCCGGCGCTGATATTTCTATCGCCACCATTCCTGTAAACGATCGGGATGCACCGGAGTTCGGAATCCTGAAAACAGATGCCGACAGTTTTATTACTTCCTTCATTGAGAAACCCAAGAAAGATCTCTTACCCGAATGGAGCAGTGATACCGGTGCTGATATGCAAAGAGAAGGACGTAATTATCTGGCATCCATGGGTATTTATGTATTCAGTAAACAGGTATTGTATGATTTGTTGAATAAAGCCCATCCACAGGCAACCGATTTCGGTAAAGAGATCATACCCGATTCCATTGCACATTATAAAGTAACCAGTTTCCAATATGATGGTTACTGGACTGATATCGGAAATATCCATTCTTTTTATGAGGCCAATCTGGCTTTAACACAAGAGGTTCCTCCTTTTAATTTATTTGATAATAACAAAACGGTTTACAGCCGTGCAAGGATGTTGCCACCGGCCAAGATTAGTGGAACCACGCTCGAAAAAACCATTATCGCCGAGGGCTCCATCATACATGCCAGCCGTATTGAACAAAGTGTTGTAGGTATCCGGGCACGTATCGGGCATGGAACAACCGTGGTTAGCACTTATATCATGGGTAATGATTATTATGAAACCATTGAAGAAATGGAAGCCAACCTCCGTAATGGCTTGCCCAAGATCGGAATCGGTGAGCGATGTTATATTAAAGATGCCATTATTGATAAGAATTGCCGTATTGGCAATGATGTACGTATTAATGGGGGAAGCCATCTGGCCAATACGGATCATGCCTTATATACAGTGAAAGACGGCATTGTAGTGGTTAAGAAAACTGCTGTATTGCCTGATGGGTTTGTGATATAAACCACGCCGTAACTTTATAACTAAATAAGAAAACATCCGCTTGTGGATGTTTTTTTATTGTATTTTAGAGTACGTGTAAGATTTACATGATACTCAATTAAACGATTGCTATGTCCGCTACCTACACCGGTGTTAAACCCCGCCTTGGCTTCTGGCAAATATGGAACATGTGTTTTGGCTTTTTTGGTATCCAGTTTGGCTGGAGCCTGCAGATGGGAAATATGAGTGCCATCTACGAATACCTTGGCGCTTCTCCAGAACAGATCCCCGGCTTGTGGCTGGCAGCACCCATGACAGGCCTGATTGTTCAACCCATTATCGGCTATATGAGCGACAGGACCTGGCATCCCAAACTGGGCCGCAGGCGCCCTTATTTTTTAGTCGGTGCCATCCTTAGCTCACTTGCTTTATTCATCATGCCCAATGCTTCTGTCATCTGGATGGCAGCGGGAACGTTATGGATCCTTGATTCCTGTATCAATATCAGTATGGAACCCTTCCGTGCATTTGTAGCCGATAACCTGGATGAAAAACAAAGGCCATTCGGTTTTGCCATGCAGAGTATGTTTATCGGGCTGGCTTCTTTTGTTGCCGGCTATCTGCCACAGAAATTAGTGGAATGGTTTGGCGTATCCAGAGATAAATCCGGGGGTGCCATACCGCAGAACATCATGCTTTCCTTTTATATCGGCGGGGCTGTGTTTCTGATTTCCGTTTTATATACTGTGTTCAGAAGTAAAGAATATCCGCCTGCTGATCTGAACTGGAAGGAGAAAGTAAAAGAATCAAATAAAGGTTTTGGCGGCGGGGTAAAAGAAATATTTATTTCTATTAAAGAAATGCCCGATCAGATGAAACGTTTGGCATTGGTGAATTTCCTTACCTGGCCCGGACTTTTTTTAATGTGGTTCTATTATAGTACCGGTGTGGCGGCAGATATTTTTGGCGGCGACCCGAAGAACAGCAGTGATGTGTATACAAAGGGTCTTGAGTATGCAAACACCACTTCGGCCATATTGAACTTAGTTACCTTTGCTTTCTCTTTTACACTTCCTTTCTGGGTAAGTAAGCTCGGGAAAAAATATACGCATACGGTTTGTTTATTGGTAGGGGGTATTGGATTGATTATGGTCAACCATATTCACGAAGCTTCACTTTTATATGTGGCCATGGGTATGGTGGGTATTGCCTGGGCCTCTATTTTATCTATGCCCTATTCCATGCTGGCAGGTTGTTTGCCGGAAGGGAAAATAGGTATTTATATGGGGATCTTTAACTTCTTTATCGTATTACCTGAGATCATTGCCTCCCTTTTCTTTGGAAAGATCATGGAAAAAATTTTACATAACGACAGGTTGCTGGCCGTGCAAATAGGCGGTTGCCTGTTATGTTTGGCCGCCATTGCCTGTGTTCTGATTGTTAAAGAAAATAAAGAAACAGCATAATTATGAAAAAACATTTTCTCTTTACTGCATTACTGGTTATCATGGGTGCCCACTCTTTTTCTCAATATGCCAGGCTATATCCATCCAATTGGTATACCGGAATGAAATGGAACAAGGTGCAGATACTGGTTCGCAGTGAAAATGATGGGTTACAGAATGAAAAAGTAAGCGTTCAATATCCCGGTGTAACGCTCAATACAGTAAGTAAGTTTGAAAATGGAAAATACCTTGCTTTAGATATAACCATTGCGGCCACAGCTAAACCGGGCAATGCCCTGATCACATTTACAAACGGAACCCAATCACATACGGTAAACTGGCCATTGAAACCCAGAAAGGAAGGGCGTGGCAAATCATTTGCACAAGGGGTTACCTCTGCAGATTTTATTTATTTCCTGATGCCGGATCGTTTTAGTAACGGAGATATGAGTAACGACCGTATAGCCGGTATGCGCGACCAGAGCCTTAACCGCGATTCGATTTTCCTCCGCCATGGCGGTGATATGCAGGGGGTGATTGATCATCTCGATTATTTACAGGGGTTAGGTGTAACTACTGTATGGATGACACCTGTTCTGGAAAATGATATGCCCAACCGAACTGAACATGGTTATGCCTTTACCGACCATTACAAAATAGAACCCCGTTTAGGCGGTGAAACGCTTTACAAGAAACTAAGCGATGCGCTTCATAAACGCGGTATGAAACTGATACAGGATGCCGTGTATAACCATGTAGGCAGTTATCATTTTATGATGACGGATGCACCCTCTAAAGACTGGTTGCATCAATGGCCAAAATTTACACAAACCAGTTATAAAGATCAGCCGCTCTTTGATCCCCATGCTTCGAAATCAGATGCCAAAAAAACAGTAGACGGCTGGTTCACTAAACAAATGCCTGATCTTAATCAAAGCAATCCTTATGTAGCTAACTTTTTAATCCAGCATACCATATGGAGTGTGGAAGAGTTTGGTGTGGACGGATGGCGAATAGATACCTATCTCTACAACGACCTTCCTTTTATGAACCGTTGTAACAAAGCATTGACGGATGAATATCCCAAAATGACAATGTTCGGCGAGAACTGGGTACATGGCGTAATTAACCAGGCATATTTTGTAGAGAATACAATGGATATTCCTATTAAAAGCAATCTGCAGGGCGCAATCGATTTTCAATTATTATTTTATGGCATCCAGCCCGCCGTAAATGAAAAGTTTGGATGGACGGATGGGGTGAACAAATTATACAATACACTTAGCAACGATCTTATCTATAAAGACCCGATGCGCAATCTTATTTTTCTTGATAACCATGATATGACCAGGTTCTTCTCAACGGTAGGAGAAGATATTGAAAAACATAAAATGGGTCTTGGCTGGTTGTTCACCTGTCGTGGGATACCACAATTATATTATGGTACAGAGATCCTGATGAAGGGCATTAGTAACCCTGATGGCTGGGTACGACTTGATTTTCCCGGCGGATGGAATGGCGATAAGAAAAATGCCTTTACAGGTGAAGGCCTTACCGATGCCGAAAAAGATGTACAGCAATATGTAAGGGCACTCGGAAATTTCCGTAAACAATCCAGTGCCTTACAAACCGGCAAACTGATGCAATACCTGCCCAATGATGGTTTATATGTCTATTTCAGGTATGATGCCAAACAAACGATTATGTGCGTTATGAACACTGCTGAAAAAGAGAAAGAAGTGAAGCTGTCTGATTACGAAGAAAGAACAAAAGGTTTTGCCAGTGGTAAGGATATAACATCCGGTTCTACAACAGTAACCGATCATTTTCTGGTTCCCGCCAAAAAAATGATTATCTTGGAATTACTTAAATAAAACCAAACACCATGCAAACAGGAATCGTAAAATTTTTTAATGAAGCCAAAGGCTTTGGATTCATTAAAGCAGATAATGAGGCAAAAGAATATTTTGTACATGCTTCAGGACTTAAAGAAAAAGTCAGTGAAAATGATAAAGTGCAATTTGAAGTAGGCGAGGGGCAAAAAGGGCCCATGGCCATTAATGTTGTGAAAATCAGCTAACGTTATTATATGAACAGATAAAAAGAGTGACCTGCTTTTGCAGGTCACTCTTTTTGTTAGCTATGTATGCCAGTTTATAGCAAAGCAGCTTTTACATACCTGTCTGCCCACCGCCCCCAATTCTTCAGGCTAGACTTGATATTATCTTTCATAGCCGTATTAGTTGTTTTAGTTCCCTTGGTGGGTATTTTAAATTCTGTTTCCGTAACCGGTATTGCATATAGTTTGGTGGCAAACCAGGTAACATGTTCATGCGGTATGGCCAGGCCTAAGATCATACCCGGTAAACCCGAAAATGATTCTGGTCCGCCTGGCGTAACAATCTCGTCGGTATAAAAGGCAACAATATAGATCGAATCCATGATCAATGCATTGGCGCGTCTGCATTCAAAACCTGCAATGGTCCTTTTTTCATCCGTTATTTTCCATTGAATATTGCGGGTGCTGTCTTGTATCAAAAAAGTTTTTTCAAAAATATTTTTTTGGCTTACAGCTGTATGTTTTTCCAGGTCACTGAAGATCACATTGTCTTCAGCAGGCTGCTGCCACATGCGGTTATTTTCTGCATTTTCCTTACCCGGTTTATAAAAGGTTTTGTTATTGAGAAAAGACAGGTCAAAATAAGTGATCTTAAATTGAGGAGTATTTTTTTTCCATTCTGTTACCCACGAATCGTCGCCTTCCATTTGGGCATGCAGGTTTAGTTTTTTCTCAAACTCTATCTTTCCTTCCGAAATAAAATGGTTTTGGCCATAGCTGTTGCTGATCAGGAAGGGCAGGAAGAGAATCGTCAGGATATATTTCATATAATACTTTTTATCATTAATGGATTAAGCCGGTTTACCGCCGTTCTTATTAAAGTTCCAAACCACCGAAAGCATAAAATATCTTTGAATGGTTGAATAGGTATTCTGCGTAATATAATTCGTATTCACCGTACGGTTAAAACCTATGTTCTTATTTAGGATATCATTGGCTGATAATTTGATCAGCATTGCATCTCCTTTCAATATCTTTTTTCCGATCCATCCATTCCATAATATCACATTGTTATTATTATCAAACACACTTGTTTTTTGCCTGAAGATAAAATCTATATCTGTATGCAATTGTGTTTTCCATGGAAAGAAGAAATCAAAATCGGGGCGTATATTATAGGTCCAGTAATGTGTTGTTACATTTTTTTGGATGGAAGAGCTACTGGTAGTATATGTTGCATTGGCAGAAATACTGTTATCGTACACTTTTTCTATCTGTTTGCCGATATAGGTTCCGAATGAGTAACTGTTGCTGTTGGTAATATTCTCCAGGTTGTTCACCACGTTTACGTTACGTGATGTATTGATATTGGCATTGATACCCATATTGGCGCCAAATAATTTTAAACCATAATTAAGGTAGCCGCTTAAAGAATGATTACCATCTACATTAATCGACTGCGAAACCCTTCTGCCCGATGAGTCTACAAAATCTTTGCTGGCAAAGGCATTATTCGTGTTATTATAATTGATACTCATCCAAACACTCCTGCCCGATAAGGCTTTGAAATCATTAAAGTTCAGACTGATATTATTCCTGAAAGAGGGGCGTAAAGAAGCATTGCCGATCACAATATTCAAGGGATCATCATTGGTGCTTACTGGTTGTATCTGCTGCAGACTGGGTTGAGAAGTAGAACCGTTGTAATAAATAGAGACCCTCCGCTGACTTGCCAAAGCATATGAGAAGTTAGCCTGCGGATACCAGTTTACAAAATCCCTTTTGGCGGTTATATTATTTTTCAGATCAGTTTGCGAAAAATTGGTATAGCCTACATTGGTACCTACGTTAAATGAGTATTTCTTTTTGATATAAGAATAACTGGCCCCCCCTTTTTGTGAGAAGATATTGAATTGATAATTGTTACTGTATACTGTATCCAGCGATTCGTATTTGCCGGAAGCAGATTTATTAAAAGAATTCCGGTTTGAAGAACTATTGTTAAGGGTTATGCCGTAATTAAACACAACAGAAGCACTGGTAGATAAAGGCTCGGTGTAGGTGAGCTTTGAATCAAACGCCAGTGTCTTGCCCTCAGCTGTTTTATATTGGTCAGTTACCTGGTTTTGCACGGGTATGCTGCTGCCGCTTTTATAGAAATTATTATTGGCATATAAATAGCCTGTGGTATTGCTGGTATTATAATTCTCTTTTACGTTAAGGGATAAAGTTCTTCCTTTCTTCTTCAGCTTTTTACGCCATAGGAAACTACTGTTAAAGCCATCGATATCGCCGATACTGGATATTTTTCGGTTTCCCTGGTTTACCAATGAACTGTCTCTTGCCAGGGCTTCCGTTAAATATTCATTATAAGTGAGTTTGTGATCAAAACTTCCGTCCATCAATATTTTGAGGGAAGAAGTTGAATCAAAATCAATATCATAGGTAGCATTGCCCCTGTTCCTCGTAATCTGGTTGGTAAAGGTGTTCTTCTGGTTATTAAAGTACAATGTATCAGGCAAGATATATTGTGTTTGGGTTGCGCTTCCTCCGTTTATGGTGAGATCAAGGACTTTATAATTCCCATTGATCGATTGTTTATTATCGGCCCATTTGTTATTATAATGAACACCGCCTGTTTTTACTTTGGGATAGCCCTGCCCGCCATAGTTACCACCCCAGCTCTCCAGGCCATCTCCTGAAGATGACAGGCTGATAAACCCATTGCCGGCATCATCATATTGGATATTGGATGAGTTATCATCCCCGTAACTCCGAAGATCCTGCCAGTTCAAACCGATCTTACCTGTATTGGATAAGATCCCATAAAAAGATAGTTTCTCTTTCTTCCTGAATTTATTGAACATCAATTGTTCATTGTAAAAACGATTGTTCCCCGCGCCTGCATCTATTTTTCCGAAATAACCTTTTTTCTTGTCTTCTTTTAATTTCAGGTTAATGGTTTTGGTTTTTTGTCCATCATCAATACCCGTAAACGTGGCCTGGTCGCTTTTTTTATCAAATACCTGTACTTTATCCACCATATCGGCCCGTATGTTTTGTGTTACCAGCGTAGGGTCATCCCCAAAAAATTCTTCCCCGTCTACCAATACTTTCTGCACTTTTTGTCCCTGTGCAGTAATCTGACCATTTTTATCTACCTGGATACCGGGTAACTTCTTCAATAATTCCTCTACGGTGGCATTGGCCTGTACTTTAAAACTGTCTGCACGGTATTCCGTGGTATCGCCCTTCATTTTAATGGCGCCAATTGTTTGTTTCACCACTACTTCCTGCAACAGGTGAGCCTTGGTAATCATGGCTATCTGGCCAAGATTGAATTCATTTTCATCGGCAATGGTAATAATGTCCGTATAATCTGCATAATTGGGATAGGAAGTAAGTAATACAAACTTTCCGGCCGGCAGGTTCTTTATCTCAAAACTACCCTGCGCATTGGTTCTGCTGAACTTTACTAGTATAGAGTCTTTGCTCCGTAAAACAGACACCACTGCATTGCGAAGATTTTGTTTGTTTAAGGTATCGGTTACAGTACCTTTAAGAGAGCTTTTTTGGGCAAAAGTTGATGACAGCAAAAAAAAGCTGCAGAAAAGAAGGATTGGCTGTAATTTTCTCATTGTAAGCAGGGTTAGCGTAAAGATGCAATGCAACACAAAATCCATAAATTGTATTGCGTTAACTAAAAAATTAGTTGTAAACTAATGTTAAAAAAATTTATCATTTGATAATCACCCATTTATGAGCTCCACTAACGATAAAGATTTGCCATGGTTACCGGATGATGCTTCACAAAACACAAAAGCAGGAGATAAGGGTAACTCAAAAGTTGGAAAACCAGCAGCAAAAAAATATGAAGAGATCCATTTTGTAGATAAACAACAACCCGTATGGAATTACTCTTTGTTCTCAGATGAGGATATCAGAAATTTTCAACAGGGAACACACTATAGTTTGTACAAACTCTTTGGCAATAAACAGCTGCAGGTATTGGATGAATGGGGCACTTATTTTGCCGTATGGGCGCCCAATGCCACATTTGTTTCGGTAGTGGGTTATTTTAATGATTGGCATAAAGAATCGCATCCGTTAAAAGTTCGCCAGGATCATTCTGGTGTTTGGGAAGGATTTATTCCCGGTGTGCATGCGGGAGAAGCCTATAAATACCATATCCATGGCTACATGGGCATTAAACTCGATAAAGGCGATCCCTTTGCACATTTTTGGGAGAAAAGGCCCTTCACTGCCTCTATTACCTGGCAAACCCATTACGAATGGAAAGATGCGCAATGGATGAAGGAAAGAAAAACACATAATGCACTTACCTCACCTTATTCTGTTTACGAAGTTCACCTAGCCAGCTGGATGCGCCCGGATAAACATGATGAAGAAGTATATAATACTTATCAACAAATCACTGAACGCCTAGTTCCTTATGTAAAAGAAATGGGTTTTACACATGTAGAATTTATGCCGGTAATGGAACACCCTTTTGATGGCAGCTGGGGCTACCAGGGAACAGGTTATTTTGCCCCTACTTCCCGTTTCGGGTCACCGCAGGATTATGCAGCCATGGTAGATGCGTTTCACGAAGCGGGTATTGGGGTGATATTGGATTGGGTTCCATCTCATTTTCCTAGCGATGCTCATGGACTTGGTTTTTTTGATGGTTCACACTTATATGAACATCCAGATACAAGAAAAGGTTATCATCCCGATTGGAAAAGTTTGATATTTAATTATGGTAGAAACGAAGTACGTTCATTCCTTATTAGTAATGCTATTTTTTGGTTACAAAATTATCACGCCGATGGACTACGAGTTGATGCAGTTGCTTCAATGCTCTATCTAGATTATTCAAGAAAAGATGGCGAATGGGAACCAAATATTTATGGTGGAAGAGAAAATCTTGATGCAATTAGTTTTCTAAAAGATTTTAACGAAGCTGTATATTCTACCTTTCCTGATGTTCAA
>CAZFKE010000009.1:128091-131876 GCA_964519475.1 uncultured Sediminibacterium sp.
CCTTATGATGCCCACGGATTGTTCATGTTTGATGGAACGCATACGTATGAGTATGCAGATATGCGAAAAGGCTATCACCCCGATTGGAATTCCTATATTTTTAATTATAAACGTGGCGAAGTAAAGTCATTCCTTATCAGCAGCGCCCGTTTCTGGTGCGATCAGTTTCATACAGATGGGATTCGTGTGGATGCGGTAAGTTCTATGCTACGACTGGATTACAGCCGGAATGCCAGCCAATGGGAACCCAATGAATATGGTGGCAATGGTAATTTAGAAGCCATTGCTTTTATTAAAGACCTGAACGAAACCTTATACCGCGATTTTCCGGATATTCAAACCATTGCAGAGGAATCAACAGACTGGCCACAAACCAGTAAACCTACTTTTGAAGGAGGACTTGGGTTTGGAATGAAATGGATGATGGGTTGGATGCATGATACACTGGATTATTTTAAACTCGATCCCATTTTCCGACAATTTCAACAGGATAAATTTTCTTTCAGCATGATGTATTTCTATGATGAAAATTTTATGCTGCCGCTAAGCCATGATGAAGTGGTACATGGTAAAAGCCCGATGCTCTACAAAATGCCGGGCGATGAATGGCAGAAATTTGCCAACCTGCGCATACTCTATACTTATATGTTCACACACCCCGGCGCCAAACTTTTATTCATGGGAGATGAATTTGGTGCAACCAATGAATGGAACTATAAAAGTGAATTGCAGTGGGAGCTTTTACAATATCCCAGTCACGGCGGCATGAAATATTGTGTGCAGAAACTGAATGAACTCTACCGCTCAGAACCCGCTTTGTACGAAAAACAATTTGAGCCGGGCGGGTTTGAATGGGTGGATCTTAACCATAGAAGCGAATCAGTATTGATCTATGGTAGAAAAGGCAAAAAGGAAAAAGAAGATGTTTTGATCATTCTCAATGTAACACCCGTGGTCCGCCACGATTGGGAAGTATATGTGCATGGTAAAGGAAAATGGGCGGAGATCTTTAACAGCGATGCGAAAGAGTTCTGGGGAACGGGTGATGTATACAACCCGGAGATCAGGAGTGAATTGGTGGATAAGCCTTCCAAATGTTATAAACTGAAAATAAACCTGCCTGCCCTGGGAGCCATTGTACTTCGGTAAAGGCGCAGTGAACGGTTATTTCTACCTGGCTCGGTATTAAAAATAAATAGGTACCAGGTAGAAATATTTTTTCGACGCAGCGCCACAGAATTCAGTACTTACAAAGAGATTTTTTAATCGGTGTAACTTTTGTTTTTCCTGCCCGTTACACGTTAAAATCTGTTTATGAAAAAAATAGGGATCTTATGGGTGGTCATCTTAGTTACGATATCAGCTATATCGGCACAAAAAGTAGTGTACGATGATAATGTTCAGAAAAGAAATATCAGATCCTTCCATGCCATAGAAACTTCTGCCGGTATTGATGTAATCATCAGCAAAGCAGATAAGGAAGAACTGGCCGTAAGCGTGGGGAATAATGATTACCTAGATGAAGTGAGTACCGTTGTGGAAAATGGTATACTCAAAGTTTCCCGAAAAGGGGATTGGAAATTTTGGAATAAATGGAAGAACTGGAAAGTAAAAGTATATGTATCCTACAAAAACCTAGATGCGGTAAAAGCCAATAGCGGCGGATCTATTGAAGGTTCCGATATCAGCCTTGAAAAATTAAGGGCCCGTGTAAACAGCGGCGGTTCGATTAATTTATCCGGAACCGTTGCTTCATTGGATGTAGACGGGAGCAGCGGCGCCATGTTTCGCGGTTATTCCCTCAATGTAACCAGCTGTAAAGCCGAAGCCAGCAGCGGTGCCGGTATTCAGGTAAATGTTTCCAAAGAAATTTCCGCCAAAGCCAGTAGCGGTGGTTTTGTAAGATTTAAAGGGGAAGCCCTGATTCGGGATATTAATGTAAATAGCGGGGGATCTGTAAAAAGACAAAGCTGAATGGCTATCCAATGTGGAAGGAAAAAACTTCATCCTTCCATATTCTTTGTTCGATATTCAATATCCGCTTCTGTTTGCAAACCATTGCATACACCTGCTTTCCCCATCTTATCCACCTTTTTTTTCCGTTAACATTTTCATAATCAACGTTTACACTCTTTTTGTTGTCTATATAGGTAATTGCATACTAAACACAGGTATATGAAAACGACATCGTATGAATTACTGGTGAATGCAGCGGGACAATTAATGCAGCAGCATGCATTTGATCATCTCTCTGATGAGAAATTATCAAGGATGCACAGTTGTATCCGACGGATTGGCGAAACAGGCACCAATGCAGAAATGGCCGTGGCTGAAACAGAATTATTGCGTTTATGCAGCGAGGCAAACCTGTATGTAGAAACCACTACTACACAGTCATTGCATCAATGGCATGCCGCCATGAGTTATTTTGGATTGATGGCTTCTACGCAAACAGAGGCGGTGGCTGCAGAGGCAGAATAATCCGGAAGGTACTGCCCTTGCCCTGCTCACTCCACTTCACAAAGAGTTTTCCTTTGTGGTACTGCTCAATTATCCTTTTACTTAAAGAAAGGCCCAATCCCCATCCGCGTTTTTTAGTGGTAAACCCAGGATTAAACACATCATTCAGGTGGTTTTTGGAAATGCCTTTACCGGTATCGGTTACATCAATTAAAACATAGCCTTCATTTATACTTGCGCTAATAGTAATCATGCCGTTGCCTTCTATTGCATCCAATGCATTCTTTATCAGGTTTTCCATCACCCAGTCAAACAAAGGAGGTGACAGCATGGTATTTAATTCTTTGATCGGTGCATCATCAAACAGGATACTTACATGGCCGCCGGTTCTTTTCTTCATGTATTCCAGCATATGATGGATCAGTTCTGCGGGTTTACCCAGTTCAAATTGTGGCTGGCTTCCTATTTTTCCAAACCGGTCAGTTACCAATAATAAGCGGTTCACATCTTTGGCAATCTCCGGAACGATGGATCGGTTTACTTCATGTTCTTTCAATATCTCCAGCCATCCCTGTAAACTGGAAACGGGTGTACCCAGCTGATGTGCCGTTTCCTTGGCCATAGAAGCCCATAATTGGTTCTGCGCACTGCGGTAAGAAGTTTGTAAGGCTACAATGGCAATGGTGATAAATAAGGCTACAATAATCAGTTGTATAATAGGATAGAGTTTTACTTCTTTTAAGAGATCGCTCTCTCCATAATAATATTCATTGGCTGTATAGGGTTGCTCTTTCAGCACAAGCACAATCGGTTGGTGGCGATACCTTTTAAATTCTTCCAGTTTTCTTTTCAGGTAAGTATCTTCCTCTTTCACCTTCATCGTATCCAGGTTCAGGTAATTACCGGTAATGCTGTCTTTCTCATTGGTTTCAATAATGGGAATCTGATTGTTTTCCGTAGATATTTTTGTGGCTAAATTAATACTGGCGCTATCCGACGAATTGAGGATGGTTCTCTGTGCTTCCACCCAGGCTTCTACATTTTTTCTTTCTTCCCTGGCAATTTTCCCGGCTACATACTGAGAATAGAAAATGGTTCCGCTCACCAGCACAATGGCTATGCAGATAAGAATGATCTTCCAGTTAAGCCATTGTGTGGGCATGATTGGCGGATTGATGATGAAGTAAATGTAAATGTTTCATAGTTTACTCCGCAAATCCGTAGATAAAAACAAAAGAGGCAGTTACACAATGGTAACTACCTCTTTCTTTTCATAGGAGAATAAGATTGATTAGCTGAATAAGCCGCCTTTCTTGAGCGTTTTT
>CAZFKE010000009.1:131886-142751 GCA_964519475.1 uncultured Sediminibacterium sp.
AAAACCGTTATTATAGATCTCAACTTTATAATCGCCTTCTTTGTATTTATCATTTTGCTTCCAGTCGAAGCTGACCGGTGTTACTTTCCCCTGTTCATAGTTTACGCTTACTTTGCTGGTGAAGGTTTTACTACCTTCTTCACGTGTGGTAAATGATCCGCCTTCGGTAATGGCTTTACCGTCCGGACCCGTAACCACCACATAAATATCTTTGGTGCCACTTGGAGTAACCCTGTTCTCATCCAACACAAATGCTATGCGAATGAGGTTGGCCCTTTTTGCGGTAGTGGTTTCTTTTTCTTTTCCGCTGCTGCGTACTTTAATGGCCGCAATGCCAATATTAGAGGCATGCAGGGTAGAAGCCACGTCTACTTTATCTTCCAGCTGCTTTTTTTCTGTTTTGGTAGAGCTAAGATTCTGTTCCAGATCCTGCTTATCGGCCGTAAGTTTTGTTTTTTCGGTATTCAATTGCTCATTGGCAGAAGTTAATTGCTTATTCTCGCCCTTTAGTTTATCTATTTCTGCAAAAAGCCCGTCAACCTTACCATTTAGCTCAAAGATCATTTGTTTGGCTTCTGCCAGCTCTGCGTCGGAAGCATTCTTTTTCTTAAGGATGCTGCTGATATTGCCTTTCAGTTTCTGGATCGCAGAACTTTTATCCGCCAGGTCGCCCTGTAACTGGATATTGGTCTGCGTTAAAGAATCCGCTTTAGCCGATACGGTCAGAAATTCCTGCTGAATAACATTACGGGCACTGTCTATATTTACAATTTTTGTTTGTAAAGTGGTAACCGTTTCCCGGGTCTTGCTTTTATCATAAAAGATGTAAGCCCAGGTACCAATAAGTGCCACGATCAGAATACCGTATATTAGTTTACGGTTGTCTTTAGGCTGTGAATACGCATTTTCATTTCCTGTATGGGAGGTATCATGGTAACTCATTTGATTTGTTTTTTTGGGTCCCGAAAATTATTACTTTTTATGCTATGATAACAGAACTTTTATTAATCGATATTGAAACCGTTCCCTGCTTTCCATCCTTTGCAGGTATGGATTCCAACTGGCAAATCCTCTTTCGCGACAAGGTCTCCAAAACCGTGCCAGAAGATATGGATCCGGAAGAAATTTACCGGAAGAAAGCAGGAATTTTAGCTGAATTTGGTAAAATCGTGTGTATATCAACCGCCTTGTTTTATGAAGAGGAAGACAAGGCGCTTAGCCTGAAAATCAAAAGCATATATGGCGATGATGAGGTAGAAATACTCCGTAGTTTCACTGAATTGTGTAATAGAATGTACCAGCATAACCGGCAGTTCCAGTTTGCCGGGCATAATATCAAAGAATTTGATATCCCTTATATCTGCCGGCGATTACTCATCAACCGCCTTCCCCTGCCGGAATATTTACAGCTGCACGATAAAAAACCATGGGAGGTGAAAATGTTCGATACCCTTAACTGGTGGAAATTTGGTGACCATAAGAATTATGTATCTCTACACCTGCTGGCCAATGTGCTGGGGATCCCCTCATCCAAATCAGATATGGACGGAAGTATGGTACAGGATGTATATTACAAAGACCAGGACCTGCCCCGCATTGCCACTTACTGCCAGCATGATGTGCTGGTAACCGCGAATGTGATACTGCGGTTTTTGAATAAGCCGCTACTGGATAAAGATAGAATGGTTATTGTTTGAAGACTATCGCACATAAACGAGGAAACAGGCTTTGCCATGGATCATTGGCTATGGAACGCTCTCCGATGTTTACAACTTTCACAACCATTTTTTCGTCATTACTCCTTCCTGCCACATCTTTGCAGCCATGTCGGCGGAAAAGATCATAGGAGAATGGAAAAAAAAGCAGTTCAAACCCATCTATTGGTTAGAAGGGGAAGAATCGTTTTTTATCGACCAGGTGGTAGCATATGCCGAACACCATATACTCAACGAAGCCGAAGCGGGTTTTAACCTTACCATTTTTTACGGGAAAGATGCCGATTGGGCTTCAGTAGTCAATGCCTGTATGCGTTATCCCATGTTTGCCGAGCGACAGGTGGTTTTGTTGAAAGAAGCACAGCAGATGCGCGACCTGGAAAAACTGGAAAGCTATATAGAAAATCCTCTTCCCTCTACCATTTTCGTAGTGAGCCATAAAGAGAAAAAAGTGGATGGCCGCGGCAAACTGGCAAAACTCCTGAAACAGAAAGGGGAAGTACTCAGCACCAAAAAAATGTATGATAGCCAGCTACCGGTATGGGCCGGAGAAATGGTGCAGCAACATGGGCTAAGCATTAGTCAGAAAGCGCTCTTCCTGTTGGTTGATCATATCGGGAATGATTTAAGCCGTATCAAGAATGAAATAGAAAAATTAGCGGTCAACCTCGGAACACGTAAGAATATTACAGAAGATGATATTGAGAACTATATCGGTGTAAGCAAAGAATTCAACGTATTTGAGCTGCAGGCTGCCATCGCACAAAAGAATATGCCGAAAGCCATCCGTATCATACAATATTTCGAAGCTAATCCCAAAGCTGGGCCTATTCAAATGATCCTTCCCGCGCTGTATAATTTTTTCAGTAAAGTGTACATGATTTACAGTGTAGCCAATCCGGATGAAAAAACAGTGGCTTCTGCTTTAGGTGTGAACCCTTATTTTGTAAAAGATTACCTGGGTGCTTCCAAAAAATACGATTACCCCGCTGTAGAAAAAATACTGCTCTTATTGCACCAATACAATCTGCGTAGCGTGGGGGTGCATGATGGCAATACCTCTGATGCCGGTTTGATGAAAGAGATGGCAGTGAAGATGATGGCTTAAACAAAGATGTTGGGTATGCCTGTACTGGGCCTGTTCTTAATTTAGACTGTACTGAGCGTGTTACCTGTGATTCCTGTAAGTTTCTGTGTTAGGGATATAACAAGCATTCCCTTTGATTGTTTCAACTTTGTGTATTCAATTCATGTTCAGGTAAGCCGGGTATAACCCACTAACTGATCTTTTATACAATCCAATGAAAAACATACGAAACAGCTTTTTATCCCTTTTTTTGATATCAATCCTTATGTCGGGTTGTGCTTCTATGAATAAATCACAAAAAGGAGCCGTTATCGGTACCGCAGGTGGTGCAGCGGTAGGAGGGGCAATCGGAAGTATGTCGGGGCATGTCGGAATCGGCGCTATCATTGGCGCCGCTGTTGGTGGGGTAGGTGGGGCTATTATCGGCCATAAAATGGATAAACAGGCAGCGGATATTCAGAAAGATCTTCCCAATGCAAAAGTGGAGAGGGTTGGCGAAGGCATTATCGTGGAATTCAGTGATAAAATTTTATTTGCGGTCAATAGTTCCGAATTGTCATCTGAATCAAAATTGAATCTTAACAAACTGAATAATATTCTTATTAAATATCCTGATACCAATATTGAAATCCAGGGTCATACAGACAATACTGGCTCAGGTACGTATAATCAAGCACTATCAGAGCGTCGTGCGGGTTCTGTAAGTAATTATTTAACCAGTAACGGCATTAATTCTACAAGGCTTTCCACGAAAGGTTATGGAGAGGAAGCGCCCAAATACAGCAATGATACGGAAGCAGGCAGAATGCAAAACCGGAATGTACAATTTCTGATCTCTGCTAATGCGGCTATGAAAGAGGCAGCCAAAAAGGAAGCAGGAACCGCTAATTAATATTTTTTACTATCGGATTTTATGGAAACACATTGAATTACCATTTCATTTTGAAATGGTAATTTTTTTTACGATATCAATTCTGCAAAGAGAGACATTCTCACTAACAAAGGGTTTACAGTTCTATGATAAGATATCTATGGCAGCAAGTTTATCTTTCCTTAATTGTTCTTTCAACGCATCCAGCCCGTTAAATTTTACTTCGCCCCGCAGGTATTGTTGCAGGCGTACCTGTAAGGTCTGACCATAGATATCAGCATCAAAATCAAAAATATGTACTTCAATCACTTTTTTCTTGCCGTCAACGGTGGGCCGTAGACCGATATTCATCATTCCTTTATAAATGTTACGCACAACCGACGACTCATGGGTCACGATTGTAACCGCATACACGCCATTTCCCGGTATCAATTTCTCTTCGCTTGAAATATGCAGGTTGGCAGTTGGGTAGCCAATGGTTCGCCCGAGCTTATTGCCTTCAATGACTACGCCTTCAAAAAAATAAGGGTATCCTAAAAATTCATTTGCCGTTGTAATATCGTTAGCCTTTAACGAATGGCGTATTTTGGTAGAACTGATCACGATCTCATGAATGATCTGTTCAGAAATCTCTTTTACTTCAAAACCCAAAGCCTTTCCATATGCTTTCATCAGCTGGTAATTCCCTTCCCGCCCTTTTCCGAAGCGATGGTCATAACCAATGATCACGGTATGTGGCCTGAAATAATGGTGCAGGAAATCTTTTACATATTGTTCTGCAGTCTGGTTGGCAAATGCATGATCAAAAGGCACCACAACCAGGTGGTCTATCCCTGCATCGTCAAGCAGGCTGATCTTTTCATTCAATGTTGTGAGCAGCTTAATATCTCCCGGAACCGAAGAAACAATCTTTCTGGGGTGAGGATGAAAGGTAATGATCACCGTTTCGCCATCTATCCGCAACGCTTCTTCTTTCATTTGTGCAATGATCTTCCTGTGACCCATATGCACCCCATCAAACGTTCCGATAGTTACCACGGCCCGCCTGAATTCCGGCAAGGAGCCCGCTAATTCACGATGTACCCTCATAGTTGGGCAAAAGTAAGGGAGGAAATTGGGAAATGTTGAAATTTTGAAATTGTGATAAGGCGAACTGCTGCACTCATACCTGAATCATTACCTTTGCCCAATTCCAAAATTATAAATCCCAACATTCCCAAATGTCTCTCTACGCCCAACGCGGTGTCTCCGCCCAAAAAGAAGAAGTACATGCCGCTATACAGAAGCTGGACCAGGGCCTGTATCCCCATGCTTTTTGTAAGATCTATGCTGATTTTTTATGCGGCGATAAGGATTGGGTAAATATTATGCATGCCGATGGTGCAGGCACCAAAAGTATCCTGGCTTATTTATATTGGAAAGAAACCGGTGATGTAAGCGTTTGGAAAGGTATTGCGCAAGACGCTGTGGCTATGAATCTGGATGATCTGCTTTGTGTAGGGGTTACGGATAATCTATTGTTTTCTTCTACTATCGACAGAAATAAATCGCTCATTACCGGCGAAGTTTTGCAGGAAGTAATTAATGGAACACAGGAATTTTTCGATTTACTGAAAAGTTTCGGTGTTCATATTCAATACCTCGGCGGAGAAACAGCCGATGTAGGCGATGTGGTAAGAACCATTGCAGTGAACGGAACCATGACCGCCCGCTGGCCTAAATCGAAATTGATCACAAACGATACAATTGCAGCCGGTGATGTAATCGTAGGATTTGGCAGTTCCGGCAAAGCCTCTTACGAAACAGAATACAATAGCGGTTTGGGAAGTAATGGATTAACCAGTGCCAGACATGATGTGCTGAGTAAATATTATGCAGAAAAATACCCGGAAACCTTCGAGCCTAGATTGAGTGACCAGGTAGTGTATATCGGTACCAATAAAATGACCGATGAGTTGGAGATAGATGGAGAAAAGATCAACGTAGGTAAATTGTTATTATCACCCACCAGAACCTATGCCCCATTACTGAAACAGCTGGTGGATGAATATTTTGATGATATTAATGGGGTGATCCATTGCAGTGGAGGCGGGCAGACCAAATGCATGAAATATTTACCACAACCTTTGTCTATTATAAAAGATAATTTATTTGCCATTCCACCGATCTTTCAGCTGATTCAGAAAAATTCAGGTGCAGATTTCAGGGAAATGTACCAGGTATTTAATATGGGCCATAGGCTGGAAGTATTTACCAATACAGCTGCTGCAGAAAGAATGATTAAAGTTGCCGAAGCTTTTCATATAGAAGCAAAGATTATTGGAAGGGTGGAACCTGCTGAAAAATCTGTTCTTACCCTGAAAGGTAGTTTTGGTGAGTTGACATATGAATATTAACAGGCTTTTCACCACTCCGCATTTGACCGGGGCCCGAAGGCTGTTAAATCTTAGTAAGAAATTGTAATTTAGCGTTATGCCAGACATCGTTGTATCCATTCAGCATGCGAATATTTACCAGGGCGATAACCTGGTATTGCAAAATGTAAATTTTACTGTCAGCAAAGGTGAGTTCGTATATCTTGTTGGTAAAACAGGAACGGGTAAGAGCAGTTTATTAAAGACACTTTACGGAGAATTGTCACTTCGCGAAGGAGAAGCCTCTGTTGTGGGGTTCGACCTGGTAGGAATGGATTGGAAAAAAGTACCTTTTCTTCGAAGAAACCTGGGTGTGGTATTCCAGGATTTCCAACTGCTTACCGATCGAAATGTACACGAAAACCTGCGATTTGTTTTAAAAGCCACAGGCTGGAAAGACGAACGCTTAATGGAAGAAAAGATCAATGATGTGTTGGATAAAGTGGGACTGAAAAGCAAAGGGTTCAAAATGCCTTTTGAAATGAGTGGCGGTGAGCAGCAACGGGTAGATATTGCCCGTGCCTTATTGAATTCTCCCAAACTAATCCTGGCCGATGAGCCAACCGGTAACCTGGACCCGGAAACCAGCGACGAGATCATGCAACTACTTATGCAGATTGCCAAAGATTATGGCACTACGGTAATCATGGCGACACACGATTTTATTGTCATCAACCGCTACCCTTCGCGTATGTTAAAAACCGAGGGCGGTAAAGTGATTGATAGTGCTGCAGTACCTGCTTAAATTTCTGCCATATACCCTATCGATCAGCACAAAATATATCTGTGCCAATCTGTGAAACCTGTGGCAAAAAAAAAACGGGAGTCATATTACCCCCATATCCACTTCACTTGTTTCTTTGCGTTTGCTTCATTATTAAACATACCCTTAAGTAATTTTTTTCGCAAAATTATTTCGTGTTCAGTAAAAGGCTGGTGGTATAACTGCGCAATGATCTCGCGGAATGCATTGGCGGTGGTTCCTATATGGCAGGCAGATTCCAGGCCGCTTCCGGCAACAGTGGCTTCATTTACTAAACAATGCCTGCCGTTGAACAAACTATTTACCAGTTTTACTTTCATCCCTGTAGTGGTATAAGAAGGAAGAATATTAATATGTGCTTTGGCAATCATATCCTGCATTTCCTTTTCTGAAGGATTGGCTACTATACAGCTATGATTTTGTGAATGGGCCAGTTCCAATAATTTCTCCGAAGGATTTTTTCCCGCGATCACAAAAGGCACTTTCAACTGGGAAAATACTTTTTCCAGTAACCAGGTGGCGGCTTTTTCGTTGGCATCTACACTCAGGTCGCCATGGTAAAGACAATAGGAGCCCATGCCTTCCAAACATTGCACTTTCCAATTAGGAATGTAAAGAGATAACATTTCAATATTATGACAACCCAATTCTTTTCTGTACAAATCGTCATCCTTCTCTGTCGTACCCCAGCATACCGCTTTGGAAACAATTTTTCTTTCATACGCTTTTAACAGCCTGCTCTCTATCCAGTAATACAATTTTTTTATGAGTGAGGAAGTGCTGCGGCCGAGGTCTGTATAATACTGGTATTCTACATTATGCACCCTTACAAAACACTTGCGGTTTTTAAAACGCTCATCCAGCAAAGGATACGTGCTGTGAACACCTTCCATAAAAATGGGATAATCATCTTGTAAAAGATTCTGCAGCAGTAACTCATTCTTCCTGCTCGAAACGATATAGGGGATGGTATTGGAAATGCCCTTATGTCCTGTATTCCGGTTGTAGTAATGTACACTTTCACAATACTTATTCAGTTCTCTTTGTTCGGCACGGCCATAGGTAAAACAGTGTAAATGAATTTTTACCCCTTCAGCCTGCAAGGCAGACAGCTTATAAAAAACATCCATCACCCCGCCATAATCTGCAGGATATGGAACATTGAACGAAATAATATGTAAATGTTTCTCCAATTTATAAGGCGTTATAGAAATGGATAAGGGTATGTTGCTCCTGTTCCCAATTCCATTTCTCTCTCGCTTTAAGGCAGTTTTCTTTCAGCGTTGAATAGACAACATTATCTGCCAGTAAATTGTTCAATGTTAGGGCAATGGTTTTTATATCCGTCATATCAATCAATGTGGCAACATTGTATTCTGTATTGAGTCCTGCATATTCCGGATAATTTACACAAAGCTGGGGAATACCTGCCATGGTATAATCAAAGAAGCGATTGGCCAGGGAATAATACTGGTTCATGCCTTCGCGTTCAAACAGGGTAATGCCTGCGTATGCGCATTGAGTAATCCTGCGGAGTTCATCAGGCGTAACATATCCCCGCAATTGTACTTTATCTTCCACGGCATTTTTTTTGATCAATAGCTTGGTTTGTTCAAAAAAATTTCCTTTACCGCAGATCACCAGTTTGGCATTCACATGCTTCATGGCAGGTATTAATGTTTCAAAACACCGGCCTTCATTTACGGCGCCCTGATATAAGAACCATTTTTTGGATTGAGGGGGAACGGAAGGTAACGGATAGAGTTTTGGCAAATTTCTGATAAGAGCGTATCTCACTCTATATCTTTTCTGAAGTTCCTGAGCAATGGAAAGATTAACGGTATAACCATTTACAAATTTCGGAACGGCAAAACGTTCAATACACAACCAGATAGAATGAACAAATGGCCGGGTAAGAATTTCTTTCTGCTCTGTAAAAAGCTCATGGGCATCATATACCCTTTTCTTTTTTTTCAGCAAGCTGGCAGCATAAACAGGAAGGATCGTATCCAGGTCGATTGCACAAAGAATAGTTACGTTTTGGAACAAAAGAAAGAGGAATAAGCGGATATTAAATTCGAGATAAAACAAAAAGCCGGTGTCAAAAAAACAAACCAATCTTTTTTGTTGGTAAGGTTCCGTTTTGAGGGGGATAGAATCTTTTCGCATTCTACCCAGTAACAAAACTTCATAACCCGATCCAGCCATCGTGCCGGCGATTCGCTGCATACGCTGGTCGTAACTCAGGTCATTCGTAACTGTGAAAATGATCTTTGCCAAAATAGCGATGCTTGTGGTCAATGCCTTCTGTTTTCTATCGCCGGTTTACCCGGAATGGCATACAGTTTAACAGAAATAAAAGTATTGCATTTTATTGATAGCCAGATAATTGTAATCATTTTATTCATACCAGGTTTTTCACTTTGTTTACTTCTCCACCTCTTATACACAGGAAATATTCCCATAGATACATAGTCGCTGTTTTTACTGTATGTTCGCAGGTACTTAAACAGGATAGACGTGAGATTAAAGTCGTTAGAAATCAAAGGGTTCAAAAGTTTTGCTGATAAAACTGTTGTCAGTTTCGACGAAGGAATAACCGGTATCATCGGGCCAAATGGTTGTGGAAAATCGAATATCATTGATAGCATCCGCTGGGTAATTGGCGAACAAAAAATATCTGCCCTCAGAAGTGAAAACCTCGAGGCACTGGTATTTAACGGAAGTAAAACAAGAAGTCCGAGCGGACTAGCGGAGGTTAGCCTCACTTTTGAGAATACAAAAAACCTACTCCCTACAGAGTTTAATACGGTAACCGTAACCCGCCGTTTTTATAAGAATGGCGAGAGTGAATATCGTTTGAACGATGTTACCTGTCGTTTAAAAGATATTCATAACCTGTTCCTCGACACCGGTGTGAGCACCGATAGTTATGCCATCATCGAATTGGGTATGGTGGATGATATTATCAAGGATAAAGAGAACAGCCGTAGAAGAATGTTGGAACAGGCTGCAGGTATCACTATTTACAAAACCCGTAAGAAAGAAGCCAAAAACAAACTGGATGCCACCGAACAGGATCTGGCACGTATTGAAGATTTGTTGTTCGAGATTAACAACCAGTTAAAGACGCTCGAGAGCCAGGCTAAAAAAGCGGAGAAATTCTACGAGATCAAAAAGGAATATAAAGAAGTTGCGATTGAATTGGCCAAAGCAGCGTTGGAAGGATTTAATATTACCTATAAAGAACTGAACGAACAGCAGGAAAACGAAACCAATAAAAAATTTCAGTTAGAAGCCGAGATTGCTACTGAAGAAGCGGCGATTGAGCAGGAGAAAGTAGGATTTATTGAAAAAGAAAAGGCTTTGCAAAGCATGCAGCAGGAATTCAATGAATACCTGCAGGAACTGCGCAGCAAAGAGAACGAAAAGAACCTGGCTACACAGAAACTTCATTACCTAAAGGAGAAAGAAGCCGGGTTGAAAGAATTCCTCGAAAAAGCAGAAGGGCAGTTAAAGACCATCGGGGATTCGATCGAATACACACAAATGCAGGTAGGTGAGGAGCAGGCTAACCTGGCGGCCCTTGCTGAAAAAGTTGAAACCGCCAAGTTTGATGTGGAAGACAAGCGCCGCATTTTCGATGAGAAAAGAAGTGGTGTGGATGCTTTGCGCAACCGTTACCAGCAAATTCAGCGCAACCAGTTTGATGCGGAGAAAAAAGTAGCGGTTGCCGATACTTCTATTCTCAACTTACAAAGGGCACAGGCTCAGCTAAATGATGAGAAGCAGAACCGCGAAGCACAATTACAGCAATTAAGTGTTGAGCTTGAAGAAAAAGAAGCCACCCTGGATGCCAAACGTATAGACCTGCAGCAATTACAGGAGCACCAGGAAAAAACCAAAGAGCAAATATTTGAAACGCAGGCGCAACTGGAAATTTTAAGAAATGAACTGAACGAAGAGAACCGTAAACTCGATTCAAAACGTAATGAGTTCAACCTGCTGAAGAGCC
>CAZFKE010000009.1:142761-160940 GCA_964519475.1 uncultured Sediminibacterium sp.
CCTGATCGATTCGATGGAAGGGTATCCGGAAAGTATCAAGTTCCTTCATAAAAATCCTGAGTGGAACCATGCAGCGCCAATTCTGTCGGATATTATTTATGTAAAAGAAGAATACCGCACAGCTGTTGAGAATGTGCTGGAGCCTTACCTGAACTATTATGTAGTAAACAACCTGGAAGAAGGTCTACAAGCCGTTCACCTGCTGGATGCGCATAAAAAAGGAAAGGCTAATTTCTTTATGCTGGAGAAGTTTGCAGATTTCAGGTTGGATACACACCAGCCTGCCGCTACCATTAAAGCATTGGATGTTGTTGAAGTGGATACACAATACTGGAAACTGGCAGAATATTTATTGGGTAATGTTTACATCGCCGAAAATGATGAAGCCATTACAAACAGTAATGGTTCGGTAGTGCTTGAGAAACATGGTAAATATGTAAAAGGTAAATACACATTAACCGGTGGCAGCATTGGATTATTTGAAGGCAAGAAGATTGGCCGTGCCAAAAACCTGGAAAAGTTATCTGAAGAGATCGCAGACCAGGAGTCTATCGTAAACCTGTTGAAATCAGATATCCAGGCCAAACATAATGAAGTGATCGCCTTCAACGACCAGTTGAAAGAGAATGTGATCAAACAAACCGAGAACGAAATCAACCAGTTAACCAACCAGGTGTTTGCTGCCAAGAACAAAATGGAAAACCTGCAGGCGGCACAACAAAATGGTTTACAGCGATTGGAAGACCTGGAACAACGTTTACAGGCAGAGCACGATGCCATTGCGTCTACCCGTGAAGAATTTATTACGTTGAATGAACAATTACAGGCAACGACCGAAGAATTAAAAACCGTTGAGCAGGATTATCAATCATCCGAATACGAATACAATTTTGCGTCTGTTCAGTATAATGAAACCAACCTGCAATACACACGCCAACAAAGTAAGATCACTACGCTGCAACAGGAATTGGTGTTCAAAGAAAATCAATTGAATGATTTGCATAGTCAGATTACTACCAATACAGCTCAGTTATCTGAAGCCTCTGCGGATATTACAGAAGGTGAGAAAGCATTGATTGGTTCTGAAGAAATGTTACTGAACATGATGCGTAAGAAAGATGAAGAAGAGAAAAAACTGAATGAAGCAGACCAGGCTTACTATAATCTCCGTAACGCTTTACAGGAAAAAGAAAGCGAACTGCGGTTAAAAGTGAAGAGCAAAGAAAATATTGATCACCTCGTTACCGGTATTAAAGACAGGCTGAATGAATTGAAACTGCAACTGGCCGGTATGAAAGAAAGATTGATCGTTGAGTTCAAAGTGGAACTGGATGAGATCCTGGACCAGGAAAGAACAACAGATACAAGCCTGGAAGAATTACAGGCCAGCTCCGACCGTATGCGTAAACGTTTGGATAATATGGGTGAAGTAAATCCAACAGCCATTGAAGCATATACCGAGATGAAGAAACGTTATGAGTTCATTCTTGAGCAAAAGAATGACCTGGTATCAGCTAAAGAAAGCCTTTTACAAACCATACAGGAAGTAGAAGCCACTGCCAACCAGCAGTTCCTCGATACATTCAATCAGGTACGCGAGAATTTCCAGAAAGTGTTTAAGGCATTGTTTACGGAAGAAGATACTGCCGATATGATTTTGGTAAATCCTGAAAACCTTGCTGAGACTGGCATTGAAATCATAGCAAAACCAAAAGGGAAACGTCCATCATCTATCACTCAGTTAAGTGGTGGTGAGAAAACATTGACTGCAACGGCTTTGCTTTTCTCAATTTATCTAATCAAACCCGCACCTTTCTGTATCCTGGATGAGGTGGATGCCCCATTGGATGATGCCAACGTAGGCAAGTTCACACAGATGATCAAGAAGTTCAGCGATAACTCACAGTTCATTATTGTAACGCACAACAAACAAACGATGAGCGCGGTGGATGTGATCTATGGGGTAACCATGCAGGAACCGGGTGTTAGTAAACTGGTGCCGGTGGATTTCAGAAGTTTGGCGAATTAATTTTTAGTCATGCATATACATTTTTAATAATGACCCCATTTAACGATGGGGTCATTTCAATTGTACAAATATGTCATTGTATAAAAAAATGAACCCGTTCTCAAAACTCAATAATGACACGGGTTTAAGTACAAAAAATAGTGATCTCGGCACAGGCCGTTTTATTAATAAAGATGGTAGCTATAATCTTGTAAAAGAAGGTATGCCTATCTGGAAAAGGATCAGTGTATTTCATGATATGTTGAACCTGCCCAGCTGGAAATTTGTAAGCATTATTCTGATCTATTATTTGGTTATCAATCTTAGTTTTACAACCATCTATTTTCTGATCGGCTCATCAGAGCTTGCCGGTTTACCCGAAGGTGCAAATAAATGGCGCACTTTTAAAGAACTGTTTTACTTCAGTACGGAAACCTACACAACCGTGGGGTATGGAAGGGTAAACCCGGTAGGCGATTTTGCGAATATTGTTTCGGGACTGGAATCATTAACAGGCTTATTATCCCTTGCGATTGTTACGGGTTTGATCTACGGGCGGTTTTCCAAACCCAGAAGTTATCTGGCGTTTAGCGAGCATGCGTTGATTTCTCCGTATAAAGAAATAACCGGACTAATGTTCCGCTTTGCTGCATATAAAGACATGCATACATTAACAGACCTTGAAATAAAAGTGAATATCGGTTTGAAGGTTTTGGAAAATGAAATACCAATTTATAAATATTTTTCACTAGATCTGGAAAGAACAAGAGTAGAAACCATGCCCATGAGCTGGACGGTTGTGCATCCTATTAACGAGACCAGTCCATTTTATGGTTTTACAGAAGAAGATATGAAAAATGCGGACGTAGAATTATATGTAATGCTCCGGGGTTTTGATGATGTGTTTTCTAATTATGTACAACAGAGAACTTCATATACCTACCAGGAAATATTATTTAACCGTAAATTTGTTCCCATGTACCGCGAGAGTGATGATGGACAAAGAACCATACTGGAGTTACATAAGATCAATACGCATAAACCTGTGTAACTGTGCATGCTGCTTTCATTATTAAATAGTTGTTTTGTATAAATCAATCACAATACTTTACCTGATTTGTTTTGGTTGTTATATCCTTTTTACCCGTCAGCCGGATTATTTTGATGGGGAGAAAGCGCCCGCCACCATTAAATGGCTGAGGGATAGTATCACAGGTCATAATATTCCCAAAGCTGTTTACCGGGAAGCCGGAAAAGAATATGCAGTAGATGCCCGCTATTTTCTCCGCGAATGGAAGCAGGGCGAACGAACAGAAGTAATTTATGAAACTGAACATCCGGAAAAAGGCGCCGTTTATGCTTTTTGGGGTTATTGGATGTCGTGGGGGGAATTACTGACCTCTGTACTGATGTATTTAGCGCTATTTCAGGTAGCGATCTCTTTAACCAAGAACCCAACGCCGGAAGCTTTGATAGAGCAAATAGGCGAAAAGGTAGATAAAAAACGGAAATACGCCGATTAAGGAGCACCCATAGCATTTTTAAGTAGCAAGTATCATTCAGTTCTTCTTTTTTTTAAATGCCTATCTTATTGGTGTCTATGTAATGTGCAAGTGTTATTCTCGGCGCATAAATCAGATCCATACTCGCATTCAAATCCTGATAAACGGATGATTAGATAAGCTGAGTGAACTTCTGCTTATTTGTAAACTGCTTATCTGTATAGCCCTCGCTTTTCTGGTGATGTATGACCACTTTTTTTGGAGAAGTTTTTCTACCTTGAGTAAGTATATCGATAACTTTTTTCTTTTTAATGGATATTATCCACGCAGTTGGTTTTTGGATAAGATAGGATGGATGGGTTAATAGCCATCTTATCGGCTATAGTCTGAGTACTTTCCTTAACCGATAGGCAGCGGCGAGTAATGGTTTATGGTATCGATTCTCGGGTTACGGGCAATGCAGCAGTTATTTACAATGGGTTAAATTATAAAAAATGTTCGATCACAAGAATTACAGGATAGCAGTTATCGGTTTGGGATATGTAGGGTTACCATTGGCTATTGAATTTTCAAAATTATATGCTGTAACGGGGTTTGATATAAGTAAAAAGAGGATAGCTGAGTTATCTGCTGGTAATGACCATACGCTGGAGATAGACTCTGCAGAACTCCAGAAACAATCAGCAAAACAGGAAGCGCAAAACGGTTTATCTTTTACGTCTGTTACTGCTGATATTGAATACTGTAATATTTATATTGTAACGGTACCTACCCCGGTAGATCAACACAATCATCCTGATTTAGCACAACTAAGGAAAGCTTCGGAAACGGTAGCGGGTGTATTAAAGAAAGGCGATATGGTTATTTATGAGTCAACTGTATATCCAGGATGTACAGAAGAAATATGTGTGCCTTTACTAGAAAATGGGTCAGGATTGGTATTTAATACAGATTTCTTTTGCGGGTATTCTCCCGAAAGAATTAATCCGGGTGATAAAAGCAAGACATTAACCAAGATACAAAAGATCACTTCCGGTTCAACACCGGAGGCAGCAAATGCCATTGATAAATTATATGCCTCCATTATTTCAGCAGGTACTTACCCGGTAAGCAGTATTAAAGTGGCAGAGTCGGCCAAAGTAATTGAAAATGCACAACGCGATATCAACATCGCTTTTGTAAATGAACTTGCGAAAATTTTCAACGTATTGAATATTGATACCCATGAGGTATTGGCAGCAGCCGGAACCAAATGGAACTTTCTGCCATTTTTACCTGGTTTGGTGGGTGGTCATTGTATAGGGGTTGATCCATATTATCTTGCTCAGAAAGCTATTGCTGCCGGATACTATCCGGAAATCATTTTATCAGGCAGGAGAATAAACGATAGTATGGGCTCCTACGTGGCCGGGAGAGTGGTAAAATTGATGCTTCAAAAAGAGATCCCCATTTTTGAGGCGGACATACTCATATTAGGAATCACTTTTAAAGAAAATTGCCCCGACGTAAGAAATACGAAAGTAATTGATATCATCAAAGAGCTACAATCATACAAAGCCCGTATTACAATCTGTGATCCCTGGGCGGGAGAAGAGGAGGTGGATAGAGAATATGGATTGAAGAGTACACGTAATATACAACCGGGTGTACATTATCATGCAGTGATACTGGCTGTAGGGCATCATCAATTTCATCATATTGATTATAGAAGTCTTCTGCATAACCCAGGTGTACTTTTTGATGTAAAAGGTATCCTGGATTCATCACTGGTTGACGGGCGGCTTTGATCTCTTTATCAGGAAAAGCTCATGAATTCCCATAATTATGCATCCATGTACGACACGGCTTATCATACTGAAGATCTTGGCAAATACCAGTTTCTGGTTACCGGCGGGGCTGGATTTATTGGCTCAAACATCGTAGAATATCTTTTAAAATATGGCGCCAAAAAAGTACGCGTGCTGGATAATTTTTCCACAGGGTTCCGGCATAATATCGATACTTTCCTTGCCAATCCTGCTTTTGAACTGATGGAAGGAGATATACGCGATCCCGATACCTGTAAACAGGCGATGAAAGGAATGGATTATATAAGTCACCAGGCAGCTCTGGGTTCTGTACCTCGCTCTATCAACGATCCCATTACGACAAATGAAGTAAATATCAACGGTTTTTTGAATATACTCTGGGCAATGAAAGAAAACGGAGAGATCAAAAGACTTGTATATGCTGCATCTTCTTCTACCTATGGTGACAGCGAGGAATTACCAAAAGTAGAGGAAAGGATTGGTAAACCTTTATCACCCTATGCGGTAACTAAATTGGTTAATGAATTATATGCAGATGTATTTGCCAAAACCTATGATCTTGCGTTGATTGGATTAAGGTATTTTAATGTATTTGGTCCCAGGCAAAGCCCGGAAGGTGCTTATGCAGCAGTCATTCCGCTTTTTATACAGGCAGTAAGAAAAAATCATGCTGCCACTATTCATGGTGATGGTGAACAAACGCGTGATTTTACTTTTGTGGAAAATGTTATACAGGCTAATATGAAAGCATTATTGATCAGTGAAAGAGCTGCGTTGAACCAGGTATACAATGTGGCATGTGGTGAAAGCAATTCTTTGAATCATTTATGGAACTTGATCAATCAGCTGGCAGAAAAAGATATTGTAGCTGTACATGCTGCCAAAAGGGAGGGCGACGTAAGAACAAGCCTGGCAGATATTTCAAAAGCTGCTGCCCTCTTAAAATATCAACCATCTATTTCTTTAGCAGAAGGATTACGATATACTTTCCAAAGTAATGTACTATAACTATTCAATGATTTTTGTATGTTATACTTTATTAGTTAACTGCTGTTAACAAGCAAGAATGAAATTTTACATAAGGATAGTACCCGGTAAAACGGAAAAATTGCGAAAAAAAATCCTGCTATTTCCGGGAATTATTTTATAAACAAGGCTGATACATTTCCAAAACCATTGGCTGCAAAGGCACAGAAGGCGTTACGGAAGAACCATTTCTATATAAAACTTGTTAACCACATGGGAACACTATATGGTAAACTACTTAACCAATAACTCTTTAGTCGGGTTGTTTTATTCGATAAAGATCTCGCTTATGATAAATGCCGCTTAATATCTTTCTCCACATCCCTGCTCTTAATGGTTTCCCGCTTATCGTATAACTTCTTTCCCTTACCCAGGCCAATCTCTACTTTCACAAAGTTCTTTTCATTAAAAAATACTTTTAAAGGAACGATCGTATACCCTTTCTCCTTCAGTTTCGCCTCTATCTTTTTTAATTCGCGTTTGTTGAGTAAAAGTTTCCTGTCGTGAACCTCAATATGGTTATTGGCTGTGCCATGTGAATAGCTGGCAATAAACAATCCTCTTACCCATAGTTCCCCTTCATCAAACAAACAGAAAGCATCATTAAAACTAAGCTTGCCATCACGTATGGATTTTACTTCCGTACCAAGCAAAGCAATGCCTGCTACATATTTGTCTTCTATGAAGTAATGAAAATACGCTTGACGATTATTCATTTCAGCCATGAGTGTAATTAGAAATTAATAATTAGTAGTTAGTTTGATTGCATACAAGTAAAAAACAAGGATTTCAATTACTAATTATTACCTACTAATTAAAAATCCTCAGCTTCTAAAGAGCAAGACAAGTTGCGCCAGTTTATCCTTCAATGCTTTTCTATCCACAATAAAATCAAGGAATCCATGATCCAATAAAAATTCGCTGCGCTGGAAACCTTCTGGCAGGTCTTTTTTAATTGTTTCTTTGATCACACGTGGTCCCGCAAAACCAATAAGGGCGCCTGGTTCAGCAATATTCAGATCGCCAAGCATACCGAAGCTGGCAGAGATACCGCCAAAAGTAGGATCGGTGAGAAGTGAGATATATGGAAGTTTTGCATCACTTAACTGCGAAAGTTTGCCACTGGTTTTGGCCAATTGCATCAGGCTGAAAGCGCTCTCCATCATACGGGCTCCGCCACTCTTACTGATGACGAGGTATGCCAGTTTGTGCTCAATACAATAATCAACCGCCCTGCTGAATTTTTCTCCCATCACACTACCCAGTGATCCGCCAATGAATTCAAAATCCATACAGGCAATCACAATGCCTTCGCCGTTTACAGTTCCCGCAGCAACCCGCATAGAATCTTTCAGGTCGGTTTTGGAATGAATATCATCCAAACGTTTCTGGTAAGATTTCAAATCGGTAAAACCGAGGGCGTCTTTACTGCGGATATTATCAAAGAGTTCCGTATACTCATTATGATCAAAAATGAATTCAAAATATTCATCACTGCCAATACGGTGGTGGTAATTACACTTAGGGCAAACAAACAGGTTTTCCCTTAATTCTGAAGTGGTGCAGATATAATTACATTCAGGACATTTATTCCATAAACCTTCAGGTGTTTCTTTTTTATCGGCTGTAGACGTAAGGATACCTTTCCTGATACGTTTAAACCATCGCGGCTTTGCAGGATCAGTACCTTGGCTTTCCTCACCTGTTAAATTGGCTTCCAGGTCTTCTTCACGTTCTTTTTTCATACAAAAATCGTTGGGGGGTCGAAGATAACGATAATTACAAAAAACAGGCTATTCACAGCGATAAAAACGAAGTTTTATGCCTGATGCAATGTTTAATTAAAATACTATTTTTTCCTTACAATCAGTAGAGAAGATATAAGAATTTATGAGGTATATGGAAAAACAAGCTTCACTAAGCTCTAGAAATGAAAAAAGCCCGATAATTGAATATCGGGCCTTTGTTTTATGCATTTCTGTTGATACAATTCAGGTCGTCAAAGGCTACTTCCAGTCGTTTGCTGAAGCTCTCTTCTGCTTTGCGCAGCCAAACTCTTGGATCGTAGTGCTTTTTATTAGGTTTATCTGCACCTTCAGGGTTTCCTAATTGTCCCTGCAGGTAGCCTTCATTCTTTTTGTAGAAATCTTTGATGCCTTCCCAGAAAGCCCATTGCAGGTCGGTATCAATATTCATCTTGATAGCGCCATAACCGATCGCTTCCCTGATCTGGTGTTGGGGAGAACCGCTTCCGCCATGGAAAACAAAATATACAGGTTTAGGCCCGGTCTTTAATTCTTTCTCAATATAGTCCTGGCTGTTTTTTAAAATTTCAGGCCGGAGTTCCACATTACCCGGACTGTACACACCGTGTACATTACCAAATGCGGCAGCAACCGTAAACAATTTACCTACTTTGCTCAGTTCTGTATAAGAATAGGCAACATGTTGTGGTTGTGTGTATAATTTGTCATTCTCAATACCGCTGTTATCAACGCCGTCTTCTTCACCACCGGTAACGCCCAGTTCAATTTCAATACTCATGCCCAAAGGCGCCATGCGTTTATAGAATTCAACAGAAGTATGGATATTTTCTTCGATAGGCTCTTCAGAAAGATCGAGCATATGTGAGCTGAAGAGGGGCTGACCTTTTTCTTTATAATATTGTTCGCCGGCATCTATCAAACCACTAATCCATGGCAACCATTTTTTAGCGGCATGGTCGGTATGCAATACCACCGGTACACCATAATATTTGGCTACATTATGAATATGCAGGGCACCGGAGATACCGCCTGAGATATTTGCCTGCAGGTTATCATTTGGCATTCCTTTTCCGGCAATAAATTGTGCGCCGCCATTAGAGAACTGTATAATAACAGGTGAATTTACCTTGGCAGCTGTTTCCAAAACCGCATTGATGGTATTGGTGCCAATGGTATTTACGGCCGGTAAGGCAAACTGGTTATCTTTTGCATCGTTGTACAAAGCTTCTAATTCTTCGCCGAATAAAACCCCGGCACGGTATTTTTTCATTTTGTGGGTTGTTTAGGTAAGAAATCGGATACGTAATTTTCGGGCAAGATACTGTACTTGCCCCAAATAGATAGGGGCAATTTTACACATTAACATGTGTAAGTATTTGCTGAAATTGTTGAAAATAGCTTCCTGATAGTATCATACGGCTTCCATACCAGCTAAACATTTCCCCATCAACGATCATAATCTTTGTATCAGGTAAAGCAAGGCTTAACTCGTCAATATGCTGCTGTTTGAAAGGATAAGGCTCAGACGACAGTAGCAGGAGTTGTGTATCTCTCTTTTGTAATTCACTGCAATCGATTGTGGGATAGCGTTCTTTATCGGCAAATACATTTTCCAGACCGTTCAATCCCAGCATATCATGAATAAACGTTCCGCCGCCTGCCGCCATATAGGGATCTTTCCAGATAAGGTAAGCAGTCCGGTATTTTTGATAGGGTATATGATTTGCATAGGAGGGTAATTTTTGAAAATCTGTTTCAATCTGTTCTACCATTTTCCTGGCCATTTCCCCTTTCCCGGTAATGGCCCCTATATTACCGATCATTTGGAGTGCGCCGGATATCGTATGTATATCACTGATCCATACGGGTGCGATTTTTTGGAGGGCTTTTACCTGTTCTTGGGTATTCTCTTCTTTATTGGCAATGATAAGATCCGGATCGAGCAATTCCACTTTTCTAATGTCTACCGTTTTTGTTCCACCAACCCGTTTTTTATTTCTGAACCATTCTTCGGGGTGTATACAAAATTTAGTGATACCGATCACTTCTTTATCCAGCCCGAGATCAAATAACAATTCTGTTTGGGAAGGAACCAATGAAACGATCCTTTTTGGGTTTTCATCGATTTCAATAATCCGGTTAAGCTGGTCTGTATAAAATGGCATAGGCTAAAATAAGGAGAAGTTTTAACCTAAAGAAGCGGCTGTAAAACGATTACCTGTATTTATTCCATGAACCTGTATTGAACAGCATTACGGTTTCATCCTCGCTGATATAATCTTTTTCGATCAGTTTTTTCAGGCCAATAAAAGTAGCGCTGCCTTCAGGTGAAAGCAATAAGCCCTCTTTCGTAGCCATCTCATGCATGCCTTTTTCTATTTCTACTTCGCTAACGGTTATCGCTGTGCCACCACTTTCCCTTACTACCTGTTGTATCAGGTCTTTAGCAAAAGGTTGGGGAACGGCCAGGCCATAGGCTATGGAGGCTTCCGCCACATAAGATTCCGGAAAGGAACCGTTTTCAAACATTTGTATCATCGGGTTACAATTTTGAGATTGAACAATCATCATCCTGGGAAGCCGCCCTTTGGCTATCCATCCTAATTCCTGCATTTCTTTAAATGCTTTCCACATACCAATCAATCCGGTACCGCCACCTGTTGGATAAATGATTACATCGGGTAATTGCCAATGCATTTGTTCGGCTATTTCGAAGCCCAATGTTTTTTTTCCTTCTATACGATAGGGCTCTTTCATGGTCGACATATCAAACGCACCTGTTTCTGAAGCCAATTGTTTTGCTTTTTTTCCGCAGGTATCAATTAATCCATCGAGTAATATTAATTCTGCGCCATGGTAACGGCATTCCTCCTGCAAAGTGGCGGGTGTATGCCTGGGCATTACCACGGTTGCGTGGATATTGGCTTTTGCTGCATAGGCGCTTAGCGCTCCACCTGCATTGCCCGCAGTAGGTATGATACAATGGGTGATACCCAATTCTTTTGCTTTGGAAATAGCTACACTCAGGCCCCTTGCCTTGAATGAACCTGTTGGATTCATGCCCTCGTCCTTTAATAAGACACGGTCAATCCCCAATACCGATGCAATCTTCGACAGTGTATGAATGGGTGTCCACCCTTCTTCCAGGCTTACAATATTTTCAGGATCCAGAACCGGCATGAATGCGCTATAACGCCACATATTGAAGGGTTTCCCGGCAAGCGAACTTTTAGATTGCGGTGTAAGGATATAATTAGCCAATAATGGCTGATTACAACAACTTGCAAAAGTCTGAATCTCAACGAACGGATACTTGCGTTTACACAAAGCGCAATATAAATGGGTGATCAGAGAGAGCCGTGATAGTACTGTTTCCACACAGTAAAAGTACCTGTAATAGTAACCCTTTATAATGTCATGTTATTATACCCTATAACTACACATTATAGATCTTCTGGGCCAGCTTGATAAAACTCTTATTGAGTTCGCTGTTCTCTCCTTTGCGTTGTACGAAGTAAAAGTTTCTTTGAATATTCAATCCCTCAAAATGTATTTCGGTAAGTTCCCCGTATTTTAATTCTTTAATGATCGAACGCTGCGGTAAAAAGCCCAGGAAATCAGACTCTACCAGAAAGTTCTTTAAGAATTCAGTTCCGCCCAATCTTATTTTTATATTCAGGTCACTGAGTTTGATCTTATTTTTTTCCAAAGCATTTTTGAGTGCCGTAAGGGTGCCACTCCCTCTTTCACGGAAAGTGAGTGGCATATTCGAAAGGTCTTTCAGGGTGTAATTTTTAGTCTTGGCAATCGGACTTTTACTACTGCAAACCGCTACTACTTTATCTGTGAGGAAAGACTGGTAGTCAACCTGATTCAGTCTTACTTTCCCTTCAATAATCCCCAGGTTAATATCCTGGTTCAGGAGTGCATCGATGATCAGTTCTGAATTTCTGTTCAGCGAGCTGATATTGATCTGTGGATAGATCTGGTTAAAAGCCGATAATATTTTTGGAAGAATATATAACGCAACGGTACTGCTGGCGCCCAGTTTTAAAACACCTTTGGCCTGCATTACATCTTTGAGTGTGGATATTTGAAATTCAGTCTGGTCCTGTATACGTTTTACATCCAATAGGTTTTCCAACAGGATTTTTCCGGCGGCTGTTAATTCGATCAGCATGCCTTTTCTGTCGAACAATTTGGTCTTATAATATTCTTCCAGCGATTTGATATGTTTACTAATAGCCGGTTGAGATATATACAATACCTGGCTAGCCTTTGAAAAGCTTTTCTGTTGTGCAACAGTCAGAAATACATCATGTCGGGTTGAAATCATAACTGCAGTTACGTAAAAAAATATGGGTAGGATGCTTTACCGTTATTTGGCGAGGCTCTGTATCACATCGTATTTGGTTACAATATGGTAATCCCCTTTTTCATCCTTTGCGATCACGGCGCCATTTTCTTTTGTGATCAGATGGCCCAGCCTTTCCACCGGTGTGTCAAAATCAACTACCGGGTAGGCTTGTTCCATTACACTTTCCACGGTGGCATTCCTGATCTCCGGGTTATTAAATACTTTCTGAAATAATCCGCTTTCACTTACGGCACCGATCAGCTCCCCGTTTTTCAGAACAGGTATCTGTTCAATATCATAGCGTTTCATCAATTCAACTGCTTCTGCAACGGTATTGGCTGGCTCTATGGTAACGAGTTTCTGGGCACTTCTTCCATTCACAATATCTTTAAATGTTTTCACATCAAGAAAACCCCGTTCCATCATCCATTCATCGTTATAGATTTTTCCTACATAACGGCTGCCATGGTCATGAAAGATACAAACAACTACATCATTTTTGCCAAGTGACGATTTTAATTGCATCAATCCCTGTAAACAACTGCCGGCACTGTAACCGCAAAATAATCCTTCTTCTTTGGCAATCCTTCTGGCCATGATGGCACCGTCTTTATCCGTTACCTGCTCAAAGCGATCGATCACACGCATATCGTAATTCTGCGGAACAAAATCTTCCCCAAAACCTTCTGAAATATAGGGATGAACTTCATTCATATCAATTTCACCCGTACGATAATATTTGGTAAGCAGCGAGCCATATACATCTATCGCCCATATCTGGATATCCGGATTTTTTTCTTTCAGGTACATAGCCGTTCCGGTAATGGTTCCCCCGGTTCCGGCCGTACAAACAAGATGGGTGATCTTGCCTTCCGTCTGCTCCCATATTTCAGGACCGGTACTTTCATAATGCGCCTGTCGGTTGGCAAGATTATCATACTGGTTCATGTACATCGAATTGGGAATCTCTTTCCCCAGGCGTTTGGCTACACTGTAATAACTTTTGGGGTCTTCGGGTAAAACGTTTGTAGGACAAACGATCACTTCAGCGCCAACGGCTTTCAGGATATCTGCTTTCTCTTTGGATTGTTTATCGGTAGTAACAAAAATGCATTTGTAGCCTTTTACGCAGGCAGCCAATGCAAGCCCCATACCGGTATTACCGCTGGTGCCTTCAATAATGGTTCCGCCGGGTTTGAGTTTACCTTCTTTTTCGGCCACTTCCACCATCTTCAAAGCCATACGGTCTTTGATGGAATTACCTGGGTTAAAATAATCCACTTTGGCCAGCACGGTGGCGGGAATATCTTTTGTGATCTTGTTGAGTTTGATAAGGGGAGTGTTACCTATTGTTTCCAGGATGTTGTTGAGCCACATAATTTCCTAACGCTTGATTGCGTCAAAGGTAAAGTTTTGCTCATCCGGATTTGGGCCAATTACAAAATAGGTGCTTCGAAATCGGGAAATTATAAAAGGGTGGCGGATATACATCTTTGGCGGGTATGATCCGCAACCCTTGAGAACCTATGTTTAGCCTGTTCAGGGGAATGGCATGTATTGGTGTACCGCAAGATTAAAAGCTTTTTACCAGGTGAATAGCCGTACCATCTTCCTGTCCATTGGTAACGTCTTTTGCTGTTTCCGTATTGGCTTTATTGTCTTTTGAAGGGTTATCGTTGTGCAGGTATCCAAATACTAAAGCGGGTACCAGGGCGATAATGGCGATCATGTTAGCGGTAAAAATGAACTTTTTCATAAAGGTTGTTTTTAGTGTTGTTGGTTATTTTTTTACTTTAACAGCATAAAGATAGAATTTATAACAGTACTATGCAATAAATAGTACTAAATAAAAGAAAGTATATATTATAAAACAATAGTGAGTTATGCTTTGGAATCTAATAAATACAAGGGGTTAGCCGTTTTTAGGCTAGAAAAAGAAGATTTTTTGGATTGTGATGAGCGGTAAAAAGGCAGGGATGAGTAACTGGGGTACCAGGGGTAATATTGAATTTGAAACAAGGAATTTTGAATTTTGAACCGAAAAACCATATCAACATTCGATATTTCACACCTGGGCGGGATTCAATATTCATCTGTCCTTTTAAAGGCAGAAAATATGATTTCAGTAAAAAGTGGGTAAAAAAAAGTAATGCTACGGCTTAAACATCTCCGTCATCTTAGCACAAAGCTGGCTTTCGATCATTTTTTCGCCTACCAGTATCATATTCTTGAAGGCTTTCGCTTCGCTGATACCGTGACCAATAATCACTGGTTTATTAACACCTAAAACAGGGGAGCCGCCATAATTCTCATAATGGAAGCGGGTAAAATAAGCATCATTGCCAAAGCCGCGTTGATCTGCAATATCGTAAACAGATTCGGCCAGTTTGAGGATAATATTTCCGGTAAAACCATCGCAAACAATCACATCTGCCTTATCATTAAACAAATCGCGGCCTTCTATATTACCAATAAAATTGATCTGTGTATTTTCTTTTAGCAGGGGATAGGTTGCCTGGGCTACCAGATTGCCTTTTCCTTCTTCTTCACCTACATTCATCAATCCTATTTTGGGGTTTGACACATTGTAGATGTACTCTGCATATAAGCTGCCCAGAATTGCGAACTGGTTCAGATGTTCGGGTTTGCAGTCAGCGTTCAACCCGGCATCCAGTAATACGCCGGTACCGCCATTGATTTTGGGAACAACGGTTACTACGGTTGGCCTTAAAATACCTTCGATGGTTTTAATACTGAACATAGCGCCCACCATCATGGCGCCGGTATTACCCGCACTCAAAAAGGCATCCAGCTTACCTGTTGCCAGCATATGAAAACCGATAGCGATGGAAGAGCGCTGTTTTTCTTTCAGCGCTTTGGTAGGATGTTCGTGATAGCCAATAACTTCAGGGGCATGAATGATATGAACATGGGGCGAGTGAATCCCATGTTCTTCCAGCAAAGGTTTTACCTGTGCTTCATCACCTATACAAAATAAAGAAGCCGTACGAGTATTATCAGACATGTATAATTGCAGGCCCTTCACCGCTTCCAGCGGTGCAAAATCTCCACCCATCATGTCTAAACCAATATTCATTCGGCAGGAAGTATAGTTGAACTAAAAGGTTACGTGATTACGCTTTCAGGGGAGCTTTTTCAGCTACCAGTTTACCTTTGTAGAACAATTTACCTTCGCTTACATGGGCGCGGTGACGAACATGCAGTTCACCGGTGGTGCTGTCTTTGCTCAAGGTAACTTCTTGTGCCACATAGTGCGTTCTTCTTTTTGCACTGCGTTGTTGTGAATGTCTGCGTTTAGGATTCGGCATATCTCGGAATTTATAGTATCAAAAAAATTAATCCAGGTTTTTAAATTTATCCAACCCTTTAAGCAGCTTATTGCTGTCTTTCAGGGCTTCTTCTTCCATCTTTCTCAGCTTGTCCAGTACCTCGGTATTGCATTTTGGCCCGCCAATCTCTTCTTCCTTACACATTTTCTGCAAAGGAATACTGAGGTTAATGAACTCGAATATCCAATCGGCCAGGTGGAGATGACTTTCTCCGCGCGCTATATAATAAACATCAGGATCTTCTTCCTGTTCGTTCATCACTTCGGGATCATCCACCATTTTTACAATGATGTTGAATTCGTCCCAGAGTTGCATGGGCAGGGTGTTTCCGCATCTGTCGCAGATCACGTCTGCATTTCCGTCAACATCAAATTTCAACTGCATAAAGCCGGTATTCTTCTCCAGGCTCAGCTTGATATTGGCGGTACAGTTTTCAAAATCCTGCTCACCGTAGGGTACAAAGAACTTATCCTCAATTCGGTATTCGTATACATGCATCCCCGGCTTCAAACCCACAAATGCTATCTCATATTCCCGGCGCTGACTCATAACCGTTTTTTAAGGGCTTGCAAAGGTAGGCTAAAACAGCCGAAATGCCAAAGGAAAATTGAATTCCCGAGGTTTGCGGCCTGAGGGGCAATGATAGGCCTTTTTATTCCATATTTGTACATATGAAGCAGGAATCGGGCCTTTCGGGCCGTTTGTGGGTAAAATCGGGTATTCTGTTCGCCATTGCACTGGCTATCAGTGTGTTTTCCTGGTTTCCGGAAACGGTTGAACGGGTATATTCGGTTGGGATTTACCCGGGACTGTCTTCTACACTCAGGATTTTTACTGAATGGATTCCTTTTAGCTTAGGGGATATTTTGTATACCGGGTTAGCCGTTTTTCTGATTATCAGCGCTGTAAAAAGTTGTATCAAGATTTATCAAAAGCAATATTCCCGAACAGGTTTAGTTCGTTTTCTTTTTGCAATAAGCAGAACCGTTCTGTGGGTTTATATTATTTTTAAACTGGCATGGGGATTAAATTATAGCCGGTTGGGCATAGCCTATCAATTACAGATCTCAAAAAAGGAATACACAAAAGAAGAAGTTACTGAACTTACCCATCAATTGATTGATAAACTGAATGAATGCAGGCGGCAGATAAAAGATACAGTGTTGCCTGCACCGGCATTAGATACCATTTATAAGGAAGCTTACCGTTCATATAGGACTGTTTCCACTGAGCTTGCTTTTTTGAATTATCGTAACCGTTCTGTGAAGGCAAGTTTGTTTAGCGGCATTGGCGATTATCTTGGTTTTTCGGGATATTATAATCCGTTTACCGGAGAAGCCCAGGTTCGTTCGGATATACCAAACGTTTTGATACCTTATATCGCCTGTCATGAAATGGCGCATCAACTGGGTTATGCGAGTGAGAGCGAGGCGAATTTTGTAGGGTACCTGGCTGCTGCTGCTTCGCAGGATGTATATTTTCGTTACTCTGTTTACAATGACCTGTTTTCCTATGCGCAGGGCCAGGAAATCATTTTGTATGGAAAGGAAAAAGATTTCAAAGCTTTTGAAAATGTATTTGAATATAACCGAACACATCTGGATAGCCTGGTAAAAAAAGACAGGAAAGAAATACGGACATTCTTTTATAAAAGAAGGAACCGGATCTCACCCGCTATTTCAAGCATGTACGACCAGTATTTAAAAATGAACAAGCAATTAGCCGGGATAAATAGTTATGATGAAGTAATCGGTTGGCTGATGGCATACCGGAAGAAATACGGTAGGCTTTGATTATCGGATGAATTAAAACTTATTCTTCCACATCATACTCTCCACCGGCTTATTGGGCTGGCCGCTGTATTTGGCGTTTCCTTTCTGGTTGTATTTTATTTCTATCTCGCCATCCACCGGAAAATAGATCAGTTGACCAATAGGCATGCCTTTGTAAATACGAACGGGTTGTTTGCAGCATATTACGAGGGACCAGTTCCCGCAGAAACCTACATCGCCTTTTCCCGCAGTGGCATGTATATCAAATCCCAAACGACCGGTAGATGACTTGCCCTCTAGAAAAGGAACATGGGCATGGGTTTCAGTGTATTCGAGTGTAACGCCCAGATAAAAAGCATGGGGTTGCAAAACAAAACCTTCATCGGGTATTTCAAAGTATTCGATCTTATTATGTTTTTTGGCATCCAGTTCTGCATTTACATAAGTGGCAAGCGTGGTTCCGAGGTGAACATCATAGCTATTACTACCCAGGTCTTCACGTGTATATGGCTCTATTTTGATCGTTCCTTTGGCCATTTCTTCGAGTATGCGCTTGTCTGTGAGGATCATTCTTACACTATTTATATATA
>CAZFKE010000010.1:0-39239 GCA_964519475.1 uncultured Sediminibacterium sp.
CGCACGGTCGATATAATATTTGCCAGGCTTTTGTATCTTTATACAGCACCGGCAGGCCAAGCGCGACGGATGTGCATTCCCCAACTGCTTAAAGCCCTGACCGTTGTGCGCAAGTTGGTAAACCAAGAAAATTTACTAATTATTATGAGAATAATTTTACTGATAAAAGTATTAGTCGCGATTTCCTGCCTTTACTTTAGCATTAGCATTGTTTACATAAATGGACAAATTGATAATTCAATTAGTGAAAAGTATACGGCTTTTAATAAACCTAGAGGTGACCCCTCTTTAGATACCGCAGAAAACCGTAAAAGACACCTACAAAAGAAGGAAGAATTCAATAAACAGATTGACAGTTTAAGGGAAAAAAGGGTATCCTAGCTGGTATAGATTCCTTTCTATTATTTTAGCAACCATTTCTGGTTGGCTGTTAAGAAATGTTTTCAGTTCTATATTCAAAAAACGAACAACTTAACTGAATCATGGTTGAGCTAAAGGAAACAATAATACTGATATAATACTTCTTGACAGATTCAACTCCAGAGACCATAGAAAATCAGCGCACAACAACAGCTTTCAGCAATTGGGGCTTGACAGAATAGCGTCTTTCATTTGCAACAAAAATCCCAGCTTCAACTCCAGAGCGACCGGCTTCGCTCGGTCGACATAATATTTGCCGGGCTTTTGTATCTTTATTCTGCAACATCAGGCCAAGTGCGACGGAAGTGCATTCCCCAACTGCTTAAAGCCCTGACCGTTAGCTGCAATGTTTAAGCAATCAAAATGTACAAATTTTTAATAGCATTATTCTTAACTGTAATTGTTAGCTGCAATAGTAAAAGGCAATCTGGCAATTCAATCTCGAAATATCCCGACAATACTACTCCCCCTCGAACCCTATCTCCTGACAGCGTTTATGCGACAGATTACGGCTTTTTGGGAGATTCCATTTTTATGGATTTAAAAGAAGTATTGCATTTTTACGTTCATAAATATGCCGTTAATAATTGTGCTGCGCAAGCCTATTCAAAAAAAGATCTAAAAGCAAATTTTGAATCACCCCTTAAAATAGGAAACATTCGCAAGGACGTCCCGTCATCAGTCTTTGTCTTGCTGCCATTTCAGGAATGTCGTGATCCTTATTCCGACTCAATGTTTATGGGCGCTAAAGACTATTATTTTACAGATACAACTTTACCAAAGTTGCCAACAGATGTTTTTTGCACTCATCCATCGAATATATTTTTAGTTGGAGACATTGACGAAGATGGAATTTCGGAAATTGGTGAATACTATTCTAGTTGTTCAAGTCACTATAAATCTCTTCGTGTTTGGACTTTAAAGAAAGAAAAATGGGTAGAAATTGGCCGCTCCACCTTTGATCAACACTATATGTCATATGATCGACCATTTTCTAGCTATGTAAAAAAGCTCTCAAAAGGTAACTTTGCGATGTATGAAAAAACAGATTTACCTATAGATACAACCAAATATGCAATCGGCTATTGGCTAAAGTTCAAAATGTAGTTAACACTGCAGCTAACACCAGCTTTCAGCAATTGGGGCCGGACGGAATAGCGTCTTTCATCTGCAACAAAAATCCCGGCTTCAGCTCCAGGGTAACCCAACGCGGCTGATCAGCTAAATATATTCTCAACTTTTAGTACATTTATTCAGCAACGGCAAGCTAAGCGCGACGGATGTGCATTCCCCAACTGCTTAAAGTCCTGACCCTTGAGCGTCATACTATTTTAACCTCTGATTTTTCAAATGAATATAAAAAAACATAAACCCATTTTTAATATCATTTTGATTTCAACTTTCCTATTAGTTTCCCCTTTTATTTACGGACAGAAAATAGAATTTAAAACCTATACAAATTCAAAAGACCACTTTTCCTTTGACATGCCAAAGAGTTGGATCATAAAATACAGTTACGAGCAAGAAGGTCTAATTTGTATCCCAACTAACTCAAAAGAAAAAGAGAAATATGCCGATTGTTTTGAAGGAATAATTTTTAGAATTTATGTTTCTAATACTAATCTTGATTCTACCTTATTAAATGGTGTTTATTTCAAAATTGGCACCGACTTTTATACAAATGATCGGTTCCGGGACTCCATTAAAACCAAAAATATTTTTGGCAGAAATTGGATAGGAATTTACCATAATAATATTTGTGGAGTAGGTTGCAAAGAGTCGGGATTTCACGCAGCGGGTGGCCAATGTGAATTTATTTACTTCTCGAAAAACAATCTTACTGTTTGCATCACGACAAATGGTACTGAATTTGATAAACCAATTTTGACCCGTTTGTTGAGAAGTTTTAGTTTTTTGTGACACTTTTTAGGTTTAAACCGAGAAGTACGGCGCACAACATCGGCTTTCAGCAATTGTGGGGCGACCCAATGTGTAAGTGTCCCTAAAAAGCAAACAGTTTAAAATTAGAGCCAAAAGCTATATTTTATCCCTGTTTACCAGTCTGCAGGGTATTTCAAGATCTTCAGAAAGATAGTAGATGGCACAAACCCGATGATACCCATCTGCAATAATGAGGGGTTCACCACCAACCAACAGCACAGGGGAGAGTTTCTTTACTTTTTTCATCTTTTTCAGGTTCTCTCTGACATGCATATTATCCTGAGACAAGAGGGGTAAACCACTGGCGCGTAAAACATCCTTGGCTTTTTTAGTGATTGTTTTAGCTTTTCGCAAACGGGTAGTGAGCCGCTTGGCAGTCTGCAGAGGAAACAGCAGTTCTAAAAAATCCTGTGCAGCCGGAAAATCGTGTTCTTCAGGCTCAGCGAGCCAAAATTGCTTATCCATATTGTCAGCATTAAGTGTGTAGCAGGTTATCAGTCGGTTTAATAACAGGCAAATAACCCGGCTTCTGTTAATAAAAAAGTCGGAGGGATTTTATATTCGTATAATAAACGCTGACTGGCAATTTAATTAATTTTATTTTGTCCCAGCTAGTTGTACCCGTTTTTGGCAAGCCTGGTAATATTTTAAACTTTTCAATCAAAGTATATGCAATTTGATGCTGAGATCCTTTTGCGATTCCTGATCGCTGCTTTATGGGGTGCTATCGTAGGTGCGGAAAGACAGTACCGGGGAAAATCCGCCGGTTTTCGAACCCTTACGATGATATCATTGGGGGCCTGTTTTTTTACCATGATGTCAGTATGGATAGCTGATCCGGTTAACCGAGACCGGGTTGCATCAAACATTGTTACCGGGATTGGTTTTTTGGGAGCCGGGGTTATTTTCCGTGGAGAGAACCGGATAAACGGGATTACCACCGCTGCTACTATTTGGGTAGTGGCAGCCGTGGGTATGGGTATTGGGGCCGGGTACTATTTTGCTTCCGCCTGTACTTCTGTTCTTATCTTTTTTATCCTGGCGGTATTGCCTTACGTTGAAAATTCCATTGATCGCTTAAACCAATCCAAAACCTACTTGCTCACCTGCCCGTTTTCAGAAGATATTTCCCAGGACTGCGAGAACTTATTAAAAGAATGCAAACTAAACCACAAGCTGGTCAGACAAATCAAGGAGGATGCGTATTTACTGATCACATGGGAAACACAAGGGCATTCAAAAAACCATGACCGGTTTATTGCTGCTATGCTGCACAATGCATCGGTAACCAGGTTCGAATATTATTAAAGATGTAAAGTCTGGGCTTACCTGTATCGATCATATCATAAGGAAATAAAAGATAAAACATACGTTAAGCGTAAGTTTGGTCGAGGGCCGTCATTTTCTTAGAAATGACGGCCTGTTTTATTTGGTTTAACTAATAAAACTGTAATGGAGAAATAACCAAATGGATAATTAAAAAAACTGAACAGATAACAAAATTCCAATTGGATAATCGTTACAATGAGGATCACCTACTTTCCGAAGCTGTTGCTGAAAGAAAGTAAACGGTATAAGAACCTTTATTAACTGCATCCTATGAAAGAAATTCCCGCAGGGAAAGACAACGGGGAGCTATTGCCCATTCTTCAGGAAATTCTTACCAGGGTTATCCAAATGGAAAATGTCTTGCAGTCCCATGCATTCCCGAATACTGAAGATGAATCCGACGAAAAACTACCGGGTATCAACTGGACCGCGAGTAAAACGGATTTAATTGAGCTCATTTATGGCTTGTATACCCATAAGGCATTTAATCATGGAAAGATTACGATCAAAGCGATTACAAAATTTTTCGAGTCATCGTTGGATGTAAAACTAGGGAACACTTCACTCAGGTTCCAGGAGATTCTACGAAGAAAAGATTCTCTTGCTTTTCTTGATAGGATTCGTGAATCACTGGAAGCCTATATTTCCAGATTAGATGAAAAGCCGATTGGGTAATGGGTGTTTAACAATTATTTTAAAAAATAATAGCCCAGACTACGAACCCGACTACGAAATGAGCCCTTCCCATCATTCCACATTTGTGGTATGAAATCATTCTGCTTTTTCCTTTTACTCTCCGGATGGCTCACGGCTAATGCCCAGGCCATCGGCGTTTTTGCCGGAAGAAACGGGTTCCCTTCAGATTATATTGCCTTACAATATTTCCATCCTTCCAATTATCCGCTTCAATTAGCCGCACAGGTTTTTGCTGAAGGCTCCCGGCGTAACGGTCTTCGCTACGTTTCCTATGGAACGACTGTTTCATTGAACTACTCTTCTAATCAGGCATCTACTGATAAGACCACATTTAGTTACCGATTCGGATTGGGCCTGCAACTCCAGACAGAACATGAGTCCTGGGTATTGGGTAACCGGAAGGAATATGCTACCCTACCTATTGGTTTTGCAGGAGAGGCGGCCGGTGAATGGGCCCTATCCTCTGCGTTCAGCCTCTCCTTATTTATTCAACAAAGATGGCTGTTGAAGCAGGCATTGGGCAATCGACAGTTTGTGTTTGGGCTTGGACTGATCTATCAGCTAAATAATGAATACTAAACAGAAGGCCGTGAAGAATTGAAAACGGATTGATAAAACGCAATTGATTTGTATGAAACAAATATTGTTGATTTTGTGTTTGATGGTCGTTTCAGTATGCATCCATGCACAAGGAACGTATTCCCTGAATCTAAGTTCTGACCGGAATTTTTATTGCTCACCCGGGCAAATTTCCAGAGTAAGCGGGCAGGTACAATCCTTTACCGCTACCGTCTTTGTCGGGATTACCTATCATTTTTATTATTACGCATCCGGATTTTACCAGGAGATCGGTTACTATTCAGTTAGCTTTTCGGGTGGAATACCGTTTAGCAGCTATGGTAATATCCTGCCCTTTTATTTTGATGGCAGCCAGATCGTTAATCCGCAATGGATACCCAGCAGCCCGAGTACGCTCTGGATAAGTGCCGATGTCCCCTATGCGGCTTTCCCCAATAACAATACAGGGCAGCAACTCGTGGTCGATATCGAAGGCATTGACCAGTTCGGTTCTACCACAACACATTCCACCAAGCTGAATTATGCGGTACCCCTGCTGTATTCCAATCCCGTGGTACTTTCTTCTGCATCGATAACAAGCGATATCAGGATACTATGCGGAAGCGCAGCAGCGAAACTTTCCGGTGCACCCAATATGGGGATCTATGGATTCGGTTATGACTGGTACAAAGATGGTTCGGTTTTCAGCTTATCTGATCCAACGGGTATGATTTCGGTGACCGCACCAGGCAGTTATCATGCCATTGTCAGTGATGTATGTCAATCGGCTATTTCTAATTCCATCGTCATTAGTTCTGGTAATCCGCCCGGTAAACCGTTGATTAGTTCCAGTAATGGCAGTTTGTTATGTAACGGAGCGGCTACTACTTTATCGACAACACCAACGGCCTCCGGCACAATTTACTGGAACACGGGCGCGACAGGTAATAGCATATCTGTGAATACTTCCGGCGATTATTATTGTTGGGAAGTCAATGGCTGCGGGCAGGGGCCAAACAGTGATTTGATCCATATCAGTACCGGCAGTTCCCCTTCTGCACCGATCCTTTCGAGCAGTGCCGGTACTTTTCTTTGCAATGGGGCTGCGACTACGATCACCGCTTCGGGTATCAATGGCACCGTCACCTGGAGCACAGGTCAGACGGGGAGCTCGATTATTGTCAGTGCTGCAGGATCTTATTATGCTTATCAAACCAATGGTTGCGGCAATAGCGGGAATAGTAATACCCTTATCATCAGCACAGGCAGCACTCCTGCGGCACCCACGATCGTCAGCAGCAATGGCGCATTGCTTTGCAACGGCGCCTCCACTACTTTAACCGCTTCAGGTGTTTCAGCAACGCTGACCTGGAGTACAGGACAGACGGGTAGCTCGATCACCGTTAGTAATGCAGGCGCTTATTATGCCTATCAAACCAATGGTTGTGGCAGCAGCGGGAACAGTAATACCCTTACTATCAACACCCTTAGTATTCCCGCAGCGCCTACGATTGTCAGCAGCAATGGAAGCCTGCTTTGTAATGGCAGTTCCAGCATACTTACGGCTTCAGGCGTAACCGGTTCTGTTGGCTGGAGTACGGGCCAGACCGGAAATTCGATCAGTGTGAGCAGCGCTGGTACTTACTATGCTTTTCAATCCAACAGCTGTGGTACCAGTGGTCATAGTAATATGATTTCGATCAGTACCGCCGGAACACCTGCGGCACCCGCTGTCGCAAGCAGTAACGGAAGCTTTTTGTGTAATGGCGCTTCTACTGTGTTGAGCGCATCGCCTTCTGGTGGGGGCATTATCCACTGGAGCACCGGCGCTACCGGCAACACAGTTACCCTTACGGCACCCGGCTCTTATTATGCATGGGAGCAGAATGGTTGTGGCAATTCACCAAACAGTAATACAGTGGTGATCACAACAGGTAGTTCTCCCGCTGCACCTACGGTAAGCCCCGGCTTTAACCAGCTTCTTTGCAATGGGGCAACTACCACACTTAGTTCCACCGGATCCAATATCAGCTGGTCCACCGGTGCTACAGGTAACAGTCTTAGCGTTTCAAGCGCGGGGACCTATTATGCTTATGATCGTAACGCCTGCGGTAATTCATCTTTATCCAACCAGGTAGTCATTGCCACGGGTAATTGCCCGATACCGGCCCCGGGTTCAGCCTATACCATCTGCCCGGGAACAAACAAGACCCTGGATGCAGGAGCAGGATTTGATTCTTATCTCTGGACCAATGGTGCGACTACCCAAACAGTAAGTGTGGGCGCCGGTACGTATTCTGTAACGGTAACCAAGAATGGATGTACGGCGGTTTCGGCAGCGGTGACAGTCAATTATTTTCCAGTGACCGCACCCGTCATCACCGCTTCAGGGCCAACTACTTTTTGCGCAGGAAGCAGTGTGACGATTTCTTCCTCGCCTGGCACAGCGTATTTATGGAGCACAGGATCAACCGGTTCTTCCATCAATGTGTCAACAACGGGGAATTTCAATGTAACGGTAACGGATAACAACGGATGCCAGTCAGGCTCCCGTACGATTTCGACTACGCTGCGTGCATTACCCGGCGCCTCGATAACCGGCAGCAGCACTGTGTGCCAGAACGGTTCTTCACCTGCCATTACTTTTAGTGGCAGTGCCGGAACAGCACCCTATCTATTTAGTTACCGAGTTAATGGGGGCGCAGCGCAAAGCATAGCAACCACCAGCGGCAGTAATATTAGTTTACCTGTACCAACCAGTGTTGCCGGCAGTTTTACCTATGCGCTTATCGGCGTGCAGGAATCCAGTTCGACCGCTTGTGCCGCTTCTGCCAGTGGATCGGCTACGGTGCTGGTTAATCCGCTGCCAGTTGCTGAGATTAGTGGAACAACAACCGTTTGTCAAAACGGAATCGCGCCTCAGATCAGTTTCACGGGTTCTGCAGGCACCGCACCTTATAATTTTGTATACCGCATCAATAGCGGTCCTGCACTGACCGTTTCCAGTTCCGTTGGCAATAGTGTAAGTGTGTCTGTTCCAACTGGCAGTTCAGGTATTTATACTTATACGCTGGTGAGTGTCAGTGACGCAAGTAATACCAGTTGTTCCAATACGGCCAGCGGAACTGCAACCATTACGGTGAATCCCCTTCCTTCTGCCAGTATTGCCGGTAATGCGCTGGTATGTCAAAACGGAGCTTCCCCACTGATCAGCTTCACAGGCGCTTACGGAACCGCTCCCTATACATTTACCTACACGATCAATGGAGGCAGCAGCCAGACAGTTAGCACAACGACCGGGAATAGCGTATCCATCAGTGCACCCACTGCGACAGCAGGCATATTTACCTATAACCTGGTTAGTATTCGGGATGCCGGCGCTACAGCCTGTACCAATACCGCCAGTGGATCGGTTGTGGTAACAGTTAATCCATTGCCATCGGCTTCGGTTAGCGGAACAACCACTGTTTGCCAAAACAGCACCCCGCCGCTGGTCAGCTTTACCGGTTCTGCGGGCACTGCGCCTTATACATTTATTTATAAAATCAATAATGGCCCTAACCAAAGTGTCAGTACCAGCAGCGGCAATCGTATATCCCTTACTGTGCCAACAGCTACTCCAGGCAGCTATACCTATACGCTGGTTGCTGTGACCGATGCCAGTAATACGAATTGTTCCCAGGCAGCAAATGGTTCGGCCACTATATCGATCAATGCTTTGCCGGTGGGCAATATCTCCGGGGACACAGCGGTTTGTCAGAATGCAACTTCGCCTCTGATCAGCTTTATCGGAAGCAACGGTACAGCACCTTATACCTTTACTTACCGGATCAATGGGGGAGCTAATCAAACCATTTCTACCACAACAGGCAGCAGTATTACCCTTGCCGCACCCACTTCAACTGCGGGAAGCTTTACCTACAGTTTGATCAGTATTCAGGATGGCAGCGCTACTGCGTGTACAAATTCAGCTACGGGTGCCATCACTATTACTGTTTATCCGCAACCTGATGTTGCAGTAATCAGTACCGGTGAAACCCATCTCTGCAACGGATCAAGCGGAGTGATCAAGATACTCAACTATGTGAATGCAAATTCTTACCGGTGGTATGATAACCAAACATTCTTAAGAACCTCTGGAAAGGATACGATTCACAATGATCAGGCCGGAACCTTCACTGTGCGTGCCATCAGTGGCCAGGGTTGTCAGGCAGCATCGATCTCCAACGAAATAAAAATCACCACCGGTTCTGTGCCCGCACCCGTGATCCTGGGCGCTGCAAAAGTCTGTGAAGGCGGTAAAACGGAATTGCTGGTTAGCAGCCGGGACAAACCCTATGATATCTGGCGATGGACAGACCCACCAGACACAAAAAATCAAAGGCAAATCTATGGTTGGGACAGCCATTTTTTCGCCGAAGCCGGGCAGTATCAGGTTTGGGTTATGCGGCAAGGATGCTTTGACAGTTCGGTGGTGACTGTTACGGCGGATGATACTGAATTCCCGGCTGGCGAATTAAAAATGAGTGCAAAATCAGTGGTGTATGGTGGGGTGGTATTCCTTACCGCTGCGGTCAGTCCTGCCAGTTCTTTTCAATGGGATTTTGGGGATGGTACCAAAGCCGTGACCAGGGATAGTGTTGTGCAGCAATATTATTATAAGGCTGCTGATTCAGTCCTCGTGCAGGTAGATGCGGTAAGCCCCAGGAACTGCCTCACGCATTTTTCCGGTTGGCTGCGTGTATTGCCTGAACCTGTTGCCCCTAAACGGAAAGCTTTTGAAGGAGGGAATCTAAAGGACTGGAACGTGTTCCCCATTCCTTTCCATGATCATTTAGAAGTATCGGTTATCCTGAAAAGAAAACAAGAAGTAAGGGTTGATCTGTTTTCTGCAGATGGCAAAAGAGTGATGAGCTGGATCAAGGCCGGTGTACAAGGCGAGAACCTGTTCAGGCTGGAAGGGGTTGACCCCTTACCAAACGGGGTGATGTATTTTATCACAGCTATTTACGATAACGAAAAACATTTTGATAAAGTGTATAAAAATTAATGCGATGAAAAATTGGATCTGTATATGTGTAGGTATGCTGGCAATTGGTTGCAGTAATAAATATGAAACTGTGCTGTCTTCAGCTCCCAGGCCTATGCTTTCTTTTAATAAAGACACCGTCAGTATACGCGAAAGAGATTATACCAATATTCTTTATTCGAACAACGGGAGGTTAACCATTTTTTGCAGTGATCCGGCTCACCAGCTAAACCTGATGCGGGATGATACCAACCGCGTTGTGCATGTACTGTACAGGGGAGAAGATATGGTTATGGGTAAATCTTTGCCGGTAATGGATAGTGTGCAGGTATTTATTACGGCAGACCTACCCGGATTGTATGCGCTCAGGTTTTATCTAACCGACAGACTCGGCAGGCAAATAAACCAACAGGTGATGGTCAAAGTATTATCAAACCAATCGCCAGTAGCTTCTTTTTTTTACCGGAAAGAAGAGCAGACCCAACTGCAGAGCTGGCCCTATTATTTTGACGCGTCCCTTTCTTCAAAGCAGGATGGCGTGATCACGATGTATCACTATTTGATCAATGGGCAGGCGATAGATTCACGCGATCCCATCATCCACTGGACTTTTCATGCAAAAGGGGAACACAGGATCGGACTCTATGTGACGGATGATTTAGGCAAGCACTCGTCTACGGTTTATCAGAAAATTTCGATCCCATGAAAGCGTTATTATGTATCCTTTGCTGTCTATGGATCCACCGGACAGATGCGCAAACGGTAAAACCAACCGTGAGCAGTTTTCCAAGCCTCACTGTTCGCTCTGCCGGCAGGGGCATGGCCATGGGTGATAATGGGATAGCTATTGCTGAAGGAACCGAATCGCTTTTATATAATCCTGCGATTACTGCATTTACTCATTACCAGCACCAGCTCTCTTTCCGTTATATGCCATGGCTGACCGGGATCAGTAATGATGTGCGGATGATGGGTGTGGGCTGTTTGCATTCGCTTACGGAAACTTCTTCTATGGGACTCAATCTTAGTTATCTCGATCTCGGACAAATTGATCTGCGGGATGATAATGGTGCGACGCTCGCCAGCTACCGGGCACGGGATTATCATGCAGACCTATCCTATGCACTGCAGCTTGCTGAGCAGCATAGTGTATCGGTCACGATGAAATTTTTAGGGCAGAACCAGTTTGGAAGTATACCGTTTACTCATTACAGCTTTTGTGGTGATATCAGTTATTTTGGGTTTATCAGGCTGGGATCTGACAACCAAAAAATTTCTTTCGGTGCGGTACTTACTAATCTCGGGGCCAAGGGCAATCTGCCAACGAGCGCGGGGATAGGGATAGGATACAGTAAGATAAATGAATCGGGAGATGTGTTAACCCTTGGCATAGATGCCAGCCGATTAGTCACAGATAACTGGAAAGGTATTCGGGTAACCGCCGGAGCGGAATACGGGTTTGCAGAAAGCTTTTTTATCCGCGGGGGCATAAGCCTTGAAAACAAAAACAGTGGGGAGAGAAAATTCTTTTCTATTGGTACTGGGTATAAAGGATATGTGAAGGACCAGGGTTGGGATATTGATCTGCATTATCTTTTACCTTTTGGATTCTCCGGTGGTGTTTCTCCTTTTCAAAATTGTTATGGACTTAGTTTCTCCATTAATATTGGGAATTTTCAATAAATCATTGCAGCTGCATTTGAGCAGCCGCAATGATCATGTTCTTTGATCAAAAGGTTAAACTGGTATGCAGGATTCCCCTGATTTTGGAAACCGTTTGCCCATCAGAGAGGTTCTGAGCAACGGGCCATTGGGTCGTAAGCCCAATAGCCAACCTTTTACACTGGAATTCCAAGCCAAGGTCGGCATTAACCAGGTAACCACCCGTCTGGTCGATTTTGATATGCGAATAGACATTTGGTTCCGAATGCTGGTATTGTAATCCTGCATTGGGACTGAGGCTGAACCCTGTTGATTGTATGTGGTAATAAAAAAGGCTGTTGACGATAAGCCTATTCCCAAACCGGTACTGTTCAGCATTGGTTGTATTCGCTTTATACAGGATGGAGGTATTCAAACCTGTATTTCGCAAACGCAATGAGTGTATGGCCATGGCTAAAAAATCAAGACTTCCGGTTCCCGCAGTGGAATTGATATCGCCGATATTGGCGCCCGGGGCAGTAAGATCAATATGATAGGAACCGGTTGGCAGCTTAATGCCGCCTCCTAACCAAAACTGGTTTTCAATATCTTTTTTACCTGGTGTGCGTGTGTGCAGCAGGGAATATTTCGTTATCAGGCTGATGTCTCCCAGGCCATGGGTCTGTTTACTGCCATCATCTGTTTCTCTTTTATTGATCTGGTAAGGAAACATTCCCATCAGTTGCCAACGTGAGCCAATATTCCAACCTCCCCATATTTCCACAGCCCGGTAGTTGTCTTTGCTAAACTGGGTTGGGTCGCTGGTTAGCCTGGTTTCATAATGTATAAAGTTATAGCGTATGCTGATGAACCTAGATTTTAAACCGGGTAAAATGCCAAAATAATAATTACCTGTTGAGCAACCACATAATTCGCAAGCGTTGCCAGCAGTGGATAGTATGCATAGGAATGTGCATATCAAAATCGGTCTGATCATGATTAAATAGTTTTTCGTGAAGAAAGAATAAGACTAAATAAACAAGATAGCAGGAGGTGGATGAAATATGGGGTATTCACGACTAACAGGCTTCATGGAAGGGAACATACCTGTTTGTTCGGCATGAGTCATTGAAAAGAGGCCTATAGCAGCAAAAAAGGATTTTGAGGATAATACTTCCATTTTAGCGTTGCTTCTATCAGGTTGCTGTTGATCCTTTTTTTCTTCTGATCTAAGTTTTTTCATCATTTGACACCGGCCATTACAATGGATCTGCGGCTTTGCTTTATTGATGCAATTCTTTGCATACACTTTCGTATTCATATAATAACTGCAGGAAATAGCAGCCTGGTGAAAGGACTGCAGCAGGCAGGAGAATAGTAATATATAGCCAAGAAAAAATTTCATCAATAAACAAAAGTAAATATTTAATCCTATGCTTGAATTCTTTTCGTACCTGAATAAACTAACCCCATTATCACCGGAAGCTACCGCAGGTATCATGAAAGTCATTCGCGTTAAAGAGTTGCGCAAAGGTCAGGTATGGCTGCAGGAGGGAGCGGTATGTGATAAAATGACATTTGTGATCAAGGGACTGCTCAAACTCTATTTTGAAAGCGGCAATAAGGAAGTGATCCTGCAGTTAGCCAAAGAAGAAGAATGGATGGTTTCGGCCCAGAGCTATTTTTCAAATACGCCTTCAGTTTATACGATCAGAAGTATTGAACAAAGCCTTGTCGTTTATATCCTGTTCACTGACATGAATCATTTAGTAGAAAGGTATCCCGAATTGAATCACCATTATCTATTGATTGCGAAGGAGCAGGCGACTTGTTTGGAAAAGCATACCTCAATTTTATTAATGCCACCCAAACAAAGATTTGAAGAACTTGTCAATAAAGGATCCTGGATGATCAATGGCCATCGACTTACCGACCGGTTACTGGGTGGATACCTGGGGATCGGCGCCAATGGCGTGGGGAGGTGGCGGAAGGGTTAGTAAGCGTTTATCGTTTAAGAGATGGTCCCGACAAAATCGAATGTACTGCCTCAATTTACAGGATTCAGTAACCGTTACCGGAAAACTGTATATCGGGTTTGTATATCGTTAGCTAATTCGTGTCTTTTTCATGTTGCTCATTTAAAGTTAACTTTTTTCAGCTTTTAATTGAGCGAGATGTGGGGGAGCTTATATAAGCTATGAAGACATTTGGGAGAAATTTTGTAGAGTAAGAAAAAAGCTATCGCCCCACCGCTTACAAATTAAAAAGTTATTTCCCATCAGATGATTTTCGAATCTAATTGCCGGTTACCTATTTTCCTATGAATTGAATAAGTAACATAGGTTGATATAATCGCTATTAGGTAACTGCACACCACATCAAGGGTATGATGAACTCCCACATATACCCGGGAGATTCCAATTAAAGCAGCTATTAAACCCAGCACAATGCCTGTTTTAGAATTAAAGAGGAAAACAATAGCTGCAATTCCGGCAGCTAACAGAACATGGTCTGATGGAAAGCCATTATCAGCATCATGTGGAATAAGTGGTGTAAAGTGTCCGGTAACAAATGGGCGGGGATTTTTAAATGCCTGGTTGGCAAGAAAGCCCATTATTCCAATAAGCAAAAGGGTTAACAATCCAATAATAAAAATCGCTTTCTTTTGGTGCCAAGGTTGTTTTAGAAAATAAATGCCTGCTATCAGTAAGGAAATAAAAATAAGATACTCTGCTCCAAAAATAAATAGTGTATTCATGTGTTTATTAATATCTATGTATAGACTTTTTTACATTACTAAAGTAATAACGGGTTCGGCATGACTATCTCGCTAAACCAAATATAAGGTCAAAGGTTTTGAGCTAAATCCAAAATAGGCAATTTTAGGATCGCATAGCTGTTTATTACTCTAATTTTGGGTCCAAAATCGAGAAAAATTGCCCTAACAGTTACCTTGCTTTAGAACTTGTATTTCCAAGCTTGTACGTCCGACAGGAAACAGGGGTTTTAACACAATTACTGGTGAGCCCGTTATCCCCTGAAATTCATCCCAAACGAAAAGACAAGCCTGAGTGAATGACGACAAAACCCGATTTGATTTCAATACGCGGGATACAATTGATCTTTGGTGTGAACGAGCAGTCGACTTGTTTGGAAAGACATACCTCACTTTTATTAATGCCACCCAAACATAGATTTGAAGATTTTGTCAAAAAAGGATCCTGGATGATTAATAGAAAACGTTTAACTGACCGGTTACTGGGAAGATACCTGGAGATCGGGGCCAATGGGTTGGGACGGTAGCGAAAGGACTGAGGGTAAGGACTTGATTTCGAAGGTAATTTGTCTTGAATTTATTAAGAAAACCTAATACTACTGCGAATATTGCATATACCAAAATGATTTGAATGGAAGAGGGGATTATTTATCTATTAGTGCTCTGCCCACCCGGGAATATGGTCATTTCAAATAAGAAATTATGCCAACGGATACCTGTCGTCTTCTTTACGAGCGTGAAAGCTGTAAAGTAAGACGACAGCCCAAACAGGGTGCCTGTTGTGCTTTTTTGTCATTACGGAAGATTAGGATGCTTCTAATTCAAAAGGTCTGTTATGGCCCTAGCGAAAAGCTAAAAATGGTTTTATTAAATATTTATTCAAAAGCTATATCCCAGGGATACTCCCCAATAAGCTGACATACCTGATCCAGCTGAAGAGCCAATAGGAAGATACAGGTTAATGGAGGGCCTTAAACTAAATGAGCCGATTTCTATGGAAGATTCCAATCCCAATTCAATATTATTGAGATCAAAACTTTCATTGCTTACAGTGGTTGTGCTGCTTGTGCTGGTTCCTGCCCGACGGTTGGCGCTTCTGGCTGCAGCAGCTGCAGCTTTACTGTTCTTGATGATTTTGGTGAAGTTCTTGTTTCGGCCTACATACTTTGAGACAGAAAGCAATGAAAAATATTGATTCGTTCCGCCATTCAACACAAGGGAAGGGCTTAAAGAAAAGCTAACCGGTTTGGTGTCCCAGCTAAACGCATGACTTAAACCAACAGAAGCTGCAATATCATAAACCGAAGAGGATGGGGTAGTTTCTGTATTATTCCCAAAGCCAATACCGGCGGAAAAAGAAGGTTTTAGCCATGGCTTCTTATAACTGATGGATCCGGCAATTTCATTGCTAATGGGGCTGTAGGGTATTCCAGTGGTATTGGTAAAAAAGTAATGGCTGTAATTAAAGGTATAGTTAAATACTTCTTTATCGTATTGCTCTATCCCAAAAGTGAGGGCATGCATATAAATTCCCGGTGAGGCTCCGCCTGTTACAAATTTGGGTGAATAGGTTAACCCGATACCATTTGCGTTCCTGATGGAGAATCCGGGAGCGATTGATAAACTATTGACAAAACTGGTATCTGTGCCTGTAATACTGTAAACGGGTACAGGCTCAAAACCCATATTTACGGAAAATGCCCATTTATGGGTACTGTCCTGCGTAAAGGAGCTTATCGAACAAATCAGTAAAATTGAAAGAAGAAGATTTTTTTTCATAGGTTGAATTAAAGATAAAATTACATTATAAATTTATTCAGTTGAAGAAACCTGATGATAAGTATCCTTAATTATTTTACATAATTCACTGTTTATGAATCCTTCTTATAAATAATTACATAAAGTTCCTTTTAACCGGTCTTTCTTATTATCAAATGATGTAAGATGATAATATATAGAATTGCGATGACATGCTTGCTATGAATGGATTTGTAAGCTCATTCCTGATATTCAAACCAAAAGTTTCAATCTAGGATTAAGAACCACAACTCGTGCAGCCATCTTCCAAAGAACAAGTTGTGCCATCAGCCTGTGCAGGTGTTACCTCGGCAATATTAACGGAGGCTGTAAATGCTGTTGATTCCGGAATTATTGATTCGATTTTTTTGCTGCCTTGTTTTTCCACTGTAAACTGGATAGCCTGTGTGGCAGCTTGACTTCGCAAATAATACATACCTGTTTTCAAACCTTTTTTCCATGCATAAAAATGCATAGAGGTGAGTTTGGAAATAGTAGGGTTTTCAATAAACAAATTAAGGGATTGTGACTGGCAGATATAAGCGCCCCTGTCGGCTGCCATATCAATCAGGTTGCGCTGTTTGATCTCCCAGACCGTTTTGTACAATTCTTTAATGTCTGCCGGTATTTCATCAATAAGCTGTATAGATCCATTAGCCGCGATGATTTTGTTTTTCATCGAGTTATTCCATAATCCCAGATGAACCAGGTCCTTGAGTAAATGCTTATTGACAATAATGAATTCTCCACTTAATACCCTTCTTGTATAGATATTGGATGTGTAGGGTTCAAAACATTCATTATTGCCTAATATCTGTGAAGTAGATGCAGTTGGCATAGGTGCTACCAGTAAGGAATTTCTGATGCCGAATTGCTGTACCTGTTTTTTAAGGGTCTCCCAATTCCAGCGATCAGAAGGTGTAACGCCCCACATATCAAACTGAAAAATGCCTTTTGATGCCGGCGATCCGGCGAAAGTCTGATAGGCACCCTGTTCTTTGGCCAGATCTTTACTGGCTGTCATGGCAGCAAAATAGATCGTTTCAAAAATATTTTTATTCAACAACTTGGCCAGTTCACTTTCAAAAGGCAGGCGCAACAAGATGAACACATCTGCCAAACCCTGCACACCCAATCCAACGGGCCGGTGTTTTATATTCGAGTTTTTTGCCTCTTCAATTGGATAATAATTGCGATCGATAACTGCATTCAGGTTTTTGGTTACCTGGTAAGTTACCTCGAACAGTTTATTATGATCAAATTCCCCATTGATGACAAATCTTGGTAAGGCTAAAGAAGCAAGATTACAAACCGCAACTTCATCCGGAGAAGTGTATTCCAATATTTCCGTGCAGAGGTTACTGCTCTGGATGGTGCCTATATTCTGCTGGTTACTTTTTCGATTAGCGGCGTCTTTGTACAGCATATAAGGTGTGCCGGTTTCAATCTGTGATTCCAATATTTTAAACCAAAGATCCTGTGCCTTAATTGTTTTTCGTGCTTTCCCTTCCTGCTCGTATTGTGTATAAAGTTTTTCAAACGATTCTCCCCAGCATTCACTAAGGCCAGGTGCTTCATTTGGACAGAACAGGCTCCATGTTTCATTTGCCTCTACCCGTTTCATGAACAGATCTGATATCCACAAGGCATAAAAAAGATCCCTTGCCCTGTTTTCTTCCTTACCATGATTTTTTCTCAGATCCAGGAATGCAAATACATCAGCATGCCAGGGCTCAAGATATATGGCAAAAGCGCCTTTTCTTTTACCGCCACCCTGGTCTACATACCTTGCTGTGTCATTAAATACTTTCAGCATCGGTATGATGCCATTACTGGTTCCATTTGTGCCGCCAATATAACTTCCGGTTGCCCGGATATTATGAATAGCGAGGCCAATGCCACCGGCACTTTGTGAGATTTTTGCCGTCTGCTTCAGGGTATCATAAATGCCATCAATACTGTCTTCCTTCATTGTTAATAAAAAGCAGCTACTCATCTGTGGTTTGGGTGTTCCGGCATTAAATAGCGTAGGTGTGGCATGAGTAAACCACCGCTCACTCATAAGGTGATAGGTTTTGATAGCTGATTCAATATCAGTTTTGTGGATACCTATGGATACACGCATATACATATGCTGGGGGCGCTCCGCCACCTTTCCGTTAATCCGCAATAAGTATGATTTTTCGAGTGTCTTAAACCCAAAATAATCAAAACCGTAATCGCGGTCATAAATAATGGTACTGTCCAACAGGTCGGCATGTTCTTCTATAATTTGCATGACATCCTCAGCAATAAGCGGGAGTTTTTTCCCTGATGCCTGGTCCACATAACTGTATAGCTGGCGCATAGTATCAGAAAAAGACTTGACTGTATTTTTATGCAGGTTGCTGACAGCGATGCGTGATGCAAGGATGGCATAGTCAGGATGGGTAATGGTAAGTGATGCCGCTGTTTCTGCCGCCAGGTTATCCAGTTCGGTGGTAGGGACACCTGCATAAATGCCTTCAATGGTTTTTTTAGCTACATCAATCACATTCACCATCGGGCTAAGACGATAGGATAGTTTTTCTATCCGCGCTGTTACTTTATCAAATTTTACGGATTCCGTTTTACCATTTCTTTTTATAACATGCATGTGCAAAAAATTTATAAGGTTACTGACTTGTTTATGATTTTTTAAAAATCTTCTTCTGTAGAAAATACCTGGCTGTTCTTGCCTGACATCACGCCGGCTTTTTGATAGTCGCCAACCCTTTTTTCAAAAAAATTGGTCTTGCCCTGCAGGGAAATCATTTCCATAAAATCAAAGGGGTTACTGGAATGATAAACTTTGGGGTAGCCTAGTTCGCCAATCCATCGGTCCGCCACAAATTCAATGTATTGCTGCATCAGTTTTGCATTCATGCCGATTAAATCCACAGGCAAGGCTTCGGTAATGAATTCTTTTTCTATGGCTACTGCCTCTTGAATGATGGCATACACTTCTTCCTGCGATAATGTGTGTTTTAGCATACTGTATAATAAGCAGGCAAATTCGCAATGCAGCCCCTCGTCGCGGCTGATCAGTTCATTGCTAAATGTGAGTCCCGGCATCAAACCTCTTTTCTTTAACCAGAAAATGGAACAGAAACTACCACTGAAAAAAATGCCTTCCACAGCGGCAAAAGCCACCAGTCTTTCTGCAAAATTGCCCTGGTTTATCCAGCGAAGGGCCCAGTCTGCTTTTTTCTTTACCGCCGGTACCGTATCTATGGCATGAAATAATTTATATTTTTCTTCCGGGTTCTTGATATAGTTATCTATGAGCAGTGCATAGGTTTCACTATGGATATTTTCCATCATGATCTGAAAGCCATAAAAACATCGGGCCTCGGGCAACTGTACTTCGCTCATGAAGTTTACAGCAAGGTTTTCATTTACGATACCGTCACTGGCTGCAAAAAATGCCAGAATATGACTGATAAAATGCCTCTCCCCGTTGTTAAGGGCTTCCCAGTCCTTCTGGTCGGCACTGAGATCAATTTCTTCAGCTGTCCAGAAACTGGCTTCATGCCTTTTGTATTGCTCCCAGATTTTTGGGTAGTTAATGGGTAAAATAACAAAACGATCTTTGTTTTCCTGTAAAAGGATTTCATCCGTATGCTGCATAGTTAACTAGTTTTCCGATGGTTCACCGGTAAGCGAAAATGATTGTACTGAAGGAATAGCTGCATTGATGCAGCGCAGACGATCAGAACATAGCTTTTCACCCGAAAGCACGGTTACTTTATGATTGGGCATTGGCAGGTCTTCTGACTTACTTCTTTGTTTAAGGCCTTCCCATTCGCTGGATGCAAACAGTGGCATGTGGGTTAAACAATGGTTGTGAAGTTTACAGCTACGGGGATAGTCCCGGATTTACACCGGGTTCCCTTTTAATGCAATATCCTTTTAAGGTGTTGCAACCAAAACCGGGATGTAAAATAATAATGTATCAAAAAGTAGCAGCATCTTCTTATACACGCTATGTTGAAAAACAGGTGAAAGCTTGTAGCGATAGGCGCTAACCCCTGAATTTGCTTAAGCCAGGACTCCTCAGATTCGAAATGCCTGTAGGTTTGCATGAACATTTTATTCACAGCATTTTTTTATTTGAATAATTCAGATAGCTTTGTTTCACTTTAGGGGTGCCGAAAAGAAAGGCTGAGATTACACCCTAGTACCTGATCAGGATAATGCCTGCGAAGGAAAAAGTAACCGGTGCTTCCCTGCATCTCTTATTTACTCCCTTAAAGTAGTTTTCTTTTTTTATCCCATTAATTGATAAGGTATGACAGTTTCTGTCAATAATAAACTCATGGAACTGCCTGATGACATCACTGTCAGCTCAGCACTTCGTACAGTTGGAATTACTTCTTTTAGCGGCGTGGCTGTTGCTATTAACAATCATATCATTAAAAAAGAAGAATGGGACTCCTATAAACTTAACGCTAACGACCTACTGGTATTGATACGAGCATCGCAAGGCGGATGAATAACTGTTGCATTCTTTTACCTAATCATAAAATTGATCATCTATATGAAAAAAGACAAGGCGCCAGTATCACAGGAAGAAGTAATTGTTCAAACACCCTTAACCGGCTCGAGGAAAATATATGTACCAGGGAAGCTGCACGATATTAAAGTAGCCATGCGCGAAATTGTATTGGGAGATACGATTAATACCTCTTTTGGCAAAGAAGAAACCGAATGGAATGCCCCGGTTACTGTATATGATACAAGCGGCCCTTACACCGACCCGGAAATAACCATTGATTTAAAAAAAGGGTTGCCACGCCTGCGTGAACCATGGATTATTGACCGTGGGGATGTTGACCAGCTTTCATTATTTACCTCTGATTACAGCAACCGGCGGCTGAAAGATGAAGGGTTAAAAAATCTTCAGTTTGAACATAAAAAGATGCCGCTGCGTGCTAAGCATGATAAAAATGTAACGCAACTCCATTATGCACGCAAAGGAATGATAACACCTGAGATGGAGTATATCGCTATCCGCGAGAATCAACGGATTGATGAATTAGCTAACGGAGATAGTATATGGCAGCAGCATGCAGGCAACAGTTTTGGAGCTAATACACCGCTCAAAAAAATCACGCCTGAATTTGTACGTGATGAAATTGCTGCAGGCAGGGCCATAATACCAGCTAATATTAATCACCCTGAAAGTGAGCCAATGATTATCGGCAGAAATTTTCTGGTAAAAATTAATACCAATATTGGCAACTCCGCTGTTACCTCCACTATTGAAGAAGAAGTGGACAAAGCGGTTTGGAGTTGCCGTTGGGGTGGGGATACTTTAATGGATTTATCTACCGGAAAAAATATACATGAAACAAGAGAGTGGATTATTCGCAATTGCCCTGTGCCGGTAGGAACAGTCCCCATTTATCAGGCATTGGAAAAAGTAAATGGCAAAGCAGAAGACCTTACCTGGGAAATATTCAAAGATACTTTAATTGAACAGGCAGAACAGGGAGTAGACTACTTTACCATTCATGCCGGTGTTCTATTGAGGTATATTCCACTTACTGCTAAACGTAGGACAGGAATTGTTTCGCGGGGCGGAAGTATCATGGCCAAATGGTGTCTGTCCCATCACAAAGAAAGTTTCTTGTACACACACTTTGAAGATATTTGTGAAATCATGAAAGCTTACGATGTAAGTTTTTCATTGGGGGATGGATTACGTCCCGGCTCGATTGCGGATGCCAATGATGCTGCCCAGTTTGCGGAACTGGAAACATTGGGGGAACTTACCAAAATTGCGTGGAAGCATGATATCCAGGTAATGATCGAAGGCCCGGGGCATGTACCTATGCATCTGATTAAAGAAAACATGGACAAGCAGTTAAAAGAATGCCATGAAGCCCCATTCTATACACTTGGGCCTTTAACTACAGATATTGCTCCCGGCTATGATCATATTACATCAGCTATTGGTGCTGCCATGATTGGTTGGTATGGTACTGCCATGTTATGTTATGTAACACCCAAAGAACACCTGGGCTTGCCCAATAAAAAAGATGTAAAAGATGGGGTGATTACTTATAAAATTGCCGCACATGCTGCAGACCTTGCCAAAGGCCACCCCGGAGCACAATACAGAGATAATGCACTAAGTAAAGCCCGGTTTGAATTCAGATGGGAAGACCAGTTCAACCTTTCATTGGATCCGGATACGGCCCGCTCTTATCATGATGAGACCTTACCGGCAGAAGGAGCTAAGCTAGCACATTTCTGTTCCATGTGCGGACCACATTTCTGTTCCATGAAGATAACGCAGGATATTCGTGAATATACTGCACAGCAGGATGAAGAGGTACGAAAAGGAATGCAGGAAAAATCAAAAGAGTTTACAGAGCGGGGAGCTGAGATATACATCTAATTATGAATACGCGTAAACCATATGTTCTGAGTATCGCCGGATTCGACCCCAGTGCTGGGGCCGGCATATTGTCAGATATTAAAACCATTGAAGCAAATGGTTGTTATGGTTTTGGTGTGGCAACCGCTATTACCTGTCAGAATGATATTGCTTTTGAAAAAATCAGCTGGTTACCTCTTAAAGAAATAATAGAACAGATAGAGGTTTTACAGAAGCGGTTTGAAATCCTGTATATCAAGATTGGTTTAATAGAGAGCCTGGAAGTTCTGTACCGATTAGTAACCTATCTAAAACAAAAAATACCAGATGCTGTAATCATTTGGGATCCTATTTTGAAAGCCAGTGCCGGTTTTGTATTTCATCTTTCCATTGAAAAGGAAAGGCTGTACCAGGTTTTTAGAAACATTACATGCGTTACCCCCAATATTCCTGAAGCCATTCAATTATTTGGCCCTGAAAAATTATCGGAACGATTACAAGCAATAAGTAATGAGTTTTCGATTTATTTAAAAGGCGGGCACGCAGAAAAATCCAATGTCACCGATATTTTATTTGCTGGGAAACAAACCTGTTTTTTTACAAACCCACGCATAATAAACGGTGAAAAGCATGGAAGCGGATGCGTTTTATCAGCTGCGTTACTATCACAACTGGCTATAGGTAATAAGCTGCCGAAGGCAGCAAAAAATGCGAACCATTATACTAATTATTTTTTATCCAGTAATGAAACTTTATTAGGATACCATTCATATACATTAATGCATGAAACAAATTAGCAGGTTACAGTACATAACTACTTCAGCAGTCCTTACAGAGCAAGCTTGTAAAGGTGGGGTTGATTGGGTACAGCTTCGTTTAAAAAATATAAATTATAATGAGTATAAGGCTATTGCAATAGATGTCCATGCCGTATGTAAACAATATGGAGCCAAATTGATCATTAACGATAATGTGGATGTGGCATTAGCCATTCAGGCAGATGGGGTGCATTTAGGAAAAGAAGATATGCTTTATTCTGAAGCCAGATTGTTGCTTGGTAGTGATTTTATCATTGGGGGAAGTACCAATACCCTTGAGGATATTATACGACTCAGCCAGGAGCCCGTCGATTATCTTGGGGTAGGACCTTTTCGTTTTACGTCTACCAAGGAAAAATTAAATCCAATCGTAGGATTAGAGGGGTATCAGCAAATTTTAAATGAATTAAGAATCAGGTCAATATCTTTTCCCCCGCTTATAGGTATCGGAGGTATTGAAGAAAAAGATACAGCTGATATTTTATCTGCAGGTTTGTATGGTGTTGCCGTATCAGGAGCGATATCCAATGCCGTCCAGCCGGCATTCGCAGCAAAGAAATTCTTACAAGTATGTAACCGGGGCTTAAGTTTCCTAAACTGAATAAATTAAAAATCACCATGAAAGATCAACTGATCATTGCGGATAAGATATTTTCAAGCCGATTATTTACCGGTACCGGTAAATTCGGCAATCACACTATTATGGAGGAAGCCCTTTTGTTATCCGGCTCAGAATTGGTAACGATGGCCCTAAAGCGTATTGATGTGCAGGATAAACAGGATGATATCCTCTTGCATCTGCAACATCCACAATTTAATTTGTTGCCAAATACATCCGGTGCACGTAATGCCAAAGAAGCTGTTTTTGCCGCAGAGATGGCAAGAGAGGCATTGCAAACCCATTGGCTTAAGCTCGAGATTCACCCTGACCCAAAATACCTCCTGCCGGATCCGATTGAAACGCTAAAAGCAGCGGAGGAATTAGTCCGCTCTGGCTTTGTTGTTCTGCCATATATCCATGCAGACCCTGTTTTATGTAAACGTTTGGAAGAAGTAGGCGTGTCGGCTGTAATGCCTTTGGGCGCGCCTATTGGCAGTAACAAAGGATTAAAGACCATTGATTTTTTACAGATCATCATTGAGCAAAGTAATGTGCCGGTCATTATAGATGCAGGCATTGGCGCACCAAGCCATGCGGCGGCGGCAATGGAAATTGGGGCTGATGCAGTACTGGTAAATACGGCTATTGCTGTTGCAGGTAACCCGGTAAGTATGGCTATCGCATTTAAAAAAGCCATTGAAGCTGGCAGAATGGGGTATTTGGCCGGACTGGGTTCTGTAACAGACCATGCAGAAGCCAGTAGCCCATTCACTCATTTCCTATCAGAAATTTAAAACATATATAAAATGTTTCAGGAATTATTTGACACCTATGCTTGGGAAGAAGTAAAGCAAAGCATTTATGCCAAAACAGCAGCGGATGTACAACTCGCTTTGCAGAAGAACAGGCGGACGCTGGAAGACTTTAAAGCGCTGATTTCTCCCGCTGCATTACCTTTTCTGGAACAGATGGCTCAACTCAGTCACCGTCTTACCCAAAAAAGATTCGGTAAAACCATACAGTTATATATTCCGTTGTATCTATCCAATGAATGCCAGAATATCTGCACCTATTGCGGATTCAGTTACGATAATAAACTCACTCGTAAAACTTTGTCATCATTTGAAATCATACAAGAGGCTGAATATCTTAAACAGCAGGGATTTGAACATGTGCTTCTGGTTACGGGAGAGGCTAATAAAACAGTAGGGGTAGACTATATAAAGAAAGCTATCAAACTACTCAAACCTCATTTTGCTAATATTTCGATGGAGGTACAGCCACTGGAAGAAAATGAATACAAAGAGTTGGTGGATGCAGGCTTGCATACGGTTTTGGTATACCAGGAAACCTATCACAAGGAAGATTATAAAGTACACCACACAAAAGGTAAGAAATCCAATTTTGATTATCGTTTAGCAACACCTGATCGGCTCGGGAAAGCGAAGATTCACAAGATCGGGCTGGGTGTTCTGATTGGGTTGGAAGATTGGCGTACGGATAATTTTTTTACCGCCCTTCATATGTCTTACCTGGAGAAAGCATATTGGCAAACCAGATACAGTGTGTCTTTCCCAAGACTGCGGCCCGCTGAAGGATTGATAGAGCCCAAAGTTGTTATGAACGATAAAGAGCTGGTACAATTGATCTGCGCATGGCGAATATTTAATGAGGAGGCGGAACTTTCTATGTCTACCAGGGAAAATGAAAAATTCAGGGATCATAGTATACAATTAGGGATAACCAGTATGAGTGCAGGCTCTAAAACAAATCCGGGCGGATATGTTACCAATATTGAATCGCTGGAACAATTTGAAATTGACGATACCCGTAGCCCCTCCGAAATTGTTGAGATGATCGAACGGAATGGATATAAAGCTGTATGGAAAGATTGGGAAGCATTTGCGTAAAGAGTAATCGTTTATTTTATGTTAACACCGGCAGAAAAAGACCGCTATAGCAGACAGACTATCCTTCCTGAAATAGGAATGGGAGGTCAGCTTAAATTAAAGGATGCTAAAGTTTTCATTATTGGGGCTGGAGGATTAGGTTGCCCGGTGTTACAATATCTGGCCGCTGCCGGTGTAGGAACCATTGGCATTGCTGATTATGACAAAGTAGAAGCCAGTAATCTGCAAAGGCAGATTCTGTATACCGATAAAGATATCGGAAGGGATAAGGTAGCCGTAGCCAAAGAAAAGGCTGTAGCAATCAATCCGTTTACTCTCATAGAGCCGCATGTTACAAAGGTTACAAGAGAGAATGTACTATCACTGATAGAAGGTTACGACATAATAGTAGACGGCAGTGATAATTTTGCCACCCGATATCTTTTGAATGATGCGTGTGTGATGCTGAATAAGCCCATGGTATTTGGTTCTATTTTCAAGTTTGAAGGCCAGGTTTCTGTTTTTAATTACCAGAATGGACCCACATACCGTTGTATTTTCCCTGAAATGCCTTCACCAGATGAAATGCCCAATTGTGCCGTTATCGGTGTAGTAGCAACCTTACCGGGCATTGTTGGCACTTTACAGGCAAACGAAGTAATAAAAATGATTACAGGTATTGGTGAGGTATTATCCGGCCGGCTTTTGGTCCTGGATGCATTGACCATGCAAATACAATCTTTTGCTTTTAACAGCCTAGAAAAAAATAAAACAATGACACAGTTAGGCATTGATGATGAAGTCTGTGAAAAGGTCAATGCTACTATGAACATGGAAGAACTGCAGGCATTATTGCCGTCCGGTAAAATACAATTGGTAGATGTACGGGAGCCTGCGGAACATGCCATCTTTAATATAGGGGGAATCAATATTCCCATATCCCAGATAACTACGGACAACAACCTTTTACATTTTGATCGAACAATTGTATTTTACTGTGCCTCCGGCATTAGGAGTAATAAAGCGGTTAAATTATTAATAGATCAGGGTATAAAAAACATTTGGAACTTGCAGGATGGCATCAACCATCTCCAAGCTTTTTAATTGATTCCTGAATTTGTAAAAAGGAAAGAAGGGGGTTGGCCGATTCCCAAACGGTGCCTAAAACAGCAACCCCATCAAATTGGTTTTTATTCAATAGCTCAATATTTTTTTGATCAATGCCTCCCAGGCCAATGATGGAGGTGGCTAAAACTTCTCCAGTATTCATTTTTTTCTTTATTTCAATCATACCTGACAATTTTATTGAGGCTTTATATCCTTTTTTTGAAATACTGTCAAAGACTGGGCTGATAAAAACATAATCAAAAGGGTGTTTATTTTCTTCTACCTCCTTCCAGGAATGAAATGACGTAGAAAGGGTTGTTGGGGATATAGCATCAGGGATATCGATGATTTTTTCTTCCTCTCTTTTCCGGCTGCTGATATGTATACCTAAACCCGGGAATTCTTTCAGTAGCTCAAAGCTTCCATGGATACTTATCCTGGAATGAAACTGTTGATCGATTTTATGTAAAAAATAGCGATAATCAGCTGTTGTGAAACCAGGTTTGCGCAAATGTAATCTGGAAAGTCCGTTCAGAAAAAAAGCATGGATCAGTTCAATTTCATCAGTATGGTTTATTTCAGGTGTAATGAGTAATAAAGTCATTTACAAATTTATACATTCAAATAAGAATTTTGCCAGGATTTTTCATCTTAAGGGGATACAGAGTGTCCTAAGTTCTATTTCAAATGAAAAACGCTATACGTTGGCACCAATTGCTGCAATCGTTATTACCAGCCGTTTTTATTTCTCACCTGCTGTCATTTGAAATAAACTTACTGTTGCGTTGTCATAATGTGCTGGAAGTCCTGTTGTGTTTCTGAGTTTTGATAAACCTAAAAAGTCAAAGCCGCATTTTGTGTAATAGTTTATTAACCCGGGGTTGTCACCCACAGTATCCATTCTTATATATTTTTTTTGATTTTTAACGGCATAAATTTTTACCCATTCCACAATTTGTCCAACAAGGTTTTGTCCTCGAAAATCTGGGTTTGTTGCAATTCTGTGTATGTAAACAGCCGGGTCATCGTTTCTTTTTTCCCAAATTTGCGGGTCACTGAATGTTATGGCCCAAACACAGGCAATTTTTCCGTCAATCTCCATTTTCCATTGTCGGTTTTCAGCAATTTCTGTTTCTACCAAACTCTTTTCAAATTCTGGCCAATGAACACTGAACCTTGTCTTTTGAAAGTCAGTTGCTATTTTGTATAACCGAAATATTTCGTTTATGTCGTCTGATGTACTATTCTTTATTTCCATATTTTTTCTGTCAATGTTTTCTGTTTATACGGGTCTGTTGTAAATGACCGCTAACGAGTAGGATATTGCTGTGTGACTTAAAGTTAAGAAAGATATTACGATAATTTCATGCCATCCTTATCATTCCATGTGCGGATATTACCTTCCTGGTATCCCATCTTTAAAAAAATGTGCTGATTCACTTTTGGTGATTTCTATTTTACTATATACACCGATGGTGAACAATGCCCCCGCTCTCTCAAAATAGCTTTGTAAAACAAAAGCAAAGCAAATGTTCTCTAGCCTTTCCTGGTCTGTTTTTATCGTCTTCACCAGTTTGGTTGTATTAGCCTACTATGTTTCTATAGTATGTATGTATTACAGAAAGCAGGTAACTAATTTCCTGTTCCCCCACAGAGGGCACTTACGCAAGGGGATGCTTTCCGCCGTCAAGGAAGGACCGGATCATCTGCTTAAAGTACATGAACTTATTTCTGAACTGGGGCAAATCATTCGTAGCGCTTCTGAAGGCAAACCGCAGCGGGAGGAAATGCTCTTTGCTATGCAGCTTAAGATAAGGGATTTCCTGATCCTTGAACCTACTGCCTACAAGGGCAGGATCAATGCATATATCGCTGAAGAGTTGGAAATATATGGCATACCGGGTATACATGCAGAAGAGATTGAAAATCTATGGAAACCATGAAAAGAATTATAGTTTTTGTTGCATTGGTTATCTGTGTTATGCAGGCATTTGCACAGGATGGTAATGCCGGTATCCTTGAAGCGAATAACAAAGTGAGAAGCTATTTCGCATCGGGCACACAGTTGATGTATGCCGTAGGGGCGATCGTAGGATTGATCGGTGCGGTTAAGGTTTACCAAAAATGGAGCGCCGGTGACCATGATACGGGTAAAGTAGCGGCTGCCTGGTTTGGTGCCTGCGTGTTCCTTGTATTAGTGGTGACTGTCATCAGGGCATTTTTTGGAATATGATAGGCCAAAGGTTAAATGATATATCCTATTGCTGAGATTTAAAAAAGGGCAAGAGTTTATGAGCAGCAGGATGGCGAGAGAATTACCCAAGATCGATATAGGTGGAACTATGTTTTATCTCGATCTGCGGTTGAATGAATTCCGGGAAGTTGAAAATTTCGCCAACCGAATTAACCTGGATGATCTGTATGAAACCATAACGGGGACATACAAACTATGGTTTAACAAAAAAACAAAGAATCTTTTTCTGGGAACCCCTGAAGAATGTAAGGCTAATAAAAATGCTGTGGAACTAACGCTGCCATCGCAATATGAAATGGATCCATTGGGATTTGTGTGGTTGATGGAGGACCAGCATTGGATAGACCCTCTGGAAGCGAAATTAAAAACGGAAGAACTTTTGAAAGAATATACGATCCATGAGAGAACAGGCCTGGTAATGCAACAAAAGCCAAGAGAGCATGGGTTATTGGTGAAAAATGAAAATCAAAGAACTAAAAAAAGAGGGAAAAAAATATGACCAATAAACTACAGGGCCTTTTGCTGGCCCATATCAGGGAAAATAACCCGGAACTATTGTTCCAACTGGAAAAGGATGATGCCTTGCATCAATGGGTATCGGAAAAAATACAAGAAGTGGAGCTGGTACTGTCTAATGCAAAGCCAACCCATCTTTCTGAGGCTTCTTTCATGAAATTTTTCAGGACGGACCTGCATCCTTCCCGGTTCCGGTATGTCTCCGATTTATTGGAAACTGAATTCACAGATGTATATGAGCGGATGCTGGAATCGGGCACCCTGAATTATGAATTGGTGAATATGGTCAGTGCCTGCCATTCCCTATTTGAGGAGATGCCGCTGATTGAAGACATGGATAACCCGCATCTTGACCATGCAGTGGCGGGTGTGATCATTGATTACCTGAATGCCGCTAACCATGAGTAGTGTCTATCATATCAATAAGGGGATAAACCAGCCAATCGAATTCAGAGGATTAAAAGCGCAGTATATCTGGTGGTTGGGCGGGGGGATCGTTTGTTTGCTGATTCTTTTCGCGATACTGTATATAATGAACGTGAATATGGTGGTTTGCTTGCTGGCGGTTATGGGTTTGGGCACAGGCTTGTTTTTGTATGTCTATAAGATGAGTAAACAATACGGTGAACACGGATTAATGAAAAAAAGGGCGGTCAAATACATCCCTAAAAGCATAAAAAATAAGTGAAGAACCTTTCCGACATATTACCTATCTACTCTGTAGACGAAAATAGGATCCTGTCAAAAATGGGAGATATTACCATAGGATATTCCTTGCAGCTGCCTGAGATATTTACATTAAGTTCAAATGAATATGAAGCCTTTCACCAGGCTTGGGTTAAAGCGATCAAAGTCTTGCCTTCGGGAACCGTTTTGTATCAACAGGATTGGTTTACGGAGGAAATATTCAAAGCTGATTTTTCGGGAAATAAAAGTTTTTTATCTGGTAGCAGTGACAGGCTCTTTCACGAGCGTCCCTACCTGGATCATTTTTGTTATTTGTTTTTGACAAGGAAGCCCGGTAACAGGCAGCAACCCAATTCAATGTTTTCATCTCTGCTGCGTAATCATATTGTTCCGGAGGAAACACTGGATGAAAAGTTCTTTAGCGATTTTATTTCTGTTGCCGGTCAATTTGAAAAAATACTGGTTGACTCCGGTTTTGTTAAAATGAATAGGTTGGATGATGGTCAGTTATCAGGATCAATTTGCCAGTATTTGAACTTAGGAAAGGATGGTGTCGCTCGCGATCTGCGTTTCGAGGATGGAATTTGTGTGGGAGAAAAATGTTGTGAAATATTTGTCATGAGCAGTGTGTTGGATCTTCCTGCCATTTGCGGGCCCCGTATAAACTACGACAAATATTCCACTGACAAAACAAAGTTCTCGATTGGATTTGCTACACCTGTGGGGCAGTTATTATCCTGCAATCATATCTATAGCCAATATATTTTTATTGAGGACGCAAATGCAACGATCAAAAAGCTGGAATCTAAAAAATTGAAGTTGCAGAGTTTATCTGCTTATTCCCGTTCAAATGCAATGGCAAAGATCGCCACGGAGGATTTTTTAAACGAGGCGGTTGGGTCGGGCAGGCAGCCTGTCAAAGCACATTTTAATATTTTGGCATGGACGGACAATAAGGAAGGTGTAAGAAATTTGAGGAGTATTTGTTCTTCTGCCTTATCAATGATGGACGCAACGCCTAAAATTGAAACGGTTGGCGCCCCACAGATCTTTTGGGCGGGGATTCCGGGCAATGCGGCTGACCTGCCCATCAATGAAACCTTTGACAGTTTTTCCAACCAGGCTTGTTGTTTTCTGAACCTGGAAACCAACTATCGTTCTTCGTTGAGTCCTTTTGGGATAAGGCTAGGAGACAGGATTTCCGGGCGTCCCTTGCATGTCGATATCTCGGACGAACCGATGGAGAGGGGGATCATCAGCAATCGTAACAAGGTCATTATCGGGCCATCAGGCAGTGGTAAATCCTTCCTGACCAATCATGGTTCACGTTCCTATTGTGAAGCAGGTTCCCATATTGTCATAGTGGATATGGGGCATTCTTACCGAGGATTGTGTCAAATGATGAACGGTTATTATTTCACCTACTCCGAGAAAGAGCCGATCCGGTTCAATCCGTTTTATTTGGAAGAAGGGGCGCTATTGGACACAGAAAAGAAAGAGAGTATCAAAACATTGTTACTCGCCTTATGGAAGAAGGATGCTGACAATTTTTTCAGATCCGAATATGTGGCATTGTCAAATGCATTGCAATTATATTATGAAACGGAAATGAAATTTCGATGCTTTGACTCATTTTATGAGTTTTTAGAAACCGTGTTTGTAACTGTGCTAAAAACCCAGAAAGTACAGGATAAAGATTTTGATGTGTTCAATTTCCTATATGTATTGAGACCCTATTATCAGGGTGGTGAGTTTGATTATTTGTTAAATGCAACAGAGAACCTGGATGTGTTGCATCAACCTTTTATTGTTTTTGAAATTGACAATATCAAGGATCATCCCATCCTGTTCCCGGTAGTTACCATCATTATCATGGAACTTTTTATTGCCAAAATGCGCAAACTGCCGGGCGTGCGAAAAGTTATCCTGATCGAAGAAGCCTGGAAGGCGATTGCCAAGGCGGGGATGGCGGATTATATCAAGTACCTGTTTAAAACGGTCCGTAAATATTATGGAGAAGCCATTGTGGTGACCCAGGAAATTGAGGACATTCTTTCTTCCGAAATCGTGAAGCAATCTATTATCAATAATGCGGATTGTAAAATCTTGTTGGATCAATCTAAATACCAGAACAAATTTGATGCTTTACAAAATTTACTGGGATTAACCGATAAGGAAAAAGCCATGGTGCTTTCCATCAATAAAGCCAACGACCCATCCCGGAAGTACAGAGAGGTTTTTATTTCTCTGGGTGGGATCGTTTCCAAAGTGTACCGGGTGGAAGTGTCACCCGAAGAATATTTAACCTATACGACGGAAGAGAAGGAAAAAGTCAAGGTTCTGGAAGCTGCAAAAAAATATGGAAGTATGGAGATGGGAATCAAGTCCATTGTGTTTGGTTGTTGCCTTTTGTTTTCTGTTTCGATTAAGGCGCAGGTGCCGGTTGCGGGAATGGTAATCCGTAAAGTAATTAAAGCGATTGATCTCAAAGTGCAGCGATTGCAGAACGAAACCTTATTCCTGCAGCATGCACAGAAAATCATTGAGAACAAATTACATCAATTGAAGTTGGCTGAGCTCTCCGGCTGGACGAATAAGCAAAGGGAATTGTACGTCCAGTATTTCGGGGAACTCCAACAAATTAAATCCGCCATCAAAGAATTAAAATGAACGTTATGAAAAAATCGATATTTCTTTTTTTGTTAGTAGTCAATTCGTTTGGTGCATTTAGCCAGAGCCAAGATATCGAACAACTGAAACTTGACCTTGAGAAACTGGTACAAATGAAAATGATGTTACAATCTATGTACGACGGATATAACACATTGGCGAGTGGCTATAATCAGGTGAGCCATTTGACAAAGAACAATTTTGAAATGCATAAAAAATACCTGGAGCAATTGTTACAAGTAGCGCCTCAAATAAAAAAGTATCCGGTTATTCAAACCATCCTGAATAAACAGGTAGCACTGCTGAGTGAATCGTCTGCCGCCTATCAATCATATTTGAAATCCGGTTTGTTTTCTGCAAGCGATTTATTCGAAACTAAAAATCAATTGGATCAATTCAAATCCATCATCAACAAAAAAATCGATCATTTGAATTTGATTTTAACACCGGGAGGCTTGCGGATGAGTGACCAGGACCGGCTCCTTGCCATTGACCGGATTGACAAAGATGTGGGTGATGCGCTTAATTCTGCAAGAGCATTGGTCAAAGAACAAAACGCAGTGATGGCTGTGCGTGCCCAACAAAAGAAAGATAATAATGCCATGCGAGCATGGTATGGTCTCAAACAATCGTTATGAATGGTTTGCAAATGGTTCTCGATCAGTTGTATGCAGATATGGTGCCACTCTGCAGCCAGTTAATTGGGGTTGGAAGATTGATCGGCGGTTTTGGTGCGCTCTGGTATATCGCTGCCAGGATCTGGAAACCTATTGCCCATGCGGAACCGGTTGATATTTATGCATTGCTGAGGCCATTTGTTCTCGGGTTTTGTATCCTGATCTTTCCTTCTGTGATCGCTTTGATCAATGGGGTATTGCAACCAACGGTTACCGGCACGGCAGCTATGGTGAAGGGGTCGAATGATGTCATGCAAAAATTCCTACAATTAAAAGAGGATAGCGTGATGGGGATGGGAGCACTTAATCCTGCTAACTGGATACGGGAAGGGATCAGGCAATTGCTGGAACTGGTTTTTGAAGCGGCTGCGCTTTGCATCAATACCATCCGCAGTTTTTATCTGATTGTGTTGGCGATCATCGGACCCATTGTGTTCGGGTTGTCAATTTATGATGGGTTCCAGCATACGGTGACTGTTTGGCTCGCGCGGTATATCAATATTTATTTGTGGCTGCCTGTGGCTAATATTTTTGGGGCAATCATCGCGAAAATTCAGGAGAATATGATGAAGGGTAATATCTATGATGTGTCCGTTCCTGGTGTTCCGGCGGTGACGATAAGTGATACAGCCTACTTTGTTTTTTTGCTGATCGCTATTGTTGGATATTTCTGTGTGCCTTCTGTGGCAAACTATATAGTCAATGCAGGTGGAGCTAATGCACTGTCGCATAAGATCAGCTTGTTTACATCTAGTGCGACCCGGGCGGCTGCGGCATCGATGACTGGCGGAGCAAATATGACGGCGGATCAGTTTGGGAAAGGGGCATCGAAAATGAGTGGGAGTATGAGTAGTAATTCGGTTAGCAATGATTATTTCAAGGATAAAGTGGGTGGTCAGTATTAAGTATCCGGTAATAAGTTTTAAGTGATAGGTTATGTTTGAAAAGGTTCGAAATATTGATACTGCTTTCAGGTTTGTGAGGGTGTTTGCTTTTGTGTTATTGTTTGTTTGTTTTTTGTTATGTGGTTTTGTGCTGTTTAAAAGCTATGAGCTGTCATCGAAACTGGAAAACAAAATCTATGTATTGGCTGGAGATAAGGCCTTGGAAGCTTATGGCTCTTCACGAAAGGACAATATGGGAGTGGAAGCGAGGGATCATGTGCGGATGTTTCATACCTATTTCTTCACATTGGACCCTGATGAAAAGTCTATTCAGGTAAATCTTACCAAAGCGCTATACATGGCAGATGCTTCGGCTAAAAAGCAGTACGATAATTTGAAAGAGACAGGTTATTACGCGGGTGTGATCTCCGGCAATATCAACCAGCAGGTTACAGTGGATAGTGTACTTGTCAATATGCAGATAGAGCCATATGCTTTTCGGTGTTATAGCACCATCAGGATCATCCGGCCCACCAGTATGGTTACACGGAATTTGATAACCAGAGGGTGCCTGCGCAATGTTTCGCGCAGTGATCATAATGCGCATGGGTTTTTGATTGAAAAATGGGAGACATTGGAAAACAATGATATTAAAACAGAAGCCAGATGATAGAGCCTACACAGAAATTTTTACAACAGCGAAAATTCTTGATGGTCTTGCCGTTGATTGTCCTGCCTTTTTTGGCGTTGGTGTTCTGGTTGTTGGGTGGGGGAACTTCGGAGAAGGATACGGTGTCGACAAAAACCGGTTTAAATACACAGCTGCCTGATGCAAACCTGAAGAGCCAATCTTCACTGGATAAATTAAGTTTCTATGCGATGGCGGATAGGGATTCAGTCAAGCGGCTGGAACAGGAAAGAATGGATCCGAATTATCAACTAAAATCCTCAGAAAATATTCAATCAACTGATGGGTCCGATGAAATATGGAATCGAAAGATTGACCGGCAGCAAAAGCAATCTGAGCTATCTGAATATTATGAGAAGCGAGGAAAGAGACCGGTGCTAGAAAGTTCCGCAGAAATTGACCGTTTGCAAATGATGATGCAGTCATTGGATCAAAGGAAAACTGATCCTGAAATTGAGGCATTGAATGGGACATTGGAAAAGCTGATTGAACTGCAAAATCCTTTAAAGGCGAAAAAGCAAATCATTATTGATCAAAAAGGGAAGGCGTTTGCGGTAACCGCAGGAAGTGTGGATGCTGATACCAGTTATTTTGGAGGCGGTGCGGCAAAAGTTGGAAATGGATTTTTTTCTGATGCCGGCGAAGAAAGGGACTCGGCAAGAAGGGGACTAATTGCCGCAATGGTTCACGGTGAGCAAACATTAACCGGCGGTTCGGTGATCAAACTTCGTTTGCTGCAGGATGTGTTTGTGAAAGGAGAAAAGATACCGGTTGGAAGTTTTCTGTTCGGTCATGCTTCAATTGATAACGAAAGATTAAAAGTGATTATTTCTTCAATCCAGTTTCAGAATCATTTGTACCCGGTTGAATTGACGGTGTATGATATGGATGGGATAGAGGGAATCAGCATTCCGGGATCATTGAGTCGGGATGTGGTCAAACAATCGACTGACCAGGGCATACAATCTGTAGGCGGTTTTTCTTTTGATCCTTCGCTGAGGGCGCAGGCTGCGGCTGCTGGTGTGAATGCCGTCAAAAGTTTGCTTAGTAAAAAAGTAAAGTTGGTACGTGTCATTGTGAAAGCGGGATATAAAGTGTTGTTGAAAGATGAAAACCAAAAATCGAATTAGCGGTGAGGATATTCTTAGTCTTGTTGTTTTTGTGTTGCTCTATTGTTTCGTTTACGCAGACATACACGGAAGCAATAGCGATTGAAATATGTGCGAATAAAACAGTGAGTTTGATATTTCCTGCCAACATCGTTTCAACTGATAGGGGCAGCGATCAGGTGATGGTGCAGAAATCTGTGGATAATATTTTAAAAGTAAAATCTGCATCTGATTCCTGCAGGGAAACGAACCTGACAGTTGTCACTGCCGATAATAAGATCTACTCTTTTATCGTGCGTTATTCGGAGCATCCTGCACATCTGACCATTCATTTGGGAAGGGAAGCGAATATCAGGGTAGTAAATAGGCTGGAACCCATTTGTAAAAAGGTGATCAAATTGAAGGGCAATCTGCTGGGTCTGAAATATTCATCAGGAAAAGTTTTCCTTCAAATGCTTGGTTGGTATGTACAGGGCCAGTATATGTTCTGCAAATTGAAAATAGAGAACCGTTCTCAGATCGGGTATGATATTGAACAGCTCCGATTTTATTTGCGAGACAATGGTACCATTCGGCGGACTGCTTCACAGGAAATTATTCAACAGCCGTTGCTGGTCAGTGGTGACACCGTAACCATTAATGGCAGGTCGTCGCGGGTATGGGTGATTGCGCTAAACAAGTTCACTATTCCAGATGAAAAGCATTTTGAAGTAGAAGTGCTGGAAAGGAATGGGGGCAGGCACCTCTATCTAAGAGTATATAACCGGCAGTTGATACTGGCAAAAGAATTTTGAACATGGAAGTGCCTGATTTAATCTCGATGGAGGTCTGGGAAAAGGCAAGAAAGGCTTTTACGAACCGTGAGAACTGGGTGGCGTATCATAATACGCTGCTGTTTATTCACCAGGATGATATCGTTTTTTTTACCAATCCGGATGAAGCCGAAGCGTTTGCCCAGCGTCATATCAGTGAATACGATTGTTTTCAAGTCGTTCGAATTGATTCTCTGGAGGACTTGCAACAAAAAGTAGAAAGCATCATGCCCGGTTTGAAGTATGCACCAACACCGGCGGAGAGGTTCGCGGTGGTGAGTGAGGAAGGACCGGGTTATTTCCCTAAACAATTATTAAATAAATGTAAATTAATTATTATGAACAACGAGAATCTGGAGTACCTGAAGAGCCAATTAAAGTTCTTAGGTTTTGATGAAGGCTTGTCTAAACAACTCGAAGAAAAGATGAAGGAAGGGAAGACGGAATTCAGTCTGAACGCCAGTACCGAATATGGCGCTGATAAGATGGAGGCGGTCATCCATTTTCGTCATTCTGATAAGGATGGCAAGGATAATTATTTCTGTAACAGTTATATCGCCACACTTGTGCAGGATGAAAAAAATAAGTCGCAGCTTATCTATGTCAATAATAAAGGGCAGAATATCACTTTCAAAGAGTCCTGCAATTTGTTAAATGGCCGTTCTGTCTATAAGGAACTTACGCCGAAGGAAGGTGATGCGTACAAAGCATGGCTTAAGATTGATCATGAAAAAATAGATAATAAGACAGGGTATCCAAAACTCAGGCAGTTTGGTGCTGGGTATGGATTTGATCTGAAAGAGGCCGTGGGCAGATTACCATTCCGTGAACTCGAATATCCGGATCAGATGAAGACTTTGATGAAATCACTCGAGAAGGGTAACCGACCGGTGGCAGATTTGCAAAAAAGTGATGGTTCTTCTGTAAAGGTTTCTTTGGAAGCAAATCCACAATTCAAGACCCTCAATATGTATGATAAGGAAGGAGAGAAGCTGTTTTACCCAATGGAGAAAGTGCCCTTGAAATATGGTAAGGCGGCGGCTGATGAGAAAAAGGAATTGAATGGAGCGATGGTGAGTGAAGGTTCACCCAAGTATGGAAAGGATACCAAAAAATTATTGGGTAAGAAAGGGCCGGGTAATGGGTTGCTGGCTAAAAATGCACCAAGGAAGAAAACAGCCGGACAGAAAATAAAATAATGGAACAGAGGTATGTACGCCGAGAAAGGGAAAATATCGGCCGATACTGGAAAGAACTAAAAAAATAATGGTGATGAATGAAAGGAATATAGAAAATCTCAAAGCCCGGCTTATGCAGCTGGGCTTTGCTGCATCGGTTGAGATGGAGCTGCGGTGCAGGATCTGTTTTGGGCGGGCGGCTTTTGAACTTGTGCATTGGGAAAGGGCAGGCGCTGATGTGGTGAGGTTTGCGGTGCGGGTGGAGAGAGTTGAAAAGGATCAGTACGATCTGCTTTATTACCAGGCTTCTTTGCGAAAGGAAGTTTCTGTGCCGGTTGAATTGCTTGCTATAGATAAGAAAATGTCGGCGGTTAACTGGAAGGTTTTGGCCGGCGATGATTTTGAGCAGGTTGATAAGGCATCAGTGCTGCAGGCATCTGAATTATTAAATGAACTGGGAGAGATGGGTTCTCAGGCGGATGTTTTACAATTCAAGTATTGGGTGGATACCCCTTTAGAGATATTGATGCCGAATTTAGCAAGTTTAAAAAACCGGTATGAAATCAGTGAGCGGTTTTACCTGGTGGATGAGGCGCATGTGATCAGTTTTTCGGAGTCGGGCCGTTTCCTCAGGGCTAAATGGATGGAGAGGCAGATAGTGGCGAGTAAAAAATTGCTGGTGAAGAAAAATGCGGGCGAGAATAATGGCGGTGGTGGTAATGGAAAATTACTATTAAAGAAACCCCGAAGTTCTTCAGG
>CAZFKE010000010.1:39249-144942 GCA_964519475.1 uncultured Sediminibacterium sp.
CAAAGGATTGATCAAAAAAGCGTGAGGCAGGCCGTGGTAAGTATTGCAGATTTTTTCGAAACGGTAGTGGAGGATCCCCGGATATCGGTCAGCCATATGGTCATTTATATGGCATTAATGAATGTCTGGGAGCACCAGGGTCGACCGGAGGAGTTCCAGATCGTGACTTGCGAGATGTTGAAAGTGGTGAAACTTACCAGGGATACCTTCCGGATCAGGATCAATGAATTAAAAGAATTTGGTTATATACGCTATGAAGCTGCCGAAAACCAGTTTGGTAAGGGGGTGGTGGGGTTTAGGAAGTTGTGAATACAGATGGAAATGAGGTTGCGGATTAGACAATTTTCGGATCATGTATGAAGGATAGAAAGGGTAGGAGGTGTTCGTAGGCAATCCACTTCCACTTGAGGGGATTCTTGAAAAAGAATCCCTTTTTTTTCATAAATCAGAACACCTTCCTCCTTCATTTGCAATGCGTTATGATCCAATGGTTCGAGCATTGTAGGTGTTCGATATATGCCTTATTCCCGATAAATGATGTGCCATTTAGCATACGTATTTGTTACATTCTAAGTGCATCTTTTACCAAAAAAGAAATTATTGCTATTTATTTGAAATAGGGGGTTTTGCCCCTGTTTTACTATTTATTTTTTTTTATCATTACGATGAAAATAAAATGCTACCCCCCCCATAGCATTGTATAAAAGCAGCTATTATATAGAAAATAATACCTCACATTTTAAAACAACGGAATTGACTAATAATAACGAACTATGGCTTACTGCCTATAATTGGCTTTTGAAATGTGGGAATAAAATTAGTATGAGCTATTGTAAAGAAGAAATTACAACCCATCCTAACTACCCTGCCTTAATTTCGGTAATAGATTTTTTAGAGAGTGGTGGTATGGATTACAACGCCGTACAGGCGGATGCTTCTTATATTCATGAATTTAACTATCCTTTACTTGCCCATATTCGTAAACCTGGGCAGGAGTATCTGCATCTGATAATCGATACCGCTGTTTGGGAGAAACAAAATGAAATAACCAAGTATTGGTCGGGTATTGTTGTGTATCCTGAAAAAAATACAAGTTGGAAAAGCGACCAAAATAAAATCTATCAACAAAGTTCACTAAAAAATAAAATATTTGTAGGGGTCTTAATAATCGCGGGGCTGGTATTATTTAGTATATCTATTTTTCAATTCCCGAATTTTTCAATAAATGTTTTTGGTCTGCTTTCTTTACTGGGGTTAATAGTAAGTATTTTTTTATTGGGTACTGAGTTGGACTTTCAAAGCCGGATAGTAAAGCAAGTTTGTGGGGCTGTAAGCAATGGTGGATGTGAGAAAATATTGAAAAGTAAATATGCCAAAGGGTTCGCAGGTATCACTCCTGCAGATGCTTCGATACTCTATTTTACATCACAGTTCATCATTTATCTATTATGTTGCTGGTATATATCGTTTTTTGCAAGTATTGGACTCTTGGCTTTTGCCGGTATTGCAATAGCTGCATGGAGTATTTATACGCAGGCTGTAAAGTTAAAGCAATGGTGTGCCTTATGCTTAGGAGTTGCTGCTGTACTTTTTATGCAAGGTATTATCTCAGTTTCTATCCTTCAATCTTTTCGCGATGGGTACTTTATTTCATATAATAATATTGAATCTACATATACCCATACGACTAAATTAGTTTATGTGGGATTCGGGTTTTTCACATTGGTTTTTTTCATTTCGGGGCTATTCTTAGTAGCCATCAAGCAACTAGTGAAAAGAAATATCAACAATAAGGTAAAATTGGCCGAGTTAAAAAAATGGAAATTGGACGCTCCGTTATTTATGACTCAATGGCAACAGGAACAGAAAATAGATACATCGATCTGGGAAAACGATTTATTACTAGGTAACCCATTTGCACCATTACTAATTACGGTAGCCTGTAACCCTTATTGTGCTCCTTGTGCAACTGCACATGCTCAACTAGACAATTTATTGCATCGCTTTGCTGGAAAATTGAAAATACAAATACGATTGATTGCCGGCGCCGAGAACGATAAATATACATTTGCCGTAAAAAGTCTTTTGCAAAGAGCCACTACTATACAGAATAGTAAAGAACTGCAGCAAATGCTCATTGACTGGTTTGAGTCAATGGATATAAAAAAGTGGGAATCGAAATGGGGGCCTGACATTAATATAGATGTAAGTAAACAATTGCAAAACCACGCCCAGTGGATTGAAGAGTCTAAAATATCATTTACACCAACATTTTTTCTAAATGGGAAAAAAATACCGGGTAGATACTCACTGTATGATATAGAAACAATAATTCCACAATTAGTGGATTTAGTTGATGGCATGGAAACAACCAAATAATTCAAAGATAAGTGCAGTGCACGGTACTTACAGTTGCCTTTGGATAACAATTTTCCGGTGTAGTTTGCAACTGCTGCATCATAAATTTTAATACATTTAAAATGTAAATAATGAACGTTGGTGAACTAAAATCCCTAAGCCGGGCTGAAATGAAAAGCATTATTGCGGGCAGTGGTGGACAATGTGTTGCCTGTACATGCGGTGGAATGTACTCATGTTGGTACACTACAGGCACCCCGCAAAGCTTATGCGACAGAGTCTATCCAGGCTCATGTTCCACCGTTTCAGCAGGCGTTGTTCCCTGCAATGGATGTACTATGAATTAACATTTGTACCATCGGCATGAAAAGTGTCGGTGGTACTATTAATTTTTGGTTATGAAAAAATATTTTTTGTTGTTACTTACGACTTTATTTTATTGTATATTATTTTGTTTTGGTAACAAAATAGATCGTTATGCTGCAATCAACAAAGTGGCGCTGGATACAACGGGTGCAGATCTTTTTGTAGATACCTCTCTTGTTTTCACAGATCTTAGAGCTATGTATAAGTATGGCTCACGACATTCTACAGATATTTTTAACTATGCCAAAAGAATTTCAGAAAAAATAATTGATGAAAATCAAAAGCGATTTGTATTTGATTCTTTGGTCTTACGCAATCAGGATTTGTATACAGTTTTATTGGTAAAATCTTTAAAAAAATCCGAGAAAAGTTTGGATGCAATGCGGTTGTTGATTTACAATTTGGATTTTTCAAGAATGGTAACCATACAGGATAGAATCAACCTATTTAATATGTATCCTCCAAATGTTAGGAATAGTATTGACGGGAAAAGGATACTTGCTCATTTAAATGTTTTTAATTCAACAAATGGTGTTGAGAAGAGTAGCGCTTTTAAGAAAGCCTTACTTAAAACGATGAATGGCCGCACCCTATCGTTATCATCGATTGTTGCAGGAAAAAGCTTTAACTACTACATATTGATATTTGGTGCGTCCTGGTGCTCTCCCTGTCGGTATGAAAATATCTTGTTGAATAAGCTCATTAATCGAATCGATACTTCAAAGATAAAAATTATAGGTATTTCCATTGATGATAGTGAGTCAGCATGGAAAAATGCAATTCGACAAGATGGTTGTAAATGGGAAAATTTTTTGTTGATTGGTGGAAAAGAATCTTCACTCTATACCGAAAATGTTACACGGGGGATACCCTATAACATGCTAATTGGCAGAGATGGGAAAATCATTCAAAACCATGGTGAAATCAGGATTGTTTTAGATGCTTTGCCACCGTCTATTTATAAAAAACCTGGTACCACTAATTAGAAGCTACACAAATTTGATTCAGGCCAATCAGAGCAAGTGATGTAAATCCTATACTTATTTATTGGCAATTTTAATAGCTTTCAAAAGACTGCCTTTTCCATAAATTTACATATAATTACTCATCCTTTATCCAATTCTTAAGTCTTTGATGAATGATAGAAATGGAATAAGGTGTTCGAAACTAATCCCCTTATCTCCACAATTAAGGAAACGTGAATAGCGTTTCCTTTTTTATGTGTGATCGTAAAATAGTGAAATAGTTAACTCATGTTTTTTGGGGAGAGGGTTTCGGTGAAGCATAGATGGCCATGATAGGTCAAAGTATATTACCGGATGAGGGCAGAAAGAAAAGAAAAATTATATCAAAAGCAGATCGCCTCACCACTTACTCCTTTTACAAGAAGCTATCTTACGGTATTTTCGGGGTTATTGAGGATTGATATGGCTCTATAAGGCCGAATCGTGTTGATCACTGCATTTATCTGGACTGGTGGATGGGTTACTGAGGGATGATTATTATTTTTAAAATAAAAGATTCTGAATTAGTGAGAGGTTCATCAATGCTTACGGATGCATGTCAGATAAGGCTTTCATAAGAAGACACATCACAGTAATTTTTTTCAAATTTTCCATTGACAATGATTTTTGTGCTTCCTGCATATGTTTTTCTACTGTGTTTACACTGATATTAAGATGCAGCGCCGCTTCTTTATAGGAGTATCCATAAAGCTTGATCAGCTTGAAAACCTGTCTTCGTTTGGGTGGTAATACTTCTAACACCTCATCTACTTCCAACGAATTTTCTTTGTGTTGAATAATATGTTCTGTATTATTTTCAAATCCTATTTGCTCTGAATAAATACCTACATCATCAACCCAAACATATTTTGCATTTCTGCGCAAGGTATCTATGGCAATATTTCTGGAGTAAGTAAATAAAAGCGGCATAACATCTTTTTCCGTATCAATTCTGTCAAATCTCTCCCAAAGCTGCAGGTAACATTGCTGCATGCAATCCTGCGCTTTTGATTCGTCGGTAAGAATTCTTTTCATAAAACCAAAAAGTCTGTCTTTGGTTTCATAAAATATCTTCTCAAATAAAATGATTTTTTGATCTGACTGTTGCACTTTTTATAGTTAAATGGGGGTGATAAATATGAAAGGTGCCCGTACCCAAACTGTCCTAACACTTTAGAGTACGTACAAATGTAGAGAGGAGCATATTACCAAATTATTAATTCAAAATTCCGGGTACTGGTTTACCGAGCCCGATTACGTGATTACAGTATCCATCATATTAATCGGTATTCATGACAGAAGATTTGTTTTTCAGATACACCAGCAATCAATGTAGTAATGAAGAGAGAAATATTGTGGAGGAGTGGCTGGAGAATTGTACAGATGAAGAGCTGGCCAACTTACTGCAACCACTTTGGGATGCTGACTACGGGAAGATGCCGGATACCGTCAGCGGTAAACTATGGGCCGTTGTTCATAAAAAGATAACATTGAAAACAATTGGAGAAGTCAGTATCACAAAAAAATATCATACCCCTGTCAAAATGTTTTGGAAGGTGGCGGCCTGTGTTGCATTTCTGCTTGCGGCAGCTTATTCGGTTGCATGGTTGATGGATAGACCGGCTAAAAAAACCTACGGTAATACAGCTCTTTCAAAACCAAGTGATACCGTAGCATGGGTTACGGTTGGTAACCAACAGAAAGAATATAAGATCATTTCTCTTACGGATAATAGTGAGGTTGAGCTTTACCCTTCTTCAAGTATACGATACGCAAGCAATTTTAATGATAAGGAACGAAAGGTATATCTCACCGGGAAAGCCATATTTACGGTTGCAAAAAACAAAGCAAAACCCTTCACGGTTTTCAGCGACGAAATTGCCACAACAGCAGTGGGTACCCGTTTTCTGGTAAATGGTGATCAGGCTTCGGGTATTATTTCAGTTAAACTGTTTGAAGGTATTGTAAGAATTCAATCAACCGAGCGATCCATTTCAGGATGGGTAAACGGAAAATTATTATATGCAGGTGAAGAAGTACGTTTTGAAAACGGCAAGGCAGTTGCTAAACTCAATACCCTACATGAAAAGCCGAAAAGCATTACAGCTGCTGAGCCTGCAGTAAATAAATCTCTCGGGGATGAAATTGTTTTTTCCAATACAGGACTTTCAGAAGTTTTTGAAACCATGGAGAAACTGTTCCGAATTAAGATTCTCTATAACAAGATGGATGTGGCGGGTATGCATTTGACTACTACTATCAATCGAAAGGATCAACCGGCTTCTATTTTGAATGCGATTGTGCAGATGAACGATTTGATATTTCAAAAAACAGAAGAAGGGTTTGTAATCACCAAATCAAAAGAAAAATAACCATAAAACTTTCATCGTAACCAAAATTGAACACCAATGAATGCAATGACTAATTCAGGAATCAGGATGCTCAATCAATTAGCAGCTGGCATTTTGTTGCTTTTTGTTTTTTGCAGCGGGGTTTATGCCCAAACGTCTATAGCGAGTGTTACCGGAACTGTGATCTCAGAGAATGGCGATCTGCAATTGGCCGGGGTAAGTGTAGAAGCCAAACTATCGGGTACAACCGAAGTGCTGAAATCAGTAACCAACGAAAAAGGAATCTTCAGTTTTACTCAAATGAAACAGGGTAAGGTGTACGATTTTACTTTTTCCTATGTGGGTTATGCCAATGCTTTTTTAAAACATTTTAAAATATCCGGCGGACAGAATAATTCTATCCTTATAAAAATGAAAGCGGCTGATAACCAGCTAGACGAAGTGGTGGTAACTGCATTGGGAATTAAGCGTGAAGAAAAATCATTGGGATATGCTGCACAGAGTGTTACGGAAAATGCAGTGAAAGATGCCAAAACCAATAACTGGGTGAATTCTCTTTCCGGAAAAGTGGCCGGGTTAAATATTCAGGGAACCGGATCCGGTCCAATGGGTTCTTCAAGAATTACTTTGCGTGGTGAAAATTCACTCAACCTTGATAATAACCAGGCACTTATTGTGATAGATGGGGTGCCTGTTAGCAGCAAAATTACAGGTACGGGATACAAGGCCCATCTTGCCCAAGACAGTCCGGTTGATTTTGGTTCTGATCTGTCCGATATTAACCCTGATGATATTGCAAATGTTACCGTTTTAAAAGGCCCCGGAGCAACAGCATTATACGGCAGCCGTGCGGCTGGCGGCGCTTTGATTATTACTACGAAATCGGGTGCTCGAAAAGATAAGGGACTGGGTGTGTCAGTGAATTCGAATTATAGTATTGATCAGGTTAACCGTTGGCCCGATTATCAATACGATTACGGTGAAGGTAGAACGATGGCTTATTATTCTTACGGTGATAGTCCGGATGGCATTAATACCAGTACCGGTGTTGCAGCCGGAAGGGCATGGGGACCTAAATTCAACGGACAGAGTTATTATCAATATGATCCCAGTACCCCTGATAATAAAGCAACTGCAAGAACACCCTGGGTTGCTGACAGAAACTATATCAAAGATTTTTTTCAAACAGGTTCTACCATAACCAATAGTGTTTCTATTGAAGGTGGTAATGATAAAGGTTCAGCAAGATTATCCGTTTCTCAATTAAAAAATACATGGATCATTCCAAATACCGGTTATGAAAGAGTTTCTGCATCACTTTCTGTAACCCAAAAAGTTTCTGATAAACTCAAGATCAGCGGGAAAGCAACGTATACCAATAAAAAAAGCGATAACCTGCCATCCGCCGGCTACAATAACCAGACATTGATGTATTTCCTCGCTATTGGTACTGCACCTAATATTAAAGCTGAATGGTTTAAACCTTATTGGATGCCGGGTTTAACTGGCGTGCAACAGCGTAACCCATTTAATCCGGGTCCTGACAATCCTTATCTGGATATATATGAAGACATTAATAAATTGAATAAACATGGTATTATCGGAAACGTTTCAGCAAATTATGAATTTTCAAAAAAGCTGGATCTGATGGTTAGAAGTGGTGTAGATATGTCATTTGAATTCCGTTCCCAGCAGCGGCCTTACAGTATGACGAAGTTTCCCAAAGGCAGTTATCGAGAACAGAATGTATTCAGTTATGAAATTAATACAGATGCCTTACTTACTTATAAAGACAAACTCAATACAAAAATTAAATATTCATTCTCTGCAGGTGCCAATGCCATGCACCAAACCTATAATTTTTCGGGGATGTATGCAGACCAGTTAGCACAGCCGGGTATCTATCAGATTTCGAATAGTTTGAATCAGGCAGTTGCAGACCCCTCACGATCAGAAAAAGCAATCAACAGTATCTATGGATCATCACAATGGTCATATCTCGAAAGAGTGTTTCTGGATGTAACCGGAAGAAATGATTGGAGCAGTACCCTGCCTTATGGAAACAATTCATTCTTTTACCCTTCAGTAAGTACCAGCTTTTTACTGAGCGATATTTTTCATTTGCCTAGTCAGGTGTCTTTTGCCAAAATGAGACTCTCATGGGCGCAGGTGGGCAACGATACGCGGCCTTATCAAACCTCCAAATATTACGACCCGATTTACGGAAACAGTTTTGCTAATTCGCAAACACTGTATAATCCTTCCTTGAAACCGGAAATTACGTCCAGTTATGAAGCTGGGTTGGATCTGAGATTATTTAAAAGCCGTTTGTCATTTGATGTATCAGTATATCAGAATAACAGTAAGAATCAAATTATCGCCATTCCACTTGATCCTACATCGGGTTATTCAAATGCTTTGATCAATGCAGGATTAATTGAAAGTAAGGGGATTGAATTGCAGGTAAAAGCTACACCCATCATTACAAGGAAATTTAAATGGAATTCAACACTGAACTGGAGCAGAAACAGGAGTTATGTGAAGGAGCTTGCCAATGGTGTTACCAGTCAGGTAATTTACAGTCATGACGGCAATGTAACCATTGAAGCAAGGGTAGGAGGAAGAATGGGGGATTTATATGGCAGAGGTTTTCAGCGTTCTCCTGATAGACAAATCATTTATAACTCAACGGGATTGCCCGCAATACTTGATGTGAATACAAAAGTGTGGGGTAATGCATTTGCTGATTGGAAAGCAGGATGGAACAACGAATTTCAGTTTGAAAAAATCAGGGTAAGTGTTCTTTTTGATTATCAGAAAGGCGGCAGTATGTTCTCACAAACCAATCATAAATCCGCCACGCTTGGAAAATTAACCAGCACGTTGCCGGGAAGAGATAACGGGATTGTTGGTGATGGCGTTGTATTGGGTGCTGATGGAAAATATAAACCCAATACGGTGAATGTATCGGCCAGTTCTTATTACGAGAATATTTACGCCATCAACAATGCAGAGATGAACATTTTTGACGCCAGCTATCTGAAACTGAGAGAAGCCAGAATTGAATTCAATCTTCCAGAAAAGATGTTAAGCAGGATTGGCATTAGACAAACCAGTATTGCAGTCTATGGCAGGGATCTGTTTAATATTACCAGTTTCCCCGGATTTGATCCCGAAGGTGGTAATCTTAATAGCGGTACATTAACACCGGGTGTTGAATTGATGCAGTTTCCTTCAACCAGAACCATTGGCGTAAACCTGACTCTTAAATTTTAATGACATGTATCAAATAGCCATGAAAAAATATTGTAATCAATTTGCAGCAATCATCACAGCAATTGTGATATTGAGTTCCTGTACAAAGAATTTTGATGATCTGAATACAGATCCCAACCGGCCTGTTAATGTAAATCCTGGTGTAATGATTGGCCAGTTGCAGTATAAAATGGTAAATACCAGTATCAATGCCGCAAGAAATTTCACCCATGAGTTAATGCAGATGGATGCCCCAAGAAGCAGTTCCAGCGGCGGTGTTCACAGATATTTTATTAACGCAGGCTCAGGCATCTGGATAAGTTTTTACGGAAATATGGCAGACATAGATGATATCATTAATATTTCAGATAAACTGGGTGAGAAAAATTACAAAGCCATTGCATTGATTTATAAATGCTGGGCATATTCTATTATTACAGATCTGTATGGTGATATTCCTTACTCTGAAGCAAATCAGGCAACATCGGGAAATTTTTTACCAAAATTTGATTCGCAGAAAAGTATTTATACCCAGATTCTGAAAGACCTGATCACAGCCAATGATCTCTTTGATGACAGCAAAGCGTTGACCTATGGAGGCGATAATGTATATCCGTCCAATTCATTAACCAGTGGTAAAAATATCGGAATTCAGCGATGGAAGAAATTCTGTAACACATTGCGTTTGCGGCTTTTATTACGCTTATTAAAACGCAGTAGCGAATTGGATGTGGTTGCTCAGATCAATGCAATCCTTGCAGATCCGGTAAAATATCCTGTCTTTACTTCTACAGCAGATGATGGTATTTTCAGATATCCGAATGTTACTCCTTATTTCAATCCTTATTATACCGCTCGGCAACTGGATTGGAGAGACGGAACTTATTTTACCAAATTCTTCTTAAATAAATTGAATACCGATAATGACCCGAGAAGAGCCATCTGGGCAATACCTGTAACTGTTGGCGGTAACAGTGTATATCAGGGAATTGAAAGCGGTTATCCGACTACTTTGCAATATGTTGTGGGAGCTAATTCCAGTTATACAGATGCTTTGAAAACATCTTCCAATCTGGGTATTATGATCACTTATGCTGAAGAAGAGTTTATAAAAGCCGAACTTGCATTGAAAGGATATAATACCGGTAAAACGCCTAAAGTACATTACGAGAATGGTATTACAGCATCAATGGCTCAATGGGGTGCAAGTATGCCGGCGAATTATCTTACTCAGCCCGGCGTGGCCTATAATACGGCAGGCACGCTTGATGCACAATTGGAGCAAATCATGGTGCAGAAATATTATGCTTACTTTTTTGTAGACTACCAGGCATGGTTTGAAAAAAGAAGAACCGGTTACCCTATATTGCCAAGAGGTTCAGGTATACCTGCGGAAAATCTTTTTCCTGTCCGTATTCCGTATCCAACTTATCTGCAATCATTGAATGCAGCAAATTATTCAGCTGCGGTTGCGGCCATGGGAGGAACGGATGACAGTAATACAAAAGTTTGGTGGGATAAATAAATACTACACAAAATGAAGATCATGAAATCAATAAAAAATACCTTACTGTTTGCATTCTCTATTTGTTTGATAGCAAATGTTTCGATGGCACAAGCAGATAAAAAGCAAGACAATATCCGCACGCTGATCGTTTTTTTTGATGGGTTACGCCCTGATTATATAACTGCCGAAGCGATGCCCAATGTATATGCATTCAGTAAACGTGGTTGTTATGGAAAACAGCACCACAGTGTATTTCCAACGGTTACAAGGGTTAACTCGTCTTCATACTCTTCTGGAAGCTATCCTGCTACCAATGGAATCCTCGGGAATACGGTTTATTTTCCGCAGGTAGATAAAGTTAAAGGACTGAATACGGGTGAAGCAGCAGAGATGGAAAAAGTTTCTGCAGCAACCGGCGGTCATTTGCTGACAACAATTTCGCTGGGGGAGATTTTGCAAAAAGCCGGGGCCAAAATGATGGTATTCAGTTCCGGTTCTTCCGGGCAGGCTTTGTTTCAAAATCATACGGTTAGTGGGGGAGCCATCATTAATACGAGTATGATCCTTCCCGAAAGTTATAAATCAACAGTAATTGCCGATATCGGCGCCATTCCGGCACATACAAAACCAAATACTGCTCAACACAAATGGATCACCGATGCATTGATTAAATACGGGCTTACCCTGGATGGGCCGTTGGTGAGTGCTATCTGGTTTTCAGATCCGGATGGTACGGCACATAGCGACGGTATCGGTGTTCCGTCAAGTATGGCATCCATTAAATCAGTAGATGAGCAGTTTGGAAGAATTATTGCAGATCTGGAGGCAAAGCATCTGACCAACAATTTCAATATTATCATTTCTACCGATCATGGTTTTGTAACGCATATCGGAAAAGAAAGTGTTACTGATTTTTTAATCAGTCAGGAATTGAAAATGTCGAAGGAAAGTGATGATGTGGTTATTGCGGAAGGAGCGATTTATGTAAAGGATCATAATCCTGTAATCATTCAAAAAATTGTTACTGCCCTACAATCGCAGGATTGGGTGGGAGGAATTTTCACCAAAGCAGCAAAACCCGGCGACCTGAAAGGTTCTATAGAAGGAACGGTTTCATTCGATGCCATTCATTGGAACCACCCCGACCGTGCAGGGGATATTTTGGTTGATTATAACTGGAACGATGATAGCAACAGCCTCGGATATAAAGGAACTAGTTTTAGCCGGGGTGTGGCCGGCCATGGAAGTTTCAGTCCTTATGAGGTGCACATTGCCTTATTAGCTGCTGGCCCAAGTTTTAAAAAATCATTTACCAGCGAACTGCCAACATCGAATGTGGATATAGCACCAACAATTTTATATATACATCATCTCGATATACCTAAAAGCATGGATGGAAGAGTGATGAATGAGTTACTTAGTTACAAAACAAATCTTCCTGTATTAACACCCCAAAAAGAAAGCATCTTTAATACTGCCAAATTCAAAGGTGGTAGCTATAAAATTCAGGTAGAACGAACTCTTTTAGGGAAATATAAATATGTGGATTTTGCTAAAGTAACGAGGACAAAAGATTAGAGTGTGAAGTAAGAAATGGTTACTTATAATTATACTTATTTATTGGCAATTTTAATAGCTTGCAAAAGACTGCCTTTTCCATAAATTTACATATAATTACTCATCCTTTATCCAATTCTTAAGTCTTTGATGAATGATAGAAATGGAATCAGGTGTTCGAAACTAATCCCCTTATCTCCACAACGCCTTGTAAACGAATTGTTTGCGAGGCATTTTTATTATGTTGGTTTACTTAGCCTAAATAAAGTTACCTCGTTTTTGATTTCCTGTTTTTTTATTAGTTTTACAGCTAAATGCTACCCGATGATACCCGAAAGAGAATTGAAAATATCACTGCAGGAGTTATCATTGAAGGGATACCGGATACTTGCACAACAATCAGAAATCTCCTATCAGCAAGCTTTGCTACAAGTACAACGGTTAAGACTGACTTCGAAGGTAAATCAGTCATCAAAAAAAAGCAGGCCCAACTGCTAGAAAAGTACAGCGCCGAAAATAATTTATGGGTTACGGATCTTCTCCGTGAAGACAGGTTCTTAACAAGGGGTGGAGAGGCACGGGTATACCTGGATACTGATGGTAAGAATGTGATCAAAGTTAACGATGCAGTGTACTATGCAACATGGCTGGAATTTTTTAACAGCATTGTTTTACATAACCTCATATTTCCGAATACCGCTTATACATTAATGGGATTCGCAAAAGAAGAGGCATTACATGCTGTTATGAAGCAACCGTTTATAAATTCGGATGGTCAGGCTGAATTGGATAATATAAAGAAGTTATTAGCCTATAATGGATTTGAAAACACCCGAAGAAATGATTACTTTAATAAGCAATTGGGATTGATTTTGGAAGATATGCATGATGAAAATGTACTGGTAAACTCTAATACTTTGTTTTTTATTGATACGGTATTTTATACAGTCTCTCCTGAGTAAAATTATACAGGGTTTATCCAATTGGTAATTTTTCGATCAAAGAAAAAAATGGTATAAAGTGTTCGAACCCAATCCCCTTATCTCCTTTTTTATGACTTTCTTGATTAGGAAAGGTAAAAAATGAAACTATTTCAAGCTTAGTTTTGAGCATATGATTAAAAATTAATCAAGATTGGAATACAACAAAGTAGTATCCTTTTTTGTATCAGTAATTTGATCCTTATTGCATGTGAACTAAATCTTACGCTATGGACAGATCTCTCATTTTGCCCTTATACAGAGAAAGAATAAAAAACCTGATCAATTTGAATGATGAAGAATGGTATGTTTTTATGGATTTTTTGAAAATCAAAAAGATAAAAAAGAATGAATGTTTTGCAGAGGAGGGTAAGACCTGCAAAGAAATAGGTTTTATCATCAAGGGTGCGGTGCGTTATTGTAATGTTGTGAATGGGAAAGAAATTACAGGATATTTTAGTTTCGAGAACAATTTTGTGACCGCAATAAAAAGTTATCTTACTGAAGAACCTTGCCTTTATAATATCAAAACATTAGAGGATACCTATTTTGTTATTATTTCCAAGAAAAATATGCAGGCTATGCTAGACATTCCTTTGTTATCCTGTAAAATAGAACGGTTTGGGAGGTTACTGTCAGAAAGTTTTAATATACTTTTTGAAGACAGGTTAAAATCGTTTGTAATAAAAACCGCCGAAGAAAGATATCGGGATCTTTTGGATTCCGGTAAAGACATTATCAATCGTATTCCTGTTCAGTATGTGGCACAGTTCATTGGCATCACACCCGTATCGCTTTCACGTATTCGAAAAAAAATACTTGGCTCAACAACCTCTCCAAATAAAATCAGTTACTGAATGTTATCGATCACACACTGGTGAATTCTTATCATTTGATAAGAATTTCGGAAAGAGCAGCTTTTAGCTTTGCATAAAATAAATACACATTATGCAAATCATTTTAGTAAAATACAACGAGGCTGCCCTTGTGCTTACCCCCGGATTATCTAAAAATAATCAGATCGTCTGCATGACGGAAAGGAGGGTTCAGTTATGAAAGTTATTACCCTCTCATTTCAGATACTGGTTAGTCTTTCTTCTTTGCTCGCCGCAATCGTTGCCAGTTTTCGTCCAAAACCGCTTGAGCCACTGGCATGCCTATTCTCCCGTACGGGCTTGAAAAGAATTGCACAGGCAACGGGTCACTGGATAGCATTCATCGCAACGATCGCCGGAATTTCGGTTCCTTTCCTGGTCTTCTTTGCCTCATGTATTGCTTTTGTTTCATCGATTCCTTTGGTTCTGAACGTAGTGCATGAGAAGGTTTCTCGTGCCTGGGCTTTGCCAGTGCTATTGGCTATCGCATCTGTGCTGGTTGCCGTTTTTCAGCCTTTAGGACTCAAAGTGCTTGCATTACCCAAAGCGGATGAATTGTCCTTCAAACCTATTCCTTGGCGCGTGATTAAAACCTACGATGAAGGCCTCTGGTTCGAAGGGATTGCTGCCGGAGACGACGGTACTCTTTATTTATCAGGCAACCGTGGCTTAGATTTTTCGCGGGGTGATTATTACCATGATGCGCATGGCGAATTGATTGCGCGCAAACCAGACGGAAGCGAGCATATCCTTTTTAAAACGCCTGATGGCCTTACTTCTGGTGTGCCTGTAGTAGCACCAGATAACTCTATTTATTTAACCAGTCATGGAGCTACCTCTTTTATCTGGCATATTGATATCACCGGAAAGGCAATTCAATTAGCAAAGCTTCCGGGTGGTGCATGGCCCAATGGCATAGATTTCGGGCCTGATGGTATGCTTTACTCACCCGATAGTAATCTAGGGCTCATATGGAGAGTTGACCCTAAGAGCGGAAAAGTAGAAGTTGCCTTGCGCGATCTTGCTCTTCAAGCGCGAGCTTTTATATCGCTTGCTCCCGGAGCCAATGGATTACATTTCAAAGGTCGCGAGATGCTGGTGACTGTGTCTGATCGAACCACTGTTCTCAGGTATTCGATGGATGATCATGATAAGTTTGGGCCGGCTTCAGTTATTGCTACAGGCATCCCGGGTGACGACTTCGCTATCGGTCAGGATGGTTCGCTATTCATCACTACGCATCCTTATAACACCGTTGTACGCGTTTCGCCGGGCGGCGTGCGGTCGATCATCGGGAAGCAGGAACAGCATATTGTAGGTGCTACAGATGCCGTATTTGGGAAGACAGCACAGGACCGAAGCACGCTCTATGTTGTTACCGATGGCGGGGCGTTCACTGGTGGGCCGAAAACACGAGGCGAGCTGGTTGCGCTCGAACCCTATGTAAGTAAGTAATTTCTGATACGGATACGCAAACTCAGGTTTTGATAAAAAAGAAGTAATGAATAGTTAATGAAAGCAGATGATGTCAGTCATTTTTCAAATCCTTTAAAAAAAGATAAAAATGGTATAAGAGGTTCGATACTGATTCCGCTATACTGCATTTGAGGGGATTCATGTAAAAGAATCCCCTTTTTTCATATATTAATACTGCTTCTTCTTTTACTTTCAATGATTTATGTGTAAATATCTCAAGCATGGCAGGTGTTCGATAAATACCCTTTGAGTAATAGATATTTGCATTGAACCCCTTGCAAGATGGATCTTGAAATGGGTGTACATATGATTAGGGTATTTGCAAATAAAGGTGGCTTTAATTTAAAACAATTGGTGATTGCTCAATCCAATTAAGTTGATTACCTGATATGGGTTTAGATGATTGCATAAGACCATTCTCATGTTCTTGAATACCCTTTACCTTTTGCGTTTCCGTAAACCTGTATTTTGAAGCCGTCCATCCCTTTGAAGACGTAACAGAAGAATCGGAGGGGCCATTGCAGCGAAAGCCTTGGGCCTTTTAATTTCGGAGCTTGTTTATGGCACACGGATTTTCCAAAGGGAATATTTCTACTGATAGAATCGGTTCGAAATATTTTATATTTGGAATACAAAAAAGCCCATTATACAAACTGCCTTTATATGTAAAATGGCAAGGCCACCAACAGACCAACCAACTTTGACAAGACAGATGGAGCAGATCAGACAGGTAATGCAACAAATGATTCGTATTTCGGAAGACGAACTTAACGACTTCCTTAATCAGGCCTTTTTGAAAACCTTTAAGCGGCAAGAAATACTAAGCCGGCCTGATGCGATTCCCAACGAAGTCTTTTTTATTAACAAAGGGCTTATCAGGGTTCTCGTAACCGACAATGAAGGAACTGAACACAGCATACATTTTGCCCTGGAAAACCAGTTTATTGCTGACTATTCAAACTTTATCCAGAAACAACCCTCCCTATACAGCTTACAGGCTGTTGAAGAAACAGAAGTAGTGGTTTTGCCACGGTCCGCTATTGAATGGGGGTATCATTACCTACAAGAGGGGCAAAAAATGGGAAGGCTGATTGCCGAGTTCTATTTTATTTATCAAGACGACCGAATTAAGAACCAGTATGCCAGAACCCCAAAACAGCGTTACGACAGCATAACAGAAGTCTTCCCCAATATCCACAACCGTGTGCCCCAGCATATGATTGCCTCATATCTAGGCATTACCCCTGTTCATCTGAGCCGCCTAAAAAAAACAGCCGTTTAAAAAATCTAAACATTTGTTATCGTTTCCAGGGCGCCATACGTTGCATTTTTGTAATGTACCCTTTAAACCCTATCAAATGCAACTTTCACTCAAAGAGAAAAACAGGTTAAAAAATAAATATGGGCAGTGGGCCATTGTAACGGGTGCCTCCTCTGGCATTGGCCTTGAATTGGCAACACAATTGGCAGCAGCAGTTTTAAACCTTGTCATCAATTCAAGGCATTTAGACAAGTTGCAGGAAGTGGAAAAAGAGCTTACTTCAAAATTCAATATCGAAATAAAAGTAGTGGATGCCGATGTATCAGAAAGTATAGGTGTTGGCAAAATCATTCAATCAACGCAAGGCTTGCAAGTGGGGCTTATCATTGTTTCGGCAGGCTACGGAACTTCGGGTCTGTTCATTGACGGCTCACTTCATGCTGAAATAAATATGTTGAGGGTAAATTGTGAAGCATTACTTTCTTTAACCCATTATTATAGCCAGATATTTGCACACCAGAAACGCGGGGGCATTATCTTATTAAGCTCAATGGTCGCATTTCAAGGTGTCCCGTTTTCAGCAAACTATGCGGCAACCAAAGCGTATGTTCAAACTTTAGCCGAAGCCCTGGCCGTTGAACTTAAACCCAGGGGAGTGGATGTATTAGCAGCCGCACCCGGACCTGTTGACAGCGGTTTTGGACAGCGGGCAAATATGAAAATGTCTATGTCTTTACAACCTTCACAAATCGGGATACCCATTTTGAAAGCATTGGGACGCAAGACAACCGTTTTGCCGGGGTTACTGACAAAAATTTTGGTTTATTCATTACGAACTGTTCCAAGATGGGGTAAGATAAGAATTATGGAAAAGGTAATGGGCGGTATGACAGAACATCAAAGAAAGCAGGTGTAGGGAAAACTGATAATGAAAACAATGGATCTGTAAGCAAGATAGAGTTGTAAGTCCCCCGATACCCTGATCGATCAAAAGTTGACAAAAAATAAATATGGGATTGCCAGTATTTTCTTAGATGCCTGAGCTATAGGGAAAGGTCCGAAAAGGATTTTCTTAAATCATAGTATTTAACGCGTTGTGCTATGTAAAAATTAGTGATGCTTGATCTGAACCCATTTTCTTTCATTTAACTGATTAATCCAGTGTAAGATTGGGTGATGAAGGAAAATAGAAATAGTATTTTCTATTTCGTTCTATACAGAACGGCACCTACATGCTGTAACTGTCTGGTTTAACCCAGTGTATTTTATTTAGTATAATGAGCATGCATAATCTGTCCAGCCGGTTGGGTTTGCAGAAGAAAATACATGATAGTCCTCCATACAGAACCACCCCACCCGGTCTTTGCCTTCTATTGCAAGAACATCATGCGAAGGATACAGATAAACCCTGTCTCAAAAAATACATTCAGTAGGATCTGCAAAGTATTGATTTCTTACGATTGGGTTTTGTGCATCTGCATGCATAACAACAAATGCTGTAATGACAAGGGTAAGATTTTTTACTGATTTTTTTCAAGTAGATTGATATTTAATACGATGATAATTGGCTGGCTCACCGATAATTAGTTGTTTGAAATGCTTTCTGTAATTCTGAAGTAATCAAAGTCAGCAAAGCCTCCGGTATTTTTAGTTGCGTAATTAAACAATGCAAAACGATAACCTATAAATTGCGGGATGGTATAGGCCATTTTTAACTGTGTGCCAATAGGCAGCCAGTTTGTTCCATCCAGGCTGTAAAAAAAGTCGGCTACATCCTTTTTATCTTTGAAATTGCATTCTGCTTTAAAGAAAACCGTATGCTGATCTAGTGGAACACTGGCTGCTTCTGCAGGCTTTGCTGAACTTGCGTTGATCATTACAATTGTTTTGCTGCTACCATTCATTTTTACTCCCAGCAATCCAAATTGTTTTTGTAATAATCCGAGTCCTGCAAAATCGCCGTCTTTCATGCCTGAAACATCAAGTGAAATAATACCGGAGCAAACAGGCCCGATGGTTCGTTGTGTTAGTGAGTTGCGTGATAGTAAAAAAGAAGTATCGACCTTTCCGGTTTTTAAACGCAGGAAACCTTTCCGTTCTGAAACTGACCATAGGTTGTTATCAGGATTGTGGTTCCATTGCCAAACAAATGGCAAAACTGGTTCTCCTTTTTTGCGGGTAAATTCATCAGAAGCAACAATACCCGGAATCAAACTTCTATTAGCGGTGAGATCGAGCGTTTCCGGTACTTTTCCATCAACGCCCAATATGGGCCAACCATCTTCCCATTTAACTGGCACGAGGTAAGGGATACGGCCTACAGCACCGTAATCACGAAAGAGATAAGCATACCATTGCCCATCCGGAATATCAATTAAGCCACCCTGCGCTACACCGAGATCCTGCAGACCGATCCTTCCTTCCCATGGTCCTGTAATATGAGCTGCACGGTGAATTACAACCGTTCGCACGCCGCCTGGCGGCCATGTTATATTGAACAAATAATATTTGCCGTTTATTTTATAAAGCTGGGAACCTTCGGCTCCAAGACCGCCTCTTTTTCCTTCCACCTGGCTGGGCAAGCTGGCATTTTCCATTAATACCGTATGTACTCCTCCCTGTTTAACGCCGGAAACATCTTCGTTGAGTTCAACTATATTCAATTTGCCGGCACCATATACCATGTATACTTTCCCATCATCATCAAAGAACAGTGAATGATCATGAAAACTTGGACCAAATACATTTCGTTTCCATGGACCCTTCTCAATATTTTTTGTGGAAAAGATATAGGTTTTACCTGTTGTTTGTGAAAAAGTGGTAACATAAAATCTGTTATTGTGATACCTGATACTGCTTGCCCATGAACCTCTGCCGTATGTTCCTTTACCATCTGTTAGATTCAGCGCATCAATATTTGCCAGCGTATCGTATGCATAATTTACAAGCTTCCAGTTTACGAGATCTGTTGATTTCATAATAGGTATACCCGGGCTCATATGCATAGTAGTACTGCTCATATAATAAGTGTTGCCAACGCGTAACATTGACATATCAGGCACGTCTGCGAAAATCAACGGATTATGTGCTTTAGGCTGAGCTGTTGCAACACAAAAAATAAGAAATACGAAAAGCGATATAACACATAGTCGTGTAACAGGTTTTTCAATACCGTTAATCATACTATTCCGTTTTTTTATTTTGTGTTACGCTTATACCGAGTAAGGAAAGCATTTTCTCTGCATATCTTTTCCCGAGCATCGTGTATCCTTCTGCAGTAAAATGCAGGTTGTCCTGTGCATCAGGACAGCCAGCAGACGATATTACGTAAGAATTTTTTATCATTTGCGGTAGGGTTGCAATGATCTTATTCATGCCCGCGCAAATACCACCTTGGTCGGCGTTTACGGTTTCGCCGGCAAGTAAGGGAACTTTTTTTGCATTTAAGTTGAGATCCTTTAAAAGATTATCATATACCCCTTTTACTTTTTTAGTCCATAGTGAATCATTGGGATTTGATTCGCCCTGGTGCAATAGTATGCCTTTGATCACGCCATCTTTTTGTGCCAGTTTTGCCATTTCTACCAACCGCGCGTATGGATTGCCATCATATTCTTTGATTATACCAAGCATCCATTGCGGGGCCTTTTCAACATAGGACTGATAATTGTCTTTGTCAAACACTTCAATTTTACACCCACCACCTGCAACTTTGATGATCCCCACTCTTACGTCAGCCGGTATGTTGGCTACCATGGCTCTTCCAAAAAAATCGGTTAGGGTTAAGCCGGTACGGCAACGGCAGAGTGGCGGTACGGCAGTATACCATTGACCCTTTTTTCGATTGAGATTAGGGCAATCTACCGCTTCCATTACCTGGAAACGACTGTCTATGTTTACAGTATCTTCAGGTCTTACCCTTGCATTACCTTCCATATTTGATTGACCGAAACTGAGGAAGATGAAAAATTTCTTATCCTGCGAAAATGTTTTCAAAACAGGTAGCAGCAGCAATGCAAGTGTGAATAATTTTATTTTTGTTTTCATCAGGTTTGCTATTTTAAATGAGTTTTGTTGAATCTCTTTTATTCAACCCAATTGTTTTTAATACATAGAATCTTCATTTATTTAAATGTCTGGAGTTGAATAATGCTTACAGCGTATGGATCAAGCGTGTAATTGAACTTTGGTTCAACGCCATTAATGATTGATTTCACAGGGATGATTTTTTCTCGGTCTGTGATTGTATTGGTATCCTCCGGTTTATCTCCTTTGATCATAAATAATGTGGCCGTTGGTGCAACTTTTTTTATCCCATTCAGATTGATCATAACGGGTTGTTTCGCCTGGGTTGTATTTACCAGTTTCAGGTAAACAGTTCCTGTTTTTTCATCCCGTGTTGCGCTGTAAAAAAAAGTTGGAACCAACGGGGCTGTTGTGAGACCGTTCGCACTATCGCGGCGCGTAAGCGGCCTGGGTTGCGTGGGAATATTTTCTGCCGTTGTTGGAATAATTTTATCGCCAATGTGATTACCAAACAATTGCTGAACATAGTAGGCAGGAGAGCCATAACTGTTTAACGCATCATATCCGATCAGGTCTGAATCCCATTGCCATGCTTTGGGGGCAGTAGCGGTAGCTGTATTTACATTCACAAAAAGAGGTGCATAGCATGACATGATCACGAGATCTGAATTTCTTTCCATACCTGTCATCCATGCTGCATCTCCTAAAGCGGCATTTAAATTGGTTGTTGGCAAACCTTCGCGTGTTGCCCATTCGCCAACAAATATTTTAGGGCCATTGCGGTCATATTTATCGTACTGAGATGCGTTTTCCCACATTGCCCATGAATCACGGTAATAGTGTTCGTCTAATATTTCGGGCTTTTTCCCTGTACTTACTTTAAGCGCTGGATATTGTGCATCGGCGATAGTTGATATGCAATGCAGCTTTGGGTATTTTGCTTCGATAGCTGTTCTGAATTGGTTGAACCTGCCATCATAACTATTGGTCCTGTCAAACCAATCTTCATTACCAATTTCAACATAGGTTAACTTGAATGGGGCGGGGTGACCATCTGCGGCACGTTTAGCGCCCCAATAGGTTTTCGTGTCACCCATAATGTATTCTATTTCATCCAGTGCATCATCAACATAAGGTTTTAAAAGTGGACCTGCATCAATATGGTCTCCATTCAATGAATAACCTGCATACACACCTAAAAGTGGTTCTGCACCAATATCCTCACACCATAATAAAAACTCCAGCAACCCCATACCATCTGAAGCGCGATAACCCCATGAACCATTATGACCAGGCCTTTGCTCCAATGGCCCGAGTGTTGTTTTCCAGGGAAAGGCATCCGTGATCAATGGGCCTTCCAGGTAATTACCGCCGGGAAAACGTAAAAATTTCGGTTTCATCTCGGCCATTAATTTAATAAGGTCCGGCCGGTTACCATTAAGTCGGTTATGATGCGTTGGAGGGAATAAGGAAACAAGGTTAAAATAATAAAGACCCGTTCTGTCTGTAGAAATGACAAATCGTGCATTCGTGGTGGGTTGTATGTTTGCACCGGTTGTTAACGTTAATTCATATTTTTTCCAGAAAATACTTTTCTCAAGGTTTATCGTTCCGGAAGCATACACTGTTTTACCATCACTGCTTTCAATGGTTACTGTTACGGGCCCGGCTGTGTTATCATCGATAACCGGCGCAGGATTTACCGGTGCAGGCTGACCGGGTCGACGCGGGACCTGCATACTGCCGGAGCCTTTGATGTAAAAAGATGCTTTATAAGTGGTAGCGGGTTTTACCGGTATTCCCCAAAATCCTTCATTGGCAATGCCGATTCTTCCGCCTGTTTTTTCAATGGTCAAACGCAAACAGGTGGTTAATGCACCGGTTATCGCATGGCGGCGTTCATCGAAAGGAACATTATCCGATCCTTGTGCGGCCATTAGTTTGATACTGGCTTTGGAAGCAGAATCATTGCGCACGAGGCTCCATCCGTCAGGATTTGATTTATTGTCTTTAAAGATCCGGTTACGAATTAATTCCGGGTACAAACCGCCATCATAGGCATGATTGATCTCTTCTGTCATCAGACCGTAAAGCATCGGGCTTACAGTGGCCCCCGGTTTTGTAAAATCTAAATTGAGTATTGGCGTTTGCGCTGAAGCATAAATGATGATGCAGAAAACAAACACAGATAATAATAAACTTATTCTGGAAATATTTTTTCTCATGATAATTCTCTTTAAAAAATCAGAATGTAACACTACTTGAACATGGTTGAAGCGGGTGTACCTGCCACAGGATATTTGGAAAAACTGGATGGATCAACCGGTTTAAACAGCAATTGCGAAAACATAAACAACCCATTCTTCCATACTTTGAAATCATGTACACCGGGTTCGATAAAATAAATATGGGGAACATTATTTTTTTCGAAATAATCATGCGTGCGTTTGCTGAAGCTGATCAGTCTATCACTTGCACCGCAGGAAATAAATAATAGTTTGAGTTTTTTTCGTGTGGCATCCGGGTCGGGTAGGAGTTCTGCCGGCGGTTTCGTGTTTGGCGCTGATGAAAATCCCCCTACCCATGCAAATATGTCAAGGTTACCCAATCCAAAATTCAGCGATTGGCCACCACCCATTGACAGACCTGCAATGGCCCTGTGTTCGCGGTCTTTTAAAACCGGATAATTTTTTTCGATGTGTGGAATCAGATCATTGAGTAGATCCTTTTCAAATGTTGCGAATGCCTGCACTTTATCAGGTGCCATGATATTGCCGGTGGCACGATCATCTTTCATGGCCCTTCCGTTTGGCATTACGACGATCATTGGCACAAGCTTTCCTTCGCTATAAAGGTTATCAAGTATCACCTGCGGGTTACCGCCATTCAGCCATTCTTTTTCATCTCCGCCGATACCATGCAAGAGGTATAAAACAGGATAAGCTGATTTAGCAGAATAGCCCGGAGGCGTATAGATCAAAGCACGCCTTTTGGTTTCAATAGTTTTGGATTCATACATAATAGTATCCAGGTTCCCGTGTGGTATGTTTTCACGTTTAACATCAAACCCATTAGTGGCGGGCTTTACAGCATCCTGTGAATATACCATTGCAGTAAAAAATACCAGGGCTGAAACAGTGAACAGAAATTTTCTCATATGCAATTTTTTGATTGATGATTCTTATATTGTTATATCAGCAGTTGTTTTTTATTTTTTGAAAAGCAAGGGCGCCATCTCATGCAGGCTACGACGCCAGGTAAGGAATTCGTGGGCAGTATTCTCAGAAACATAAGCTACTGCATTGATACCGGCTCTTTGTAAAGCACTGACTGAGTTTTTAACACCATCAGGTCTTTCTTTACTTCCGCAACTCAGGAAAATAAGTTTAACTTTTGATTTGTCCTTGATCTCTTCGGGTGTATAGGTTCCACCGCTAAGAAGACCATAGTAGGCAAAAGTTTCCGGTTTGTTAAGTGTTATACTGTGTGTTTCCATACCACCCATCGAAAGTCCCGCCATCGCACGGTCGGATGGTTTTGCAATTGTACGGAAATTCGCATCTATATACGGGATGAGCTCATCTACAAGGACTGTTTGAAATGTATCAACTTTAAAGTTTCTCAGCCCACCGCCGAACCTGATTTCATTCGTCATGCCGTAAGTCATAACAATAATAAAAGGTTCTATCTTATTTTCTGCAATCAGGTTGTCCATGATCAGGTTCGCATGTCCCTGGTTACTCCACGCCGTTTCATCTTCTCCCCAACCATGCTGGAGATAAAGAACCGGGTAACGTTTACTTGATTGCTTCTCATATCCCGGCGGCGTATAAACAAAGGCCCTTCGTGAAGTAGCCGTGCTCGGTGAAGGAAACAACACCTGTTGCAGATTGCCATGTGGGACATCTTTCAGCGCATAAAAATCCTGGTCATGAGCAGGTATTTCAATGCCGCTTTCCCAGCGTACGGAACCGTAATAATTTTTTGCACCGGGATCATTGAACTTGCCGCCGTCGATATTGATATGATAATAATGAAAGCCTTCGTCCATAGGGCCCTCAGTAATTCCCATCCACGTACCATCGGCGGATTGGGAGAGTCTCGTTCCGCCTCTGCCTCCCAGTCCAAGACTTACTTTAACGCTATCAGCGCTGGGTGCCACGATACGGAACCGTACATAGCCTTGTGAGTTCACCTTAGGATATTCCTGACCAGGCTGATTGAGTATAGAGGGTTTAAAATCTTCTTTAATATCCGTAGGGATGGTTTGCGCAGAGGAGCAGATAATGGCAAATAGAGTTGCCATCGCAAAGGATAGAGATTTGATATTCATATTTTGCGATTTTGATTTATGGATGATAGTTTTATTTTTTTGAAATGAAGTTGATTACCTGCCCGCTTTGTGTTGGAATATCATATAAAAATGTTTCTTTCAATTCAACTGCCGGTATGATTATTTTTTCTGAAATAACAGGGTTCGCTGTTTTCTCTATCTGGTAAAAGCTGTTTTTATTTTCGCCGGATGCTTTCTGTAAATGATTGCCATTGGCAAGTTTCATTTCATTGGGTACTCTTATGCGAAGGTTGCCCCCAAGGGTTGACTTTATAACTACGGTAACCAGTTTCCCATTCTTCCCCTGGCACGAAGTCCCGATATCGTTCCTCCGGCTGCCCATGCATCGGGCAATGCAGGAAGCATATGCACTGATCCATCGGCGCTTTGCAACAGCATTTCAGTGATACCGGATGTACAGCCAAAATTCCCATCGATCTGGAAAGGAGGATGGGCATCAAATAGATTATTATAAGTACCGCCGCCACCCTGGTTGGTTCCAACAGGCGTGAGCTGGTTTTGAATAAGTTTGTATGCATGATTGCCATCCAGCATTTTTGCCCACCAGTTTACTTTCCATCCCATGCTCCACCCGGTAGAAACATCGCCTCGTTGCAGCAAAGTATTTTTTGCAGCGCTGTATAATTCAGGAGTACGATAGGGGGATATCTGGTTGGATGGGAACAGTCCATACAGGTGAGAGATATGGCGGTGTTTATCGTTTGGATCGTCTATATCATCCAGCCATTCCTGTAATTGCCCGTACTTGCCTACCTGCATTGGCGCAAGCCGACTTCGCAGTTGTTTAAGCGTATCCGCAAAGTGCGCATCAGTGTTTAATACAGCTGCCGCTTTGATAACGTTGCTGAACACATCGAATACGATTTGATTGGTCATAGTTACCCCGGCATCGATGGATGATCCATCATGCGCCTTGGGTGCATTTTCCGGAGACATATCAGGATTCAAAACGAGCCAATGATATTTTGGATGCTCAATCAAAAAATCAACATAAAATAAAGCAGCGCCTTTGAGTACAGGATAGACAGATCTCAGGTAAGACTTATCTCCGTTGTAAAGATAATGCTCCCAAAGATGTTGGCTCGACCATCCACCTCCATTGCTCCAACTGCCCCAGAAAGCTCCGTCAACTGCCCCGGTTGCGCGCCAGATATCAGTATTATGGTGTGCCATCCAACCCCTTGCTCCATACATTTCTCTCGCAGTTTGCTGACCCGTGACAGACATCTCTTTCACCATTTGCAGAAACGGTTCGTGTAATGCTGAAAGATTTGTTTTTTCTGCGGGCCAGTAATTCATTTCGGCGTTTATGTTGATAGTATACTTACTGTCCCATGGGGGTCTTAATTTATTGTTCCAGATACCTTGCAGGTTTGCAGGCTGTCCGCCTGGTTGAGAGGAAGAGATCAGCAGGTAGCGTCCAAACTGGTAATATAGCGTGGCAAATTGCGGATCCGTGGCTGAGTTGAAATTTTGTAACCTTTGGTCTGTGGGAAATCCTGCAGCATCCGTTGAACCAAGATCAAGTTTCACCCTGTTAAAATATTTTTGATAGGCAGTTACATGCGATTTTACAATTGCCGCATACGTTTTTTGCATTGCATTGCGCAAATAGGTTTCAGATCTTTCATTTTCATTGCCGCTTACGTCGGAATAATTTGTAAAATTGGTAGCAATGGAAATGTAAATGGTAACTGCATTTGCATTTTTAATAATAACAGAAGTATCTGTTGTTGAGCGATTGCCGCCTTCAGTTACAAAATCTGCCATACCCTTGTATTTTACCATTCCTTTTACGCCCTCGTGATCCATCACAGTACCTGAAAACACTAATTGCCCGGATGAGTTTACCCGAATAGCAGCGCCTGGCTGGGGAGTAGTATAAAATGCGTTGAAGGAAATACTGTTTGGTTTGCTGGCAGTTAAATGCATTACAATTACACGGTCCGGAAATGAGGCGATCACTTCACGTGTATAACTAACATCGGCCACTGAATAAGTAGTTTTGGCGATTGCTTTTTCAATATTGAGTTCCCTGTAATAATTGGAATAGTTTTCATGTCCAATAAAACTAAGGTGGAGTTCGCCGGCGGGCTCAAACATCTGGCCATGCGATCTCTTGCTGATGATCACTTTGTTGGCAAGTTTCTCAGCATCTTTTTGTTTTCCTTCCAGGACCCATTTGCGGATAGCGGGCAATGAATCCAGTGCAAGTATATTGTCGTTCCTGTTCGGGCCTCCGCTCCAAAGCGTATGTTCATTTAACTGTAAAGTTTCAGTTACAACATTGCCGTATACCATCGCGCCTAATCTTCCGTTGCCGATAGGTAAGGCATTCTCCCATGTTTGACCGGAGGGAGTTGTGTACCATAATTTGAAACCCTTGCCGGATTGAGCAAAGCATTTTGATGCACCAACGAGGATGAGTATGAAAATCGTTTTCTTCATTGCAAGCAGGGGTGATGATTTTTGCAAAGAATGTTAACAAACATTCCATTGCTGTATGGCATGTGATGCCCAAAATAGTTCTTTTTTTAAAAATTATGCTACCGATTGCATAATTTTTTCCTTTAGGTAGATTTACTTCAGTCAATAATAAATAAATACAATATCAAACGAGAATGGATTTTGTACATTTTAGTGATGCAACTGATTGCATAAATTGTATTGAATTTAATTTAAATATAACTCCCGCTGTAAATTCAGTAAGACGCTTTTTTGGGATTATACATTTATAACCTGGAAGCGATAGCAGGCGAATTTTCTGTTTAATTGCTCATACCGATTTCATTGACCGTCTCAGTCCGATTTTGATCAATGAAAAGCAGCAATCGGGTGATTTTTATCTCTGAATAAACGATAGAAATGGGATGAGATAAGACGTTCGCAACTAATCCCCCGACCCACTTTAGGAGACGACCGTTTTGGTTGTCTACTTTTTTCTTAGGGATAGTAACGAGGCCGATACGTAAGTATTTCCCGTAGTAACCACTATCAGGCCATAGTTTTACCCCGTTTAATATCCAGAATCCATTTGGTAGATATCTGCAGAAAACTTTCTTTTGTTAACTGTAAAGCATAATCTGCGAAAATCCAAAAATGATCAGTATGGTTTTATCAACTTTCCCCCCGCTGCGCGGTACGATCATGGGTATTTTGTTACTGTTGTCTTTCTCCTTCCTGTGTGCCCAGGATATGCGTTTCGAAAACTATGATCTGCAACCCGTACTGGTGCATATGTCGATCACAAGTATCAATGGCAAGAAAGTGGTGCGGGTAGCAAGGGACACAGCCACACAGGGCGCAGATATACCCACATTCGTGCGACTCAAAAACACCGATGGCTTCAGTAACGGAACGATTGAAGTAATGTTGCTGAGCCGGCTGCTGCCCACTGCGGATGCTAATGCAAGGGGGTTTATCGGTTTGGCATTCAGGATCAATAAAGACAACAGCAAATTTGAATCCATTTACATCAGGCCCACCAACGGAAGAGCGGACGACCAACTCCGCAGGAATCATTCCACGCAATATTTCTCCTATCCTGATTATAAGTTCGACAGGCTGCGGAAAGAAGCAGAGGGAAAATATGAATCCTATGCTGACATGGGGCTGAATGAATGGATCAAAATGAAGATTGTGGTAAAAAAAGCGCAGGCCAAACTTTACCTGAACGATAACCCACAACCGGTGCTGATCGTGAACGACCTGAAACTGGGTGAGGCCAATAGCGGTGCAATCGGTCTTTTTGTGGATTCAGGTACGGATGCATTTTTCCGGGATATTAAAGTGATAAAAGAAAATTAGTTTGAACCACAAAGCTGCGCTGATGTTAAGCAATTTTGATGTTTCATGATAAATGATAGACGGCATAACTTATTCGAAACGAATCCCTTTATCTACACATTAAGAGTAATACGAAGCGAGTATATTTGGTATCGCGGTTATTTTGTGAGTACGGTTGGGTTGGATGAAGAGAAGATAAAGCGATATGTAAAATATCAGGAAAGAACTTGCTCCCGTTTTTGTTCATGGACACGTAAAAACCGGATAAGTTTCGCCGGAATGACTTAATCCATTTAATCGGCTTGTGCAATGGGGCGTATTAATTAAGCGATCGATACTCATTAGGCGAAACACCAACCTTCTGCTTAAATAACCGTGTAAAATGTTGCGGGTATTTAAAGCCCATCTCTAATGCTATCTGGTTGACAGATTTGTTTATATCGAATATTCTTTCTTTGGCGATGTTAATGATCTTGGTATGGATACATTCCTGGGCCGTTATACCTGTTTCCTTTTTTATGAGGTCGCCAAAATAATTGGGAGACAGGTTTAACTCTGCAGCGCAATAAGCAACTGATGGCAAACCAATGGATGCCGGTTTTTCTGAGGTGAAATAACTACTGAGCAATGTCTCAAACCTTTCTAAAATCCCTTTGTGTACGTTGTCGCGTGTAATGAACTGCCTATCATAAAATCTTGCGCAATAATCAAGGAATAAAATGATGTTGGCAATGATCAGTTTCTTACTGTGCTTGTCTATGGCGTGGTCCAGTTCGTAATCAATTTTTGCGAAACTCTCCATTATGATATTTCTTTCCCTTTCGGAAAGGTGAAGAGCTTCCCTGGTTTCATAACCGAAAAAAGAATAATCATGTATGTGGCGGCCCAGAGAGGTTCCGGCGATAAGGTCTGGATGAAAAATAAGACCCCAGCCTTTTGGCTGATAGGCTTCCTCACTGAAGGCTGCCGCTAAAACCTGTCCCGGCCCTAAAAAAACAAGGGTTCCTTCCTGGTAATCGTATGTATTCTTTCCATAGGAAAGATCACCACATTTCACTTCCTTTAAAAAAACCGTATAGAAGCCAAACAATGCTTTAAAGCCACCGTGCCTGGGATTTGCCTTTGCAAAATCAACAATACCAACCAACGGGTGCTTGGTCTGGTTATTATTAAAATCGTTGTATTTGCTGATCGTGTCAAAATTGATTATATCATTCATTTGCGGCATTTTAATACCAAATTTATCATATTATACCCTGATCAGCAGAACTGAAGCCGCAAATCTGTAATAATGGTAGAACAAACCGTAATCTGTATCAATGGTTCGCCGGTTAATCGCAGGATATTTGTATGTTAAAAAGGAAAAGATGTATGCAGACAATCACATTAAATAATGGAGTGAAAATGCCGATACTGGGTTTCGGTGTATTCCAAGTGCCCGATCCCGCTGAATGCGAAAGAAGTGTACGCGATGCCATAGATACCGGTTACCGCCTAATTGATACCGCACAGTCATATATGAACGAAGAAGCGGTTGGACGTGCTGTTAAGACATCTGGTGTGCCGAGGGAAGAATTATTCATCACAACCAAAGTTTGGATACAATCCCATGGTTTTGAAGGAACCAAAAAGGCTTTTGAAGATTCCCTCAAAAAGCTGCAGCTCGAATACCTCGACCTGTATTTGATCCACCAGCCCTATGCGGATGTATATGGAACCTGGAGGGCAATGGAAGCCTTATATAAAGAAGGTAAAATACGTGCAATCGGAGTCAGCAATTTTCAACCGGACAGGTTGATGGATCTGATCATACACAATGAAGTTATCCCTGCAGTCAACCAGATTGAAACACACCCCTTCCACCAGCAAAATGAAACACAGGATTTCCTCAGTCAAAATAATGTACAGATCGAATCCTGGGGACCATTTGCAGAAGGAAGAAATGACCTGTTTACAAATGAAGTTTTGGGCTCAGTCGGCAGAAAGTATCATAAATCTATTGCCCAGGTAGTTCTCAGATGGCTTACACAGCGCGGGGTGATTGCCATTCCTAAATCAGTACGCCGGACAAGAATGGAAGAGAACTTCAACATTTTTGATTTTTTGTTGAGTAAGGAAGATATGGAACTGATCAAAAGCCTGGATATGAAAACCAGCAGTTTTTTTGATCACCGCGATCCTGCTATGGTGAAGTGGTTGGGAGAGAGAAAACTAAATAACTAAATTCATCAAATAAAAAAGATATGCAAAAAAGACAATTAGGTAAAAGCGGGCCGGAAGTTTCGGCAATCGGTCTTGGTTGCATGGGTTTAAGTTTTGGCTACGGGCCGGCAGCGGAGAAACAGGATGCGATCAATCTGATACGTGCTGCATACTATAAAGGGATCACATTTTTTGATACCGCTGAAGCATATGGACCATTTGCGAATGAAGAGCTGTTGGGCGAGGCGTTGGAACCGTTTCGCAGGGATGTGGTGATCGCAACGAAGTTTGGTTTTAAAGATGGGAAACCCTCCGCCGGATTAGATAGCCGGCCTGCTACCATCAGGGCGGTTACTGAGGCATCTCTCAAACGGCTAAGGACCGATGTTATTGACTTACTTTACCAGCATCGTGTAGATCCCGATGTTCCCATTGAGGAAGTGGCCGGTACAGTGAAGGATTTGATTAAAGAAGGAAAAGTAAAATATTTTGGATTGTCTGAAGCAGGTGCTGCAACTATCCGTAAGGCTCATGCGGTACAGCCTATTAGTGCATTACAAAGTGAATACTCTCTTTGGTGGAGAGAACCGGAAAAAGAAATCATCCCAACTTTGGAAGAATTGGAAATAGGTTTTGTTTGTTTCAGTCCACTGGGTAAAGGGTTTCTTACCGGTAAAATCAACGAGCATACTTCATTTGATGCAAGTGATTTCAGGAACACCGTACCTCGTTTTTCTGAAGAAAACCGAAAGTCGAACCAGTCCTTAGTTAATTTGCTTGGGAAATTAGCCGCCGACTTACATGCAACGCCTGCGCAAATAGCTATTGCATGGTTATTGGCGCAAAAGCCATGGATCGTTCCGATTCCTGGAACAACAAAAATGCATCGCCTCGAAGAAAATCTTGCTTCAGCGTTCATCACACTGAGTCCAGGCAACATTAAAGAAATTAATGAGGCCATTGCCATCGTTGAGGTAAAAGGGGCACGTTATCCCGAACAATCACAAAAAATGGTTGGCCGCTGATATGTGATAACATCCATTGTAAATCTAAAAACAACTATATATGAAAACAAAAATTCTCGGATGCTTTTTAATGGTCATGACTATCCAGTCATCTTACGCACAGCCAACTGAAACCATAAAATCATCTTCAAATAATACACCTGTGCAACAGGAAATTATCAACCTTTCAAAAAAGAAATGGAATTGGATGGCTGAGAAAAACATAGATTCTTTACATGCACTTTTTGATGAAAAATCCATGTTTGTGCACATGGGAGGAACCTGGGGAAGAGCGGTAGAACTTACCACCATTAAAGACGGGGGTATCTGGTATAAGAAAGCCGAGGTTTACGCAGTTACCGTAAATATTCTGGGTAACACGGCTATACTGTTGAATGACATTGACCTGGTAGCCGTAGTGGGCGGAAATGAAGTTACAAATGCCTTTATGGTAACTGAGGTATATATCAATGAGAACGGAAAATGGAAAATGGGTTCTCTCACTTTTTCACATCTGCGCAGGCCCGTTAAAATAGGTGCAAATAACCACTAGCCTCAACAGGTAAACATGAAAGCGATTTCCTTTTTATTTTGCATCATGCTGGTAGTTGGTTCACAGGCACAAAAACCGGCGAGCGATAAGATTCTGATTCTATACCTGTCAAGAACAAATAATACAAAAGCAGTTGCAGAGATGATCCACAAACAAGTTGCTGGCAAACTGGTAGCGCTTGAACTGCTAACACCGTACCCTGAAAATTATCGTACAACTGTGGAGCAGGTTGTAAGTGAAAATGAAACAGGCTACCTGCCACCATTGAAAACAAAGATCGATAGTATGGAAAAGTATGAAATAATTTTCCTGGGCTTTCCTACCTGGGGAATGAAACTTCCACCTCCGATCAAAACTTTTCTTAAACAGTATCATCTCAATAATAAAAAAGTTTTTCTTTTTAATACCAATGGTGGTTATGGTAAGGGAAGCAGCTTTGATACCGTGAAAGAGTTATGCGCAGGCTGCATTATACCGGAGGGGTTTTCAACAACAGGTGGATTTGAAATAGACGGACGGTTATTGGAGATCAAAGATGAAAAAGCAGTGGCAGTTGAAAAAGATGTAATAAAATGGTTACGTGTTATTAAAATGATTCAATGATGCTAACGCGCTGCGGACCATTTGCCGAAAACACAAGATCTAAACATCCACTCAAAATAAATAACCATTCAAAAAACAGTATTGGTTATTGTTCTTTATAGTAAGCGGCTGCCTGCATGCACAAAAACGCAGGTGGTACGCACAGTTACTGGTTTGTTACTTGTAGTTACGGAACGAAGTGTTTCCATTTGTAAAGGAATACCTTATACCGCACCGCCCTTAAGGGCATTCCGCTGGAGACCACCTCAACCTGCGGTTACTTGGGAAGGCAGTGTTAAGCCTGGTCACAAAAAAAGTAAGAATGGGTCTTATAGAAAAGCCGTAACCAGTGGAAACGAGTACTGACAAAAAAAAACAAAAATGAAAACACGCCTGATAATACTTGCGCTTATCAGCAGCACCATATCATTCGCACAAACAGAACTCAGTCTGAAGCAGCAAAATATCATCGCTATCTCTGCATTTACAGCTAATGGTGATCAAGTGCTACTGAAAACTTCATTGAATGAAGGGCTTGATGCCGGTTTAACCGTTAACGAGATAAAGGAGGTACTGGTTCAACTGTATGCGTATGCAGGATTCCCACGCAGCCTTAACGCGCTGGGTACATTTATGAGTGTAGTGAAAGAGCGGCAACAAAGAGGTATTAATGATTTGCAGGGACAGCTTCCGGGTACTTTACATACCGATAAAAGCAAACTTGTCTTCGGAACAGAAATGCAGACAAAGCTGGTTGGAGGTCCGGTGCGGGGAGAAGTATATTCATTTGCACCTGCGATTGACCAGTTTTTGAAAGAGCACCTGTTTGCTGATATATTCGGAAGAGACAACCTCGACTGGAAAACCAGAGAGCTTGCTACGATCACTGCCCTGGCAGCGATCGGAAAAGCAGAAACACAATTGCGCTCGCACATCGGGGTAGGAATGCGCAATGGGCTTACTGCAGGTGAAATGGAAAGTATGGTATCTGTAATCAGAAACAAACTGGGTCGGATAGCCGGAGACAGCGCCGCATCAGTATTAGATAAGGTTTTGGGAAGAAACCAACAAGCCGCTGTGACATCCATCGCCCGTAACCCGACCATGACTGGAAAAGTTTCAGTGGAAATGATACCTTTTCCAGCTGGCTCCATCGACATGCAGGTAGGCAGCGTAAGTTTTGAAGCGGGTGCAAGAACCTACTGGCACAAACATCCGGCGGGTCAGGTACTGGTTGTTACAGATGGCATAGGTGCTTACCAGGAGAAAGGAACATCTATTCGCATCATACGGAAAGGCGATGTGGTCAATTGTGCCCCTGATGTGGTTCACTGGCACGGAGCCATACCGGGTAAAAAAATGACCCATATCGCCATTACCGGCAGTAACGCTTCCGGGCGTGTTGTGTGGTTGGAAGAAGTGACGGAAGCTGAATACAATTATCCAGATTACGGTTTACTTACCAATTTTACGGATTCTGTTCCGCGCAATAAAAATCTGAAGGGAAGAAACTAACTTTAAAGCTAACAATACCGTTTAAACCAGCCAATAAAGTTGTACCATATGGAAAACGTCGAAAATAAACACAGCAGGCGGGCATTTCTGAAATCTTCTTCGCTTGCAGGAGGAGGACTGCTTTTAAGTTTTACCTGGCTCTCAGGATTCGGCTCCCCGTCTCAAACCCTTGATGCTGCAGCACCGGGTGAATGGATTGAAATAAACGGATACATTAAAATCACACCGGACAACCTCATAAAAATCCTTAACCCGAACCCTGAGTTCGGACAGAATGTAATGACTTCGCTTCCCATGATCGTTGCCGAGGAGCTGGATGCAGACTGGCAGAAAGTAATAGTAGAAATGGGGCCCCATGACAGTGTGAAATTAGGGCCGCAGTTTACCGGTGGCAGTAATTCAATGAGGATGTACTGGAGGCCATTGCGTGAAGCAGGCGCTGCTGCCCGACATATGTTGAAGGAAGCAGCTGCACAGACCTGGCGTGTGCCCGTTGAAGAAATTACCACGGAAGCAGGAATGCTTCATCATGAAAAAAGCGGCAAATCGGGAACCTATGGCCAGTTCTCATCAACAGCTGCAACCATACCCGTCCCCAAAAGCGTGAAACTGAAAGACGTAAAGAATTTCAGCGTGGTGAGGAACTCGAAGAAAAATGTAGAGGGAACAAAGATCGTTTCCGGTAAACCCCTTTTCGGACTGGATTATACATACAAAGGAATGTTGATCGCCATGATCGAACATCCTCCTGCATTCGGGATGAAGCTGAAAGATTTTGATGCATCGGAAACTTTGAAAATGCCAGGCATCAAAGAGGTTTTCAGGCAAAAATTATATGAAGATGGCTTTGAACAGGGCGGTTTTGATACCCGTAGTTTCAATGATTTGCTGGTAGTGGTTGGCAATACAACCTGGGAAGTAATGAATGCCCGAAAAAAGTTAAAAATAAGTTGGGAGCCTGCCGGTGATACGAAAAATACGATGGGCGGAAGAAGGGAGGTAACGGTTCCCGGAGAATTGGAAAGTACGAACAGACAACTTGAGAAGTGTAAAGAATATGCGGCTAAACCTGCTCAGCAACTAAGAAAGGACGGCGATCCGGAAACTGCTTTTACAAATGCGGCACATATCATCGAACGCACTTATAATGCACCGTTCCTGGCCCATAACTGTATGGAACCGATGAATTTCTTCGCCCATGTTATGGAAGATAAAGCGCTTGTTGCCGGACCACTACAGGCACCCGGCTGGTCAGAGCCTACGCTGGCAAAGTTATTAAATCTGCCGGCAGACAAAATTGAAATTCAAATGACGCGCATGGGCGGCGGTTTTGGTTTGAGAGCATATGGCCATTATATCTATGAAGCTGCCCTTATCTCAAAAAAAATAAAAGCACCTGTCAAACTGGTGTATACCCGCGAAGATGATATGACTTATGGTATCTACCGGCCCATGTACACTGCCACTTACCGTGCAGCACTGGATGCCAATAGAAACCTGATTGCATTTCATGTAAAAGGGGGAGGAATTCCTGAAAACGCGGTTCATGCCAACCGATTTCCAGCAGGAGCCATAGATAATTACCTGGCGGAAGGGTGGCAGATACCCTCCAATATCACCATTGGCGCATTCAGGGCTCCAAGATCAAATTTTGCCGCGGCCGCAGAGCAATCCTTCCTTGATGAACTGGCAGAAGCAATGGGTAAGGATCCGATCGATTTCAGACTGGAACTTTTAAGAAGAGCAAAAGAAAACCCCGTTGGCAAAAACAATGAATATAATGTTGACCGGTATGCAGGTGTATTGGAATTGGTTAAGGAAAAATCGGGCTGGAATAAACCTGAAAATAACAAATACAGCCGGGGAGTGGCAGCCTATTTCTGTCATAATTCTTATGTGGCCCACGTTGTGGATATGGTAATGAGAGACGGACAACCTTATGTTGAGCGTGTGTTCAGTGCCGCCGATTGCGGTGTAGTTATTAACCCGGATGCAGCAATCAATATGATAGAAGGTGCAGTTGTTGACGGAATCGGTAATGCGCTGTACGGTGGATTGACATTTAAAGACGGTGTCGTCGAACAAAAAAATTTCAGTCAATACAAGATTATCCGAAGCCACGAAGCACCTAAAAAGATCGAAGTTCATTTTGTGCAAAATAATATAGATCCTACCGGGCTTGGCGAACCGCCATTCCCACCGGTATTCGGAGCGGTTGCCGGTGCGTTGTATAAAATAACGGGTAAACGATTTTATGATCAGCCTTTTATCACGCAATTGAATAAACTGTCGAAAGCTTAATACACTCGGACTTCTTCATCATTTATTTATCAGCTATGATTACGCTAAACATCAATAAAAAAACTTATAACATAGACGTGGATCCTAATACGCCATTATTGTGGGTATTAAGGGATCATATCCATCTTGTGGGAACAAAATACGGTTGTGGTGTTGCACAGTGCGGCGCTTGTGTGGTCCATCTGAACGGCGAAGCAGTTCGTTCATGCGTTACCAAAGTAAGTCGGGCAGCCGGGCAAAAAGTTGTAACCATAGAAGGCCTATCAGAAAACAATGATCATCCTTTACAGAAAGCATGGCTGGAAAAAGATGTTGCGCAATGCGGTTATTGCCAGGCAGGACAGATTATGTCGGCAGCTGTTCTTTTAAGGGAAAACAAAAATCCAACTGACCAGGATATGGATAACGCGATGTCAGGTAATATTTGCCGTTGCGGTACTTACTTAAGAATCAAGAGCGCTATTCTTCTTGCAGCAGAGATACAAAAGAAAGAAAGTAACAAAGCGTAGATGTAATAACAATAAACTCATTTCATATATGCAACAGTATTCCAATAAACGTACTTCTTTTTTGCCCGGAAGAATGCTAATGGTTATGGTCGTTATCATCTTGATAATTGGCGTGGCGAATTCAGCATTTATGGGTGATGACAACGTTAGTGATCATGCAGCACAACGGCAGCAGGAGGGCAAAGATAGTATGGCATCTATTAACGCTTTTGCGGATGTATACAAAGTATTGAAGAGCCCGCGTTGTATGAACTGTCATCCCGCAGGCGATGTGCCGCTGCAGGGAGATGATAGTCATCCGCATACGATGGAGCCCAGGCGTGGCAAGGATGGCCACGGCCTTTATGCGATGAAGTGCGGGAACTGTCACCAGCCTGAAAATACGCCGGGATTACACACTCCACCGGGGAATCCTAAATGGGCCTTGCCACCGTCAGATATGAAGATGGTATTTGAAGGAAAGAAACCCCGTGAACTGGCTTTGCAGATCATGGACTACAATAAAAACGGACATAAAAATAAGTCGCAATTGCTGGAACATGCGAGGGATACCCTGGTAAAAGCAGGATGGAATATGGGTGAAGGCCGTATGCCGCCCCCGTTAACTTATAAGGAATTTGTTAAGGCCTGGGATACATGGATAGAAAAGGGTGGCTATGCGCCTAAACAGTAAGGGGATGATCAAAAGCAAGTTTCAACTAACAACAGAATATGATTGCCAGCCGAAACTGATTGGTAAAATACTGCCTTATAGATAAAACAAGCATCAGTTGATTTTGAAATCCTTTTCAAGGGATAAAATAGTATCAGGATTAGATACTGCCCCCATCATATACACCATGGGAGATGTTCTATATCGGGCATCTACTTTTTGTTGATCATAATTGTTGTGAACAGAAATCTTTTATAAAACATTTTTAGATGTTAAACTGGTTCGATAAGCATACTTTTCATGGTTTGCATAGGAAATACTAAACACTAAGACTCATTAAAGACGCGATTCTGGTATTCGATTTCTTCTAATGGATGGATGGGTCGCAGAATGCCTGTCATACAATGATGGTTGCAGAGATTTGCGTTCAAGCGTACTGATAGGTATATACTGTTTTCGGGTACACTCAAAACAGGGAAAAAGCAGTCTCTCTATTTCTTTTTGACCGCCTTTTTGTTCTTCAGTTGTTCTTCTCTTATTTTTTCCAGGTCTATGGCCGAGCATTCGGTGATGAATTGCCCAACAACGGCAAGCGGCATTTGTTCGGCGTAGGTAAAGTTGATACAGCCTTTCTGGAAGCTGGCTTTATCCAGCAGCGATTGGTATTTCGCGTGGAGTACCGGGTGCATATAGATCGGCAGAGCGTGAAGCGACATATATTCCTTCATGCTTGCCAGGCCGTATTTCATCATTTTTTTTCCTTTATAGATGATCATTTCTTTTCCCATCATGGGTTCCACCACTGCGTTTACAGTTGAATCATTTTTGAGAATGGTCTCATGTATGGTGGTTAATATCCCTTGACGGTCTGCTGGCTGGCGCTGAATATAATCCTGAATAGCTGCATCCATTGGAAAGAATTTAGTATGTATACTTTGGGAAGGGTAAGTTACAATGCCCATCGGGTATTTGAAAGGAATTTCTGCAACGGTTCCGGTTGAATTTCGATTTTTGGAAAGAATATGGTTGTAACTTCCATGCCAAAATGAAAGCTGTAAAATCTAAATAGCCTGTTCTATGAAAAAAGAAATCTTCGTTACAATGATTGGCTGTATGCTCACGATTGGACCCGGTTTATTACGGGCTCAATCAGCTGTGGAAACGCAAAAAGCCAACTCAAATTACAAACCCGCATTTGCCGGACAGACAAGGGTAAACAGGGCCAGGACAACAACGCCGTATAAGATTGAAAAACTGGCAGAAAAACTGGGCGCCCCATTTGCGATTGTGGCCATGCCGGATGGAAGGCTCATGATTACGTTAAAAAAAGGCTACATGGAAATTCATGATGCCAACGGCAAACTGGTTAAGAAAATCGAAGGCTTTCCGCCCATTGATTATGTAGGACAGGGTGGATTACTCGATGTTGCATTTGATCCTGCTTACACCAGCAACCACATGATCTATTGGACGTATTCAGAAAAATACGCTTCAGGGAACTGTACGGCAGTAGCCAAAGGAAAGCTGAATGAGGCTGCCGGTAAAGTGGAGAACGTTTCTGTTATTTTCAGGGCATTGCCTGCACTGGAAAGTCAATTGCATTTTGGATCAAGGCTGTTATTTGACAAGTCGGGAAACCTTTTTGTCAGCGCGGGAGAACGTTCCATCATACCCGGCCGTATGCAGGCGCAAAAGCTGGATGCGGGCCTGGGCAAAGTATTCCGTATCACAACGGAGGGAAAACCAGCCCACGGCAATCCTTTTCTCAATACCAAGGGAGCTATGCCAGAGATCTATAGTTATGGTCATCGTAACCCGCAGGGACTTGATATCAACCCGGCAACCGGTGACCTGTGGGAAGTTGAATTTGGTCCGCGCGGTGGTGATGAAATCAATTTGATACGTGCGGGAAAAGATTATGGTTGGCCGACCATTACCTATGGAATCGAGTATGCTGGAGAAAAGGTTGGTGAAGGCATTCAGCAGAAAGCCGGCATGGAGCAACCGGTTTATTACTGGGATCCCGTGGTATCACCAAGCGGTATCTGTTTTTACAAAGGTAATAGTGTACCTGAATGGAACAACAACCTGTTTATTGCCTGTTTAAGCGGCCTGCATGTGGATCGCATCATTATCAAAAACAATAAAGTAGTCGGAGAAGAACGGTTGCTGGCGGATAAGAATGAGCGTTTTCGTGATATTACGTATGTGAATGGCATGCTTTATACGATCACCGATAATGGTGATATTTACCGGATCAGTAAGAAATAAGCGTTTCAGTAAGTGGGACCATCGAAAGCAATACAGTTTGCCGATAAAAATATATAGAAAGCGAATGGTAGTGATGTTAGGAGAGGTGGTGACTCCCCTTGACTTCAAAAAACAAATAATTCTTCATTTTGATGATTTGTTCCCGATTCAGGAATTGTAAAAGGAATAAGGGGGTAGAAGTTAAGACTAATGCGGACAGCAGATTGCTTATGTCTTTTTTTTCTTTCCAAGGAAATCAGACATTTTTGAAATATTTGCCCTTGAGACGGGTATTTCGATTTCACCGATAAAAACAGATTTTGAATTAGTGCGCTGGACAGCCCTGATGTTAACGATATAAGATCGATGAATACGCATGAAAAGGTTTTCGGGTAACTTAAGTTCTGCCCATTCAAGAGATTGGCGGGTAACAACTTTTTGTGTTTTTGTAAAAATATTGATATAGTTGCTATTCCCTTCAATATACAGGATCTCATCAAAGTCTAATTTAAGATTGGTATTGTTTTCCTTGATGAGGAGGAAAGATGTTTCAGGTTTAACGGTTGGTTTCAATGCAATCTGGATAGAGGCAAACAGGTCGGCTTTTTTTACTGGTTTGGTAATATAACTGCTTGCCCTGGTATGAATGGCTTCCTGGATAATTAGCATATCTGCATTGGCGGTAATAAAAATATAGGGCGGTTCGCCTTTCTCATCTATTTTGTTGGCAATCTCTAATCCATCTTTAGGCTGTTGCAAATGTAGGTCCAGTAATATAAGGTCTGGGCTTACATGATCGATCATCTGAATGGCCTGTTTTTTGGTATGTGCTAAAAATATCTGGCTGAAGCCAAAGCCAACCAGATAGTCTTTTATATGTTCTGCGATCAAGACTTCGTCTTCTATGATCAGAATCTTTACAGCGCTCATGTTTCAATAGTTTTGAATTGAAGTTCATAAGTAAAATGCCTATTGGATTGAATGGTATATTCCCCGTCCAGTTGTCTGCTGAAAATATCTATCAGCCGGGTTCCTAAACCCTGCGAAATTTCTGAAAATTGCTGGTATCCTTTTCCATTATCCCTTATTGTCAGCCTGAACAAACCGGCAGCAGCATCTTTTTTCAATTGTATCCAAACTTTCGGTTTGGGAACTTTATTAAATGCATGCTTGAAAGAATTACTTACCAGTTCTGAAATGATCATTCCCAGGGAAAGAGCGGTTTTTGAATCCATAACCAGCTCATCTACTTCCATTTGAATATTTACCGGGTTATTGTCGTCATTAGCCATTTCCTTCAGGTTGTCTATCAACTCATGGATATAGGCTTTCATAGAAAGTCCTTTTTGATCTTTCTTGTTATAGAGCAGTTCATGAATCAGCGACATGGCTTTGATACGCCGGGATGTTCCCAGTAATGCCTGTATAACCTCTCTGGAAAATTGCTTATTCATCTGCATTTCCAGTATGGCAGTGATGAATTGAAGATTATTTTTTACCCGGTGATTGATCTCTTCTATCAGAACATCCTTTTCCTTGTTTTGCGAATCGATGGTCTGATAGCTGATCATCAGGGCATCTTTCTCTTTTTCAATTATTTCCGTTTGCTCCCGTACTTTATTTTTCAGCAATTCATTAACCATTAACTGCCTCTTTGCCTTTTGCTTGAAATAAAAAATGATTCCTGAAATGACCAGCACACCCATAATGATGCGAAAAGCCCAGGTATTGTACCAGAAATTATTGACCGTTATGCTGATCGGGTTTGAAAAAGATACTTCATTATTATCCCTGGCTTTTAATAACACCCGGTAGGTGCCGGGCAAAACATCACTAATAATAATGCTTCCATTATTTTGAACAGCGCGTTCTGTTGTGTCATCCCTATTTGAGATCAGGAGATAATTTAATTTCAAATTATTTTCCCTGCCCCAATAGATGGTTTTGTAATCGATTTGTATTTTCTGATCCGGAAATATGCTAATCTGATCTTTTGGGGAAAGTATTTTATTGTCTAATGAAACGTGTTTAAAGGAGAATAGCGGGATGGCTTTTTTAGGATGTGCAAAATCAGGATTGAAAACCAATTTTCTTGCCCCCATCCCCCAATAAGGGAGCCCGGTTGAATCCAGTAATACATTTTCTGCATCTAAAATATAAGATCCATTCGATTCATTGAAAATAGTATGGTCAATGATAGATAGCTTATTTAACCTAAAGCTCTCAATACCTTTATCAGTGCTTATCCAGATTTTACCGGTACTATCCCGGATAATGGATTTGATACTATTGGCAGTTAATCCATTCGTTGTGGTAAATTGATACACCTGCCCGTTTTTGATCGCCAATAGTCCGCTTTGATTGGTTGCCCAAAGAAGGGTTTCGGGATCCAGTTCCAACATGCCATTTACCTTGTCTTGAAAGAGGTTACTGCCTAGGTAAAAAGTTTCCATTGCAGGGCCGTTGAAACGCTGCAGGCCTTCGGCAAATGTCCAGTATATCTTTTTTTTCGCATCCAGAAAAATATTGGCTACATCATTGGAAAGTAAGCCTGATTTATTTGTATACCGCCAGAGTTTGTTGTTGTCATAAACGATCAGGCCATAACGGGTAGGGCAGAACCAGACCTTATTTTCAGCATCTGCTTTTACATTAACCACTATTCCATGATCTGTAAAGTTTGAATATTTATATCCTGTAAATTCATTTTCGCTTGCATGAACGATACCTTCGCCAAGAGTTCCCATCCAAACTGTGCCATCATTATTCAGCACCCCGGCATTAACATATAAATAAGGGGTGATGCCGGAAGGTAATTTAAAGGTATAGATGATGGCTTCATTGCTTTTTTGAAAAATCAGATTTCTGCCATAAGTTGTTATCCAATTACCGCCTTTTTTATTATCAGGCATAATGTTTCTTACAAAGCCTATCGCAGGATTTTGAAAGTTGTCTAAATAAAAACTATTCTCATTGATCCTCGAAAAGCCAGCTACATTACTCACCCATAAATTCTGAAAGCTGTCTTCGAAAATTTTTAATGGAAGATTATTTAATAGGCCATTGCTTTCATTGAAGAGTAATAGTTTTTTTTTCGAAAAATAACAAAGTGCATGGCTGTAGCAGGATATCCAGATGCCGCCGGGTGCTTTTTTAATATCATATATCGCTTCGTTGAATTTTCCGTTGATGGAATATTGGATGGTATCTTTTAAACCCAGACGCATCATACCGGATAAGAAACTGCCTGCCCAGATACCTTCTTCATTTTCATAAAATGAAAGGAAAATATGGTATTTCATATTTTGGGTATTACTGAAAAACATACGCATTTTATCGGGTTCAATCAAAACGATACCGAAATCGCGGCATGCCATAAACAGGTTCCCTTTTTTATCCAGGAACACGGATTCAAAGTAATTACCAGGTAAACCGCATCTTTTATCATAGATCTTCATAGTGTTTCCGTCAATACAAATAGCGCCATTATTTTTTGTAGCTATCCATACCCTTTGAAACGGGTCTATCATAACTTTTTTGCAAGCGATAGTAGAAAGATTGATTTCTGAGCTTTGGATGGAGAACAGGGAATCATTTTTAATAAAAAAAACGCCGTTATCTGATGCGCACCAAAGCCTTTTTTGCTGGTCATATGCCAGCGAGCAATCAGGCATATCAACAAAATCTAATTTCAGATCATACAGATAATAATAATAGCCATCATACCGGATCAAACCTTTTTCTGAACCTATCCAGATATCGTGTTCTTCGTCCTCTGCAAAATCCATTGCATTATTTCCCACAAAACCATGTTTTTTATCTGTATAGGTTACATTATAGCTAATATTATCCCTTGTTTGTAAGGGAGGTGCCTGAGATACTTTTGGCTTTTGCAATTTCTTTGCGGTAATACGGATCTTTTGTATCACCGGAATGGTGGGGCCATTATGTAGTATAATCGTTCCCGGGTCGATCTTTTTTTGGAAAATGGTTAAGGGGTTTTTTTTGGTAATTATTTTTTTGATCGGAGATTTAGTAGGCGTTACCGAAAGTAGTTCCCTTTCCTGTTGATTGGGCACTTTGTGCCACGAAGCATCTCCCAAATAAGTTGGTTGTATTTGCTGGCTTTTGACACTAGTAAGTACAACCAGCAGAAAAAAAATATGAGCAGTTAGTCGCATACCGTTTTCACAAAATAAGCATATAAATGGTTCCGGGAAATCTTTCATGTGAATAACATGATTTTGTATGTGAATGCAATAAATTCATGATACAAAATTTGTTGGATGTGCTACGGGTGATAACTTTCTTTATTTGTATGTTTGAAATCACTCACAAAAGCTATTGGCCTTTCTTCAGTCATCTATTTATTTAGATTCCCGGCGATTTGTGCAATTCACACCTCAAAACTTACTAATCACAACATTATTTTTTATAAAGTTTTACATTGCCATTCCAGTTCTCTACATTAGCACTACCAAATATCCTGTTCAAAATATCCGTCTTTTAAAATCCTCCTCCACCATTGCTGCGCAAGAATCACTCCTTTTAAAGGATGTCGTGAGTTAAAATCCATAACAAACAATTTCCAATCCTGCAGATATACTAAGTATTTGCAGTTTATAATTTTTTTGTATACGAACCAAAACCTGTTTTATGAAATCATCCTTTACGCAAACCATCGCTGATTGTATCCATGCTATCTTTTCTCAAGCCCGCCATGCACGGCAGGTTTACTTAAAAACAGTAGTAGTTATTATGGCTTTTTTTGCGGTGTTTGTAACCAATGTTGGTGCACAGTCAGCTCTCCATTTTGATGGCGTAAGTTCTTATGTTTCCATTAATAGTCCATTCCGAAACTTCGACAAGGAAATTACTGTTGAGTTTTGGATGAACCCTGCTACAGCGAATTTGCCTTTTGGTTCTGTAATAGGCCAGGGAACCAGCAATGTAGATAATTGGGCAACTGCCAATGTTTGGTTGATGCATCCCAATAATAATGGTACCATGACTTTTTATGTGAGTGATGCCGGAACTTTGAAAACTGCTATCTGTAATATCCTTCCTAATGCATGGCATCATTATGCCGCTGTATCAAATGCAACCAGTACAAAATTTTATGTGGATGGTGTCTTGATTCCCCAAGGTACTGGATACGGAGCGGGCATTTCAACTAAAATTTTGAATAATAGTAATTCTGTTGTTCATATAGGAAAAGATGTAAGATTTGATTATGGAGATTATGATATACCCAGATTTGCCAATATGTCCATAGATGAAGTTCGTATCTGGGACAGAGCGCTTTGCCAGGATGAAATTGTTAAAACGATGAACTGTGAAGTGAATGCTCAACCCGGATTACAAGAGTTGTATCATTTTAACCAGAGTTCGGGTACTACCTTAACAGATGCAAGCTCATTTGGAAGGGATGGAGTCCTGACTCATTATGGTACGAGTGGTACCCCGCCCACCTGGGTGGTTTCCTGTTGCAACCATCAATACCACAACAGGTGTGGTTACCAGTGTAGGCCCAGGAAGCTCAACAATTTCATATAAAGCAGGTGATTGTGGTGGGGTTTCAACCACTACGCTTACCGTTAATGCATTACCTCTTATTTCCACCGTTAGCAATAGCCCGGTTTGCGCAGGTGGCACGTTAAATCTTAGTTCTAATGGCGGCGTATCTTATATTTGGACAGGACCCAATGGGTTCAATTCAACAACACAAAATCCATCTTTAAGCAATATTGTAGCAGCGGCAGCAGGAACCTATTCTGTAAAAGGAACCAATGCAAATGGTTGTAGCAATACCGCAACAGTTCTGGTAACTGTTAATACACTGGATTCTGATGGTGATGGTATCCCGGATGCCTGTGATGATGATGCAGATAATGATGGCATTCCCAACGTTTTAGAATGTAACAAATCAAATTTCTTTTGGTCAAATCCGCCAACCGTTAGTGGTAAAACAGCAACCGGAACCATCAATGGGATTGGCTATACCTATACGTCTTCATCACCGGTAACAACCACGACTAATATGTACGGGATCGGCAATTTCCCTTCATCATATGGAGTGCCAAATGCAAACCCTACCATTCAAAACACGCAGATCACAAATAATACTATCACCTTTGCAAGTCCTATGACCAATCCGGTATTCGTGTTTGCTTCCATAGGACAGGGTGGTTTAAGGGTTCCTATTTCATTTAGCGTGCCGATACAAGTCGTTTGGTCTCAAAATGTGACTATTAATTCATCAACCAAGATCACCGGTGAAGAAGGGTATGCGATTGTCAGAATAATGGGAACATATACCAGTATCAGCTTTAATTATGAAGTCGCTGAAAACTATTGCAATTTTGCGTTTGGTGCAGATTTCCAGTCCTGTCCTGATACAGATGGGGATGGTATTCCAGACTATCTGGATACAGACAGTGATAATGATGGTTGCCCAGATGCCATAGAAGGCAGTATGGGTTTCTCACTGAGCCAGACAAGCAATGGAAGGTTAACCGGAGGTGTAGACAGCCGTGGTATTCCCCTTATTGCGGGCAACGGGCAGGGAATTGGTACCAGCAAAAATTATGTTATTAATTGCTTCTGTCAGCCCACTATTGATAAAACGAGTCCTACAGTAATTACAAAAAATATACTTGTATACCTGGACGCTAGTGGTAAGGCTTCAATAACAGCAGATCAAATAGATAATGGCAGCAGTGATAATTGTGAAATTAAAACTAGGACTGTTTCGCCGAATACCTTTACCTGTGATAATGTATCCATATCCACTCGCACACAAACCCTTATTTCAGATATTAACTGGGCGGAGAGTGAAACCACTTATTCTACTGGCGATTACTGTGTATCACATATTTGGAACGGTGTTTCTTCACCAATGCCTACCTTAAATTCATATAATAAAGTTCCTACTATCAATAAGTATTCCATTACGCTCATTCCGGGTACAGAAGGGCTATTTGGATTGAATGGCGTAAGGTTCTTTAGAAAAACATTTGAGTTGAGTTCTTTGTCAGGTATCAAGGCAACTTTACTGGCGGCCATGGATAATGGGGTCCAAATCTTTATTAACGGTGTAGCCGTGGCTTACCAGGGCAACATGTTTAGTGACGGTGCTAATTTCAACGGTTTAAATCCTGACAGGGTTATTTTAAATTCAACGGGTGCCAACGTAAACGGTGGGGTTGGTTACCATTCTTTTGATAATATCACCAACGCTAATGCAGCCAATTTGTTTGTGGTAGGTACCAATGAAATTGTACTTGCCCTTGCTAACTGCGATGGCGACGACAGAGGTGCGATATCTTTTAAAGCCATTATTGAAAACAATATCAGCGGCCCCAACCCAGTAGTACTTACCGTTACCGATGTAAATGGTAACTCAGCTTCTGCAACTGCACAGGTAACCGTAGTGGATAACATTAAACCTGTTATCAGTTGCGCTAACAATAAAGAAGTGTATGCTACCAGTGCAGCTGGTGCTGTGGTAACCTATGATATGCCTGTGGCGACGGACAATTGTTCAATAGCTTCAATCACAATGATCAGTGGAGGAGCAAGTGGCTCCACCTTCAATATCGGTACTACAATGGTTACTTACCGTGCAACGGATCCTTCCGGTAACTTTACAGATTGCTCCTTTACTGTTACAGTAAAAGGATTGCTACCTGTAATAAATTGTCCTGTCGATATCAGAGTGCCAAATACACCAGATGCATGCGGTGCGAAAGTTAGCTTTGCCGCAACAGAAACAATAGGTATTCCGGCATCAACGATAACATATTCTATACAGCCTGGTACATTCTTCCCTGTTGGAACCACTCCGGTAACGGCAACTGCTACGAATGCGGTAGGTACTTCAACCTGCAGCTTTACGATCACTGTTGTTGATACTCAATTCCCGGTATTGATAGGCGTTCCATCAGACGTAACTGTTGAATGCGATGCGTTACCAGCACCAGCTATCGTAACGGCAAGTGATAATTGTTCCACTTCGGTTCCCACATTTACTGAAACAAGAACCAATGGTAATTGTGCAAACAATTATACTTTAACCAGGACATGGTCAACGACTGATGCATCAAAAAATACTACCACGCAATCGCAGGTGATCACGGTACAGGATACCAAAGCACCTGTATTAAGTGAGGCACCAGGTGATGTAACAATAGAGTGCAATGCAGTACCTGATGCAGCTGTATTAACTGCTTCGGATAATTGTGATGCTTCACCAGTAGTGACTTATAAGGAAATAAGAACCGATGGCAATTGCCCAAGCAATTATCTGCTTACCAGAACCTGGACAGCTAAAGATGCTTGTGGCAACACATCAAGTAAAACACAAGTGATTAAAGTTCAGGATACACAGCCACCTGTATTAAGTACAGCACCGGCAGATGTAACCGCAGAGTGCAATGCGGTGCCGGCGGCAGCTGTATTAACTGCCACTGATAATTGTGATGCTTCACCAGTAGTGACTTATAAAGAAGTAAGAACCGATGGTAATTGTCCAGGTAATTATACTTTAACCAGAACCTGGACAGCCAAGGATGCTTGTGGCAACATATCAAGTAAAACACAAGTGATCAAAGTTCAGGATACCCAGGCTCCTGTATTAAGTACAGCGCCGGCAGATGTAACCACAGAATGTAATGCAGTGCCGTCAGCAGCTGTATTAACCGCTACGGATAATTGTTCGATACCGGTTGTGGCCTATGTTGAAACCAGTACACAAAATCCAGACATATATAGTGTTTCCCATTACAATTATACCCTTACCAGAACATGGACAGCGACAGATGCTTGTAGTAATGCTTCCAGTAAAAAACAGGTAATTACTGTTCAGGATAAAACCAACCCATTAGTTACTTGTCCGGTAGTGGCACCTACTTGTAATGACCTTGCAGGAAATACGAAAACGATTACCCTTGTTGCATCAGACAATTGCAGTCCGTTAATGATCACTTATGCATTAAGCGGAGCCACGATTGTGAACGGTGGATCAGGCGCAGTGGTTACCCAAAACTTTAATGTAGGCACTACAGTGATTACATGGATAGTTAAAGATATATCAGGTAATACAAGCAGTTGTACGACTACAGTAGTGGTTAATCCATTACCGGTAGCCAGTATTACATCCAGCAATGCAGATGCATTCTGTAATAAGTTGACCTTAACCGGAAACAGTACCTTAAGCGGGCCGTTTAGTTACCAGTGGTTATATGCGGGCGGTAGCTTTATGTCAACACAAGTGGTCAACCTTGGCTTAACAAACGGTGATGGGGTATACTCGCTGTACACCACAGATGGCAATGGTTGCAGAAGCGAACTGGCAGCAAGCTATACTTACCAGAAACAAAACCTGATAAACAGCTATACGCTCTTAGGATTTAAAGGAATAAAATTAGGTAAGAGCAATACGGTACAAAGTGGAAGTGCGGGTGTAAGCAGTGTGAAGGGTAAAGCAGAGATAGGTAAGGGCGTATCCATTGCATCACCGGGTGCTTTCTTAAAAGCCATAAAAATAGATATAGATGGTACGGTAAATATTCCAACCAAAATATATGCGGCAGCGACGACCGTATTACCAACGATGATCTATAATACCTCCAGCACAGCGGGCCTGCCTGATTACAAAATGAAAACCGTTGCTACGGTTACCCTTACAGGCAACTATAATAACGTATACATTAAGAAAGGGTCAAACGTTACGTTAACAGGCAATGTGTTTGGCAATATTAAGATTGAAAGGGGTGCGCAGGTAAGCTTTACCAGTGCGGTGGTTAATGTAAACAGCCTGTCAGCAGGTAGTGAGGGAGATGATGGCCAGGAAGGTAATTATAACGGACAAAACCCACCAACACCGGCACCTTACACAACTGTGAAGTTTGGCGGAAATACACAGGTACTGGTGAAGAATAAGGTAGATATTGCCAGACATACCTTGGTGAATCCTAATAATTATAAAGTAACCTTCTATGTTGGATCTAAAAAGCAACCTGAACAAAAAGACAATGAGGATAAGAACGAGAAGAATGGTCAAAATAACCAGCAGGGTTATGAGGGTCAGGATCAGGATGATGAATCAGCGTTTACGGTAAGTGGAAGTGATGCCAAAGTAATCAGTAACGTGTACATACCTTCTGGTAAGCTGATGGTGAATGGCAATGATAATGACTACCAGGGTGAACAGAAGGGACAGAATGAGAATACGGTTACTACCCATCCAACCTATATGACGGGTCTGTTCATAGCCAACAGGATCAGTAGTGAAAGCAGGGGTGTGATCTGGAACAGTTACGATTGCAGCTCAGCAGTGGTTGCGGTTAGCAGCAGTAACCAGGCTGTTGCACAAAGTGTGGGTCAGGAGAAAGCAACGGTAAGCACAACGGAGGAAGAGTTGAAAGTAACGGTGATGCCAAACCCAAGTAACACCTACTTCACCTTGAAACTGGAGAGCAGGTATGAAACACCGGTGAATATGCGGGTAATGGATGCGCAAGGCAGGGTAGTAGATGCTAAATCGAAGATCGGCTCGAACAGTACGCTACAGATAGGACAAGGCTACAGCAGCGGAACCTATTATGCCGAAATGATCCAGGGAACCAGACGTAAAGTGGTACAGTTGATTAAGGAAAAATAATAAAGATGATGGGTAGTAAAAATTAAGACGGGACCTGAAAATATCACTGGCAATGGATCAACTGTTCAACAATCAGGGGTCAGGAAGAATCTTACAGAAACTGAAAGCTTTGGAAGTAGAAATATTTTCCAACACTGGGTTTGTAAGAAAATAAGGATGCTACAAAAATTGTATTTGAAATAGTCAATACTTAATCTGGCAGTGGGATTAGGTATTGACTATTTCAATAATGGCTTCAAAAACCTCGATAGGCTTCCTACCGGGTTTGGCAATACGGTAAGTGAAAACCATCTGTATTGTTATATATGTTGAAAATGCTGTCTCGATAAAAAATGATCCGCATATGTTCCGGAACTATTCATGGGTTTCTATAATCCAATTGTTTCGGCACCTATGTTTTATTTTTTGGGATCATTACTTAATTCCAAAATACCCCATGGAAACGATTTTGGCTGTCAACAGGTGTATTATTTGATTTAGCATCCATTTCTCTTCAATTGAAATCAGTTTTGTATTGCACTTATCCAATCCTCCTTTTGTATGGTAATCGGGTATGGCATGAATGTTATTGAATATATGATTACCTTGTTATGGGAAAACTCCGATAGTTCATTCAGGAAAATTTTTGAACTAATCTTTTAACATGTATATTGAATTCAATTAATTGGTATCCGATGAGCGCTTTTTTAAACCCATACAGGAAAATACACACATGTTTTTTTGCTGTTTCTGTTTTTCTATTGCTGAATTTTAATAAAATATATGCCGGGTCAGTTCCCGAAGGGTTAATACGCGTGGTTATCGCCGGTTTGAACCATGATCATATCCATAATATTTTGCGCCAATACAATAAAGGGAAAGTGGATATTGTAGGTATAGTGGAACCCAACAAACAATTACAACTGAAATTTAGCAAACAATACCAACTTCCTGATTCACTTTTTTTTCATGATCTTAAAAAGCTGCTTGTATTAAAAAAAATTGATGCGGTATTGGCTTATAATGCGGCGGCTGATCATATAAATACCGTTGAAATTTGTGCTCCGCTGGGAATATCGGTAATGGTTGAAAAGCCATTGGCGGCCAATTTGGAACAGGCAAGGAAAATTGAATCGCTTGCCAAACAATATCATATTCAGGTGTTGACAAATTATGAAACCACCTGGTACCCATCTTACCAGGACCTGTACAATACGGTAAGTAAAGACAGTATCGGGCCGATTAAGAAAATGGTTGTCCATGACGGGCACCAGGGTCCGAAAGAAATTGGCTGTAGCCCTGAATTCTTAGACTGGCTCACCGATCCTGTATTAAACGGTGCCGGTGCACTGAATGATTTTGGATGTTATGGTGCCGATCTAATGACCTGGTTTATGCATGGCCAAAAACCAATTGCGGTAACTGCCATAACCAGGCATTACAAACCGGATATCTATCCTAAAGTTGAAGATGATGCGACCATCATTCTAGAATATCCCTCTTCCACCGGAATCATTGAAGCATCATGGAATTGGCCTTTTTCTATTAAGGACCTGGAAGTGTTTGGTGAAAAAGGATATATACACGCACTCAACAGCAGCAGCATGAGTATACGAATGCGCGAAAACAGAAATAGTACTAGGAATGCCGAACCGCTGCCAACGCCTATAAACGATCCAATTGTTTATTTAACGGCGGTCCTGAAAAAGCAAATACCAGGAACGGATGATCAGTCTTCACTGCAGTATAATATAACGGTCATGCAGATACTGGATGCGGCAAAAAGATCGGCAAACAACGGTAAAAGGATTATTTTATAGTTTAGGAAAAGTCATCAGTAATCATATTTAGTGTTTATTAGCTTGCTGTGATTTATCAATACAAAATGCATATGAGAAAAAGAATAGGCTGCTTTTTTTATTTGACAGTTTATTTATTTTCTAACGCCCATGCTGATAACAATTATGTATATAAAGCGGGGGCTTATCCCCATAAAAGCATATCAAAAGCCATATCCGATACGAATATTTTAAATGCACATGGTGCAGGCATCCTCTATTTCGCCGGTACTTATTATTTATATGGTGAAAAAAAGACGGGTCATACCTGGTTAGTGCCTAATCAGCCATGGGAAGATTACAGGGTTCCTGCAGGAGGTATTAATTGCTATAGTTCTAAAGATCTTAAAAAATGGAAATTCAATGGAACTGTAATGCATCCAACGGTTGATGTTCCGGGTAGCGATATTGATACAGGCTCTGTTATAGAAAGGCCTAAAGTTATTTACAACAACCAATCACATAAGTTTATTATGTGGATGCATATTGATAACAATAGTTATGCATATGCCAGAGTGGGTGTGGCTATTAGTGATAAACCGACAGGGCCATTTGTTTTTGTGAGAAGTTTCAGGCCCAACGGGCAGGAGTCGCGGGATATGACTATTTTTAAAGATGATGATTCCCGGGCGTATCTGTTTTACAGCTCAGAGGGCAATAATACCATGCATGTTACTGAGTTAACAAATGATTACCTGGATGTGAAAGATACCTACACAAAAATTCTTGTTAACGAAAGAAGAGAATCTCCTGCTGTTTTTAAGCATTTGAATCATTACTATTTAATTACTTCGCTGTGTACCGGGTGGTCTCCAAACAAAGCAAATTGCGCGATAGCCGATAGCCTGAATGGCCAATGGAAGCCAATAAAGAATCCATGTATAGGAAAAAAAGCTAACACAACTTTTGGGTCGCAGATAAGTTTTGTTCAGAAAAAAAGCAATGGGTATACCGTAGTGGCAGATATATGGGATAAAAACAATTTGCCAAATTCTGCTTATTTGTTTATGCCCCTGCGGTTTATAAAGGATCAGCCGGTTATTGTATCGCCTTATAAATGATATGTCCGTTAGTGATCCTATTTTTTCATTTTTTGCGATTAGTTTATAGAATATGCTTAAGTACTGTGTTGCATTTATGGCTGTATTTGTTGTAAAAGCTTGCTTTGCCCAAAAAGATACCCTTTATTTTTCTGTAAATGAAAATAGCCGGGTTGAACTTCATTCAATGTATAGGTACGAATGCAAAGTAGTAAGCCCTGTCCGGACAAATCTTAGTTTCTGGACCGGGAAATTACCCGGTTGGTTACATTTTGATAAATCAACCCATCTCATTTCAGGTTTTGCCGATAAGGCAGGGCAATATCCCGTTCAGCTATATGTAACTAACGGCAAGGATACCATTCACCAGTTTTTTATGCTGACTGTATTTGACAGGCATACAGTCAATATTTTACCTTTGGGTAATTCCATCACAAATGGTACTTCTGTATATAACAGTTACCGGAGATACCTGTGGTTTTTACTGCATAAAGGAAATTATAATTTTGATTTTATCGGTTCATCCACAAAACAATGGATGGGTAAAAGGATGCCGGACGAAGACTTTGATATGGAACACGAAGGACATTCGGGCTGGACAACGGGAAATATCATAAATCCGCCAGAATGGGATAACTCCTCTGGTAAATTACAGAACTGGCTGAAAAATTATAAACCGGACCTGGTTCTTTTAGAATTGGGCACCAATGATATCTTTCAGTGTGTGCATATAGACAGTGCCATAGCACATTTAAATACGATAGTGAATGTATTGAGACAAAAAAACAAATATGTTGTTATTTTTATTGCCCAGGTTCCGCCCTTAGGTAAGCAATGGGAATCTCAAATGTTATGTGGCACAAACAGACCCTATGGTCAGATATTGCGGGATTTTAACAACAGGGTTTCTCTTTTTGCAAAAAGTATTCATACAAAACAATCCCCGGTGATACCGGTCGATCAATATTCCGGAGTGAATACGGCCACCGATTTGTATGATGATATCCATCCCAATACAAAAGGGGAAAAAGAAATGGCCCAAAGATGGTTTCAGGTAATGACAGTTTACTTGCGTAAAATAAAATAACGATGTGTAAAATATGGTTAGCCTTAGCGCTGTTTGTGTTTGAAGGAATTGCCGGGAGCAGCTCTTTTTCACAAAATAGTAATTATTATTTCGATGCAGTAAACGGGAATGATCGTAACAGTGGAAAATCCCCGCAAAAAGCATTTCAGTCATTTAAAAAATTACCATACCTGCCTGTTAAAGGAGGAGACAGTATTTTATTAAAATCGGGTGTTGTATTCAGGGATTCTTTATTTTTTTCAGGGAAAGGATTGGCCGGTAAACCGATTGTGATTGGTAAATACGGAGGTAAAGCAAAACCGCATTTAAAAGGAGATGCCTCTCATCTTGCCATGCTGCAGGTTCATAATGCTGAAAATATAGTTATCAGGGATTTGGAAATTTCGAATAAGGGTCAAAAAATACGGCCTTATCTAAGCGGGTTGCTTGTTGACCTTCAAAATTACGGGGTAGCAAAAAATATTACCATTGAAAACCTGTTTATACACGATGTATACGGTTCACTTATCAAAGGAGAAGGGAATCATGATCCGGATGCCGGGGGTGGGCAGGCGATCAGTATTAAAAACCTGAGTGGTGGAGAAAGAGATTCTATTCTGTCCTGCTTTGATGGCTTATTGGTGCAAAACTGCCATATAAAAGATTGCCAGCGAAATGGTATTATGATGTGGGGAAACTGGGTTCGCAAATATTGGTTCCCCAGTAGGCATGTGGTGATACGGAATAATATTGTAGAAGGCGTACCCGGTGATGGTATTGTTCCGGTTGGATGTGAAAGCCCCCTGGTTGAATACAATGTGATGCGAAACAGCCCCGCAATCCTTCCCGCTACAGAAGCCTGCGATGGTATCTGGCCATGGAGCTGCGATAATGCCATTATACAATACAATATAGTAAGCGATCATCAATCGCAGGTAGACGGGTACGGGTTGGATGCTGATTATAATTGTACCAATTCTTTATTTCAATATAACCTTACGTATAATAATGACGGAGGTTTTTTATTATTATGTAATTCAGGAGGATGGCCTGCTGATTACAGCGCAGGTAATACAGGTACGATGGTAAGATATAATATCAGTATCAATGATGGTATTCGCCCCTACATCGTAAAAGGGAAAGACAGGTATTTTTCTCCTGTGATACATATTACAGGTCCTACAAAAAACAGCAGGATCGAAAAAAATATTTTTTATATAAAAAAGAAAGCCATTCCGGAAATGGACAAAAGACTGGTTTGTGCGGATGATTGGGCCGGCTTTGCCGATAGTACATTCTTTATTCGTAATTATATTTATGTAGAAGAGGCTGCTGTAGCATTTGAACCAACCCAAACCACTCATAATTTTTTTGAAGGAAACAGGTATACCGGGAACCTGTCTGTATCGCAAAACGGGTTTCAGAAATACAACCGGAAATTTAATTCGGATATCTGGTATGATGCCAATGATATACATTGGAAAAAGCTGTTAGCGTTTATTAAAGGGAAAAAAATTCGATTAGATGGAAAAGAAGTAGCCGTATCAGCACTCATTGGTAAGGCAGACTGGTAATCGTTATTGTAAGATTACGCTGATGATTGCAAGAATACCTTTAGAAAGTATATCGCACTTTCAATAATTAGATCATATGCTTTACCCGGATCAATTAAGTAAAATACAGGATACCTTAACACTCTATCTGCCCGATCCGGAACGGGTAAAACCGACATATGAACATTTGCTCTCTAAAGATGATGCAACCCCTTTTCCATTCTGGGCTAAGATTTGGCCTTCTGCCGAAGCTTTATCCTCTTTTCTGAAAATAGAACCTCATTGGATAGATGGGAAACATGTGTTGGAATTGGGTGCAGGTATTGGTTTGCCTTCCTTTCTCATGGCGCCCTATGCTTCACAGATGATCATTAGTGATCATGCACCAGAAGCTGTTGCGTTGCTCGAAAAGAATATTCAATATCTGGGCCTCCATCATGTAAGGGCGATGCGACTGGACTGGAATCATTTCCCGGATCACATCAAAGCAGAAATAGTCTTGTTAAGCGATATCAACTATGCTCCGGATCAGTTCGTTCCCTTGCTAGCGTTGATTCATAAATTTTTGGAACAAGGCAGTATACTCATCCTCGCTACTCCCCAACGAATTACCGGTACGCCTTTTATCAAAACACTTCAGCCATTTATCAAACGTTCAGTTCTGCAAACGGTTACGCATATGGAACAAAGGGTTGCTATAAGCATATTCATTCTTTCGGTATAACCCGCCCCGTAAGCATAAAAATTGTGTGTATAAATAAGGTTATGCAATCGATTGCATGTTCAGGAACAATTAGTAGATTTGGTTGCTAACTTCTGAGATACCCTAATTGCTTTGCTATGAAAAAGATTTTTTTTCTTGCCCTGTTAATCAACGTGATCCCATCTATCGGCCAGGCCCCTTCCACCGGAACGTACACTGCGGAGGAGGACCATAAAAATATGATGGATCAATTGGGTATCCGTAAACTCAGGCCTGGGCCGAGTGGAAATGAATCATCACCCAATCATGCCAATTACGATGAGGCATTGGCCAATCCTTACCCGAACCTGCCGGAAATACTGACACTCAAAAATGGTAAGAAAGTAACCAACGCGGAAATGTGGTGGAAATTACGTCGCCCCGAGATCGTTGAAGATTTTGAAAGGGAAGTGATTGGCAGGGTTCCTAAAAATGTGCCTAAAGTAAATTGGGAAGTAAAACTTACAGATAATGAACGTATAGGTTTTATGCCGGTGATTGCAAAAAAACTGGTGGGGCATGTAGATAACAGTGCGTACCCGGAAATCAATGTGGATATTAAAATGGTATTGGTGCTTCCTGCCAATGCAAAAGGTCCGGTGCCGATATTGATGATGTTTGGTGGCGGCAATAATTTACCTGCACCCGCCCAGCCGAACGGAGAGGCGATGGAGAAACTCAATGAATCAATGAAGGCATCGATGATCAAAAACGATCCTTCGCTTAAAGCAATATTTGATCAGTATCCTGCCTACACACCTATTGTTGCAGCTCCGCCGGCAGGTGGATTGGGTTTTGCTGCAACGCCCACCACACCCGGACAAGATCCGCCCACCACGCAACAACTGATTGCAGCGGGATGGGGGTATGTACAGATAGATCCTTCCAGTATACAGGCTGATAATGGTGCGGGTTTAATAAAGGGGATTATCGGACTTGTTAATAAAGGACAGCCCCGCAAACCGGATGACTGGGGCGCTTTACGTGCATGGGCATGGGGCGCAGCGCGTGCATTGGATTATCTGGAAACAGAACCGAGAGTAGATGCAAAGCATGTAGGTATTGAAGGCGTATCACGTTATGGAAAAGCAGCGTTGATTACACTGGCTTTTGAAGACCGCTTTGCAATGTCGCTTGTGGGTTCTTCCGGCGAAGGGGGGGCAAAACTCCATCGCCGCAATTTTGGCGAAGCGGTTGAAAGTCTTACCGGAGCAGGTGAGTACCATTGGATGGCAGGTAACTTTCTGAAATACGGAGCTGCAGAATCCAGTTTTGGTTCAAAGAATTCTAACGATCTGCCAGTTGATGCGCACGAATTAATTGCCTTATGTGCACCCCGTCTTACTTTTATCAGTTATGGTGTGCCGGAACAGGGCGATGCTAAATGGCTGGACCAACAGGGAAGTTATATGGCTGCTATCTCAGCAGGACAGGTATTTAAGCTGCTTGGTGTTAAAGACCTTGGTTTATCGAACAATAATCAATCGGAAAAAATGCCACCGGTTCTAACAGGGCTTCTCAATGGGGAACTTGCCTGGCGTCAGCACACAGGTGGCCATACAGATGCGCCGAACGTTAAATATTTTATTGAATGGGCAAATAAAAAGATAGGGCAACCGGTTTTGAACAGATGAATAGACGAATAGGGAACAGATGAAATGATTTTCAAAGATTCTGTTATTTCATCATCTGTTCTTTGTAAGTGTTCTCTACTTTTTCATCCACAACGGTCTTGTTTTCTGTATTTTTTTGAAAATGCTACAATCTTCAGAATGGGCGCCTGCTAAATAGCCAATGCTCATTAGAAATTCATTTACGATCTCACCGCCGGTAAACCGGAATGTTTTCTTGAACAGCTTTACCCATTCTTCCTTGGTTTTGGGATGATGTGATTCCAGCCATTTTTCAAAGGAACCAAATTCTTTCTGTAGTTGCAGGATCTTTTTTGCATTCTCTATGGCCGCATTTATTTTAAGACGGTTGCGGATGATGCCTGCATCTGCCATCAATCGCTCAAAATCTTTATCGGTATAAGCAGCCACTTTTTTGATATGGAAGTTGTGATAAGCTTTCCGGAAAGTACTTTCTTTCTTCAGAATCGTTTCCCAACTTAACCCGGCCTGGTTGATCTCCATTACCAGACGGCAAAACAGTTCATTATCGTCGTGAATAGGAAATCCATATAAATGGTCATGGTAAGCTTTGTGAAGGGCTTTTCTATCCCCGCTCATGGTTTCAATTGCCCTGCAGTAAGACATAGTATGATTTTTCTTAAAACTAAAGTAAGGTAATCACTTCAATAGCATTTAACTTTAATCTGTTCTATATTTTTTGGGATAAACTTTTTTTAAGTATTTCATATGATGATTGGATTATCATACAATGCCCGTTGGTACAGTTTGGTTATGATCCTGGTTATCGTTATAGTTCCCGTACCGATCATTGCACAACAAAAGATCAACAGGCAAGCATTGGCCGAAAGGCATACGGTTGTGGTAACGGCGGCAGATCCTTTGGCATCGCTATCCGTAGGCAATGGTTCATTTGCATTTACGGCAGATATTACCGGATTACAGACATTTCCGGAACTATATAAAAAAGGGGTACCCTTGGGCACACAATCAGAATGGGGCTGGCATAGTTTCCCCAATCTGGAAAATTTTATAGACGGAGAATCTTTGCAGGAATATATAATGGAAGGAAAAAAGATCAGTTACGCCACACAACCGAAAGAGCCCAAAAGAAAAAAAGATGCATCGGATTATTTTCGTGTAAATCAACACAGAGTGCAGTTGGGAAATATCGGGCTTGCCATCATTAAAAAAGATGGATCAGCGGTTGATCTTCCGGATATTCAAAATATACACCAGGAACTGAATGTATGGAAGGGCGAGATCAGCAGCCGTTTTACCATAGAAGGAGTACCTGTTTTGGTTACCACCTATGCAAACCAGGAGCGCGATGCGATTGCGGCAAAGATCAGTTCACCATTATTGGCAGAAGGAAGATTACAAGTGCGAATCAGGCTGCCTTATCCAACAGGCGCTTTTACGGATGAAGGGACTAATTATATGGGAGAAGAAAAACACCAAACCGTTTTATCGGTTTTATCACCCAATACCGCTGTTATCAAACATACACTTGATACTACGAAATATTATGTGCATGCTTCCTGGCAGGGAAACGCATTAGTTAAAGAAAAATCAAAACATGATTTCATGATTATGCCGGGTAAGGAGAAAGATTTTTCATTCGGAATCCTTTTCTCACAAAATGTAAAAAGCATAGCACCTGCCTATTCAATAACCAAAAGCAGCAGTGAAACCGGTTGGAAAAAATTCTGGCTATCTGGCGGCGCCGTTGATTTTTCAGGAAGTACCGATAAACGGGCATTTGAACTGGAAAGGCGTGTAGTGCTTTCCCAGTATCTTACGAAAGTGCAATGCGCAGGAAATTTTCCGCCACAGGAAACAGGGCTTACCTATAATAGCTGGTACGGAAAACCGCATATTGAAATGTTATGGTGGCATGCAGCACATTATGCTTTATGGAACCGGACCGGTATTTTGGAAAAAAGTTTAGGCTGGTATTTTACAGCAGCCAGAAGGGCCAAAGCCATTGCCGAACGTCAGGGCTTTCGAGGGATGCGTTGGCAGAAAATGACGGATAATGATGGGAGAGAAGTGCCATCTTCCGTTGGTGCTTTTTTGATCTGGCAGCAGCCGCATTTGATTTACCTGGCAGAATTGATCTATCGAAATCGTAAAGACAAAAAAATACTGGAAAAATACAAGGATCTCATTTTTGCCACTGCCGATTTTATGGCATCTTTTCCAACGTATGACAAAGTAAATGACCGGTATACATTAGGAAAGGGGTTGATTCCCGCACAGGAATGCTTTGATGCAAAATCAACTTTTAATCCTACTTATGAATTGGCATATTGGAGCTGGGGATTACAAATGGCACAGAAATGGAGAGAAAGACTGGGTATGAAACGTAAAAATGAATGGGACCTGATCCTGCAAAAATTATCACCGCTTCCCCAAAAAAACGGCGTATATCTCGTAACAGAAAGTACGCCGGATGGTTATGATGCGGATAGTAAATATACCATCGATCATCCGGCTGTATTGGCTGCATTGGCCACTATTCCGCCAAGTAATCAGCTGGATACGGCAGTCATGCACAGAACCTATAACCTGGTTGATAAAATATGGCATTGGGATCATACCTGGGGATGGGATTTTCCATTGATAGCCATGACCGCTACACGCCTGAATCAACCCGCACTGGCACTGGATGGATTGTTCAAGAATATGAAAACCAATACATACCTGCTAAACGGGCACAATTATCAGGACGAGAGGTTAACCATTTACCTGCCCGGTAACGGAGGTATTTTATCTGCTGTAGCATTGATGTGCGCCGGTTATGATGGATGTAAGATCAGTAACCCCGGATTCCCGAAAGACGGAACCTGGAAAGTAACCTGGGAGAACCTGAGCCCTATGTTTTAGCAGGTATGAATGTGGTTGCTTTTTTTAATTACATATCAGGATGGTGTATTGACTTGAAAGGTTCCCGGTTGCCAACAAAAAAGCCCCATCCATATGGATGAGGCTTTTCATATATTAATCCGTATACATTAATTACCATCATCCGGTGTGATGTCTTCTATTCTTGAAGAAGAATCGTTATGGGATGGGGCAACATAGATGGTCTGGTGGTAGAATTTGGTAGACGGTTTTACCTCGTTCAGTTTTTCATTAAAGATGGCAAGGTAATTATTGTCTTTATTGTTTTTGTTGAATACATCTTTCAGCTGCGCGAACAGGTCGGAAGAACTGGATTCAAAAACAGAAGTTTCAAGACTGAGCAATTTGATATTGGCTTCCACAAATTGGTTCATCTCTGTATTAATGATCGTACAATGAATATTTCCTTTTACGATCGAATCTTTACAAAGGTTTACGCGTAAGCTGTATACCGATCCTTCGAATTCGCCTTCCACTTTGATGTCGTTACAAATAATCACACCCCGAATAATACCTGTAGGGGTGATATGAATTGTTTTTTTACTGTACAGCACACCGTTGAAATTGCCATCGAGGACGATATCATTCTCAGAATCCAGTACACCGGAAATATTGGTGGAACTGGTAATGAAAAGTTGTTTTTCATCTCCTGCACTCTGGCTTGAAAAACTGGAATTCGGATCGTGGAGTAACTGTTCCCTGAACTTATTCATTTTTGGTTATTTATATTACGCTGAAAAGTTAATATTTTTCATCTATATATCAGGCGTAACCGATTATTTTTTTATGATTTTTCGTTCGGATACCCCCTGTTTTTACTAAAAACGTTCAATATTGGTTATCTTGATGCCTAATCCTATCCAAAACCAATTATGTTATTTAAAAAAACAGAAGCGCCTACTGAAATGCTGCCGGCAGTGCAGGTGGTTTCCGGAGGCGTTTATTTTGGGATCATCAAAACCACTTCCCCCATCCGTATTGAAGGCGATTTTAAAGGCATTATTTTCTGTACCAACAAAGTGATCATTGATAAAAAAGCTTCTGTTAATGGCGATATTCTATGCCATGATATTGTGATCGGGGGTATCATAGAAGGGAATGTGATCTGCAAGAACAAATGTTCCATTAACGAAGATGCTATTGTAAATGGCATCGTACGTACCTCCAAATTCGAAAATGGCGATAACAGTTCCGTAACCGGTCCGGTTTATGTAAATAAAGAAAATGTGAATATAGATGTGGATGAGTATTACGAACTCTTCAACAAAAAAGAAACCCTGGAAAAGATCAAAGCTGAATATTTCTCCCTCCCGCAAAAACTTATCTTAATTACCTGATCTCAACATCCGCGAATCGGTGGATAGCGGATTGGCTATTTTTTCCATATACCTTAATCAATCTATTCAATTATGGATGAGTCAATGGATATGCCTTTGGAAACACAGGCAGAATCGATATCACTCGATTCAATTGCCCGTGAAAATCTTTCACAAGCCGCAAATTGGGCTCGTTTATTGGCCATTATGGGATTTATTGGCTGCGGCGTTATTTTGATAGCCGGAATTTTTATGGGATTGTTTTTTTCTTTCATGAATCATATACCTACCCGGTATAATTATTCCGGAAGCGCTATCAGTGCGGCAAACAGGACGGGAATGATTGGTGTTATATATTCCATCGGTGCCTTGCTTTTCTTTTTCAGGTGCCTTTACCTGTTCCGGTTTGCCAATAAAATGAGATCTGGCTTGCAGAAGCGCAGCCAGGATGAGGTGAATCAATCGTTCAATAACCTCAAAAAACTGTTCCGCTATAATGGGATCATGACCCTTGTTATCGTATCCCTGTATATGGTAATGCTATTTGCAGTTATGATTGCTGCACTAAACCGATAAATAATTACATATATAAAAGTTTTCGTTACTTATTTACCGATTGCCCTGTATTTTTCTGTGGTAATCTGTAAATCCATGGCGTTTTGATAAATGTGAGTACTGCTTATTAATCAGAAAGAGATATTTTTGCAGTTCTATCCAAAAAATAATCAAAGGCGATCCATGAAGGCGAAGCTGCAGCAACTGTCTCAGGTATTGGAAGGTGATCTGTTTCTCGATAATACTATCCGGACCTTATATGCTACGGATGCCTCAGCCTATCGTGAAATGCCTTTAGCTGTAGCCATTCCCAAATCAAAGGAAGATATTCTGGCATTGATCCGTTTTGCAAAGGATCATAAAACCTCGCTGATACCCAGAACGGCAGGAACTTCCTTAGCGGGGCAGGTAGTGGGCAAAGGCATTATCGTAGATGTTTCCAAATATTTTACTCAGATACTGGAACTGAATACAGAAGAAAAATGGGTGAGGGTTCAGCCGGGTGTGATACGTGATGAATTGAATCTGTTTCTCAAACCCTATGGTTTATTATTTGGCCCTGAAACCTCAACAGCCAATCGGGCGATGATTGGCGGGATGGTAGGCAATAATTCATGCGGCTCCAATTCAGTTGTTTACCGAAGCACAAGGGAACATTTGCTGGAAGTAAAGGCATTCTTAAGTGATGGAAGTGAAGCGCTGTTCCATGCATTATCCAATGATGCATTTCATGCAAAGTGTGAGTTGAATACACTGGAAGGAGCTATCTATAAAAAGGTACGCAGCCTTTTAAGTAGTTATGATAACCAGGTAGAGATCAAAAAAGAATTTCCCAAAGCTTCTGTGGAAAGAAGGAATACGGGGTATGCGATCGATTTGCTGGTGGATACCGCACCTTTTGATGCGGGTGGCCCCGATTTTAATTTTTGTTCACTCATAGCAGGTTCGGAAGGAACGCTTGCGTTTATTACAGAAATAAAACTTAACCTGATTCCCCTTCCACCAAAAGTAAGCGGGTTATTATGTGTTCATTTTAATTCTATTGATGAATCACTTCGCGCAAACCTGATCGGTTTAAAATACCATCCAAGGGCAAGTGAATTGATCGATCATTATATTCTGGAATGTACCAAAGGCAATATTGAACAAAATAAAAACCGTTTTTTTGTACAGGGCGATCCCGGTGCCATACTGGTGATTGAATTTGCCGCAGAAACCAGGGAGGAAGTATTGGCCATTACACAAAAAGTAGAAGCCGATATGCGAGCAGCAGGATTAGGTTATTACTTTCCTGTTTTGTTTGGAGACGATACAAAAAAAATCTGGACACTCCGCAAAGCCGGACTGGGCCTGCTGGGTAATTTACCCGGTGATGAAAAAGCCGTGCCGGTAATTGAAGATACAGCTGTAGATGTGAATGACCTGCCTGCGTATATCCGTGAATTCAATGAGATTTTAACCAAGCGTGGATTGCATTCTGTACATTATGCGCATGCGGGCTCGGGAGAAATCCATTTACGGCCCATCATTAATTTAAAAACGGTTGAAGGCAATCGGCTTTTCAGAACGATTGCGGAAGACGTGGCCTCCTTGGTTAAAAAATACCAGGGCTCGTTAAGTGGTGAGCACGGAGATGGAAGATTACGCGGTGAATTTATCCGCCAGATGGTGGGAGAAAAAAATTATAAACTATTACAGGAAGTAAAACGGAGTTGGGATCCGGAAAATATTTTCAATCCCAATAAGATCGTGGATACACCTCCGATGAATACAATGCTTCGGTATGAGCCAGGTCAATTTACTCCGGAGTTTAAAACTGTTTTCCGTTTTCATCAACAGGATATTTTACAGCATGCCGAACAATGCAATGGTTCCGGTGATTGCAGGAAAACACATTTATCCGGTGGAACCATGTGTCCATCTTTTATGGCTACACGTAATGAAAAAGATACCACAAGGGCAAGGGCTAACATTTTACGGGAGTTCCTAACACATTCAGATAAACTCAATCGTTTTGATCATCAAGAGATCTATCAGGTGATGGATCTTTGTTTGAGTTGCAAAGCCTGTAAATCCGAATGCCCGTCAAATGTGGATATGGCTAAACTGAAAGCCGAATTCCTTCAGCAGTATTATGATGCAAATGGTATTCCATTCCGTTCAAGACTGATTGCTAATTTTTCTGCTTCTGCGAAACTGGGTTCTTTACTGCCATCACTGTATAATTTTTTTGTAACGAATGCTTTTACCGGTAACCTGATCAAACGGTTGTCTGGGTTTGCTGTAAAAAGGTCAATGCCCGAATTGTCTGAAACTACACTAAGAAACTGGTATAAGAAACATCAGAAGGCGATCGTTCAAAAAGGCACAAAAAAAGTATACCTGTTCTGTGATGAGTTTACCAATTATAATGATGCACATATTGGCCAAAAAGCCATTTTGCTGTTAGAAAAATTAGGGTATGAAGTAGTGATACCGGAACATCTGGAAAGTGGCCGTACATGGCTGTCAAAAGGATTGTTACGAGCCGGGCAGAAGATTGCTAACCAGAATATTGCTTTGTTACGTAATGTAATTACGGAAGAAACCCCATTGATAGGTATAGAACCATCGGCCATTTTAACTTTCCGCGATGAATATCCTGATCTGGCATCAGATGAATTGCTTGAGGCTGCCAATGCTTTATCAAAAAATGTTTTCCTGATCGATGAGTTCATTGCCAACGAGATCAGTAAAGGAAATATCCATAAAGAATCTTTCACCAAAGAAAAACGGGCCATTCAATTGCATGGGCATTGCCAGCAGAAAGCCATTGCTTCTGTGGCGCCATCCCTGGCAATTCTTTCATTACCGGAAGGCTATATGGTTGAAGCCATTCCATCCGGTTGTTGTGGCATGGCCGGATCCTTTGGGTATGAGAAAGAACACTATGACCTGTCCATGCAAATAGGAGAAATGGTTTTACTGCCAACTGTCCGCAAACAATCTGACGATACGATTATTGCAGCCACCGGTACCAGCTGCCGTCACCAGATCAAAGACGGTACGGGTATAAAAGCATTACACCCTGTAGAAATATTATACGATGCATTGATTTAACTGATTGATCCATTGTGGGTTATTTATAATTCACTCTGCAGACTGCTATATAACAATGTATACTCGCGGGATCTTGAAACACCGTTGCTGTATTTTTCCTAAAATAATAAGCCGGTTTTTTATAAATGAATAATTATTCAGCTATGTTTGTCGCTTGAAACTGAAAGACGATAAAAAAGTTGAACAAATTTTTGAAGCAACCCTTTCACTGGTGAAAGAAAAAGGGCTTGCAGGCGTAACCATGGGTGAGATAGCCAAAACAGCGGGTATTGCCACCGGTACGCTCTATATATACTTTAAGAATAAAGAAGAGCTGATCAATAGTTTATTTACCGATTGCCGCAAAGCTTCCATTGACAGCTATTTTAAAAATTACGATGCTACCCGGCCTTTTAAATCGGGATTTACGGTGGTTTGGATGAATATTCTTCAATACCGTGTCCGGAATTTTGATAAGGTGGTCCTGATGGATCAGTGTTATCATTCTCCTTTTATAGATGAGTGTACAATGAAGATGACCAAACAATGGAAGCAGCCCCTGTTTAAATTGATTGAACGGGGGAAAGAAGAAAATGTATTTAAGGATATGGATACCTATGCCCTGCTCATTTTTATGATAGGCAGTATTCATGAAGGCGTTAAGAATGCCCACTATAGCAGGAAACCCCTGAACAAAGCAACCATTGATGCGATGTTCAACATGTGCTGGGATGGGATGAAAAAATAAGGATATAAAAGCAATTGAACAAATTATGAGAATACGCGAATACATTTTATTGTCCTGCGCTGTGATGGTAGCATACAACAGCGCTTTGGCACAATCAGGTAAAGATCCTTCTCTGAAAGAAGCTACATTAGAAACTTGTGTACAATATGCATTGGCTCATCAGCCTTTTTTGCAGCAGTCCTTACTGGATGAAGCCATTACCGAAAAGCAGATTCAGGGTAAGCTGGCCGATTGGTATCCGCAGTTAAACCTGAACTATAACCTGCAGCACAGTTTTGAATTGCCGGTATCTTATTTTTCAGGGGGTTATGTGCGCAATGGTACATTCAATACATCTAATATAGGATTGAATGTTACCCAGAATATTTTTAATAAAGATGTATTGTTTGCCAGCAGAACCGCAGAAGATATCCGCAAACAAGCGAAGCAGAATACCCGTTTTAATAAAATTGATGTGGCAGTAAATGTTAGTAAAGCATTTTATGATGTGTTACTTACCAGGCAACAGGTATCTGTTCTCAATGAAGCCGTAACCCGTTTGGAAAGAAGCCTGAAAGATGCCGTAAGCCAATACCAGAGCGGTGTGGCAGATAAAACAGATTACAAACGTGCCAGTATTGCCTTGAACAATGCCAAAGCACAACGAAAGCAAACAAGGGACCTCATCACTGCGAAACTATCTTACCTGAAACAATTAATGGGTGCTTCTGATAGCGCCGAAATTCAGCTTCAATACGATACCTCACATATGGAAACCGATGCAATGGTGGATACAACCATTGGTGTGCAATATGATAACCGGATTGAATACAAATTATTGCAGACACAGCAAAGGCTACAGCGGGCGAGTGAAAAATATTATCGTTCTGCTTATGTTCCTTCAGTCTCAGCCTTTGGTAATTATAATATGGGTTATCTGAATAACGAATTCTTCAAGACGTATAGCCAGGGTTTTTCCAATTCCAATATCGGTATCCTGTTATCGCTGCCTATTTTCCAGGGAAACAAACGGGTGCTGCAGATAAGACAGGCTGAACTGCAAACAAAACGAGTTGATTGGGAAATGGTATCCTTACAAAATAAACTGAATACACAATATGAGCAGGCATTGGCAGTATACAAGGGTAACCTGTCCAATTATAAAGCATTAAAAGAGAATGTGGTATTGGCAGATGAGGTATATAAGACACTGGATATTCAATACAGATCAGGAATCAAAACTTATCTGGATGTGATCATAGCAGAGTCGGACCTGCGCACTGCACAGCTAAATTTTTATAACGCTTTGTTCCAGTTATTACAAAGCAAATTAGACGTACAAAAAGCTTTAGGCACCATTCAATATTAACATAATACAATTCTGATATGGGAAAAACAATTATCATACATCGTTTTTTATTGGGCAGCCTGGTATTCTTAGCTGCCTGTAGTGGCACGAAAGCGCCTGAACAAAAAGCGCCAGTACCGGTACCGGTAACAGTGTACGAGGTAAAGAATGAATCGGCTGTTTATTTTGACAGCTACCCCGCAACGATCATCCCATTGAACCAGGTTGATCTGAAAGCACAGGTAACCGGCTATATTACCGGCATTTATTTTACAGATGGTCAACACGTGAGCAAGGGGCAGAAATTATATGAGATAGATAAACAACAATACCAGGCCAATTATGATCAGGCCATTGCCAACCTGAACGTGGTAAAAGCCAATCAGGCCAAAGCACAGCAGGATGTTGACCGGTACGAGGTTTTATTAAAACAGGATGCGATTGCCCGGCAAAAAGTAGATTATGCATTAGCCGATCTGCAAAGTGCCAAAATGCAGGTAGCTGCTGCACAAGCCAATGCATCCCGTTTATTGAATGATCTTCGTTTCTCAACGATCTATGCGCCGTTTGACGGAACGATTGGCATCTCACAGGCAAAAACAGGAACACTGGTAACCGCTAATCAAAATATCCTTAACACGGTTTCTTCTGATAACCCGATGGCGGTGGATATTTCGATCGATCAAAAAGAGATTCCAAGATTTACTAATTTAAAAGCTCATCCGGCACCGGAGAAAGATTCCATCTTCACTTTGTTGTTGCCTGATAATACCGTGTATCCAAAGACGGGTTTTATCAGTTTAACCGACCGTGCAGTGGATCCGCAAACGGGAACGATTAAAACACGATTGGTGTTCCCAAACAACGGACAATTGAAAGCAGGCATGGGTACCAATATTCGTGTGAAGAACAACCATGACGGAACTTTCCTGCTGGCCCCTTATAAATCTGTGATAGAGCAGATGGGCGAATATTTTGTGTATGTACTTGGCGACAGCAGCAAAGTAACGCAAAGAAAAATTGTATTGGGTACACGCATCAATGATAAAGTGATCGTGAAAGACGGACTAAAACCGGGAGACAAAGTAGTCGCAGAAGGGGTGCAGAAATTAAAGGATGGAACTGTGGTAAATACAGCGCCAGCAAAAGAAACCAAACCATAACAAGAAAGTATGATCGCAAATACATTTATTAAACGGCCGGTTACCGCCATCGTTATTTCGATAGTGATTGTTTTGCTGGGCGTATTGTCTATCCTGAACTTGCCTGTCAGTCAATACCCCGAGATCACGCCGCCAACAGTGCAGATCACGGGTAGTTTTACCGGCGCAGATGCACAAACTGTTGAGCAAACCGTTACCACGCCTGTAGAAGCGCAGGTGAACGGAACACCCGGTATGGCTTATTTACAGAGTAACAGTACCAGTGATGGCAGAACAACTATTACGGCTACTTTGAAAGTGGGCACCAATGCAGATATTGCTGCACTGGATATACAGAACAGGGTAGGGATTGCCACACCGCAATTACCGGATGATGTAAAACGCCTGGGACTGGTTACCCGTAAACGGATACCCAGCATTCTTTTACTGGTGGCTATGTATTCTCCCAATGGAACACATGGTGTAACCTTTCTGGATAACTATACCAATATTTTTGTGCGTGATGCCTTGCTGCGCGTACCGGGTGTGGGTGATATTTTTACCCGTGCCGATGATTTTAGTATGCGCATCTGGTTACAGGCCGATAAGCTGGCACAGTTGGGTTTAACAGCGGGTGAAGTAGTGGCTGCATTACAGGAACAGAATGTACAGATAGCGGCAGGCTCGGTGGGTGCGCCCCCGCAGAACAGTGTGCAGGCTTTTGAATATACAGTGTTTACCAATAGCCGTTTAAGTACGGAAGCCCAATTTGGCAATGTAATCGTTCGTAACAAACCTGCTGACGGTTCGGTGGTTCATTTAAAAGATGTGGCGCGTATTCAATTAGGTAAGTTCAGTTATGCGAGTAATTCTTTTGTAGATGGTAAGCGTGGTTCTTATTTATTGGTATACCAGGCGCCAGGTAGCAATGCGCTGGAAACAGCCAATGGCGTTACGTTAGCTATGGAGGCATTGAAAAAATCTTTTCCGAAAGATATTGATTATGTGATCCCCTTTGAAACGGTTTCCGTAGTAAAAGTATCCATCAGCGAAGTGATCACCACTTTGCTGGAAGCACTTGGACTGGTTGTATTGGTGGTATTCCTTTTTCTGCAAAGCTGGAGAGCTACCCTTATCCCGATCCTGGCGATACCAGTTTCTATCATCGGAACATTTGCATTTTTTGTTCCGCTTGGTTTTACCATCAATACCTTAACCATGTTTGGTTTTGTACTGGCCATCGGTATAGTCGTGGATGATGCCATTGTGGTGGTAGAAGCCGTGCAACATTATATCGATCACGATAAGTTATCACCCAAAGAAGCCACTTCCAAAGCCATGAAAGATATTTCGGGTCCGGTAGTTGCCATTGCATTGATATTGGCTGCGGTATTCATACCGGTTGGATTTATTCCGGGCATCGTAGGAAGGCTGTACCAACAGTTTGCAATTACCATTGCCATTTCTGTATTGATCTCTGCTTTTGTAGCGTTATCCTTAACACCGGCTTTATGTTCTTTATTTCTTAAGCCGATGCATATTGATAAAAAATCGAGAGGATTAAATCAGTTCTTCTTTCGGTTCAACAGATGGTTTGGAAATGTTACCAATCGGTACACAAACGGCGTTTACCGTTCTATCAGCATCGCACCTTTGGTATTGGTATTACTGGTTTGTATCATGGTAGGAACGGGTTTATTGTTCCGCTCGAAACCAACGGGCTTTATTCCTACAGAAGATGAGGGAAGGATGTTTGTTACCTATGAATTGCCTGAAGCTTCTTCTACTACCAGAAGCCTGGAAGTATTGAACAGTATCATGGCAGTCTTAAAAGAAACGCCGGGAATTGATCACTATGCGGCATTGGGTGGGTTTAATATTATTTCAGGTGCCACCAAATCCAATAGTGGTACCATCTTCTCACAATTAAAACATTGGGATACCCGGAAGGATAAGAGTTTACAACTGGCAGCTATTATGGCGAATACCCAGAAAAAACTGGCGGCTATCAAAGGAGCTAATATTGTTGTAACGTCTCCGCCGGCTATTCCGGGTTTGGGACAAACAGGAGGTTTTACCTTCGAACTGGAACAACGTGAAAGTACAGATGATATCAAACAGTTCGAAAAAGTGGTGAACACATTTGTGGGGGAGATGAATAAACGTCCCGAGATCGCCAGGGCATTCTCGTTCTTTACGGCTAAAACACCCAGTTATAAAGTGGATGTTGACAGAGAAAAATGTAAAAAACTGGGTATTTCTATTTCGGACGTATACAATACCATGCAAACCTTTCTGGGAAGCCGTTATATAAATGACTTCACTATTTATGGGAGAAATTTCAGGGTAGTGGCGCAGGCAGATACGATGTTCCGTTCGGATATCAGTAAACTCGATCAATACTATGTCCGAAACCAGGCGGGAAATTTATTACCCTTAAGTACCGTGATCACTGCAACCCCTATAGAGAGTGCGCCATTGATCAGCCACTATAATCTTTTCCGTACAGCTGAGATCAATGGTAACCCTAAAGATGGCTACAGCAGCGGGCAAGCGATACAGGCATTGCGGGAAGTGGCTGATAAGGTTTTACCGGCCGGTTATAGTTATGAGTTCTCCGGATTAAGTCTCCAGGAGGTCAATGCCGGTTCGAGTACCATTTATATTTTCTCACTGTCCATCATATTTGTATTCCTGTTCCTTGCTGCATTGTATGAGAGCTGGTCTATACCTCTTTCAGTTCTGTTAGCCGTACCCACAGGTGCATTTGGAGCGATACTTACCTTAACGCTGCTTCCTCATCTAACCAATAATGTGTATGCGCAGATTGGTTTGGTAACACTGATCGGTTTGGCCGCTAAGAATGCGATATTGATTGTAGAGTTTGCAAAGGAACGGGTGGATAGTGGCATTGAAATTATTCCGGCAACCATCGAAGCAGTAAAACTCCGTTTACGGCCTATTATCATGACGTCTATGGCATTTATATTGGGTGTCTTGCCATTGGCTTTTGCAACAGGGGCAGGAGGCGTGGCAAGAAGCACCATTGGCTGGACCGTATTAGGCGGTATGTTAGGTGCCACTTTACTGGCCATCTTTATTGTACCGGTATTGTTTGTAACGATCACCAAACTGTCTTACAGTAAAAAAGATCTCCAGGCAATTAAACAACATGCCACAGAAAAATTGAGTGAGTAGAATTTACGCCACAGATTCACAGATGATAGTTGAAATAAATCTGTCTGATCTGTGAATCTGTGGCCAATACATCAGGGATACAACAAATATTTCTTACTCATTTTTTTAAACTTACTCAAACCTTCCTCCGAGGTTTTGATTCTCCGCAGGATTTACTTTTCAAAACAGTTTCCAGCATGTGTCTTTTGGTAAAGGACCCTGCGAATTCAGCGGACCTAGCATGGGCTTTTACTAATAAAAATTTTGTAATACTAGCGCAGGGTCTCTCCTAGAGACTCTGTGTAGAACTGAAAAAATATCTTAAATCTTTTGCGCTCTTTGCGGTTCTTAGCGCCCTTTGCGTTACAGCTTTAGTTCCGGAAATGAAAAAAACGCTTTTATTAGATCCTCCTGAAATTATTGACATCATTTACAGCAAAGTTTACAGCAGTACCGCAAAGATCGCAAGGGGCGCAAGGAGTTTGCTAATGAAAATTTAGAAATACTAAGCGCAAAGCCACTCATAGAAACACTTTGGATAAACCAAAAACACTACGCATCTTTACAATCGTAATGCAAAAAATAAAAAAATGAGCCAGCCAAAAATTGTAGTTGAAGCAACCGTAAACGCAGAAACTAAAAAAGTGTGGGATTATTATTCGAATCCAAAACATATCATTCATTGGAACTTTGCAGACCCAAGCTGGCATTGCCCAAGTGCCGAAAATGATATGCGTATAGGTGGCACTTACAAAGCCAGGATGGAAGCCAAAGACGGCAGTTTTGGATTTGATTTTGAAGTGGTGTACACAGCTATTTCAGAAGGCTCAGCATTCAGCTACGAATTTGGTGGAAGAAAGGCAACCGTACAATTTAAAAACCTGGGAAACCAAACAGAAGTAGTGGTAAGTTTTGACCCTGAAGATCAAAACCCCGTTGAAATGCAAAGAGGTGGATGGCAGGCTATTTTGAATAACTTCAAGAACTATACTGAAAACAATTAACTAACACTTACCGCAATGACGTTTTTTTCTTAAGGATACAGCAAATACTTCTTCCTCATTTCCTTAAACTTACTCAACCCCGGTTCCCAGGTTTTACGGATCTCGACTTCAGACATACCAGTCATTACCTGGTATTTAAAAGCATTCTGTCCGATCAGTTTATCAATACTTCCCATTTCCTTACTCAATGTAAAGTCGAAGAATTTTTCTTTGTGCGGAAATGCATTATACAATTCTATCAGCCAGCTGATATTGAGTTGTTTGCTTTTACGGAGAAGATCGGTAGGGTAGTTTCGCAAATCAAGCCCATAACAAACCTGGTCCATAAACAAGGGCGTTTCTGCCATGCCTTTGATACCGGTAGGGGTATAAGAAAACAAATATTTCCCTTTTAACTCAGGGTTACCCATTACGGTAAATGGAAAATAGGTGCCTCGTCCATGGTTCAGATAGGTTCCTTCAAACAAACAGGTAGAAGGGTATAAGAGGATTGCTTGCTGCGTATTTAAATTGGGAGAAGGAGCTACCGGGAGCGTATACTCCATTTCATGGTTATAATTCGCAACGGGAATAACCGTGATCTTACAGGTTAGTTTATTGGCCAGCCATCCTTCTCCATTCAGCATATGTGCAAATTCGCCAACAGTCATACCATACGCAACAGGAATGGGAAACATACCGATGCCCGATTTAAATGTCATATCCAAAACAGGTCCGTCAATCAAATACCCATTCGGGTTGGGCCTGTCGAGAATCAGTAATTCTTTATTATTCTCGGCACAGGATTCCATCAGTCTGGCTAATGCATTGATATTGGTATAGAAACGGCAACCCACATCCTGCAGATCATAAATCAAAATATCTACATCTGCCAGGTCTTCTTTGGTGGCTTTTGATTTGGCTCCATACAAGGATATGATAGGAATGCCGGTTGCTTTGTCTATCTCATCCGATACTTTATCCCCCGCACTTGCCTTACCACGAAAACCATGTTCCGGGCCGAATACTTTTACAATATGGATCCCCAGTTTCTGCAAACTATCTACCAGGTGTATTTTACCCACAATACTGGTTTGATTGGCTAATAAGGCAACTCTTTTCCCTTTTAATAAAGTAAGGTATTTTTCTGTTTGATCTGCGCCGGTAATAATGCCATTGGCTATTGTATTAACGGGTTTATCAACAAATTGAAAACTGAATAATAAGATGGTGATGGAACAAGAAAAAACGATCCATGCCTTTTGCTTCATAAGATGAGTTTGAGGTGATAAATATAGGACACTGTAAGAAAAGCCAAAACAATTACCATAGCGTGTTGTGAAATTTCTGCGGAAACTCTTTGTCCTCTTTTTCTCGCGGTGAATAGCTTCCCAATGATAGCGATCAATCCTTTTTCGATGTTTTTTCTTTCCGCAGAGAACAAGAGAAGCAGCGTTAGTGCAGGGGGGTAAATTGATGCCTCATATGTGATTTTCATCCCACTTAGCCTTCAGGTATTACCTTTGTGGCTCATTTACCCAAACCCACTCATGCGTTTTGACGAATTAAACCTGAATACCCCCTTACTCAATGCCTTGCAGGACATGGGTTTAACCCAAACCACCCCTATTCAAAGCAAAGCGTTTTCTGTGATCATGTCGGGCAGGGATGTTTGCGGGATTGCACAGACCGGAACGGGTAAAACTTTTGCGTATCTATTGCCGTGTTTGCGCCTGATGAAGTTCTCTAAAAAAAGAGAAGTACAGATGCTGATCCTGGTTCCAACAAGAGAACTGGTGATACAGGTGATGGAAGCGGTAAAAAAAATAACCACTTACATGACCTTGCAGGTAGATGGTGTATATGGCGGCACCAATATCAATACACAAAAACAAAGAATAGAAAGTGGTTTGGATATTTTAGTAGCCACACCAGGCAGGTTATTGGACATTGCATTGGATGGTTCTATTAATATGAAAGCGGTGAAAAGGCTGGTAATAGATGAAATGGATGAAATGCTGAACCTGGGTTTTCGTACACAGATCAAAAATATCCTGGACCTGCTTCCAGAAAAAAGACAGAACCTTTTATTCTCTGCAACCATCACCGATGAGGTGGAGAAACTGATACAGGACTATTTTAAGCATCCCGAAAAAATTGAAGCGGCACCAACGGGCACACCACTGGAAAATATTAACCAGTCTGCTTATGAAGTGCCTAATTTTTATACTAAAGTAAATTTACTTGAGTTATTATTGAATAGCGACGCTTCCATGAATAAGGTGTTGATCTTTGCCGGTACCAAACAGCTGGCAGATCAATTGTACGAACAATTGGAACCGGCATTCCCGGGAACGGTTGGAGTGATCCATTCCAATAAAGCACAGAATTTCCGTTTTAATGCGGTGAATAGTTTTAAGGATGGCACGTATCGTTTCCTGATTGCAACAGATATTGTGGCAAGGGGTATTGATGTGGCTGAAGTATCACACGTAATTAATTTTGATACACCTGCTATGCCTGAAACCTATATTCACCGTATCGGAAGAACCGGCAGGGCTGATCAGAAAGGGATCTCGATCACATTCATTACACCAAGGGAAATTAAACAACAGGCAGCGATTGAAGAGTTGATGCAGTACAAAATACCAATTGTTCCATTGCCCGAAGGCTTGCTGATATCAACTGTATTAACGGAAGATGAGAAACCGAAGATCTTCATGAAAACAGATCGGGTAAAGCTGCCCAAAAAAGTATATAGTGAAATTGATTTTCATAAAAAATCGGCTAAAAAATTAAAAGTAAATGCGAAAGTGAGCAGGAAGGATCAGATGAAGAAGAAATATGGCAAACCGATAAAGCGTAAACCCAAACAGTAATTTTTTCAACAAAGAGACAAAGCATTTCACAGAGCGAATACCCGGTCTCAAACGCGCAAAATATATGTCACTTACTGCTTTAGAACTGGTTGAAAAATTTCAGTTACTCCCTCATCCGGAAGGTGGGTATTATAAAGAGAATTATCGCTCTTCTGAAATAATAGCACAGCCTGCCTTACCCAAAAGATTTTCCGGTAGCAGGCATTTCTCAACCGCTATTTATTTTTTACTGGAAGAGGGTAATTTTTCTGCCTTCCACCGTATACATAGCGATGAGTGCTGGCATTTTTATGCAGGACAAACCTTGCATGTTCATGTGATCCATCCCAATGGTCAATATGAATTACTGACATTGGGTAACGATTTGTCTAAAGGAGAATCTTTCCAGGCTATGGTACCCGCAGGCAGTTGGTTTGCGTCTGAAACAGCAGCGGGTGGTTCTTTCTCTTTTGTAGGGTGCACCGTAGCACCCGGTTTTGATTTTGCTGATTTTGCATTGGCAAAAGCAGACGAGTTACATAAACTATTTCCGGTTCATGAGCAGCTAATCAGGCGATTATGCAGATAACCTGTATAATTTTTTGTTGTACCGTTCAAAAAACTAATTTCGCAACTTCTATACCCGCTTTATAAACATTAATGATAGTGTCATTATGCAGATCCAGCTCCTGAAATCAAAAGTACACCGGGCAACCATTACCGAAGCCAACCTGAATTATGTAGGCAGCCTTACCCTGGATGAGGATCTGATGGATGCCGCACAGATGCTGGAATATGAAAAGATCCAGGTAGTTAATGTAAATAATGGAGAACGGATAGAGACCTACCTGATCAAAGGGGAAAGGAGATCCGGGGTTTGTTGTCTTAATGGACCCGCTGCACGTAAAGGTGCGCCGGGAGATATCGTGATCATCATTTCTTATGGCCTATTTACGATGGCAGAAGCCAAACAGTGGCAACCTATTGTTATTTTCCCAAAAGAAGGAAACCGTTTATAATGGTTGCTGATTTCTACTTACTTCTTCCGCTTAAAATAATAATACAACGGAATACCGATAGCCGTTAACAATAATCCAAATGCAGAATTGATAATAGGAGAACTGCCATTCAGGTAATGGGTAATATCATTATATACAGTAGTGCCGATATACACAGCGGTAAACAAAATAAAGATCAAGGGCACCAAGGGATACCCCCATGTTTTATAAGGACGGTCCGCATCGGGTAATTTTTTTCGCATAATAAAAACGCCCATCACTACCAGGCCGTAAAATACCCAGCTCATAAAAATGAACATATCGGCGAGGATATCAAAAGAGCCGCTTAGCACTAGTACACTGCTCCATATGCCTAAGAGCATCACCGAATTGCCAGGGGTATTAAATTTTGGATGTACTTTGCCTGACCAGTTGAAAAACAATTTCGATTCAGCCATTGCAAAAATAACCCGGGCATTGGTAAGTAGGTTGATATTGGTTCCGCCAAGACAGGAAACGACAATGAGTAAAGCAATAAGGGTACCGCCAATATTTCCCATAACAACTGCGGTAGCTTCGCTTGCCACCAGTGGTGATTTTGCCATGGCATCAATAGGCAGTACATACATATAAGACAGGGTAATCAATATATAGATGCAGATACAGGACCATAATCCTATCATAAGGCCGCGGGTAATATTTCTTGAAGGGTTTCTTATTTCGCCTGCTACCATGCTAAGGTTATTCCATCCATCATAAGCTGCAAAAGCCCCTGTGGTAGCTGCCATAAATCCGGCAAGTAGTGTCCAGCTTCTCAGGTGAAAGTCTTTTCCATTGGTAAGAAAATTTACCAAATGGCCTTTCCCTGAAAAGAAAATGCCTGCAATCAGCATTACGATAACAGCTGTTTTAAAAACAGTAGCGATTAACTGAATCCCATTACCTGATTTCACACTTATATAATTCACAATACTCAACCCCATGATCACCATGATGGCTAAAGACTTGACGCCAAAATTCTGTAAAGGCATAATATCTCCCACAAAAGGAATATGAAGTATGTATGCATGTTCGGTTAGGTTACTAAAATGGGGTAGAGGAATAAAATAACCGGCATAAGAAGCCAATACAAAAGCTGTAGCAGCGATAGACGCAGTATTTACCACGGCCATACTAGACCAGCCATAGAGATAAGCCACTAGGTCGCCATAGGCATAGCGCAGATAAACATACTGGCCACCTGTTTCCGGAAACATTGTTCCCAATTCTGCAAAAGCCATGGCGCCAAACATGCTGATAAGCCCTGCCACTAACCAAACCAAGATCAGCAGATAGGGAGAACCCAGTTGCGCCGCCATGGTAGCCGGCTTCATAAAAATATTACTGCCAATCACACTGCCGATCACAATAGATATAGCGGACCATGGGCCGATCGTTTTTTGTAAACCTTTTGAAACCATATCAGTTGGGTAAGGTTAAATCCTAATATACGATTTAGAATGGGAAGTAAGGGTTCCATGTATAATATAGTCGTTTATTTCCTTAACTTTCGATCCTTAACACGCATGCTAAAATTATTATGATGAATCTGAAGAGAAGGGATTTTATTCAATTATCTGCACTCACTGCAGGAACAGCTGTTACCGGAGGATTGCTATCCTGCAAAACCGGGAAGGAAAAAACAGGTACAGTTTCTGCGGTGGATTCACTTTCATCTATGGCAAAAGATGTGTTGCCTATAACGGTAGATGAAAGAAAACAACGTATTGCCAAAGCCCAGCGTTTATTGGTGGAACAGCAATTACAGGCACTGGTACTGGATGCCGGTACTTCTCTTCTTTATTTTACGGGTATCAGCTGGTGGCCCAGTGAAAGAACGATGGTGGCCGTAATACCTGCGAAAGGAGATGTGTTTTATATATGCCCCGGTTTTGAAGAGTCACGTTTACGTGAATCCATCAAGATAGGTAAGCAGGTGTATGCCTGGCAGGAAGATGAAAGTCCGTATGCATTAATTGCCGGGTCTTTTAAAAAAGCAGGTATTGAATCGGGTACGATAGCTATTGAGGAGAGGCTTCGTTTTTTTATATTGGATGGGATCAGGAAAGAAGCCGCCCATCTGAATTATGTAAGTGGCGATCCGGTTACCATGCCCTGCCGTATGATTAAATCACCGGCCGAAATTGCTTTGTTACAGAAAGCCAGCGATATTACGGTAGCGGCAATCAAATTTGGGATAGGTAGTCTAAAACAAGGGATGTCGCAATCAGAACTCGCTGCGATCATTTCTGAAGCGCACACCAGGTTGGGTGGAAATAATGGTGATGCACTGGTTCTTTTTGGAGAGTCTTCTTCCGTACCCCATGGCAGTGTTAAACCCAGAACCTTACAAAAAGGGGATATTGTTTTGATGGATTGCGGTTGTTCGGTAGAAGGATACAAATCTGATATTACGCGAACCATTGTATTTGATGCCACACCCACTAAAAAACAACTTGCTATCTGGAACCTTGAACAAAAAGCGCAGGCGGCCGGTTTTGCAGCTGCCAAAAACGGAATGGCGTGTGCATTAGTAGATGAAGCTGCCCGCAAAGTAATTACAGACGCGGGTTTTGGCCCCGGGTATCAATTGCCGGGCCTGCCACACAGAACCGGTCATGGTATAGGAATGGATGGGCACGAATGGGGGAATATGGTAAAGGGCAATCAACAATTATTAGCGCCCGGGATGTGTTTTAGTATAGAACCCACGATCTCCATTCCCGGTGAGTTTGGTGTTCGTTTAGAAGATTGTGCGTATATGACTGCCGAAGGGCCCAAATGGTTTTCAAAGACAAGTGTGTCTATTGATGAACCTTTTGCCGGGTAATGATCAATACTATTCTTCCAGATGATCTTGCTTTTGAATAAAAGCGATCTGTTGATCGTAATAAATCGGGATCAGGGGACTACAGCATGATGGTTAACGAATCCATCCACAGTTTTCGCTGTTCCCTTTTGCGAATCAGGCTGTCTTATTCATAAATATCTCTTTTCAGATCGCCCGCAAAGGATTTGATAAACGGTACTTCTTTCTTATCATCTAAATAATGTTCCGCATATTCCACATCTATCGTATTTTCACCCCTATTGCTTTCAGTTACAATGTATTATAGGAAGTTATTTTATGAGAATCAAGGGTTTGTTATGTTTTATTCACCTGATCTGCTTTTGCCATATATATGGACAACAGCTCAAACCCGATACCCTTCCCAAACTTTCCGGCAAATTTGCCGGCCCCACACCTAATACCGACAGCAGAATTCAGTTACAGCAGGTATTGTTACTCGGCAGGCAGCAACAGATTGAATTGAACCGGCATGAGGAACAAAAAAAATTACTGGAAAGACAAAAGACCGAACTGGCAGAAAAAGAAAAACAGCTGCTCGAATTGCGTGTGCAAAAAAAGCAAAATGAACTGGAGCAGGATAGAAAAACCCAGGCACAGGTTTTGCAAAAGAACCGGCTGGAAGCCCGGTTATCAGAAATACAAAAAAATAAACAGATCAATGCACAGCAGGCTGAGATAATTAATAACCGCAAATGGAACCTGGTATTGCTAATCGGTTTTTTGATTGTAGGTTCATTTGCGGTTATTGTTTATGATAGTCAGCGCAGAACCAAACGCCTGAATGCAATGATCTCGCAACAGCATAACGAACTCGAACAAATGGGTATGGTAAAAGATACCCTTCTCGGTGTAGTAAGTCACGATCTGCGTTCACCCGTTAATACCCTGCTTTCATTTACGGAACTGATCAAAGAAGGTTTTATTACTACGGATAAACTGGAGCTTTATCTTGATCAGATCAATATAACCCTTAACCAAACCTCTACCTTAATGAATAACCTGCTGAACTGGGCAGCCAGCCAGATGCAGGGTTTTAAAACGGTGATCGAAAAAGTGAATATGGGTATGGTTGTTACCAATGTGCAGCAATCTTTTACAGATCGGATGAAAGATAAAAAAATTATTTTCAGGAATGAGATCGAAGGATGGGTATCGGTAACGGCGGATGCCAATATGGTGGAACTGGTGATGCGTAACCTGTTAAGCAATGCAGTAAAGTTTACACCAGTTAACGGGCATATTTCTATTGCAGCCGTTCTAACAGATGATCAGGTCATTATTTCAGTAACCGATTCGGGCGTTGGGATGCCCTCAGTAAAAATGGAACGGTTTAATTCTGAAAAGCTGGCGCAGGCAGAAACCACGCTGGGTACGGCAAAAGAAAAAGGAACAGGGTTGGGTTTACTGCTATGTAAAACATTTAGTCGCTTAATGAATGGTAATATCAGTGTAAGATCAAACCCTGATGGACAGGGATGTAGGTTTGAGCTGGCTTTACCCAAAGGATAATATTTTATTTCCCGGAACTATGAAGAGTTGTTTAATCATGAGGTTTCAAATACCGTTATTTCTTATCGCTATTTTGTCAGCAGGAGTAGAACATTTGTTTGCGCAGGCTCCGGTAATCAGTTATGGTGCGTATAAGATTTTTACCAAAGACTCGGCCATTGTTCCACTGGCACCGGTTAACAACGGCGGTGAGGTTCCTCATACGATATATAGTAATACACAAAGTTTTGCAGGTAATGACAATCCCGGGTTTATGGATGGCGCGGGAGGAAAAGCACGGTTTAACCGCCCTTCTAAAATTGCTGTTGACCGTAACGGAAACCTGTATGTATCTGATGAATTGAATAACCGTATTAGAAAAATATCACCGGATGGTGTGGTTAGCACACTGGCTGGCAGTGGCAGGCCCGGTGCAGAAGATAATAGGATCGGCTCCAAAGCCAGTTTTAACGGGCCCTCGGGAATAGCCGTGGATAAATATGGGGATGTATTTGTAGCAGATGTTTTTAATCACAGGATACGTAAGATAAGCCCATCCGGCGCTGTGAGTACGTATGCAGGAAACGGGCAGGCTGCTTTTGCTGATCACATCAACGGTTTAAAAGCTTCCTTTCATTTTCCTGTTGATCTTGCCGTAGATGAAATGGGAAATGTATTTGTAGCAGATGAAGGCAATAACCGTATCCGGAAAATAATACCCGGCGGATCTGTAAGCAGTTTTGCGGGAAATGGTTTTATTGGTTCGTTCGATGGTAAGAATGGCGAATCCGTAACGTTTCATCAACCCAATGGTATTGCCATCGACAGTAAAGGAAATATATATGTGGCAGATCAGTTAAATCATAAAATCAGAAAGATCACGGCAGAGGGTGTTGTAACAACGCTGGCAGGCAGCGGTGCAGCCGGATCGGCAGATAATTTAATAGGTGCATTAGCCAGTTTCAATCATCCACGGGGCATAGCCGTAGATGGGGCAGGGAATGTATATGTGGGGGATGTAGCCAATCAAAAGATCAGAAGAATAGCTTTATCAGGTGCAGTCACAACCCTTTCGGGAAGTGGTGCACCGGGTTCACAGGACGATACCAATGGTTCACTGGCTGGCTTTTATTTCCCCAATGGATTGGCAGTAAATAATGCAGGCGAGCTTTTTGTAGCAGATGCATTGAATAATAAAATCAGGGTTGTTGAACTAAAAGGATATGCTATTAGTCCTGAATTATTACCGCAGGGCTTAGTGTTTGACAGAACCAGGGGTATACTTAAGGGGACACCTACAGAAAATATCATCAACAGTTCCTATACGGTTACAGCATACAATATGTATGGCAGCAGTAGCGCCACACTGGGAATAGGTGTTTCTTCGCAACCCGGAAATGCATTGAGCTTTGATGGTTTTGACGATCGTATTTTTGTTCCGGATGCAGCATCTTTCCGTTCACCGGTTGTATCGGTAGAACTCTGGGCCAATATCCATCAGCTGAGCGCCGATTTTGGCAGAATGATTGTAAAACGAAATGATAATGTAAGGTATGATGATACGTATTCTATTGGGGTTGACAGTACCTTTCATTTTACAGCCGGCATCTGTTCTGGTTCAGGTACTGCCAACGGGCAAAGATTTGCTGTTCAGAAATATCCCCTGGAAGCGGGGCGATGGTATTTTGTATCCGCCCTGTTTACCAAAGATAGTATCAGCCTCTATGTAAACGGCATACTTCAACAATCCGTCTATACCGGTTTCCCGTTGGTGTTTGGAAAAAATGCGTTAAGTCTTGGCTTTGATGAGCGGATGGCTTTTTCAATGGATGAAGTAAGAATATTTAATACAGACAGGTCGTCGTTTTTTAAAGAAGATATGTTGAATGTTATATCGCCAAACACCCGGGACCTAGTTGCGTATTATAATTTCAATTTGGGTAAAGCTTTAGGAGACAATACCGGAGTTACTACCCTGATCGATTTAACTGCCAATGGCAATAATGGACTTTTAACAGGCTTTCATCCTTTGGTGGGCGCCAATTCCAACTGGACAGAAAGTTATGCAATGGTGATTCCTATATTGACGGAAGCTTCAAATATTAGTGATAACGGGTTCTCGGTTAATTGGGATAAGCCCAGGTTTGGTGAAGTACAACAATATCGGGTTGATGTTTCAACTGATCCTGATTTTCGCACATTTGTATCGGGCTATCATGGAAGGATTGTTCAGGCTACATCGCAATTAATAAAAGGACTGGATCCCCATACGATTTATTATTACAGAGTATCCGCTGAAAATACAGCGGTGAAAGGGCTGGGTGGGTATTCATCGGTAGGGTCAGCTAAAACAAACCATTAATTTTTATATTATTCGATAAACCTTGTCAGTGTTTTTTTATTGATCAGGTTATCCTGCAGTGATTGTTTATACGCAATGCTGATAGGTATCAGGAGGCTATTGCTGAGTTTGATATCAGAAATACTGATGTTCTTAATGTGCAATACATTAACAATATATTGTTTATGCACCCTGATAAACAGGCTTTCGGGTAATTGTTTTTCCATATTTTTTAAACTGATCAAAACCATATGTGATTTATGGCTGAGGGTAATGATCTTGGAAAAGTCGCCCATACTTTCTATATACAGCACATCTCCCATATTCAGTTTTATATAGTTATTGTTTTCCTTGATGAAGAAATATTCGTGCGCATCAATAGTGCGGATAAAATCGTTTTGGGTTTGTGGGGCTATTTGTTTGGAAGGCATCTCCTTTTGTGCCTTTTTCTTTGCGTTAATGTATTCAATAGCCTTATCAACCGCTTTGATCAAACGCTCCATTTTAGCAGGTTTAACAATATAATCAATTACATCAAGGTTAAAACTTTCTGCAGCATGTTCCGGATGAGAGGAGATGAAAATAAAAACCGGCGGGTTTTTCAGGCTTTTCAACAGTTCAATACCTGAAAGATCGGGCATATCTATGTCGGAGAAAACAATATCAATCTGCTCTTTCTTTAGTATCGAAACCGCTTCCATTCCATTGGCCACGCTGGCCACTAAATGAAGGCTTTCCATCTTCTTAATTTTCATTGTTAACGCGTCGCGTTCCAGTATATTATCTTCTGCAATGATGCACTGATATCCCATATCAAATTTTAAATCTAAACAGTATAAAAGGGTACAATGTAAGAGAAAATTAAGGAAATGCTAAAAAGAAATATTATTCTTTAGGTATGTTTAATGGTGCTTTCATTAACTTCTTAATCTGGTATACCAGAACAATTTTTGAATAGCACTGATGGCAGAATCCCATAACGGGTATCTATGATTTAGATAGAAAATTGGAAGGTATTCTTACTCCTTCCTCTTTATCCAAAACATGCTTCATCAATTTCCGTAAAGCTTCGGGTAGGATTTTTTTTTCTTCTTCTGTTAAAAGATGGATGATCTCGAAGAATTCATCGTCATCATCATAATAGCCAAAATAGAGGTCGTAAACATCATTCAGGTGTAGGCGTAGAGAGATCTCTTTATCTTCTTCGTAAATATGCATTGAAATGATTGCCCACTGGTCTTCATCTGCAAAATCAAAATGGATCTCTGCCTTATCCTGGCTGATTACCCAGGTTACCAGTTTTTCAATCATGTCTGCCGAGTGGTTCTTTACTAATTCTTCGTATGTCATATCTGTCCTTTCTTTTCTGAGGGGATTCCTTTTTAATTATCGGCTAATGTTTTATCAAAAAATGTATTAAAAGAAAACCGGTTACACAAAACAACAGTATGGCCAGTATGGCCATAATCAGCCAGTTTTGTTCTTTTAGTTTTCTTTTATTTTTTCGTGAAACTTTTTTTGCAGTCTGCTTTTGCAGCTGTTTATTCAGTTGTTCCGCATATTCTTTTACCTGCGCCGGATTTTTGAAATGCTGCAAACCTTCAATTGCCTCGTCTATAAAGAACGAATCTGCCATCTGTTTCTCAATGGCAAAACGCTCTTCCTCTGTCGCATTACCCTGCAGGTAACGCATCAGTTCTTCGGTACTGAGTTCGTCCTCGTGGTTTAATATGTCTTTCAAGTCTGTCATTACGAAGCTTTCAATTTCTTTTCTACCAGTATCCGCAGGTTTCGTTTGCCGTTCTGTATATAGCTTTTTACCTGCAATAAATCATATCCTGTACTTTCTACAATCTCCTGGTAACTTTTCTTTTGCAGGTAAAACAAAGTTACACAGGTTTTCTGCTCCCCGTTCAATTCTTCCAGGGCTTTCTCCAATACAGAAAGGGTAGCTTCCTTATCTGCCAGTTCTATTCGGTCGGTTTCTTCTGTGGTCAGTTCAGGCCGGGTCTCTACCGGTATAAAAATATGCTTATCCCGCAGTTTCATCAGGCAATGGTTCTTGGCTACCATATAAAGCCAGCTTTTCATATAAGCTACCCTGTATTTACCCAGTTCAATGATGGCTTTCAGGAATATCTGTTGAACGGCATCTTTGGCGGCTTCTTCATTTTTTAAGTATTTCATGCAAACACCCAGAAGCAGGTAGGTATAGCGTTGTAACAGCATACCCAGCCATTGGGTATCCTGATCGCTGTAGAATTTATCCAACAGCTCATTATCGGTCATATGGTCAAATTGTTCTTTCCCCACCGGCTGAAAATAAAGCATTTTCTGTATAGATGCGTTGGCAGCAAAATTCCATATCTTGGATGTAAATTCATCAGATGCCTTTTGTAATGTGTATGGTGCCCGTTGCACCACTTAGAAAGGAGAATACCCATCGTTCTGAAATGATCAGCCAGTTGTTGTTTGGTGAACTGGCCGAAATACGCGAAGAAAATAAATCATTCACTAAAATCCGTTGTGTGTATGATGGGTATGAAGGATGGTGCCCGTCTAATCAACTGGCTGTAATTGAAGAAGAAAAAATAAAAAATATTACAAATACCCTTACTGCCGATTGGGATACGCTTATTATAGTAAATGATCGGCCCATGCATATTCCTATTGGCAGTTCATTGGGTTTTTTGAAAATGGGTAAGGCTGAAATTGATACGTTTACCATTCATTATGCAGGACAGGCATTTGACCCCGATACAGCCATCCTCTCAGGTGATGCGATTAAAGCCAAAGCTTTTCAATACCTGAATACCCCTTATGTATGGGGCGGAAGATCCGTTTATGGTATTGACTGCAGTGGTTTTGTACAACAGGTATTTCGCTGTTTCAATAAGGCTTTGCCACGAGATGCTTACCAGCAGGCAGGTGTGGGCGAACCCGTTGGTTTTTTACAGGAAGCCCGATGCGGTGATCTCGCTTATTTTGATAATGAAGAAGGAAGAATTACCCATGTAGGCATTTTACTCGATCAGGAAACCATCATTCATGCGTCGGGGAAAGTGCGTATAGATAAGATCGATAATATGGGCATTGTAAATGCAGATACCGGTGAACGAACCCATAAACTCCGGCTGATTAAACGCTATTTTTAATTACTTTTTTTCTCTTTATTGACCTTATTTCGCTATAAGAAAATAGAAGAAAAGAAGAGCGGACGAAAGTAAAGCCTACGTAAAATATCCATTACTCGGTACCTGGTTGAAACAAAAAAGCAACCCGTTGAGGTTGCTTTTATATGGTAAAAAGTTGCATTTTAGAGAAGGTCCATTGCCTTGGCAAAATAAGTAACGGTGCCGGGTAAAGCCAGCCAGAAAAACTGACGGTAAACCACCAGTAAAGTGATCATAATGGCTAACCAGATAAAACAAAGTACCCAGTATTTAGTCCTTGATTGATTTACTTCCATTTTATATTGATTTTTGGCAAAGATAGGGGTAGCGAATGATTTTTTTGGTCTTAACCGCCTGATTGTTGAATTTTTGTGGAAGAAGCCACATGATCCTTTACAGGCGTGGGTTTGGCCTTATCAAAAAACAGCATTTTAACGGCAATCACCATCATAATTACTGCGAATATCTTTTTCATTTTATCATCGCTCAGCGAAATGGCCAGCTTGCTGCCCAGGAAGCTGCCGAGTATAAATGCAATGGAAATAATGGCCACATAGTTTACATTGAGGTAGCCCTGTTTATAATATTGTAGCACGGCTAAGATGCCTACAGGTAACAATAAGATACCTAAAGAAGTACCCTGTGCCAGTTTCTGTGAGAACCCTGCAAAGAGCACCAGTGCCGGAACGATCAATACACCGCCGCCAATACCGATAAGTCCGCTTAGAAAGCCGGCAGCCAATCCTATCAAAAGCAGAAGGAGGATAGTAGTTAAGGTCATGGGTCTTGTTTTGATCAACACGTTCCGGTAATCTTTATGAATTCAAAAAAGTTTCTTTATAAAAGCGGATAGATTCTTCGATAATGGCAAGCGCCTGTGCCTTATCGCCAAAATCTTCTACCACAACGGTCTTGTTTTCCAGTTTTTTATATTCTTCAAAGAAATGCCTCAGTTCATCAAAGAAATGCTTGGGTAGTTCTTCAATATTGTTGTAATGGTTAACACCAGGGTCATTGGCTGCAACGGCAATGATTTTGTCATCGGGATCGCCGCCATCTATCATCTGCATTACGCCGATCACTTTTGCCTCCATAATGGTTAGGGGCTGAACCGGTAAGGAAGTGATCACAAGAATATCCAGCGGATCTTTATCGCCACCATAGGTTTGCGGGATAAAGCCATAATTGATCGGGTAGTAGAAAGAAGAGAAGATAACCCTGTCGAGTTTCAACAGGCCACTGGGTTTATCTATCTCATATTTACAACGGGATCCTTGTGGGATCTCGATTATCGCATTTACAGTTCTGGGTGCATGTTCGCCATAGGAAACGCCGTGCCATGGATGATTTACAGTTGTTGAAAACATAGTATCCGTATTTTAATTATTTAGATAGCCAATAGCCAAATGTTACCGCTGCCAATCCCAGGATTAGCGTGGTGCCTGTGTAAATTACAAAACTTCCATATCGTTGTTGGCTTAATAGTTGCATATTTTCCCAGGCAAAAGCAGAAAACGTAGTAAAGCCACCGCAAATGCCCGTTGCGAGGAATAAACGCCAGTTACCAAAGCCTTCATTCCTTGCAGCCATGCCCATAATGGCTCCTATCAATAAGGAACCGATAATGTTCACGGTAAATGTGGCATAGGGAAAACTTTCGTGTTTAATAAAATGCACCGACAGGTAACGAAGGGCAGAACCAATCATTCCGCCAAAGCCAACCAATATGAGGTTCTTCAGTAGCATGATAATGATTATTGTTTTTTGGTCAGGTCTACCAACCAGTTATCGTTTTGTTTAATTACCCGTATCGTATCTGCCCGTTTATCAAATGAGTTCTGGAAATAGATATAGGTTTCGGTATTGCTTTGTTCTCTCACTTCCCGGATATTAATAGAAGCGGTTCTCCACTGTTGTCTTCCTTCCTTGTCTTTTTCGCGGTACCATTTTTCCATTTCATCCAGAATGGCTTTATTCTTTTCATCGGGTACAAGGTAAAATGCGGCTTTCAAAAAATCGCCCTGCAAGCGGCTGTTAATGAATTCTCTACCCGCGTCCAATGCATCTTCGGCTTTACGGTACTCCGTCTGCTTTCCGTTGCAGGCAATCAGTAACACAGTTATGGCCAATACTATTTGTTTCATAGAAAAATTACACGGTAAAGGTACGGCGAACACTGCAGCCGCCGAAAAATAAGCTTTGCTGAGAAAAGCTATTTCCAAACGAGGATAAGCATGCCTATAAAAATAAAGCCGCCACCGATCAGGATCTTAGGCGTTGCGGGTTCCTTCAGTAGCACAAAAGAAAGTACCAGGGTGATTACAATACTGGCTTTATCAATAGCCGCAACATAAGATACGGGTCCGTCTTTCATGGCTCGGTAATAGAACAGCCAGCTTGCCGTTGTGGTAATACCGGATACTATTAATAGCATGCTTTGCTTGCCTGTTATTAAGGAGAGGTCTTTATACTTTGATCCGATCACATTAATCAGCGTTATGATCAGGAAGATGGTGGTGGTACGAATGCCCAATCCAAGATCCGGGTTAATATTCTGTAAACCATATTTGGCCAATACCGAAGTGAGTCCGGCGAATATCATGGAGAGAATAGCATAGAGGATCCAGGTTTCCATAGCGCATGGTTTTAAATGCTTTGGAAAGTTACCACTTAGTTACCAGACAGCATATCCATAAAAGCTTCCATCAGTTGACGGATATTTTGAAGGGTGGCTTCATCCGTTATTTTTCCTTCTATGTTTAACTTGGTCTTGGGAGCGGTAATCAGTAGTGAGGCAGACTCAGTTAGCTTTGCACCAACCGTTCTCATTACGAGCTGTAATGCTTCATGGGCTTTCTGTCCGGAGGATGAGGCCGTGACCAGTGCAGCGGGTTTATTTGTAAGCAGGGTAGTGGATACCAGCCATTCAATGGCATTTTTGAAACTACTGGGCAGGCTGAATACATATTCAGGTGTACAGACCAGTAGGCCATCGGCGCTTTCAATTTGTTTTCGAAAAGATATAACAGCTTCAGGTGCTGTATCCGTATCCAGGTCGGGGTTAAAATGTGGGAGCTGATCGATTTGCGTGAAAATAGAAATATCCATTTCCTTCTCATACATCTCCGCAATTCTTTGAAGTATATGCAGATTGACAGATTCCTTCCGGGTGCTGCCACAAATTGCCAATACTTTTTTTCTTTCTTGCATGAGCATCTTTATACCAGGTTATTCAGTTTTGCAAACTGTAGCAACATAATGGTTTTGCCATCCCTGATCTCACCATTGCCGATCATATCAAAAGCTTTATCCAGTGTGATTTCCAGTACTTCAATATTTTCCTGTTCCTGTTCCAGCCCGCCGCCATCCGTTACTTTCATGGCCTTTGAATATTCGGCAACAAAAAAATAAAGGATCTCGGTAACTGAGCCCGGCGACATATACGCTTCAAATATCTTGCGTACCTCTTTTACCTGGTAACCGGTTTCTTCTTCCGTTTCTTTTTTGATACAGGCTTCCGGATTATCTTTTTCCAGTAAGCCGGCACAAGCTTCTATCAACATCCCATCTGTATTGCCATTTAGATAGGTGGGCAAACGAAACTGGCGGGTAAGAATGATGGTTTTGTTTTCGGTATTATACAAAAGAATTGTGGCGCCATTGCCTCTGTCGTAAACTTCCCGACTATGTTTATGCAGACTGCCATCCGGCTTATTGAATTCGTAAGTGATTTTCTTTAACGTATACTAGTTATTGCAAAGAATCTCCGTCTGGACGATTTGTACATTTTCCAACATAGGTTCCAATGAATTAAGATAAAGAATAATGATTGTGTATCAAATGGTTTCCTGCTGATGAGTTTAGCAACAGCTATCAAAAATAAGGATGGGCCCAGAAATACACTGGTTAAAATAAATCCATTTAACAAAGCGATCGGATATCCGATGGAGAGAACATTAATGAAAGGGTATGGATAAAACTGATAAGGCACTACTGCACTGATGAGCCGTGTATATGCCATAGGATATAGTAACCAGCTAAAAGTGTTCTTCCTTTGCAAAGAAAATTTTTAAACAAAGACAAACCCGAATAAACAGCGCGATTACTACAAAACATCCCAGTCGGGATGTACTAACTGCCATTTTATAAAAGTACTACTGTTTGCCTTTTGCATAAGCTTTTGCTAAACCAGTATATATTTGTCCCTTCCATTATCATTAATCTATGGATGATTATGCCGTGACGATTATTTTAAGTAAACACGAATCTTCTCCTGGCAGTTCTATTTTGAGAGCTGCCTTTTAAAGAATTCCCAGGCTTCTACATGTACATCCATATCATTCGGATAATCGTGTTTGCCGCCAACCACTTTTAATAATACTACTTCGGGCTTTCCTTTGGCCGCATAAGTAAAACGCTCAATGGTTTTGCCATCATTGGGGTCCGTATCGGGAACCCAAGTTTTCACAGGGTTTCCAGTGTACCCACCCAGGCTGGCCCAGTAATGAAACGTACTCTCAGTAGAACGAACTTTTCCGAGAATTGTATTAGGTATCAGTACTTCGCCACCATTATACGGGTTGATAGGATCTGCCGTTCCGTTAATGATCATAACGGGAATGGCAATCCTGGCTTCCGTACAATCCAGGTTAGCGCTATCCGGCAGGTTAGCAATGATGGCGGTGATGGCCCTGATTTTTTTGGGCATGGTTAACGCTAATTTATAAGCCATATGCCCGCCACCCGAAGTGCCTACCGCAAATACCTGTTCGGGGTTGATCTGATAGTTTTTAGCGAAGTAACTGATCATGCCATCAAAGAAACGGTTCTCGTCAATGTTTTCAAGGTTGGCAGCGGCACTAGAAGCTTTGCGGCATTCGTTCCAGAATTTTTTATAGCCATCTGGATATACGCACAATACATTTTCTGTATGGGAGAGTTCTTCCAATTTTGCAGCCCTATTTAACATGTCCTCGCCTTTGCCATTTGAGCCGTGCATTACAAATACAAGGCTGCCATTGGCTTTACTGCTTTGCGGTTTGGTGAAATGGAAGAGTCTGTAATGTCCCTCAATTAATAAAGAATCAGTAACGAGTTGGGCTTGGGTAGAATAGGATGCAAGAATTGTAAAGCAAACAAGTAACAGAAGTTTCATGGAACAGATTTTATACAATTTATTAGAAGCCCTGTAAAATTACCAAAACCCTAGTAACCAATTTACATGATTTCAATCTTTGTATGAAAAGAAATAATAACCGGAACATGGTCATTGAACGGGCCCCATTTTTTGTGATTGCCCATTTTAACCGATTCAAGCCTATCTGCATTTTTTTTGAAACAAAGCAATAACCTAAATAGTAAGGCTTATCATTATTATTTTCTATCCGGCATCAAAACGAACTTCGCCACATTCTTATCGTCAAAATATTTATTCGCCAGTACCTTGCTTTTTTCTACCGTAAACTCCCTGATCAGTTTCGATGCATCCAGGATTTTTAGCGGATCCTGGTTACGAAAAAATTTCTGTTCAAGGCTGTAACGCCAGTAGCTATTCTCTTTTACCTGGCTTTCCAATGAACGGGTTTGTTCAGCGATTACTTTGTCTACATTCATTTGTGCTACACCATTGGCTTTCGTATTTTTTATTTCTTCCATTACCAATGCCACTAGTTTGTCTACGTTCTCCGGTGCACAGCCAAATTGAATGCCAATACTATAGCTGGTGTAAGGTTCGCGGGTAAGTCCGCCACTTACCCCAACACCGTATACACCACCCGCATCTTCCCTTAATATTTCGCGGAGCCTTATGCCCAGGGCTTTGCAGAGTTGGCTTAGTTGCCTGTCGTCTGTGTCATCGTATCCGGTTTCTCCGGTAAAAAATAGACGTACAGCGGATTTGTTCTCTTTTCCTTTTCTGATCACTTTGTTGATGTGGCCTGTTGGGTAACGAACACCGGGATCTTTGTACATATCTTTTTGCCCGTTTGCGGGTAAGGAAGCAATATATTTTTCAACTAACGGCTTGATGCTGTCGGTATTAAAATTGCCTACAAACGTGAACAGGAACTGGCCAGGGTTGCTGAAACGCTCTTTGTAGATATCAAAGGAACGGTTCAGGTCTATTTTTTTCAGGTCGCTAATGCTAAAAGGTTTGCGGCGCGGGTGGTAATTGCCCATGATATAACTTACCGAATCTCCAAAAACAGATTCAGGTGATTTGTCTTTGTTTTCCAGTTCCACTTGAAACTGTTGCAGCACTACTTTAAACATAGTCGTATCTTTTCTGGGCGCCATAAAGCTTCCGTATAATAATTGTAAAGCGGTTTCCAGGTCTTTCACCGAACTGTTGCCATTGATGCCCTGCATGGTATTGGCAAGGGAGGCAGATACATAACAGTTCTTGCCGCTCAATGCTTTTTGCAAGGATTGCATATCTCTTGTACCCATACCGCCAACAGCTGCTGCTACTGAGGCATTGGCTGCACTCAGATAATCCGCATCATGATAAAGGGAAGTGCCACCCCAGCTGATACAAGAAAATTCGATCTCATCATTTTTGAAACGGGTAGGTTTTAAAACCACAAGGGCACCGTTGGATAATGTCCATTCCGTAGTGCCGATGGTTTCATATTTTTTTTCGTTAACCACTTTACCTGCAACCGGTTCAACGGGTAATAATGGGCCGGTTGAAACTTTGTCAACATACTTTTTCAGTTTGCCGATCGGGCTGTTCAGTTGTGCCATTACAGCAGCTTGTGTAGGAAGGTTGTTTTTTTCTTTTGCAGGAGCCGTAATCACCACGGACCTGTCTGTAGGTTTTATCCATTGAGCAATCAGGCTATTGATCTCTGCGAGTGTGATGGATGGCAGATATTTTTTGCAAAGCGTAAACTCCACTTCAATACCGGGGATGGCTTCTCCTTTTAAATAATTGCGGATCATTTCTTCGATGAGCTCTGCAGATTTGGTTTTATCCCGCTCATGATAACTGTTCTCCATTCGTGATAAAATATTCTGCACAGCCCTGTCGAGTTCTGTTTGTACAAACCCATATTGTTTTATCCTTTCATTTTCTGTAAGCAGTGTTTGAATAGATGCATGAATGTCTTTGCCGGTTTTAGCTAACGCGATCAAACTGAATGCATCTTTATCACCCAGAAATCCGCCATAGCTGCTGCTGCCAAACAGGAAAGGGGCTTCGGGTTTTTGTGAGATCTCATCCAGCCGGCTGCTCATCATCTGGTTAAACAGATCACGCACAAGTGAGGCCCGGTATTCCGATTCTGTTTTAACGGTAGTTTTAGGTTGTGTATAATAGATCTGAACCACATTATACGGTTGTTCGGGGTCTGTTAAGATAGCAGTTCGTGTATCTGTATGTGCCGGGATGCTGTACTGCATTCTTTTTTTTGGATTAACAGCCGTTGGAATAGCTGCAAAATGATCTTTAATCATTTGTTCTGTCTCCGCCACATCAATATCGCCCACTACAATCACTGCCTCCAGATCGGGCCGGTACCAGTCTTTGTAGAAAGAAGTAAGCATATCATAATGTGCTGTGTCAATATTTGCTTTGGTACCAATGGGCATGCGTTTGGCATATTGGGAACCTTTTAATAACAAAGGAAAAAACTGGTCCTGCAAGCGTGCATCTGCTCCACGGCCAAGACGCCATTCTTCCACAACCACTCCTCGCTCCTTATCAATTTCAACAGGTTCAAAACTTACATTATGCGCCCAGTCTTCTAGTATCTGCATAGCCTGTTTATATACCATCGGACTGTCTGTTGGCACCTGCAGTTTATAAACGGTTTCATCAAAGGAAGTATAGGCATTCAGATCGGCACCAAAGCTCACACCGCTTTTTTCCAGGAAGTTCACCAGTTCATTCTTCTTGAAATGTGCGGTACCATTAAAACACATATGCTCAACAAAATGTGCAAGCCCTACCTGTTTATCATTTTCCAAAACAGAGCCGGCATTTACTACTAGCCTTAGTTCTGCGCGGTTCTTTGGTTCAATATTTTTGCGGATATAATAGGTGATGCCATTACTTAATTTTCCGATTTTGGTATCAGGATAAACCGGTAGGGGGGCTTCTTTTTTTTGTGCCTGGGTAATTACGGCAAAACAGATAAAAACAAGTGTAGGCAAAGGGTGGAACCGCATAAAAAAATATTTACAATTCGAATGGATTTGTGTGTATATGAAGAAAATAAAGATAGTAGAAATTATGGGGATGAAGTGCACGGCAGTTCAGACTTTGGTCAACTCTCCTCACGGAGGGAAACAAAGAATATGGGCGATAGACTAATATTCATTTATGTTTTACCTAACACGAATCTTTCTCTTCTTCCACGCATAAACCATTAGGGGACAGAAATGTGAAGTGCTAACTAAGCTTACATGGTAAACCCTAAATGCTTAATCAATGCCTCCGGCAACCCTGGCAATTTTCTCCTTTCAATTAAATAGGTAGACAATCCAGACAGATCCCGGTACACATAGTGTTTACTTAAAGCCCCCTCCAGGTAACCGGCACCGGATGTATTGCCCGTACCCACCCGCATGCCAATCATTCGGCGAACCATAATCAAATGTTTATGCCGCCAGTTACCCATCAAATGGTCTATCTCAATTAATGAATCGAGTATTTGATAAGAGGTTTGAAACACAGGAAAATCACGGTAAAGCATAATGAATAAGGCAGCACGTAATGCAGCAGGAGAGAAATTGCTGCGCAGCCCTTCCAATTGTTCTATTGTATGTCCTTCTATTGGCCGTTCAAAGAATACATAGTCAAAATCAGCCAGTTTATTGGCTTCCCTTTCTGTTAATCCGGTTTGATAAATATGCCTGTAATCAGTCCAGAAAGGGTGTTGTGTGATGGCTGTGTCAGTTGCAGGCGGGTGTTGTTGCCAATAGCCCTCCTTAAAAAATGGCATTCGTTCCAGCCAGCTGTTTATCCATTGTAACAGGCTCTTTTGTTCTTCTGCGTGATGGATAGTATGATAATCTTCTTTTGTAAACCCGCCTTCATTGGTTCTTTTGTAATATTCTTTGTGATGGCGTTTATCTATTTCCAACCCCAGTTTTGCTTCTATTAATCGGAATTGTTTGCTTTGAAAACCCGAAGAGGGTGTTAATAAATTCCGGAAGGCTAAAAAATCAAGCGGGGTCATACTATCTAAAATATATACCTGATGATTCAGGAGTAGCATAATGCTGATCACACCGCGTAAAAGGTCCCTGACCAGGTTGAGGAATTCCGAATTATCATTGATATTCTCCTGCATAAATACTTTCATGGCATAATCCAGTTCAAACAATATCTGTTTAAACCAGAGCTCATATGCCTGGTGTATTGTAATAAACAGCATCTCATCATGTGCAGGCACATTACCTTTTTCAAAACTTACCGGGTATTGGGCGTCTAATATTTTATCAAGGTGCAGGTAACTGCCGTAATAGATTGGCGGCTTTTCCATAAAGGTTTGTTATGCTGCAAAGAAAGGGTTTTGTAAGCAAGGCAACAATCAGTGGGTGTTATTGTAGGGGACAAAGCAATCCGATTGCGGATCATTCCGGAATAGCTATGGCGTAAAGGATCCTCTATGCCTGCTATCCGCCTGCTCGATCCAGAGATTAGAGATTGCTGTGTTCCGGGCAATGAAGGTTTATATATAAGTGTGTTTTACGCTTAGTTCCCTAATTTTATAGCCTAAACTGATTGCCATGCGCATAAACCATTGCCTGCCGCTTTTATTGTTAGTTGCTGCTTTTGCTTCCTGTAAAAATGGAGGAAGCTCCTCTGCCATTTCTGATACCGCTAAAATAGATGGACATCCCGCCTGGATTATGCAGGGTAATATCTATGAGGTCAATGTTCGTCAATATACACCCGAAGGCACATTCAAAGCTTTTGCCAAACATCTAAACAGGTTACAAGAAATGGGTGTGCAAACCCTTTGGTTTATGCCGATCAATCCCATTAGTATAACAGACAGAAAAGGTTCATTAGGCAGCTATTATGCCGTGTCGGATTATACGGCTATCAACCCTGAATACGGAACCATGGATGATTGGAAAGCATTGGTAAAGGAAGCGCATGATAAAGGAATGAAAGTGATGATCGACTGGGTGCCCAACCACACAGGTGCCGATCATTACTGGTTGCAAAAGCATCCTGATTTTTATGTTAAGGACAGCACGGGGAAACCGGTTTCTCAATTCGACTGGACCGATACACGTAAACTCAATTTTGCCAATGCCGAATTGCGTGATACCATGATGGCCCAGATGAAATACTGGATCACCGAAACAGGAGTCGATGGACTACGCTGCGATTATGCCGTTGGCCCTTCCCGTCTTTTCTGGATGGATTGCATCAAGCAATTGAAATCTGTAAAAAATGTATTCATGCTGGCCGAAGCAGATAGCGCCTGGTTGCATGAAGTAGGTTTTGATGCCACATATTCATGGCCTGAATTCAATATGATGAAACTGATTGCCGCCGGTAAACGAAATGCGGTAGCCATGGACAGTATTCTGAATCATACCGACACATCCTTACAGAAAAATGCACTCCGTCTTTTCTTTACCAGTAACCATGATGAGAATAGCTGGAACAAAGCCGATTACGCTACAATGCCCGGCGATTCGCATGCGCCATTTGCTGTAATGACGCAAACCATGAAACGAGGCGTATCGCTTATTTACAGCGGACAGGAAGAGCCGGTACTGCGTTCTATTAAGTTTTTTGACAAGGATACTATGTCCTTCACCAAATTAGGCAGGGCAGCAATGTATCAGAAGTTATTGGCTTTACGCAAATCCAATCCTGCTCTTAGTGCGAATGCTTCCTTTGCCAAACTAACTACGGGTGCGGAAGATAAAGTGTATGCATTTGCCCGTCAGTCAGACAAAAACAAAGTGATCGTACTTTTGAATCTGACCCATACCCCGGTAAATTTTGCTGTACAGGACGGTATCATTTCAGGAGAAGCTATAGAAATATTCAGTAACAAAAAGCAGAAAATGGAACCGGGTAAATTATTTAGTTTGCCTGCCTGGGGTTACCAGGTATACAGCTATTAAGAACAAAAAAATAGTACTGTTTTGTGAAAGGAATGATTGGTCCTTTCGTCAAAACCCAGAACGGACGGCTGTCGTAAATACATTAACTACCCGTTTATGGCATCTTAGGGTTGGATAAACTATTTTGTTACCTGATAAAAACCTGTTTATGGCCGTAAAAGTTGTTTATAAACACAAGGTCGCCACCCGTTGGATGCACTGGATCAATTTTCCCTTGCTAACCATTATGATCTGGAGCGGTATACTCATTTACTGGGCCAACGATATTTATGAGGTTAAGATCGGTCATTCGGTTTTGGTAAAATTCTTTCCTGAATCTTTTTATAAAGCATTGCATATACCATATCGTTTATCTGAGGGGATGGCTTTTCATTTTGTGTTCATGTGGTTGTTTATGATCAATGGCCTCTTATATGTTAGCTATACAATTGTTTCGGGCGAATGGCGCTACCTCGTTCCCAATAAGCACTCCTTTAAAGAATCCTGGCAAGTAATCTTGCACGACCTGCATATCCGAAAATCAGCGCCTGAGCAATTAAAGTATAACGCAGCACAACGTATAGCATATACAATGATCATCCTGATGGGTTTTGGCTCCCTACTTACCGGCTTCGCCATTTATAAACCCGTGCAGGTACAATGGCTCACTAACTTGTGCGGTGGATATGAAGCAGCAAGGGCAGAACATTTCATACTCACTGTTGGCTATGTTTTATTTTTTGTGATACATATTGTACAGGTGATCCTGGCCGGATGGAATAATTTCCGCGCCATGGTAGCCGGTTTTGAAGTGATTAAAGAGAATAACAAAACACAAAACAAATAACCATGAAAGAATTCATTGTGGATGAAGCCGCTGCAAAAAAATACAAACGAAAAAGCATTATGGCTTTTGTTGTATTCTTTGCCATGATTGGTCTGGCATGGGCCGGTTGGAAATGGCTGGGTAAGCAACCACTTGATAATGGTATCCGCGGCGGTATTCCCAAGCCCCTGCGTAAAGTGCTGGATCTTAATGAAGAAGTATACAGTGGATTATACAGTACCCAACACCTTGTAAAAGAATATCCCAAAACTGCTGCAGCCAAAAAAGCCCGTGTAAACGGCGATATAGGATTAGGTATGGATAATTTTGATCCTGATGCCTGGAAACTCCAGATCGTAAAAACAGCAGGGGACACCCTGTTTCTTACAATGGATGATATTAAGAAACTTCCCAAAATTGATGTGGTCCATAATTTTAAATGCATTGAAGGCTGGAGCCAGATAACCTGGTGGAGCGGTGTCCGCTTTTCGGAATTGATCAAAAAATATGGCCTTGATAAAGAAACACAAATGAAATATGTAGGTATGAATACGCCGGATGAAGATTATTATGTGGGTATCGATATGCCCAGCATCCTGCACCCGCAAACCATTTTAGCTTATGAACTCAATGGAAAACCTTTACCCATGAACCAGGGTTATCCATTACGACTGATCATTCCTGTTAAATATGGTGTAAAACACCTCAAACGTATCGGCACCATTACTTTTGCGAATGAAAGACCACCGGACTACTGGGCAGAGAGAGGGTATGATTATTATACGGGGCTATAGAGAAAGTCTGGTGTTAGGAATATTCTTTTACGGCAGATTGCTAACTACTAACTTTCCTATCTTCGCCAGATGAACCGCTCGCAACTTATCAAACAGATACAGCAAAAGAAAAGCTATCTCTGTGTAGGACTGGATACCGATATTACCAAACTTCCCAAACACCTGCAAACACATCCCGATGCAGTATTTGAATTTAATAAGGCGATCATTGATGCTACCAAAGAGCATTGCATAAGTTATAAGATCAATACGGCTTTTTACGAATCGCAGGGATTGAAGGGCTGGGAAGCGATGGAGAAAACGATCCATTATATCCCCAAAACACATTTTACCATTGCCGATGCCAAACGTGGCGATATCGGTAATACTTCTTCTCAATACGCCAAAACCTTTTTTGAAGTGTTACCCTTTGATGCGGTAACCGTTGCGCCGTATATGGGAGAAGACAGCGTTCGTCCTTTTCTTGAATATGAAAACAAGTGGACCATTGTACTCGGTTTAACATCCAATACCGGCAGTAATGATTTTCAGCAACTGGCTTTTAAAACGGGGATCACTGAGAAACATTTGTACGAAAAAGTTCTGGAAACAGTAAGTAGCTGGGGTACGCCATCCAATTTAATGTTTGTGGTAGGTGCCACTAAAGCCAGTGACCTGGGCCATATCAGAACGATCATCCCCGATCATTTTTTACTCGTGCCGGGCGTGGGTGCACAGGGTGGCAGCCTGCAGGAAGTTTCCGCATATGGATTGAATAAAGAGTGTGGCTTATTGGTGAACGCCAGCAGGGCCGTAATTTTTGCCGGTGGCGGAGAAGACTTCGCTGAAGAGGCAAAAAAAGCTGCAGCGCAATACCAATCTGAGATGAGCCGCTATTTTTGATTTTTAAATGCCTGGAATCATAAATAAACAAAGGCCTATGGTTTTTTGTGCCCTTTGTTTTTCATATAGTTTTCTATGTGTTTAAAAATTGGCTTCAATCAATGCGGCTACTCTTTTCGCCCAAACCAAATACTGTTTTGCGGAATAATGCAAATGATCGTTTGCTAACATTGTACTATCCTTATTTGCTTTTCTGCTGTCTTCTGTGATATGTATGAATTGCGTTTTGAAGGATTTGGCCGCAGATGCGCAGATTTGATTATAGGCATCTATCTCTTCACTGATCTTTTTACGATCTCTCTTTGAAGCAAAAGGCGTTACACCCCAATCAGGTATCGACAGAACAATCACATGGGCTGTTTTCTCACCACTTACATGAATGGCTTTACGGATCAGAAAATCAAGATCCGTTTTAAACTCGTCAATCGGTAATCCTCTATATTGATTATTAACACCCACCAGTAATGTTACAAAATCATAAACTTCATTCAGCTTTGTATGTATAATGTGTTCAGCCAACTCAGCACTTGTCCAGCCTGTTTTGGCAACCATTTCAGGGGCTAGAAAAGGATGGCCTGCTTTCCTTAGTAATTGTACTGTTTGGTAGGGAAAGCTTTCATGCAGGGGTACCGATTCGCCAATCGTATACGAATCGCCAAGTGCTAAATATGAAAAATGATGTTTGGGCATTGCTGTTTTTTTGCCACAGGTTTTTACAGTTTATTACTGGATGATCTGTGTCAATTATTTAAAAATGATCTCTCAGAATCTCATAAAACGCATACACATCCCCAAAACTGCAATACAAAGGTGCCGGCGCCACACGAATAACGCCCGGTTCCCTGTAATCCACGATAATACCGCTCTCGATCATTTTATCATGAATTTCCTTTCCCTTTTCAGTAAAATACAAGGAAAGCTGCGCGCCACGGCTACCTGCATCTGCCGGGGTGATGATTTCAAATTTCAGGTTGGGCAATTGATGCAGCAAGTATTCCAGGTAAGCCGTCAACTGAATACTTTTAGCTCTTATTTTCTCTATTCCCGCTTCATCAAACATTTCCAATGCAGCTTTTAAAGAAACGGTATTAAAGATCTGTGCGGTACTGATATTCCATCCGGCAGCATTGGTTTTCGGAATGAAGCCTTTCTCCATTTTAAACCTTGTTTTTTCATCGTTGCCCCACCAGCCGCCTAGTCTGGGTGTGCGCACATCTGAAGAAAAATAGTCATTCACATACACACCACCCACAGCCCCTGGGCCGCCATTCAGATATTTATAGCTGCACCATACCGCAAAATCAACTCCCCAATCATGCAATTGTAATGGAACATTGCCAACCACATGTGCCAGATCGAAACCGGCGATGGCATTCACATCATGTGCTGCCTCCGTTATGCGCCGCATATCAAATAACTGTCCCGTATAGTAGTTGATGCCGCCGAACATTACGAGGGAAAGACTTTCTCCATGTAATTCAATCGCTGCAACAATATCTTCGGTATGTAATATTTTCTCGCCTTCTTTTGCTGCTATTTCAATAATCGCTGTTGCAGGGTCTAATCCAAAATGTCTTACCAATGTCTCCACTGCGTATTGATCAGAAGGGAAGGCGCCTGCTTCCATCATAATTTTAAAACGGTCTTTGGTAGGTCGATAGAAACTCAGCATTAATAAATGCAGATTCACCGTTAACGTATTCATCACCGTCACTTCATCTTCCTTGCAGCCCACAATTTTTGCCAGGGAGGGTTTCAGGTATTCCTGGTAATACAACCAGGGGTTCTCGCCGCCATAAAAACCACCAATCGCAACTTCCCGCCAGCTGGTTAATTCTGTCTGTATAGCAGGTTCTACAGAATCCGTTTGCAGTCCCAATGAATTACCACAGAAATAAATCACATCTTTCCCGTTCTTCTTTGGAAAATGAAACTGTTGTTTAAACCTTGCCAGTTCATCAGCTGCATCGGCTTGTTTAGCGAAAGCGATATCAGTAGTAAAATTGTTAGACATGCAAATTCTTTCCTGAAAGGTAAGCAGGAATTAGCGGATTGCTGATTAACGAAATGGCGAATTATTGACAGATTGTACTAACCAATTCAATCCGTTAATCCGCCATCTGGCACCCGCTAATGGTAAAAACTTGACCAACGGTTCTTTTATTCCCCCTGTTTGCTTTATTTTCATGGCACCCAAAACTATACTCCATGAGAATCATCAAATTGATCCTTTTATTTTCGTGTATTGCCCTGGTATCATTCGCGCAAAATAATCCGGTTACCAAAGCCAATTACCAACAAGCCGCCCGTTTCTCACCCAAAAAACTGGAGAAGCTGATTTTTAGCACCAGTGTTGACCCGCATTGGCTTAAGAAAAGCGATCGCTTCTGGTACATGTATGAAACCACCGAAGGCAAAAAATGGTACATCGTTGATCCCGTAAAAGCAGAGAAGAAATGGCTATTCGATAATGCAGATCTCGCTGCTAAAATTACCCGCATAGTAAAAGATCCGTTCGATGCACAACATCTGGGCCTTGATAGTATGCGTTTTATTAAAGATGAGAACTGGATCCAGTTTGAAGTAAAAAGCACGCAGGAAATGGATAAGAAAGATTCTGCCGCAAAAAAAGGAACACCTCCTGTAAAAGAAAAGAAGGTATTCTATTTTGAATACAACCTTACTACCGGTGAGCTTACAGAGCTGAATGATTTTAAAAAACCAAAACGCAAACCCACCTGGGCTTCTATTTCACCGGATGGTAATATAATCCTCTTTGGAAAGAATTATAATCTATTCTGGATGGACAAAGTCAATTATGAAAAAGCTTTACAGAACGAAGATGATTCTACTATTGTTGAACATGCCTTAACTACAGATGGTATTGAAAATTACAGTTATTACTCCGAAGGAAATCTATCCGGTAACGGTGATAACAATGTTGACAAAGAAAAAAATAAAAATAAGAAGAAAACCATTTTCGCTTATTGGTCGCCCGATTCAAAACATTTTGTACTGGGAAGAACAGACAACCGTAAGGTAAAAGATTTGTGGGTAATCAACAGCTTAAGCGATCCTCGGCCAACTTTAGAAACCTATAAATATTGGATGCCGGGTGAAAAAGAATCGCCCGTTGATCATGAATATCTTTTTGATATAACCAGTCAAACAGGTAAAGAATTGAATTTGTCTTTATTCAAGGACCAGAATATTTCTGTTTGGGCCGATCCGGGAAAAGTAAATATGCGTGATGATGATTGGCGCCCGATCAAATGGTTGGGAACAAACGATAAATTCTATTTTACCCGAACCAGCCGCGATCTGAAAAAAGTGGATGTATGTGTTGCCGATGTAACCACCGGAACAGTTAAAGCGTTGATAGAAGAACGTTTCAACACTTATATTGAAACCAGGAGATTGGGATTGGTCAATGACGGAAAATAATTTATCCAATGGAGCGACCGCGACGGGTATGCCCATTTGTATTTATATGACGCAGATGGTAAACTAAAAAACCAGATCACCTCCGGAACCTATCATGTTGAAAATATTTTAGGAATTGATGAGGCCAAACGTATCCTCTATTTTTCTGCAAATGGCAAAGAACCCGGGGAAGACCCTTATTATCTTCATGCATACAAAGTGAACTTCGATGGCACAGGATTAAAACTCCTCAACCCCGGCGAATATGAACATGCGATGAATATGAACGATGGAAAATCTTTTTTTATCGATAACTACTCACGTGTGAACACGGTTCCCAAATCTGCCTTGTATGCCGCCGATGGAAGAAAGATCTTGGATCTGGAAACTTCTGACTTCGGTTCTTTATGGGCAGCAGGCTATAAATTCCCACAGGTATTTAAAGTAAAAGCGGATGATGGCATCACCGATATTT
>CAZFKE010000010.1:145017-151506 GCA_964519475.1 uncultured Sediminibacterium sp.
GAATACGTATATCCAGGTCCTCAAACAGAAGCGGTGAACAAAGCGTTTGGTCGTGGGATGGATCGTACGGAGCGCCTGGCGCAACTGGGTTTTGTGGTAATCACTATGGGAAACCGTGGTGGACATCCTTCCCGCAGCAAATGGTACCACAGCTATGGTTACGGCAACTTACGAGATTATGGCCTTGCCGATAAAAAAGCCTGCGCCGAACAGCTTGCAGACCGTTATCCATATTTAGATATCAACCGGGTAGGTATTCATGGCCACTCAGGTGGTGGTTTTATGAGTACGGCAGCCATGCTGGTGTATCCTGATTTTTTTAAAGTAGCGGTATCCTCTTCCGGTAACCACGATAACTCAGTATACAACCGTTGGTGGAGTGAACAACATCACGGTGTAAAAGAAATGATTGGCGATAAAGGCGATACCAGTTTTGTTTATAACATAGAAAAAAACCAGGACCTTGTTAAAAACCTAAAAGGCCATTTAATGCTTTCAACAGGCGATATCGACAACAATGTACATCCCGCCAATACAACACGTGTTGCCAATGCCCTCATCAAAGCCAACAAACGTTTCGACCTCGTGATCCTGCCCGGCCAGCGCCATGGCTATGGAGATATGGTTGAATATTTTTTCTGGCGCATGGCAGATTATTTCACAGAATATTTAATGGGCGATGCAACAGCCCGTAGTGTAGATATAGAAGAGATCAATAAGGATATTGAACAAAGCGGTGCCAAAGGCGGAGCGGCTGCAACTGGAAGGAGAGGGCCTGCAGACGAAGAAGATTATTGAGTCTGAAGTTGGGAGTCTGGAGTAAACTATTACTCCAGACTTTTAATTCCTAACTATTTTTTGGTTTTCCAACCACAAAACTACCCACCGCACTTGTCCACCATGGATGAATTTCATAATTCAATCTTCCATTCTTAATCGCCGGATCTGTTTTCAAAAGCGATTCTACTTCCTCTTTATTGGCACAATCAAAAATAAAAATACCAATCCATTTACCGTCATCCCCAAAAGGCCCGGCCACTTTTAGTTTACCTTCATGATATAATCGATTAATGTTGGCCATATGGCCTTCCTGGATTTTTGCCGCCGTAACAGAATCCTGTCCACGGTTTGGCCCTGCGGTAAGCATCACAAAAAAATACTGCCTTACCGGGTTCTCTAATTTCTTCTCCTCTTTCTTTTGTGCCATTAGGCTAATGGGTAAGATGCATAATAAACCAAAGACTATCTTTTTCATAAGCAGTTTTTAAACATTAAATATAAATCCTCTGCTCAATACTCTACACCTCCCTGTCTCTGCGGTTGCAAAAATCTCCAATAGTGCAAAGCCTGCAATTAATAATCCTTCCCAACAGCGGAGCCGCAGAGAACGAGAGTGTTCGCGGAGGAAAGAAAAAAATAAACAAAACTCTATTCACTCACCCCATATCTTTAAATTTGCATAGTGCAAAGTCCGGATAACTCCCAACTACAGACTACAAACTTCAAACCTGATCCCATGGCTGCCAGATCTATTTCAATCTCCCGACTATTACATGATCGATGATTTGCTTACTGAAGAACAAAAACTCATCCGCGAAACGGTTCGGACGTATGTAAAAAAGGAGATCTCGCCCATCATTGAAGACTATGCACAAAAAGCAGCATTTCCTGTTCAGATCGTAAAACAAATGGGCGAACTGGGCTGCTTCGGTCCAACGATTCCGGAAAAATATGGCGGTGGTGGTTTGGATTATATCAGTTACGGACTCATGATGCAGGAACTGGAAAGAGGCGACAGCGGTGTAAGAAGCACTGCCAGTGTACAGGGAAGTTTGGTGATGTTTCCTATCTATGCTTATGGAAACGAAGAGCAGCGAAATAAATACTTGCCCAAGCTTGCCAGTGGCGAATGGCTGGGCTGTTTCGGTTTAACGGAACCTGATCACGGAAGCAATCCATCCGGTATGCTTACTACTATAAAAGATGCCGGCGATTATGTAATGCTCAATGGCGCTAAAATGTGGATCAGTAATGCACCTTTTTCGCAGGTGGCCGTGGTGTGGGCAAAAAATGAAGAGGATGAAATCCAAGGAGTCATTGTTGAAAGAGGCATGGAAGGATTCTCTACCCCAACCACCCATGGCAAATGGAGCCTCCGCGCCAGCGCCACCGGGGAACTGGTTTTTGATAATGTTAAAGTACCTAAAGAAAATATCCTGCCCAATGTAAAGGGACTAAAAGGCCCGCTGGGCTGCTTATCCAAAGCCCGTTATGGAATTGCCTGGGGTGCATTAGGTGCAGCAATGGATTGTTATGATACGGCTTTGCGTTACAGCAAAGAACGTATCCAGTTCGACAGGCCCATCGGTGGTTTCCAGTTGCAACAAAAGAAACTCGCAGAAATGATCACCGAAATCACCAAAGCCCAGTTACTGGTTTGGCGTTTGGGGGTTTTAATGAACGAAGGCAAAGCCACTCCGCAACAGATCAGTATGGCCAAAAGAAACAGTTGTGAAATTGCAGCCCATATTGCCAGAGATGCCCGCCAGATGCTGGGCGGCATGGGTATCACCGGCGAATACAGCATCATGCGCCACATGATGAACCTGGAAAGTGTGATCACGTATGAAGGAACACATGATATTCATTTGTTGATTACGGGAATGGATGTAACTGGTTTGAATGCGTTTAAATAAATTAGTAATGAATAATTAGTAGTTAGTAATTATTAACTGCTAACCGAAACCGTTTCAATTACTAATTATTAACTACTAATTACTAATTAATCAAATGAAAATCTTCCTGCTTGGCATGATGGGCACCGGCAAAAGCTTCTGGACAAAAAAGCTTTCCAAAAAACTAAAATCCGGTGGCTACGATCTTGATTTCTTAATTGAGTCTCACGAAGAAAAAACCATTGCCGAAATCTTTGCGGAAGAAGGTGAGGACTATTTCCGCAAAACCGAAGCAAAGATTCTTCGATGGTTTGGTGAGAAGAAAATATTTGTTTTGGCTGTTGGTGGCGGTACGCCTTGCTTTTATGAGAATATGGATTGGATGAACAGCCACGGAATCACTATCTGGATAGACGAACCTATCGAAACATTGGTAGAACGGCTTACACCGGAAAAAGACCACCGCCCATTGATCAAAGATCTGTCAGATGAAGAACTGGGCTCTTTTCTGACAAAAAAATTAGCCGAACGGGTAGTTTTCTATCAGCGGGCAAAATATCATTTACAGGGCAATGCCATCAGCGATGCCGGCTTTGCCAAAATCATCAAAGAAAATGGATAAAAAATTTCTCAGCATAGCCGCATGGTTAGGTGCTTTCTCAGTTGCTTTGGGTGCTTTTGGAGCGCATACCTTGAAGGAATATCTAACAATACCGGCATTGACCACTTTTGAAACAGCTCTGCGTTACCAGTTCTACCATGTATTTGCGTTGGCATTTGCCGGACTATTGTACAAATCTTATCCCAACAAAAAGGTAAAACTGGCAGGAATTTTTTTCATAACCGGTATCATTCTTTTTTGTGGTTCATTATATTTCCTCTCAATCATCAATTCGGAAAATTATAAATGGATCGGTGCCATTACTCCTTTGGGAGGTGTCTTTTTTATCGCCGGGTGGAGCAGCCTCATTGTTGGCCTCAGAAGTACCGAAATGCAGTAAAGTGGAAAACTGCGCCGGGTTTTAGCAGTTTTGCACATAGCCCCCGGTTACGGTCTATGCATAAGGGCTTAGCTTATATTTGTTTCCATGGCCAATAGTCTCAAAAAGAAAACGCCACCTCCGCCGGACCCCGAAAAGCTTACCGCCGATAAGGAAGCAGCAATTACCGTAACGGAAGTAGTGAAAGACGAACGTACCACCAAGATCACCGGCGCCGTTTGTTTAATGATAGCCGCTTTCCTTTTTGTGTCATTCGCTTCCTACCTGTTTACCTGGCAGGAAGACCAGGATAAAGTTCACCAGTTCGGCATCAAAATTTTCGCTACAGATGATGTAAAGGTTACCAACCTACTTGGCGTGTTGGGTGCGTATGTGGCGCATAATCTTATCTACAAAGGTTTTGGGATTGCTTCATTTCTTTTCTGTACTACTTTTTTTGTATCAGGTCTTAACCTGCTTTTTGGTAAAAAAGTATTCAGCCTCATTCGTAATCTGCGGTATGTATTGGTGGGATTGGTTGTCATAAGCACCACATTGGCATTTGTTACGGTCGGTAGCGCATTTTCATGGGGTGGTGCCGTAGGAGAATACTCATCCGGATGGCTTGTGAAATGGACCGGTAATATTGGAACCGGTGCCATCATTTTTATCGCAGCTTTTAGTTATATCATCTGGCGGTTTAATCCCGTATTCAAATTACCCGAATGGAAATTCAGCCGCCCGCAAAAAGCGAATACAGATCTTTTACCCCTTACAGAAGATGATGAACACCCCGTAACCAAAGAATGGTCCGAAGAAGAAGAAGCCGGCGCACTGCTAATGATTGATGATGAAATTGAAGTAGAAGAGCCGGTAAGTCAGAATAAAATGAAGAATGAAGGTAAAGGTGTAGTGGTGATCATGCCGCAAGGCACAGAAGCAGCAGCCAATCCGATGAATGATTTTGGTGTGGTAGAAAAAGAAGCCGAAGAACCTGTAGTCCATGAAATGGAACCAATAGTTCAACATGTATATACATCACCTGCAACAACTCCAAACCCCAAACCCCAAACTCCAAACACAGACTTAGAATTAGAAATCAAAGAAGTACCTGAAGAGCTTGACGAAGAACCAGCTGCTCCCATTGGCAGTATTCTTACAAAATACGATGCCACCCTCGATCTGAAAGGCTATAAATATCCAACCCTGGACCTGCTCGAAACCCATGGTAGCGAGAAGATCGTTCATGATCCTGAAGAACTGGAAACACACAAGAACCAGATCATCGCAACCCTCAAGAACTACGATATTGCTATTCAGCGTATCGCGGCAACAGTTGGCCCTACGGTAACCCTGTATGAGATCGTTCCTGCACCCGGTGTGCGTATCAGCCGTATCAAAAATCTTGAAGACGATATCGCGCTAAGCCTGGCTGCCTTAGGCATCCGCATTATTGCACCCATACCCGGTAAAGGAACCATTGGTATTGAAGTGCCCAATGTTCGCAAGTCGATCGTAAGTATGCGTACACTGCTTGCTTCCGATAAATTTCAGCATAGTAATTTCTCTTTGCCGATAGCGATTGGTAAAAAGATCGATAATGAAAATTTTATTGTCGATCTGGCAAATATGCCCCATTTATTAATGGCAGGTGCTACCGGGCAAGGTAAATCTGTTGGATTGAATGCAATCCTGGTTTCATTGTTATATAAGAAACATCCATCCCAACTCAAATTCGTTTTGGTGGATCCAAAGAAAGTAGAGTTGAGTTTATACCGTGTGATTGAAAAACATTTCTTAGCAAAATTACCAGGAGAGGAAGATGCGATTATTACAGATACCAAAAAAGTAATCAATACATTGAATGCATTGTGTATTGAGATGGACAATCGATATGATTTATTGAAAGAAGCAGGTTGTAGAAATATTAAAGAATACAATGAGAAGTTTACTTCAAGAAAATTAAATCCAGAAAAAGGACATCAATATTTACCATTCATTGTGTTGGTGGTGGATGAGTTCGCCGATTTAATTATGACTGCTGGTAAGGAAGTAGAAATGCCAATTGCGCGTTTAGCACAGTTAGCACGTGCGGTAGGTATCCACTTAATTATTGCAACACAAAGACCTTCAGTAAACATTATTACAGGTACCATTAAAGCGAATTTCCCGGCACGTATCGCCTTTAAAGTATCGAGTAAAATAGATAGCCGAACCATTTTAGATGCGGGTGGTGCAGAGCAGTTGATTGGTAAAGGAGATATGTTGGTTAGCTATAATGGAGAAATTACGCGTTTACAATGTGCGTTTGTGGATACACCAGAAGTAGATCGTGTATGTAATTTTATTGCAGAACAAAAAGGCTATCCTGACGCTTTCTTATTACCTGAGTATATTGATGAAAAAGATTTAGAAAGTTCTGGCTTTGATGCTGGAGATAGAGATAGCTTATTTGAAGATGCTGCTAAATTGATTGTAAGTGCACAAGTAGGTTCAACTTCTTTCATACAGAGAAGGATGAAACTAGGTTATAATAGAGCTGGCAGGTTGATGGACCAATTAGAAGCTGCAGGTATTGTTGGACCTAGCCAGGGTAGTAAGCCAAGGGAGGTTTTATATAAATCAGACGCTGAGCTATATGTTTTCTTGCAAAACTTATCATAATCCATTAGGATTGTCTATTTTTGCAAAAGTTTGAAGCAAACCTATTATCTAGCCCATTATAATCCAATTATGAGAATAGCTATTATCTGTTTATTGAGCATTTTAACCTTACAGGTGCATGCCCAGAAAGACCCCAATGCGAAGGCAATTTTGGACAAAGTGGGTGTCAA
>CAZFKE010000011.1:0-21238 GCA_964519475.1 uncultured Sediminibacterium sp.
AATACGCCGTGAGTAGAGGGATACGTAACCATTAATCCGCCCAATGTGTCTTTAAATTGTTCTGCTTTGGCTTTCAGGTCGGCTACATCAATATTTCCAGCATCATCACATTTTACCACCACTACTTTAAAGCCCGCCATTACTGCACTGGCGGGGTTGGTGCCGTGTGCACTGATCGGGATCAACACCACATTTCTGTGATCGTCTTTCCTGTCTAAATGATAAGCACGTATGGTTAACAAACCGGCATATTCACCCTGTGCACCGCTATTGGGTTGCAAACTGCAGGCGGTAAAGCCTGTGATCTGGCAAAGGAAGCTATTCAGTTCATCAATGATCTGCTGATAGCCTTCGGTTTGATTGGCAGGAACAAAAGGGTGTAATCCGCCGAACTCGGGCCAGCTAACCGGAATCATTTCTGAAGCCGCATTCAGTTTCATGGTACAGCTACCCAAACTGATCATGCTGGTGTTAAGAGAAAGGTCTTTATTCTCCAATTGTTTAATATAACGCATCATCTGGCTTTCGCTGTGATGGGTGTTGAATACAGGGTGCGTTAAGAAAACAGATGTACGTTGAAGCGCTGTTGGGAGTTTGAGGATTGGGGTTTGGAATTGTTTGGCGGTTAATTGGTGGCCGGTACTTTTTTCTGTGGCGGCTTCAAATATTTTAAGTATCGTATTGGCATCTTCTACAGTAGTTGTTTCATCAATGGCGATACCAATTGTTCCATCATCGAAATAACGGAAATTTGAATGATATTTTTCAGCAATATTTTTAATAGAAACGCTGTTTATGCCGATAATTTTTAAGGTATCAAAATAGCATTCATTGGATTGTTTGATACTGAGTTTGCCTAGCCCATCAGAAACAGCTTGTGCAAGTGTATGAATACGGGTAGCAATATTTTTCAATCCTTCTGCACCATGGAATACAGCATACATAGCAGCCATATTGGCCAATAAAGCCTGTGCGGTACAGATATTGGAAGTTGCTTTTTCGCGTTTGATGTGTTGTTCGCGTGTTTGCAATGCCATACGTAAGGCACGGTTGCCCTGTGCATCAATACTTACGCCAATTAAACGGCCGGGCATACCGCGTTTGAAATCGTCTTTGGTAGCAAAGAATGCTGCGTGCGGGCCGCCATACCCCATTGGCACGCCAAAACGTTGGGCAGAACCAACCGCTACATCTGCACCCAATTCACCCGGAGGAGTTAATAAGGTAAGAGCCAACAGATCTGTTGCCATAATCACCAATCCATCAACTGCATGAACACTGTTGATGAATGAACGGTAATCTTCTACTGAACCATTGTCGTTCGGATATTGAACAATTGCTCCAAAATATGTTTTATCAATTGTGGCTGTTTTGTAATCGCCATACACCAGTTCAATACCTATCGGCTCTGCACGGGTAACCAATACATCTTTGGTTTGGGGGAAGATAGCATTGTCTACAAACAGTTTGGGTTTGCTGATCTCATCGGTTTTATTCACGTGATGAAAAACCATTGCCATAGCTTCTGCTGCAGCTGTGGCTTCATCAAGTAATGAGGCATTGGCAATAGGCAAACCTGTCAGATCGGTAACCATGGTCTGGAAATTCAACAGGCTCTCTAAACGGCCCTGTGAAATTTCTGCCTGGTAGGGTGTATATTGGGTATACCATCCCGGGTTTTCAAAAACATTACGAAGGATTACACTTGGGGTAATCGTGCCATAATAGCCCTGGCCAATATAATTTTTATATACTTTATTTTTTGCAGCTACTTTTTTTAGTTCGGTCAGATACTCCGCTTCACTGATGGCAGCGGGGATGTTCAGATCGCCTTTGATACGGATAGATGCCGGAACGGTCTTGCTGATCAATTCATCCAATGAGCCTAGACCAATTGTGTCTAACATAATCTTTGTATCGCCTGTATTCGGGCCGATATGTCTTTGCTTGAATTCGTGTGCCTGTTGTTCAAAAAGATTCATCATCTGGTGCGGAGTTTTAGTTACCTGATAGCCATGGAACCGGCTACGGCTAAATCGCCGCAAAGGTAAGACGATATGAGAGGATAATAAAGCTTTTGTTGAACTTGGGGAAAGGCAGTGGATTGTTAGCGCGAGATATTAATCGTGAAGCATGTTTTTTTGGGTTCATACGCAGATTCACGCGAAGCTTCTGCTTCGCGCATTTGTTTACTGGTTTTCCGGCTCCCGTCATGGCTCCAACCGGGCGGGCCAAGCAGATATTGCAGTCGGGTTCTAAAAGAAATCCTCTTTTGGGTCATATCCCGCCAGATTTGCATCCATTCATGAAAAACAAGGGTCATCATATTGGGGTTCTCGATATTCTTTGTAAGGCCATAGGAAATGGGTTGATAATTTTCTGCCGGTAATTCCGCCTGGAATGTGCCAAATAACTTATCCCAGATAATCAGGAACATCCCCATATTCTTGTCGAGGTATTTAGGGTTGGATCCGTGATGGACACGATGGTGGGAAGGAGTAACCATAAAATATTCCATCCATCCCATTTTATGGATAAGCTCCGTATGCACAAAAATGCCCCAGATCTGTGTGGCGGAATAGATAAAAAGGATGTCTATGGGTTTGCAACCTATCAGGCCCAGTGGAATAAAATAAATAAAGCGATACAATGGCTGAAAAGCCGATGAACGAAATCCAACAGTAAAATTCATCAACTGGCTGCTATGATGTGTTACATGCACGGCCCAGAATAAACGGATCTCATGGTCGAAACGGTGTAGCCAATAATAGAGAAAATCTTCCATAACCAATAAAACCAGCCAATACAAAAAAATATTTTGTATGGTGATCAGGGCATGCGCATAAAAAAAATCCAGGATCACCAGATAAACCAGGCGAAAAAACAGGTCAAGCCCACCGTTTAACAACATCAGGTAAACATTGGCAAGGGTATCTTTCAGTGTATACGCTTTCCGGTGCTGCAGGTGGGTAAGCAGCAATTCCAGTCCGATAATGAACCCGTATAGAGGAGTGGAGACGAGTATCAGCCACTGTTCTTTGATATCATTCATGTTAATCTGCTGAAAAATAAAGCAATTATGCTGAATTCAAGTTAATCTTGTACTGCAAAATAAAGTGATGCCAATCTATCATTAAGTCAACTGATTGTTAAGTATGATGAATGAAGTGAATTTAGATCAATGGGAAAAACGAAGTGCTGAACACCAAAAACAGTACAAACAGGTATTGCAGAAAGCGGAGAAAAATAAGAATAAAATACTGAAAGTGCTTCCTGACCTGCATGATGAAGCTTTTAGCCAGATTGATTGTTTGCAATGTGCCAATTGTTGTAAGAATTATTCGCCGCGGTTTAAAACGCCCGATATAAAACGCATCAGCAAGTACTTGGGAATGAAAGAGGGCGATTTTATTGAAACCTATCTCTATCTGGATAATGAAGGCGATTATGTTGCCCAGAGTAAACCCTGTCCTTTTCTGGGAAGCGATAACTATTGCACTATATATAACGAAAGGCCGTCTGACTGCCATCGGTTTCCTTATACGGATGAAGATGTGCTGTTCAAACGGCCTTTGATCACGCTAAAGAATTCAAGCTTTTGCCCCATTGTATATGTGGTGCTTGAAAAGCTTCGTGTTATTTTGAAGTAAGTTCATCGTAAGCGGCAGTAAGGCTTCTTTCCGCGCCGCTGTTCTTCCAGTTAACACCGGGTATTTCTTTTATCTTAATAATATCTTCTTTTGATTTACCTGCTTTGATTTCAGTTGCTACAAAGTCGAGCAGTCTGCCCAGGTAATCTTCAAAAGCAGCCAGGTCTTCTTTGGATCCGGTTACTTTTTCAGGGTCGCTCGCATGTCCGAATATAAAAAGTGTGTCTTTATCAAATGTTTTTTGTGTTTTTTGCAGAACCGTGATCCAGTTTTTAATATTGGCACCGGCGCTTCTGTCAATGAATGGGGCTAGCTGGTTAAACAAAAGATCGCCCATATGGGCAATGTTTGCATGCTCAAAATGGATGATCGCATCCCCATTGGTATGTGCCGGTCCATAATAATAGGTACGTATCCTTTCTTTACCGATCTTCTGTTTCCAGGTATCGCCAAAAGTCAGATCCTGGAACAATTGTTTGTCAACTGTTTTGCTTTGCTCTGCTACTCTTTTATAGTTGATCAAACAGTTTTCATGCCCTACAACATGCTCTGCCAGATCCTTAAAAGAAATATTTCCACCTGTATGATCGCCGTGGTGATGGGTATTGATAAGAAATGTAAAAGGCATTTCTTTCATTTGCTTCAATGCATCGATCAGGTGTTTGGATGAATCTGCAAATTGTGAATCAACTATTGTGTATCCGTCTTTTGATTGATGAAACCCAATCGTGCCGCCTTTTTCGGAGAAGATACCGATATCGCCTCGCAGCATTTTTATTTTATAAGCCGGTTGCTGAAGAAAAGCGGCAAATAACTCTTTTGATGACAAAGCCATTAAACCGGCAGTTAATCCGGTATGACGGATAAAGGAACGACGTTGCATAGTATGTAGTTTAGTTGAGAACGGGGACTACTAAGGTACAGGAATTTAATATTCCATCTTACGCAAACTCGGCGCCCTGAACCAGGTGCCGAATACAACAACCAATGTCATGCATCCACCAAATACCACAGAAGGGATCACACCCATAAGTTTAGCGGCTACGCCGCTTTCAAATTGCCCCAGTTCATTACTGCTGTTAATAAACATGGAATTTACACTCATTACCCGCCCACGCATATGTGCCGGTGTTTTCAGTTGAAGAATGGTACCTCTTACCACCATACTGATGCCATCCAGTATACCGCTGAGTAACAGAACAGCAAAAGAGATCCAGAATATTTTCGAAAGGGCAAATACGATTATACAAATCCCAAATCCCGCAACGGCCAATAATAATTTTGTACCTTGTTTTCTCCTCAAAGGGAAGAAAGTGAGCAGGATGATGATGATGATAGAACCTATATCTGCCGAAGCATTCAACCAGCCGAAACCTATTGGACCAACTTTGAGTACGTCTTTTGCAAATACGGGTATCATGGCTACTGCGCCACCAAATAAAACGGCAAACAAATCGAGTGTAAGCGCCCCAAGTACTTCTTTGGTAGTGAACACAAATTTCAATCCCTCTTTTACACTTTCCAGCGTTTTCTTCTCACCCGCCTCATTTAAAGCAGGCTTGGGTTTCAGCAGATATAAATGATAAAAACCCAGTATTACCAATGCACAAATAATAATCAATGAGCCACTATGGCCAAGGCCGGCAATCAAAAAACCAACTGTTGCGTGACCGATAACTGAAGCGGAAAGCCAGACTCCCTGGTTCCAGGTGATGGCGTTTGGCAGTATTTCTTTGGGCACAATCGATGCAACCATCGTACCAAAGGTTGGGCCGGTAAATGCCCTGAAAATACCGGTAAAGAAGATGATCACATAAATGCTGAATGCGATCCAGTGATTGCTGAGTTGGGTAGCGGTGTAATGTGTAGACAGTCCTAATAATAAAATGGCACAGCCTAAATAAAGCATCACACCGGTAAGTAATAGTTTTCTTTTTTCGCTGATGTCGATGATATGTCCGGCATAGAGTGATAAAGAAACGGCAGGGATTACTTCCGATAAGCCGATTAAACCAATCGCAAAGGGTTCATTGGTTAATTCGTATACCCACCAGCCCACTAATGTACCCATCATCCGCAGACCCATGATAAATAAAAAGCGCCCCAACATTAAATGACGGTATTCAGGAATACGCATCGCAGCAAAAGGGTCATTTTTCGTAAGTGTTTCTGCCATTTAATAATCGTAGGTCATCAATCGCCAATCGTGAGTAAGCATATTACAAACAAAGAACAGGAATATTTTTCATATCCGGGTCATCTCTAAGACAGTTCCATTGAAATTAAGGAAGACTGAAATAATGCTGACCATCCTCATAATCCTTATCCAAAGCATCAATAACAATTTGCAGGTGTTTTTCATTACCTAGAAAGTCAGCATTGCTGGCATCAATAAAGATTGTCTTGATATTATGTTGTTTGATATAACTGGTATATGTTTCCTGAATATTAAACAGGTATTCATCGGGAATGGATTGTTCGTAAGACCGGTTTCTTTTCCGGATGTTTGCCTGAAGTTTTTGTACCGGCGCATGGAGGTAAATAAGAATATCCGGAAAACTGAGTTGCTGGTGAATGATCTCAAACAGTTTCTGGTATAACCTGAATTCTTCTTCGGGCAGGTTTACTTTGGCAAATAACAAGCATTTCGTGAAGAGGTAATCAGAGATAGTAATACTCTGAAAAAGATCCTTGGTATGGATCATATCCTTTAATTGCTTATACCTTTCTGCCATAAAAAACAGCTCCAGCGGGAAAGCATATTGGGCGGGGTTTTCATAAAATTTGGGTAAAAAGGGATTGTCTGCAAATTCCTCCAATATTAGCCTTGCATTAAAATGTTTTGCTAATAAATGGGTTAGTGTGGTTTTACCCACACCAATATTTCCTTCTACTGTAATAAAATGATGCTTCATGAATAATTTCCGCGATGATGGTCAAAATTAACCGCCGTCAGTTACCATCGGCAGATTTTTTTTGCACATCTAATTCATCTGTACAATCTGTCAATAACTGGGCAATGGTTTTTTTTAATATAGGATGAATAAGGTTCGGTGCAATTTCAGCAAGCGGCAATAAGGCAAAACGCCTCATAGGTAAAGCGGGGTGGGGTAGCTGCAGCAATTCTGTAGAAACAATCAGGTTATCTATCAATAAAATATCGAGGTCAATGATCCGTGGCCCTAGTTTCTCAGCCCGTTTCCTACCCATTTGTGTTTCAATATCAAGTAATGTTTGCATGAGTTGTTCCGGCGTCAGCGCAGTTTCCAGCGCAAGCGCCCGGTTATAAAAACTGGGTTGGTCGGTTTTACCCCATGCATCGGTTTCGTAAATAGCCGAAGAATAAACGATATTGCCGCAGGATTGTTTGATTTTCTGAACAGCTTCCTGTAAATAAGCATATCTGTTGCCCAGGTTACCGCCTATCAGCAAATAAGCTGTATTCATAAATTGGAAGTATAGTAAGGTTCAAATATCTTTAAATTCATTACCATTTAATAAAAAAATATGAAGGGTTTCTTTAAAACTTTCTTTGCCTCATTACTTGCGTTGATCGTTTTTACGATTATCGGTGTATTTATTTTGATCGGTGTTATTGTTAGTGCGGCCTCTTCTGATAAACCTGTTGTAGGCAGCCGTGCGGTTCTGGTACTGGATCTGTCTAATAAATTCAAAGAACAGGCTGTTGATAACCCCCTTGGTGCCTTGATAAATGAAGCGGATAATGATGTTCCTTCTTTATATGATATGGTAAGGTTGTTAAAACATGCCCAGTCAGATTCTTCGGTGAGAGGGATATATATGTTGTGTGGCAATAACAACAATGGATTTGCCGCCAGCGAAGAATTGCGTAAAGCAGTTCTCTCCTTTAAAGCCACAGGCAAATTTGTGCTTGCTTACGGGGAAGCCATTTCCCAAAAAGGCTACTATGTGGCCAATACGGCTGATAAATTATATTGTCATCCGGAAGGCGGGGTTGATTGGGGTGGATTCTCTTCCAACCTGATGTTTCTAAAAGGGATGCTTGATAAACTGGAGATACAACCGCAGATCTTTTATGCAGGTAAATTTAAAAGTGCTACAGAACCTTTACGCGAAACACAAATGACAGACGCTAACCGCCTGCAAACCGCTGTATGGCTTGGTGATCTCTATAACCGCTTCCTGGAAGCAGCAGCCACTACCCGCAACCTCGATACCGCCCAACTCCGTAACCTGGCCCTTACCGGTGCCATACAAACAGCCCACGATGCTTTGGCAAACAGGTTAGTGGACGGATTGAAATATGATGACCAGGTAAAAAAAGAATTACAGGGCTGGCTGCACCTGGAAGAAAGAGATAAGATCAATTTTGTGAATTTTGGTGATTATGCAAAAGCGGTAAGTTATAAGAGCTCATTGGGGGAAGATAAAATAGCAGTAATCTATGCGGATGGTGATATTGTATCCGGTAATGGCGATAATGGGCAGGTGGGCAGTGATGCTTTCCGAACCCTTATACGCAAAGTAAGGTTGGATAAAAGTATAAAAGCGCTGGTATTCCGCGTAAACTCACCCGGAGGAAGCTCATTGGCAAGTGATGTGATCTGGCGTGAAATCAGTTTAACCCGCAAAGAAAAACCTGTTATCGTTAGTATGGGCGATGTAGCGGCTTCCGGCGGTTATTATATTGCCTGCAGTGCCGATTCTGTTTTTGCCAATGCCAATACCATTACCGGTTCGATAGGTGTATTTAGTATCGTGCCCAATTTTCAATCCTTCTTCAAAAACAAACTGGGCATCACTTTCGATGCCGTAAGAACAGCTCCTTATGCCGATATGGGCAACAGCGACAGGCCATTGAATGAGACCGAGAAAAGATTCTTCCAGTCAAATACAGATTCGATATACCATACTTTTAAGACAAGGGTGGCCAACGGGCGTAAAAAAAATATTGTGTATATCGACAGTATTGCACAGGGAAGGGTATGGACCGGTAAACGGGCTATTGATGTGGGGCTGGTAGATCGTATCGGCACGATGCAGGATGCCATGAACTGCGCTGTCAGAATGGCTAAGCTGAAAGAATATGGGGTAAAAGAATATCCCGAGAAGAAAAATATTGTAGAGCAACTTCTCAGCAACTATAAAAAATCGATTAAGAATAACCTGATCAAAGAAGAAATAGGAGAGAGCCAGATGCGTTTGATCAAAGAGTTGAAACAGGTAAAAGAAATGATCGGTATCCCGCAAACAAGGATGCCGTTTATGGTTGATATACGTTGATTATTATGATTTGAATAACCTTTCGTCAAAACGAAAATGGGAATGACTGATCAGTTTGGCCTTTTTGAAATCAGGGTGCAACGGGTTGATCAGGTAATTATGCTCGCGATGAACGATTGCCGAAGGGCAACGGATGGATAGCGTTTTTTTTGTTTGTAGGATTTCCAGCCCCATCCATTGGGTATAATCAAAATCATGGTACCAGTCCTTTTTTAGACTTTGCAGTTTGATATCCTGGTAGTCAATCGTGTTTGGAATTTCTATTTCCATTAAATGAATCATCTGTAATGCTTCCAGTGTAAGTGCATTGGCTAACACTTCCAGTAAGGCTAATGAAATGGATTCGCTGGTATAAATAACAGGCAGTCCCGCCGGGTTCCATCGTCCTCCTTTTAAACGTGCGCCGGTACCAGAAAGATCATTTGCAAATTTTCTGTGTGCAAATCGGTAAACGATCATGTGTACACGCCATATTGTATCCTGTTGAGCTGGTCTATCACTTCCTGGATACCCCTGTCAGAATAGAGTGATTGAAAATTGAGCATCTGCCCCATAACCGGTTTATCTTTTTTCAGCCATTGATAAAAGGTATCTGCACTGGTAAAGGTTTCCAGGCCAAGGTTGATCATTTCCTGTAATAAAAGAATGCGGTCTGTATAAATACCTTCAAATGAAGAATTATTTTTGGCATAACGTTGCAGCGTTCTTTCTGATAAATGAAGCATATTGGCCCACTCACTTTGTGTAAAAGGAACCATCTCTGTGATTTTTTTCAGTTTTTTATAACTATAATCGGCTACAGAGAGAGTTTTCTTAATGGGTAAATAAGCAGCCATCGGTTCCTCCACTTTTTGTGGCCTAGACTTGCCTTGTGCATATTTCTGCATTTTTGCCATATTCCGTCATTTGTCGTACTAAGATACGACTTTTGTCTTTTTTTTCTGAATTTTTTCCTCCTTCTGTACCCTTTTTTTGCTTTCGGTAAATAATAAGATAGATTTGTTCTCATAATGAACGATTTATGAAAGGGGAGTATAACCAGTTCAGGGCCATGTTGGCCATAACCAAGGGTAGTTTACGGGCTATTTTCCGCAGTCCTTCGGCCGTTGTTTTTAGCATTGCTTTCCCGCTGATATTTATTCTGGTATTTGGATTTATCGGCGGCGGTGGCAGGGTCTCTCTAAACGTGGCGTTTGATAGCCATTCGGATACAAGCAACCCGCTTTATCCTGCCATCAAAAGTATTGCCGGTATCAATATAGTAACCAAAACAGGGGAATTGCTGAAAGAAGATCTCGAAAAAGGCAGGATCACAGCAATGATTAAGATCGAAAAATCAGGATTAAAAAATCCTCTCTATAAAATCAGCCTCACCAGTTCAGAAGCGGTTAACCCTCAGAATATACAGGTACTGCAATCAATCTTAAACGCAGTCATCTCGGGCCTCAATCAAAAAACCTATGCGGATGCACCAACCATAGCGATCATCAATAATACCGTTACAAAAGTACCGGGTCGTATCTACCGTACCATTGATTTTATTTTGCCCGGCCAGTTAGGGTTCTCCCTGCTGAGTTCCGGTGTGTTTGGTGTTGCCTTTTTGTTTTTTAACCTGCGCCAGCAATTGGTATTGAAAAGGTTTTATGCAACACCTATTAAACGATCTTATATTGTTTTGGGAGAAGCATTAAGCCGTGTGCTTTTTCAAATGCTTACTTCCATAATTGTCATTGGGGTAGGACACTTCGTTTTTAATTTTACATTGGTGCATGGTTTCCAGACTTTCATGGAGATTATGCTGCTGAGTTTTATTGCATTAATCTTGTTCATGGGTTTTGGTTTTATTGTGAGCAGCGTGGCAAAGAGCGAAAGTACCATCCCGCCATTTGCCAACCTGATTACCCTGCCTCAATTCTTATTGGCTGGAACATTTTTTTCTATAGAAGCGTTTCCTTCTTGGTTACAACCTATTTGCAAAGTGTTGCCTTTAACGCATTTTAATAATGCCATGCGGAATATTGCGTTTGAAGGAGCGAGCCTGGCCAGTTGCTGGAAAGAGCTGGGTATATTAGGCATCTGGATAGTGGGTGTTTACCTGGTGGCTTTTAAAACCTTTAAGTGGGAGTAAGGATATGAAATTTATCAGGTTCGTGTTGATCAGTATTGTAGCCATGTTTGTGATAGCTTCATTGATAGGCATGTTATTGCCTGCTGATGTTTTGGTTTCGAGAGCGGTGGATGTGAATGCCCCAAGAGATTCCATCATGCAGTATATTAAAAGCCTGGAAGAATGGAAAGGGTGGATTGGTGGCATGAGAGACCCTTCCATAAAGATTCATACTTCAACCAACGCAGATCTTAATGGAACACAGGTACATATTGAGCGTGTAACAGATACAACGGTACAAACGAGTTGGTTATTGAAAAATGGGAATACACAGTTATCTACTATTCATCTGATAGGAAATCCTTCGCAAAACAAAACCATAGTGCAATGGCAGTTTGAAGAAAAGCTAAAATGGTATCCATGGGAGAAGCTGGGGTCTATGATGAATGACAAGATTCTGGGCCCTATGATGGAAATAAACCTGAATAATCTTAAGAAACTGGCAGAAGGGAATACAGTTCAGTAATACTAGGCTAATATTGCCAATATCTCTGCTATGCAATCATAGGTTTTTACCAGTTCTTCCTCTGTTATGCAATAGGGGGGCATAATATAAACCGTATTACCCAACGGCCTCAGGTAAACACCTTTATCCATCGCCATGTTGGTAAATGATTGGCTGATAGAATTCAGATACTCATCCTTGCCTTCTATAATTTCAAAAGCCAGAATGGTTCCGATGGTTCTCCAGTCTTTTGTTTTCCAAGGCCCGGTTTTTAGCCGATCCATGAATTGTTTGTTGGATGCCGTAATCCATTCAATCTTTTTCAGGCATGCATCTTTTTCAAGCAGGTCGAGGCTGGCCAATGCAGCTGAACAGGCCAGTGGATTAGCGGTAAAAGAATGGCCATGAAAGAAAGTCTTGTACTTATCATCATTTACAAATGCTTGGTAAACCAGGTCGGTACAAGCAGTAACACCCAATGCCATGGTGCCACCGGTAAGCCCTTTACTTAAACAGATTATATCCGGTTTCTTGTTCATATACTCACTGGCAAAGAATTTTCCGGTACGGCCAAAGCCTGTCATTACTTCATCGGCAATACATAAAATACCAGATAGCTTTACGGTATTCAATAATTCATTCATCAGGTAAGCATCATACATCTTCATGCCGCCGGCACCTTGTACCAGCGGCTCGTAAATAAACGCAGCAATCTCTGAACTATGTTTATGGATGATAGCCTTCGTATCACTGATATTGGCTTCTGTGGGGGTATCAATAAAGAGTACTTCAAATAAAAGATCATGAAAAGCGAGGGTAAAAACACTTCTGTCACTCACGCTCATGGCACCAAAGGTATCGCCATGATATGCATTCTTAAAAGCCAGTATTTTTTTCCGGTTCTTTTGTTCTTGATTCCACCAGTACTGAACGGCCATTTTTAGTGCCACTTCGGTGGAAGTTGATCCGTTATCGCTATAAAATATTCGACTGAAATTGCCGGGTAAAATGGGTAATAATCTCTCAGCTAACCTAACTGCTGGCTCATGTGTAAATCCAGCGAAAATTACCTGTTCCAGTGTTAAAGCCTGTTGATAGATTTTTTCAGCAATATAAGGATGTCCATGGCCATGTAAGGTTACCCACCAGCTGCTGATCGCATCAATAAAAGTACGCCCATCCTCCGCAAACAAAAGGCTATCCTTTCCCTTTCCGATTGCAATAGGAGAAACCATGTTTTTCTGTTGTGTAAAAGGATGCCAGATCACATCCCTGTCTCTTGCTGCTAAATTCATGTTGCAAATGTAATAGCCGCTTACATAAAATATACATTTTACCTATTGGTTACAGATAATTTAGCAACAAAGTGCAACGGTATTACCTATTAATGTGTCAAAGCATTGAACCTGACTGCATGGATGATCAACAGAAACTGGTAAAAGACTGTCTTAAAAATAACCCACGTGCGCAGAAGCAGTTGTATGAACTGTTTGCTGAAAGCATGCTGGGTGTCTGTTACCGTTATACCAAGAGCCTAAGCGACGCCGAAGAGGTTTTGCAGCAGGGATTTATTAAAGTGTTCCACAACCTTGCACAGTATAAAATGCAGGGAGATCTGGGCGCCTGGATCAGACGGATTATGGTAAACACAGCCATCAACTACCTGAAAAGAAAACCCCGTTATCAACTGGATCTGGGTTTTGAAGATTCTCATCTTCATCCGGTTACGGATAATGAACCGGAAATGAAACTGAATGCGAAGGAGCTATTGCATCTGATCAGGCAACTGCCGCCCGGCTTTCAAACGATATTTAACCTGCATGCCATTGAGGGGTACACACATGTTGAAATAGGCAAAATGCTCGGTATCAGCGAAGGAACCAGTCGCTCTCAATATTCACGGGCAAGAGTTTTGCTGATACAGTGGCTTGAAAAATATTCCGGTAACGATAAAAAAGATAAATATGGCCGATAGATCATTTGAACAGCAGGTACATGAGGAACTGGCTGGTCTACGGATAAAACCTGACGAGGCAGTCTGGACCAATATTGAAGCTGCCTTGCAAAAAGAAAAGAAGCGCAGATTTTTCTGGATCTTCTTCCTGTTGATAGGATTATCAGGAGCTTCTGTATTATTGGCTTATATAAATTGGAATTCAAAAGGGAATATGAATAAACCTGATCATTCTCTCGCGGGCACTCCTTTCATTAACGATTCAAAAAATATTTCAAAGAAGAAAGAAGATCAACAGGATAATCTGAAATCAATTTCAGGAATCATACAGGAAACAGTTGTGAAACCGGATGAAAATAAACAATCCTTAAATAAATTGATTCCTGCTGAAACTAAGAAAAACGAGAGCCCTAAAGATGATTTCATTTACGCAAGTAAGAAAAAGACAGGTAACATATTTTCTGAAAAGATTACGACAAAGAGTAATGATTATCAAAAAATGAGATTAGTAGATACTATTACCCAATCATCACAACCATCAAGTATTTCCGAATCAGATCCGCAAGAAAAAAAATCATCAAAAGAGATAGAGAACCAGAATCTAAAAAAAGATATAACCGATATCTATTCTCAAATAATAGATTCGGCGAGTTCTGTTAACAAGCCTGAGTTGGCAAAAAAAGATTCAACAGTTATTGAAACAAAAATAAACTTATCATCTAAGAAAAAATGGCAATGGGGTATTCATGCTGCTTTTGGGCAGAGTAATACCATTGATGGATTTAATATTGGCAAGAAAAATGCCTTGGTAATGAATGCTATTACCGCACCAGGAGGGGTTACTCAGACCCCATTCAACAGTTCTGTATCATTAATCAAAGGGTCATTTTCACTTCAGTTGGGGGCGGAGATTAGCAAACAGATCAGAAAAAAAAATCGTCTGGCGATTTCACTTGACTATCAATTATATCAAACGCATATACAAACAGGCAGTCGAATAGATAGTATTACATTTATTAGCAGCTATGCAGTCTATAATAACAACCGCTATTATTATTCAACAGGAAACGCAAATAGATATACTTCCTATTATCATATACTTGCTGCTGGTGCAGGTTTATACCTCCCGCGAAAGCTTTTTCATATCGTTCCCGTTCGTTGGAATCTCGGGTTGAATATGCAATTGTTGATTGCCAGTAATGGTTTACTGTATGATGCTTCATCCGGAAAACTTTTCCAGAACAATGCGTTGCTGGCGAAATTTCAACCACAGGTTTTCGCAGGATTTGATATAGGTATGGGAAAATCATCGCCTTTTTATGTAGGGCCTTCTATACAATATACTTTATCTAAATTATCATCAAGCGGGGCTGCAGATAAACATTTGTTCTTTGCAGGAGCCCGATTGTCATTTCTTTTTCCCGAAAAGAAAAAGAAAATGCAACGATAGTAATGTGTGCTGTGTCAGTATGCAAAACTGTGATATGAAAAAAAAATTTTCCATCTTCCTGTTGGTGGGTATTCTGATAGCCGGTTGCATGAAAGACACTGTAAAAGAACATTACACATTTTACCGGCCGGTATATATTACCAAAGAGTCACTTCGTGCAGGTATTAAAAGTATTCAGCCAACAGCCATTGTTCAACTCGGAAAAATTGTAGTAAAAGATGCCATTTTATATCTTAATGAAATTGATAAAGGTATACATGTGATCGATATCACTGATCCTGCAAACCCTTTAAATATTGCATTTATCGATATACCCGGATGCGTGGATCTCGCGATCAACGGTAATTTTTTGTATGCGGATTGTTATACCGATCTGGTAACACTTGATATATCCAATCCGCAACAGGCTGTGTTAAAACAGTTTCAGCCCGGTGTTTCTCCCAACCGGTATTATACCAATTTTCTCGCAGATACATCTAAAGTGATTCGTACATGGGTAAGGGTGGATACTACGGTGCGTAAAGACTTTGCAGGAACCATGGTAGACGTTTACGGGCCCAACAGCAGAGTATATCTTTCTTTTGGCGGTGTAATGTCGGGCGTTCAAACATTTGCGGCAACCAGTTCACCCGGTGTAGCCATCTCGGGTTCTATGGCAAGATTTGGATTAATGAATAACCGCTTATATACAGTGAGCAATTCTGATCTCAAAATATTCAATGCAGTTACAGCTGCCAACCCAACCTATGTTGGTAGCCTTTCCTTACAACAAGGGAATATTGAAACCATTTTTCCATACCGGAATAATTTGTTTATCGGATCTCAATCGGGAATGTTTGTATATGGAACAACAGATCCGGATAAACCTTCCAAACTTGCCCATTTTACCCATGCACGCTCTTGTGATCCTGTGATTGCCGATGACGGGTATGCTTATGTAACCCTTTCCGGTGGCTCAGCCTGTGGCGGATATACGAATCAACTGGATGTAGTGGATATTCATAATCTGATGAATCCTTCTTTGATCAAATCCTATACATTAACATCACCCAAGGGACTCTCAAAAGATGGAAATGTATTGCTGATCTGTGATGGAAAGAACGGACTGAAAATAATGGATGCAACAAAAGCCGATCAGGTAATGGTAGTTAAACAGGTGGGCAATTTTGAAGGAACAGACGTGATCGCATTACAAGGAACTGCGGTGGTTACTGCGAAGGATGGCATTTATCTGATTGCGTATTCTCAGCCTGCAAATGCTGCTGTTGTAGGCAAATTATTGATCACACAAACAAAATAATATGAAACGGTTCTATATTTTCTTCTTTGTTTTATTTATAGGTAGTGTTGTTTCTGCACAAAAGCGAAAACAATTTTACATGATTCCGCAGGCATCTGTTTTAAATGGGAATCAGGCAGTGAGTGCACAGTTTCAATTAACAGGTGGCATTCAAAAGAATAATTGGGGGTTAGGCATTGGTACGGCACTTGATCATTACAAAGTGCGTACCATGCCTTTATTTGCCGATATAAGACGATATTTCGGAACAACGGGTTCTTTGTTTACGCACGCATCTGCAGGGATTGATATTCCATGGCCACTGGAATCACAATATGCATATAATTTTTTAGTGGGAGGCAATAGCAAAAGTCAATTTAGCAGCGGATTTTATTCAGGTGCAGGAATCGGTTATGCATTCCGTGGAAAAAATAAAGATGGGCTGCAACTAAGTATCGGTTATTCAATGAAATCAATGACAGAAACAAGAGCAGAAACGATTTATCGGGATTTTCCACCTTATACAGCCGAAACCGCTTACCGAAAAATGACGTACACATTTAACAGGGTTGCTTTGAGTATCGGGTATAAATTCTGAAACCATTATTTTTCCTGTTCAATAAATTGCAGGTTTCTTTTGATGCCGCTGTATTTAGCCCTTGATAAAGGAGAATGTTTAAAGATCTGGCCAAATGCTTCTTCGGTTATTGATTCCCATTCTTTACTGCTGAGATTAAGGATCTCAGGAATGGGTGAGAACTGAATTTCTTCATTCGGCTTACTAAATCGGTTCCACGGACAAACATCCTGGCAAATATCGCAACCAAAGATCCAGTTATCAAATTTGCCTTTCATTTCGCCAGGTATCAATGCCTCTTTTAATTCGATGGTAAAATAGCTGATACATTTACTGCCATCGATCACTTTGTTGTCGAGGATGGCATCAGTGGGACAAGCGTCAACACATTTATGGCAAGTACCGCAAAAATCTTTGACAAAAGGGTCGTCGTATACCAATTCTATATCAACAATCAGCGTGGCAATAAAATAAAAAGAACCACTTTGTTTATTAATCAGGTTACCGTTCTTCCCAATCCATCCTGCGCCGCTTCTGAGTGCCCAGGTTCTTTCCAATACTGGTGCGGAATCCACAAAACCACGGCCTTGTATTTCGCCGATCTTTTCATTAAGCAGGGAAAGAAATTGTTTCAGTTTGGCCCTGATCACTTCATGGTAATCTTTACCAAAAGCATATTTTGAAATATGAGGTGTATTTTCTTTTTGCACCTGGTCAGGGAAATAATTTTGTAAAAGCGTGATCACCGATTTGGCACCCGGCACCAGTTTGCGGGGGTCTATGCGGAGGTCAAAATGATTTTCCATGTATTGCATTTTCCCATGCATATTTTGTTTCAGCCAGGCTTCCAATCTTCGTGCATCTTCATCTAACTTTTCTGCTTTGGCCACACCACAATACATAAACCCCAGTTGCCGGGCAGTTTGTTTGATAAAAGCAGTATTTTTTTCGGTAGGGCTCAATAGGGAATATTCTTTGATTTAGCAGTTTATGAGTTTAAGGATCGTGCCTGGCATACAAATAAACTAATAAACTGCTAAATCAAAGAACAAACTATTCTTCTGCATGCAACATATGAAAAATTGATACATAACCGGAGTGACCGGCTTTCCGAAATGGGTTATCAATGCCATACCGTTGAACAGTGAACAGAGAGAAAGGAATATTTTTCCACGGCCTGTTTTATTTCTGCACCGGCTCAGAATTCTGTTCATACGCATTGATTAAATATGCGTTTTGCAGGTTTCGGGTGCTCATCGGTTATATTTATTTGCAGGTGGATGATAATTGGTCGTCGATTGATTTTTTGATATCCATATAAATATCCTTTCTTTCTTCACTCAAGGAGCCTTTGGTGAAAAAGATACAGGCATAACCTCGGCATTTATCTATCATGGGCCAGGTGCCAAATAAACCCGGGCATGCCACAACATTGCCCACACCATTCTCATCTGCTTCAATGATCCATTCGCCAAAACCATAGTTAAAACCTTCTGTTGCTTTGGGTGTGTATTTGATCATCGATGGGGTAGTGCGTACGGTTTGCATAGTCATAATGGCTTTTTCGCTCAGTACCTGTTTGCCATTAAACATCCCTTTGTTCAATATCATGGATAAGAAGTTCATGTAATCACCTGCCGAAGAAACAGCGCCGCCAGATGGATTTACCGCACTGAAACTGGAGAAACTGGTATTGCGCATCATCAAAGGCCGGGTAATGCGTTCCTGCATAAGCTGTTCAAAACTTCTTTTGGTTAGCACTTCCAGCACACGGCCGGCAATATTCATACCGATATTGCTATAACGGAACTCAATCCCCGGATTGGACAGGATTTCTTTTTTAGAAGCAAAATCGTTCACTTCTTCTTCAAGGGAGGCAAATTTTTTCTTGCTGAAAATGTTGATATGAACGGCGTCTGATTCAATACCTGTTAAATGTGCCAGGCAATCTTTAATGGTGATATACCCTTTGGAATACTTACTGAAGACGGGAATGAATTTACTTATTTTATCATCCAATGAAAGTTTACCCTGGTCAACAAAACTCATAACCAAAGCGGCTGTAAGCCATTTACTGCTGCTGGCAATGGGGGCCTGTGTTTTTGGATTGAATTCGGTTCCGATCATTTTCTGATAAATGATCTTTCCATCCTTATAGATCAGCACTACCACTTTATCTCCCAATGGCTTTTTGGCCGCTTCCAGCTTGCGGTCAACTTCTGAAAAATCGGGTTGGGCCATTAGGGACTGAAAGAATAGCATAAAAATCAATACAGTACTGACTTTTACGCAGTATAACATAGCTTTTACAGACATATTTGCCGAATTTTTACCTTGGATTGTTCTTTGCACTATGGTTTAAAGTTATTTCAAAATTGTTAGCGAACAAGCGAATGATGTCTGGACTTCAACAGCTGTTCACACTTTTAGTTTTTTATGCTGAATAAGGATAAGGTGTACAAGTGTGCGACGCAACAAAAGTTTAGTACTTATTCTAAAGTATGGCTTCAAATATGCATAAACCTAAAATAAGTAAATCCTTATATGAATCTTAACAATTATACCATCAAAGCACAGGAAACTATTCAGGCAACACAGCAGGTGGCATTTAACAATGGTAATGCCAATATGGAAACCAACCATTTGTTAAAAGCGTTGCTGGCAGATAAGGATAGTCCTGTTGAATTTTTATTAAAGCGTAACAATATAAACACGCATTTTCTTGAAAGCAAAGTGGATGAAGGCATTGCCAAACTTCCGAAAATTCAAAACGGCGAGCCTGCACAGAATATCAGTCGTGACCTGAACAATGTTTTACTGAAAGCAAATGCGGTGTTAAAAGAATTCAAAGATGAATTCATCAGTACGGAGCATTTGCTTCTGGCATTGTTGCAGGTAAATGATGATACGGCAAAGACCTTAAAAGCTGCCGGTCTTACAGAAAAAGGGTTGATTACAGCGATTAAAGATCTGCGTAAAGGCGATACCATTCAATCACAAACACAGGAAACGCAGTTAAATACCCTCAATAAATTTGCGAAGAATCTGAATGAGTTGGCAAGACAGGGTAAACTGGATCCTGTAATTGGGCGTGATGAAGAAATCCGCAGAACCCTGCACATATTAACCCGCAGAACCAAGAATAATCCGATACTGGTGGGAGAACCGGGTGTAGGTAAAACAGCGATTGTTGAAGGATTGGCTATGCGTATCATTAATGGCGATGTACCGGAGAACCTGAAATCTAAAATCATCTTTGCACTTGATATGGGGCAATTGATTGCCGGGGCAAAATATAAAGGAGAATTTGAAGAGCGTTTAAAAGGCGTGGTGAAAGAAGTAGCGGCCAGCGAAGGAGAGATTATTCTGTTTATTGACGAGATACATACTTTGATTGGCGCAGGTGGTGGAGAGGGAGCAATGGATGCAGCGAATATTTTAAAACCCGCGTTGGCACGTGGCGAACTCAGAGCGATTGGCGCCACTACACTAAATGAATACCAAAAGTATTTTGAAAAGGATAAAGCGCTGGAACGTCGTTTCCAGAAAGTAATGATCGATGAACCGGGTATGGAAGATGCGATCTCTATTTTACGCGGCTTGAAAGACAGGTATGAAACGCACCACCATGTAAGGATTAAGGATGAGGCGATTATTGCGGCCGTTGAATTATCAACCCGTTATATGACCGACCGTTTTTTACCTGATAAAGCGATTGACCTGATTGATGAAAGTGCCGCCAAACTGCGCCTGGAAATGAATTCTATGCCGGAAGAACTGGATAAACTGGAAAGACAGATACGTCAGCTGGAAATAGAACGTGAAGCCATCAAACGTGAGAATGATGAAGATAAACTGAAAGAACTGAATATTGAGATCAGTAACCTGGCAGTGGAAAGAGATACATTGAAATCGAAATGGAAACAGGAAAAGGAACTGGTAGAAAAAGTACAGAACGCGAAAGCCAAAATAGAAGAATTAAAACAACAGGCCGATCAGGCAGAAAGAAATGGTGAATATGGGAAAGTGGCCGAAATAAGATATGGAAAGATCAAAGAACAGGAAACTTTGATCACGCAGGTTACCGGGCAGATTGAAAGCTCAGGAGATAAGCTTTTGCTGAAAGAAGAAGTAGATGCAGAAGATATTGCAGCCAATGTAGCCAAAGCAACCGGTATACCGGTTGCCAAGATGCTGCAAAGTGAACGTGAAAAATTGTTGCAGCTGGAAGATGAACTCCATAACCGTGTGGTAGGACAGGAAGAAGCCATTACGGCTGTAGCCGATGCGATCCGGAGAAGCCGAGCAGGTTTGCAGGATCCTAAAAAACCGATTGGTTCATTCATTTTTCTGGGAACCACAGGTGTGGGTAAAACAGAACTGGCCAAAGCATTGGCCGAATATTTGTTTGATGATGAAAGTATGATGACGAGGATTGATATGAGTGAGTA
>CAZFKE010000011.1:21248-24613 GCA_964519475.1 uncultured Sediminibacterium sp.
GTGGGTGCACCTCCGGGATATGTTGGGTATGATGAAGGCGGACAATTAACGGAAGCCGTTCGCCGTAAACCTTACAGTGTAGTCTTACTCGATGAAATTGAGAAAGCGCACCCTGATGTTTGGAATATTATGTTACAGGTACTGGATGATGGCCGGTTAACTGATAACAAAGGCCGGATGGTGAACTTTAAGAATACGATTATCATCATGACCAGTAATATAGGCAGTCATATTATACAGGATGCTTTTGAAAATGTGAATGAAAGTAATGTAGAGGAAGTGACTGAAAAAACAAAAGTGGATGTGATGGTTTTACTGCGCCAGACGATCCGCCCCGAGTTTTTAAACAGGGTAGATGAGATCATCATGTTCAGCCCGCTGATGAAAAAGCAAATTATGGGCATTGTGAAGATACAACTGGAAGGATTGAGGCAATTGGTAGCTACCAATGGCATTAACCTGAAATACAGTAATTACCTTTTGGAATTCCTTTCTGAACAGGGGTATGACCCTCAATTTGGTGCAAGGCCTTTAAAAAGATTGATCCAGAAACAGATCATCAATGCCTTAAGTAAAAAGATACTGGCAGGAGATATTGATAAAACAAAAACCGTATTAGTGGATGCATTTGACGGAGTAGTTGTTTTCAGAAATGAAGATGAGAACTGAGTTGATAGTAAATAGGTAAAAATGAAAAGGCCCGTATAGCAATATGCGGGCTTTTCTTTTCGATCTGGGTAGGAATATTATAACGCACTTGGCAACCGTTATAGTAAGCCCGCCTTTGTCATTTTTTGACTTTTTTTATTCAGCCCCAATCCATTACAAGAAAGAACTGATTCAGCTGAGCTGCTGAATAGCTATTCTTTAGGATATGATTACATTTTATTACCTTAATTACCTAATTAACCATTCATATTATGAGACATACTTCATTATTATGCGCAGTGCTAATATTATTTTGTTTCTATACCTGTAAACAAACAGATGATCAACCGGTTTCCTACGGCAGTAATGCTTCCACTGGAAAATATTATGATATTCGTGGAATAAAAATGTATTGTGAAATCTATGGAGAAGGCCAACCGTTGCTGATTATTCATGGAAACGGCGGGTCAATTAAAGAGTTCTCTAGTAATATTCCCTATTTCTCCAAGAAATATAAAGTGATCATTGCCGACAGCCGTGCCCAGGGTAAGTCGGCAGATCTTGGAGATTCACTGACCTATGAGATGATGGCAGATGATTATGCCGCTTTACTTACAGAATTGAAAATGGATTCCGCCAATGTAATCGGCTGGAGCGATGGCGGAATTAACGGCCTTTTATTGGCCATGCGCCATCCTGAAAAAGTAAAAAAACTGGCTATTACCGGTGCCAATCTTCAGCCGGATACAACTGCTGTGGTCAAAGAAATAATGGATCTTTTCAGCCCAGATTATGAAAAGGCAAAAACCAAAACCAATCGGACGGATAAGGAGAAAAATGAGTGGAAATTGTTAAGGCTGCTTATGGAACAACCACATATATCTACGTCAGATCTCGGAAAAATTGCCTGCCCAACACTGGTGATTGGAGGAGACCATGATGTGATAAGAGAAGAACATACAATGCTGATCTACCATAGTATTCCCAACGCTTATCTTTGGATATTACCTAATTCAGGGCATAGCACGCCCATTATGTATAAAGACATATTTAATTCAACAGTTGATGACTTTTTCAATAAGCCTTACCGGATAATAAAAGGAATGGACAGGTTACATTGATGCTTATTGTTGATCAGAACCTATATTCGGTTATTATGGTAAAATTTACCGCCACCATACACCAGTTTGCACAGCAGGGTGAGAAAACCGGCTGGACCTATATTGAGGTACCTGTTGATATTGCACAGCAATTAAAACCGGGCAATAAAAAATCCTTTCGTGTAAAAGGAAAGCTGGATAAACATCCAATTGCCGGTGTAGCTTTAGTACCCATGGGAGGCGGCCGGTTTATTATGGCTTTCAATGCTGCCATGCGTAAAGGAACCCATAAAAAAAAGGGAGCTATGCTGGAAGTACAGCTGGCTGTTGACAATAATCTTTTAGAACCCACACAGGATTTTATAGACTGCCTGGCTGATGAGCCCAAAGCAAAAGCCTTTTTTGAAAAATTGAAACCTTCTCACCGTAACTATTTTATTAAATGGATGGCAGGGGTAACATCAGAAATAGCAGTGGCAAAACGAATGGCAACCGTTATTGATGCCCTTTCGAAAGGCCAGGATGCCGTGATGATGTTCCAGCACTTAAAAGCGGAGCGGGAGAAGAATGCCAATCGTTAATGTAACCGTGTTGTAAAAATAATAGATAAAAAAGCGGGCTAAAACTTACTAAGTAGTAAGTTTTTTGTACGTTTACCCTGTGACCACACGACCTGCCGATACCAAACAGGAAATTATCCGGATAGGGAAGAGCCTTATCAGGATGTATGGCTATAATGCTTTCAGCTACGCGGATATTTCCAGGGAACTGCATATCAAGAATGCAGCCGTGCATTACCATTTCAGGGGTAAAGAAGACCTGCTGGCGGGTATACTGGATAACTATATAGAAGAGTACCAGCTGATGGGTAAACAATGGCAGGCTTCTTCTTTAACGGCTTTTCAGAAACTGGAGAAGTTTATTGAACGGTATTCTTCATTGGCAGATGGAAATGGTATCTGTATTATCGGATCCGTTGCTTCGGATTATAATACGCTGCCCGAATCTGTCAAAGCGAAAACCACACAGTTAATCAACCTGGCCGTGGGTATGATTGAAAAGATCTTACAGGAGGGCAAACGGAAAGGAGAGCTGGATTTTCCGGAATCTGCCCGAACCCGAACCCTGATGATACTTACCAACCTGGCCGGAGGAGTACAATTGGCAAGGATTGCCGGGAAAAAAGATTATGCATCCATCCGTAAAGCGGTACTGAATCAATTGAAGTAATTTTTTTATTGCTAAAACTTACTTATTAGTAAGTAACTATTGATACACATTAAAATAACCAGTATGAAAAAAATGATCCTGTTGCTGTTACTAATTTCAGCAACCCACTTCGCTATCCGGGCACAAACAAGTTCAGCAGAATTTCAAAAAGGAAGCATCCTCACTGACGCCAATGAAAAACTGGAGGGAACCATTAAGGACCAGACCAGGAACAAAGGGTCTATTGCATTTGTATCAGCTGCCGGTCAAAAGAAAATATATACCCCTGCAGAACTCTCCGGCTTTTCAATTAATGGGACAAGCTATATTTCTTACGCCGGCGATTTTTATAAAATAGTGGTTGCCGGTAATAAAGCCATTTTATATCAGCGGGCCACGGATAATAGC
>CAZFKE010000011.1:24623-50694 GCA_964519475.1 uncultured Sediminibacterium sp.
GTAATTAGTGTAACTACTGCAGAAGGGAAAGCAGGCGATTATTATATTCGGATGGTATCGGGTGATAAATGGATGTGGATTACCCAAAAGAACTTCGAGCCTGCTTTATCCGCTGCATTGACCGATTGCGCTTCCGTAACAGCCGATATCAAATCTAAACAGATTGATTTCTCTCAGATCGCTAAAGCGGTTGAAAAGTATAATGGTTGTTATTGATAATGACCAACCTATTCAAAATAAAAAGCCACGCATAAAATGGGTGGCTTTTTATTTCAATCGTCAAAAAAATATCTCCCATCCTCCTCAGGGTGGAACAAAGATGTTTAGAATTCAGAAAATTCTGTCGGATTTAAAAATACCTGTTCATTTTTAGAAACAGTATTTGCATACTCAGGCACTGCTTTTAGTGTATTCCACTGCGGATCGGCTCCAAATGCTTTCCAATGTTCTTCGCGGTCTGCCCAGTTATTAAAACTGGTCATATACATAAGGTTTGGCTGGTGGCTGCCGGCAACTACTTCAGAATAAAACACAGCATTAAAATTCAGCCGTTTGAATAATGAGATCTCACCGCCAACATTAAACATCTTTACTTTTTGTCTGTACAATCTTTCAGTTGGCCCCTCATAACTGCGTAGTTCATATATCCTTTCTGTTTTAGGGCCCGATAAATTGGGAACATGAAAAGTGGTCATTAAAGGAAAGGCTTTTAGAATAATGGTTTCTATTCGGTTATATACCGGTGCATTGAAAGCTGCATTCCAGTAACTGTCACCCGCCTGAATTAATTCAGGATCTGTAACCATCAGATCCTCCACCACCGCTACTTTATCCATGGTTTTTACGGGTATGAATACATACACCCTTTTATCAACAGCGGTATCATTTCCCCTGGGATGAAATACCCCTACTTTGGGGATACCCGCACGATGTAATGCGGGCAGGTAGGCATTCTGTAAAAAGTCTTCTACTTTCTTTACCTGTTCATTGGTTGATAAACGGTACAGTTTGATTTCATAATAATCCCGTTTCTCTGCTGTTGCTGTAAAAGCAAATGCGGTGAAACTGGCAAACATTGCAATGGCAATGGTAAACAATTGGCTTTTTCTTTTCATGGCTTGTTTTATTCTGTATGGGTTAATCGATAAATCAGGATAGCGGCTCTTTGTATGAGGAATGGAAATTCTTTCAGGTTAATGGTCTCGCCAGGTGCATGTGCGCCCCGGCCGGAAGCACCCAAACCATCAATACAATCCAAATATTTGGCAATGTACGAAATATCACCCGCACCCCTTGAACCGGGATCGCCTGCCTTGGTAACACCCAGTCCCATAGCCTGGGTTGTTTTATCTATCACACTTAATATACGGTTATTGCCTTCTGTAGGCTCCATGGATGGGATTCCATCCTGGAAGCTGATCTCCGCTTTACTGCCACTCAAGCTGTGCGCTACAATGGTTTTCATCTTTTCACGTGCAGCCAGTTTTTGGGCTTCAGTTAAAAAGCGGAGATCGCCCGTAACGACTACTTCGGGAGAAATGATATTGGTTTTGCCAATCGCCTCCCCTTTAGCCGTTTGATCATTATAGGTCATATCAGAACCACCCACGATCAGGCCGGGGTTAAAAGTGAGATATTTTTCCGTACTCAATTGTTCGCGGAATTGGTTAAGAATACGTGCTGATTCATAAATAGCGCCATAACCGGCACCTGCCGTAAATATGCCGGATGAATGACCTGTTTTGGCGGTCACATGTAATTTCCAGCTGCTGGCACCCCGGCGGGCAGTGGCTACGGTATTCAGTCCGTTGGCTCCTTCAAAGCCAAGGGCTATATCGCATGTCTTGGCCCTATCTATAAAATCTTTACGGCTAACACTGCTGGGCAACCCGGCTTTTTCTTCATCACCGGTAAAATAAACGAGGATGGAAGCATCCTCCAATAAACCTGTCGATTGTAAAGCCTGCAATGCTGCAATCGCTACTATATCGCCACCCTTCATATCATTGGCTCCTTGTCCGGTAGCCGTAGAATCATTGAGGCGTGTATAGGGCGAAAAAGCCATATCCGGTTCAAAAACCGTATCCAAATGGCCTATCAGGAATAATTTTTTGCCTTTTTTGCCTTTGCGGGTAGCCACCAGATGGCCTGCCCGGTTCAACGAATCGGGCAGGCTTACCCATTCGGTGCTAAACCCGGCCTTTACAAACTCTTTGGCAAACACATCACCTACCTGCTTAACCCCGGCCTTGTTAAGGGTACCACTGTTAATATTGACCACATTTTCCAGCAACTTTTCTGTTTCCGGCATATGCAGGTTTATATAGCTGATGATCTTTTTCTCCGCATCGGAGAGCGGCTGCGCAGAAATATTTTTTGTACAAAGCAACGTACAAACAACGATCAGTATCTTTTTCATGAAGCATGTATTGGTAAATGCCAAGTTAAGCAACAAACAGATTCTTTATAGGAGGATACAAAAAAACCTTAAAGTTTTTTTCAAATCGCTTAAGAAAAATATCTGGCACAAAAAATGCTTCATTTGTTAAGCGATTATTGAACAGGCTTGTTGGGTTAATTAAACAATTTATTAATAAGTATAACCAATATCCATTTATTATTGAAAAATGCGATGCACAAAAAATGAATTGTGCTATGCTACTTAAAATCAAAACCACATGAAAAACCGACACATTCTATTCGCCGCTATTATGGTTTTTGCTGTTTCTTTTATCATGACAGCCTGTAGCAAAAATAGTTCCGTTGATACAACGGTAGCGCCCAATGAGCAGCATTTATCACTTTACCTGACTGATGGTCCGGGTTTATTTGATAAAGTATTAGTGGAAATTAAATCAGTAAAAGTATTGGTTGATACCAGTAAGGATACCCGTCACCACGACAATGATGATTGGGATCATATTGGCGCAAACCAGAAAGATGATTCTTCACTTGTATGGAAGGACCTGAATATTAAAGCCGGAATTTACGATATCATGAATTTAAGGAACGGTATTGATACCGTACTGGCTGCAACAGCAATACCCAAAGGGTTTATCCGCCTGATTAAAATTGAGATCGGAACACAGAACTCTTTAGTTAAGAATGGCATAACCTATCCTGTTAGGCTTCCGGCCAATGTTCCGAATTATGTTTTAATCAAACTCAAAGGTCATGAGTGTGAAGAATACCTTCCCGGTAAAGTAAGGTTATGGCTGGATTTTGATGTGAACAGGTCCATTATTCAAGGCTCGAACAATGAGTTCATTCTACGCCCGGTATTCCATTTTTATATTGTAAGCAACACCGGCAGCATTGCAGGAAGGGTATTGCCAAAAGATGGTTATTCTGTGATCACCGTGTATAATGCAAAAGATACAGCCTATGCTTTACCGAATAATGAAGGATATTTCAAACTGAGGGGATTGAAAGACGGAACATATTCTGTATTCTTCAATGTTTCTAACGGTTATGTTGATACAACCATTAGTAATGTAGTGGTAAAGGCACCTAAAGAAACATCCGTAGGTTTAATTACGCTGCACAAATAGAATTGCATACAGTAAATCATAAAGAAGGGAGTAGCGATACTCCCTTTTTTTATGCGCCTAACGGTAAGAATCAACGGCATTGTTGTACATTTCGGTATGCAAACAAATACCTTCTTACTCTATGGTGCCAATGGGTATACCGGGCAATTGATCGCAAGGATGGCATTAGGTTATGGCTTGCAACCCATATTAGCCGGACGAAATGAAGCCGCTTTACAATCAATGTCGGAAACCCTGCATTTGCCATATAAAGTGATAGATCTTTCGGATACGCAAACATTGCAGGCAGCTTTACGGGAAGTGCCGGTGGTATTGCATTGTGCGGGGCCTTTTCAGTATACATCCAAAAAAATGATTCAGGCCTGCCTGGCTACCGGTACGCATTACCTGGATATCACCGGTGAGATATCCGTTTTCGAAAAAGCAAAGCAATGCGATTATGCTGCCAAAGAAAAAGGGATCATGATCATGCCAGGCGTAGGATTTGATGTGGTACCAACAGATTGTACGGCTCTGTATTTGAAACAGCAGTTACCGGATACCACATATTTGCAATTGGCATTTGCCATGATAGGTGGACAGCTTTCGCACGGAACGGCAACCACCATGGCAGAGAATCTTGGAGAAGGCGGTATAGTGCGGGAGAAGGGTAAACTTATTAAAAAACCATTGGGCCATAAAGGATTTTTTGTTGATTTTGGTATGAAGAAATTATTTGTGATGTGTATTCCCTGGGGGGATGTATCAACAGCGTATACAACCACAGGCATACCCAATATTGAAACGTATACAGGCGTTTCTCCCAAAACCTTTCAAATATTGAAATGGCAATGGCTTTTCAACTGGTTCCTGCGTACCTCTTTTGCCAGGAACCATGCCAAGAAAAAGCTCAAACAAAAACCGGCCGGCCCATCCGATGAAATACGCGCCAAAGCCGTTAGCCTTGTATGGGGAGAAGCTACCAATGCATTGGGGATGAAGGCTGCAGTAAGATTGCAATGCCCTGAAGGGTATACTTTAACCGCATTAAGCAGCCTCCTGATTACCAAAAAAGTATTGGAAGGTAATTTTACAACGGGCTATCAAACACCGGCGGGAGCTTATGGTGCGGACCTTATTTTAGAGATCCCCGGAGTTACGAGAGAGGTGCTTTAGTTTTTACCATGTCAAAATAAATCATCATTTTCACGGTCCCTAATCATCATTCTATCTAATGGCAACGAACAGAAAAGCGGCAATGGGTTTTATTTTTATCACCCTACTTATCGATGTAACCGGTTTTGGATTGATCATACCTGTTATGCCCAAACTGATAGAACAATTACTGGGCATATCCGATATAAGTAAAGCTTCGCAATACGGAGGCTGGCTCACCTTTGCCTATGCTTTTATGCAATTTATCTTTGCACCTATCCTTGGTAACCTGAGTGATAAATATGGAAGACGCCCGGTATTGTTATTCTCCTTATTTGGTTTTGGTATCGATTATGTATTCCTGTCATTTGCCCCATCCATCTGGTGGTTATTTGTTGGAAGATTGATTGCAGGAGTCACTGGGGCGAGCTTTACCACCGCTTCTGCATACATTGCCGATATCAGTACACCTGAAAACCGCGCACAGAATTTTGGTATGATCGGCGCTGCTTTCGGCCTGGGCTTTATTATTGGTCCGCTCATCGGAGGCTTATTGGGAGAGTTTGGCCCGCGTGTTCCGTTTTATGTAGCAGCCGGATTGGCGTTAACCAACTGGCTATATGGTTATTTCGTTTTACCGGAATCTTTGGACAAAGAACACCGCCGCAAATTTGAATGGAGGCGCGCCAACCCTTTAGGTTCCTTATTACAATTGAAAAAATATCCGGCAGTGGGCGGCTTGGTGGTTTCATTGGTATTGGTATACCTGGCTGCACATGCGGTACAAAGTAACTGGAGTTTTTTTAATATTGAAAAGTTTAAGTGGAGCCCTAAAATGATCGGAATTTCTTTGGGTGCCGTCGGCTTATTGGTAGGCGCCGTACAGGGCGGATTGGTACGCGTGATCAATCCCAAGATCGGTAATGAAAAAAGTGTGTATGTAGGTTTGGGACTATACGCATTGGGGTTACTCTTATTTGCTTTCGCCTCACAAAGCTGGATGATGTTTGTGTTTTTAATACCGTATTGTTTGGGAGGAATCGCCGGCCCTGCTTTACAATCGATCATCTCCGGTCATGTGCCACCCAATGAACAGGGAGAACTGCAAGGCGCATTAACAAGTTTAATGAGTGCCACATCAATTATAGGGCCGCCTATGATGACCAATTTATTTGCGTATTTCACCGCTACCGGGGCGCCTGTTTATTTTCCGGGTGTTTCGTTTTTGCTGGGATCGGTGTTCATGATCATCAGTGCAGTCTGGGCCTATTATGCTTTAAGAACTGAGAAAGCGGCCGCTTAATTTTTTACTGTTGATTATTGATTGATTTTCTTTACACCAGAAATAATAACCCCATTACGCTTATTGCATATACAATCAAAACAACAATAGAGTCGATACCCATATACAAAAATTGTTTTCTTGGCCGGATGATCATTCCTACCATATAAATTCCCGTTAAAAAAATACCGATACAGGTAAGATAGATATCAGAAGGTTTTAGCGAAGGAAGAATAGCGTCTCCACTAATGATGGAAGCTACGATAAACAATACGGGTAAAAATGCATTGCCGCCAAAGATATCACTAACAGCCATCTGGTAATCCTTCATTCTCGCAGATTGAATACCGGTGGATATCTCAGGCAGGGCAGTGGCTAAAGCAAGAAAGGTTGCTCCAAATAAAACACCACCCAGGTGAAAACGTTCTGCCAGTATTTGCCCGGTTTCTTCCAGCGACCAGCCAGCCAATAAAGTAATTACAGCACAAATACCAAAAACCCATAATGCAGGTTTTACAGAACGATATGTCTTGTTTTTTTTATCGGGGTTTTGTGCATGCTCTAACTCGGATACTTCGTGTGTGTATACTTTTTTTCTGGGATGAGGATTGGCACTGGGCGTTTGTTTGGATATTACATAAATACTTCCCAGCCATATGCCAACGATCAGCCATTCAAAGGGCGTGGTTCGGAAAAAGATAAGATCGGAAGGAAACTGTTTTCCGGTAAGTACCAATGTTAAAATGAAGATGAGGGAAATCCCTTCAAGCAATAAGATCAGCGAAGTGCTTTTCAAACTCAATGGGCCAAGCTTGCCTACGCCAAAAATATCAATCAATACCAATACCACGGTTTGTATGGCAATACCGCCAAGTATATTACTGATGGCCATGTCCATATTATGGTTATACGCTGCCACAACAGTAATAGCAATTTCAGGCAGGTTGGTTACAATGGCCAGGAACACCATCCCGCCAAATGCTTCTCCCAATTTAAAATAGGTTGCAATAAAGTCTGTCGCTTTTGTAATCCTAATACCCGCTACCCAGATAGCGGCCGATGCAATAATAAATAAAGCAACCAAAAGAAAAGTAGAGAAACCGGCAAACAGCATAATAAGGAATTGTCTTGCTTAAAGTTAGGCAAACATTCGGCATTGCTGACAGCGATTGTTTAATCCGTTTGGTGCTTCAGGTGGTATTTGTAACGAAAGAAGCTTGCGGTTATCAATACTAAAAGGCAGCACTCGGAAAACAATTTTTCTGCATCCAGCCAATCCGTTGGCCTGTCTTTGAGTTCGGGGTCCATTAATAAACCGTGGAACAGGAAAAGCAGCGCGGTGACATAAGAGATCAAATGTATATTCTTCCACAACCGGAAACTCATTTTTTTCTTGATAATCTTTTGGGTGGTAAGGATAACCATTACTAATGCCAGCAAACCCAGGCTTCCCAGCAAAATGATTTTGGGTTGTTTGGGAGCATCGAGTGGGGATATAATATGAATAAAGCTGAATTTACTTTCTGTATCCATAAAAAGAAACGCGAGATGCAGTAAAATAAATAGTAACGCTATATATGCCGTCCAGTTATGAAGGTCATCAATACTGATCTTTTGAATGGGGGAAGGAAGTTTTTTCCAGTAAATGGATTTTTTGTAGGCGGTGCCCAACAGCATACCCAATAAAAAATTAAAGGTGAGTGAACCGGTTGCACATAATCCCATTGCTGCAGAAATATCCAGATAAGAAATACCAAACATGCTTTTGTATTTTAATACTATTTTGTATTTGTGGTAAACCAGCTTGCCCTGATCTTTTTCATATCCCCGGTAACCGTTTTGCCAGATCTTTCAAAAGGAACAATGGAGTAATCAGGTGATTCTTTCAATACCAGTTTGCTTTCCTTTTCTATTCCTCTGTGTTTATACCGGATGGTTACGGTATCTCCCGTTTTTTGATTCATCAGGAAACGATTCAGCTCATCGGTGCTTTTAATGGGTGTATCATCCAGTTTAAGTATCTCGTCATCAATATCCAATCCTGCTTCATAAGCTGCTGTGCCTTTGGTTGTATTGCCTGTAATAACAAACTTACCGCGTTCATTGGGCTGGGTAGCGATACCCAGATAAACTTTGCTTTCAGTTGCTTTACTCAGATCATATCCCGCCTGATGTAACAATGATGCATAATCGATGGGTTGGTGGCCGGTAATATATTTACTGAAAAAATTTTCTGCAAAAGATGCATTCGTTATAGAAGCCAATGTTTCCTGCATAGTGGTAAGTGTATATGGCAATTCTTTTTTTCCAAAACGTTTCCACATGGCCTGCATATAATCATCCAATGTTTTATGATAGCGGGTTTGCAGTTCAAGATCCAATGCCAATGCCACCGCAGCGCCATATGGATAATAAGAGGTGAACATATTGGCGTAGTTATTCTTATCAATAGAAACGCCTGCATCTGCAAATACGGCATGGTTGCTGGCTTGTACCGGCGAGTATTCAATGGCACCCGGCGTATTCATTTTGGTATTCACCCATGAGGCGATGGTTAGCAGGTAATTGGTTTCGTTGCTTAAGCCTGCCCGTGCCAGTAACAATTCGCCATAATATTGGGTAAAACCTTCTGCAAACCAGAGTTCATTACTCATATTGCTTTTCTCAAAATTAAATGGCTCCAATGTTTTCGGTCGGATCCGTTCCACATTCCAGTTATGAAAATATTCATGCGAAAACACTTCCTGCACCCCTGCTGCATAAAAGGTGTTCATGGGAAAACAGATCATAGTGGAATTTCTATGCTCCATCCCATCGCCATGTACAAAAGGGTTTACACTGGCAATAAAGGTATAGGTACCATAATCATAAACCGGAAACTCCCCATACACAGCTTTGGCTTCTTCTACGATTTTTTTTATGCGGCCGGCCAGCTCATCCGCTTCAGCATCTGTTGCAGACGACTCCAATGCTATCCGCAGAGAAAAATGTTTGCCATCCGGATTACGGATATCCCATTGCTTGAGTGTAAGATCGCCTATTTTAGTAGGGCTATCCATAAAATATTGGAGACCCGGTGCGGTAAAACGATAGGGGGTGGCAGTAGGAACCAATTGTGTAGCCATCACCCCTTTATTTTCTTTGGGGATATCAAAACTGATTTCAATAGGCGCTTCCTCCATACCCTTCATCCACATAAAAACCGCGGGCATATTCAGATGGATACTTTCCGGATCGATAGCCGCATACGTGCCATGGGCATAATTACCATACAAAGTATAGCTAACGGTTATGGAATCCTTATGTTTGGGTACTTCGTATACATCGCCATCGATGCGGTTTATCTGTAAAATATTTCCGTTTTGATCTTTTGCAACCACATCATATACATTCTTTCCAAATTCATGTGTTGCATACCTGCCGGGAGAGGAGCGGCTCATTTTAAATACAGCCGGCTTTGCCGGGATTCCTGAAACGGTTAACGCTATATGCGCTTCATGGTGAATGGCATTGGGGAAGGATACTTGATACACGGTTTTCTGTGCATAAATGGCTAAAGCCGATAAGAGGCCTAGTAATAAACAGCTGTAAGATTTCATTAAAAAATGGTTAAAAAAATATCGTGATTTTGCTAAGATAAGCCACACAAAGTATTTGACAGTTGAAATTACTTTAGAGAACAATAGCGGAGTGGTTTATTGTTACCAACTGATTCATAACCTGTTACATAATATTTATTTGGATAAACAAAAATATTTTTAACAGTAATCTTTCATATTTATTAGGTGGGCAAGCATAATAGCGTTACCTTTGCCGCCATTAATTATTTACAATTTTACAAATGGACACACAAATCACAGGAACTGTAAAGTTCTTCAACGAAGAAAAAGGTTTTGGTTTTATCAAGCATGATAACTCCAGCAAAGAAACTTTCGTACATGCAAACGGCTTAGTCGATCAGATCGAAGCGAACGACAAAGTTATCTTTGATGTACAGGAAGGACGTAAAGGCTTAAACGCCGTTAACGTGAAACGTTTAAGTTAATCACTGAACTTTCTTAACCTACTATAGGCCATTAAGCTAAGCTTAATGGCCTTTTTGTTTGCTTGAATCGCCAGACATGTATTGTGCGTGATGAACAGGGTTTCCTGACGATTCACGCCCGACGGTTCACGGTATATATTCTATATTTGCCAACTTAATTTCAGCATATGTCAGACATCATGAGTGAATTGCAGGAAACCGTGGCATTCATCCGCTCACAGGTATCTTCGGAAGCAGGTATCGCCATCATTTTGGGTAGTGGGTTAGGAAACCTGTCTAATGTGATCAAAGCAGAAAAAGAAATTCCATATCACGATATCCCGCATTTCCCGCTTAGTACGGTTGAGGGCCATAAAGGCAGGTTGATCTTTGGCGAGCTGGGTGGAAAGAAAGTTTGGGTAATGGGCGGCCGTTTCCATTTTTATGAAGGGTATACGGCACAACAGGTTGCTTACCCGGTCAGGGTATTGCGTTTGCTGGGTGTAGAAACCCTGCTATTATCTAATGCAGCAGGTGCTGTGAACCCGCATTTTAAGATCGGAGACCTGATGATCATTCATGATCATATCAGTCTCTTTACCGTTAATCCTTTATTAGGGAAAAACGAAGACAAACTCGGCACCCGTTTCCCGGATATGAGCGAGCCTTATAGTAAAAAACTAATCACAAAAGTGCAGAAGATTGCCAAGCAGCATGATATTGAACTGAAACAGGGGGTATATACCGGTGTTACCGGACCAAGTTTCGAAACCCGTGCAGAATATAAATTGATCCATGTTCTCGGTGGTGATGCAGTTGGGATGAGCACTGTTCAGGAAAACATTGCTGCGGTGCATTGCGGTATGCAGGTATTTGCTATGAGTGTGATCACCGATATCGGCATACGTGAAGAAGAAAATACGATTACACACGAAGAGGTATTACAGGCTGCAAAAGATGCGGAACCAAAACTTACTTTGCTGTTTACAGAATTGGTAAAAGCTTTATAGTGAATTGACCATGGTGAATAGTGAACAGGCATAGGTTCCCATTGGCTATTCAGCCTTTACTTTTAACTGATAACTTGCCCTCAAACCCTTATTTTACAGCATATTTGAGCACATGCGATTACCATTAGGGAAGAATATACTGATCTTATTCATCTGTTTATTGACAGTTGCTATACAATTACCGGCACAGACAAGATTTGGGCAGTTGTCTAAAGTATCTACAGACAATCAGGTGAGTTATGATAGTCAGGGCAGGCCCATTAAAAAACAAGCGGGGAATGATTCCCTGCAGAAAAGGGACCGGTTTACAGATTCTATCACTATCTATTATCGCTATTTTGATTCTACACGTGTACGTACGATCGATTCTTCCATTAATGATTTTACCACACGCTTCCCTTTGCCTTATTATTACCATACGCTCGGCAATTACGGAACCGCTGCCCAATCCTATTTTTTCAATCCTTTCATGAAAGCCGGTTTTGATGCGGGCTTTCATCAATATGATATTTACCAATACCATGTAGAAAACACAAAATTCTTCCAGACTACAAGGCCGTATACAGAGCTTACTTATGCATTGGGCAGTAAGGCAGAACAGCTGATTAATGTGTTGCATACACAGAATAAAAAAAGTACAACCAATTTTTCGCTTGAGTATCGGTTCAGCAATGCGCCCGGTAGCCTGAAGAACCAGAATGCCAGTCATAATAATTTCCGCTTTACCCATCATTACCAAACCCGTAACAGAAAGTATGAGACTTTCCTGGTGCTGATCACCAATAAAAGTGCTTCTTCGGAAAACGGGGGATTGCAGTATAAAAATAAACTCGACAGTCTTGCGTTGAATGACCCCTATGAACTCGAAACCCGTTTGGGTAAAGCCGGTACAGCGGGAAGGAACCCTTTTAATACAACGGTGAATACAGGGAACCTTTACAAAAATGCTACTGTTTTATTCCGGCATCATTTTGATATAGGCCCTACAGATTCACTGGTTACGGATTCTGTAACGGTAAAACTATTCTATCCCCGTTTCAGGATCGAACATACGCTGCGCTTTACAGCCAGCAGTTACCAGTTTTATGATTATTTTGTGGATACGGCCCGTTATCATCGTTATTTCAACTATAATCCTTCTCATATAGATACCATCAGTTTTAAAGATGCCTGGAAGGATTTTACCAACGAGTTTAGCCTTATCTCATTCCCCGATAAAAATAACCAGAGCCAATTTGTAAAAGCCGGTATCGCTTTGCAGAATATAACCGGAACATTTGATGATACCCTCCATAAAAGCCTGTACAATGTATATGGTTTGGGCGAATACCGGAATCGTACGCGCAACCAGAAATGGGATCTGGAAGCTACCGGACAATTATACCTAAACGGGTTCAATGCAGGCGACTATTCTGCATTAGTAAGTCTGAAAAGATTATTAGGAAAAAAAATCGGGTACCTGCATATCGGTTTTCAGAATGTGAACCGTTCACCTTCTTTTATCCTGGATCCATTAAGTCGTTTTCCCGTCAAAAACCTAACCACATACGGTAAAGAAAATATCATCCGTCTATTCGCATTTTTTGAAAATCCCCGCAGTGGTTGGAAACTGGGTGGCGAATATTTTGCCGTGAATAATTATATGTATTACGATAGTTTTTTTTCTGCCAAACAGGATGCCACTCTTTTTAATGTACTCCACTTGTCTGCTGAAAAGAAATTCCGTTTATCAACCCATTGGAACTGGTATACGGAAGTGCATATACAACAGACTACCGGGCAGCCGCCGGTAAACCTTCCTTTTTTGCTTACGAGAAACCGCATTGCATTTGAAGGTAATTTTTCAACCAATCTTTTTCTTTCAACCGGTGTAGAGATCAAATATACAAGTGCTTATAAGGCTGATAACTATTCACCCTTTCTCGGAAAATATTTTGTGCAGAATACAAATACGATCAGCAACCGGCCTGATATTGCAGCGTATCTGCATTTCCGTATCAAAAGTTTTAAAGGATTTTTTCGCCTGGAAAACCTGAATACATTGAACCCGAAAAGCGGGTTCTCGTTTAATAAACTCAATTTCATGACAACCGATAATCCGGGAACCGGATTGTGGACAAGGCTGGGTATCTGGTGGAACTTTGTAAACTAAGTATATCGCCGGCAGGTTATATTTATTTCTTAGGCTTACCCCAATTAATTCGCCTGCCAAGAATCAATTTCATCACTAATCCGTCTGTTGCATCTGTTAATCCGAAACCCGGGCCAAAATTTATTTCCCATTTTGGATTAAGATACAGATCGGCAACAAAAAATAAGGCATGGTTTTGTTCCGGCAGTTTTTCAAACTGGTTAACCGGGCCAAGATCACCATAGTATTCCGTACCCAGGCTCACTTTGTTTGAAACCGCCATCGATGCTTTTAGATTTGGCGCAAATACGGGTGCAGAAGGTTTATCCACGCCCTGCAAACTAACGCCCAGCACAGGATTAAATGCAAGATAAAATTTACCAAATGTTTTGTCTATGATGGGCCTTATTTCAAGACTGAAAGTTTCTGCGGCATATTCTTTGCTTTGCCAGCCTATCTCCGCTGATAAACTCAGGCCCACTGGCAGTTTCCATGTTTCGGGTGCCGCAATCCTTGGCCGTATATGCGTGCCGATCACTTTATAACCATGATCGGGAGTGTAATTGGTAAAGAGATAAACTCCAAGTTCAAAATGATCGGTTATACCATGTGTAATCTCCAGTGTTTCGTGAACAGAATGCCATGAGGGCAATACGCCTTTCACTATATCTTTTCCACCGTTTGCCGTGTAATTGCTGTGCAATTCAAAAATGGTCTGTCCCTTAGTCATGGTTGGGGAAGCATATACCTGTATTTCATAATTTTCCTGCGAGAAGGCTATGGCAGGCACAAGAAAACAAAGTAGTAACAGTGGTTTCATCAGCTAGTTAATTGTTGGCTACATTAACCGTATCATTCCTGTGATACGAAATTTAATAGGATAAACGGGTGAACAGGATTATAACAACTCAAAAGCATTAATGTTTTAATGACCTTTTTTTGATCATGCCGCCTTTGGTGTCTTTTACACTATTCATCACCACAAAGGCATTGGAGTCTATTTTCATGATTTCGGTATTGAGTTTATTCAGCTCCAGGCGGGTAATCACGGTATATACAATATCAATATCATTTCTTTCACCATGACTGCCGAAACCTCTTTTGCCTTTATAAACAGTTAATCCGCGTCCCATTTTTTCTGAGATCATGGTCCTGATCTCTTCACTATGTGTAGAAACAATGGTAACACCGGTATATTCATCAATACCCTCTATCACAAAATCAAGCGCCTTGGATGCTACGAGATAAGTGATCATAGAATATAAAGCCGTTTCAACAGAAAGCAGGTATGCAGCCGCCGAAAAAACGAAGATATTGAAAACGATAATGATATCGCCAATGGTAGTGCCCAGTTTACGACTGAGATAAATGGCCAGCACTTCTGTTCCATCAATTACAGCGCCGCCTCTTACAGACAAACCGATACCCGTGCCGAGAAAGAACCCGCCAAAAACAGACACCAGTAATTTATCATGCGTTACTTCAGGGAAGTGGATAGATGCTACACATATGGCAAGTCCGGTAATCGCGATCGCAGTTTTAACGGCAAAAGCTTTGCCAATCACTTTATATCCCAAATAAATAAAAGGGAGGTTGATGATAATAAGTAAATAGTAAAGGGGAATTTTGGATAGTTCTGATATTAAAAGAGAGATACCGGTTGCGCCGCCGTCAATAAAATTGTTTGGCAACAAAAAACTTTCAAGTCCAAAAGCAGCAGAAGCAATACCTAAAGCCATAAAGAAACTGTCCTTCAGCGAACTCAATACACTCACTCTCGCCAGACGGAATTCTTTTGCCAGCTGATACCTTGTATAGGCTTTTTCTATCTCGCCTGTTTTTTTTCTGCGGTTAAGAATGAAATACCTGATGAGGATATTAATAAATCTGTTCATGCAGCCTGTAGTATTTTTTGCTATCGGTTAGTTTATTTTGCAAAATAAGCCAGGCTACCGCCTACCCATTCTTTGTCTTTGTTGTAACGTACACCAATCATTTTTCCCTTACTTAATCTTGCCAGGTTATTGGTAGCCACAGGACGGGCTTCGCCTTTTTTCCAGAAATAAAATATACGGATCTCTGCTTTGGCCGGAATATCAGGCGTAGCGATTATATCTGCATATGTTACTTTTTTTTGGAGGATCCAGTTTTCCTGGTCGGTTACTTTATCAATATCTTCTTTGGTTACATCTATCACTACACCCTGTCCGGCAAAAGAGAACAGGGGTTTTAAAACATAATTCTCAAGATCGGTTGGCAAGGTTTCGATCTCGTTCAGGAATTTTGTTTTGGGAACATAGGGGTGATCAATAAAGGGCAGCGTGAATTTGCTGATGCGATAGAACCAGTTAGGATGCGGCGCCCACGATACATCAAGATCTGTTAACAAGAGTTTCCCCTTTTCCCGTATATCAGCGGATTGTTGTTGAAGATCATCAAAAATGATGCGGTTATATATTCGTTTGATCTCTATCTTTCTGCCGTCTTTTTCATAGAAAAGTTTTCTTCCTTCCTGTATCAATTCTGTTAAACAAACGATTGGGATACCCACATAATCCGTGGTACAATAAAAATCGATCTTTGTTTTTTGCTCATGTGGTAGTATCTCCAGTAGAATAACATTCTCTTCAGGAAGTCCGTCGGTGATGATCTCTTTTAAAAGCGCTATATAGGTTTCTCTGTTAAACCCATTCAGGTAAGGCGAATAGTTTTCAGGAATGGGGAAATACCTGCGGGTTACTTCATCTTGCCAGATCTGGTAGCCAAACAGGGTAGGGAAGCCTTGCATTTCTATAAGTTGTGGTTCCAATTCACCAGCTTCATTTTCGCAGATACCAAAATCGAAAGCAATAAAATCTGTGTGTTCGTTTTCGTTAGGTACCCGAACATTTTCGGGTATAGCTTGTGAACTGAGCATTTTAAAATTATAGCTTGTTATTACATCCACAATACTTTCACAGGCGGAGAGTATTTTGTCTTTAAATATTTTATCAATAAATACAGGTGTTTCCGCCACCCTGAATTCTATGGCTCCGGGATGTTTGCTGTTGAGCTCCGTTAAATAAGCATGATAGGCTTCTTCAGTAAATGCCTTGTTAAACTGTTTTCTGATTGCGGAAACCATAGCTGCGGGTTTTATTCTTCCTCAAAATAAAAAATCCTTGCCAATGAGCGGCAAGGATCTTTCAGTTAATCCTATATTAGGATAGTAACCGTGTATACTTAGCTTACTTCTACCCATTCTTCCATGGCAAGGTTCAAGAAATTCGGTAACACATGCTGGTAGGTCCACATGATCTTTTCAGGATCCTGTAACTGTTCCACCATGCTTTTCCATTTTTCTTCTCCGTGGTTCTCGATCACGGTTTGTTTTTTATCCTCATGTTGTAGGTACATGCGCATACCCACTGCATCCGCTTCCGGGTGAAATTGTGTGCCAAGAAAATAATCAGTAAACCGAACCGACATCACCGCTCTTTCAAAAGGTACATGCGGCCTATTCTTTTCAATGGCCAGTAAACGTCCACCCATTTCGCGCAGGCGGTTATGATTGGGTTCTATTACCTGGTAATCTCGGCTGTCTACACTGTAAAATGGGTCTTTCAATCCATCAAAAATGGGTTCCTTCTTTCCTTCTTCCAGCATATGAATCGGAAATACGCCAAAAGCGGTTGATTTCCTTTTACAAACGGTTCCTATTCCATAATAACGGCAGGCCAGCTGGAAGCTATGGCAAATAAAGAACACATGTTTTTTGGGAAAACCATCGGGCCGTTTATTCCATTCCTCTATACTGTGTAACCAGGCAAAATATTTGTTTTCCCATTCGCTGTTCTCGCTTTCTAAAGGAGAGCCCGGGCCGCCACTGGAAATATAGATATCGTAGGATGTGTCTGGTACAGCCTGTTGCAGGCGTACGTCAAACTCAGCGAGCGTAAACGGAATTTCATGTGCTTCACTCCACTGCGCCAGTATATCTCTGATACAACGCATACCCTGATTAGCCTGGCCTTCGTAAAGGTCCAGCAGCGCTATCCGTATATGTTTTCTTTCTGTAAAGGGCATAAAGCGCGAAAGTAATGAAAAAAAAGTTTGAACCTGGAAGTTAAGAGTCTGGCCTTGTTCAATTAAAATCCACTCCAGACGCTTAACTATTAATTTCAGACGATTACAGGTAGCGCAAATTCGTTTTTGGCGATAAAACCAATAATGTCTCGTACATCAGTTTAATCGTTTCTTCAATATCACGTTTATGCAACATCTCAACGGTTGTGTGCATATAACGAAGTGGTATGGAAATAAGTACAGATGGACAGCCATCGTTTGCATAGGCAAAACTATCGGTATCGGTTCCGGTGCTGCGGCTTAGGGTTCTTAACTGAACAGGGATTTTTTTCTTCTCCGCCACATCCTGTACCAGCTGTAATAATTTATTATGGATGGCAGGTGCATACGCCAGTGAAGGGCCTTTGCCGCATTGGATATCGCCTTCAATCGCTTTGCTGATCATCGGTGTACTGGTATCATGCGTAACATCTGTAATGATAGCGATATCGGGTTTGATACGCCGTGCGATCATTTCCGCTCCACGCAGCCCGATCTCTTCCTGAACCGCATTTACAATATATAAACCAAAAGGTAATTTTTTATTATGCTGTTTAAGTAAACGGGCAACTTCTGCAATCATATACCCACCCACACGATTATCAAAAGCACGGCCAATCAGGTAATCATAAGCCAGTTCATCAAAACCTTCCTGGTAAGTAACTACGGAACCGATATGAATGCCCAATGATTCTACTTCTTTTTTACTGCGGGCACCGCAATCCAGTGTAAGGGTATCTACTTTGGGCGAAGGTTCTTTCGATTCAGCATTACTTAATCTTGTATGGATAGCGGGCCATCCGAATACTGCTTTTACCGGCCCTTTTTTACCGTGTATCCAAACACGCATGGAGGGGGCGATCTGGTGGTCAACACCGCCATTGCGTTTTAAATAAATCAATCCCTGTTCATTGATATAATTCACAAACCAGCTGATCTCATCTGCATGGGCTTCGATCACTACTTTGAAGGGAGACGTTGGATTGATCACTGCTACCGCCGTTCCATAAGGATCTGTAAAACTGGTATCCACATATGGCTTTACATATTCGAGCCATAATTTTTGTCCGCCCGATTCAAACCCCACAGGAGATGCAGTATTGATATAATTCTTTAAAAAAGCAAGCGAAGTATCGGTTAAGATCGATTTTGCTTTGGGTACTGTTTTTTTTGCTTTGGCCATGGTGATTAGTTTATAAATATCATACCGAGGATGCCGCAAATTGCTTTTGCGAGCATTAATCCGTCAATGATTGCAAGATAATAGAGAATACTTTTACGCCGGTGCATTGAGTAGGCTACAATTATCAACAATATAAAAGGGATAGTGTTAATGAGTATACGGAACCATGGAAATTGACGGTAAGTGGCAAAGATCAGAAAAGTGCCAAGACCGATTACACTAAGGGGTATCAGTATTGAAAAAATGACCCTGCGCAACCCCATCTGCACCACAAAGGTTTTAAGTCTTCTGTTATGATCGGACGCATAATCTTTGATATCAAACATGATACAGAGCATTGAAATAAACATGAAATTTTTGATGAATAATAGAATATTCAGGAATTCGGCGAAATAAGGGATGTCCAGCTCAATACTGCTGAACAAAACCGGGTACACCGTTACCGACCCTGCCCACACGAAACCGATCACAAAAGGTTTTAACCAGCCGTTATTTCTTAAACTATAGTGGGCACTTGAAGGATTTGCGCTACCATAATACAAAACAGCAGCCAGGGGAAATACAAATAACAAAAAAATATGTAGCCTGTTAACATGTTTGAAGTGTGGCCAGTAAGCATACAGCCAATAAATAGCCGTGAGTATGAAGACTGCGGTAAGCAATAGCTGCGAACGGGTAATCAACCGCTGGTTCTCTGCATACCATACAGAACGCTTATTAGCGGGGTTGGTAGAAGGCTCTGCAATATAAGCATGGGTATAGTACAGAACTGTTGCTGAAAAAACAAGTATATAATAAGGAATGCTGTTCAGTGGTGAAATTTGCTGCAGACTGGCTTCCATAGAAAGACCTATGGCGCAGCATCCATAAAAATAATTGCCGAAAAACAGGAATTTGATTAATCCATTCAAGACGGATTATTTAAGCAGTACAATATTTTCAGTAACCAGGGTGTCGCTAACGTTTTTTGCTTTGTCTTTGAGCCAGAACCTGAAATAAGCGGTATCATTCTTGGTGCCACAGCCAGCAATCGTTTGATAACCGGGAATATTGGCATTATAGGCATAACCGATCTCAAGAATACCTTTTAAACTGGGCGTTGGGGTAAAATCGGGCACTTTATTTTTGCTGATGAATTGCACGCCGGGAGTGTTCGGACAGGTTCTGGAAACTTTCTGAACCCATAAAGTATCCTGAATATCGCCCTCGGCATCTGTAAATTGGATCTGAAAAAGAAGCAGCCTACCCGAACCCAGGGTAGTGGTGTTGATATTTTTTACAGAGATTTGTGGTTTACTGGTATACGTACTTTTCTGACAGCCATAAAACATAGCCGGTATTGCCAATAGTATCAATAATTTTGTCTTCATTCGTTTCATTGTCTATTCAAATTTAGCTAAAACATTACAATACATTGCTGTGGACCTATTTGATGTTAACAATATTTTCTCTCTGTCATACGATAGCACCGCCTTTTCAGATGCCTGCCTTACAACATTCCGGTTTCAATACAATCATAACCCTGTTTATCGCAAATGGTGCGATCTGACAGGGGTGAAGGCTGATAGGGTTAAGATACCAGCCAACATTCCATCGTTGCCTGTTTCTTTCTTCAAAACACATACCATTACTACAACTCAGTTTACACCGGAAACCGTGTTCGAGAGCAGCGGTACCTCTCAAACCACTAATGCAAGGCATCTGGTAAAAGATACGGTTTTGTACAGGGAAAGTTTTATCCGGGCTTTCGAATTATTCTATGGAAAGATCAGCGATTGGTGCATATTGGGGCTCTTGCCTTCCTATCTGGAAAGACAACATTCTTCACTGGTAATGATGGTAGATGAACTGATCAAACGTAGTGGTCACCCGGACAGTGGTTTTTACCTCTATGATCACAAAAAACTCTCAGAAACCCTGATAAGACAAGAGAATGTTGGACAAAAGACGCTTTTAATAGGCGTAACCTTTGGCTTGCTGGATTTTGCAGAAGCCTGGCCCCAAAAGCTTACCCATACGGTTGTGATGGAAACCGGTGGTATGAAAGGCCGCCGGAAAGAGCTTACAAGGGCAGAAGTTCATCAGGTATTGACAGAAGGCTTAGGTGTGAAAAAGATCCATTCAGAATATGGCATGACCGAACTGCTGAGCCAGGCTTACTCAAAAGGGCAGGGGCGTTTTGTTTGTCCGCCCTGGATGAAAGTACGGGTGCGGGATGAAGAAGACCCTTTATGGGTAAAAGAAACCGGTAAAGGCATTTTGCAGGTGATTGATCTGGCTAATGCTTACAGTTGTTCCTTTATAGCCACCGAAGATGTAGGTATCGTATATGAAGACGGCAGCTTTGAAGTATGGGGCAGGCTGGATAATAGTGATATCAGGGGCTGCAGCCTGCTGGTGCTGTGAGAACCCATTAATCATTTAAAATTAAAAACTGGCAGATGAAGAACACCCAAACTGTCCTGAAAATTAGCTTTTGCAGTAATTTAGTTACCCCTTATATTTGCAGCCCTGAATTAGGTATCATTATTCATTTTTAATTACTAATGATACATTTAAAAATGCCCAGGTGGCGAAATTGGTAGACGCACTGTGTTCAGGTCGCAGCGTTCGCAAGGATGTGATGGTTCGAATCCATTCCTGGGCACTTGAAAGGAAAGGTTAATAGCCTTTCCTTTTTTACTTCGCCCCTTTACTTCTACTTTCTCAATTCCCTTAAAAAAGGCTAAGGTATTTTGTCAAATTCTTTTTTACATGTTTTGGCAGGCGGTTACATCAAAAAATAAAAATTTGACGGGCGGAATTAAAATTATGAATACCTATATAAGTAAAAGGTACAAATGCTGATTACATTTGATAGTATATAAACCATCGATCGTATGAAATCTGCCGCTATAAGAAAATTGATGATATGCCTAACAGGGCTGATGCTGATAGGGAATGGGCTTGCTGCACAGATATCGAAAACTGGCAACCTAGTGTATGTTGATCATACCGGGGTTTTACGTTACACAGAAAATAATTTGGAAGCTTCTTTTTTTGGGGTTAACTATACTGTACCCTTCGCCTATGCTTACCGCATTCATAAAAGAATGCAGGTGGATCTTGAAAAAGCCATCAGGGATGATGTATATCATTTTGCCCGTTTAGGACTGGATGCTTTCCGCGTGCATGTTTGGGACACAGAGATAACCGATACCATGGGCAACCTGCTTGAAAATGAACATTTGCGTTTGTTTGATTTCTTATTGGCAGAACTGGCCAAACGGAATATTAAAACCATTATCACACCCATTGCATTCTGGGGCAATGGCTACCCTGAAAAGGATGAAGCCACTCCGGGGTTTTCCGGAAAATACGGCAAACAGGGTTCAACTACCCATGATACAGCCATACGGGCTCAGGAAAACTATCTGCATCAATTCTTCATGCATATAAACCCGTATACAAAACAGCGTTATACCGATGATCCCAGTGTAATAGCGGTTGAATTGAATAACGAGCCGAGTCATGCAGGAGGAAAGCAAACTGTTACAGACTATATTAACCGGTTGGCAAAAGCGGTTCGGTCTACCGGCTGGTCAAAGCCTGTGTATTACAATATCAGCCAGTCTACTTATTATGCGGAAGCGGTTGCGAAAGCAGCCATTGATGGGGTTAGTTTTCAATGGTATCCAACAGGTCTTGTAGCAAATCGTGAAGTGCAGGGTAATTTCTTACCGAATGTGGATCACTATACCATTCCTTATGATACAATACCGGCATTCCGGAATAAATCAAAGATGATCTATGAGTTTGATGCCGCTGATGTATTGAAGTCTTACATGTATCCTGCAATGGCAAGAAGTTTTCGAGAGGCAGGATTTCAATGGGCCACACAGTTTGCGTATGACCCCATGGTGATGGCACATAGCAATACCGAATACCAGACGCATTACCTCAATCTGGCTTATACACCTTCCAAAGCAATCAGTTTGCTGATTGCCGGGGAAGCTTTTCATCGGCTACCAAGATTGAAGCACTACGGTGATTACCCGGTGGATAGTGCTTTTGATGTTTTTAGGGTAAGCTACCGCAATAACCTGAGCGAAATGAATACGGAAGAGAAATTCTATTATTCAAATACAACCACTAGCATTCCCATAAACAAATCCAGGTTACATAAGATTGCGGGAGTGGGTAATTCATCTGTGGTGCAATATGATGGATCAGGCGCTTATTTTTTAGACAAGGTAGAAGAAGGGATATGGCGTTTGGAAATAATGCCTGATGCGATACAGATTCATGACCCTTTTGAACGCACTTCACTCGATAAAATTGTCACAGGTATTCAATGGCGTTTGCATGCCATGCAGATAATGCTTCCCGAATTAGGTGAAAACTTTTCTGTAAAACCACTCAATGATGGGAACAGTTATTCCATAAACGCTTCCGGGAATGGTTTTGATATAAAACCAGGCAGTTATCTGCTGACCCGTTCAGGTAAAAAGAGTAATACCTTACCCAAAAAAATGGTTGTGCTGGGTTTGTATGAATTTGTTGCCCCAGAAGCTTCGCCTGAAAAAGTATTTGCGGCCAATAAAAAAAATACCGGTCTAATGCCTGCCGCAGATGGCCAACTGGAAATCGTTAATCCATCGATTGACAGAACAGCCCGGACTTACCCCGTCTTCAACCGAAATTTTAAAACAACTTATTCAGCCGGAGAGAAAGAAGGACAAATGATACTTCGTTTGTCTGCCAGCGAATTAACGAATGATCATACGATCGGTTTTCAGCAATTTATCGGGGATAAAATACAAAACAGCCCGATCTTATTTGATAACGAAGATGAAATGGTTATCCACGCGCGAGCAACGGCTACGCAACCTTTAACCGTAAAAATTACGCTAACGGATAAAGATGCTGTTTCGGTTTCAACGGCTATTACACTCACAAATGATTTCCGGGATGTGGTACTTTCTTTAAAAAATTTTACTCCAGATTCGGCATTGCTATTGCCAAGACCTTATCCGGGTTTTATGGCATTGCGCTTTAAAGCGCCCGGTAAGTCATCTTTCCATATAAAAGAGATAGAAAAAATAGAGATCACAGCAGGTAGTGATCTGCCGGCAACTGAATTTAAAAAGCAATACGATATCGAGATCGGATCTGTCAGGTTACAAAAACACAGGTAATGGAACGAAGGGTAAAACAATTGTGACATATGCGGGTATCCCTGATTTTTGGTATAACGATGAGCGCGACCGGAAATACCATTTGGAGAATACGGCTGATCCTTCAAAGTATTTCAATGATAGTCTGGCTTCTGTTTTTTGAAAAAATGGCTGCCGAAAAAACGGCAATTGACAGTTGCTCCAATAATACCAGTGGCGGATGCTGGATCTGCCACAATCCCCGCCATTGTATTACCCTTTGTTAACTCATCCAAAAATGATTCAAAGAAAATAAAGTATCGGATACAAAAATGGAAAGGCTGTTAACCTTTCCATTTTATTCTTTAGAATACATATCCCGTTCTTCTTTATTCAATGCGTATCATTTCTAAAATCTTAATCGCAGACTGGCTGCAAACGTAGTGCCTATCTGACTAAAATGAGAGCCATCATATGTAGTGATTGGATACCTACCATTAAAAGTTAAATCATTGGTAAGCTGCGTAACCTTAACCGGATCTTTTAAAACAGTTTGTCCATTAGCGGTAAGCGCTACAAATTTCCATTTGGGAAGAACATTGAAAAGATTTTGAACAGTAACCGAGGCTGTTAAGGTTTTTGAAAGTTTTACACTGGCTCCTAAATCTGTAACCATTTTGGTAGCAAAAACCGTTTTTAAATCACTCAGTGAAGCATAGGGTTCATCAGCAAGGTCTGCCTGTTGAAAAGTTACCGGACCAAATAAGGTATTATTCAGGTTAAGGCTCCATTGGCCAATAGCATAGTCAAAACCCAGAATCGCTTTGTATTTAGGCCTGGAGCTTAATAACAAAGCGGTAATGGTTTCATTGATGACAGATATTCCCGCACCGGAAAGAATGGGTGGGTTAATTACTTTTGTAAGTTTATTCTGGAAAGTATAATTCCCCGCCAGGTTGATTCCCAATTTGCCTTTGCCCAATGCCAGGTTTCTATAACTGGACACAAAATCAAGCCCCTCGGTTCTTGTATCCAGTCCATTTAAAAAGAATTGCAGTTGTGAAACACCTGTATTCGCCAATACGGCATTAAGGGCTGCAGCAGATGGATTGGTGGGATCTGCCGCAATATCCTGACTCAGGATAATTCTGTTATTTACTTTAATATTATAATAGTCCAGTGTGATGCTAAAGTTCTTTGCAGGGTTAATACCTATACCCGCGGTGAAGTTGACTGATTTTTCAGGTTGTAATTTTGGAACGCCAAGTGCTGCTGCAGTGGTGCTGTTGTTGCTAAGCAGGCCTTTACTGATAATGGTACCTCCGCTAAAACTTGCCTGGGATAGCTGGAGATTGGTTTGCGCCATGGATGGGGCCCGGAATCCGGTAGAGATAGAACTGCGTAAAATAATTTTATCATCTGCAAACTTATACCTGGAGCTTATTTTCCAGACAAAAGCATTTCCGAAATCACTGTATTGTTCTACGCGTGCAGTTCCATTGATTAAAAACGCTTTATTGATATCATAGGCCAGATCAGCATATCCTCCAAAATTGTAACGGGTTGCCGTAACTGCATTTCTGTATCCCGGGAATGAGATAGCACCTGAACCGGAATAAGATGCTGTGTCTCCGGTAATCACTTTATAAGTCTCCGCTCTGAATTCGGCGCCTGCTGCTACGGTAAGTTGTTCGTCTACTTTTTTAGAGATGTCAATATTTCCAATATTATTTGTAAAGGAAAAACCTCCCGGTTTAAAACTGGTTGGGCTGTTTTTGCCCAGGGAAGGATTTAGTGTATTCACAACGGAATATAACTGCTGGTTTCCGCCGGTGGTAAAACTGATATCCGTTTTGAACCCGCTCTTTTCGGTACGTAAGCCAAAACTGGCATGATAATCATTCAGATCTCCATCAAAAGAAGGTTGAAATCCAATATAAGGGGAACCCGCTGCATGAAGCAGGTTATTCGGGTCCTGTTTCCAATAAGGAACACGGTAATTAGCAAAACTGTTTACTTTTTTATAAACGTAGGCAGCATTGAAATACAGTTCAGCATTCTCGTTAACAGGTATGGCGCCATTCACCAAAAACTTGGCAGCAGCAGTTTGTGAAGTCTCATTTTTGTTATTGCCATCAGGGTATTTGGTAATGTATGCAGTAGCATCGGCCTGTGTGTAAGGATTACCGGTTGCCGGGTTGATACCACCGCCCAATGTATTAAAATCTGCAACTGGGTCAATCTTTCCTGCACGTTATTGATGCTGATACCAAACAGCTTACCATCACCTTTACTGGTAATCCCGGTATTTAAAGTTGCCGTACCATATTCGGATCTGTCTTTCAAAATAATATTCATTACTCCTGCAATGGCATCCGAACCGTATTGGGCCGAAGCACCATCGCGCAAAATTTCTACCCTTTTAATGGCATCCGTAGGAATTGCGGAAATATCCGCACCGCTCTCGCCTTGTCCCGGAGAAGTTTGCACATACGTTAGTGAACTGCTGTTTTTCCT
>CAZFKE010000011.1:50885-99710 GCA_964519475.1 uncultured Sediminibacterium sp.
TTGCCATTAATCAGGATCAATGTACGGCTCGGCCCCATATTCCTGATTTCATAAGGATCCAATAAAGAGGTGGCATCGTTTACAGGGGTATTCACTGTATTAAAAGAAGGCACCCGGTATTGCAGGGCTTTGTCGAATGAAACCTGACCGGTACTTTGAATGTCTGCTGCGCCCACAATATCAATCGGGATAGGGCTGTCTGTAATGGTTCGGCGCGTAGATCTTGACCCAACGGATACCACTACTTCGTTTAATTGATTTGCCGATACTTCGAGGGAGGCATCGACAACCAGATCGGCACCCTGCACAGTGATTTCTTTACTGATGGTCGCATACCCGATATAAGAAAAACGAAACGTGTACCTGCCATTCGGCAGTTTAACCATATATTGGCCATTGGCATCTGTGACTACGCTTGCTGCATTTGAAATTTTTACAACCACTCCCTGCAAAGCCATATTCTGTTTATCTGAAACCTTTCCTTTTACTACGGATTGAGCCAGTAAACTGCAGGTAAATAAAAAGCCCAGTGCATTTGCTATGAGTATAGCAACAGTTCTTTTTTTCATAATAGGTTAGTTTAGGATTGGATAATGGTATTATTATTTATATTGACAAATTAATATATAAAAAAATTAATTATAATTTATATAGTTATATTTATTAATAATAGCATTTTTTTTATTTAAAAACTAATTATGTTTAATTGGTCATGTAATATTTTAATTTTTTATACTTTTTATAAAACATAAAATTTATTATAATATTAATCTCTTATATCATTTGATCATTTATGAAATATCTGATTTTGAAAATAAAAAATAATTTTTATTAATGGTTTGATGAATTATTTCTGATCAGTAGCTGTGAAGAGGCCTATTTTGTTCGAAGCAAAAGCATCAAGGTAATATGACAGGACCTAGCGGCCGTGTGCGACCAACAATCTCGAATAATCGAGAGATTGATTCTTACAAGCACAACTCGTTATATATTACTCATTCAAAAAAGAATACGATTATGTTGAACCTGACATAAATGAATAAGCAATAAAATGTCCATGATGCGCCAGAGAAACAGGTAGCGTCAATTCTTTTGTTCCGTGCAAAATAACAGGATAACCCCAGGCAGTTGTTTCTATCCGCAGCTCCATACCCGGCATGATTTCGTTCAATTTTTTCAAAAGGAATAACCTGACAAGTTTTGACTGACAGGCAGCATCTGCCTGTTCGATTGTTTGAATACCCCACCAGGTATGTTCAAAATTTTCGTCCTCACTTACCACAGTTGCGATCAGCTCAGGATGGATCTTTGATCTGAAATAGAAAATGGTGGATGCAAAAATGAATGTTCCGGTATGGCATGCTTTGCCGGAAGCGCCGCCCTGCCATTCGTTGTCTTCAAATGCAGTTGCTTCCGGTTCAACAGGAATGTTAATATGCAGGATCATGATCTTTGTTGGGGAAAATACCAGGTCGGGAATCGATCTTTTCAGGTACTTGTAAGCAGATTCTTTAACGGACCATAACAGCCATACAAAATTTTCGAATGGCATCTTTTTGCATTCGGGTGCATGGTATAGCAGCTGCTCTGAGGCAGAAAGTATTTTTGTATAAAAGCGGCTGTTGTTACTACGCGGTATATTGACCATGCCTAATGAAATAATATCATTGCCGGCACTTTGCATGTTCAGGATTTTAATTTTTCCTCAATCACGTCAATACAATTGCCAACTGTGAACATTTTTTCTGAGGAATCGAAATCAATTTCAATATTGTATTTTGATTCAGCATCAATGATGATGTCAACAAGATTAGCTGAATTGATTTTTAAATCCTTCAGCAGATTTGTTTGCTCAGTGATCCCTTCCAATAATTCTTTATTTTCTGTGTAGGGTAACAGTACTTTTTTTAGTTCTACTAAAATTGCTTGTCTATCCATGTTGATTAAATTTTGAAAAAATTAAACAGGTATTCACATCTCCAAACCCAAAATTTGCTTTGGCAATGTGATTGATTTCTTTTTGTATCATTTTTACAGGAATATTGTCAGACCCGGTTAAGTGCAATATTTCAGGGTCGGGATCCTCGATATTGATATTCGGATGCACGAACTGGTGCACGATTTCCAGCACTGCTGCAACCGCTTCAATAGACCCTGCAGCACTAAGGCAATGGCCGATCATCGATTTAACAGAATTGATCATAGGGAAGTCATTCTTTTTTCTGCCAAGTGCTTCACTCCAATTTTGGATCTCCAGTTTATCGGCAGCGGTAGCCGTTAAATGCCCACCGATCAGATCGATGGAGGCGGGGTGAATGTTTGCATCTGATACCGCATCGGTAATACATTTCACAATACCGCCCGCATTGGGTGCCGTCATTGTTCCGCCACAGCGTTGTCCGCCTGAATTGGTTGCGCCGCCTTTTATTTCTGCATAAATGGTTGCATTTCGTTCAAGCGCATAATCAAGGTCTTCTAACAAAAGTGCAGCTGCGCCTGAACCCGGAACAAAACCACAGGCAGATGCGCTCATAGGGCGGGATGCTTTTTGGGGATGATCATTGAATTTTCTTGACAGAATCCGCATAGAGTCGAAAGTGCCAAAAACATAAGGATCCACGTGTTCACTGCTACCTACCAGCATCCGTTTGGCTGATCCGTTTTTGATGTATTCATATCCCATTACAATTGCCTGCGTGCCTGTGGCACAGGCTGCCGAATTGGAAATGATCCGGTTACCCAATCCCAGCCGTCCAGATACATAAGCGGAAATACCACTGTTCATGATTTGTTCCACCACTCGGGATCCGAGTTTTTTGGATTCTTTTGCATCCACGCGAATGATCGAATTTTTGATCACCTCCGTATCGGCTACACTGCTTCCGAACACACAACCTGCATCCCAAAGTGGTTGGTTGGTTTCAATGGTAAAGCCTGCATCTGTCCATGCATCAAGCGCTGCTTTAACAGCATAACCAATGCTAACGCTTTTCAGGCCATCATAAACCACTTCGGGAAGATAATTTCTCAGTTGATTCCAGGCAAACTCAGGCACACCGGCTACCTGGCAATTAAATTTCAACTCTTCGTATAATGGCATAAAACGGATACCTGAAACACCATTTTGTATGGCATGCAGAAAGGCAGGAACCCCAACGCCATTAGGAGAGATAACGCCTAACCCTGTAACAACCACACGGTGTCTCATACTATTTCGTTTCAGCGTTGTTTAATAAAACCGGAAAAAATTCCTTTTGCAACGAGCTCTTTTGATGAATCGAGCATTTGCACAGAGCACTTTAACTTGTTAAATCTGAAGTATTGTTTCTTAGAAATGACGGTCACTTTTTCTCCTGGCAATACCATTTTAAAAAAAGAGACTTCAATAGCAGTAAGTAAAGGAAAGACTTTTTTGTCAAATGAAGCGGGCTTATCTTGCTGTTCTTCCAGAATCAGGTGTAATCCCAATACCACAACACCTATTTGTGCCATGATTTCCGTAATGATCACACCGGGAGTTACCGGATTTCCGGGAAAATGATCTTTATAAAAAAAAGAATCCTCATGTAATGTATAATCACCCTCCACTTCATCCAGACTAAGGAACGAAATATGATCTACAAACCGGAAGGAAGATTTGTAAGGCAGGTAATCCAGAATATAATCATATGTTTTTTCCAATAGTATAAAGAGCCTATAATTAACGGCAATGCTCTCCGCCGTCCACATGAATTAATGAACCGTTTATCCACGCAGCTTCGTCTGTGCAGAGCAGGTAAATGACCTTGGCCACATCTTCAGGCTCCGTCATTCGGCCAAACGGGTTTCTTTTTTTAGCCATTTCAATCAGGTCTGCACTTCCCGGTATCCGCTTTAACGAAGGTGTTTGTGTTACACCAGCCTGAATCAGGTTTGTTCGAATTCCGTATTTGCTAAACTCAACAGCCATATAGGTGGCAAGGCTTTCTAATGAAGCTTTGGCAATGGAAACTGCCGAATAACTATCCCAATATTTATGTGCGCCTTCACTGGTGAGACCGATAATGCTTGCATTCTCGTGGAAAAGCGCTTCCTGTAAAAGCATTCTTGTCCAGTCGAGCAAACTCGTAGCCATAGCATACGTGGTCATTTCAATATCTTCAATGGAAAGCAGGTTGTCTTGCCCTTCCGCTATGCCTGCTTCACCTTCCATCAAGGGTTTTAAATTGCCTCTTGCAATGGAATGAAGCAGCAAACGAACACAATGCTTTTTATCAACTAACTCTTTGAACTGTTGTATAAAAGATTGCCTGCCTGCTGCATCCAGTGCATTGATATTATAGGGAAGTATCGTTACATTATGGGCAAGGGTTAGTGCTGAGAATTTTTCTGTAAGCTTTCTTTCCGCGGCAGCGGTCTCGCGGTAAAGAACTGCGATATTCATGCCGTGTTGTGCCAGTTTTTCAACCGCTGCAAAACCAAAACCGCTTGAACCACCGAGGATGACGGCCCACAAATGTGAAAATTGTTCGTTACTTTTATACACCTACTTTTTTTAATTGGTTTACCAGACACCTCACCGTTTTTTGTTGCAAGCTTAAAAAAGAAAGGCAGAACTTCCTGACTATATGAATAACAACCGGATCTTAGAAGTAAGTGATGGTAGTTGATTCTGTATACTTGCTAGGCAGCATTTTTACTTAACCCTATGATACAATGAGATATAAGCTGCTCTTTTCTTTATTATGTATGATATCCTCCATAGTTGGTTCTGCATATCCTGTCTTGCAAAGCTTTGACAGGGAAGCATTTTATTCGGTTATGGCTTTGGGCAAGCTGGGAGAGATTAATGATGAGTTATTCATCGTGAGCGCTTCTATGATATCGGAAAAAGAAGCATATGAAGGTGCATTGCTGATGAGAAAAGCGGGGCTTTTGAAAAAAGCGGAAGAAAAAATAAAGATATTCAAAGCGGGAAGGATCAAACTGGAGATGGCTTTACGGGATGATGAAGACAATGGAGAATACCGGTTCCTGCGTATAACAATACAGGAACATGCACCACATGTGGTGAAATATTACAAAGAACTCGAGAAAGACAGCCACTTTCTCGAAAAACATTTTAAGACTCTATCTCCCGCTGTTCAAAAAGCCATTCTTGATTATTGCAAAAATTCAAAAGTGTTGAAGCAGGAAAATTTTCAATTTCCATAATATGATGAATAAAAGGGTATTAGCTATTTATTTTTCGCAAACAGGGCAATTAGGAGAAATAATCGATAACTTTACGAAACCATTAACTGCAGCAGGTATCCCTGTTGAGAAAGTAAGCATTAAACCTGCGAATGATTATCTGTTTCCATGGACCGGTGAGCGTTTTTACAATGTAATGCCGGATTCGGTTTTAGGTGTGCCTGTGGAACTGGCACCATTCTCATTAAAGGAAACAGAATATGATCTGGTCATTTTGGGATATCAATCGTGGTTCTTATCTCCCAGTATACCTGCTAATTCTTTATTACAAAACGCTTCATTCAAGAATTTATTGAAGAATACACCGGTAATAACCATTACCGGTGCAAGGAACATGTGGCTCAATGCTTTTGTAGGCATAAAAAAACTACTGAAAGACGCCGGAGCGAATCATGTTGGCAATATTGCTTTGGTTGACAGGCATTGGAATCCGGTTAGCTACTTTACAATTTTTCACTGGATGTTAGGTGGTAAAAAAACAAAGTGGCTGCATGTTTTTCCTTTGCCAGGCGTCTCTGATGCAGATATTACCGGCACAAAAAAATTTGGTGAAACGATATTGCCCTATTTAGCAAATGGTAAATGGGATGGGATGCAGGATCTGCTTGAAATACAAAACGCTGTAGCTTATAATTACAGTTTGATGATACTGGAAGCAAAAGCCGGTCCCCAATATATTACTTGGGCAAAAAAAGTAAACGGGAGTAAGAACAGGGCAGGAGCACTAACTGTGTTTAAATATTTCTTGCATGTTGCCTTGTTTGTAGGGGCACCTTTGTTACTGATAGTGGATGCAATTTTTATAAAACCTTTTTCATCCAAAAAGATAAGCGCGTTAAAACAATATTACCTGGGTCTTAAATAAATTGATCACTATGTTACTGAAGGACGTTTATATAACAGATACTTCCATTTTTATGCCTAATGAACCTGTAACAAGTGATGAAATGGAATCTTATCTCGGGTATATTAATGATAAACCTTCCAAATCAAGAATGCTTGTACTGCGCAATAACGGTATTCAGACAAGATATTATGCTTTAAACAAAGAAGGAAAAGCAACACACACCAATGCGCAAATGACAGCTTTGGCTGTACAGGGATTGTTTGCAAATGCCCCTGAAAAAATTAAAGAGATTGAATTACTGTCATGCGGTACTTCTTCACCAGACCAGATGTTGCCTTCTCATGGGGTGATGGTTCATGGCTGGCTGCCTGAAAGCAGGTCTATTGAAGTGGTTTCAGCTTCCGGTGTATGCTGTGCAGGAATGCATGCACTTAAGTATGCATACCTGGCTATTAAAGCAGGCGATGTGGAACATGCGGTTGCAACGGGTTCGGAAAGGTTTTCAGGATCTCTGGTTGCCAATGCTTTTGAAGAAGAGGTACAGAAACTGGTTGAACTGAAAGTGAATCCTTATATCGCTTTTGATAAGGAATTTTTACGATGGATGTTGTCTGATGGAGCCGCTGCCTTTAAATTATCAGATAAGAAAAATGAACAGGGTTTAAGCCTTCGGGTTGACTGGATAGAAGGCGTTTCCTATGCTAATGAAATGGAGGCATGTATGTATGCCGGTGGTGAGAAGCAGGCAGATGGCAGTTTGAAAGGGTATATGGATTTTACACCTGAGGAGATCAAGAATAGATCAATTTTAAGTATTAAACAGGATATTAAATTATTAGGCGATAACATCGTTACCCTGGGCGGGAAAAAGATTAAAGAGATTCTTGAACGAAAGGGAATGGAATCTGCAGAGATAGATTATTTCATGCCCCATATATCCAGTGAATTTTTTAAAAGCAAAATTTTCGACCTCATGGATAAGTTCGGCAATAGCGTTCCTTATGAAAAATGGTTCCTCAACTTACATACGATGGGAAATGTGGGGGCGGCTTCCGCTTACTTTATGGTGCATGAACTGTTCAAAAGCGGGAAACTGAAAAAAGGGCAAAAGCTTTTATTGCTGGTGCCGGAAAGTGGCCGGTTTTCTTATATGTACGCCATGCTAACGGTTTGTGGGTTTTAATTTCAGAAACGCAGTGGTCATACCATACAAACAGTTTTATGAAAAAAGAAGAGGTGCCGCAAGATCTCAGCTCTCTGGGTAAAATTACCAAGGAGGTTTGTTATGCAACAGACGCTTCCGGTAAATATATTCAGGAACTGAGCCAGGGATGGGAGGTAAAGATTACCGCCCTGGATGCTGCCTGGGGAGATATTGAAGCCCGAATGAACGCCGCAAAAGAAAGAGTATTGAAGAATGAGATAAGCCCATTACTTTTTTTTATGGAAAAGGCGCTGATGGATACCTCTATTCTGGCAGGATATACAGGCTTCTGGAAGTTTCAGATTGAACGGCACATGAAACCGGGAGTTTTTTAAAAATTGTCTGATAAAATATTACAGCGGTATGGATCTGTTTTTAATGTAACGATTGATGAATTGAAAAATAGGAAGATGAATGAAACTTGATTTTGAACATATCCAGTCTGCCCATTGCGAAAATGGCGTTACCACAAACCTGTTGAGAAATATGGGTGTATCACAAATGACGGAGCCTTTAGCTTTTGGTATAGGTGCAGGATTATTCTATGCATATATTCCTTTACTGAAAATTAATAATGGTCCTGCTATTGCATTTCGCACATTGCCCGGACTGATCTTTAAACGAACATGCAGTTTTCTGGGTATTCAAGTGATCAGGCAAAAATTCAATTCGAAAGAAGAAGCACAAAATGTGCTGGATGCAACATTAGAACATGGGCAAGCTGTTGGCTGCCAGGTAGGTGTTTATTATCTTCCTTATTTCCCTAAAGAATACCGGTTTCACTTTAATGCGCATAACCTGGTTGTGTATGGCAAAGAAGAAGACAATTATCTGATCAGCGATCCTGTAATGGAAAACACGACTGTAATAAGTAGTTATGAACTGGAACGTGTAAGGTTTGCAAAAGGTGCCCTTGCACCTAAGGGACAACTCTATTATCCTCAAAAGGGAAACATTATTACGGATCTGCAAATTGCAACCGGGATAGAAAAAGGGATCAAAAAAAATATAAAAAATATGATAGGTATCCCAGTACCGATTGCGGGCGTTAACGGGATAAGATATACAGGTAACAGAATAAAAAAATGGTGGGATACATTAGGGCTGCATACAGCCGGATTGTACCTCGCGCAATTGGTGCGCATGCAGGAAGAAATCGGAACAGGTGGCGGCGGTTTTCGATATATATATGCCGCCTTTTTACAGGAGGCATTCGCTTATCATAAAATAGAAACCTTACTGGAAACATCTCAAATGTTTACAAAGGCGGGTGATTTGTGGCGAACAGCGGCTGTGCAGGCTGCGGGAATTTATAAAGGAAGGATTGGTAGCCAGGAGGACTTTACTTTAATGGGCGATTATTTACTCGAACTGGCCGAAATAGAAAGAAAAGCATTTGTGGCATTATCGAAAATTAAATGGCATTGATGAAAAACTTAGCCATTAACATAGAGAACCTTGGATTTACCTATCCGGGTCAGGCAACCGAACTTTTCTCAAACCTTAGCCTTGCTATACCCGCTGGTAGCCGCTTTGGTTTATTTGGGCCCAATGGTGCAGGCAAAACCAGTTTGATGAACCTGATGACGGGTTTACTTCCTTTTGATCATGGAAGTATCAGGCTTTTAGGTAATGAAATAAAAACAAAAGATACATCTGTTAACAGGCTTTTCGGATTGGTTCCGCAGGAGCTTTCTTTTTATCAGGAGTTAACGCCTGTGGAAAATCTGCAATTCTTTGGTGCCTGGTCTGGGCTGAACAGCCACGAGATCAAACAGCGGACGGATGAATTGTTACATATGCTTGGACTATCCGATGTAAAGAATAAGCCAGTTGAGAAATTCTCAGGAGGTATGAAACGAAGGATTAACCTGGCCATAGGCGTTATACATCAGCCGGAAATCCTTTTTCTCGATGAGCCTACTGTAGGGGTTGATGTACAAACAAGACATGCGATTATTGATTATCTGAAGGAACTCAATAAAAAGGGCACCACACTTATTTACACCTCTCACCAATTGAACGAAGCGGAGGGTTTATGCGATACAATTGCTTTGATAGACGAAGGGAAAATTATTGTGCATGATGATCTCAACCACTTACTGGCAGCATACGGACAGGAAGGGCTGGAAGGATTATTCTTGAAGGTAACTGGCAAAAACTACCGGAACGAATATGTTTAAGCTCCGGGCTACCATATTAAAAGACCTGCGTATTTTATGGCGGGATAAGATGGGGCTCGCATTGATGTTTGGGATGCCTGTTTTATTAGTATTGGTGATCACTAAAATTCAGAATAGCACTTTTGAACTGGTAAATAAAAATAAAGTAATGCTTTTATGTGTTAACAGGGATACCGGTAAGATAGGTGCTGAAATGATTGGGGCAATTGATAAGATCGGAATGTTCAAATTGGTAGCAGTTCCAAAAGGACAGAGCGATGAGCAACTTACAAACCGCATGCACTCGAAAGATGCATTACTTGCGCTGATCATACCCACAGATTTTTCTTCAAAAATAGCCGGGAAAGCAAAAAAGATAACAGCAAAAGCCTTGAATAGTTTTGGATTGGAAGGAGGGGACACCCTGAATAGAAAAACCGGGAATACAGATCCGGTCACTTTATATTATCATCCGATTTTACAGGAATCTTTCCGGCATTCGGTACAAGGCGCTTTGCATAGTGCATTGCAAATGGTAGAAAGTAAACAGGTGTTACAACAACTGTATTTTTCCATTAATGAAAAGTCATTGCCGGCTGCTATGGAAAATGAGTTACTGAATAACCCATCACCCATTCATGAGATCCCGGTTTCCAGAGATGGAAACAGAACTGTGCCGAATGCGTCACAACATAATGTACCGGCCTGGACAATATTTGCCATGTTTTTTGTGGTGTTGTCATTGGGAAGTGGGATAGTGCGTGAAAAATTGAGTGGAAGTTTTATAAGATTAAAAACATTACCAACCAATTATTCCTTAGCATTATTATCAAAACAGTTAACCTATGTAAGTGTTACCCTGATACAGGCGGCACTGATTTTTTCAATAGGTGTTTGGCTATTCCCCTATATGCATTTACCTGCACTTAACCTGCCTGCAGATCTTTTGGGGCTGTTCATCGTTTCATTATTTTGTGGCTGGTGCGCAGTAAGCTATGCGATCTGTGTGGGTGTTTTTGCAGAAACACAGGAACAGGCAAACGGTTTTGGTGCCGTATCAATCGTAATACTAGCAGCGCTTGGTGGTTTAATGGTACCCGCTTTTGCAATGCCCGATTCATTCCAGACAGTAATCAAGCTGTCTCCCCTGCATTGGTGCCTCGAAGCCTACTATGGCCTGTTTCTAGAAGGTGGAACACTACAAGATACACTAGTGAGTATTATTCCATTAGGGGTGATAGCTATATTGATAGGAATACTAACGGTATGGGGATTAAAAAGAAAAAAACTCATATAAACTATTTACGATGGAAACAGCCGAATTAAAACAACAGCTTAAAACACAGATCATATCCTTTCTGAATTTAACTGATATGCAACCAGATGATATCAAAGACGAGGAACCCTTATTTGGTGATAATGGATTGGGACTAGATTCCATTGATTCATTGGAAATGATTGTATTGCTGCATCGGGAATACGGAATTGCCATAAAGGACCCTCGAGAAGGACGGAAAATACTGGTTGATATCAATACCCTCGTTGATCATATTGAGAAAAACAGAACAAAGTAAACTTTCCCTGCGCTTATGTACTAAGCTGAAATATGCCACTGAAAGCAAAACAGCGCACATCGTTATTGAATAGTGTTGCTGTTACAGTCATTTCAGCATTTTCGAAAATGCTATGGGTTATTGCCAGCTGTAAAATATTATGGTTTAAAGGATCTATCAAGGATATAAATTTAAGCTGATGTGCTTTTAGCAATTGTATGTTACTGCCCATAATCTTTTGTGTAACTTCTTTTACCATCTGCAACAGGCATGCACCCGGTACTACCGGCTTGCCGGGGAAATGCCCTTCAAAAATAGGGTGGGTAGTATTTAATTCCAGCATTACTTTACTGGAAGCCCCTTCTTTTTGAACAGAAAGGATGGTAAAGAAATCTCCTAACAACATATCTACAATGTTTAAATGAGCCTATGCACTTGCAGAAACCAGTAGTAAAGAATGATACGAATGCTGGTAATGGGTATAGATCAATATTCTTTTTATCTTGGTTTCTGTTGAACCCTGATAACCTGTGGCTGAAGGAACTTTTCCTGTCTTTAATATCCTGGCAGCCAGCCATAATGCAAATGAAGCGGCAGTTGGATATTCGCCACAGAGATGCTTATAAGGGATAAGCTGTTTACCGTCAAAAATAGTCTCTTTCAGTTGGTCATATATACTATCCTCTTTCTTATCTCCATTCTTTCCTGTAATCACCAGGTCAATACTATTTATATCACTGGAATGGTTTGTTAAAAATGAAATAATCTGTTGCTCAATATCAATAATATCTTTTGGTTTATAAAAAGTTATCATACCCTCTAATGCGGTATATATACCTGAAGGCTTCTCGTTACTTAATAAAAAGAATGCAGCCCCTTCTCCTGCAATGGTTCCTTTCGTATGCGAAGCAAATAACTCCATGTTAGAAACTGGGTTGTGTTTATACATGCCAAGCCTGCTTAAAATGGTATAACTATTATCTGTCAATTCATCCGCGCTGCCTACCAATACATTGTGCGCTTCTTTTTCTTTTAATAATAATATGGCATCCAACAGGGCACTTTCAAAAGAAAATCCATTATGAACAAATGTATTATTATAGTTATGACATTTGAGCATGAGTGCAATTTGTGCCCCCACCGTATTATGTGTTGATTGTATAAAAGCAGTAGGAGGGGGCATTTCCTCGTTTCGCTGAATGGTTTCGGTTAAAAATGTACCGGTATCCTCCAGGCAGCCATACGCTGTTCCGGTTATAATGGCACCCGGATTGGTTTCACCTGCTTCCTGTAAACATGCACATGCGGTTGCTACACCCATTTTTATAATGCGGCTCATTCTCCGTAATAATTTTACCTCAATCCAATTTTTATAATCGGGCTCAATAACAAGTAAGCGATTATTCAAATAGACTACCGGTTCATCCAGCAAAGGAACCTGGCCAAATGTTTTTTGAGCTGAGATAGCCGCTGCTGCCTGTATATAAATTTTCATACTTACAGTTTTGAAAAGATCAACGAAGAACAATTACCACCAAAACCAAATGAATTGGACAATACATGTTGAATGGGCTGGCCTTTTTGAAAAGATATTTGTGGTATAAATCCTAATTCAGCCATGGGTGTTTGAAAACGGAGATTCGGATATACCATACCATCTCTGATAGACAGTACAGACAATACTGCTTCAATGCCTCCACTTGCTCCCAGTGTATGCCCCGTGAATGATTTGGTAGAACTCATCATTGGATAAGGTGCCGAAAATAAACGACGGATAGCCGTGCCTTCTGCAAGATCATTGTTCTGTGTACCCGTTCCGTGCAGATTGATATAATCAATATCCGATGGCACTAACCCACTCCGGGCCAATGCACCCGTCATAGCAAGTAAAGAACCGGTTCCATCGGGAGAAGAGGCTGTCTGATGAAATGCATCGTTCGCATTGTGGTAACCACTCAGTTGTGCATACAATTGTTTTTGTAAAGATGTGGCAACCCGGTCCGATACCAATACAAGATAACCTGCGCCTTCCCCGAGATTTAACCCCATGCGGTTATCATCAAATGGTTTGCAGTATTCTCGATCTAGGATCATAAGCGTATGAAAACCATTGAGCGTAAATTTTGTTAAGGCATCTGTTCCGCCGGCAATAACTACATCAAGCATATCATGTTTGATCAGCCTTGCACCAAAAAAAATGGCATTGGCAGAAGATGAACAGGCCGTGCTGATGGTACTTACATAATGGGTTATGCCTAACAGGTTGGCTACCAATTCGGTGGTGTAACCGCATTCATGGTGAATGACATCTTTTAATTTCCCTTTAGACGAATCGGATAGAAACTGCGGAAAGAATTTTTCTGTTTTATCCATCCCGCCAACGGTATTGGCAGAAATAAAACCGGTACGCAGTGAACTGATATTTTCAATGCCTGCATCTGCTAATGCTTCTTTTGCAGCAATACTGCTGAGTAAGGCGGTTCTACTGGTTAGATGACTAAGCCCCGAAAGTATAGACAGTTCCGTATTATTGAGTTTTACTTCTGCAACAGGAATTTTGTTGCGATGTATCGTTTCCAGATACCTGATCTCACCCATACCCGGTACTTCTTTTTCAAGCGAAGAAAGGCATTCGGCAATATTGTTACCGATTGCCGTAATGGCACCTACACCTGCAATAAAAACGCCTGTACTCATTTTATCGGTTTTCTGTTTGGAATATTTTATGCATGTTTTGTTTTGTAAAAAGCTCAGCTTCTTCCTTTTCCCCCTTCTCAATTAAAAACAGCATGGCCGTATGATTATTTTCAAGCAGCTCAACCCAGCCACAAATGCATGCTTGTAAAGTGTTATTATGCAAAAGATTGTTTACGTATTGTGCTATAAAGCCTGCATCGAAATGTTCCGATACAAAAAAAGCAGCCTCACCTTTGAAATGATTCCTGATGCAGATCTCGCCGATCATGATATTCGGTAAAGTATACACAAATACAGATGGGCTTGGCATATCTTTTATTGTTCTTTCATATTTGAGATCTGTATCCAGGCTGGAACTGGCATTTGTTACTAATAGGCCTGTTTCCTCGGGCCGGTAATATTCTGCTTTGAAACTATCTTTCAATAACACTTCAGAAGCCAGCCAGCCTAATTTACTCAGGTTATCCATTTTATAGAACCGGGCATATTTCAGATCAAGCCATTGATATATGGAAAGCAAAAAGCCTGTAACATCGGTATCCGGTTTTTCATATAATGACTTTCCGTTTTTATAAACGGCTTGACTGTTGATCAAACAACTTGCAGTGATATAATTTGCTACAGGCAATGGCTGAATATTAGCTATTGATAATTTTATTGTTTACTAAAAACGATTGCCGCATTACACCCCCCAAAACCGGATGCTGTTTTCAAACAGTTTTGTAAAGGAGTATGTAGTAATTGATTACTTATATTTATTGGGGTTGCCATATCCATTTGCTCAAAACCAATGGTGGGCATCACCTGGTTCTCTTTCAGCGACCGTATGGAAATGATCGATTCAATCAGCCCGGCTGCTCCCAATGTATGTCCGTAATATCCCTTTAAACTATTGGCTGGAACCGATTGGAGTCCCGCAGTAGTAATGGCTTTTGCTTCCATTTCATCATTATATATGGTAGCAGTGCCGTGTGCTGAGATAAGATCAATATCAGCTGCTGACAGAAAAGAATCTTTTAATACTTTTTTTATAATATGCGCCAGTTCATCCCCGGTACGTGAAGGTGCTGAAATATGATTGGCATCATTGCTAATCGCTCCGCCCATCACTTTTATTCCTTTTGCAAGGCTGGGCCTGGAAGAAAGAATAACCGTTGCGGCCCCTTCTCCCAGATTAATGCCTCTTCGGCGGCGGTCAAAAGGTTTACAGGGTTCCGGGCTAATGGCCTGGAATGCCTGGAAACCGGATAGTATAAATTTGGAAATGGTATCTGCTCCTGCAATGACTGCATTTTCATATTGACCAGATTCGATAAGCCTTTTACCCGTAATCATGCCCAGCAATCCTGAAATGCAGGCATTGGATACAACAAGGGGTTGATGAATACATCCAAAATGTTCGGCAACTAATTTTGCTGATGTATGCAGGGCGATCCTTTTTTTCAATACAAGGTCAAATACATTTGTATCAAGCAGGCCTATGTTTCCTTTGGTAGTAGAAATGATTAAAATGGTTTTGTTATCCGATACGTCTATTCCGCTATTATCTAAAGCATGGTGGATAGATGCAATCAGTAATTGTTCAAACTTTGTATAAAAACTACCCTCACTGTCTTGTATAAGCTCCTGTGAATTGTTAAAAAGAGAGGCATAAAATGGCTGATCAGATAAAGCTGCATTATCGTGTAATTGCACACCTGACCTTTTTTTTGTAAGCTGCATAAAATTTTCATCAGTTGTGAAACCGATGGGAGATAGAATATTATCTGAAACAATAAAAACGTCTCTCATATAATTATTGGATAAGCGATAGTCTATGGAGTATCGATTATAAATACTTTCATTTCACATTGCGCGATTAGCTTTCCATAACACCAAACCTTACCGGAAATCACAGATATATTGAACACTTTATCCTCAATCTTTATTTCAGTCGTCAATTCGTCGTTTATTTTCGGTAGATCAAATATTTCTAGATTGGTAACGGTACTAATATATCCTATCTCAACAGGTTTGTTTTCTAAGCGTGCAATATATCCTGCCCTGGCCGCAGCAGTCTGTGCAATATTTTCCATTAAGCCTGCTTCTGTAAATTGGTCATTAATGGTAAAAATATTTTCTGCGCTGATTCGAAAACTGCTTCGGGTAATGCTTTCGTTGGATTGGAGCAATCGATTGATCATCACAAAAGGCGGCTTCTGCGGAATAAGAGATAGTATATTTTCTGCATCTTGCATGAACTGTGTTAGGATTTTTGAAGAGTGGTTCATGAATCGCGCATGGTTGAAGCGGATAACAGTATTTAGCATTCCGCGCCTACGAATACAATCCCCCATTAATCGATAATACTTCTGCCGTTATATAACCTGCCTCCTGGGAACTTAAAAAGCCAACAGCGTAGGCTACTTCTTCGGGTAATCCAAACCGCCGAACAGGTATCATTTTCTTCATATCATTTTCATCTATTCCTTCGGTCATCTCCGTTTTAATAAATCCGGGTGCTATGGCATTTACGGTAATACCGTTTCTGCCTACTTCCTGTGCCAGGGCTTTGGTGGCGCCGATTACTCCGGCTTTTGCAGCGGAATAATTGGTTTGTCCGGGCAATCCTTTTAAACCGGAAAGTGAAACGATATTGATGATTCGCCCATATTTTTTTAGCAGCATAGTATTTAATACAAGCCGTGTAACAAAGAAAAAACTATCGAGGTTATTTTTTATCACATTTTCCCATTGCGCATCTTCCATGTATAACATCAGGGAATCATCCTTGATCCCTGCGTTATTGACCAATACCTCAATGTATTTTTCTGTATTTGCATCTATCCAGTTACCCAATTTTTGTTTTACCGCATTCTTGTCGGATACATCGAATGGCAATAGTTCACCATCCCCTCTGTTTTCTTTGATTTGTGCAAGTGTTATATGGGCTTCGGCTGTATTGTTTTTGTAATTCACCAGTACATAATACCCCATCGCGGCCATTTTAATACAAATGGCCCTTCCTATGCCTCTTGAGCCACCGGTTACCAATGCACATTTCATCAGGAATTTGTTTTAAATGTAATAACCGGGCTGGCTACCCGTAAAAAGGAATGTATATTCTCCAGGTCTTTATATTTAGGGACATCCTCAATAAACCTGGGAAATATTTCTCTAACAGCAGTATAAAGGGCATGGGTATGTGCGCCCAGTTTTGTCTGGCAGCCTAAATAATCAATGGCCTGCAGGATCGTCATTAGCTGGATTGCAAGTACTTCAAATGAATTGGTAATCACTTTTCGGGTCAGTAAGGCAGCATTACATCCCATGCTAACAATATCCTGGTTATCGTTGTTATTGGGAATACTATGTACATACATCGGGAAGGAAAGCGTTTGATTTTCTGCAACGGTAGAAGTAGCCGTAAACTGCATACCCTGCATTCCGAAATTAACACCCAGAACCCCCAGGTTCATAAAAGGCGGGAATTTCAGGTTGAGTTTTTCATTTAACAGGTAATTGAGCTGTCGTTCTGAAAGCATGGATAATTTAGTAATGGCCATTTTCAGTTTATCCATTTCCAGCGAAACATAATCGCCGTGAAAATTGCCTCCGTGGAAAATGTTCTTATTCAGATGATCGATCACAGGGTTATCATTCACTGAGTTCAATTCATCGACTAGAATTTTTTCAGCATTGGCAATCGTATCGTAAACCGGCCCCAATACCTGCGAAACGCAACGCAATGAATAATATTCCTGTACCTTATCAACCACCACCGTTTGCTCTGGATTTCCCGCATGGTACAAGTGTTGCTCAGAGCGGTTACGGATCATTTTACTGTCCTTCAGGGTCTCGCGCAGCATAGCGGCTACCCGGTTTTGCCCTACATGATGTTTTACAATATTCAGTTCATAAGAAAAATGATCATCAAATGCCTCTACTACTTCATTTGTCATAGCAGAAAGCATCACCGACCATTCCAGCAGTTTTTGTGCAAGAATAATATATACCATACCGATGCCGGTCATAGCAGAAGTTCCATTCAATATGGCAATGCCTTCTCGTATATGAATAGACAAGGGTTTAATGTCAAATCGTTTATAGATTTCCCCGGTAGGGTATACCGTATCTTCAAAAATCACTTCCCCTTCTCCAATCAGCGCAAGGGAAAGATGCGCCAGTTGAACAAGATCCCCACTGGCACCAACACCGCCATGTTCGTAAATGCAGGGACTGATATTTTTATTGATCAGGGTGCTGAGTAACTCAACCACATCGGTATGTACTCCGGAAAAAGCCTGCATCAGGCTGTTTAATCGCGCAATCATCAGGGCTTTTACCAATAATGCGGGTAAAAGATTGCCGCTGCCCGAACTATGACTCCGGATAAGATTGTATTGAAGCCGCAACAGATCTTCATTTTTGATCTTGTATTGGGCCATAGGCCCGAATCCGGTATTAATCCCATAGATCAGTTTGTCGTATGAGAACTCCTGCAGGAAACAAAAATTGGTATTAACTTTTTTTAAAGCAGAGCCGTCTAAAGCAATTTTTTTTTGTTTAAATAAGATGTCAGAGAAATCTTCCAGGGTAAGCGTATTGTGTCCCACGGCTATCATAAATAAAAAACTATTTGTTACAGGAAAGCTCCCATAAACAGGTATGAAAGGTACTGAAAATGTAGCAGGGCTGGGGTTATTTCCGCCGATCGATGAATTTGACCGGTTTCCGGCTTGATTCTGAAAATTGCATTGTATGCAATGTTTCTGGATCAACATACGCAACATAAGGACTTACACGCAGCCTTGCCTGCAAATTGGCCCGTATCCGGCGGTCACATACATCGCTGTTATCCGTGGGTAAAAGATGCAGCAGTACTTCATCCAGCCCAACTTCATTCGGGTAAACCTCTACTACATAATCAAGAATATCTTCCATTTCATTCAGCAGATCGAAGAGAGCCGGTGGGTATAAAGTGGTTCCTTTGAATTTGATCATCTGTTTTTTACGGCCAATAATAGGCGATAAACGAAGGCTTGTTCTGCCACAGGCACAGGGCTCATCATCATACATACAGATATCTCCTGTTTTATAACGCAAAAGTGGCATGCCTTCAACGCCGAGTGTAGTAATGGTTACTTCACCCGGCACATGTGGTGCTACAGGTAGATTGTTATTATCAAGCAATTCTACGATCAGCAAATCAGGTTGCAGGTGCCCGCCATGGCCTTCGCTGCATTCAGTGAAAGCTGTTTGCATCTCCGTAGAAGCATAAGTGGAATACAGTTGAATATCCCAGCTTTCTTTTATTTTTTTGCCCAGAATATTTAAAGTAAAATCTATGTTACGAATATTCTCACCAATACAAATGGCTTTTCTAACAGAAGAACTGTTTGGGTTGATGTGATTGTCCTTTGCAAACTGGATGAGTTTCAGGATGAAAGAAGGAACTGCTACGATAGCCGTTGGCTTTAATCGAAAGATGGTTTCCCATTGCAATGAAGGAACACCGGGGCCAAGACGGATAATACCTGCGCCAAGTTTACGCAATCCCGAATAGTAAGCAATACCTGCCATAAATTGCCTGTCGAGCGTAAGCATCAGCTGGTAAATATCATCGGCCGACCCGCCGGCACAAACAAAGGAAGCATACTCATTATCAGCCAACCGGTTAAGATCATTCTCTGTAAGTGCCATAGTAACCGGGCTGCCCAAGGTACCTGATGTGGAAGTATATTCAATAATCCTATCCCTGCTAACACATAAAAAATCTTCATTGTGTTGCTGAAGATCTTCTTTCACCGTAACAGGTATTTGGGAAAGGTCTTTGATGGTTTGGATGGTATCGATATTGACCGCATGCCTCACAAATAAATCCCTATAAAAAGCAGAGTGATGATTTAGGTATTTGAGTAAAGTCTGAAGTTTTTCTTCTTGCATAAATGTATAATGTGTCTGACTGATATCTTACTGACTGCGAATCTACTCTTTGTATGGGGCATTGTATGCGATAAGTTTTATGTAACAGTATAGCCAGACTTCTAAAATAACTTATCCGGCAAATACAATTTTTCTGAATAGGAATAAAATGGTCAAGGCCGGTCTATTCTCCGATCATCAATAATAAAAAATATCCCACTAAATATCTATCCAGGTTAGGCCAAAAGAAAAGATGAAATATCGTTTCTTTTTTACATCCTGATGGCAAAATGAGTACAAAGGTTTACGGGTGATACTGAGTGGTTTACCCGCGCTTCACAATTATTTGGAGAAAACATAGAATTGGATACATTTGACTAATCAGATAGTTATTAAATACATTGTTATGCCCGGAGATACTCCCAATATTCATAAAATAGCAAAAGATAAAAATACATTTGATGTAATTATAGTAGGATCGGGGATCAGCGGTGGATGGGCTGCTAAAGAGCTTTGCGAAAAAGGATTGAAAGTATTGCTACTCGATCGTGGAAAGAATGTGGAACACCCGGTTTACCCAACTGCCACAAAAGATCCATGGGAGTTTACACATAGAAATACCCTGTCTACAGAAGATAAAAAGGATCACCGGATACAAAGCAGGCACTTCTCTTACAGGGAAGACAATAAGCACTTCTACATAAACGATACCGAGAACCCCTACGATGAAATTAACCGTTTTGATTGGGTCCGCGGCAATATAGTAGGTGGAAGATCATTGCTTTGGGGCCGCGCCTGTTATCGCTGGAGTGATCATGAATTCGAGTCTAACCTGAAGGATGGCCATGGTGTTGACTGGCCCATCCGGTACAAAGACCTTGCTCCCTGGTATGACTATGTTGAAAGCTTTGTAGGCGTTAGCGGAAATAAAGATGGTATTGCAAGTTTACCGGATGGACAGTTTCAACCGCCGTTTGAAATGAATTGTGTAGAAAAGGATTTCAAATCCCGGCTGGAATCGAAATATGCTTCCCGAAAATTGATTATGGGTCGTACAGCTAATTTAACCCGCCCGGTAGATGGCCGTACTCAATGCCAGCTGCGTAATCTTTGTCATCGCGGTTGCCCATTTGGGGCTTATTTCAGTACCAATGCCAGTACCCTGCCCGCTGCCATCGCTACGGGCAATCTTACAGTTCGTCCACACGCAATGGTTACAAAACTGATGTATGATGAACAAAAAGGAAGAGCCAGTGGCGTTGAGATCATTGATACAGAAACCAAAAAAACAGAAGAGTTTTTCGCCAGGGTTATTTTCCTGAATGCTTCAACGGTGGCTACGGCTGCTATATTGCTAAGGTCAACTTCTTCCCGTTTCCCCAATGGGTTAGGTAATGACAGTGATCAGGTAGGCCGCAACCTGATGGATCACCATAAAGGCATTGCCATTACCGCTCAGGTGGATGGTTTTGAAGATAAATATTATTACGGAAGAAGGCCCAACCTGCTTTATATTCCACGGTTTAAAAATATACTGGAGCCCGAAACTTCTTTTGTAAGAGGCTATCATTTTAATGCCAATGCTTTTCGCGAAACGGGTGAATCTAAATTTGGGATCGGCGCCGATTTTAAAGAATCGCTCACAGAGCCGGGACAATGGAAGATTAGATTGATTGGGTATGGTGAATGTTTGCCTTACCAGGATAACCGCATTACACTGAACAATGCAAAAAAAGATCCATGGGGATTACCGATGCTTACCATTGATTGCACATTCCGCGATAATGAAAAAGCGATGCATAACGATATGGTAAAAACGGGTATGGAAATATTAACCTCACTCGGTTATAAAAACGTTACGGATAATTCATCCATCTCGGCGCCCGGTAATGCCAACCATGAAATGGGTACGGTAAGAATGGGAAGGGATCCCAAAACTTCTGTGCTGAATGCATTTAACCAGATGCATGAAGTGCCAAATGTATTTGTTACCGATGGATCATGCATGCCTTCCAGTTCCTGCCTCAACCCATCCATAACCTATATGGCACTAACTGCCCGGGCTTGTGATTATGCGGTAAAGGAGTTAAAGAAAATGAATATCTGATCATATGTTTCCCGTAAATGATTGAACCTGGCAGCATGGTTTCCGCCCAATGCAGATTGACCTGGCCAGAGATTGATGGCGCCTGCTGAAAGGTATTCTTTCAAAAAATAGGGTTGGACGGCTCTTTGTTCATCACATCAGTCTTGAAATGTCTGCCCTGCTATTGTCAGGATATGCATGGCTTGGGCTAAGCCTGTTGCTTAAGATTACGAAAACACAAAATTAAATTCGGTGTTTTTACATAAAGGATTCAGTGTTTATAACGCATATAAATCACAGACTAATCATAACTTGCCAAAAATGGATGATAAGTCTGAGAACCTGTCATCATCTATATGTTAACATCCAAATTCTTATGATTAACCGATTTTATCTAAAGGCCTGCAAAGGAGTGACTATTCGCTCCTTTGTTTTTTTCGGGAAGCAGGCCTGGCATTTTCGAAGTATGATCGTAAAGAATGTATCGAGGATTCTGAATTTTAATCTTTAATTAATATTAACTTTGCATACTAATATTTATTAATTTTCGTATATTTTCAAGCTTTAGATTTAAATCAAATACCTAATGAGAATTCTGATAGCAGATGATCACACCTTGATAAGGGAAGGCTTACGGAAGATTTTAGTTGAATCTTTTCCCTTTGCAGATATTCATGATGTGCCGGATTCGGCCGACCTGTTAAAGAAAGCCCTCAATGAAAAATGGGATATTATCATCTCAGATATCAGTATGCCCGGTTACTCAGGTATTGAGATCCTCAAACAGATAAAAGAGAATGCACCACAAACGCCGGTACTTATGTTAAGTATGCATGCGCCGGAACAATATGCAGTGCGCTCGCTCAAAGCTGGCGCTTCCGGTTACCTAACAAAAGAAAGCGCACCGTATGAACTTGTTAAAGCAGTACAGCAAATATTAAGCGGAAGAAAATACATTACCAGTGAAGTTGCTGAAGTTTTGGCCGGATCTATTGAACAAAATAGCACCCAATCCCCACACGAGCAATTATCCGACAGGGAATTTGAAGTTTTCAAAATGATCGTTAGCGGAAAAAGTATTTCTGCAATCGGTGAAATACTTTCCCTCAATGTAAATACGATCAGTACCTACCGTTCCCGTATTATGGAAAAAATGCATTTGCAAAACAATGCAGACCTGGTTAAGTATGCTATCATGAACAATATTATTTAAGAAAGACGAATAAGTAGTTTAATTACTACATAAATACTGATTTATTACTATATCATTTTGCTGATAATCTTTAGTTCTTTGCATAGTGGTAATTCAGTCGAGGTTATTATCCTGACTTACTTCATTACCACAGTCTTTAAGTCCTCATATCCCAGCTCATTTATAAAATTCTGTTGTTCCGGAAATCACCATGTTCTTCGCATGTTTGCTATACTATTTTCCTGGAAAAACCAAAGCAGAAGAATTGAAAAGGCTTTGTAGTCTGTGCTACAGAGCTTTTTTATTTATGAGGTATCTTCATAACAGGTTATCCACTGCAAAATTTATTAGCTTTAACAGTAGTTTAAGAACTACATAAGCTTTGTAGCATAGGCTACATTCTGTTTTTTCCTATCGATTTAATTTCGGCTATAAGATATAGTCATATGAGCCAAAAAGGATTGAATGTTCTATTGATAGATGACACGGTATTGATACTGCAACGTTTACAATCCTTATTGTCGGAGATTAAACAGGTTGCCAGAACAGAAGCCGTTACCAGTGCGGAAGAAGCCCTGGTTTTATTAGACGGTTACCAACCTGATATATTGGTCCTGGATATTAATATGCCGGGGATGAGTGGTATTGAAATGTTACGCAGGTTACATTTTTCGAAGATGGTGAAACCGGTAGTCATCATGCTTACCAATAATACATTTGCCGGTTACCGGGATGAGTGCCTCCGTTTGGGTGCAGATTATTTCTTGGATAAATCCCGCGATTTTTCGATGATACCTTCTATACTGGAAAGCATTCCCAAACGAAAAATAATTCATCAGTAAGGACGGATTTTAAAAAGAGGTTGTCGTCAGATTTTACATCATAATCATAGAGGTGTTGGCCAATGATTGGTCAACATTTTTTTATATACCCAATACCTGTTTTAATTTGGCATATCCGGACTTGCTTACCGGTAATTTTGCACCGATGGTAAGAATGGCCAGATGGTTATCCTTTTCATAAGGATCTATGCGGGTAATCAATTGTACATTGATGATATAAGATCTGTGTATACGGATAAAGTTTTGTGTTTCCAGTGCCTCCTCAAAATATCCCATGGTCTTATTTTTCAGGAAAATACCTTCAGCCGTATGTATTTTAACATAGTCGTCTGCCGCTTCAAGGAATTGAATGGCAGGGACAGGAATGATCCTGATCTTTCCGTTGTCTTTTACCACTACCCGGTTTTGCCGCGAAGGCGTAAGTGTTGGATGATTAATCAGGGTTTGTATGGCCTGTTCCCTTTCCTGCCCGTTCTGCTGCCGCCATTTTTGTATCGCTTTTTCAAAGCGGTCCTTACTGAATGGTTTAAGTAAATAATCTATAGCATGCGATTCAAATGCTTTGATTGCATATTCTTCAAAAGCAGTTGTAAAGATAACTGCGGGTGGCTGGTCTATCAGTTCCAGCATTTCAAAACCATTAATTTTCGGCATTTGTATATCCAGAAAAATCAAGTCTGGATGATGCAGTTGTATGGCTTTGATGCCTTCAAATCCATCACTGCATTCCTGCAGCATTTTTATATCAGGATGGTTCTGCAGGTATTCTTTCACAATACTGCGTGCCAGGGGTTCATCATCTATGATAATCGCTTTTGTCATGTAAAATGTGGTATAATCAATATGGTATTAAAAACGGCTTCTTGTTTTTGGATAACTAACAGGTCGTTACGGCCATATAATAAATAAAGCCTTCTTTTGATAGATGCCAGCCCAAACCCTGTTCCTGGCAGGGATTGAGCCGTGTGGGGGTCAAACGGGTTGCTTACGGTTATCTCCAGCCCTTTATCACCCACCCATCCCTTGATGCTGATCAAAACTTCTTCCATTGTATCATACAATCCGAATTTGATGGCGTTTTCTACAATGGGTTGCAGAATCAAGGCAGGTACCATCCGTTCTGCGGCTTCTTCACTGATCTCGATCGTGGTTTGCAGGCGGTGGCCAAACCGCACTTTTTCTATGTCTAAATACAGTTCTACATATTTAATTTCTTCCTGTAATGCCACCAGTTGTTTTTCTTCTTTCTTTAATGTGCCCCGCATAAAATCGGATAGCTGTTCTATCATATGCCTGGCCTTATCCGGTTGCGAACCTGCGAGTGCGCTGATGGAATTGAGGCTATTGAATAAAAAATGAGGTTGCAGTTGCTGTCTTAATTTAAACAGTTCTGCATCTCTTGCCAGTTTTTCTGCTTCCCGTTTCAAATCATCGGTGGCTTTCTGGTCTTTTTGCGTGTACCATAATAAACTCAGCATGGTAAGGCATCCTGTCATCAGAAAGCCAAAAGCAAATCGGATATTGGATGATCGGGTTAAAGCCTGTGTATACGTTTCATCATACTTAAAGAATAACCAAAGAACAGCCCTTGTGATAAACAGCCATATGGCGCTTAAAGCAAAGCTGAGCACCAGTACATACCAATACTTTTCTTTTCCCGGCAGGTAATACCGCATATTGTTGATGATAAGCAGGCAAATGGCTGCGAGTAAAAAATTACTGGCAATGCTATCCACAAAACTTTCGAGAAAGTTGAACCCGAAATTGTCCAATACTTTATACTGCATTGCCATCCAGAATGGCCACCATAAACCAAAGGCAATGCCCAGCTTTAGTTTTCGGGAAAGGTTTTTTGTGCGTTCTGGCATGAAGTATCTTATGAACCGGTAAAATGTTCCACTACCTGATCGTATAAATGAAGTGCCTTTGTTCGGGTATTGCGAATGTACGTATCTGCATTTTCCTGTGCACTTATCTGCGAATACATTTCTGCACCATCCATTTGTATATTTATTTCATGCAACTCGCAAACATCAATGAACTTCCAGCGGATCCATGCACAGTTACCGGTTGATTGGCTGTATTCTTCTTTTTCGCCAATCAGCCTTGCTTTTTGAAAAGCGTGCAGTTTATCTTCTGCGATGATCAGCCTCAGTTGCTCATCAAATTCAGACTGGCCGCTGCAATCACTGTACTGGATACGGTACACGAGTTTCGCTAAATACCAATTCATAAAGAATGGGTTTTGACGGTTAAGCAGTTGGTTGGGTTTGTTTAATAACTTCTTACTTCGATACCGGCAAATACGGCACTGCCGCGCAGTATCAATACTTTGTTGGGGTTAGGCGCCAGATTGGCACGATAGCCCCTTTTATCTTCCACGCCATGAAAAATGCCTTCAATTTCATTCTGCAGCACCCAATCGGCAGGGATTACCAATTTGGTACCACCAAAGACCTCTTCAATGCGGATGATTACTTTGTTGGTAATTTCTGCCTGGGTAAGATCGATTTCTACTCCGGCAAATACACAGGAGATAGAACCGCCTTTAAAATTTTTAGATAATACGGTGCGTTTCACCCCGCTAAATACAGAATGGATGTTGAAATAATCGCTGCCGTCCTGCACAGGCTCATCCGGAATATTTGAAGAAGTTCCGTTGTACCGTCTATACTTTCCCCTTCTTTCATCCCAATGAAATGCCCAATCCTTTTGCCGGGGCCTGACCAGGAATAAAACCCCTAGGCCAATGATCAGTATTGGCCAGAAAAGCGGTTCCAGCTTGAGTTCCGGAATAAAATCATCTACCAGGAAAAAACCACCAACAGCCATTAATAAGATCCATGTATTGTTACGGAAACTATGTTTGATACCGCTATACAACCCGATCACGATTAGTAACATGGGCCAGGTAAATAGCCAATAAGGTACCGGCACACCCATTTTTTCAACCAACAGGGCCCCGCCGATAAGGATCAGAACCAGCCCGGTAAGATAACCGCTATTCCTTCTCCGTATGGGGAATGGGTTATTATTGTCTTTTTCAACAGCATCATTTATCTCGTTTTCCATTGGTAAGTATTTAATAAGGCAAAACTATCGGGTACCGCGCCGCTGGTCAATGGGCTTTAGGCTAGTTACGGTAAAACCTCGGTAAACGACAGGAAAGCTTCGGTAAAAGAAATGGGGAAAGAGCCGCTCAATTCTCAACGGCATATTTGGATTGCCAGCCGATCAGGATTACGCCAACAATCACTAATGCTGTACCCAGTATCTGCGCCAGGATGATCTGCTCACCCAAAAAGAAATGTGCCTGTATGATTGTAGAAACAGGCCCGATACTGGTAATGATGGAAACATTGTTGCTGCCAATACTTTTCATGCCATTGCTCATCATAAAAGAGGGCAATACGGTAGCTATTACTGCCAATGCAATGCCATACCAGGTAAGCGCGGTTGAGAAGGGGATGGCACTTATTTTATGGGTTATCAGGAAATTAATAAAGATACCTACAGTAGATGCCAGCATCGCATAAGCGGTATAGCGCGTTACACCTACTTTCTGCACCATTCGCCCGGTACCTACCAGATAAAAAGAATACGTAATGGCACACAAAAAGATCATAAAGGAACCAAAGAAAAATTTTGGGTTGGACGTATCCAGTTTCAACTCTCCAAAATAAGCAATGCCAATACCCAGATAAGTAAGCAGCAATGCGATCACCTGTACCCGGTTTAGTTTTGTTTTGAAGAAAAAAGTATTGATTAGCACCGCAAAAGTAGGATAGAGGAATAAGATCAACCTTTCCAAACCGGCTGAAACATATTGCAGACCAATAAAATCAAACAGGCTACTCAGATAATAACCTAATATACCCAGGGCAATCACTTTTAGCCAGTCCCTGACAGTTAATTCCTGCTTATGTTCTTTCTGGGAAACCATCCATGCCGCCACCAGGTAAAAAGGAAGAGAGAACAGCATACGTAGTGCCAATAAAGTAACGGCATCTACATGCGTTGACCGGAAAGCCAGTTTTACAAAGATGGCCTTAGTGGAGAATAAAACCGCTCCGAGCAGGGTGATAAGGAAACCGGATAGCGTGATTTTTTTGTCCATAGACCCTGGCCAATAGTACATAGTGAGAAGAAAAACATAGACCATGGACTATGGGCCATGGTCTATAGATAAATCATTACGCGCTTACATTAAACTCTCTCAAAGCATCATTCAAGCTGGTCTTCAGATCTGTACTGGCTTTGCGCTGGCCGATGATGAGTGCGCAGCTTACCTGGTAATCGCCTGCATTGAATTTTTTGGTATAACTACCCGGTATTACCACGCTTCTGGCGGGTACACGGCCTTTGTATTCGATGGGTTCGCTTCCGCTAACATCAATGATTTTAGTGGATTGGGTTAATACTACATTGGCACCGAGAACCGCTTCTTTTTCAACGACCACGCCCTCAACCACAATACAACGGCTGCCTACAAAACAGCCATCTTCAATAATAACGGGGCTGGCCTGTAAAGGTTCCAATACCCCACCAATACCCACGCCACCACTCAGGTGAACACCTTTACCAATCTGTGCACAGCTGCCTACAGTGGCCCATGTGTCTACCATCGATCCTTCATCTACGAATGCTCCGATATTCACATAACTGGGCATCAGCACCACATTTTTGGCAATATAGGCGCCATAACGGGCTACGGCATGTGGTACGGCCCTTACACCCAGTTCTTTATAATTGCTTTTCAGGAGCATCTTGTCATAAAACTCAAACGGAGGCAAGGTCCAGGTCTGCATTGGCTGCACGCCGAAATAAAGCAGGATGGCTTGTTTTACCCATTCGTTCACTACCCATCCGTTATCGGTTGGGGAAGCTACACGCAGGCGGCCTTTGTCTACTTCTTCTATTACGGCTTTAACGGCATCTGTGTATGTTACATCCTTTAATAATTCCCTGTTATTCCAGGCTTCCTGGATCTGAACTTGTAATGACATGCGTATTTTTTTGCAAACATACAGTTTCAAGGGATTACCGGAGCGTTAGAATGCCATTGTTAGGTAACAATCTGTAATTTGTCTTGTAAATTTGCTAATAATACCATGCAACCGTTTAATAACGATATTGAATCCTGTCTCGAAAAACTCCATGCGGGCGGACTGATCCTGTATCCCACGGATACAGTTTGGGGTATCGGATGCGACGCCACCTGCCCGGATGCGGTAGCTAAGATCTACCAGTTAAAAAAGCGGGCAGATACGAAAGCAATGATTGTTCTGGTGGCAGATGAACGGGATATACTTCGTTATGTAACCCAGCCTGAGCTTAAGATTTTTGATTATATAAAAGGGGTAAACCGGCCCACCACGGTTATTTATGATGGAGCGATAGAACTGGCTGAGAACCTGCTGGCCGAGGATGGCTCTGTAGCCATACGGATTTGTGATGAGCCTTTTTGTAAGAACCTGATCAAAAGATTTCGTAAACCCATTGTGAGTACATCGGCCAATATCAGCGGCTATCCGTCGCCACCATGTTTCAAGGATATTGAACCTACGATTATCAACGGCGTGGATTATGTCGTTAACTATCGCCAGGACGACACCGAATACCGCAAACCATCTTCCATCATCAAATGGGAAAAAGACGGGACCCTTACCATTATCAGGCCCTGATCTGTGTATAAACCTGTGTAAAAAATCCTTTTTTTGTTAATAAGCTGTAAGAGAATAGCTTGAATGGATTTAGGCCGAAAATCCTTTGCTAGTAATACTTCTACATGATCTTGTCAAAAATTCTACTTGCATTTATCGACTATTACCGCGAACTTAAGGGTAGTAAAAATTGTGCTATGCAAAAGATACTGACAGGCATTGCGTCCCATAAAATGAAATCGTTTACGCAGGTAATTACGCCACCCCGTTTTGATGGCAATACCGTAGGATCACGGCATGGGAGGAAGGGAAATGCACAGTTAAAACCCTCAATCCAGCACCTGAGAAGGATCGCATCAAGTTTTATCCTGTTTGATTGGGAATTCTTCAGCAATGAACTGGAATATGAATAACTAAAAATGGGTAATTCATAATTTATCTGTTTCTTCTAAGTTCCTTCTATAACTCCACTGTTCTTGGTTATTTTTGCAGCGATGCAAAAAATACTGGTCATTCAAACGGCATTTATCGGAGATGTGGTATTGGCCACAGCCATTCTCGAAAAATTACATGTACAGTATCCGGATGCTTCTATTGATATGATGGTGAGAAAAGGCAATGAGTCGCTTTTTACCGAGCACCCTTTTTTACATAGGGTATTAATATGGGATAAAAAAAAATCTAAGTACGCGCATTTATTTTCTTTGCTGAAACAGATCAGGAAAAACCGTTATGATATATTGATCAATGTGCAACGTTTTGCTGCTTCAGGTTTCCTGACTGCTTTCTCAAAAGCCAAACAAACCATTGGCTTTGATAAGAATCCATTCAGCTTTTTATTTTCGGATGTCATCAGGCATGTGGTTGGTAAAACTGATCATACTTTGCATGAGATAGAAAGAAACCAGCGTTTGATTAAATCATTCACAGATACTGTTGCTGCCAGGCCCAGATTATATCCTTCAGCAAAAGATATCCAGTCTGTTTCGAAATGGACGGATAGAAAATATATCTGCCTGGCACCGGCTTCCGTATGGTTTACCAAACAGTTTCCGGCAGATCAATGGAAAGATCTGGTAAATAATTTGCCTGGTGATATCACCGTGTATCTTTTAGGGGCACCCGGCGATCATGCATTGTGTGAAAAGATCTGTTCGGGTTCGCAACATTCCTTTGTTATTAATCTTGCCGGTAAACTTAATTTTTTACAATCGGCAGCATTAATGAAAGGGGCCGTGATGAATTATGTAAACGATTCGGCACCGATGCATTTTGCTTCTTCTGTAAATGCGCCGGTAGCAGCCGTGTATTGTTCCACTATCCCGGCTTTTGGATTCGGTCCTCTGTCAGATAACAGTCATATTATAGAAGTAGCAGAACCCCTCCACTGTCGGCCTTGCGGGTTGCACGGGAAGAAAGTCTGTCCGCTTGGGCATTTCAATTGTGCCAGACAGATTACCCGCCAGCAATTACTGGCTGTTTTGCCTCAATAAGCCAAATAAACAATCCGTAGTACATTTGCAGCAATGGAGATACATTGTACTGATAGGGAATTATTTATTTTTGAACAGGTGGGCAAAGCGGCGGAAGCCTTACAGTTGCCGTGTTACCTGATAGGTGGTTTTGTGCGCGACAAGATCATTGACAGACCCACAAAAGATGCCGATATTGTTTGTCTGGGCGACGGGATTGAACTGGCCAATAAAGTAGCAGACCTGTTTACGCCGCGGCCTTATGTATCTTTCTTTAAAACTTTTGGCACGGCACAGATCAAGCTGGAAGATATTGAGATCGAATTCGTAGGTGCACGTAAGGAAAGTTATACCCATAACAGCCGTAAACCCGAGGTAGCGCCCGGTAGTATTGAAGACGACCAGAACCGTCGTGATTTTACCATTAATGCATTGGCAGTAAGCCTGAATAAAACAGACTTTGGAAAACTGATCGATCCCTTTGATGGAAGGGGAGATATTAAGAAGAAGCTCATTCAAACCCCACTCGCACCTGCGCAGACATTCAATGATGATCCTTTGCGGATGATGCGTGCCATTCGTTTTGCGGCGCAGTTACAATTTGTGATTGTACCCGAAACCTTTGAAGCGATCAAAGAAAATGCACACCGTATTAAAATTGTTTCGCAGGAAAGGATCAGTGATGAATTGAATAAAATCATGCGCTGCCAAAAACCTTCTGTAGGATGGGATCTTCTGTTCAGGTCGGATTTATTACAATTCATCTTCCCGCAAATGATTGATCTGTATGGTGCTGAATTTGTTGATGGGAAGGGGCATAAAGATAATTTCTACCATACACTGCAGGTATTGGACAATATTTCTGACAATACAGATGATCTCTGGTTACGTTGGGCGGCTTTATTACACGATATCGGTAAACCCGCTACCAAACGTTTTGAAGAAGGCCATGGATGGACCTTTCACGGCCATGAAGTAGTGGGGGCAAGGATGGTGCCTAAGATCTTTACCAAACTCAAACTGCCGCTGAATGAAAAAATGAAACTGGTACAGAAATTAGTGCTGCTGCATTTACGGCCAATCAGTCTTACCAAGGAAGAAATCACAGACAGCGCCATCCGCCGTTTGTTATTTGATGCCGGAGAAGATATTGACCACCTGATGATGTTATGCGAAGCCGATATCACCAGCAAAAATGCCAGTAAAGTAAAGCGCTACCTGCAGAATTTTGAACTGGTAAGAAAGCGTTTACAGGAAGTGGAGGAAAAAGACAAGATCCGCAACTGGCAGCCGCCTATTTCGGGGCAAATGATCATGGAAAAATTTGGTCTGGGGCCCAGTAAACCCGTTGGTATCATCAAGGATGCCATCCGTGAAGCCATACTTGATGGCGAGATACCCAACGAATTTGAAGCTGCCTATGCATTCATGCTCCAAAAAGCTGCCGAACTGAACTTGCAGGCGGTTGAATAAGTTGTATTTTCGCAAACTTTAGGACCTAACGTCAAAAGAAAAAAATCAAAAGTAAAAACACGGTTTACAGTATGGCTGAAAGAAATAACTGCATACTATAAACTCCAAACTCCAAACTAATAAAGGATGGCGATATTAAAATTCAGGATCTATCTCGAAGAAGATGATGCAGTTTACAGGGATATTGTGATCAGGCACACCCAAAATTTTCAGGAATTGCATTTTGCAATATTAAAATCGTATGAATTTGATTCAAAGCACAAAGCTACTTTCTTCCGTAGCAATGACAGCTGGCTGCGTGGAAGGGAAATCAGTTTTGAGAAATATGATAAACCCTATGTGGTTGACCCGTTGATCATGTCCGAAGTAACGATCGGTTCCGAGATCCGTGATACCAACCAGAAATTTATATATGAATACGATTTTGAAAAGCACTGGGTATTTCTCGTAGAGTTGATCAATGTAAGTAAAGAAGAAAGCAGCAAGATCACCTACCCTGCAATCTCACGCATAGAAGGCATTGGCCCGCAGCAATACGGAACCAAGAGTTTACTGGGCGATAAATTTGCAGATATAGAAGAAAAATACGACCTCGCAGAAGCCGCTGAAGGTTTTGGCACAGAGGGGGAGGAGGGAGAATCAGATATGGATGAAGAAGCCGGCGCAGAAGAGGAAACAGGGCATGAGGAGGAGTTCTAGGGGATGAGTGTTATGTCATAAGTATTTCAATAAAAACCAACGACAAGGTCCGTTGGTTTTCTTTTCTAAAAAAGGGTCAAAATATTTAATTTTTCTTTGTCCAGGGAAGTAACGGGGTTTACATTATGAACGATTCCATACAAAATACAGTCATCATCATTGCCGGCCCAACTGCCGTAGGTAAAACCTCTTTCGCGATTGCCCTTGCGCAGCATTTTCAAACAGAGATCATCTCTGCAGATTCACGCCAATGCTATCAGGAAATGAAGATTGGTGTAGCACGTCCATCAGATGAAGAACTTGCAGCGGTAAAACATTATTTTGTGGCATCTCATTCCGTAACGGAAGATTTGAATGCAGGTAGTTTTGAGAAATATGCATTGCATGCAGCGGATGAGATATTTAAGAAAAACAAAGTTGCCGTAATGGTGGGTGGTACAGGCTTATACATCAAATCATTCTGCGAAGGAATTGATCCGATGCCTCAAATCCCGGAAGAAACGCGCCAACAAGTAATGGATGGTTACAAACAAAAGGGGTTGATCTGGCTGCAAAAAGAATTGGAACAAAAAGATCCTGCATTCTGGGCCGTTGCCGAACAACAAAATCCACAACGTTTAATGCGGGCTTTGGAAGTATTATATGCTACCGGGCAATCGATCATGGTCTACCGCACAAAAAAGAAAATAGAAAGGCCTTTTCGTATTATCAAAATTGGGTTGGAACTATCCAAAGAGCAACTGCATCATAATATCCACACAAGAGTTGACAAGATGATGCAGGAAGGCTTATTGAAAGAAGCAGAATCCCTGCTGCCTTATCGAACCCATAATGCATTGCAAACGGTTGGTTATCGCGAAATATTTGAACACCTGGATGGAAAATGCAGTCTCGAAGAAGCTGTTGAACATATCAGAACGAATACGCGGCATTATGCCAAACGTCAGATGACATGGTTTAAAAAAGATACCGAGATTCAATGGTTGAATCCGGCACCCGCCTCTCTTCCACAGGTTACCGCCTTGGTGTAGCCATAATTGACCGAATATGTAATATTTGTTAAGAATACTTGACAAATAATCGGTATTCGTATTTCTTTTCGGATATTGTTGTTCAAAACCCAGTAAAAAAAATCGTTATGAGAAAATGGTTATTGGCCATACCGGCAGCCCTGTTGTTAAGCAGCAGCCTTTCGGCACAGGCCCCGAAGATCGTGTTCGAAAAATACACATTGCCCAATGGGTTAACGGTGATCCTGCACCAGGATAAGTCGGCCCCGGTTGTGGCCGTATCCGCTCTTTATCATGTGGGTTCTAAAAATGAAGACACAGCCCGTACCGGTTTTGCCCACTTTTTTGAGCACCTCATGTTTGAAGGGAGTGAGAATGTAAAACGTGGAGATTTTGATAAGTACACTTCTAATGCGGGCGGCTATAACAATGCCAATACCACACAGGACCGTACCTATTATTTTGAACTCTTCCCAAGTAATCAATTCGCATTAGGGCTTTGGTTAGAAAGTGAAAGAATGTTACACGCCAAGATCGAAGACGTGGGGGTGAATACGCAGAAAGAAGTAGTGAAAGAAGAAAAACGCCAGCGAATAGATAACCAACCTTACGGAACCATTATTGGTGAAATTTTTAAACGTGCTTTTAAAGCTCATCCTTACCGCTGGCAGCCGATTGGTAGTTTGGAACACCTGAGCAGGGCCACACTCTCTGACTTTATCGATTTTTATAAAACATTCTACGTGCCCAATAACTGTGTTTTAAGTCTTGCAGGAGATATTGATATCCCACAGGTGAAACAGCAGATAGCAATGTATTTCGGTTCTATTCCCAAAGGTAGTAAACCGGTCCCGCGTCCAAATATAACTGAGCCGCCATTGGGCGGGGAAGTGCGTGATGTAATAGAAGACAATATCCAGTTGCCGGCGGTGGTGCAGGCATATCGCTCGCCTAAACAGGGTAGCGATGAGTATTATGCATTTAATGTACTCTCTACCTTATTATCCGGTGGTAATTCATCGAGGATGAATAAATATATCGTGGATGAAAAACAGCTGGCGGTACAGGCAGGAGCGTTTAACTATGCGTTGGAAGATGCCGGCTTGTTTATCACCTATGGGATTGCCAATATGAATGTCAAACCGGAAGATCTTGAGAAAGAGATACAGGTAGTGATCGATGGTGTAAAAAATAAATTGGTGGATGAGCGTGAGTTTGGTAAAGTACGTAACCAGATCACCACAGAATTTGTAACCAGGAATGCAACAATGGCAGGCATTGCAGAAACACTGGCCAATTACCAGGTATATTTTGGAGATGCCAATCTGATCAATACAGAGATCAACCGCTACAATAAAGTAACCCGTGATGATCTGATGAACGTGGCCAAAAAATACCTTAATAGGGATAACCGCGTTACGCTCTATTATGTACCGAAAGGAACTAAAAAGTAAACGTAACCCCGATCAATTTAAACAGAACGACTATGAAAAAAATATTTCTTTCACTCATTATATCAATACCTGCTGCTTTATTGGCACAGACAAAAGTAGACAGGACGCATGCACCCAAACCAGGTCCGGCACCTGTCATCAAAGTAGGAGAGCCTGCTTTTTTCACCCTCACAAACGGTTTAAAAGTATTTGTGGTATCCAATACCAAATTGCCACGCGTATCCGCCACTTTAACGATTGACCGTGAAGCCATTCTTGAAGGCGAAAAAGCCGGTATGATCAGTATGGCTGGTGAACTTTTTCGCAGGGGTACTGCCAAAATGAATAAAGTAACGCTTGACGAAGAGATTGATTACCTGGGAGCCACTATTAATGCCTCGGCAAAAAGTATAGATGCATTTTCATTAAAGAATAATTTTCCGAAAGTATTTGGACTGATGGCAGATATTGCATTGCATCCATCTTTCCCGGCCGATGAACTGGAAAAAATCCGCAAACAGGAATTATCCGGGTTGGCGCAGAATAAAGAAGATGCCAATGTGATCGCCAATAATGTGGTGAACAAACTAGTCTATGGGGCCAACCATCCTTACGGAGAAGTAGAAACCGAAGAGACGGTGAAAAAGGTAACGGTGGATGATATCAAAAACTACTACAACACTTACTGGAAACCGAATATTGCTTACCTCATTTTTGTAGGAGATATTACAGTTGACGAAGCGAAGAAACTTACAGAAAATGCTTTTGCGGGATGGCAAAAAGGCACCGTGCCTTCGCCCGCTTTTCAAGCGCCCCATCCACCTGCCAAAACCTATATTGCTATTGTAGACAGGCCCAGTTCCGTGCAGAGTGTGATCAACCTGGTAACACCGGTTGAATTAAAACCCGGTGCACCCGATGCAATTCCGGGATCTGTTATGAACAGCTTGTTAGGGAATGGTTCATCAGGAAGATTGTATAAAAATCTCCGCGAAAAATATGGATTTACCTATGGTGCCTATTCAAGGTTAAGTACCGATAGGCTGATCGGTAGTTTTAAAGCGAGCGCTTCTGTACGTAATGAAAAAACAGATAGTGCCATCGGTCAGTTCCTTGTAGAGTTTAACCGTATCCGTACAGAAGCGGTTAGCAGTGAAGATGTAAGCCAGACCAAAAATGAAATGAGCGGCGGGTTTGCCCGTTCATTGGAAAGTCCTTCTACCATTGCCAGTTTTGCTTTGAATGTGGCACGCTATAATCTACCCAAAGACTATTATCAGAATTATCTGAAGAACCTGGCTAATGTGGATAATGCTGCTGTAAAGGCCATGGCTGATAAATATGTTCAGCCCGGTAACCTGCATATCGTGATCGTTGGGAATGCTAAACAAATTTCAAAAGGATTGGAGAAATATGGTGAAGTGAAGTATTTTGATATTTACGGAAACGAGAAAGCAGCCCCCTCTGAAAAGAAAGCAGATGCTTCTGTTACTGCGGATGCCATCATGAAAAAAGCGATCGAAGCAACAGGTGGTGAAGCTGCCATCAATGCCATAAAAGATGTAACAATGAAAGGTACAGCCAGCGTGATGGGTAATAACCTTGCATTCGGGCTTACCTATGTACTACCCAACGGTTACCTCCAAAGCCTTAGCATGGGGGGAATGTCGTTGTCAAAACAAATGGCTAAGGCGGGTGTATATTCTGTTGTTCAACAAGGTTCGGAGCAGCCTTTGAAGGATGAGGACAAAGAAGAACTGGATGAGCAGGCTTCTTTATTCCTGGAACCGTATTACCTGAAGTATGGCTATACATTGGTTGTGAAAGGCATTGAATCGATCGATGGGAAAGATGCATATAATGTAGCAGTGAAATCACCAAAGGGCAGGACCTTTAACCTGTATTATGATCAGGCCAGCGGATTAAGGGTAAAAGAAGTGAGAACACAGGAAAGCCCTGCCGGCAAAGCCACTATACAACTTACTACCACTGAATTTAAAACAGTGAATGGCGTAAAACTCCCTGTAAAACAAACGCTGGATACCGGCCAGTTCAAAATCAATATCGAGATCGCTGATACAAAAGTAAACCAGGGGCTGAAACTGGATGATCTCAAATAAACTAATACTGCCATAATAATTTAAAAGCCAAAGGCACCCAATCAGGGTGCCTTTTTCATGACAGTTTTAAACAAAATCTTTATTCAAATAAAAAATGATTGCAGAAGAAAGCAGTGCTGTTACGGTTCTGGTATTTCTCAAAACTGAATTCGCTCAATGGCAACCTTTTCGATTCGAAAATAAAAAAACCGTTGTAGCCCAATCCTTTCAGTAATTCAAATGTTTCCAATACCTGGATCTAACCCATATAGCCTGTATCACATTCTATAATGATCAAGCAAATCCGTGTTTACTTTTTCGGTAAAGCCAATATCGTCTCGTTCACCGTTGGTTACAATAGTAGCACCCGGGGCAAAAGTATTACCGACATGATTGCTGGGAATAAAAAGAGTGGTTTCTGTTTCTGTAACCGATAAAGCAATGTGCTCAATCTGAACATTCTTCCATTTCAATAACTTCTTCATTTTACTGAGGTAATTGAAGAGGATGGTTTGCGGGTCAAATGCCACTACTTTTCCTTCTTTGCCAACCTGTTGAAGCATAGGTAAAGATAGCCGCTCTTGTGTACATCAATGTTTAGAACCGTATTGTTTTTTTTCAGGGCGCCCCGTATAAAAGCAATGCCCTCTATATCATCTTTGGTCCTGTTTTTTTAAGCCTTTAAATGTAATTTGATCAGTTACATTTATTTCATGGTCAGCAACGATTTTATTGTCCACAAACAAAAAAAATAGATGGTTTAACTTGCTGTCAAAAATGGGATGGGTATATGTGTCAATTAAAATTTAAAACCAAGTGTCAAAACCACATTGCTTCTACCGCCACTTTGCGCTGCAAAAGTATTGGGCTTGTCATTTAAACGATAAGCAAATACCGCATCTTTGGTAAAATTTTGTACATAACTCAGATCTATGAAAATACCATGATCACGGTATCCCACACCACCGGTTGCCAAAACACGGCTGGCATGTAAGTTTTCATCTGCATAGGGACTTCCATAATATGCACCCCCTAATCGGAACATGATGGTATGGAATTTCAATTCACCGCCTATGCGTACATTGATATTGCCTTTATAAGTGTCTTTCACCACATCATTTAAAGCCTGGTAATAAGAGGCGAGTGCATTGTTGTTCTTATCGGCTGCGGAAAAACGAGCACCGCGGTAATTTACATATTCTATATCCGCACTCAGGAATGCTCTTTGTTTCCTGGTATCACTGATCTCGCGAAATACATAACTGGCGCTTACGATTGCCCTCCATGGGGTGATAAGATCATATTTTCTTACGCCGGGATTTCCGCTGTTAAGATTATTGCTGGTGGCTGTTTTGGTTCCTGCATAGGTTTCTGTGTTAGCCACTATGGATGCATTGATCCTGTCGGTATATCCAATGAATTGGGGTGTATGAAAAGCAATCCCTATCCTCCACAATTCCTGTGGTTTATAAATAACACCTAATTTGGCGCCGATACCTACTCCATGCGATATAAAACTTTCTCTGTATTCGAATGATTTGAATTCGTTATTGGGATTATTGGTTGCATCTGTTTCACTATAGATCAGGTCGCGTGAATAATTGATGATTGGAATGGTAAGGCTTCCGCCTACATACATTTTATCTTCCAGGTTACCGGCAAGCCCTAAAGCTATTTCATGGTAACCGCCATGGGTTGTGGCATCATAGAATTGATTTACCCCTGTTGAAATAGGCACCAGGCTTTGATATCCTGTAACCACGCCACCCGGTCCACGTGTGGTATCCACCAAAAAAGTTCTGAAAGCCAGTGAGGAACCAAAAATATAATTATTCAATGCTGCAAAGGTATCGGCCCTGTCTTTAGTTAATTCTTCCAGGTATTGTTCTGTAAAAGAACTGAAATTATTAAAACCTTTGAACTGCACATGGTTATCATAATTAGCCAGTTGGTTAATCGACAATGCAAAAGAACTGCTGGTCCATTTCTGATCTCTTCGGGTAGCAGAGCTGAGTATAATACCGCTTGTGCCTAAATTAAAATCATTCTTACTGTTGGCTGTATCTGTACCACGGTAATTGAATTTGTTACGGTTTATGAGAAAACCAGGTGTTAATACCAGTTCGTTGGTTTTGAACAGGCCCAAACCTGCCGGGTTCACATGGTTAGCAGTAATATCACCACCCAAAGAACCCATTACACCGCCCGTGGCCATATTTCTGGCTGTACCATTTTGGGTAAACCAGGCGGTTCGTAAAGCGTCCTCAGGTGTTTGTGCATGGGCAACTAAACAGGAAAAGAAGAATATCGAAAGTATGGTATGTTTCATACAAAGCGTTTTGGATATGCGTATAGTAGTAAGCAGGGCTTCCTGCTTTGATCATGGGTTCAAAATAATGGTTGATTACCCTCTTCCGCCACGACCGGTTCCGGTACTGCTTCCGGTACTTGGAAAACCGCCGCTGTTACCACCTGCGCTGCTGCTGGTTGGCGACGGGGCGGGTGTAGTAGTTGTTCTGGATGGGCTGGCATTGGAAGGACTTGGGTTATTGAAACTTCGCGTAGCCCTGTCAAAGCCGGATGATGAATTATTATCACTGTTTACTGTAAAGACCCTTTTCAGTAAACTCCCAAAACTGCTGGTATTGGGTGGTGTATAACCTCCGCTTTTCGGGTTACTGGTGTTGTAATTATTATTGTTATTATACTCTTTATTCCGGAAGGCCGAAATATTGCTGGTTGAGGTAGATCCACCGCCTGAAGACACGGGGTAGTTATAATGCACCACCGTATATACCGGGCTGCTTGATGACCAGCCCCCATAATAACCCGGATAATAGCTTCCATAACCGATGCCTATATTCCATCCCGGGTTCCATGCATAAGGATTCACTGAAGTATAGTAATGATTACGGTAGTTATAGGCACCAAAATCATAGCGGCTATCATACCAGTAGTCAAAATTATCCAATGCACTCCAACGGTAGCGATTGGCAATCTTCATGCGTAAATACCTATCGTCAAGACTGCTTATATACTCCTGATATGCTGCGTCCTGTTGTTTTTGGGTTTGTTCCGCTTTCACTATTTCTGCTGCTTCTCTGCCTGGTGAATAATATACATCATCTGGTGTTTGTCCGGCTTTAAAAGCTGTTGAGCAGGATGAAAGAACTCCTATGCTGAGAACCGATATGAGTAAAGCGTGTTTCATGACATGAGGATTGAAAGGTTAGATAATGTGAAGTTACATACATTTGCGGGCTGATAAAGCCGTCTATCATTATTATCACAAATGCTTTGCCAGCAAACATTCATAAGTATTTTAATCTGTTAAAGAAATTACAAAAATATGGGTAAGGAAATTACATCCCGGGCGCAAGATTATTCACAATGGTATAATGATTTGGTAATCAAGGGCAGCCTGGCTGATTACAGTGCTGTGCGGGGCTGTATGGTGATCAAGCCTTATGGTTTTGCCCTTTGGGAGAATATGCGTGATGTGCTGGATAAGATGTTCAAGGATACCGGCCACCAAAATGCTTACTTCCCTTTATTCGTTCCCAAAAGCCTGTTTGAGGCAGAGGAAAAGAATGCCGAGGGCTTTGCCAAAGAATGTGCGGTGGTTACTCATTACCGGTTAAAATCAGATCCTGATCATAAAGGGAAATTAATAGTTGATCCGGAAGCGAAGCTGGAGGAAGAACTGGTGGTTCGTCCTACCAGTGAGGCAATCATCTGGAATACTTATAAAGGCTGGATACAGTCTTACCGTGATCTTCCCATCCTCGTTAACCAATGGGCCAATGTGGTGAGATGGGAAATGCGTACCCGATTGTTTCTGCGTACAGCTGAATTTTTATGGCAGGAGGGGCATACAGCGCATGCAACAGCAGCTGAAGCCGTGATCGAAACTAAACAAATGCTGGAAGTATATGCTGATTTTGTAGAGAACTGGATGGCATTGCCTGTGATCAAAGGGGTAAAAAGCCCGAATGAGCGTTTTGCCGGTGCTGAAGATACCTATTGCATTGAAGCGCTGATGCAGGACGGGAAAGCTTTACAGGCAGGCACTTCACATTTTCTGGGGCAGAATTTTGCCAAAGCGTTTGATGTAAAATTTACCGACCGGGATAATAAACTCGATTATGTATGGGCCACCAGTTGGGGGGTAAGTACCCGATTGATTGGAGCCTTGGTGATGGCGCATAGTGATGATGATGGTTTGATATTACCTCCGCGAATTGCACCAGTGCAGGTAGTGATTGTTCCGATTTATAAAGGGGATGATCAGAAAGTGATGATCGATGAAAAAGTACATGCCATTGTGGCTAACCTGAAAGCTTTAGGTATTTCTGTAAAGTATGATGATTCGGATAATGCAAGACCCGGATGGAAATTTGCTGAGTATGAATTGAAAGGCGTTCCGGTGAGAATGGCCATTGGTGCACGCGACCTTGAAAAGAACCTAGTAGAGATCGCCAGAAGGGATACCAAAGAAAAGATGAGTGTGGGCATGGATGGGATTGAAAACTATATAAAAGATTTGCTGGATACCATTCAACAATCCATGTATGATAAGGCGAAAGCTTTCCGTGAAGAAAGAATTACGAAAACGGATAACTGGGATGAATTTGTACAGTTACTTGATACGAAAGGTGGATTTCTTTCTGCACATTGGGATGGTACGGGTGAAACAGAAGACAGGATCAAAGAATTAAGCAAAGCCACCATCCGTTGTATACCCTTGCATAATCCTTTGGAAGAAGGGAAATGTATCCTCACAGGTAAACCATCTTCGCAAAGAGTATTATTCGCAAGAGCCTATTAAACTCTCTGCGAAAACTACCTGTCTTCTGCGGCCCTGCTGTGAAAAATAAACTCATTTGCAGCAGAGGCACAGAGATGCAGCGGTAACCGCAGAGAATTTTCTCAACTATTTTCATGAAACAAAAACCAGTACATAGTGCCATGATCCCTTACCTGGAAGGGAAGGCGATACTTGTGGATAAGCCGATGCAGTGGACTTCTTTTGATGTAGTAAGAAAGATCCGGTATCTCACAAAAATCAGGAAGGTGGGTCATGCGGGTACGTTGGATCCATTGGCAACGGGTTTATTGATTGTTTGTACCGGCAAATACACAAAGAAGATCAATGAGTATATGGGGATGGAGAAAGAATATACCGGCACTTTCACACTGGGGGCTGTTACGCCTACCTACGATCTTGAAAGTGAACCACAGGACTTTGTATCGTACGATCATCTTACACAGGAAATGATTGAAACGGCTACTCAACAATTTACCGGTTCTATCATGCAAACCCCGCCCATCCATTCTGCAATTAAGCAGGAGGGGAAGCCTGTTTATCTGGCAGCAAGGAAAGGCATTGATGTAAAACTGGAACCACGGCCTGTTACGATCTTTTCATTTAGCATTGAAAAGATTGCATTGCCGCTTGTGCATTTTCGCGTGGTCTGCTCAACCGGAACCTATATCAGAAGCCTTGCCAATGATTTTGGCGCAGCGCTTGGCGTAGGCGGGTATATGAGTAGTTTACGAAGAACCCGTATCGGGATCTTTCAGGTAGATGCTGCCCAAACCATGACTGATCTTGAAACAGAGATAAAACAATTAACCAATTTATCAGAAGGGTAGGCCGATACCTAACTGGAAAGCCACGTTGCTTACTTTTAAACCATTGGACCGGTTCTCAAACCACTGAAAAGTATCCGCCCATCCGTTATTGTATTGGCGTGCAGGGTCTTTCAATTTGTAAGCAAAATCAAATCGTATCAGGAAATACGAGAAGTCAATTCTAACACCTGAACCCACGCCGATCGCGATATCTTTGAATAAATTTTTGAATGCAAATTGAGCCGAAGGGTCAATATTATTTTTTCTAACATTCCATACATTACCGATATCGGCAAACAAAGCACTGCTTAACTTAACCCCGGCAATGGTTGCCAGCGGAAAACGGTATTCGATATTTGCCTCCAGCTGCATATCGCCAAAACGGTCGTGGTAATTTGAACCTGTGGTATCAATCTGTTCGCTTTGTAAAGAACTTCCTAAACCCAATTGCCTCAAACCCCATGCACGCATACTGTATGGCCCGCCTGCCGAGAATTGTTTAAAGAACGGAAGTGTCTTATCTCTCAATGTATCCGTACCATAGTTATAGCCAACCCCGGCATAGGCCCGGTAGGCTAATTCCGTTTTCCGGTTCTGCATTTTAATGGATTGGCGGTATTCAGCTTCTACCTTTACATACCTGTATATACTACTACTTAGTTTACCTAATAAACCTATTAGCCCACCTGCTTCTTCAATGCCCAATCTTACATAATGGCTTTTATCCGGGTTATTGACACTCTTATAGTTTTTGATAAGTGAAAGGGTCTGGCTTATTACTTTTCCCGAGTTGAATGAGGTTCGTAAAAATGGATTATTCTTAAACAGATCCCTTAACCCGGTAAGCGTATCTATCGAATACAATTCAATATTCAAAGGTTTATACAGCCATACATGATTGCCTTTTCTCCATTCATACCCCCAGCTGGTTACCAGTGAACGGAGTTTGTAATAATCCCTTCTGTCTACATACGAACCGTTGATGGAAAATAAGGTTCGTTTATTATCCAGCCTGTTCAATGCACGCCAGTTGGTAAATGGTTGAACCAGTTTTGGGAAAACATAGGTATGGCCCAGGTTTAAAAGAAAAGTCTGTACTAACTGATCGTTGCTGCTGGTAAATAAATTCAACTCCACACCTGTTCGGAAAGTAGCCAGTGATTGTATGGCACTTTTCCAGACGTTCTTATTGTTATAAGCAAAATTTGTTGAGATGCCCCAAAGATTGCCAATACCAATATCCGCCGTATTTCGGCTGCCTTCAAGGTCAACGGTAAAATTTTGTTTGATGGCAGGCACAAGATAAAAATACAGGTCAAGGCTATCCTGGCCTCTTGGTTCCAGTCTTCCGTCTACCTGTTGCCAGGTGCCGATCTGTCCGAGGGTATTGATGGATTTGAAATAATTATTCTCATCATACAGATCCGCATTTTTTAAATACGTATGTTCCCGTAAGGGCCGATAAGTAAACATCCCTTTCCGGTAACGCATGGTTAGGTTTCTCCGGTTGAATTCCTGGAAACCGGTTTGTTTGGATACACTATCTGTAATATCGGTGATCTTTGTTTCGGGATAATAATAAATATGGCCGATATGGTACTGCACCAATCTTGATGAATCATATGTGGGCCGTTTAAAGATCGTGATATCCCATGTGGGATTTTCTCTTCTTACCCTGGCAGCATCGGCAATGATCTGTGCCTGTTTAAAAGGATCGAGTGTCAGTTGAAGAAGGCGCGGGTCTGTTGTATCCGCTTCTGCATAAATATCATCCCTGGTAAACCGGTAATAACCGTTATGACGGTAAAGCCCCACTAACCTGTCCAGTTCAGAACTGATCAGACCCTTGGTATAGGGTGTACCTTTTTTCAGCAATGTATTTTTTTGTTCTGCGAGGGTTATTTTTTGCAAGGTAGTATCGCCCATTTGGTAGGAAACGGAATCAATGCTGATATTCTTTCCTGCGGCAATGGTCATGGCAATATGGGCCCTTACCTGGTCTTTTACAGTATCAATTCTTACAGAATCGGTGAAGCTAGCATAATAATAGCCCTGCGAATTCAGGTAGGCATTCATCGAGTTGATAGAACGCGCAATATTACCGGAATCAAATACCGGCGGGTTCTTGATCTTATAAATAATACCGAACTGCTGTATCTTTCTCACTTTTAAACTATCATCCCAATAATTATCCAGTTCGGTGGTTAAACGAATTTTCTCATCTTTGGTAAGATCCCCTTTGAGTGTTACTTTGTTCTCGTAAACAAAAGCTTTATTGATCGGAAAGTTTCTGACAAAGGTTCTGTTTGACACAGAACAGGAACTCATGATTGCCAACAGCATGAAAAGAACACAAAACCGGTGAGAAAATACTTTATTACAGATCAAATGCATAGCGAATGTTAAGCAAGAATGAGCTCAAATATATCCAATCTTTATGCCAGAAAAAACAAAGACAGGCTGAAGGGCTGTTTATTGCCGAAGGAACCAAACTGGCAGAAGAGTTGTTGAAAAGCCATTATCCCATCAGGAAGATATATGCCACCAGAGAATGGGAGTCACCTGTTGCCCTTACAACAGCGTTTATGGAGGTTACTGATGAAGAACTAAAACGGATCAGCAGCCTGCAAACCCCCAATAAAGTACTCATCATTGCTGAACAGGTGCCACCGGCTGCTGAACCCGATCTGAGCTCCGGTATTACCTTATTGCTGGATGGTATACAAGACCCCGGTAACCTGGGTACTTTGATACGTATTGCGGACTGGTTCGGGGTTAAACAGGTAATTGCCGGCGAACATACTGCTGAAATGTATAATCCCAAAGTGATACAGAGCACCATGGGGAGTTTTATCCGGGTAAATGTATCCTATCGGTCATTGGAAGAATTGCTCAGTTCTTGTAAGCTGCCTGTTTATGGTGCATTATTAAAAGGCAACAATGTAAACTCGATGAAACCGATTACTGATGGTTTATTGATCATCGGTAATGAATCGAAAGGTATCAGTAATGAATTATTACCTTATATAACAGACCCGGTAACGATTCCTCGAATGGGTGGTGCAGAATCTTTGAATGCTGCCGTGGCGGCAGGGATTATCTTATCCAGAATGATAAAATAATAAGGCTACCTGAACTGAATGGCTTTTACGGGTTTGATCTTTTTGATCAGTAAGCTGGGGATGATGAGAAGTAAATAACAAACCAATGCTGTGGATATGCACACGACAGTTACTTGCCACCAGATGATCAGAACGGGGGCGGTAGCTACATAATAGGATGTTTCATCAAGTGTAATAAAGCCGGTGTATTGTTGAAGCAGGCAAATACCAATGCCCAATACAAAACCAATTCCGATACCGCTGCAACTGATTACGGTAGCATGGTAAAGAAATATTTTGCGGATCAAACCATCTTCAGCACCCAATGCTTTTAAAATGCCAATCATTCTGGTTCTTTCCAGTATCAATATCAATAAACAGGTAATGAGGTTGATGATGGCTACTACCGCCATCACAATAAAAATCACGTTCCGGTTCACATCCTGGATATTCAGCCAGTCAAATATATTCGGGTATACTTCGCGGATGCTGCGGCTCATCCATTCTGCTGGGAGTTTGTCTGATAGGCGGTTATTGACAGAATCGATGTTTTTATAATCATCCAGGAAAATTTCATAACCGCCTGTCTGATCCGGTGTCCAGTTGTTTACCCTTCTTATCAATCGGATATCGCCAAGTATAAAGAGTTTATCATATTCTTCGATCCCCGTTTTATAAATGCCGGCTACCCGCACTTTCCGATACGTCCTGGTTCCATCTGTGACCGAAATAAAATAAAGGGTCACCGTATCATTCAAATTGATCTTTAACTGAGCAGCCAGCGGTACGGATAACAGGATCTCTTTACTGTAATTGGAATCGCTGAAATCGATCCATCGGCCCTGTTTCAGATAGGTTTTGAGTTTACTGCTGTCGTATTGTTTTTCAATGCCTTTCAGTAAGATCCCGTCGATCTCTTTGTTCTTTTCAATAACAGCCGATTTGGTAGCAAAGCCTTGTACTTTTTGAACACCCGGTTCTTTAGCGATCAATGCTTCGATCTTTGCATTTTTCTCAATCGGGTTTTCTTCAGCCACCAATGATTTATTGGGTTCGTATTTCTGAACGCGTACATGCCCCCAGAAACTGAATACTTTTTCAGAAACCGTTTGCTGAAACCCATTTACAAAAGCGAGTGTAACAATCATGGCCATCACACTCAGAGCCGTTGCGGCTATGGACAGGCGGATGATAAACCTGGAGAAAGATTTCTGCCGGTTAAAGGCGATACGTTTGGCGATATGGAAGGCCAGGTTCAATCGGCATGGTTTTAGTACGCTCAAAACTACATTCCCCTTATCAATGCAGCAAAAGCATTTACGGTTTGGGAGAATGTTGTATGTTTAAAGCAGATTTATGTGTATGCAAAAAACTTTGTTATTTCTTGTCTTATTACCTGTTTGCTTTCTTTTACAGGCACAACGCCAACCCGATCATGTATATATGCCGGGCATCCGAACGGTGAAACTGTTTCAGCAGAACAACCAGGAGAGTATGCCATTGATCACACTGAACTCTGGCAGCCAACTAGAACTGCATTTTGATGATATGAGCGGTTATGCCCGCAATTTTTATTACACCTATGTATTGTGCAATGCAGACTGGACGCCTGCCGATCTGAATGTATTTGACTACATCAAAGGCTTTACCCAAAACCGGTTAACACAATACCGCAATGCTACATTCTCATCTTCCAAATATGTACATTACCAGGCTTTGTTGCCCGAGAGCAGTTGCATGCCCGTTAAAAGCGGTAATTACATGCTGGTTGTTTTTTTGGATTCAGACACTTCTAAAATTGCCTTTACCAAAAGGATGATGATAGTGGATAATAAAGTAAGCATCGGTGCCCGGGTGCAACAACCTTATGATAATGAGATTGTGCGTACACACCAGAAAATACAGTTTGTGGTGAATACACAACAGCTCAATATCCTTTCACCTCAGCAGACACAGGTAGTATTGTTACAGAATAACCGCTGGGATGATGCGGTAAAAGACATTCAGCCTTCATTTATCCGTAATAATGTATTGGAATATAATGGAGAACAGGATTGTGTATTTCCCGCAGGCAAAGAATACCGCTGGGCCGATCTGCAGAGTTTCCGTTTTCAGAGCGATCGAGTAGACAGGGTTGAAAAAAATAATGATCCTGTTGACATTTATATTAAAACGGATGTAGAAAGAAATAATCTCCGGTATATTTTCTTCCGCGACAGGAATGGCTATGACGAGATAGCCACCACCGAAGGCGTGAACCCCTGGTGGCAAACAGATTATGCCAATGTACATTTTACCTTCGCGCCAGCACGTAACCAACCTTTTGCAGGCAAGAGTGTGTATATTCTGGGAGAGATGACGGGTAACCAGATTGGAGATACTTCAAGAATGGAAGAAAAGCTGAAAAACCTAATGGGTTTTTACCAAAGTGTTAGTAAGAAAATTGGTTGGGATAAATATGATGTACTTGATTTGCGGTTTAGCAATCAAGTGGTCGCTACACCAGCTATTGGATACATACC